>JADMXW010000009.1 GCA_015548865.1 Serratia marcescens | reverse complement strand
GCCGAACTCAGAAGTGAAACGCCGTAGCGCCGATGGTAGTGTGGGGCTTCCCCATGTGAGAGTAGGGAACTGCCAGGCTTTTAATTTTTACCGGTGCGCTGATATGGCTCAGTTGGTAGAGCGCACCCTTGGTAAGGGTGAGGTCCCCAGTTCGACTCTGGGTATCAGCACCACGTATATGGGTTAATGTTCGGCTTAAAAAAAGATTTACCTGGCGGCGATAGCGCGGTGGTCCCACCTGACCCCATGCCGAACTCAGAAGTGAAACGCCGTAGCGCCGATGGTAGTGTGGGGCTTCCCCATGTGAGAGTAGGGAACTGCCAGGTTTTAATTAAGCGAAGGGGCTGTCCGAAAGGGCAGCCCTTTTTGCTATGTGAGAAATATAGGTTGTTATTCCAAGCCCTTTATTTCGTTATCCTCGGTCCTATATGTTGTAATCCTCGGTGCAATCTGGGGACCTCAGACGGAAAGAACAAGTAACTTCCCCGCCTATGGGCTGAGAAATTCCCATAAATTTATGGTCACGTTTTTGCGGGTACAGTGAATATTCCGTGCGCGTTAATTCACGTAGTTCTTTGCATCGTACATCGCACGCGCCTGACACGGGGCGCTTAATCGCCTTCGCCCCGAGGCCCCTGGCTTTGCGCGGGAAATAACGCCGCTACGCGGTGCCTTCGGAGCTCGAGTCCACTGACGGGCTACTAGCGACGCGGAAAACTCGTCTCATCCATGAGACTCGCCCCTGCGGGGCCGCTGCTAGCAGCGTTCAAAAATGCTCCCGGCATTTTTGTCAGACGCGGGGCTGACTTTCGGGGCGTCCTGACGCTCTCCTCAGCGTCATTTTTTACGCGATATAACGTCAAACAATTAAAATCATGTCGCTTTACGTCATTATTTCTGGATGTTCTCAACGGCTATGCGTGGAGAGCCCGCCCTCCGACAGTGCGGTAAATGCCAGCGAAAAAGATTGCCGGATAGCAGATACAAAAACGCCCACGGTATTAATACCGTGGGCGTTAGCGGAACGAGTGCGAGTCGTACAGCGCCTACTAGCGCAGATCTTTCATCGCAATATGATCCATGTCGTCAAACGTCAGGTTTTCACCGATCATGCCCCAGATAAAGGCATAATTTTTGGTGCCAACACCGGTGTGAATCGACCAACTCGGTGAAATCACCGCTTGTTCGTTATGCATCACCAGATGACGTGTTTCATGTGGTTCACCCATCATATGGAAAATAATGGTGTCATCTGCCATATCAAAATAGAAGTAAACTTCCATTCTGCGTTCATGGGTATGGGTCGGCATTGAGTTCCAGTTGCTACCTTCTGCCAAGCGTGTTAACCCCATGCTCAACTGACAGGTTTCCACCACTTCCGGCACCAGATATTTGCAAATGGTACGCTTGTTACAGGTTGCGATATCACCCAGCGGGGCTTTAACCGCATCCTCTTGCGTAATCACACGCGTCGGGAACGTGGCATGCGCTGGCGCACTGTTGTAGTACAGTTTTGCCGGCTTAGCCTTATCTACGCTGCTGAATGCCAACGCTTTCGCGCCTTTACCCACATAGAGTGCCTCTTCGTTGCCCACCGCGTAACTTTTGCCATCAATAATGATGTTCGCTGGGCCACCGATGTTGATCAAACCCAGTTCACGCCGCTCAAGGAAATAATTCACACCAAATTGTTTACCGATACCATCATCAAAGGTGATCTCGCCATCAACAGGCATAATTCCGCCAACGACAATACGGTCAATGTGGCTGTACACCATGGTGTATTGGTTTGGCGTGAAAATCTGCTCAATGAGAAATTTCTTTCTCAGCTCGGTAGTATCGAGCGTTTTGGCATGTTCGCTGTGTACACTTTGTCGTACGTCCATATTGTTACCTTTTATGCGTTTTTAGGTGAAAATCGTTTTGCCCACAAGGCCGTAATGATGGGCACAAGTACTGAAGTCACTATAACACTGGTGGCAACCAGTGCCGTGGCTTGTTGAGCTACCGGAGCAAATTCCGGCGCCATGTTAGCGATCAGCAAGGGGGTTGCTACTGCGGCACCGGCACTGCTTGATGCTGCCACGCCAGCTGTGCCGTTACCTCCACCGATAAATTTGTCAGCCAGGATTAACGGGATACCAGTAACAATGATCACCAGTACGCCTAAGAAGATGCCGGCGAAGCCGGTTTTAAGGATAACGGCCAAGTTGATGGTGTTCCCCAATGCGAAAGCAAAGAAAGGAATCAGTGTTTGGACGGAGTTACCAAACAGTTTTCTCAGGTCAGGATCCAGGTTACCCAGTGCAAAGCCAATCAGGAAAGGCAGTACCGCACCCACGAAAAGCTGCGGCTCAAAGGTCGCGATACCGCTGGCTCCGAGGATAACCATAGTCATCAGCGGGCCCGATTCCAAAGACATCAAAACGAAAGCACCCGCTTCTTCTTTCGAGCCGTACTGATTCATTAATGCAGCATACAGGCCGCCGTTGGTCATATCCATCGCCGCTACCAGTGCGAGGACTGAAATACCCGCGAACAAACCATTTTGGATACCATCGCCCGGCAAAAAGGTACCAGCGATCATCGCAACAACCCATGCGGTGGCAATTTTGGTGACAACCAAAACACCGGATTTTCTCAACATGGTGCCGGTCGCTTTAAGCTCAATGGACGCGCCCATGCAGAAAAACCATACTGCCAAAATAGGAATGGTACCGGTAATCAACCCATTACTGAATGATCCCAAAAATTTTCCCGCGCCCGGCGTGAAGGTATTACAGAGTGCGCCCAAAAAGAGCGGAACCAGCATTAATCCCCCAGGGATTTTATCAATAGCTTGTTTGATTTTCATGAAAAGCCTCATCTATAAAAATAAAAATGTGTCCCGCCGCCTCGAATAGAAGCAGATAGGTGATATGCATAAAATTTAAAATCAGGGGCGTACAAGGCCCTAGGTGTTATTACCCACATTCACTCAAAATATTGAAGATGGTCATCTCCATTATGAAATTGATAATTAAATACTCATTAATGCCTTGATATTTAAGGTGTCTAGATTTTTTTTAAATTATAAGTTACCTTTCCGTAATGTTTCTTGGTGCATTACAGATATTTCAACCATTACGTCTCATTACGCTGGCTGGCGATGCCCATTACCGGTTTACGGAGGGCTATTAACCAGTTGGTAATGATTTATTTAACGTAATTTTTATTTTTAAATAAAATGGCTTTATTGATTATTCAATCATTAACCTCTTAATCATCAATGGATTACTTTTTAAGTATGAGTGTTCTCAAACTCGACGGCTATTAATATGATCTGAGATCGCCTTACTGGCCTTAATCAGGCTTGCCAGATGTTTCTCTTTCTTGCCATTGGCATACTGTGATTGCATGCCGTTGACGCCGATTGCTGCGACAACTTTCCCGTCCTGATTAAAAATGGGTGCTGCCATGCAGCAAATTTCTTCAATATCTTCACCGTCATCAATCGCCCAGCCTTGGGTTTTGACAAGTTTCAGGTGTTCCAGGAAATCTTCTTTATTGGTAATGGTACGCGGTGTCAAACGCTTAAAAGTACAATCAGCAATTAGGGCTTCTATTCTTTCCTGTGGTAGCCAGGCTAATAACACTTTTCCCAGAGACATTCTGTTGAATACGATTTTTTTACCTTCCCAGGATGTTTTCACGATGGCCTTAGGCGATTCTACTTTACTCAGGAAAAAACCGTTATCACCATCCAAAATACCGAGATGGCAAGTCAGTTCCGTTTCTTTCACTAACGCATGCATAAAGCCAATGGCGTCTTTGCGCAGATCGATATTCTTTATTGCCAGACCGCCCAGTTCAAATAACCGCAAGCCTAAAACATAACGCCCATCAGGGCGCTGACGTAATAGCTGTGACACCGTCAGCACTTCAAGCAAGTGATGTACGCTACTTTTGGGAATAGATAAATCGGTACAGATCTCAGTAAAGCTGGCTTCGTCACGATTAGCAATATAGTCAACAATCATCACTAGACGGACTGCTGCGGGTGCTTTGCTATGTTCAAGCTGTTGGAAGATATTCATGTTCGTTTTATATGTGAAACCATAGTTTTTTATATAGAACAATAATAACGGAACGGTAATTTATTTACCTAGATGCAGATCACAAAATGATCGCTGCAGTGTTGATTATTTCAAGATAAATGGAACGTGGTTTCATTAGGAGAACGGAAAAGGCATTTTTACCGCTTATTGCGGTGAGAAGGAAATGGTATAGCGAAGATGTGAGGTGCCAGAAGACGAAAAAACCCCGTAGAAGGGGTTCCTGGCTGTCGGTAAATTCCGATGTGAGGTGAAGTGCGGCGATGGGGTCGTAGCGGTGTAAGCCGCCGGAGTGCCCCTCGTCGTGATTCGCCGGGAAACATAAGCATGCCTAAAAGGCTTCGTGGTTACGTCGTGTTACAGAATCCGGCTGATCAGCCTATCGATCCTGATACGACGTAAGCGGCGTATTAATTTACGCACCTTCACCGGATACTGCGCGATACCTTGCAAGTCGGTATAGCTCTTAAGTGGCGTAGTGTAAGCGCGGATCTGCTCTAACTCTTGCAACCGCTGTTCCAGCAGTACTTTCTCAGGATCGTGAATCAGGATGGCATTTTCCAAATCTAAACGCCATGCGCGAGGATTCAGGTTATTGCCGGTTAACAGTTGCCAGGTATCGTCGGCCCACAGTCCTTTGAGGTGGAAGCTATTATCTCCGTCTTTCCATAGCCGGACCGTCAACTGCTGATTGTCGATGTAACGCTGCAAGCGGCTAACAAAACGGCGCAGATTGATCTCGTACAGGTAGGGCAACGCACCAATGATCTTAAACGGCTGATCTTCTGGAATAAAGAAATCATTAGCCGTCTTGTCACCGATGATGATCTCAACTTGCTTGCCTTCTTTAAGCAAGCGCACCACGTTTTTGATCAGCAGTGCGGGCAGGTTGAAATACGGAGTGCACATGACCAGCCGATGTTCAGTGCAAAACATCAGGTGATGAATCGTGTTATTCAGCGGGCTTTGTTTACCCAACCCTACCAACGGTGTGACCGTTAACTCCCCATTAACGCCCTCACTACCGGGCGTGTTGTAGGCGAGCGTGCGTAGCGTTTGGCGAAATTGACGAATATCCGCTTTGATTTCCAGATTTTTGGGCCGTGAACGACTATCTAAACGTTGTACCGCCGAATCTTTTAGCAACGTGGTGATATATCCGGACATCGTGTCAGCCAGTGCCGTATTACGGATAAGCTGATAGCGATCGTAGCGATACTTATCATGTTGGTGCAGATAAACATCGTTCAGGCTGGCACCGCTATACAACACACTATCGTCAACAATGAACCCTTTCAGGTGCAAGACACCCAGTGCTTCACGCGTATTGACGGGAATACCATAAATGGGGAATTTCACGTCGGCATGTTTTTCTGCCATACCACAGTACCAGTCTGCGTTGGTACTCGCTGATTTGTCACCAATGCGTCCTCGCTGTGCTCGGTGCCAATCCACCAACACGCGCACATCCAAATCGGGATTGCTGCGCTTGGCGTTGTAGAGCGCAGAGAGTATGCCCTGTCCACCATCGTCCTGCTCCAGATAGAGCGCGACCAGATAGACGCGTGTCTTGGCCTGTTGGATAAGATTAATCAGCGTGGCGCGAAACAGTTCAGGAGAGTGCAATGTCTGAACGTCATCCGCTGCTTGAGGGAGTTTGGGCAGTTGTGCAAGGTGTTGTTGGTATTTATTGCGTTTAAATGTAGACAACATCACAGTGCGTTTCTTCTCTTATTAGTCGGCGCAAGGCCGTCATAAATGATGTCAGGGGAATGCCGAATCGGGCGATGATACCACTACTTTTCGGGCGTAGTGAGTAAGTTTTACCGTTCATTACCAGATTGACCATCAAAATAAACGCTCTGTCACGTAACATCTGGCGTGTTTAAAGGTAGCACAAGGGTGACAATCCCTTCGTCCAATTGCACATCGATCGTGAAGCCGAGTTTTTTGGCCAGAGCGATCATGCCCTGGTTATGAGGCATGGTGATGCCGTTTAACTGCTTTAACCCGTGGCGACGGGTGTAATCAATCAACTTGGTGAGCAGGCGTTTGCCAAGCCCCATCCCTTTGCAGTCTGAACGCACCAGAACCGCAAATTCAGCGGCAATGTTATCGGGATCGGAAATGGCTCGGGTAACGCCAATGATTTCATCTCCGAGTTGCGTAGGACGAACAGCCACAAATGCCATTTCCCGATCGTAGTCGATCTGTGTCATGTACGCTAAGTCTTCATGGTTGAATTCATTGATTTCACTGAAATAACGGTAATAGAGATCTTCTTTGGTCACGTTACTGATGAAGTGTTCCAGCAGTGGCTCGTCCTCTGGGAGGATCGGTCGGAACAGGCAACGTTCCTGGTTATTGAGTAGCACCTGTTCTTCCAGTTCCTGCGGGTAAGGGCGGATGGCCAGCCGGGATTGTGGGTCACCAGAGAAAGGGGCGAGATGGAGCGTGACATCTAACAGCGTAAATTCACTGCCGGAGGCCAGCAACGGATGAATATCCAAACGATGAACTTCTGGGCAGTCAAGAATCAGGTTGGAAACCTGCACCAGCAACCGACTGAGCCCAGCGATATCCAGTGGGTGCAGAGCGCTACGCCCGCGTATTTTACCGCTTTTCAGCGCTTGCATTATCAGATAGCGTGCCAGTGTCATATTGAGCGGTGGTAATGCTACTGCCGCCTGCGAATCTTTGTTCCACGCTACGCTTGCGTCGCCCAACAAAATCAGCGGACCAAAGATGGGGTCCTGTTCCACAGCGATACGCAGCTCTTGTGCTCCAGCGCGATTCGCCATGCCTTGCACCAATAGCCCATGAATTCGCGCCTGAGGATAGGCGCGTTTGACACGATCAATAATCGCATCGGCTGCTTGCTGGACTTCATGGGCAGTGCGTAGGTAGAGCATCACCCCTTGCACTTCGGATTTGTGCGGGATATCCGGCGAACGCAGTTTGATAGCGACTGGATAACCAATTTGTTCGGCAATATGTACGGCTTCAGCGCTGTCGCTGGCAATCCATGTCGGCAAAGTGTTCAGCCCATAGGCCTGCAAAATCGGTTGAACTTCGTGGGTATCAAGTTGTGCCACCCCGTCGCTCAACGCCTGATGAATCAGTTGGTGTGCCTGACTGGCGTTGATGCCGAGATCGTGCGGCAGGGCAGGCGTTTCCATCAGTTGCTTCTGGTTGCGCCGGTATTCCACGATATGCATAAATGCAGTGACTGCACCTTCAGGTGTGCGGTAGGTGGGAATACCTGCCTCATTGAACAGACGACGCGCCTCTTGAGAGGAATATTCACCACACCAGTTGGTGAGTAAGGTGATGCGTTTGCCACGCGGATGTGCCTGGCAGCAGGCAATCAACTGTTGTGCGCTTTCTGTGCCAGGTGCTGCTGCACTCGGCGCGTGGATGATCAGCAAGGCATCGTAGTCATCGCTGTCGAGCAATACTGAAAATGTACTGAGATAGCGCGCAGCGGTCGCATCGTCGCGCAGATCGAGCGGGTTTCCGATGTGGACGTCCTCGGGTAATACATCACGCAGCTTTTGCTGCGTTTGTTCAGTCAATGTCGCCAGTTTTCCCTGCCTGCTAAGCAGTTGATCAAGCGCCTGTGCTGCTGGAGATGCGCCGTTACTGACAATCAGCAAACGCTCACCGCGCAATGGACGCAGATGGCTCAGCGTTTCCACTGCGGAGAACAGCTCGTGTGTGTCTCGTACGCGCAGTAATCCGGCACGCTGGATAGCAGCATCGTAGGCAGCATCCAATCCGAGCTGGTTCCCGTGCAATAACTGCTGAGCAAGCGGCGTTCGGCCGCTCTTGATAACCAGGATGGGCTTATTTCTGGCAGCGCTGCGCGCGGCGGAGAGAAAACGCCGGGCATCTTTAAGCTGCTCCAGATGCAATAAAATAGCGCTGGTTTTACCGTCACGCGCCAGAAAGTCGAGCACGTCATCCACATCGATATCCAGGCTATCCCCCAGCGCGATGAAGTAGGAAAATCCGATACCTCTCTGCTGCGCCCAGTCGAGAATAGTATTGGAAACAGCGGCTGACTGAGAAATAAACGCCAGCTTTCCTTTGACTATTGGCACGGGAGAGAAGCTGGCATTGAAACCTTGCCACGGTGCCAGTATCCCCAGACTGTTAGGCCCCAACAGACGCATGGCATAGCGGCTGGCGCAGGCTTTGAGTTCCTCCGCCTGTGCGGGGGGGGAAGAGAGAATAATGGCGGTTTTACAACCGCGCTGACCCAACGCTTCCAACAGCATCAGATTGCGACTGGCATGGGTACAGAGGACTGCCAAATCGGGAGTGACGGGGAGATTTGCCACATCGGGATAAGCAAGTACGCCACAGACTGCACGGTATTTGGGTGTAACGGGCAGGATTGGGCCGGTGAAGAAACCGCCCAGCAGGTTTTGCATCATAAGAAAACCGGCTCGTCCCGGTTTCTCCGATGCACCCAGCACGGCGATCGATTTTGGCCTTAATAACGCTTCTAATCCGCGCTGACTCATAGCTCGCTCCCGACAGGACAGAGAGCTGAATCATAGCGGTTTTTATCCGTTTATGCTGTGACAGTCGATGAAATTTCCTGCTCAGGGCGATGTGCTTTACCGGCCAGATAGCGTTGGCGAAAGCGCTCGAAGTGATTGAGCAACCCTTGGCTGGCACGGTTATCACCTGCCTGTTGCAACAGCGCGGCAGCAATTTCCGCTGTGCAGTGTTGTCCAGCGCTACTTGCTTCGCGCAGTTGGTAGCGAGAGAGTGATTCAACGGCAAGTGACAGAATGGGTAGTACATCAAGATAAGGGCTTTTGCGAAACATCTTACGCGCTTCCGGCCATGTGCCATCCAGTAAAACGAACAGCGGTGGCTTGGCATCATCTGGCAGTTGGTGCAATACCTGGCGTGCAGGCTCGGTTTCATCCGCAAGAAAAACCAGATAGGGCTGATAGTCCGAGGTTTGCAGTGCCGCCAGCCAGGCCGGATCAGGCTCAGTGCGTGACCACAGGAATGCCTGGGTATCGGGCAGAATATCGGCAATCAGGCGACCGGTATTGCTGGGTTTTAACGGCTCGGTATCGAACATGATCAAACAGAAACGGCTGCGGGCCGAATGAGGGGTGATAGTGTCACACAGACAATTTTTTACCGGCAGCAGGCAGTGTTGACAACGCACAACACGGCAACCTCTAGCCCGAAAAGGGCGGGTGGAGAGTTCCAGCCGGTGCTGGCGTAAACGAAGAACAGCATTATCGCGCATGAGGGGTCGCTAAAAAGCGTTATTCTACTAGACGCACCGGAGTACAGAAAGCCCCAGTGCGGCTTTTATTACATTGTTCAACTACTCAAATCGTTTCATCTAACCAGTTTTCAAACGGCGTTTTCGGCAGAGCGCCACTCATGATATCTACCGGCTTGCCCTGCTTAAACACCATCAGTGTCGGAATACTGCGAATGCGAAAACGCGCGCTTAATTCGGGCTCAGCTTCGGTGTTCACTTTAATAAAGCGAACGCTTCCCGCACGCTCTTGCGCTACCGCAGTAAAGATCGGGGCAAAGGCGACACAGGGACCACACCAAGGAGCCCAAAAGTCCACGACTACTGGCAGGGCGTCTTGCAACAACGTATCGAATGTGGCGCTGGTGGCATTGATCACATCACCAGAAAACAGCGCACTGCCACAGCGGCCACATTTGGGGTGGTCGTGAAGGCGTTCTTCAGGCAAACGATTCATGGTGTGGCAGGATTCGCATACCGTGTTCATAGGCGACCTCAAATCATAAAACGGCTAAAATAGATGTGCTGTGGTTAACGTTGTGACATAACCAAAGGGCAGGTTCAAAAACAACAGCATGTTGCAAAAGCGTAAACGTATTATGGTGATGAATGCTAGGGGAGACAACGTGGTTTCCTCAATGATTACAATAGACATCACCGTTGTGGTTCTGGTTTCGGTGTCATCGTTCGCCGATGCGTCACGGAAACTCTGCTTTTATACCCGAAGTCGGTAGCGTCGCGGGTGTACATCAGGTAATCTTCGCGCCAGCGCGTTGGTGGAGAAAATAATGAGCGATTCAGCGGGTAGTAAGAGCGGAAAGGTCCGCGTGATGTACGTCCGTAACGAGGACGAAAAGAAAAATTCGCGTACCGGAGACGGAGCGCGCGATCGCCGTAATGATAACGAAAAAACGGGGCGGCGCGACAACCGTGATAAAGACGGACGTAACAAGCCGTACGAATCTCGCGACAACCGTGATAAAGACGGACGTAACAAGCCGTACGAATCTCGCGATAACCGTGATAAAGAGGGTCGCAGCAAGCCGTACGAATCTCGCGATAACCGTGATAAAGAGGGGCGCAGAAAGCCGTACGAATCTCGCGACAACCGTGATAAAGAGGGGCGTAGTAAGCCGTATGCATCTCGTGACAACCGTGATACAGACGGTCGCGGCAAGCCGCGCGATAATCGCGACAACCGCGATAAAGATGGGCGTACCAAGCCACGCGATCCGCGTGACATGAACCCGCGCTATGTGCGTGAAAATCCGCACCGCAATAACGACAACGCTGGGCGCGATGATCGTGCAGATTATGGTCGCGGCAGTGATTCACCGTGGAAAACGGTGTCGCGTGCACCGGATGCCGCAGAGACACCCGACCATGGCGGGATTGTGGGCAAGAGTCGTCTCGATCCAGGGCAGATTCGTCGCCAGCGTCAGGAGGAGACGCGTGTTTATGGTGAAAACGCCTGTCAGGCGCTGTTTAACAACCGTCCGGATGCCATTGTGCGCGCCTGGTTCTTGCAAGAGGTAACGCCGCGTTTCCGTGAAGCGTTACGCTGGATGGCAGCGAACCGTAAAGCCTACCATGTGGTGGATGATGAAGAACTTACCAAGGCGTCTGGTACCGATCACCACGGCGGTGTGTGCTTCCTGATCAAGAAACGCCAGGGCTCCGATGTGAATGATTATCTGGCACTGGCACAGACGAAGGAAACGGATTGTGTGTTGGCGCTGGAAGATGTGGGTAACCCGCATAATCTGGGCGGTATCGTGCGTTCTTGCGCGCATTTTGGTGTCGAAGGTGTGCTGATTCACGATCCGTCGTTGCTGGAATCTGGCGCAGCTGTGCGCACGGCAGAAGGCGGTGCTGAGCATGTGAATGCCATTCAAACCGATAGTTTCCCTTCGGCTCTGGATGCCTTCCGCGCTGCGGGTTATATCATCGCGACGACATCCAGTCACAAAGGTCAGCCGCTGGCACAAACCGCATTGCCGAAGAAAGTGGTATTGGTGGTGGGACATGAAGGTGATGGCCTGACGGACAGCACCTGGCAGCAGGGCGATTTGCCGCTGTCTATCGGGGGGACGGGGAAAGTGGAAAGCCTGAATATTTCCGTTGCGACGGGTATTTTGCTGGCAGAATGGTGGCGGCAGCACAGCATCACTGAAGAGTGATGCGTTAGAGAACGAACTGGCAGACTGGGGTTTTGTTTTGACCTCCCGCGTCCAATGGCGCTGAGGAAAAAGATGGGGCCAGGATGAGCAGCATGGATGCTGCGAAAGTCCCCGCCGCGTCGGGGGCGGTCCGTCCGGCACCAGCTGTTTCCGAAGGTATCGCGAAGCGGCGACATTGCGCAAATAGCCTGGGGTCGAGGGGAATGGGTGATTGCATTCCCCTCGTCGGGCGCGTGCCATGCAAGTGGTAGATAGACACGGGTGTGATCGCGCACGAAACCTTACTCAGCTATAAACATAAATCACGCTGTCATGTTTTAGCCTGTAGGCTAATTCTCTCAGTGAGCGCCGCCGCCTCCGCCCCCGGTTGTAAACGGTGGCCGCGCAAACCAGACCAATATCATCAGTACCAAGAAGACCGCTGCCGCTGCCCAAAAGATTTCATTGGCCGAAATAATCAACCCTTGATTAGTTATCTGTTGGGCTATGTAGGCTGAAGCCTGCTTCTCACTCATCCCCATCCCCATCAACTGCTGATAGGATTCCTGCGCGATGGGATTGTAAGGTGTTATTGATTCGGTGAGATGTGCGTGGTGCAGCGATTCACGCTGTGTCCACAATGTTGTGGTGATCGAGGTGCCGATGGAGCCAGCCAGCGTACGCGCAAAGTTCGAAAGGCTTGATGCTGCCGCCAGTCGCTCTGGGGGTAACCCGGAAAGCGTAATAGTGGTGAGAGGCATAAAGAAGCAGGCCACCGCGAACCCTTGCACAAATTGCGGCCAGGCAGACGCACCGAAACCCATTCCCGGTTCAAAGGTATACGCACGCCAATAAAAGCACACGGCATACATGATGAAACTGAATGTTACCAGCTTACGCATATCCAAACGCGGTGCAAAGCGTCCTATTATCGGGGAGAGCAGCACGGGCATCAGCCCGACTGGCGCTGAGGCAAACCCTGCCCAGGTTGCGGTATAGCCATAGACCGTTTGCAATAGCTGCGGTAACAACACGATTGAACCAAAATAGAACATATAGGCCAGGCTGATACACAAGCAGCCAATGGTGAAGTTACGCGATTTAAACAGCGACAAATCCACCACAGGATGGTCATCGGTCAGCTCCCAGACAATCAGGAAGGCAATGGCGACCACCGCCACCACAGTCAAAATGATAATCTCGTTGGAACTGAACCAGTCTAGCTCTTTGCCGCGGTCTAGCATCATTTGCAAGCTGCCGATCCCGACAATCAATAGTGCCAGACCAATGGTATCGATTGGCCGTATTTCGGTTTTGGTTTCGCGCCCTTTCAACGTTTGCATTGCGATGACCACAACCAAAATGCCTAACGGCACGTTGATAAAGAAGATCCAACCCCAGTGATAATTATCGCTGATCCAGCCGCCGAGAATGGGGCCGCAAATGGGGGCCACCACCACCGTCATTGACCAGAGCGCCAATGCAATACTGCGTCGAGCTGGCGGGTAGTTGCTCAGCAACAAGCTTTGCGACAGAGGAATCAACGGACCCGCGACAATCCCCTGAAGTACACGGGCAAAAATCAGCATTTCCAGACTGGTGGACACACCGCACAGCCATGAGGTGAAAGCAAACAATCCTGTTGCCCACAGAAACAGGCGCACCTCACCAATACGTTTGGCAAGCCAACCGGTAATGGGGATAGAAATCGCATTGGCTACCCCAAATGACGTGATCACCCAAGTGCCCTGAGAGTTTGATGCTCCCAGGTTACCGGCAATTGTGGGGATAGCCACGTTAGCGATGGTCGAATCCAGCACCTGCATAAAAGTCGCTAAGGATAGCGCGACGGTCATCCAGGCAAGAGCCGAGCCTTCAAGCGGTTTTCTCTGCACGCTTATCTCCTGCGAGGTTATTCCGCATTAGCCCGAATGATAGTATCGATCAGGGTATTGACCGGAGTCAGATCCAGCGTTAACGCATCGCTTTGGTAGGCTGGCGTACTACGTGGTGCATCAGACAAGACCTTCCCGTCCACATTGGCGGTATCCACTTTTACCAGCGTTGAAAGGCCAATACGCAACGGGTGTTCAGCCAATTGCTTCGCATCCAGCTCAATACGTACAGGTAAACGCTGTACTACCTTGATCCAGTTGCCGGTGGCATTTTGTGCAGGTAATAAGGAAAACGCGCTGCCAGTACCCATATCAAGACCGACGACTTTGCCCTGATACACCACATCGTCACCGTAGATATCACTGACCACAGTGACAGGTTGGCCGATACGCATATTGGCAAGCTGTGTTTCTTTAAAGTTGGCATCTACCCACAGATGGTGAGCGGGTACGATGGCCATCAGTGCAGATGAGGGCGTTATTCGTGCGCCAACTTGTACGCTTCGGCGAGAAATATAGCCATCTACCGGGCTGACAATGCGGGTTCTTTGCAGTGCTAACCAGGCATCACGCAGATCGGTCGCGGCTTGTTGCACGCCGGGTTGTTGTTGCAGTGGCGTATCGAGGATCATCGCTCGATTAGCCTGATATTGTTGTCTGGCCACTTCCAGTGACGCACGGGCGCTGGCGACGGCATCACGGGCGTGCTGCACATCTTCACGGCCAATCGCATTGACATTACCCAAGGCTTCACGGCGAGCAAGGTCACCCGTGGCTTTGTTAAGTTCTGTTTGGTACAGATCGATGTTGGCCTGATACTGTTTACTGTTGATCATCAGCTGGTGCGTTTGACGCACACTGTTGGCCAGCGCGGTCTGTGCACGTTCGAAAGCCAATTGAGCATCGGTAGCATCAAGTTCAACCAGAACCGCACCTTGCTTGACGAAATCGGTGTTGTCTACGTTAACACGGGTGACGCTGCCGCTTACTTGGGACATCAACTGTACCTGATTACCAGCAACGTAGGCATCATCCGTCTCCTGGTGGTGTCTTAGCACCAGATACCAGTAGATAAACCAGGCGCAGCCAACCAGTAGACACAGCACGGTTAACAGGGTAAGTATCCGTTTACGCTGGCGTTTTTTATTTTTTACAGGAGCCTGCGGCGCTTGATTTTCCACGCTTGAACTCATGGTGTTTTCCTCTGCTTCAAATGTCACTTTTTCATTATTATTTATCAGAATGCGGCGGATAACGATGGCCGATTCTTGCATGTGCACTGCGAGGCAGAGAGCCAGCCCGCGCAGCCTTTACCCATGATGCAATTTATCGCTCCGGCTGCCGTGAGGCAGCGGAACGGGGTCCGTTAATTAACGGCCATGATACGAACGGGTATTGATCCAAAAACACTAGGCACCTGGCAAACACGCCAGTGCGTGTGAAGATGTATTTCAGGAAAGACAGTATTGTTATTATCGGTGTGGGGCGTTATGGATTATCGATTCTGTCCATTTCGTCCAGCCGCACCAGCAATTTACGCATCAGCACTTCCAACTGCTTCTGCTCATCTTTTTCCAGCGCTGACCAGAGAAAATGCAGACTCTGGTGCTGTGGCGGCAGCAGACGATCAAGAAACGCTTTGCCTTCATCCGTCATATGTAAATGCAGGCAACGACGATCGCTATCGCTTTCACGGCGTTCAATCCAACCGCGTTTTTCTAACTCATCTGCAATACGTGTTGCATTGGTACGCGAAGAGCCCAGCGCAGCGCTCAGTTCCGAAGGCTGAATGCTACGTGATTCCTGAGATTCCAACGTAATCAGTGCCATAAACAACGTTTCGTTGATGCCCTGTTCCCGCAAAATCTTGTTGCGGTGCTCCAGGATTTTGTTTTGCATGTGCATGCACAAACGCACCAGTAAGATCTCCTGTTGAGGAAACTCTGGATTGCGCGATGCACGCAGATTGATCATTTGTTCGATGGGTGAGAAGGAACTGTTTTTATCGAACTCAGGCTTTTTATCACGCGTGCCACTTTCTGCGAGCCCGCGCTTATGTACAGATGGACTATCCATTTTTTATGTGAACCTCATTAATCACGATCAGTATAATAACGAAAGTTACTAATCGGGTAAACGATATTTAGTCGCATTGTGTTATCGACTTTGTGACAGAACGTAAGAGCGCTCGCGTAACATAACGTGAACCACTAATAACGTGCTGCTAACACAATGATATTAAATAATTCCCAATGAAAGGTATTTAAAAGCAATACCGTAACAAAACGCACCAAGCAATGTGGATACCACAATGCTGCGCGTTTGATAAAAACAGAGCGCTAGTGCCAGGCAACCCACTAACGTAGGCAGCAGTTTGTTGGTGTGCTGTTGAATCTCAGGAACGCTGGAAACGATCAGCAGTGCGCAGATAGAGGCAATGCCAATACTGTCAAGTACGGCGCCTACTTTGCCGCGTTTAAGCGATCCAGAAGCACGGCTGGTTCCCAGACGAAGAGGCAGGTAGCGGAACAAAAAATTCACCGTGCCAACCAGCACACCAATGAGCAAAATTTGAGTACTCACGACGGGTTCTCCTCCTGTTTGACCACGAGGGTGGGTGCAAGAAACAATGCTGCGGCACAGCCGCTGCCGATACCGACTAAAATGGCGATCGGTATGGAGAACAGCAGTAAACCGAGCAGCGCACCACTCAGTGCGCACAATACAACGGCACTTTGTCGTTTTTTGAAAGAGGCCAGCAGGAAACTAAGGAATAACGCAGGCAACATAAATGTGAGCGCTGCTTCGACGGCGGGATATTCTTTCAATGGTCCATTACCGAATAGCGCTCCTATCACTGTGCCGCAGGCCCAGGAAATCCAGGATGCAGCAGCGACACCCAGCATCCAGTTTTCACTCCAGCGGCGATTATTTTGCGCCAGCCGCGCTGTCGCGGCGGCGAAGACTTCGTCTGTCAGCCCAAACGCCCACAGCGGCGTCTTGCGCGTAGGTAGACGCTGCAATATACGATGCCGTAGCGCCGGACCATACAGCACATGTCGTACATCCATGGCCATTACGGTGAAAGCGGCCACCCAAATGGACATCCCTGCGCTGAGCAGGGCGGTAATCACAAACTGGCTGGCACCGGCGTAGATAACACACGACATAAAGACCGCTTCCCACGGTGAATACCCGAGTTTGACTGCATTCATACCAAAAGCGAAGGCGACGGGCAGGTAACCGATCACTATCGGTAGGCTGTTGATAACCCCTTCGGCGAAGGTGGCGTGAGGAGAAGCGCGTTCAATAGACTTCTCCTGCTGTTGGCTTATCATTGGATAACGTGTCGCTTAATATAATGGATGGTCAATACCCTACCGATAAAACAGCGGATGTGCCAGAAATGTGACACATCCTCACTTACACATCTATCAGACGTGTTTTCGGCTAGGTATCCAGATAAGCAGCGTTAGTAAACTTACTGCAGCACCCGCAGAGCAAACGCCTGCCCAGCCTGCGAATTGGTAGGTTGCTGCGGACAGCAATGAGCCAATGGCACCGCCGATAAAGTAGCTGGTCATATATCCGGCGGTAAGTCGGTTACGCGCTTCCGGCATCATCTGATAGATCACACTTTGGTTGGTGACGTGCAGGCCTTGTACGGCCAGATCAAGTACCACAATACCAACAATCAGCGGTAGCAACGCTGTGACACCCATTGCAATCATGCCCCAGGAGAGCAACAGCAGCACCAGACCCACCGTAGTGGTCAAGGTGGCTTTTCCCTTATCGACCAGGCGGCCGGCTCGGGTGGCTGCCAGCGCACCGGCAGCCCCGACTAAACCAAACAGCCCGATAACCCCTTCTGAATATTGATAAGGCGGTGCCGACAGCAGAAACGCCATCGAGGTCCAGAGAATGCTGAAATTGGCAAAAGAGAGACACCCAAGCAGTGCGCGTACACGCAATACTGGCGTGGTGGCAAACAGTCGGAAAATGGAGACGATCAGTTGCTCATACTGCAGGTTATTGCTGGGTGGTAAACGCGGAAGCGCTCGCCACAGTATCAACGCCATGGTAACCATCAGTACGCTGGCCACCCAATACACGGTGCGCCATCCCCCCAGCGTGGCGAGCGCCCCAGCAATGGTGCGCGCAAGCAGAATGCCCAGCAGCAAACCGCTCATTATTGTGCCGACTACCTTGCCGCGCGTCTCGGGGGTTGCCAGCGTTGCCGCGAGCGGCACCAGCAGTTGGGCCACTACGGAACACAACCCCGCGATCCCGATACCTGCAAGCATAACAGGCAATGTCGGTGCCAGCGCGGTAATAACCAGCCCCAGAGCGGTTAACAGCGTCATGGTAACAATCAACGTGCGCCGTTCGAACATATCGCCCATGGGCACCAAAAACAGTAAACCTACCGCATAGCCAACCTGGGCGGCGGTGACAATAAGCCCTGCTTGATTAACGGAAAGTTCAAACGCTCTGGCGATGGTTTCTAGCAGCGGTTGGGCGTAGTAATTGCTGGCGACGGCCAATCCGGTTGCTGTTGACATGATGAGCGTTAAAGGAAGGCTAAGACCCGTCTGAGCCTGTTGAGAAGACATGAATACTCGCTAACGTTCTGTAGTGTGTGGGCGTGATTGTATCAAATCCGTTAAGGCAGAAGGTGTTTACAAGGAACGGAATCTGAAGAAACAGGCCCGAATGGGCCTGTGAACGAATAATAGCAATGTGCCTGTATCCAGGTTACTTGGCTGCGTCAGTGGCAGTTTTTATCCAACCATCAAACTGTGCCTGATGTGCCTTGATCCAGCCATCCACATGGCGCTCGATATCTTTCTGGCTGCTCTCTCCGCTACGCATCCGCATGTTCTGAGCATTGATGTCGGCCAACGGGAGTTTCATGATGGCAAACAGCTTGGCTGCTGCCGGATTTTTCTCTGCCCATGCTTTGTTCGCTGCGATACGGATATTATTCACGGGGAAGCCGTAATCGTTACCGTTAGGAAGCTTGGTGCTGGAGCCTTTCATTTCTCCCGGTTGAGAAGAGAAAGGCACCTGTAACCAGACGACATCGCGCCCTGGCACCAGTACATCGCTGACCCAGTACGGTGTCCAGGTGTAATAGAAAATAGGTTTGCCTTCTTTATAGCGGGTAATAGCATCAGCGATCATTGCGGCGTAATTGCCCTGATTGTGCTCTACCGTATTGCTTAATCCGTAAGCCTGAAGGTGATTGTTGATGGCAGCCTCGCAACCCCAACCTGGCGCACAACCGATCAAGTCCGCTTTGCCATCACCGTTGGTATCAAATAATTTGGCGATCTCTGGATCTTTAAATTGCTCAACGTTGGTTATCTGGTACTTTTCCGCTGTCTTTTTGTCGATTAGATAGCCCTGTGCTGCGCCGCCGACGTAGACGCCGTCGCGGTAAAATTTGGCATCACCGCCAGCCGCTTTGTACATGTCTGCCTGAAGCGGATCCCAGTTTACCGCGGTGAAGGTGGCATCGCCGGAAGCGATGGACATATACGCAACGTTGTAATCCACTTCGCGAATCGGTTGAACGTCGTATCCCAGTTTCTCCAGCGCGCGGCTGACCAGCAGCGTCTGGAATGTTTCCTCCGAAATAGTGCTCTGCACGGGCTGAACACCGACGCCTTTGCCAGGCTGGTCGGCAGCATAGAGCGGCGAGCCTGCCAGTGCGGTAATCAGGGCAACGGCCCCGAGTCCGGTTTTCTGCATCATGGTTTATCCCTCTTTGTATTGTGACAAAAGTGTATTGTGATAAAAGTGCGTTGTTGTAACGGTGTATGGCTGTAACGGTGCTTTGTGATGAAAGTATGGCGATATGGGGGGACAAGGCGCTAAGCAGCCACCTTGCCCATGAACCATGATTAACGGGTGAATGGGCGTAAAATCAGCCCCAACGGACCGGTGCGATACCAGCGTTGATTACCACGGCTACGGCTGTCACGCCCCAGAGACTGCGTCAACCGGTCCAGAATGATAGCGAGAATCACGATCCCGACACCGCCCACAGCAGCCAATCCCATATCCAGACGCCCGATACCGCGCAGGACCATTTGCCCCAATCCTCCGACTGCGATCATCGAAGCAATCACGACCATAGAGAGCGCGAGCATCAGTGTTTGATTAACACCGGCCATGATGGTGGGCATTGCCAACGGTAACTGCACTTTGAATAGCATCTGGCGCGGGCTGGCCCCAAAGGATTCAGCCGCTTCTACCAGGTCGGCAGGAACCTGACGGATACCGAGGATAGTCAAACGCACAATCGGCGGCAGCGCAAAGATAATGGTGACGACCACTCCGGGCACATTACCGATACCAAACAGCATGACAATCGGTACCAGATAAACGAACGCAGGCGTGGTTTGCATGGCGTCAAGCAGCGGGCGCACCACTTTTGCTGCACGCTCACTGCGCGCCAACCAGATGCCGAGCGGCAGACCAAGAAGCATGCAAAAGAACAGCGCCGTTAATACCAGTGCCAGTGTAACCATGGCCTGTGACCAGGCACCAATAGCGCCGATAGCCACCAGCGATATCAGCGTTGCCGCTCCCATGCCCAATGATGACATCTGCCAGGCGATAAGGGAGAACACCAAAATAGCAACGGGGGCCGGCATGCCTAACAGCGCCTGTTGGAAACCATTAAGAATGATATCAACCGGCACGCGAATGCCTTGAAAGAGTGGGCGGAAATGCAGTACCAGCCAGTCAATTCCTTCTGTGACCCAATGATCCAACGGAATCAACGTGTCTTTGAAGGGATCCAGCAGTGAAAAATGTTCTTGAGCCGGTGCGGGGGCACTGTTCAGCCAATCAGCTCCCGACTGGGCTGCATCCTGAGTGGGTGCTCCCCAGGCATCTGCACCGTTTGTTGCAGCGTCCCCGGAAGCAGACGCACTTTGCGCTGCTGATGACCAGGGATCGCCATTGCCGTTGGTGGCTGCCTGTTCGGCAGCATTTACCGGTGTTTGCGTCGTCTCCCACGGATTGGTTGCGTTAGTCATTGTTGCTGCCCTCCTTGTCTAATGCCTGTAACAGCATGCCCTTGGAAATGATGCCGATATATTCACTGTTCTCACCGATGACTGGCACGGCACAGGGGGCCTGCGCAACTTGTGAAATCAGCTCGTTGAGCGACATATCTGCGGGCACGGGGGCAGGATCTGGCAGCAAAGCCTGTTCCAGCGGTTCTTGCGCTTGCAGTGCTTTTTTCAGCGAATCAATAGAAACAACGCCGATAAATTTTTTCCCTTTCTCCAGCACGTAACCATATTCACGGTCGTCATCCTGCAGGATTTTGAGTGCAGATCGCGGTCCAACGCCGGGTGCCTTACGGATCAACGTGACGGGGCGACGGCGTGCAATATCTTTCGCGCTAAATACGTGGCTGATATCCACGCCGCGGAAGAAAGTACGCACATAGTCATTGGCCGGGTTGTTGAGAATTTCATCCGGCGTACCGACCTGGATCACTTCCCCACCGTGCATGATGGCGATGCGATCGCCGATGCGCATGGCTTCGTCCAGATCGTGTGAAATAAATACGATGGTGCGCTGGTGGCGAGATTGCAACTTCACCAGTTCATCTTGCATTTCGGTACGGATCAAGGGATCGAGCGCTGAAAATGCTTCATCCATCAGCAGGATATCGGGATCGTTTGCCAGTGCGCGTGCCAAGCCGACGCGTTGGCGCATGCCGCCGGAAAGCTCATCTGGGTAGGTATTGGCATAAGCCTCAAGACCCACCTGTTGCAGAGCTTCGAGCGCTTTCTGCTCGCGGTGTGCTTTATCAACACCCGCCAACTCCATGCCAAACGCGGTGTTAGCCAACACACTCAGGTGTGGCATCAACGCGAACGACTGGAAAACCATACTGATTTTTTTGCGGCGTAGGGCACGCAATTCAGTATCTGATACCTCAGCAATATTTTCGCCGTCGATCAGTACTTGACCACGTGTAGGTTCAATCAGACGATTGAGAAGGCGTACCAGTGTGGATTTACCCGAACCGGATAATCCCATGATGACGAATATCTCGCCTTCTTCAATGGCCAGATTGGCGTCTTTCACGCCGACAGTGAGCCCGGTTTTTTCAAAGATCTGATCTTTGTTTAGCCCTTTATCTATCAGTTTGAATGCCCTGTCTGGGTGCTCGCCAAATATTTTATAGAGATGTTTTACTTCGAGTTTTATTGCCATGAAATGATAAAGTTCCTCTGTGATTTATCGTTCTATATTTCTGTCCTGATGAAGGTGAAAACACGCCATACCCTACCATACTCAGATTCTGAGGCAACCCTTTGTACCGCCAGCGTCGCTATGGTGATATTCATTTTATGTCATTTCTCAAACCATTTTCTTTGTTTTTTACTGTCTGATTTTTCATATTATTTTTTGATGTTTTATATTAATTTTTGGTTTTATATCAATGATATGTATATTTTGAAATTCGATGTTTTGAATGGTTTTTACGTTTATATATGTTGTGGGTAATAATGTGGTTGAATGACGTTGTGATTTTTTTTGAAATTGCTTATGCCATTGCAGTGATAAAGGTGATTTATATCGCTATTCGATGGTGGCTATTTTCAGATTGCACTGAAAATTATTGCCTTATTGAAACTGAATAATGCCCGTGTCAATACTTTATATTTCCTTGTTATTGGTGCTGAAATAGAGGATGCCCGCAGGCATCCCAATACAATGATATTTCACTTTCCCTGCAGGATGGAAATGGCGCTGACAACGCCTGATTGTTCCAGTGCCCAGGCGGCACGTAGACAAATATCTTCCCGCCAAGGGGCGGCAATTAACTGTACGCCAATCGGCAACCCTTTGATGGTCATCAACGGTACCGTGACGACGGGGAGCCCGACGAACGAGATAGGCTGTGTCAGCATGCCCATGCTGGCGCGTACTGGCAGGTCGGTGTGATTTATCCGCATGGTTTCCTGACCAATAAGGGTGGCACAGCACGGTGTCGCTGGGGCAATTAGCAGGTCTACGTGTTCAAACAAAGGCAATACCTGGCGGCGAAAGACATCACGAAAGCGCTGTGCCTGTAGATACCAGGCGGAAGGCAGCATAGCTCCCGCTGTCAGGCGCTCACGTGAGTGAGGCTCAAATTTTTCAGGTGTGTGGCGCAGGGCTGAGAGATAACGGTTACCCCCTTCGCTGGCAGAGAGAATAAAAGCTGCGGTGCGCGCCAGCTCGGCCTGGGCGATGGTTCTTTCTTCATTGGCTGCAAGCGCGTGTGCGACCCTTTGCACGGCATCGCGTGCATCATCATCGCAGGCTTCGCTAAAGTAACCGGAAAGCACGGCACTGCGCAGGCCACGGGAGCCTTCCTGCAAGCGGGAAGCTGTAGAAAGGAGAGGTTGTGGGCGCTGAAAACGATCGTCACTATCAATACCCTGCATGGCATCGAACACCAAGGCCAAGTCTTCTGTGCGACGCGCCAGCGGACCGATATGGTCAAGGCTGGCAACAAACGGGTGGCTGCCTTCGCGAGACAACCGGCCAAAAGTCGGTTTCAGGCCAAAAATGCCGCACAGCGAAGCGGGAACCCGAATCGATCCATTGGTATCGCTGCCCAGTGAAAATTGCACCAGTCCAGCGCCGACGGCGGCGGCGGAGCCACCGGAGGATCCGCCCGCAATACGCGTTGGGTCTTGTGGATTGCGAGTCGGGCCGTAGTGGCTGTTTTCGGTGGTGAAGCCGTAAGCGTAAGCATCCATATTCAGCATGCCGGAAAGCAGTGCACCGCTAGTGCTTAACTGGCGCAGCGCAAACGCATCGCGTTTGGCGGGAGGATTATCGGCAAACAGGCGTGCGCCTGCCAGTGTGGTTTCTCCGGCAACATCAAACAGGTTCTTTACCGCATAAGGCACACCCGCCAGCGGTGGCAATACTTCGCCGCGAAGGCGTCTCGCATCCAGCGCATCGGCCTCTCGCTGCATACGTTGTCCTGTGACCTGGGTATAAGCATTTAACGTTGGGTGCCGCTGTGCTATGGCATCCAGCGTAATGTCAGCGATCTCACGGGCGGCTAGCTCTCCACGCTGCAGGTGTTGTTGCAGTTGGGGGATGGATAAAGCGGTAATCTCCGCTATCGATAACGGGAATGTCATAATTGATAAACCCCCGCAATCTCTTCATGCATCTCTAGCGGATAGTCCATCAGCGGTTGCGCCATCTCTGCGATGCGCTGTAACTGGAGAAACACCGCGTCATGGCGCTCTGGGGTGAGTGGCAGATTCAGCAGGGTTTCCATCTGTTGCAGATAAGCGCTTAGGGTTTCAGGGGCATGAGAGGTCATCGGTTCTCCTGTTATTTCACGATGCAGAGGCGTTAGCGTGAAACGTGTGTTGCAAGAGTTGTTCCAGAATGGTTGCGAAACCGAGAGAGCGGACGTTTTTTCCTATTGTATAGGGGGGATGTGCTTGTGTTAGGGTGATTGCAACGAAAGTTGCAGTGAAACAGAGATAACGGAATAAACATGACACAGATTGATGAGCGGCTACGCAGTCGTTACAGCACACTCTCTGGGCAAGAACAGCGCATTGCCGATTTTATCTTTACCCATTTCGACGATGTCATTGGCTATAACAGCGCCGAACTGGCGCGGCTTAGCGGCGTGTCGAAAGCGACAGTCAGCCGCTTGTTCAAGCGGCTGGGTTATGCCAGTTACCGTGAGGTGCGTGAAGAGTTACGAACTCTGCGTCAAAGCGGGATGCCGCTGGCCGAGAGCCGTGATGCCGTTCAGGGCAATACGTTGCTGGCACGCCACTATAAACAGGAAATGGCTAATCTGGCGCAGTGGATCAACCGTATCGATCCGGCGCAGTTTGGCGCCATTATTGATGCATTGCTTCGAGCCAGACAAGTAGCGATTATCGGTCTGCGCAATAGCTACCCGGTGGCGCTTCATTTGCGGCAACAATTGATGCAGGTGCGTGCACAGGTGGCGCTGCTGGCTCAGCCGGGGCAAACGCTGTCTGAAGAGATTGCCGATCTAGGACAGCAGGATGTCGTCGTGATCGTGGCATTTCGTCGCCGCCCGCGCGTTATCCAGCCGTTACTAGCACAGTTACAGGCGCGTCAGGTACCCATTGTGCTGATCAGCGAACCGCAAGCTAATGGGTTATTTCCGTTTGCTACTTGGTCATTATGTCTGCCGTTGGACAGCGTTTCCGCCTTTGATAGCTATAGTGCTGCCATGAGTTTGGCTGGTTTGCTTAGCAATGCATTACTGCATGAAATGTTGCAGCAAGGACGCCAGCGTATTCATCAGATAGCCGATCTTTATACCCATCTGGACGAATTAGAGCACCGCTAAGCGAGCGCTAAAATGGTGCTTTTGCACTTTTTTGGTGCCTTGCTTGCGCTGTTTTTTTGCTCGTGTCAATCTCTGTTAGCCCAATTCCCCCCTTGTTGTGCCTGATTATCTTCCTTTTTAAGACTGGCATGCCCTTTGCTTATTCAGTGAAACGATAGTTTCATTTATCGCTTGTTAAGAACTTTTGGTTTCATCTGACTCTCAACCTGGAGATACGCAATGGGCATCAAAAAACACCTTATCGCGCTGGCTGGCGCATTGCTGTTAGTGACACAAGCGGGCAACGCTGTCGCCGATCAGCTTCAGGATATTGAACAGCGTGGCGTGTTACGCGTTGCAGTACCGCAGGACTTCCCACCGTTTGGTTCAGTCGGTACTGATCTGCAACCACAAGGGTATGACATCGATGTCGCCCGCTATCTGGCGCAGGAGATGAAACTAAAGTTGCAACTGGTGCCGGTGACCAGCGCTAACCGTGTTCCCTATCTGCAAACCAATAAAGTAGATCTGGTGATTTCCAGCCTGGGTAAAAACGCTGAACGTGAAAAGGTGATCGATTTCAGCCGAGCCTATGCACCGTTCTTTCTTGGTGTATTTGGCCCACAGGCAGGCACGGTGAGTGATGCACAGCAACTGGCAGACAAAAGCGTTGGCGTAACGCGTGGCGCCGTAGAAGACATGGTGCTGAGTGAAATCGCGCCGAAAGCCGCGCAGATAAAGCGCTATGAGGATAATAACACCACGCTGTCGGCTTATCTGTCTGGGCAAGTGGAATATATCGCTACCGGTAACCTGGTGGTGGCAGCCATTGCGGCGCAAAACCCAACCAAGGCGCCGGTTGCCAAATTTATGCTGAAAGACTCACCGTGCTACATCGGCATCAAGAAAGGGGAAGCGGCGCTGCAAGCCAAAGTGGATTCTCTGATTGCACAGGCGCTGGCGGATAACACCTTGAATTCACTTTCTGAAAAGTGGCTGAAAGCACCTTTGCCCGCCAGCCTGCTGGCTGAAAAACCGGGTGCTTAAGGGAGAGATGCCATGACCTATCAACTGAATTTTGCCGCGCTGTGGCCTTACTGGCCAGAATTGCTTGCGGGGCTATGGGTGACGGTCCAGTTGACGGCCATGGCGACCTTTGGCGGTATTGCCATCGGCATCTGTGGCGCGGCATTACGCAGTGGTCGCCCCTCGTTGCCAAGCCGCCTGTGGGGGCTATATGTGGAACTGATCCGCAATACGCCGTTTGTCGTACAGCTGTTTTTCATCGTTTTTGGCCTGCCAACGCTCGGCTGGAAACTGACGGCGGGTGAAGCTGCGTTGTTGGCAATGTTGATTAACCTGGGGGCATACAGCACGGAAATTATCCGCGCGGGCATTCAGGTTACGCCGAAAGGGCAGTGGGAAGCCGCGCGCGTGCTGGGGCTGACACGCATGCAAACCTTTGTGCGCGTTATCTTGCCACCGGCCATGCAGCGTATTTATCCGGCGCTGGTTAGCCAGTGCATTATCGTGATGCTCGGTTCCTCCGTGGTATCGCAGGTCTCTTATGAAGAGCTGACCTTTGCCGCCAACCTGATTCAATCGCGCACCTTTCTCAGCTTTGAGGTGTATCTGGTCACCACGCTGTTTTATCTGGCGCTGTCATTGTTAATGCGACAACTGCTGATGATGGCGGGCCGCCGTTTACTCGGGAGAACGCACGGATGATGAACTTTACCGATTGGGATATCGTGCGCAACCTGCTGTTGGCGGCGCGTTGGACACTACTGCTCTCGCTGACGGCCTTTTTCGGCGGTGCGCTGGTGACATTGCCGTTGCTGTTGGTGCGACTAAGCCAGCGCTGCTGGGCGGTGCGTTTTACACATCTCTATGCCGGTGTGTTTCAGGGAACGCCGCTGCTGATGCAACTGTTTCTGGCCTTTTTCGGCCTTGGGTTATTTGGCATTGATGTCAGCCCCTGGACCGCTGCGGCACTGGCGCTGACGCTGTTTACCAGCGCATTTCTGGTGGATATCTGGCACGGCAGCATCGTGGCATTGCCAAAAGGGCAATGGGAAGCGTCACGCTGTCTCGGGTTGAGTTTTGGTCAAACGTTATGTCGGGTTGTTGCACCGCAGGCCATGCGCATTGCCATCGCACCCACAGTGGGGTTTTCCGTGCAGGTGATTAAAGGGACGGCGTTGGCATCGATCATCGGTTTTATCGAGTTGACTAAAGCCGGCACCATGCTGAACAACGTCACTTATCAACCTTTCAAGGTCTTTGGCCTGGTAGCACTGGGCTACTTCCTGATGTGTTATCCGCTGTCCTACTACAGCCGCTATCTGGAGAAGAAATTCAATGCCGCTCATCACCATTAATCAGGTGCAGAAATATTACGGTCAGAACCACGTCCTGAAAGGTGTCGATCTGGATATCGATATGGGCGAAGTCGTTTCTATCATCGGGCGCAGCGGCTCGGGAAAAAGCACGCTGTTGCGCTGTATTAACGGCCTGGAGGGTTATCAGGAAGGGAGTATCAAGCTCGGTGGCGTGACAGTGACCAATCGCGATTCTCAAGCGCGTGAAATCAGTCGCTCAGTGGGGATGGTGTTTCAGAACTTTAACTTGTTCCCGCACATGAGCGCGCTGGAAAACGTGATGCTGGCACCTCGTTTGGTACTGAAAAAAAGCGAAGCAGAGTGCCGCGCTTTGGGGGAGCAGATGCTGGCGAAAGTCGGGTTGAGTGAACGCTTGCACTACTCACCGGCCAACCTATCTGGCGGTCAGCAGCAGCGCGTGGCGATTGCTCGTGCGCTGGCGATGAACCCTAAAGTGCTGCTGTGCGATGAAATCACCTCTGCGCTCGATCCTGAACTGGTGGGGGAAGTGCTGAAAGTGTTGGAGCAACTGGCGGCGGAAGGCATGACGCTGATTTTGGTCACACACGAAATGAATTTTGCCCGTGAAGTGGGCGATCGGGTGGTGTTTATGCATGAAGGAACCGTGTGGGAACAAGGCGACAGCCGCGCGCTGTTCGCTAACCCACAGACCCCCGAACTTAAACAGTTTATTGCGTCGGTGCGTGGTTTGACGGAGGCCTGAGCCCCGTTGCTGGCAGCGAGCGTTCCTGCTTTTTTTGGAGTTGTGCATGATGAATAACGAATTATACGCGCAGATCAATCCGCCTCACCGTTTACTGATGGGACCCGGTCCGATCAATGCGGACCCCCGTGTACTGCGTGCCATGGCATGTCAGTTGATTGGGCAATACGATCCGGCCATGACGGAATACATGAATCAGACCATGGAACTTTATCGTCAACTGTTCCGCACGGAAAACCGCTGGACCATGCTGGTGGATGGCACCTCACGCGCGGGTATCGAGGCCATTTTACTCTCGGCGATCCGCCCTGGCGATCGGGTTCTGGTGCCGGTGTTTGGGCGTTTCGGACATCTGTTATGTGAAATTGCGCGCCGCTGCCGCGCAGATGTTCACACTATTGAAGTGCCCTGGGGGGAAGTCTTTACCGCGGATAAGATTGAATATGCCATCCAACGGTTACGCCCGCGTGCCCTGCTGACGGTGCAAGGCGATACCTCCACCACCATGTTGCAGCCGCTGGCCGAACTTGGGGATATCTGCCGTCGTCATGATGTGCTGTTTTATACCGATGCGACCGCCTCTTTCGGTGGTAATGCGCTAGAGACGGACGCCTGGGGGTTGGATGCCGTTTCTGCGGGTTTGCAGAAGTGTCTGGGTGGCCCTTCTGGTAGCGCACCGATTACCCTCAGTCCGAAGATGGAAGCGGCCATACGCCGCCGTCGCTGCGTGGAGCAGGGGATTCGCACTGCCGAACACCGTGACGGTGAAGAGGAGATGATCTACTCCAACTATTTTGATCTCGGCATGGTGATGGACTATTGGGGACCTGAGCGCCTGAACCATCACACTGAAGCCACCAGCATGCTGTTTGCCGCACGGGAATGTGCCCGAGTCATGCTCGAAGAGGGGCTGGATAAGGGCATTGCGCGCCACAAACTGCACGGTGAGGCACTGGTTGCCGGTCTGGAAGGGATGGGATTGCGCATTTACGGCGACAAGCAACACAAAATGAATAACGTGACCGGTGTGGTTATCCCTGAGGGCATACAGGGGGAACAGATCCGCCAGTGCTTGCTGAACGATTTTGCCATTGAAATCGGCACCTCATTTGGTCCGTTACAAGGAAAAATCTGGCGCATCGGTACCATGGGGTATAACGCCCGCAAAGATTGTGTGATGCAAACCCTAAGTGCGCTGGAAGCAGTGCTCAATCGGCACGGTTTTCGCACGGTACAAGGGGCTGCATTGCAGGCTGCATGGGATCGTTATGCTGTCAGCGCTGGAGTTGCGCAATGAGTTCGCCATGGTTATCCCGCTTTTCGGCGCACTCTGCCGCCGAGCGGGTCATGTGGCGCTGCGATACCTTGGCAGAGATCAGTGAAGATACCGATCAACTGACGCGGGTGTATCTGTCGCCACAGCATTTGCGCGCCAATACCTGCGTGGGTGAATGGATGCGGGAAGCAGGAATGCAGGTGTGGCAGGATGCGGTCGGCAATATCTGCGGTCGCTATGAAGGCAATATGCCCGATGCGCCTGCGGTTTTGTTAGGTTCGCACCTTGACACCGTGCGTAATGCTGGGCGCTACGATGGCATGCTGGGCGTTTTGGCGTCCATTGAAGTGGTGCGTTTTCTGCATCAGCAGCAGATTCGCCTGCCGGTGGCGCTGGAAATTGTGGGGTTTGGTGATGAAGAGGGCACGCGATTTGGTATTACGCTGCTGGGCAGTCGAGGACTGACCGGCACCTGGCCTGAAAGCTGGTTATCCTGTCAGGACGCGCAAGGTGTAAGCGTGTCACAAGCGTTGTCGCAGGCGGGATTATGCCCGGAAGGCATTGGGCGTGCGGCGCGTGCGCCACAAAGCATTGCCGCCTATCTGGAAATGCATATTGAGCAAGGCCCCTGTCTGGAGCACGACGACGCTGCATTGGGTGTCGTTACGGCGATTAACGGTGCGCGCCGGTTAAACTGTGTTTTTCAGGGAACAGCGGGCCACGCCGGTACAGTGCCAATGACGCAACGGCATGATGCGCTGGCGGCGGCGGCACAGTGGATGGTACTGGTTGAGCAGCTTACACGAGAGCTGGCGTCCGGTTTGGTGGCAACTATTGGCACGTTGCAATGCGCCCCAGGTGCGGCGAATGTGATACCGGGAGAGGTGCGTTTAACGTTGGACGTGCGCGGGCCGGAAGAGAAGGCATTGGCAACGTTGCTAACACGGTTATTATCTCACGGCGAGCAAATCGCGCAGGCGCGCGGCTGCCGCTTTGAGGCTGAGGAGTATTACTGCATTGCCCCAACGCGGTGTGATGATGGGTTACAGCGGTTGCTGCGTGAGGCGGTTACTCAGGTGCAAGGGCGTGCACCCTCTTTGCCGAGCGGTGCTGGACACGATGCGATTGCGATAGCAGAACGCTGGCCGGTAGGCATGCTGTTTGTGCGCTGCAAAGGGGGGATTAGCCACCATCCGGATGAGTCGATCACCACGGTGGATGTGGCGCAGGCGCTTCGCGCATGGTTGGCGGTGGTGCTTAGTTTTGGTGAGGAATAACGTTTTTACTGCTATATCGGCGAGGCACTTTTGTTCAATTTTGTTTGGCGCTGATTTTGGGTGTTCTCCCGCGTCGAATGCTGCTGAGGAAAGGGGAAATGCCAGGATGAGCAGCATGGATGCTGCGAAAGCGCTCGCCGCGTCGGTAACGCGTCGAGCGCGGTCCGTCCGACTGCGACCGTTTCCGAAGGCACCGCGCAGCGGCGGCATTCCGCAAAAAGCCCGGGGTCACGGGGTGGGGGCGACTGCACACCCCGTGTCGGGCGCGTGCCACGTGGGTGGCAGAGATACAGTGATGCTTTCGCGCACGAAACCTAACGCGGACATGGCATACATGTGATGCTCCGTTTCATCTAAACAGCATGACGGCCTGTGCCGTCTCACCTACTACAGTGTAAATCTATCCGCATCACGCCATGCCGGAAACGCTTCACGGTAGCTTTGCAGTGCCTCCAACGACAGTTCTGCGCTGATTTGCGCAGGCTGGTTCTCTGGCGCTTGCGCTACGATGTCACCTTGCGGGTTGATTATCTGGCTGTCACCTTGGTAACTGTGGTCGTTGCCATCAGAACCGACACGATTACATCCTGCCACATAGACCTGATTTTCAATGGCGCGTGCCGCGAGCAGCGTACGCCAATGGTGCGCGCGCGGGGCGGGCCAGTTCGCCACGTATAGCGCCAGATCGTAATCCTGGCGGTTGCGTGACCACACAGGAAAACGCAGGTCATAGCAAATCTGCGGCAATATCCGCCAGCCACGCCATTCGATAATCAGGCGCTCATGTCCGGCTTCAAAATGGTGGTGCTCATTGGCCATGCGAAACAGGTGGCGTTTGTCATAGTGGTAAACATCGCCCAGCGGCGAAACCAGCACAAAGCGGTTTACTGCGCCTTTTGGCGTAGAGACAGCAATGCTGCCACCGATGAGCGCATTGGTCTCTTTGGCCCACTCTTGCAGCCAGGTTTCCACTACAGATTGTGACAGCCCCTTGCCCGCGGCATTCATGGCGAATCCTGTGGTAAACATTTCAGGCAGCACGATAAGGTCACTGCCACGCACGGTTTCCAACTCGGCATCGAAATGGCTCAGGTTAGCTGGCCCATCGAGCCATACCAAGGGCTGTTGTAGTAACGTGATGTTTAAAGTCGACATAAGCGCTCCGCCGCCGCTTGCAAGGTAGATTCCTGTTTAGCAAAGCATAGTCGAATCAATTTGTGCGGGAAGGGATCGGCGCAGAAAACCGAGAGCGGGATCGCCGCCACGCCAGCGTGTTCCGTCAGCCAACGGCAAAAAGTGACATCATCAAGGTCTGAAATAGCACTGTAATCCGCCAGCAGGAAGTAGGTTCCTTCACAGGGCAGCACTTCAAAACGACTGGTTGAGAGCGCATTGACCAGAAAATCACGGCGTGCACGATAGAATTCCGGCAGTTCCTGCCAGTGTTCTGGCGCATGGCGCAGCATATCGGCAATGGCTAATTGTGCCGGCGTATTGACGGAGAATGTGAGGTACTGGTGTACCTTGCGAATTTCTGCACTGATGGCCTCAGGCGCAATGCAATAACCCACTTTCCAACCAGTCATGTGGTAGGTCTTGCCAAAGGAAGACACTGCGATAGCGCGTTGGCGCAGCTCACTGTGGCGCAGAACGCTGGCGTGTCCTTCCGGTGCAAAACAGATATGTTCATAGACCTCATCGCTCAACACGTAGATTTCGCGGCTGGTAATCGCCTGCCACAGCTGCTCGAAATCGCTCTGACGCCACACGGTGGCAGACGGATTGTGTGGCGTGTTGAGAATCACCAGACGAGTACGGGTGCTCAACAGTGCGCGAAACGCTGCCCAGTCCACGTTGAACAGCGGTGGTTGTAACGCAACGCGTTTAACTACGCCACCCGCCAGCTCGATAGCTGGCGCATAGCTGTCATAGCTAGGATCAAAACAGATCACTTCATCACCGGGCCGCACCAACGCCGCGATGGCAGCGAACAGCGCTTCTGTGGCCCCAGCCGTGACCGTTATCTCACGCTCGACATCAGGCTGCCAGCCATACTGTACCGCAGTTTTTTCTGCGATCGCACTGCGTAGCGATGCTGCCCCTGTCATCGGAGCATACTGATTAGCGCCTTGGGCAACGTGATAGGCCAGACGTTGTTGCAGATAATCCGGGCCATCAAAATCCGGAAACCCCTGAGAGAGGTTAATGGCTTGATGTTGCTGCGCCAGCGCGCTCATCTGAGTAAATATAGTGGTGCCCAATGCGGGCAGTTTGCTTTCGGGAAAAAGTGCGGCACTCATGGTAGAAATGAACTCCTGCAAACCTGCTGTATTGCGAGCCAATATAGCACGATGCTAGTATTTGGCAATCAAGACGCATGGACGTTTAAACGGCTAAATTCCATTGATGTCTAACCTATAACAAAACGAACTAACCACGGTGCAAAACGCTGTGGTGAAGAGCACACCTGCACAGGATGAACAATGAGCGAAAACCCACAACTGGCTGCGTTAGTCGCGGCTTGCCATTGGATTGGGCAAAAAGGATGGTGTCCGGCAACCGGGGGCAATATGTCGGTGCGTCTGGATGATGACCGCTGTCTGATCTCTGAATCCGGTAAGGACAAAGGCCGTTTACATCAGGATGATTTTTTACAGGTGAATATTGCCGATAACCATGTTCCCAGCGGGCGCACGCCGTCGGCAGAAACCGGCCTACACACTTTGCTCTATCGCCGCTTTGTGCAGGTAGGGGCCGTGTTGCATACCCATTCTGTGAACGCAACCGTGCTCTCTCGCGTAGAGAAAAGCGATGCGCTGGTGCTGGAAGGGTATGAGATGCAGAAATCTCTGCAAGGGCAGCATACTCACCTTGACCGCGTTGCCATTCCCATTTTTGCCAACGATCAGGATATTTCTGCACTGGCAGTACGCGTGGCGGCGTACGCCGATACTCAGGCGCTGCGCTACGGTTTTTTAGTGCGCGGTCATGGGCTTTACTGCTGGGGAGAGGATGTAGAGCAGGCTCGCCGTCATCTGGAAGGGCTCGAGTTTCTGTTTCAGTGTGAACTGCAACGACGTTTGCTGGAGGCAAAATGATCAAGGCTATCGTGACAGATATTGAAGGCACCACCAGCGATATCCGTTTTGTTCATAATATCCTGTTTCCCTACGCGCGCGCGCGTTTGGCCGAGACCGTTGCACAGTCTGACTCCCAGCCAGAGATAGCCGAAACACTGGCGCTGTTACGTGAAGAACTCGGTCAGCCTCAGGCGCAAGCCCCCACCTTGCTGGAAGCATTGCATCAATTTATGGAGCAGGATCGCAAATCGACGGCATTAAAACGTCTGCAAGGTATCATCTGGCGCAACGGTTACCTCAACGGCGATTTTCGTGGTCATGTGTATGACGATGTTGCGCCGCAACTGCGCAAGTGGCGTGAGCAGGGGGTCGATCTCTACGTCTACTCATCGGGGTCGGTTGAAGCTCAGCAACTGCTGTTTGGTTACAGTGACGCTGGAGACTTGCGCCCTTTGTTCAGTGGTTACTTTGACACTCGCGTCGGGGCCAAGCGTGAAGCGTGTTCATACCACCATATTGCACAAGCGATTGGACGCCCTGGTGAGCAACTGCTGTTTTTGTCTGACATTCATCAAGAACTGGATGCTGCTGCCGAGGCTGGTTGGCAAACGTGTCAGTTGATCCGTGATGAGGCGGATGTAGCAAGCTTTCATCGTCAGGTGGCGCGTTTCGACCAGATTGACCCATCCCAGGCCACTAGCGCCGTTTAAGGAGTTTTGCCATGAGTGCATTAACCATTTTTAACGACAATGACGCCAGCCAGCCGATATGGGACAGCCGTGATGCGGAGGCTATTCAGACGGCGCTTGCCGCGATTGGCGTACGTTTTGAACGTTGGCAGGCCGATCGCGCACTGAGCGTCTCTCCGGCAGCAGAAGAAGTGCTGGCGGCCTATCAGCATGAAATTGATAAACTGGTGGCAGAAAAAGGCTACCAAAGCTGGGATGTGATCAGCTTGCGTGCCGACAATCCGCAGAAAGACGCATTGCGCACCAAATTTCTGTCTGAGCATACACACAGCGAAGATGAAGTACGCTTCTTCGTCGAAGGTGCTGGGCTATTCTGCCTGCACCTGAACGGCAAGATTTATCAGATATTGTGTGAGAAGAACGATCTGCTGTCGGTACCCGCAGGTACCGCGCACTGGTTCGATATGGGTTCCGAGCCGCATTTTACCGCGATTCGCCTGTTCGATAATCCAGATGGTTGGGTGGCACACTTTACCGGCGATGCCATTGCTGATGCTTATCCGAAGCTGGCATAGTCATGCCGACTTTTCCTCCAGCCAGCGGCTGGAGGAAAAGGATTAGCGCAACGCCTGAGTGAAAATCCCTGCTTGCACCTGCTCGGGCGTGATCACGCCGCTATCCAGCACCCAACCGCTAATTAGCGAAGCGGGTGTGATATCAAAAGCAGGGTTATAAACCTGCGCATCTTGTGGTGCCCACTGGCAAGTGCCAAAACTGCCTGCTACGCCGGTTACCTCACCAGCGGCGCGCTGCTCAATGGGGATCGCGTTGCCATCTGGGCAAGCCGCATCGTGTGTAGTGTGCGGCGCGGCGACATAGAACGGAATACCATGATAACGGGCCAGCACGGCCAGGCTGTAAGTGCCAATTTTGTTGGCAATATCACCGTTTGCGGCAATGCGATCGGCCCCGACCCAAACGGCATCGACCAGACCTTGTGCCATCAGGGTGGCGGCCATCGAATCACAAATCAAACGATAGGGAATGTTCAATTCACCTAATTCCCAGGCGGTCAGCCGTCCTCCTTGCAATAAGGGGCGCGTTTCATCCACCCATACCTGTTCCACATGCCCTTGGCGGTGTGCACGGTGAATAACCCCGATTGCGGTGCCGATGCCCGCTGTGGCTAATCCACCGGTATTGCAGTGGGTAAGCAGGCGACTGCCGGGTCTGACCAATGTGGTCCCGTGGTGAGCAATCTGTTCACACAGGGCGCGATCTTCCTCGATCAGATGCAATGCTTCCTGCACCAGTGCAGGAACATGTTGAGGTTGCGCCAATGCCTGTTTCATACGATCCAGATTGTTCATCAGGTTCACGGCGGTTGGGCGTGCGGCACGCAGGGTTTCCAGTGCTTGCTCAAGCGCGGTTACTGGCATGCCATTTTCCGCCAGCAGCGCCAACAACACGCTGGCAGAGAGCCCGATCAACGGCGCGCCGCGCACACGCAGGGTACGAATATGCTCAACCAGCGCCGCTACATCCGGGCTGGGGTGCCACACAGTTTCCTGGGGTAAAGCCTGTTGGTCGAGGATCCAAAGTTGGTTATTCGTCACCTTAAGACTCAGTGTGTTAAAGCTCTGCATGGGTCGTTAAATTCCTGTTGCGTATTGCGTTTATTTTCTTATTCTGCCAATATGAAAAACAGAAGTATAGACGTCCAAACGCTTTTATGTCTAAAACCGGACGGCGGACAGCGAATTAATCGATAGTCGAGTCATAAGAAGAGGTGGTGATGTCCCTGTATCGTACCTTTAGCGCGGCAGATGCCGTTGAATATGCCCGTCAATTTGGTGCGGTGCCGGACCCGCAGACGCTGGTGGCCGCCGATGAAATTGGCGATGGCAACCTCAATCTGGTGTTTAAAATCCGCGATACGCAGGGCGTGAGCCGTGTCATTGTGAAACAGGCGTTGCCTTATGTGCGCTGCGTTGGGGAATCCTGGCCGTTAACCCTCGACAGAGCGCGCATTGAAGCGGAAACCCTGCTGGTGCACGCACAATATTGCCCGCAGCACACGGTCAAGGTGCTGCATCATGATGCGGTGTTGGCGGTGATGGTGCAGGAGGATCTTTCTCATCTGCATATCTGGCGGCGCGAACTGGTTGATGGCCAGGCCTATCCGCAGGCGGCAGCGCAGGTAGGGGAGTATCTGGCGCAGGCGCTGTTCCACACTTCTGATTTTTATCAGCATCCGCATGAGAAAAAAGCGGCGGTTTCACGTTTCATCAACCCTGAATTGTGCCAAATCACCGAAGATCTGTTTTTTACCGACCCTTACCGCGACCATGAGCGTAACCGCTTTGATACTGAGTTACGCCCAACGGTGGAAGCGCTGTGGCGTGACGCTGCACTGAAGCGCGCCGTGGCGGCGCTCAAGCACCGTTTTCTGGTGAACGCAGAGGCGCTGTTGCACGGTGATATTCACAGCGGTTCGATTTTTGTTGGACCGACGACACTGAAAGTGATTGATGCGGAATTCGGTTTCTATGGGCCAATCGGATTTGATATCGGTACGGTTCTGGGCAACCTGCTACTGAATTTCTGCGGCCTGCCTGGGCTGCTGGCACCCCGAGAAGCGGCGGCCGCTCGCGACAACCGTTTAGAGGATATCACTGTGTTGTGGCGTACCTTTTCTGCACGCTTTAGCACATTGGTCCACGAACATGGGCGCGATCCGGCGCTGGCGGAATCAGGGTACGCAGAGCAGTTCCTCAAACATGTGTGGCAAGACACGATGGGTTACGCTGGTACAGAGTTGATTCGACGCGCGATAGGTTTCTCTCACGTCGCCGATCTGGCAAGCATCACGGAGCCGCAGGCGCGCTACGCCTGCCAGCGCCACGCCGTTGAATTAGGTAAAACGCTTATTCTGACTGCGAGTGATATTCCGGATGTCGCTGCACTGTTGGCGCGGGTGAGGCAAAGCGGAGCGTAACGCTGAAACACAGGCGGTAAATGCAGTGAGCATCCACTCTGTTACTGGTTTACCGCAGCTTTTTTATTTGGATAGTTAATTTCTTTAGGCATACAATAGCAATAATATTAATCTAAGATTATTTTTTAAAATTAAATATACAATCAAGTGTTTATGTCTTTATATGAATATGTGTTTGTTTTTATAAAGTGATTTTATTATTTTAACAATGTTAAATAATAAAAGTATCGTGTTAATGTGTAGTCTGTGATTTATATTCAGTGAAGGTTTTATGGATAAAGTAATTAACTGTGGAAACAACACGGATGTAAAAGAAATACTTTATGATATAAAAATCGACACATCAAGTCATCGTGATTCTTCTTTGAGAGGAAACATTGTAAGTATATCGAATTTCCCCTGTGAGTTGATACAAAAAATCGCACTGCATCTCAATCACATAGATTATTGCTCCTTGAGATGTGTCAATTCTTCATTTAAAAATAAACTTAATCCTATTCAACGCATTGTTCAAGATTATAAATATGTTACGCGAGGGGAACTTCATGAAATTTATCATGACTTTTTAAATCAATGCCCCATATGGAAAGTGATTAATAATTCTCCATATTTATATAAATACTCTCTTTCTGCTATAAGCATTAAAAAAAACTGTCGAAATATAACTCAGATATCAATTTATGATTGTTTTTATGAAGGTGGCCGCTGCGAAAGTAATGTGCTTTATGTGAATATGGCGATATTTTTTTTGAAAGAGATAATAAAAAATCAACCTATAAATAATTTTTGTACTCATCTCGTTTCATCTAGATTCTCAAAATGGGATAGTCACCAAAATGGAGCAGGGAAGTTTTTTTGTGTTTCAAATTTATTGAAATTTAATTCACTTGGGAGCATTTACGAGCTTCAGTGTTTATTAGGGAAAATGTCTTATGCTATTTGCAATGAAGATTTTCCTGTTGAATGTAGGATTTTGATTTCGGTAATTATGGGGAAATTAAAAGATTTTTATTTTCATCATCCTATTGGGTATCATACCTTGCAAGAAATAAATAACGTTTTTAATTTATATGCTGAAAATATAGCGATTGGATCGAAGGCACTATCCTATTTAGATTAAAGATGATTCATCACCGGCATAGAGATATACCCGTCATACTTCAAGTTGCAGGTGCGTTGGCTGCACTCATTATTCGGCCCATCCCTGGACCTCACCTCTTACGAGGCCGCCGCATGCGGCGTTCAAATTTGTTCCAGACAAATTTGTCACCCGAATCACTTACCTGAGTAAGCTCATCGGGATTAATGAATCTCATCCCTGAGATTCACCCTGCGGGCCAGCGCCAGCGCTGTTCAAATCTGTTCCAGACAGATTTGTCATTCGCTGGCCGCCTTCCTGCAACTCGAATTATTTAGGGTATAGATACGAATAAACCTATATCTCGCCTAAAGTGGCAGACCGTAATGTCAGTCTGGCACTTTGGCAGGCAACGGTTGAATTCGTTGCCTGTTCTCTATTATCTCGGATGTGACAACATAAAATCAGTCAAGACGTTCAATGGCCAGTGCCACGCCCTGGCCGCCACCAATGCACAACGTTGCTAGCCCCAGCGTTTTATCACGCGCCCGCAGTGCATGAAGCAGCGTCACCAAAATGCGTGCGCCACTGGCTCCGATCGGGTGACCTAGCGCAATTGCCCCGCCGTTGACGTTAACTTTTTCACGATCGAATTTCAGTGTGTTGCCGACGGCCAAGAACTGGGCTGCGAAGGCTTCGTTGGCTTCGATCAGATCAAAATCGTCAATCTGCAATCCTGTCTGTTGCAGGACTTTTTGCGTGGCGGGCACGGGGCCCATGCCCATCAGCGCAGGGGCTACGCCGCCGCTGGCATAACCTCGGATACGCGCCAGTGGGGTCAGGCCGGCAGCCCGTGCGGCGTCTTCTTCCATTATTACCAGTGCCGCTGCACCGTCGTTGATGCCTGAGGCATTCCCGGCGGTCACTGTGCCTGCTTTGTCAAAGGCCGGACGCAGTGCTGCCAGCCCTTCCAACGTAGAGTCCGCTTTGGGAAACTCATCGGTTTGGAACACGACCTCTTTTTTACGCAGCTTGACGGTGATGGGGATTATTTCGGTATCGAACGCGCCGGATTGAATCGCCGCAACGGCCCTTTGCTGTGAGATGAGTGCCGCTTCATCCTGCATGGCGCGGCTGATGTCATAGGCTTTGGCGACGTTTTCAGCGGTAATGCCCATATGATAGCCGTGGGTAGCGCAGACAAGTCCATCGCGCAGAATAACGTCTGACAACTGTCCATCCCCAAGGCGGTAGCCCCAGCGCGCTTTGGCATCAAGAAGATAGGGGGCTTGGCTCATGTTTTCCATGCCGCCTGCTACCAGCGCAGTGGCTTGACCGGATTCAATCGCCTGTGCGGCTAATGCCACACTTTTCAGTCCCGATCCGCATACCATGTTAACGGTATAGCCACACACCGTGTCTGCCAGCCCGCTTTTCAGCAGTGCCTGACGCGCAGGGTTCTGCCCCAGGCCAGCTTGTAACACGTTGCCCATAATCACTTCATCTACACGTTCAGCATCAAGGTTGGCGCGCGTTAGTGCCGCCTTGATAACGGTAGCACCCAAATCGACAGCGCTTACACTGGCAAGCGATCCGTTGAAACTGCCGATGGCGGTACGTACTGCACTCACGATAACGACGTTTTTCATGTTGTTTTCCTCTGTTTCATCCCCGCGACGTCAAAAGAACGTCAAACCCACGACAAAAATCACCCCGGAGAACAGCAGCGCGGTGATGCAATACCCCATGATGTCGCGAACGCCCAACCCTGCGATGGCAAGCGCTGGTAGTGCCCAGAATGGCTGTGCCATGTTCATCCACTGCTCGCCATAGGCGATGGCCATCACTGATTTGCCTAAATCGGCGCCTAATGCCTGTGCTGCGGGCATCACGAAGGGCCCTTGGATAACCCAGTGACCACCGCCGGAAGGCACGGCAAAGTTGATCAGCGCAGAGCTAAAGAAGGTCATGACGGGGAAAGTGTCTTTATTGGCGACGTTGATGAAAAATTCGGTGATCAGACCGCCCAGTCCGGAATGTTCCATCATGAGCTGAATACCGGCGTAGAATGGGAACTGCACCAGAATACCGGCGGTACTGCGTGCCGCTGCGCTGATGGCTCGCATGTAGGCCATGGGGGTTTTATGCAGCAGCAGACCTGCAATCATGAACATCATGTTGACGGTATTGATGGTGATGTTGAACCCTTTCTCTGCAAAGTAGATCCCCAGATAGACGATGCCTAAGGCGCCGATAATCAGTGCCAGAATGCGACTCTCTTCCAAACGTTCAGAGGGCGGCGCATCGGCAGGCAAGGTTTTCTGGAAGTCGGTCTCGTCTTTTAACAGGGCGGGATCGATGGTTATCACATCGGTTGGGCGTGGCGTCATCATGCGGGTAACAAAAGGCATTACGACGATCAGGCCGAGCGTGATAAACAGATTAAAACCGGTAAACAGGGTGTGAGAAACCGGTACCAGACCAGCAATATGCTCTACCGGATTGCCGGGCGTTGCCGCCAGCAGGGGCATTGAGCCGGAGAAACCGCCGCCCCAGGTGAGGAAGCCAATATAGGCACAAGCGATCAGGAGCGGATAGTCCGAGCCTGGCACACGGCGGGCCACTTCGCGCGCAAACATTGCGCCAACGATCAAACCGAAACCCCAGTTGATCACGCAGGCGACGGAGCCGAAAAACGTCACCAGCATGACACCCTGTGCCGGCGTTTTGGCTGCGGAAGCCGCCAGACGCAGCAGGCGTTTCACGGGGGGAGAACTCGCCAGTGCATGACCGGTGACGATGATCAGCGCCATCTGCATGCCGAATGCCAGCAGATTCCAGAAACCATCCCCCCACAGTTTCACCATGCTGAGCGGTGTTTGTGGCGTGAGCCACAACGCCACGCCGAAGGTAATCAGCGTTAACAACATGGCGAAAATTAGCGGATCGGGCAGATAGCGGCTGACGACGCGCGTCATAAAACGCGAGATACGCCCTATCATGCATCACCCCCGACAGTGGCTTGCCACATGGGTTGAAGAGGTTCAGCCACGTCAAAGTGCGCTTCGGTTTTGGCGCGAATGCTGTCCACATCATGGCCCGGTGCGATTTCGGTGAGCCACATGACACCGTTAATAAAACGGAACACGGCCAATTCAGTGACCAGCATATGGACGGCATGCTGTGCGGTCAGCGGCATGGTGCAGCGTTTCAGAATTTTGGCGCTACCGTCTTTGGCACAGTGTTCCATGGCGATGATCACCTTCTTCGCTCCGGTAACCAAATCCATCGCACCGCCCATGCCAGGTACCATCTTGCCGGGAACGACCCAGTTGGCCAGGTTGGCCTCTTCATCTACCTGTAGGCCGCCCAGCACGCAGGCATCCACATGGCCGCCGCGAATCAGCGCAAAGGAGAACGCGCTGTCAAACATTGCTGCTCCGGGCAGAATGCCGCAGGGTTGCCCGCCTGCGTTGACCAGATCGGGATGTGGTTCGGTAATGGGGCCGAGGCCAAGAAAACCATTTTCTGATTGCAGGGTGATATCAACGCCTTCTGGCAGATAGTTAGCCACCTGCGTTGGCAGGCCAATCCCCAGATTGACGATGTCGCCATCTTGCAGTTCTTGCGCCACGCGGCGCGCAATACGTTGTTTGGCATCCATGATTAACGCTCCTCTGGGGTAATGATGTAATCAACAAGGGCACCGGGCGTGACCACTCGATCCGGCTCGATATCGCCGATGGTGACCAGCTCATCCGGCTCGACCAGAGTGATATCAGCAGCGAGCGCCAGCAGAGGGTTAAAGTTTCTGGCGCTGAGTTGGTAGGTCAGATTGCCCTGAGAATCGGCCTGATGCGCGCGAATCAATGCCAAATCTGCGCGTAAGGGGCGCTCCAGTAGATAGGTGACGTTATCCAGCGTGATCCGCTGTTTGCCTTCTTCAACCACAGTGCCGACGCCTGTTGGGGTGAGCACGCCACCCAGTCCGGCACCGCCGCAGCGGATCTGTTCGATGAGGGTTCCCTGCGGGACCAGTTGCACTTCCATTTCGCCGTTAATCATGCGGCGACCGGTTTCTGGGTTGGTGCCAATGTGAGAGGCGATCACTTTCTTCACCCGGCCATTGACGATCAGCGGACCAATGCCGGTATCGACGAACGCGGTGTCGTTTGCGATTAGCGTCAAGTCGCGTACGCCGGAATCGAGTAACGCATTAACGAGACGGGGTGGCGTGCCAATTCCCATAAAACCGCCCACCATGATGGTCATGCCATCACGGAACAAGCGGCTAGCCTGCGGTAAGGTAAGATGTTTATCTTTCATTATTTTTCCCTTTGTATACGCCGAAGTGGGTACGGGCAGGGAATAGCAAGGCGGGTGCCAGCTGTGTTTTTTAGGCAATAAAATTTTTATTTATGATATTTTTCAACGAGTTGATTTTATGTTTTTAACAACGAACAGCATCTGCTCGGCGGCGGGAAGTGAGAAGGAATTTGCACAGTGCGCAAATTCCTTCTCAGACTAAAGAGGGGGGGTTAGGCGTCCGTTTTCGGAGGAAGGGTGTCGATGCCGTATTCTTGTAATTTATACATCAGCGCCCGACGGCTGATACCCAATTGCAATGCGCTGTGGGTGCGGTTGCCCTGATGTTTTTCCAGCGTGGAAATAATCACCTGCTTTTCGTAGCGCTTGATCTCTTCTTTCAGACTGGATTCACCCTGAGTGAATGACTGCGACGGCTTTTCTCCATCGGCGCTGGTGGTTTCATTGTGCAGTTGTGCTGGCAGATCGTCGGCGAAAACCACCACCCCCGTGCTCATGATCACCGCACGCTCAATCACATTCGATAACTCTCGAATATTGCCAGGCCAGTGCCAGGCTTGCAGGACTGCAAGCGCTGCCGGATCGATATCAATGATTTCACGCTGATTTTCTGCACAGAATTTTTGTAGGAAATGGTTGGCCAGCAGTGGAATATCTTGCTGACGTTCGCGTAAAGGGGGAATTTCCAGATGGATCACATTCAGCCGATAAAACAGATCCTGACGAAAATCGCCGGTATCGACCATCGCGGCGAGGTTTCGGTTAGTGGCGGCAATGATACGGATATCCACTTTTACCGTGTTGTGCCCACCGACCCGTTCAAACTCGCGTTCTTGTAACACACGAAGTAATTTTACCTGTAAATTGAGCGGCATTTCCCCCACTTCATCCAGCAGTAGCGTCCCCTGATGGGCTCGCTCAAAGAGTCCTTGCCGCTGCACCTGAGCGCCAGTAAAGGCACCTTTCTCATGGCCGAACAGTTCACTTTCCAGCAACGATTCTGGCAACGCCGCGCAGTTGATTTTGATAAAAGGCCCGTTGGCTCGTCGGCTGTTGTAGTGAATGGCTCGGGCGATCAACTCTTTGCCCGTGCCGCTTTCACCGCTGATCAACACACTTGCCTGACTGAGCGCGATCTTGGCCGTGTCGCGGCAGATCTCCATCATCCGCGGGCTGTTTGTCAGTATGTGGCCCCATTGCCAACTGTCGCTCAGCGCCTGATGCAAATGGCGAATCTCCTGCTTCATTGCTTGAAGTTGCAGTGCACGCTGAATGATGAGCGTCAGTTCATCAAGATCGAAGGGTTTTATCACGTAATCGAAAGCGCCGTGGCGTAACGCCTCCACGGCGGTTTCCACGGCAGCGTAAGCCGTCATCAGGATGATGGGGGTTTTAGGGTGATGCTGGCGCATCTGTTGCAGCGCTTCTATGCCGTTGAGCCGGGGCATACGGATATCCATCAATACCACGTCCGGCGTATGATCGATAAAAGTACGCACCGCTTCGCGTCCATCGCTGGCACAAAATGTTTGCTGGCCGGCAAGCGAAAAGGCCGTAGTGAGCATACGGCGTACATTCTCTTCATCATCGGCGATCAGGATACTGTAAGTCTGTTTCATTGCGGCGTATTTCCCAGATGGTGAATCGGTAGCAAAAGGGTAAAGGCGGTACCGTGTTCAGGAGCGCTGCTAAGCTGGATGTCCCCCTGATGCGCATTGATAATGCGTTGGCTAAGCGCTAACCCGAGGCCAGTTCCCGAGGCTTTGGTTGTGAAAAAGGGATCGAAAATCTTGTTTTTGTAGTGCTCGGGAATACCGCAGCCTGTGTCGCGGATGGTGACCGCCTGGCGTGCATCATCCACTTGCCAGGTTCGAATATGGATTTGCCCTCGTGCGCTGATGGCCTGTACCGCGTTGATCAAAATATTCAGGATCACTTGCCGCAGCAGCTCGCCATCGGCTTCGATCTCTTCGAGGTCCGGTGCCAGATCTTTGCTCACGTCAATGCGAGCCTGCAGCCCGGTGGTTTGGATCAATACCAGGCACTCTTCGATAAGCTGGTTTAGGCTGACAAGCTGCCAATAACCCTGGCGCGGTCGCGCGAAATCGAGCAGTTGCTGAATCACTCGGTTGATGGAATGGGTCTCTTTCAGGATGATGGCGATATATTCCTGATGGATAGGATCAGTATCCTGCTGTTTGAGGATCTGTACGTAGCCTTTGATGGCGGTCAGTGGATTACGCACCTCGTGCGCCACGCCAGCCATCAGTTCACCCAGCGTGGCAAGCCGCTCCGTTTGTGCCAGCCGCCGTTGCACCTCTTTACGTGCTGTGAGATCGGAGAAGATCACCAACGCACCGACCAGTTCATTATGAGCATTATGGATCTGACTGGTGGTCACACTCAGTTCTATCGTGCGATCCCGTGCGGGAAAACTCACTTCCAGCGCGACATGCTCGGTGCCTTTTTGCAGCGTATCCAGTACCGGGCTGTCGAAATGCGTGTTGGAGAATATTTTGGCATACGGTTGGCCCAGCAATTCATCTTGTCGATAGCCGGTTATTTCCTGAGCGGCAGGATTGATAGTGGTAACATTGCCGTGTTTATCCACGGCGATCACACCGTCGGCGGCATTTTCGATGATCAAATCGTTAAGGGTTTTGGTTTCGCGTAACGTTTGTGCCAACGCGTTGACACTGTGTGAGATTTTCCCCAAGTCTCCCGATAAGGGAGGTAGCCGGGCATTCAGATTCTGCGCCAGCCCCTCTAATCCTTGGGTTATCACGTCAATGCTGGTACTGAAACGGCGAGAAAGCAGAATAATCAGGCACAGGCTCACCAGTAAACCTAGCACCAGTACAGAGACAATATTGATATCCATGCGCCGTGCCTGCTGGCTGATATCTTCTGATAACTCGTTAGCCCAGATATAACCAATAACGTTGCCATCGCGAGTGATAGGCTGCATGGAATTCATGATATTGCCACGCACCTGCTTGCCGGAATAGACCTTGGGCTGATTGCTGGACATGACCTCTCTGCCGGGATGGTCGGCGTTGATCGTGACACCAACGTTGGACTGGAACTGTGCCGACGGTGCATAGGTGATGATAGCGTCCAGTGCGCGGTGGTAGTAGCCTGCGCCGACGCCGTTAAAGGCACGCGTGATCCTCTCTGTGATCGGGGCCAACTCCTGATTGAGCGCCTGAATACGCTCGGCATGTGGGAGGTTGGCAAAATGTGTGAACCTGTCCCCCAGGGCTTCATCCAGAAGATGGGTAATGGCAGAGAGTTTTTTCTCTTTCTCTTGCAGCAATGCTGCTCGGCCCTCGGTCTCGACAACATAACCGATGGTGAGGGTAGGGATCGTGACCATGAACACCGCAATCATAATGAGCTGGTTGCGTAGACGGCGGGGGTATATCCAGCCGAGACCAGCACGTAACCTTCTGAAACGGGCGCTCATCGATCCTTTCCTCTCAGACAAAAGAGGAATTATCAGGGCAATGGCGTTGGGTTTCTCGGAGGCGCTTCAAACTCCGCGTAGATACTGAGCAGGGTAATGATATGTACCGTAATGTAATTTGTACCTGAGGCTGTAGTGAGGGGCATAACACGAAAAGTGCCGGGCCGTAGAGGCGGCCCGGCGGGTTATCACGCTACAGCAACGGATTTTTTTGTTGCTGGTTTGGCCTGTGGGGCTTGAGCAGCAAGCGCTTCAGGCGCGAAATCATCCACATTGATGGCGCGCAATCGGCTCGCTTCGGCTCGGATCAAGATTTGCGCTTCTTCTGCGGTGATATCGCCTTCTGCTAATGCGTGCTCAGCCAACTGATCGAGCCGCATGAATGGCAGGGATTTACCCAACGCTTTTGACAGCCGCTGGTGGATTGGTTCGGCGGCCATCACATCCTGCAACGACTGTTCCAGCAAACCCACTGGGTTGTGTTCGCTGGCCGTCAGATATTGACCTCGTCCTAACCGGCTGCGTGTAGCGCTTGGTGTTTGTAGCAGTTTGGCGACTTGGTGATCCAGACGATCGCTCGGTGCCGGACTGACCTTACCCAGCGGGAATAGCGCTATGCGCATGATTGCCGCAACCGCGCGGTTCGGAAAGTTGCGCAACAGATCGGCTAAGGCCACTTCGGCTTGATGCAGGCTATCTTGCACACCCCAATGAACCAGCGGCAGGTCGGCTTGCTGACGGCCTTCATCATCAAAACGCTTCAGTGTCGCCGAGGCGAGATAAAGTTGGCTCAACACATCGCCTAGCCGTGCGGAGATGCGCTCCCGACGTTTCAAATCGCCACCCAGCACTGCCATCGATACATCAGCCAGCAGCGCCAGGTTGGCGCTGAGGCGATTCATGCGTTGATAGTAGTGCCGCGTGGCATCTTTGGTCGGCGCATGACTCAAATGCCCATTGCTGAGCCCCAGCCAGAGACTGCGTACCAGATTGCTGCCGACATGCCCGATATGACCAAACAGCGCACGATCGAAGTTGGTCAGGTTGTTGTCTTGCGCAGCAGCCATCTCTTTGAGCACGTAGGGATGGCAGCGAATTGCACCCTGGCCGAAGATAATCATGCTGCGCGTCAGGATGTTGGCCCCTTCAACCGTAATTGCGATGGGGGAGCCCTGATAGCTGCGGGCTACGAAGTTGGAAGGACCAAGGCAGATACCTTTACCGCCGGTGATGTCCATTGCATCCAGCGTGGCGCGTTGGCCGCGATGGGTACAGTGATATTTCACGATAGCGGAGAGCACAGCCGGTTTGGCACCTTGCATGATGCCCACGGTCACCAGCGTCGCGGCGGCATCCATGACGTAAGTGTTACCTGCGATACGTGCGAGCGGCTCCTCGATCCCTTCCATTTTGCCAATGGAGATTTTGAACTGGCGGCGCAGGTGCGCATAAGCTCCGGTAGCCAGTGCAATGGATTTCATGCCCCCCGTTGAGTTGGATGGCAGTGTGATACCGCGCCCGACGGATAGGCATTCCATCAGCATACGCCAGCCCTGACCGGCCATTTTCGGTCCACCGATAATGTAATCGAGTGGCACGAAAATGTTTTCCCCTTGCGTCGGACCATTTTGGAACGGAACGTTAAGCGGGAAGTGGCGGCGACCAATCTGTACGCCGGGTGTGTTGGTTGGGATCAGCGCACAGGTAATACCGATATCGTCTTCATCACCCAGCAGATGATCAGGATCGTGCAGTTTGAACGCTAGCCCAAGCACGGTCGCAATCGGTGCCAGCGTGATATAGCGTTTGTTCCAGGTTAAACGCATACCCAACACTTGCTCACCTTGCCATTCGCCGTGGCAGACAATGCCGACGTCAGGAATCGAGCCCGCATCGGAGCCCGCTTCTGGGCTGGTCAGGGCGAAGCAAGGAATTTCCTGACCACGCGCCAATCGTGGCAGGTAGTGGTCTTTCTGATCTTCGGTACCGTAATGTTGCAGCAGTTCGCCGGGGCCGAGCGAGTTAGGTACGCCGACGGTAATCGCCAGAATGCTCGAAACGCCCGCCAGTTTTTGCAATACCTGAGATTGCGCATAGGCGGAGAATTCCAGCCCTCCATACTGTTTTTTGATGATCATCGCGAAGAAACGGTGCTGCTTGAGGAACGCCCACAACTCCGGCGGCAGATCGGCCAGTTCATGGGTTATCTGGAAATCATTTGCCATTCGGCATGCTTCTTCCACCGGGCCATCGAGAAACGCCTGCTCTTCTTCTGTCAATGTCGGTTGCGGGTAGTTATGCAGCATTTTCCAGTCCGGCGCACCGCGAAACAGTTCGCCTTCCCACCAGGTGGTCCCGGCGTTGATGGCCTCTTTCTCGGTGTTTGACATGGCAGGCATCACCTTTTTAAACATCCGCAGGGCTGGGGCCGAAAGTGTTTTCTGGCGAAGTGCAGTCATCACCAGTGGAGCCAGTACCACCACTAGCGGCAACAACAGCCAGAAAGACCACAATCCACCAGCCCCCATCAATGCGAAGTAGGCCACGAGCAACGCGGCGCTGAGCGGCAGATGTACCCGGTGATAAAACAGGGCTCCCACCATTATCAGCAAAAAAAGAATACTGACTGCGACCATAGTTCGTCTCCAGAGTTGTCATCGGCCGTTAATCCGATCCGTTCACGTTGCGCCTGCGCGCATCCCACTCAATCCTGTTATCACTACGGCAAACATCTGCTAAGAGGTCTGACCTGTATGTGTATAGTGTGTAGTGCATTGCGTGTTTTTTATCAATTCATTTACAACACAATTACAACTTAACTCACAAACTGGTGCGTTTTTACCCCAGTAGTGATAAACATCAGCAATTGTCTTGATTGCGGCATAGCGTACTTCTCGCGGTTTCCACGATCCGCTACACTGCCTGCATTCCCTCTGCGCGCACCTCCCGTGTGATGCAGAGTTATCGCCTGTTACCGAACAAAACGAGAGGATTCTATGTACCAGGACTTAATCCGTAGTGAACTGAAAGAGGCTGCGGCTACGCTGGACGCTTTTCTGAGTGACGATGCGAATATTCAGTCTATCCAGAATGCTGCGGTGTTGCTGGCTGATGCGTTTAAAGCGGGTGGCAAAGTGATTTCCTGCGGCAATGGCGGTTCGCACTGCGATGCGATGCATTTTGCCGAAGAATTGACCGGCCGTTATCGTGAGAACCGCCCTGGATACCCAGCGATCGCTATCTCCGATCCCAGCCATCTCTCCTGCGTGAGTAATGATTTTGGCTACGATTTCGTTTTTTCTCGCTATATAGAGTCGTTGGGGCGCGAAGGTGATGTGTTGCTCGGGATTTCCACTTCCGGGAATTCCGGTAATATCATCAAGGCAATTGATGCTGCTCGTGCCAAAGGGATGAAGGTCATTACCCTGACGGGCAAAGACGGTGGCAAAATGGCGGGTACGGCGGATGTAGAAATTCGCGTACCGCACTTCGGCTACGCGGACCGTATTCAGGAAGTGCACATCAAATCGATTCATATTCTGATCCAGTTAATAGAAAAAGAGATGGCAAACGGGCAGTAAGCTCGTCGAGTTGCCAGCAGTAAGGGGTAGGAGGGGACATGTGTGAACTGCTTGGGATGAGCGCAAACGTTCCGACGGATATTTGTTTCAGTTTTACCGGGCTAATGCAGCGCGGCGGCGGCACCGGACCACATAAGGATGGTTGGGGCATTACCTTTTATGAAGGCAATGGCTGTCGTACGTTTAAAGATCCGTTACCGAGTTTCAACTCTCCTATCGCCCGTCTGGTGCAGGATTATCCGATTAAATCCTGCGCCGTAGTGTCCCACATTCGTCAAGCGAATCGTGGTGCGGTTACGCTGGAAAATACTCACCCCTTTACCCGCGAACTTTGGGGGCGCAATTGGACGTTCGCCCATAACGGTCAGTTGAAGGGATATCGCGGGCTGAAAACCGGCCATTTCCGTCCAGTGGGACAAACTGACAGCGAATACGCATTTTGCTGGCTGTTAAATCAGTTGGCGCAACGTTATCCGCGCACGCCAGTCAATTGGCCTGCGGTGTTCCGCTATATCGCCTCCCAGGCCGATGTGCTAAGAAGCAAAGGCGTGTTCAACATGCTGCTCTCTGATGGGCGCTTTGTGATGGGGTACTGCTCCACTAAACTCTACTGGATCACACGTCGCGCGCCTTTTGGCAAGGCGACGTTATTGGATCAGGATGTGGAAATCGATTTTCAGCAGCAAACGACGCCAAATGATGTGGTAACTGTGTTGGCGACGCAGCCGCTGACGGGGAATGAAACCTGGCATCAAATTATGCCAGGTGAGTTCGTGCTATTTTGTTTGGGTGAACGCGTAGCGTGATGGTTTTTCACTGCCGATAACGGACGGATTAACCACATACTGTCCGTTATTTACCGTGATTAACGGTGGCTGATAATTCTGGTTAAAATACGCATAACCCGGCTGAAGTTGACGCCAGAAACTGTTGTAAATGGAATTACGGTGGCGCTGCATGTTGGTTTCAGTCATACGGAAAGGATATATCGCCAAATCAATTTTGATTTGTCCATTACGTAATGCCGCTTCAGCATAACGGTAAATTTCGTCGATATAGTTGTTGGTCATGGCATAACAGCCAACAGAGACACATTCACCGTGAATCATCAAATAACGACCAGAATAGCCCTGCGCACGATCGTATTCATTCGGAAAACCAATGTTGATCGCTTTGTAGTAGTGACTGTCAGGTTTTAACTGACGCAGATCAACCTGATAGAAACCTTCAGGGCTTTTCAGATCGCCCTCGACACGCTTGGGCCCTAATCCGCCGGAATATTTACAGATGGGATAGTGATCCAACAGGCGATATTCATTTCCTACCTTGGCGTACAGTTCCAGTATCCGCTCTTCTTTGAAGATCTGAATATAGATCGGTGAACCTAATAATTGTTGTTTTAATTCTTTTGCTATGGGAGCCGGTTCACTGGCGACACTGGTAACAACGACGGATGGCAAAAAAAACAACATCGCAATAGACAGCGCGATTTTTTGCATTATTAATCCTGATGATAAAAGCTGTGTGACAAACGATAGCCGCTGCCCTGCTCATCATTTATGAGACAGGCGCAGTCACATTATCATTGCGTTTATTTTTATCAAGCAAGAAAAGCAGCAAAAAGGCATTTTTGCGTTAAGAAAACGGTGGCAATGCTTTTTCTCTGCGTTTTTTCAACGCCATTTACAGGAAAAAACATTGTCACCTGATGTGTCAGCGCTATTTATGCACGTTGCGCTTCAATGGTCATGATATCCGTGGTGAAAGATCCATCGTCTTGAATCGCAAAATAGTCGATGACATCTGCGGACAAGGTTTTTTGCAGCGCCAGAATCGCGGTGGTGAAATGCGACGGTGTGCGCATGCGGGCAATCCAACTGTTAAACTCCAGCGGCAGCTTACCCGCGTTAAGCTGACGTATGGCAAAACCTGACTCAGTCAGCAGCGTCATCCACTCGCCCGGTGCATAGTTACGCACATGTGAGGTATCGCGCAGCATTTCCACCGTTTGCAGGTAGATGTCGAGCACCGGATGGCCTGGCGAAACCACATCCATCAGAATCACAGTGCCTCCCGGCTTCAATACCCGCTGTATTTCACGTAATGCCCGCCCTACGTCGTGCCAGTGATGCGCTGAATAGCGGCTAATGACCACATCGGCGCTGGCGGTCGCAAATGGCAGAGACTCCGCAGGGCCATGTTGAGTGTGGATATTATTCAGGCCCCTTTGCTGTGCCGTCTGTGCCACGACGTTCAGCATCTCCGTCGAAAGATCGTAAGCTGTCACGCGGGCGGCCTGTTGAGCTGCAACGAAGCTCGCATGGCCTGCACCACACCCCACATCGATAATGTGTGCATCTGGAAACGCGGCAAGGCGCTCAGCCAGCCAGGTGAGATCTTTCCCTTGCGCGTGTACCGTGCTGTTTAAATAGTGCTGCGCCTGTGCGCCAAATTGCTCAACGACGTGCTGATGGTGATTCGGTGTAGTTTTCATTATTGCTCTCATGCTGTTTGCGAAGGTAAGACGCAGCGCTACGTCGATCTGAATGACCCGTGTCGTTGTTACTATAAGGAGCCACTAATACGGGTACAATATCAACATTTATACTGGTATAGAATAGTGCTAGTTTGATTAACAACATGAGCGTTAAGAAACGCATTGCTAACCGACACGGTCAAGAGAACATGAGTAATAGCTCACTGAGTGGTCCAAAGGCATTAGGGGCTTTTTTGCGTACACAGCGTGAAATGCTCACCCCAGAGAGAGTCGGGCTACCCGCTGTGGAGCGGAGGCGCACCAGCGGTTTGCGCCGTGAGGAGTTAGCGCAGTTGAGCCGCATCAGCACAACCTGGTACACCTGGATAGAGCAGGGGCGTGAGGTATCCGTCTCTCCTGCGGCGTTATCACGTTTGGCTGTGGCGTTACAGCTTGCACCTGCGGAACGCGATTATTTGTTTAACCTGGCGAATGTTAAAGATCCGGATAAGCATCCAGAGGCTTTGCCTCTTGGCGCACAGGTGACCGCCGCGTTGCAGTATATGGACTGCCCGGCTTATTTGCTGGATGGTGGCTGGAATGTGCTGGACTGGAATACGCAGGCACAAGCGCTGTTTCGCGGCTGGTTGGGAGAGGATCCTCAACCCAATTTGCTTCGGTTTATGTTTGTTAACCCGCTGGCAAAGCAGCTTGTAGTGGATTGGCCTGAACGCGCTCGCCGTGTCGTTGCGGAGTTTCGTGCCGAATCGAGCCATTATTCCCATGAGATGATGCGTGAACTGGTCATGCAATTGTGCCGGGATAGCCGTGAATTTGAGCGCTGGTGGACGCAACAAGCGGTGATGGCGCGCGAGGGTGGTGAGCGGCGCTTTCACCACGCCACCACATGCCAGGAGATAACGTATCAGCAGCAGACTTTTCATCCGGCATTGCACCAGGAATTCAAACTGGTGATGTTGATTCCTGCTGAGACAGGAGATGGGCCCACGCCTCGTTAATGTCGCTTGCATACCGTTTTTCGTTACTGTATTTTTATACAGTAACTGGAGGGCGTATGCGTAAAATTATTCATGTCGATATGGATTGCTTCTATGCCGCCATTGAGATGCGTGATAATCCGCGCTTGCGCGATATTCCTCTGGCGATTGGCGGCAGTGCGGATCGGCGGGGCGTGATCAGCACCGCCAACTATCCTGCCCGCCGCTATGGCGTGCACAGTGCCATGGCGACGGCTACCGCACTGCGTTTGTGCCCTCAGCTTAAGCTCCTGCCGGGACGTATGGAGGTGTACAAAGCCACCTCACGCCTGATTCGCAATATCTTTTCCCGTTACACCACGCTGATAGAACCCCTTTCGCTGGATGAAGCCTATCTGGATGTGACAGACAGCTCATTGTGTAACGGTTCTGCGACGCTGATTGCTCAGGAAATTCGCCAGACGATCGCCAACGAGTTACAGCTCACGGCATCCGCGGGCGTGGCTCCCATCAAGTTTCTTGCCAAAGTGGCATCGGAACAGAATAAACCTAACGGCCAGTTCGTGATTACGCCTAATAATATGGAAGCCTTTCTGCTGGCGTTGCCGCTGGAAAAAATCCCCGGCGTGGGTAAGGTCACGGCAAAGCGGCTTGAAGAGAAAGGCTTGCACACCTGCGCAGATGTGAGGCAGTACGATTTGGCTGAGTTGCTGCGCCAGTTTGGAAAATTTGGCCGTGTGTTATGGGAGCGCTGCCATGGCATTGATGAGCGCGCGGTTTCTCCCGATCGTTTGCGTAAATCCGTGGGCGTGGAAAAAACGCTGGCTGCCGATATCCACCATTGGCATGAGTGCGAAGGGCTGGTGGAACAACTCTATCAGGAACTGGAATTACGCTTGCGGCGTGTGAAGCCGGATCTGCATATCGCCCGTCAGGGCGTAAAGCTGAAGTTTGATGATTTTTGCCAGACGACACAGGAACATGTGTGGCCCGAACTGAATAAGCAGGATCTGCTGCGTCTGGCACGGCAAACCTGGGAAGAACGACGTCAGACGCGAGGCGTCAGGCTGGTCGGGTTGCACGTTACCTTGCTCGACCCCCAAATGGAACGCCAGCTATTGCTGAATTTGGAATGACGGTACGTGAAGTAACAAACGCGCCGGCAGCAGTGAATGCCCCGGCGCGCCTGATTACGCTTTCTCTGGGATAGCGGCCAACAGCGCTGTCAGCAGTTGCCAGTAACGGCCCACACTTGCGATATGCACCTGCTCATCGGGGGAATGCGGTCCGGTGATGGTGGGCCCAATAGAAACCATATCCATGTTCGGGTAGGGTTTTTTAAACAACCCGCACTCAAGCCCAGCGTGAATGACCATGATGTTCGGCGTGGTATCAAACAGTTTCTGGTAAGTTTCACGCACCAACTGCATAACCGGTGAATGGGCATCCGGTTTCCAGCCTGGGTAGCCGCCCTTCGGTGCGGTGTGAGCGCCCGCTAACTGTCCCAATGCCGTCAGTGTACCGACCACGGCATCTTTACCGCTGTCAATCAGTGAACGAATCAAGCAGATGATTTCTGCCTGTTCTGTGTTCATGGTGACCACACCCAGATTGAGCGAGGTTTCCACCACGCCTTTGACTTCATCACTCATACGAATGACGCCATTCGGGGTGGAATTCAGCAATGCCAGCAGGCGATCGCGGGATTCAACGGTGAGCGGCAGGGCATCGCTGGTGGTTTCTTCCAGCACCAGCGTCAGGTTTTTCTCCACGGCGGCCAATTCGTGTTTCAGTGTCGCCAGGTATTGATCTGCCATTGTTTTCAGCGTGGCAATGTTGCCCGCTGGAACGGCCAGCGTGGCGAAGGCTTCACGGGGAATGGCGTTACGCAGTGTGCCGCCATTTAAATCCAGCACACGAATATCCGTTTTCGTGGCGTGCTGGAACAGAAAACGTGCCAGCAGCTTATTCGCGTTACCCAGCCCCAAATGAATATCGCAGCCGGAGTGGCCGCCTTTTAGCCCTTTTAACGTCAGTTTGAACGTGGAGAGACCTGCGGGTAATGCTTCACGCGTCAGAGGCAGACGGGTGATAAAATCGATCCCGCCAGCACAGCCCATGTACACTTCACCTTCTTCTTCTGAATCGGTGTTGATGAGAATTTCGCCCTGTAACCAGTTGGGTTGCAAACCAAAAGCGCCATCCATACCGGATTCTTCCGTCATGGTCAGCAGCACTTCCAACGGGCCATGTTTCACACGATCGTCTGCCAGAACCGCCAGCGCAGAGGCCATCCCAATACCGTTATCCGCCCCCAACGTGGTGCCACGTGCTTTGATCCAGTCACCATCCACATAAGGTTGGATGGGGTCAGTGGTAAAATCGTGTACGGTGTCATTGTTTTTCTGCGGCACCATATCCAGGTGCGCCTGCAATACCACCGGTTTGCGGTTTTCCAGCCCCGGCGTTGCGGCTTTACGCAGCAAGATGTTCCCCACTGCATCGCGCTCGGCGTGAATATTACGCCCTTTGGCCCAGGCTAAAATGTGCTGCGCCAACGCCTCTTCATGGTAAGAAGGGTGGGGAATGGAACAGATGGTGGCAAAAATATCCCACAATGGCTGGGGAGCAAGTTGAGACAGTTCAGACACGGTTAGCGTCTCCTCGTTAGCAGACCCGTCTGCGCATCAGGTGCGTAAGGACTGCAAGTTAAACGTTTCGGGGTGTGCCGCCGCAACCGGCACGTCAGTGACAGAATATCACTTTCCTTATCTATTGATGCATCTTCAATTTGTATTACTGATTGTCATGGTGTTTTATGCTTTAATAAATATTAAATTCAGAATATTGAATTGATGTCCTGGGCTAAGTAACCCGTATGTCCGTTATTTTTCTCTTTATGATAGGGTGTTTTGAACTGGCAGTCAGAGGATAAAAGCAAGAGGTATGCAGCGATTACGCGGATAAATACTGGTTTTTATGCTGGCGGCTATCTATAATCTCGCGCAACCTTTTTCCCCCTCAGACTCGAATTAAGCCAATTTAACGTTGGTCAGGATAGATTTTTATGAGCGAAAAGTACGTCGTCACCTGGGATATGTTGCAAATTCATGCCCGTAAACTGGCGCAGCGTTTGCTGCCAGCCGAACAATGGAAAGGCATTATTGCCGTTAGCCGTGGCGGGTTGGTTCCCGGTGCACTGCTGGCGCGTGAATTAGGCATCCGTCATGTGGATACGGTGTGTATCTCCAGCTATGACCATGACAACCAGCGTGAGCTGACTGTCCTGAAACGTGCTGAGGGAGACGGTGAAGGGTTTATCGTGATCGACGATCTGGTGGATACCGGGGGAACAGCAAAAGCGATTCGTGATATGTATCCGAAAGCGCATTTTATCACGATCTTCGCTAAGCCTGCTGGGCGCCCGTTGGTTGATGACTACGTGGTTGATATCCCGCAGGACACTTGGATTGAGCAACCGTGGGACATGGGCGTAGTGTTTGTACCGCCTTTGGCTGGACGGTAATTGACTGGACGGTAATCACCTTCCGGCATAGCGTTCAGACGCTAACTAATGTTATGTTAATTGCCCGGCGCAGCGCCGGGCAATTTTTTTAAAGGCTCCGAGAAGCCTGTGAAGGACTCTCATTCCGATGCGCATCTGCCGTGCGTTTTCGTGTTCTCAATCATGCCGTATCTAGGAGACTGCCGTGGTTCAAGCCAATCTCTCTGAGACACTGTTCAAGCCCTCGTTCAAACATCAAGAGACGTCGACGTTGGTCAGACGTGTCCATCACCATGAAGAAATTGAACGTGATTCTGCGCTGGAAGGACGGTACTCAAAACACTGGTATCGCACGCTCAATCGCCTGATGTGGATCTGGCGCGGTGTCGATCCGCGTGAAATAGAAGAAGTGCTGGCGCGTATTACGGTCAGCACGGCGAAACGCAGCAATGAACATTTGCTGGACACCGTTGTGGGCTACCGCAGTGGTAACTGGATTTATGAGTGGGCCAAGCAGGGCGCCGCTTGGCAAACCAAAGCGATGGAAAGCGAAGAGACCCAGCACGACGGTCACTATTGGTTGAATGCGGCCAATCTTTATAGCATTGCGGCTTATCCCTATATCAAAGGGGATGAACTGGCTGAACAGGCACAAACACTGGCTAACCGCGCCTATGAAGAAGCGGCAAACTACCTGCCATATCAGCTAAAAGCGCTGGACTTTCCTATTGAGGGAGGCGGAAACCTGCGTGGCTTTTTGCACTTGCCTGAGCAGGGAACGGCACCTTTTCCAACCGTGCTGATGTGTGGCACGCTGGATATGCTGCAAAGCGACTACTATCGTTTGTTCTGCGACTATCTGGCGCCCGCCGGTATAGCCATGCTGACCATTGATGTGCCATCGGTAGGTTTTTCGTCGCGCTGGAAGTTAAGTGAAGACAGCAGTTTCCTGCACCGACAGGTGTTACGCGCGCTGCCTGATATTCCCTGGGTCGATCATTGTCGCGTGGGCGCGTTTGGCTTTCGTTTCGGTGCCAATATCGCAGTGCGGCTGGCCTATTTGGAACCCACCCGTTTACGCGGTGTCGCTACGCTTGGCCCTATCGTGCACCATTTACTGTGTGATACACAGCGCCAGCATCAGGTGCCGGATATGTATATGGACGTGCTGGCCAGCCGCCTTGGCATGGCGAATGCCACCGATGCAGCGTTGAAAACGGAACTGTGCCGCTACTCGCTAAAAACACAGGGGTTGCTGGGCCACCGTTGCCCGACGCCTATGCTGGCGGGCTATTGGGATAACGATCTGCTGTGCCCGAAAGAAGAGGCGAGTCTGATCGTCAATTCTTCCACCAACGGTAAATTGTTGCCTATCAAGGCGGCACCAATATACCGTAATTTTCATCAGGCATTGGGTCATATCAGCGATTGGCTAAAGGGCGCGCTGAGCGACTAAGCATCGGACTCGCAAAGAAAGAACAACCTGAAGCTTAGCGGTTTAATTTATTGTTGCCATCTGCTAAAAGAGAAGCTTCAACCTGAGGAGTAAACCGATGACATTACCGAGTGGACACCCGAAAACCCGGCTCATGAAAAGTTTTGCCTCATTGGGGCCCTATCTACGCGAGAATCAGTGCGACAACGCGTGTTTTTTCTTTGATTGCCTGGCGGTATGCGTTAGTGTGAAACCTGTGCCGGAAAAACGGGAATTCTGGGGATGGTGGCTCCAGTTGGAAGCCCAGGAACAGACGCTCGTTTATTCCTACCATACTGGCTTGTACGATAAAACGGGCCGTTGGCAAGAAGAGAAAATTAAGGATACCGAAGTGCTGACGAAAGTGCAGGAGACGCAACAGCAGTTTCATACGCGTCTGGAAAAGTTATTACATTCTTTGGAACCCGCCTTGACGCTCACCGAGCGACCGTGAAGCCTCTCTTTTGAGTCTGCGCCGCGTTACCGTTTGCGGGAGCGGGGCAGATTCGCGTAATCTCTGTTGCCATTATGAACGTGCTCTGTGGCAACGTTTTCACTATTTCGTGTTTTGACCAACATTAACGGCAGATTAATCATGAGTGGCAGCCAGACTTTGGTTGTGAAATTGGGTACCAGCGTGTTGACCGGCGGATCGCGCCGCTTGAACCGTGCCCATATTGTTGAATTGGTTCGCCAGTGTGCACAGCAGCACGCGGCCGGACACCGTATTGTGATTGTTACGTCTGGGGCGATTGCTGCTGGGCGTGAGCATTTGGGCTATCCAGAATTGCCTGCCACTATAGCCACCAAGCAACTGTTGGCAGCGGTAGGGCAGAGTCGTTTGATTCAGCTATGGGAACAGCTGTTTTCTATTTACGGCATCCATATTGGTCAAATGCTGCTGACGCGCGCGGATCTGGAAGACAGAGAACGTTTCCTCAACGCTCGCGACACGCTGCGTGCATTGTTAGATAACCGTATTGTTCCGGTGATTAACGAGAACGATGCGGTAGCCACTGCAGAAATCAAGGTTGGCGATAACGACAACCTGTCGGCGCTCGCGGCGATATTGGCGGATGCGGATAAGCTGCTGTTGCTGACCGATCAGGCTGGCCTGTTTACGGCCGATCCGCGTTCCAATCCCGAAGCTGAGTTGATCCGGGAAGTGGAAGGCATTACCGATGAACTGCGTCTGATTGCCGGTGGCAGTGTTTCCGGCCTTGGTACTGGCGGCATGTCTACCAAATTGCAGGCGGCAGACGTGGCCTGCCGTGCAGGGATTGATGTGATCATTGCCGCAGGTAACCGCGCCGATGTGATTGGCGATGTGATTGGCAATGTGTCAGTCGGCACCCGTTTCCACGCCGTGGAAGCACCGTTGGAAAGCCGTAAACACTGGATCTTCGGCGCACCGCCAGCGGGTGAAATTACCATTGATGACGGTGCGCTTTCTGCGATCGTTGAGCGTGGCAGTTCTTTGTTGCCAAAAGGCATTCGTGAGGTGAAGGGCAACTTTTCTCGCGGTGAGGTCATCCGCGTTTGTACGCTTTCCGGGCGTGATTTGGCGCATGCGGTAACCCGTTACAACAGTGATGCGCTACGCATGATAGCCGGGCATCACTCGCAGCAGATTGCTGATATTCTCGGGTATGAATATGGCCCGGTGGCCGTTCATCGCGACGACATGATTATTAATTAAGGAGCACGCCATGCTGGAAAAAATGGGCAAAGCGGCTAAACAAGCCTCCTATCACTTGTCGGTGCTGAGTACGGTGCAGAAGAACCAGGCGCTGAACGTGATTGCTGACCTGCTGGAAGCGGAAAGCGCAGAGATTCTGGCCGCTAACGCACTGGATCTGGCGGATGCACGGCAAAACGGCATGAGCGCCGCGTTACAAGACCGGTTGCTGCTCACGCCGCAGCGTTTGAGCGCTATTGCTGACGATGTGCGCCAGGTCTGCCGCCTGAATGATCCGGTGGGTGAGGTGATCGATGGCCGCCTGCTGGATAATGGGCTGAAATTGGAGCGCCGCCGTGTGCCGTTGGGCGTGGTGGGCGTTATCTATGAAGCGCGCCCGAATGTGACGGTAGACGTCGCCAGCCTATGCCTGAAAACCGGTAACGCGGTGATTCTGCGCGGCGGTAAAGAGACTTATCGCACCAATGCGGCCACGGTGAGCGTGATTCAACGCGCACTGGCACAGAGTGGACTGCCCGCTGCTGCGGTTCAGGCGATTGAGAGCCCAGACAGAGAGCTGGTCAATCAACTGCTTAAACTGGATCGCTACGTGGATATGCTGATCCCGCGCGGTGGTGCTGGGTTGCATAAACTGTGCCGTGAGCAATCGACCATTCCGGTGATCACGGGCGGGATTGGCGTGTGCCATATTTTTGCCGATGAGAGTATTGATTTCGCCAAAGCGCTGACCGTGATTGAAAGCGCCAAGGTACAGCGCCCGAGCGCGTGCAACAGCCTGGAAACACTGCTGATTCACCGCGCCATTGCCGCACAGTTCCTGCCTGCACTGAGTGAGAAAATGGCACAAGCAGGGGTGACGCTGCACGCCAGCCCGGAAGCCTTGAGCACGTTGCAAAGCGGGCCTGCCAAGGTAGTTGCAGTGGAAGCCAAGGACTACGATGACGAATGGCTTTCTAACGACCTCAACGTGGCGCTGGTGGACGATATGGATGCTGCCATTGCCCATATTCGTGAACACGGCACGCAGCACTCCGATGCCATTTTGACGCGCTCCATCAGCAATGCAGAACGCTTTGTGCACGAGGTGGATTCCTCGGCGGTATACGTCAATGCCAGCACCCGCTTTACCGATGGCGGACAGTTTGGTTTAGGCGCTGAAGTAGCGGTGAGCACGCAGAAACTGCACGCGCGCGGCCCGATGGGGCTGGAAGCCCTGACCACCTACAAGTGGATTGGTTACGGTGAAGATTTAATTCGCGCCTGATAACCGCCTTAAGCCTGAAAGTTATAGGATTCTCCGTTATTAGCAGTGAACATAATGAGAGAATCCTGTTATTCATCCTGTCGTTTACAAAACCAGCAAACGGACAGCAAAGCTATTGACTTGCTGCAGTGATTTCACTACTTTGTCACCCCGTAGTCCACCGTCAGTGTTCACTGACGTGTCTCAGGGCCGATATAGCTCAGTTGGTAGAGCAGCGCATTCGTAATGCGAAGGTCGTAGGTTCGACTCCTATTATCGGCACCATAAAATCAATAAGTTACGATAAAATCACTCGCTAATTTCATTAGCAAATTCTTTCATGTAAGCATTTTGTAAGCAGCCGCGCCGTATGTCAATCAACGCTATTCTGGCGTTTCCCCTACCTCAAATCGTTCTCTTATTCATGTTGGTTTAATCCCGGATATCTGGGGGATTTACTTTTCTCTATTAATAATTGTATAAAAATCAATTAATAAAAAGGTCTACCCATGGTCCAGGGTTTACTCCACCCATGGTTCTCGTTGTCTACTCTCATCGCTCTCAATACTTCCCAACAGTAAGGAACTGTGAACGATGCCAGACTCATTACAACCTCAAGAAGCATTTGCAACACGCCAGATATTAACAACTAATGAAGCCGCCGACTTCCTAGGGCTGAAACCACAGACGCTACGTTGCTGGGCGTGCTATGACAAAGGACCGATAAGCCCAGTAAGAATTGGTAATCGCCTGCGCTGGAGGTTGTCGGACTTAGAGAAACTGGTCAGTAAATGAAACGTTATAGGCAGGGATGGGGATAATTCCCATCCTCTTGCGGATATAAACGTCAGCTCATAACTCGTTATCATTTCAAACTATTTTCCCAGATTTAATTATGAACAAATTAAATAGGCACGATATCGGGCCGTGGCACGCTCACGCCCAAAAACGACATCAAGGGGAGCCACCTACGGCTCAAGGAGTCTTTCTGGAAGCTATTCATGTAAGCCTGTCGCAACATGATGAGTTGGTGAAACGCGTAAAATCGCTGGAGCTTGCATTAGCAGCCATGCAAAACAGAAAGGCCATCCCTGAAGGGATGGCCCCTTTAATCAATCTGGCAACAGAAATAGGGCTATCCACCAGCAAGGCAGAAGCATTAGCACAAAATAGTGGCGTAATGATGGTTCGACAAAAGGCCGGAGTTATTGTCCATGAAGCCAAATTCAGGGAGGCAGCACTGATCGTCATTCGCGAGGCAAAGCGAAAGTACGGTAGTAAATACTGGTTCCACCCTCTGATCGGTAAGTTCACCATGACCAGGAGACCTCAAGCATGACAGCAGAGATGCAAATGCAGGAAGTCATGTCTGATGCGTTGTACCGCTGCCTATATCTCTGGGTGAATGGTCATCAGGTTGAACGGGAAGATGCCGGGCTGGCGATGAAACAACATCAGGACTCAACTACCCGCTATGGTCAGTTGGCAAAGGAAATTTACCTGCTAGTGGATAGCAACCAAACTACTTACGAATGGTTGTGCGATAAGGGACTATTGGCAACGGATACCAGAAAACAGCGCGAATCTCGCATGGCGCTGGTAGCTAATATCATCGGCTCCGACAACCTGAAGGTTCAACTGTGTGACGACACTCGGATCAACCGGGTGTTTTCTGCATCTACAATTTTGCCGGATACCTTGTCCACATCTCCGGAAGAACTGTTGAGAATGACAGTTACCGACCTCTCTCGTATGGGGGCAAGCCAGCGCGGAGAAGTGCTCATGGCACGTTATAACGACGCGTTGGCGGTACATGCCGATTCCGATATCGTTCACTGTTATAGCGGTGTGATATGGGAGCCTGTGTCTGATAAAGAGCTACAACGAACAATGGCGCAGATTTTTATTGATGCGAAAACTGCCTATTCGCAGAACGGTATTAAGTCAGCGGTCGAAACCATGAAGTTAAGTCTACCTGTTATGGGGATTACAGCCCGTAATCTCATTGGGTTCAGTAATGGAGTATTTGATACCAGTACTGCTCAATTTCGTGAGCATAACAAGGATGACTGGCTTCTGATTGCAAGCGAATTACCATTCAGTGCTCAGGTCGAAGGTGAAAGGCTGGATATCCATGCTCCAAACCTCTGGAAATGGTTGAGTCGTTCTGTCGGTAATAACAGCCGGAAAGCGGATCGCGTGTTAGCGGCGCTGTTTATGGTGCTGGCTAACCGTTACGACTGGCAACTTTTTCTTGAGGTTACTGGTCCTGGGGGCAGTGGTAAGAGCGTTTTCGCGGAAATATGCACAATGCTGGCAGGCAAAATCAATACGGTTTCAGCTGGTATGAAGGCGCTTGAGGATTCGCGGGATCGTGCGCTGGTGGTTGGTTACTCGCTGATTATCCTGCCAGATATGACGCGTTATGCCGGTGATGGGGCGGGCATCAAGGCGATAACCGGTGGGGACAAGGTATCTATCGATCCGAAACACAAGGCACCGTACTCCACTCGCATTTCTGCGGTGGTGCTGGCAGTCAACAATAATGCTATGTCATTTAGCGATCGCAGCGGAGGTATTTCCCGGCGCCGGGTGATTTTCAATTTTTCCGAAGTTGTGCCGGAAAACGAACGTGATCCGATGCTGGTCAAAAAAATAGAAGGCGAGCTAGCGGTAGTAATCCGTTATCTACTGTTCAAGTTCGCTGATCAAGATGAAGCAAAGCGGTTACTGTATGAACAACAGAAATCTGAGGAAGCTTTGGTTATTAAACGTGAAGGGGATTCGCTGGTGGACTTTTGCGGCTACCTGATAGCATCTGTTGTCTGTGACGGCATGTTTATTGGTAACGCTGAAATTGTGCCGTCTAACCCACGTCGTTACCTGTACCACGCTTACCTTACCTATATGCGAGCCAATGGGCTTAGCAAACCGATATCGCTTACCAGGTTCGGTACAGATATGCCGGGAGCGATGGCGGAATATGGCAAGACGTACCAGAGGCACAGGACAAAACAAGGATTGCGGTCAAACGTTATGTTGAACGAAGACTCGAAAGAGTGGATGCCCTCATGCGACTCGACTCAAAATAAAGAGACTGCAAAATAAAGTTTATAGGTGAAGTGTTCACCACTATTCATCCTGTTGAAAATCTATTAATAATAGTGAGTTAATGGATGAATGTTTTTTATAAACTATTCATTAAATATTCACCTGTTCACCTTATTCGTTATTATCTAAAAGGTGAAGGGTTAAGATGAACAGTAGTGAAAGCTTGAAGATGAAGCCATCACCACCTAATTCAATGAAAACAAATAAGAAAAATTTAAAGGTGCACAGGTGAGCCTATATTTTTAATTTTTATAGCGGAGTTAATGGGATCGACTACTACAACAATGCAGCGTTGTTGGAGAAAGAGGGCGTGTTCAGAGTTCCCTGTCATTACAGTGTCATCATGCTATTCAGTCGGCCATGATATTGAGGTATGACTCCGACTACTCATCAATAAACCAATTGCGCCAAAGCGGCTGGCCGACCTTAGATGTTCAATTTTGAGCTAGACATAGGGTTCATCCCAAAAAATGCCCAAGCCACCCGCTCCATGGTAGCGACGTACCAGTAAGTGCTAGTACGATTGTGATAAGCACTTTGCGTACATCGCGGGCCACAAGTGCGGCTAGGCGGGTATGGTCGTCTTTGAACTCACAGTACGGCGCTGCTGCCCATCTCGCCCAGCGGCCAAAAAAACTGTTTTCTTCTTGAGAGTCTTTGATTCTGGCCATTGTCAACTCCCCTTGCGACTTGAATCGGATTTCGACTTAGATGCTTCAGAGGCGCTGGACACTTTAGCTGATGTTTTGGTCGCAGCAATACTCTTTTCGGCCTTAGCGGTTGCCTTCATTTTTTCCTTTTCGATGCGCTCGAAATACTCGTCGTAGTCTGTGATGTCATCTTGCGCCCCTATGTCAATTAAGCGGTCTCTAAACCTTCCGTACAGCACATCCTGAACTTTTTTTGCACGTCTCAGTTTTTCAAACCCCACGTTTGGATTGAGTAGCAGCACATAATGAAAATCTCCACTAGGCCCTTTCTTTACTTCAATGAATCCGAGATCGCGTAGCGTACGCATGCGACGCCGCCAGGTATCGACTGCACGTTCGCCGTCGAAACCAGCCTCAGCGGCGAAAGTCGCCGGTGCCTCAATCATAAGAAAAGGGTAGTCAGGGGCACGAATCCACAAACACAGTAGCGTGTGACCCGCTGGTTGTCCTTTGGATTGGGCATCAATAGCCTGCATTGCCAATGGCAGCGTGCGAGGAATAGTCGAATACCCGTCATTTTTTGAGCGATGCCAAAGCAGTTCACTTGGATGATCTGGGAACTGGATTTCCATCTGCTGCTTGGCCCGCTCGGCCATGTTGAGTCGTCGTTTCCGGGACTGCTTTTGCGTTGTCATTTCATTCCTCAAGGGGACTGATTGGATAGATAAATTAGACCTCTTAACCAGCACAACCTCAATGATCTAATGCGCGTAACTTCACTCTATTTTATGGTGGTATACCGACATTAATTAGACATGAATCCAGTGATATAAATTATTTCAACATCATAAGATGTGCGAATCCGCACATGAATTTAAAAAAAACACTTATAAATAAATATATTAGATTATTTATGTGGTGCTCAACGTTCTCCTGTTTCTCTCCGTGCTCACTGTGCTCTATGTACTCTAGGGTAATGGTTATAGGAAGAGGGGCTGCATAACGGATTGTCTCGAACTTAGATGGGCAGATATTAGGCCATTATTTCAGCGTTTTAGTGTCATGACTTCGCAGAGACAGTCGTACTGCCGTGCTTTTTGGGATTGAGATTCATTGCGTAAGTTCCACTCCTTGCGGACTCCCATATCTGAAGCCAACTACCTGGTCTCCTTATTGAGTTACACGCTAGGCTTCATCGGCACATTACTGTGCCGAGTCACGGTCATTCTGTTTTGACTCCTGATACGTTCGGCCTACGCGCTCATATTGCCGACAGCAGGCCATTAGATATGGGCAATTTATCCTGCTTCAAAGACGGCTCGAGTATGGATGGATTCATCTTCAAAAAGACCAAGCTGGCGCACATGTGCCTCAGCCTGTTCAGGCTCAGCCGTAAAGAGGACGACTGCCAGGTCTTTTAGTGCCCTTGTGCAGCTCACATAAAAAAGGCGGCGAGTTCGATCCACAGTTGTTTCTTCACCTGCTTCGATGTGCTTTCGATCGGTATCCGAAAGCGCTTTGAGGCCCAGATATTTTTCGTAGGAAAACTGGAAGTGGGTGCTCTCCGCATCGTCTAACACGACGAGTACTCTATCAAATTCAGCCCCTTTAATGCCTTGCTGAGTCCCAAAAGGTGAGCGCTCAGAAATGTAGGTCTGATATGCTAGAAGCTGCCGAGCAGGACACGCTAAAAAAGCATCCATTGAGGCCATTTCCTTATCGGAATCATCGTCTTCTTGGTCGTCGTCATTGTCCGCCTCTTCTGCGGACTCGGCAGGCGGAGCTGCTTCCGGGTCCAAGTAAGAAGCTAGTCGGGGATCGAGGATTAGTAATCCTATGGAATGCACTTGCTTCAGAAGCTCGCCGATCGTTACATCGGAATTTCCGGCTATGCCTTCTGCAATCGAGGCAACAAGCCCTTTAAGTGTTCTAAGCCGTTCTGCAACGTTCGCTCCGGCTAGATCGTCTTTGTCGAGCAGGGGGGAATACTCACGAATCAGTCGCATTACTTCAAGCTGTTGGCCTTTTGTATGCGCAATCGCTATCGGAATCAGAAATTTCACGCATGGTGAAAGAGGCCATGCTGATCCATCCAGAAAACCCTCTTTGAATGCTGTCGGCGCTTTGGAGTTAAGCGCAGTGTAAAGCTCCCCGAACCCTAAGCGCTTTGCGGCCATCTGGTGAACAATGACAAGAAGCTTTATCTGCTCTTGTCCGTCATTACCAAGTCGCCAGCAATTATCACCAGTTCGCGCAGCCATCCAGTCACGAACTCGAATTAGGTTCGCATCTCGCGTATCGTCCGCAGGCAAGATGAAAAGATGGGCCGATCCTTCAGGAGTTGGAATCACGCCTTCAGGGCCTAGACGTTCACCTGGAATTTGATCGAGATCATCACCATCGCGTCGAATGGCGTTTGCGAGGTTCAGTACCTTAATGGCGCACCGAAAATTTTCCGGCTTCGGAATGTCTGCCCAATTGGGTTCCGCTTCAACCAAGCCGGTTCCCGTGGCATAAATTCGTTGCATCGGATCGCCGAAGAAGCCGAGGCAAAGTGTAACGCCGGGCTCTCGCTCAACGGTCTTCAATGCCTCTATGACTTCTGTGGTTGTGTCCTGACTCTCATCCACAAATACAAAAGGGAACTGGTGAGCGACGAGGGTTCGAAAAAGAGGGCGCTCCGCGATGAGGTACGGTACAAGCTTTAAAATGTCGTCGTGCCCCAAAATCCCTTTTACGTAGTCACTACCTATTCCATATCGGAAGCTTTTGACTGCGGCGATCCTCCCCGACTGTCTACGAAGGCGCTCTAGGTCTCGGGTATCTTTGTCCTTTGTTCGCTGTTGAACCTTGGGACCATAAGTGGACTGTTTCCGTTCAAGTGCCTCAATTTTCTCTGTGATACGTCCAGACACCCAGACACGAATGTCGTTCTGAAACGGTTTAGCTAGCAGCCACATGAAGCTATGGATCGTCGAAACGTGAACCAGCGGATCACTACCAACATCTCTCCATATCTCTCCAGCCGCGATCTCGGTGTAAGTAATGCAGGCAATACGCTGACGGAACTTTCTCAGTTTATCACCGTGTATCTGGATGGCCGATGACAGCCCTTTAATCAGAGAAGTAGTTTTTCCGGAGCCAGCGCCGGCTTTCATTATGAAGCTGCGCGGTGGAACTTCTCCAAGGCAAGTTCGCAGATCAATATCTGCTTGGGTGTCCGGCTTATTTACTCGGCTACTCATGCTGTCCCCCCTGTCGCGCCAGTGTTAGCGATGGGAACAGCTCCAGGTAGCACGGTCTCAAGTTCGATCCGCACTTCGTTCTTTAGCCAAATCAGCCCATCACGGATGTATGCAGGAACATGCCAGGCATCTTCGTTTTCAGTGAGTACGGCAAGCGCGAATTTCGTCTTATCGAAATTCTTCCGAGAGACTTTTTCATTAAGACCTTTGGCAAGAGTACTGGGGGCGGCGGCTCCACCTTTAACAATCAGGCCAAGGGGCTTCCTCTCCTCGGATTGAGTCCATTCTGGGTTTTCAAGGCCAAAGTCCTCCTCAAGAGTGCGCCCACAAAGGAGTTCAGTGGTTCCGTTCCAAGTGATGGCCCGTTCAGTCTGATAGGCCACGCGAACCTTTGCCTCGTCTTCAAGCTCGTGAGTCTTGTCGGCTTCCGAGGCATCACGCAAGTCTTCGATCGTTAACTTGCCGGGAAGCCACTTTATGAGGGTTTGATTCGAAGTTGCAGCACCTGGTTTGCTGGGCAAACACGCTTTACCGTATTTCTTTTTAGGTGGAGGTGACATCGGCTCGCCGTCCGTATTTTGTCCGTCGTCCGGATCCTGCACTACGATGTCTTCTTCTCCATCGGCAGGAACCTCGAACTCCTCGACTTCCTCATCATCAATTGCAGCGCCGACCGCAGGAGCCACCAAGTCGACACTATCAATATCAGTGATGATCAGTGTCGTTAGACCGAGGAATTCAATCAGAGACTGGAAGCGATGACCAAAGGCCCCTCCGACCTCCAAAATACACAAGCACGCTGAACGAAGGGGCTTCGCGACCTTCCGAATCATCACTGGCAGGAGCAATCTCTCAACATTGCCTTCGACAAGAATAGCGGCATCTGAGAAGAAGAGGTCGCAGTGGGTTAGTTTCAGATATTTTTCTAGAAAATCGCGATCGTCTGGTTGGGCTTGGTAGAATGCCGATAGATTAAGAACTTCTGTCAACTGTTCCTTGCCGACTTTCTTTCGTCGGAAGTAGCGGATCGGCTTGAATCCTCTCTCGTATAGGATATGTGGTGAGTGGGTTGTAATGACCATTTGACTGCCAAAAATACTTCCGTCGTCACCTTCTATGTTCAGGAGTTCAAGAACATTCCGGATGAAGACCTGTTGTAGTTGGGCGTGCAGATGGGCCTCTGGCTCCTCCACAAAAATCAGATGCAATGGGGGGCGATTATCCATCGTCATCCACCTGGCTTGGGCGTCGAGGATTTCCACAACCATGTAGATCAAATTCTTGAACCCAAGCCCATTATAACTATCAGGAAGGGTGGCGGTGTCTTCACCATCTCCAATCTGGTAGTGGACTCGCGCGTCCTGGCTCATGACGTGGGCGGGGTCTAGCGCCGACATAATCTTTAGTTGCGGATTATTAATGCCCGGATAACCCAGCTTCGCGAGCCGATCAAGCATCGGCTTGAATACCCCATCCAAATGAATGTTGAGTGCTTGCTCCGAGTCGAATAGAGCCTTGAGGGCTGCATGATCGTCTTGCCTTTGATTAAGGTTACGCTTGTAGAAGCGACTCAAACGTTTTGACAGGTCTTCCGATCTTCCTCCTGCTTCTGGATTTGGATCTGCTAGGTGTCGCTGAGCTCCTAAATTGTCGATGTGGATAAGTGACTTCAGAATCGCTCCGCCACCTGGTTCTCCACCCAACTCTTCTGGAACATAGTCTCCGATCTCGCGAAAGTCCTCATCAAATTGTGTGCAATCCAAGATGAAGTAGCGCAACTCATACTCGCTCTTGAGTTCGCGTTGAAGATAGTCCGTCATGGAACGAGGCCAAGGAACATATTGTGACCCTGGTGGTAGCTCCGCGGTTTGCTCGGTACCTTTAGCCTTGGCTTCTTGATAATTTTGAATGAGGTTAATGGGATTTCGTGCAATCAGGGAAACCCGTATTCCGACCTTAGTTCCTTCCCATGCTGTGCTCGGAAGCAAGGGAATTACTAGATAGAGATCCGGTGCTGCAACCTCGAACCAGAGATCGAGGTCTATGCTTGGAAGTGAGAAACCCTCGGGAACTGGCTCAGCCAAGTTGATAGTTCCAGCTTCATCGAAAGATTTCCAACACGAAGAACTGAAGTCATAGAGGCTAAAACGATCCCTTCCACTCGTGACAAACGCATGGATGGCCTGTGTTGCTGACGTTTTTCCGCTGTTATTCGATCCTACGAATATTGATATGTCGTCAGCTAACTCAATATGAGCATCTTTGAGACGACGAAAATTCCTGAGGCGATACGAGTGAAGAAACACGAAACCCTCCGCAATATTTTTCCGAAAATTTATAACGGGCTTTATTAGTTAGAAGACGACGACGCATTAGTATTTTGTCTGAGTCAATGCCAAGCTATAGCTAAAAGCATCTAAACCTCAAAAACGAATAATAAGTGAAATAAATCAATACGTCTCTACTTCTAGGCGTTCTCTAATGTGATCTATGGCTGTGTGTTTTAACCCTAAGCGGCTACTGAATGGGGGGAACCAAGTTTGCTAGCGGGATGGTGCCCAATGTGTGGCGGTTATTTCCTCGTTTTCTTGTCAGCAATCTCATCGGGAATTGCCGCTTCTACCAGTGCGACAATCTGAGATGGAGCGGTTTTCAGTGGGCCTGAAAGTTTGAATATCGTTGCCAAGGTTGGTTGGCGTTGTCCCAGTTCGAGCATGCTAATGTAGTTACGTTCCAGCTCAGCCTCGAAACCTAACTGTTCTTGTGTGAGCCCTGCGCCTTTACGCAACTGGCGCAGTACATGTCCGAACGTTGTTGCGATGTCCAATGAATTCTCCAACCAATTCTAACTATTGTTGGAAATTTCATCGTTTAGTGTTATCTTTGTCTTCCAACTATAGTTGGATTTTTTGGCCGTATAGCAATTGTTAAAGTGTTCATGATGATTACGTTACAGGCAGACTCTTTGGTTTTGTATCCAGCGATGTCAACGTCGGTGGTTTGGGCGGTAGCTTGTGCAATGAGATGGAGCTGAGAGAAAGACAACTCGCAATATGTGTGGTTTGTAGAATGATAAGTTTCTAAAATAAATAATCAAAATTTAACTATGCTGGAACCTTCATAAAAATTATTTTTGCGCCATATACCAGGGTAACTCATCACTTTATTAACATCATTTATATCTATTTTTTATTGTTGATATCGTGTTGTGTGTAGTATGCAGTAGGGCTGGTGGCCGTATTACTCGTATGGTACGTACTACAGTTTGATTTTCTTTATTTTCATTATTAATGCTTCGGCTTGGTTTTTTATTCGGTAAAAATACTATTCATTTTAATGGGGTGAGATTGTTACTACCTGGCGAAATAATGCGGTTGTTCTTGATGAGATTTTTAATTTCTTTTTAATAAGAATATCGTTGCGCTAAGGGTTATTAATATTATGGCAGAGATAAATATCAATGATACCGTTTATCGGAGAGTTGATGTCTTAGATACTTTTTCCGCTGAATTTATGACGGAATTAGCCGCTGTAGATGATCTGTTCCAACATCCGAAGACAAAAGGATTGCGTACTTTGCAAGGCATCTTTGACGTGATATGGCCGTGGGCGACGGTTAATTCCACTGAAAGGCGATTAGATGATAACTGCAATCCTGACGGTGTTGAGTTTATACGCACTACTGCGCCAACGGGGGCAGAAATTTATGTTTATCAGACTCCAGATGAAGTCTGGTTTGATGTTAGTCGATTATTTGAAGGAGAGTTTGGTTCGGCGATTTATCAGGCGGTAGCTGACTATGCGGTAAATACCCGGCGAATATTTATCGGTGATCCTGCCGGTCTATCTGATATAGCTATTCGCCGTCGAACCGAAGCTATGCTGTCATCTGCCCTGAAGCATGGCTCGACAGAATATCTTGAACCCCATACTCGCCAGCGTTGTGGGGAGTGTGCTTTGGGGATCCCTCCACTCAACTGGCGTTCAGGTAATGATATTTATAACATCAGTTCTATGATCGAAACCTCACTGTTGTCTATCAAAAACAAGCTACCGGAGGTTGAAAATGCTCGATATGACTTCTCAATCCGAGCCTTCCGAACTGGTGAAGGCCAGCCCCTTACTGATGCAATGTTACGCGCTTGGAGTACCCGTCCACGAGTTAGAGCGGCAGGCGCAGGGGGCGCAACGCTTAAAAGAGCGATACTCCTCAATACACTTTTACGCACGGAAAGCAGCGAAAGATCTGGACTTCTGGAACAAGTTCTACGGCAGCGGAATCAACTCGTAAGTTTTGCGTTGGAAGGGCTTTTTTACTGAGGTTAGCTTGTTGAGTTTGGTCAAGGTATTTAGCGAGATACAAGTCAAAAATTGTTGCTATATCCAAGATTTCTATAAACGTGGCATCAGTAAGTATGTTGTTGTGATGCAATTTATGTTGTTGTTTTAATGCCATTATTTCTGTTCGGTGTGATTGCTGAGGGCGATATGGACACTAAAAAATCGCTTTAGCGGGGCACGTCTGATTTTTATACTTTTTGATAAAAGGGATATCCAATGAGAAGTTTGTTTGTGGGCATAGCATTGTTGCTGGGCGGATGCGTAAGTGTCACTGAAACACGGGCACCTGATGGTTCAGTAATGAAGAATGTTAAATGTAGTAGTAATTCGGCTAAATGCTTTAAGGATGCTTCAGAGAGTTGCGAAAATACTAATGGCTCTTATCGTGCAGTGGCTAGCCACAGTAATGCAGGAGGACTCTTCGCTGATATTTTCCCCGGACCAGTGACTTGGTACAACATGACATATATTTGTGGGCCATCTGATGGCGCAATGCCTACATTCCCGCTAATAGGTTCAACTCCTGCAATGCCAGTTATGCCGCAGCCATCAAAACCAGCAAGAACTGATTGTTATAAGATAGGTAACTCCATAAGCTGTAATAGTTATTAATGCGCTTAATATGAGTGTTGCGATTTTAAATATACAGAATTTCCCTTGCCGTACCTTCCTGCGAATTCAGGAAACATAGCTGGCTAATTGATAAACAGCCACAAAGCGGTTAATTTTACGAAACATAAAATTACAAAAAGAAGGGATTTGATATGGCTAGATGCACCGCCCCAAGACAGGGCCACCGCACAGCGAGTGGGGCTGCGGCCTGTCCCGTATGTGGTAGTCGCTATAGCGGCTACCGATCAAGCTCATATTCTCTCTCTTCCTACTCCCCTTCTCAAGGGCGTGGCGTGGGCAGTCTAAGCAGTGGAGGGGGATCTGGCAGCAGCTCAAGACCGCGTTGGTCGAGTGCAGGTTCCTCCGTATCATACACTCCGGCCCAAGTGCGGTCACTCACTCCAATCCGACAAACTGTTGAAACGCGAGCAGCGGCACAACCTGATCTTCGTGACGTCTTCCTGTGCCATGCATGGGACGATCGGCAAGGTGTAGCCAAAGAACTACACGATTTACTCGTGGCGGCTGGAGTCAAAGTCTGGTTCAGCGAGAAGGACCTTGGACTCGGAGTTCCTATGATGCGTGCCATCGACAAGGGCTTAGCAAATTCGCGAATCGGGCTTGTACTTGTAACTCCAGCTTTGCTGAACCGGCTCCCCAAAGAGGGTGTTGCCGACAAAGAACTTTCGGCGCTCTTGGCGGGTAACCAGCTCGTTCCAATCGTTCATAACACGACGTATGAAGCTCTACGCAATGTCAGCCCTTTACTCGCCTCACGAAGTGGCTTGGATACAGGGGAAGACTCAATGGCAGTTGTCGCGACAAAAATCGCCGAGCTGGTATCTCTTTAGCTCAATGGCCTACACAGATTATCGATTTAGATGCGGTTGTTCGTAAAAATGCGATCTACCCTTGGCCAACTGGTCTATCAATAGCGAGCCAATTACATACGATGTTAATGTTTGCCCCTCGCTCAAAGCTGTCGGAGGTATTTCGAGGGGCAGCAGAGTGCCATAAGGGGACGTTCCAAACAGTGGAATATGTTAATCAATTGGGAACGTGTCTAATGCGTCACAACTAGAGATCTTCAACTCTTCCTTCAAACTGACCATGCTAACGGAGACATAATGACTCGTATCGCTTGTCTTGGATGGGGTTCACTAATTTGGGATCCAAGAGATCTACCGATTCAAAAACCATGGTCTGAGGATGGCCCGTTTATATCTGTTGAATTCGCCCGTCAATCTCAAGATGGGCGTATTACACTTGTGCTAGTCCATACCGAATGGTTGGTACCTTCCATGTGGACGCTAATGAAATCGATTGATCTCACCTCTGCCATTGAAGCTCTGCGCAGCCGTGAGGGCATAAGGCTAAAAAACGTAGAAAAGCACGTTTGCAGATGGTCTGCTGGCCAGCCATCCCCAAAACTAATTCCAAGCTTGTCTGAATGGGCTGACGCAAACGAAGTGAATCATGTGATATGGACTGGCTTGCCCCCCAAATTCAACGGGGAAGAAATCCTTCCCACAGCTGAAGAAGTCGTGGGATATCTGGAAAAGCTTTCCGGTGAAAGGCGGCAGAAAGCCGAACAATACGTTCGTCGAGCCCCTCGACAGGTTGATACCAAATATCGGCGCCTCATTGAGTCATCACTCAACTGGCATGCAATGAATGGTGATTAGGCGTCGGTTTTCCAACTGCTACTTGCATGCAGCGCAGAGCGGAAAAACGTCTATCGCTGCACCTAGCGGAAAGAGAGTACTGGGGCGTAAGCTCGTTTTCGTTTTTCGTAAGCAGCTTCGCATTCCTTGTAGCTCAAAGCGATGTGTCCACCGAGAGTTATAGTCTTCTCAACTAGGAAATGTAATGGTAACCAGGGAAAGTATGAAACAATGGATTATTGAGTGCCTCCAAGAACGAAATGGCAGCGCCTGGCCTCGAGAAGTCTCAAAATATGTTTGGGATAACTATGAGTCAGAGCTCAAGGATTCCGGTGATATGTTGTATACGTGGCAATATGATATTCGTTGGGCCGCTCAACAATTGAGATACGATGGTATTCTTAGAGCAGTAAATGGGCGCCGTGATTTGCCATGGGAATTAGCTTGATTGTAGTGAGCTTAACGTCCACTTTGTGCCAGGAACTGCCATTTGAAAAAGCGCCTATTGATGATCCTGGTGTCTAAATCGCCTAATGAGTAATTGTTATCGGAATAGGCGAACATGTACAAACGTCTGGTAATTGCGCTATCCAGAGCCATTTACAGCACTCCAATCAAGATTTTCAATGAGTTTCTCTGGTCGAATTTAACCATCTAAAAGCGGTCTAGGAAAAGCAACATATGTCTACCAACGAAAGCGACAAACCTGAATCAGGTTTTTCAAACAGGCCCCGGTTGCGCCCGAAACAAGTAACGGTTTCGCTTCAGGCTGAGCAAAACCGTCTGTTAGCTGCGCTTTTCCACAGTGACTGCCCTGTTTTTCTAGACACAAATATTCTGATTTGGAGCTTTGGCCTTAACGAGCAAGCGTCCGCAGTATGGCAGAAGTGGCTGCTCAAACTACACACTCGTCTAGTCATTCCGGCTTGGGTTGTTCATGAGTACAACCAGCATTCGGATAAACCAGAAGTCTTTTCTCCCTATAAATCGTTGCATAAGAGGCTTCAGATAGTCTTAGATGAGGTTCGGGACTGCGCTGCACGTGCATTGGATGGTGCTGCCGCTTCGGATTTAGGATATCCCAGCAAAACTGATTTGGAGAGTAAACTAACCGAAACGTCGGGTTTTATTTTAAACATTGCGAAGGCAGTGTCCAAAAATGACAATGGTCATCGGAACGAACTCCTGAAATTCTACGAGGAATTGCTATCTAGGCGTTCCAACCCTATTGATGTTCATGCACTCTCTCAAAAAGCTTATTTGGAGTTTGACGCACGGACAGCATTGCGGTTGTCGCCAGGTGGCGAAGATGCAGACAAATCACAGAATCAGTGTGGTGATCTCATTATCTGGAAGGAGATACTTTATTACTGCGCTGAGATAGGCCAAGACGAGGCTCTCTTTGTTAGCAACGACGTTAAGCGCGATTGGTGCTACAAGCCGATTAACGTGGTTCTCGATAACGGAAAAGAGATACGCTGGTCTAGCGAGGCGGCACAAGATGTGCGCTTACCCAACCCTGAGTTACTCGCGGAATTTCAGCAGTATACCGGCGGAGAAGGGATTATATTTGCAACTATAGCGCAAATCATTGAGAAGCTTGGTTCTACTGCCCATAACACTATAGACGCGGCAGAGTTCAGTCAGCTGGCACAGGCAACCAGATCCATTCGAACGCCTACCGATAGCGTAGTGGATTGGATACGCAGCTCGGAGGACGTATACAATGAAGGGTTGCGAGGTGTCGCTTATTGGGAGTTTTCTCCTGACGAAGTAAACCAAGAGGAATTTTTGACTTGGTGTAGGGAGAAGATGAAAGATACAAAAATTTTGCTCGACAAAGTCGATTGGAGGGACGTTTTCGTCGCGCTATATATATAAATTATACCAACGCGCAGCACCTAGAACAGGCAAGTACCAAGCGACAAACTCGTGATAGTTTAGTATCCGCTTTGTACCAGGAGCTGACGTTTACCTGGCATTCCGCTCAATTATGCCAGGCCCTCTATCTCTCGTACCACGCAGAACGTTATGGCGTTGGAGAGTCAGCTTATCTACGTACAATGCTCTGATATTTCAGATGAACAGATAACAATGGCGTGTTGAGACAAGGTTTTTTCGAGTAAAAATAAATGAATGCCATTATCTGGATCTGCACAGCAATCGCTCGCAACCACCAGACGGTAATCCAGGCCAAAAGCTTGTCAAACCTTAGCAAGCACTCACTCTGCGTTTGACCATGATGATCTCATTTTCAGCCGGAACAACAGCAGCATGAATAGCCGCGCCGTTGCTGCCGGTCATAAAAATCCCATTGTTTTTAATCGACGAGAAAATCGTGTTGTTTTGGCTGACTTCAGGGTATCCCTTACGAAATCCAACGCTGACATAGATGACCGGTACTTCTGCGGTGCGCGCAGCGGCTATCAGTGATGCGGTGTTACGAATAACGTCTCCAACGCTCTCTTGCGGGAGGATGTTGTTGAGGATGATCGTTTGAAAGTCCATTACCAGCAAGGCGCTGATTGACTTCCTCGCGGACGGGCTAGTGATGGTGGGCGTAAGCGAGTGTCACCAACGGTGCAAAACCGCGTGCAGCAGAAGGCGGCAGTGGTAGCGCAGAAGGTGGTGGTGGGGGAGAAATAGCCACTCACGGCAGGGTTAGTATCGCTAACCCTGCCTCTGGGGGAGTGATAAACTCAAAACTCCCACTGCACGATGCAACACATTCAAACCCGCCCTGCAATGAGATCGTAATACGCCCCCTACTAACTTCAGTAGTCACAAAATAGCAATATTATTATGGACCAGAACAAAAATGAGTTTACTCTGGTAGTAATTGTTTTGAGCAGTGTGATGAAATTTATCTGCTTAAAATTTATTAGATTGATTCTGGTTTGAGATTTTTCTTCTCACAAGGATATGACTGTGGCAAAAGCAAAAACTTCATCAAAACCGTTCAAAGGAAATATATTCGAATTTTACGTACCTAAAATAAACGGGGCAAAGCCAAGACCTAAACAGGTAACGGACAAAAAAGATCCAACCAAAAAGGTTTACGATAAAAGCAAACCAGCAAATTTTTTAAAAAATTCTTTTACGAAGACGACAAATGTCCCATTCGGAAGTGGTCCTAAAAAAAATCTCTCAGCGCGTTACCCCGCACTACTCCTGCCGCAAATTGTACATGCTGCACTTGAGTGTGGGTACGGTCGTACAGGAATGTGGTCCTCTCATCTTCTTCTGAATCATAAAGAGTCACTTGAACTTGCGTCTTATTTACTCAAAAGATTATTAATGGTGGCTTCATGCATCAAAGTCGATGAAAATTATGCTTATTTCACGCAAGAATTTTATTCAAAAATAGAACCTTCAGAAAAAGTTGCAATCTCATTTATAGCAGGTGGTATAGGAAGTTTCATTGCGGCGTATCATTGGCTTGCTGCTGCGGGTGAAAAAATTAATGTTATGTTACATACCAGCATTTATACTAAAGGCTTGTCTCCTTCTGTAATAACAAATCCTTTAACCACCAAAAAGTCACCCGACTATCTTATTGAGTCTGACAGTGGAGAATGGCATATTTTTGAAAGTAAAGGTGGCACGGATGCCGGGCGTCATAAAAGGATTCAGGAAGGTTTACTGCAGCTTGGCGCTATAACGCAACTTGCATGGGCTTCACCCACTTTAACCCGAAAGCAGGTGAAAACAAATGTATGTACACACACATGCATTGATGCTGGCAGCCGTCTGAAGGTGTTAGCCTATGATCCTCCGGGTGAGAATACCGAAGAAGGGCAAACCATCATTCTTGATGAAGCCGTTTGCAAGCTACTTAAAATCGTTGAAAGTCTGGATCAGTTCCATGTGCTTGGTACAGAAGTGAGTACTGAAGATGGCTGGGAATGGAAGACGGTGCCGCAGATAAAAAACTTACGGGTGGCTCTGCCATCTCAATACTTCGGCCTTGAAGAGAAGCTTAGAACACAGCTTGGTTTATATTTTCTTGCGACTGAAAGTGTGGGTAAATATAAAAAAAGAGCGCAGTGGCCGGTAGATCTTACCATCCTTACCATTGTCCAAAAAATAGCTTCGTATAAAATTGAAGATAAAGCCCACTCTATAGCAGAGGAGTTCGGACGTTTTGTTTTAAAACTGGATGAAGTTGAGGAGCCCACTATTTTCATTGCATGCTGCCGCCAGTATCTTAATCTTGATGAAACATTCAGTGAATTCATTGCTGTATTAGAAAAAGTTATTATTCAGCCGACTTTTTCAAAAAGTTCCCACGATGAAATTAAAATCTCTGATGTTTTGACGTCAAGCGGCATGTTAATCAGAGAAATGAATGATATAGAATAATATATTCAGGTATAAAACCAGGATGGGTATCAACTTCATCTTACCCATCCTATACATTAGCCTAAATCCGTTTTCAGCAAACTCCGCGCTGTCGGGTAGCCGGTGATCAGCACATCTATATAATCCCCCGCCAGGGCGATCACCTGCGGACAGGCGCGGATCTGCGACAGTTCCATGCCAATAACGGGATCTTTTTCCTAGCTCAGTACCTGCTTACCCTGCGCATCGTAGTAATGCAGGCAGATATCCCCCACCGCACCACGCTCAGACAGCAGTTTAAGCATATCTTCGTTGTAGTAGTTGCCAGAGTTTTTCAGCAGCGGCGACGGCTCAAGCTTGCCGATGCCGACAATCGCCACGTTCACTTCGGCAAACATACTTACCACCGCCGCTACGTCCGGGCTGCCCACCTGCCGGGCGCACTGTAACTGTGCCTTGTTTGATGGGGGTTACCAAATGCAGTAAACAACCTCAATGCCTAAAAAAACGCCCGCTTCACGCTCTTATCGGACTATCGGTGTTACTGTAGATTAGCGCTTCTGAGATCCCCGCCCTTTGGAGGCAGTAAACGATTATGAATGAGACTAGGCCTGAATCAGTGCATGAAGCTACTAATCGCATTCCTAAGAGGCATGGTGCTCCATGGGAGAATGAAGAGTTTCATACCTTGATTAAGGGGATCATCGATGGATTATCACTGACGGAACTTGCCGACCACCATCAGCGCACGTGTGCAGGTATAAGCTGGGCAGCGATGCGTTTGATTCCTCCCTCCCTGCTTCCTGATAGCCACACTCAGTCTATTGATGTACTTGCACGGTATCTGCATGAAGCCGAAAAAGTAGATCGGCAATTGATGGTTGCCGCCATTTGCCCGGCTGTAGGTGCTCCCGTGCGCGATGTACCGGTCCTAGACCCCGAGAACCGCCCGACGCCCATGGGACAATCTGTATTGTCAGATGCAACGGTGTCGAAAACAGACGATGATACTCAAGCTGGCGATCTGAGAGAAACATTCACGGCAAACGCAGAACCTTCGGTTAATAACACCAGCTGTTCCGATGTGACGATGCTCGTCAGTGCTGCGGTGACAGGTATATCTAGGGAACGCGTTCGCAATGTGCTTGAAAAGCGTCTCGGAATGGAGGAACTGCTTACCCTAGCAGAGATCGGCGCGGAATGGGACATTTCCGGTGAGAGAGTGCGCCAGATTCAAGAGCGCGGGTTTCGGTGGTTAGCAGCAAGAGCTCGTATCGAAGGAACACCCGGTGCTACTCTCAAAAAGCTGCTGGAACCCATTTCAAACTCCCCTGATGATCTGGTTGAGTGGTTAGTTAATATCGTTCGTCGTGATTTCATGATTTCCCAAGGACTGGCAGCAAGGTTCATTCTTTGCACAGCTGGTTTTCCCAAACGACGGGTCTTAGAGATCGTGGCGCGATTGCCACGCCTTGAGCGTTCAAAGAAAATGCGATTGTGTGAGCTGGACCAGAGTTCCGTCGTAGTGGAAAGGATTGAATCTGTCTTAAACGACTGGTTAAAGTACAGCGACTGGCCTTTGGTCACAGAACCCCCTCCACCTGCCACACAGCTGTCCGCGCAGAGGATAGTCAACGATTCGGATATTGCCGGTGGCTTCTACTCACACAAACTCGGCCGAATGGTGCAATTCGAATCCGGACTGGAATTTAATATTTTATCGTTGCTGGAGCGTAGCGAGCGGGTCGCTTACTATCAGGAACAGCCTGTCGTGATCCCCTATACCTACAACGGTAAAGAATTTCAGTATTATCCGGATCTGTTCGTTGCCACAGTGGACGGACGGGGCTTACTTGTTGAGGTGAAACCGACTGACTACATGGCGTTGAGTTTCAACCGGGCAAAGGCTGTTGCAGGGCGCGCTTGGGCGCACGCCCGTGGGTGGGGTTGGTTAATCGTGAACGATAACCATACGTTCCGACAGCTCAAAGAACACCATGTCCCTGCATCAATATGGACACTGATTGACAGCGAACTGAATGCGCGTGGCGTGCTTACCTGGCGGGACCTAGCAACGTTACGTGCGCAGCATGGGCTTACGAGGCTCGATCTCACGGCGTACATTATTCAGTCGGGCGCTGAACTGGATCGGGCATTCCATATCACGTCAAGAAACGTGAGTGGTTTTTTGTAGGATAGTAAGCTTTTATGTGAGGTAAGACACGATTATCACAGCGTACATCGTATTTAGTTAGGTGTAGGTAATTATGTCCATAAGTAGCACGTCCTGACGCGAAGAGTTTTAATAAACGCCGCATCTGTTTAATTACCTGCCCTTCTGTTATCAGTTCGATTTTCCGTACGTTTATAGGACACTACAATGAGTTTAAGCAAAGATGGATACCCACATGGGCCGTTAGTACGAGCAGTGTGGGACTGCTGTGATGAGCTTTATCAGAAACTCAGTCGAGCACCTTCCCGACAGGAATTCAATGATGAAATTGCCAAACGCGAACCTCATCGCATAGGAATTAGCACACATTCACGCCAGTGGGGGGAATGGATGCGTCATCATAATTTCTCAACATATGCAGCTGATGTACCGGGTATCATTCCTGAAGAAATGCATTTTCCGCAATATCTTTGTGTATGGTATGCCGTGACACAACTAAGATCCGCCTCTGCTGCAAATATTGTTAAGTGGATCCGAAACAGTAACGTCCCTCTGAAGGAGACCGAAATTCGTATTCAGTTGGATGCATTAACCGTCAATAGCAATTCCCGGTATCGATATCTTGGTAGCCGGAAAAGCGCCCGGACTGACCTAGGTAATCCATACGATTTGTTATTCCGTAGCGGAAATCTACGAAATACACGGTATGAAGAGTATGTGCTGGAGCTGCACGGCACATGGGATATCGGCGATGATGGTAAGACGCCTATACAGATTGTAGCCCCAAGGCCAGCCGATCGGATGGTGCTTGAAGCGAGAGATGAATTATTCAATGAATCACCTGATGAGGAAGGTGACTTCCGCCTCAAGGCATTACGTGAGGCCGTTGTTCGAGAAGGGCAACCAGAATTCAGACGAAAGCTTGTTGAAGCCTATGAGGGGAAATGTGCGGTAACGGGCTGTTCGATTCAAGTGTTGCTCGAGGCTGCACATATTACCCCTTATGCAGGCGCATGGCATACCCGCGCGCAGCATGGGCTGTTACTGAAAACAGATATCCATACTCTATTTGACCGCGGTTTACTCTGGATTGATACCGAGTTGAAAATAAGGATATCAGAACGGTTGGCAGGGACAGAATATGCAGAGTTAAATGGCAGATATCTCAGGTTACCTAAAGATAAGCAAAGCTGGCCGTTAATCGCTCATCTGATAAATCATCGGCAATATTGGAGTGAAAAATTTGATGATGCCGAAAGTAAGTGATTTTTACCAGAAAAACTTAGCATACTGCATAGAGAATGATTTTTATTGTGGAGGTGGAGCCTATTTTGTAATAAAAATTTACCTAAATCCATTAATAATAAAGTTATCCTCTTGAACATGATATATCGAATAGTAACCCTGATATTGAATGGGCAAACTAGCATAAACGTCCGCTTCACGTCATGAGATATTCAACAGGATTATTATGGCTTCAGTAAGGTTATTTCGCCTGAGGAGGATGATTGAACCCTTAACAGGCTCGGTAGCAGCAGCGCTTGAAAAATGGAGCAGAGGCTGTTTCAGTGAAGCCAGAAAAATACGATAACAGATTATAAAACATATACAGATAAGTGGTCTCTTGTCTGAATCGTGCAATTGCCTGCAAGCTAAAATGCAAAGCGTGTTCCATGAGACAGGCGTCACAAAACAGTAAGTCGGATTGATAAGTATAACGCGCAGTAAGGAATAGATCCTCTACAATCAAGTATGAGCTATTGAAGTCAAGAAAAAACTTTTCATTATTCTTATCGAGGCCATCTATGGGCAGAGAAAAGGCATTCGAAAAATTCAAGGAAGTTCAGGAACGCTATATCGCTCGTAAGGATACTCTTTTTGAAGCGAATGAAGCCGAAAGTCGCTTGCTGGTGATCGATGAGATACTGAACATACTGGGTTGGAATAAAGAAGAGTTTATACCGGAAGCTTATTGCAGAACGGCAGGATATGCCGATTATATATTGAGCACGGAAAGAACTCCTCGGCTTGTTGTTGAAGCAAAAAAAATCGGAGCGACATTTGGTCTGCCAACAAGCTCCTTAACATCAAACGAATATACTGTCTCTTATCTCAAAAAAGCTTTTAAGAAAAAAATATCAGAGGTAATAGATCAGGCACAAAGATATTGTGTTGAAAAAGCTGTTCAATATGCATTAATCACAAATGGTGCAGAATGGTTTGTTTGCCCCATGCTTCCAAAACCTGGAAAAACGACAGACTCGATGAAAGGCATTTATTTTGGGAATGTTTTTGGCGGTGAATTTTCATTTGATCTCATGTATAACCTCATATCCAAAGATAGTACAGAAAAGAACAATTTGGAAAGCTACCTTTCGGAATTGAATCATGTACCATCAGAAGTGTGCTACATGTTAAAAGATCATATTCATGACTTCACTTGGGACAGTAATAAAGACAACGAATGGATCGATGATTTTTATGAAAATTTTTTCTCTCAGATAACAGAAAAAAATCAACGAAAAATGCTGGAACATTGCTTCGTAAGTGACTCTAAGTTGGACCAGTTCAAGGGGGAAATAAAACGAGCACTAAAGGATACTAAACCCAGTTTTTTACCTAATGATGCGTTAGATCTCTCACCTTCTGAAGGAAAGGAATTCATTCTGGAACATAATGCCGGTAAAGTTATCATTATTACTGGTGCAGTTGGTTGTGGGAAAACAACCCTAGTAACAAAATGTTTAGTCGAAGCCAGGCAGCAAAAAAACATATATGCAACCCCCATTATCATCGATTTAATTAACGACGTATCAAAAAATAACATTGACGCGAAGAATGTTGTTTTCAATTACTTACATGATAAAATAAAGAGCGATTATGAGGATGAGTTTAGCTTAGATGAACTTCGCATCACGTTCGCACATGAAATTAAAGTCCTAAAGAATGGTCCATACAAGGAGTTGTTTAATAAAAATTCTGAACTGTTTATGCTTAAAGAAGCAGAACTTCTGGAGCGGGAAAGTGCTAATAAGCAAGAGTTGGTATTAAAAATATTCAAAAAACGCGTTAAAGAGAACAAATCTGTCATTATTGTTATTGATAATGTAGACAGAGCCTCTGAAGCTTTTCAGGAAGAAATTTACGCTTTATCACATTTAATAACACTGGCGTCAGGTGCTACAGTCATCATCACACTCAGAGAGTTCACCTTCTTTAAAAATAAAGACAAAGGTTTTCTGGACGTCAGGCCCGAAGATAAAATAATACACCTGAAATCACCAGACTTTAACAAATTAATATCGACCAGAATAAAGTATATCAAAGAATACCTGAGCGAGGACTTCAGGCTCAAAGACTGGAGGAAAAAGTATCAACTTGAAGACTTCTTGGATAAGATGAATTTTTACGCCGATGTTTTGAGAAAAAACCTTCAGTTATCAACTGAAGGCATGCCAATTTTGGAAATATTATCCTCCGTATCCTGGCATAACATTCGAAACTTCTATCAACTGATAAAACACGTGCATTATCAACTCGGAAATGCATCACTGTGGCGTAAAAAGGATATTATATCTACACTAACATATCATCCCGATCATACAGAGAAAGCATACATTCCAAATGTGTACCTGCCATATCAAAACGTAAACCAGTGCTATTTCTTGAAGTTGAGAATACTCTACTTCCTGAACGACGCTGTTTCACCAGGCGAAATCGCAAAAGGGATTAGCTTTGAACGGATCATCCGGTTCGCATCTCTATACGGGTATAAAAAGGACTGGATCAGTAAGGCAATTGAAAATTCTGTAAAAGAAAGGATCATTGAGTGTATTGAGCTTCCATCAGACAGCGATTTCAACATTGAGTACAATGTTCGTTCAGCACATACTTTCCGTATATCACCTTTAGGCACCTGTCTGATACTGGATATCTGTCACACATCTATCTATCTGTCGCTGACATCCCTTTATCTACCTTTCCATGAAAAGAAACCCTATAATGAAGCCAAACAAGAACTCACCAGAGTGGTATCTGCAATCTATAATGATAAGAGTATAAATACCAACCATGAGATTATAGATTTGGTTGAAGAGAGTCAAATGCCAGTTCTGATATCAAAATATTTATCAGCAGAGTATGAAAGAGAAAAACTATCATTATCATTGCTAAAAACTCAGACGGATGTACTTTTAACTGAGAAGAGAATAACTAGGCTGGTAGCATCGTTTAATCACAATGTCGGTAATAATGACAATATTATCTCTTATCGTGAAAAAAATGATTATGGTAATTTATCTTTCAATTTCGACGATGATAGCGAAAAAAACAGCTCATTGAGTGAAGAAAGAGATATCCCGCCGTCATTGAAACCGTTAAACCTTGAAAAAGCCATGTCTTATGGTAGTGAGTACATTCCTCTTATTTTTGTTGCACTAGTGATAAGGTCGTATCTTGGATTTGAGACAAGCATTGGTACTGAGATTACCGAGACGATAAACGATCACATTGTAAATGAAGATAATAAAAAATATCCAAATAATGTCTCACGTGCATTGCGATCTAATTCATTAATTAGACAGGAATGGTTACTGATCAGAACTGATTTGCATCCTAAATTCAGAAAGTTTTCTCTGAGCAATACCTGGAGATCGCAATGGATAGAAATATTTGATGAAGAGCCGCCCGAAATTGAAATATAATGCAGTGGCACCTGATGTAGATAGTGAAAATTTACAGCAAGAGCGACACTTAGATGCTGTTTGGTTTTTTTATTTCATTATCAGATTTTCGTTCGTTACCGACTGGCTGGTTTAATAGTGTTATAGAACATAGCTCAGTCAGCTTAAATCTGAGCTAATACAAATATTCAATAGTATTATTATTGATTTTTGATTTTCCCTTTCTTTCTCATGTTTTTCCATCGATATTCAAAAGTTTCCTTGCGGCTGAACTCACTAGATAGTTTGTTCCATACTTCATTTTTGATTCCCGGTTTTCCGTTTTCTTGGTAGATCTTCAATGGCTCATGTCCTAAATTTCTAATGGCTTTAAGAATAAGCATTTCGTGATGTTGAGCTATGCTGGTTTTTTTATCTTCCCCATTTTTACTTGTGGAGGAGAAATAGTCATCTACTTGTTTTTTTAATTCTATTCTAGTCAATTCTCGAAGTTTTTCCATTTCCTTTTTGTAATGTGCTATACGCATTTCTTTTGCTTTTTTATTATTGCCGCTTTTGTTAATTTCGAGTCTCTCGAGATCTTCACCTTCTTTTTCTATCTTCGTGATTAATCCAAAACCGAAAAAATCGTTATCAACAAGAAAATCAACTAGATCATCTCTTTCGCATGGAATAAAAATCGCCGGTTTTGTGTAATCTCCTGTTGGATGTTCAGTTAAGGCGTAAAGTTCCTCTTTTGTTAACGAGTCTCTTATCTCTTTGTTTATTTCTGAAGGAGGCGTTATCCATATACCATCTTCCTTTAAGATCATTCCTGGTGCAGGCCAATCGTTACAATCACAAGGTTCTATATCAAAGATCATCATAATGTCGATAAATCGGACTTTCATTTTTAAATTCTCGTTTATGAGTTTTCAACCAAACGGATATGTGTTTTTTCTTTTTCAGGTGTGACAAAAAGTATCCCAGCCTGTTCAAGTACCCATTGTTCAATCTTTGTATGCCATTTGCGCAATAAATCTATTGGTCTACGACGGTAGTGCTTCTCAGCTAACGCGCTGGGCTTGTGGCCCATGATTTGAGCAACAATCCCCACTGGTACTTCAATCCATTCGGAAAGAGTCCCGAAAGACCTTCTTAATCCATGCAGGCTGATGTGTGGTAAGCCTGCATTTTCCAATGCTCGATTATGCGCAATACGCGGTTCTTTGATGCGTCCATCAGTACTGCGGGCACTGGCGAAAACGTAGGGGTTATCTGTTATGCCATCGTTCAACTTTTGACGTGGTAAACTGTGCGCCAACATTAAAACATATGGCGTTAGCGGTATAATCCTTTCTCCCTCGATTTTGTCTTTGATAGTCATACTGTGCCATTTAAAATCAATGTCATTCCATTTCAGGTTCGCCAGTTCTTCTCGGCGAGCGCCAGTCAGCAGTAGGATTTGCAAGTAGTTAGAAATTGTCCGGTTGCTAAGTCGTTGAACTGCTGTGAACCAGTTGGCTAGTTGTTCTCGTTGTAAGCAATCGTCTTTAGTTTCAGCACGAGCTAAGTGTTCTTTTACTTCATGGGACTGACATACGTTTTTGTCCGCCAAACCAGACCATGGGCTTTGTTCAAGCCAAGATAAAAAAGCACGCAGCAAACGATAAGCGTGGGCTGCGACACTGGGGCGTTCAATACTTTCATATTGTAGCCACTCGGCGAGTTTAGCCGCATTGAGTTCTTTGAGACGCAAGGGCATTAAAGAAGCTAGGGGACCAGCAACCGTTTTGCCTTTACCTCGGGTTTTTGTTTTACCACCAGGGGCAGATAGATTGATATGGTCGGTGATGTAGCGGGGTGAACGTGGTTTTCCCGTTTTTGGGCTGCGAGTAGTTTTCAGGTGTTCTATGTAAGCCGACCATGCAACCCCAAGCGGGGTAGTTTCTCGTTCAGCCTGCCTGAGTTTTTCTTCTGCCGCTTGACGACGTTCCTCTTTGGCTTCTCGTGGATCTATACCTGTATCGCACAGAGCCTGTAAGCGACGAGCTTCCTTGCGGGCATTGTTCTCTGGGCTATCTGCGGGGCCATCCAGACGCCACACTTTTACACTGCCGATAGTAATTCGCAATGACTTACCATGGACCCGGCTTTGGAATATGAATGCCTTATCTCCTGTTGCGGTAATCCGTAACCCTAGACCAGGCACCTCACTGTCCCAGTAGAAGGTTTGCACTTTGTTGGCGTCAGCTTTGGCTTTGTCGATAACACTGGTCGTGAGTTTGATGCGATTAGAGTTAGACATTAATTTTCACTCGATTACACGAACTTTCATGTAAGCTATATGTAAGCATTTGACAGATATTAAGGTCAATAGCTATCCATGCTAACATATGTGTGATTTTATTTAATTTATTGTTTTTAATATTTTTTTAATTTTAATCGACGTTAATGAATAGAAGTAAATAATGATTTTTTCGCATTCGTAATGCGAAGGTCGTAGGTTCGACTCCTATTATCGCACCATTAACTTCTATCTTATTGATTTAGTTATCATTAAATCCATTCAGAGTGAAATCGCGTAGCCTCTACTACATAGAGGTCATACAGCCGATGGCGCAACGTGATAATTTGTATCGCCGTAGCAGCGGTATTTATGCTGTCCGTATTGCAGTTCCCTCCCGATACTGTCTCTACACGTGACAGAGTGAGATTCACGCTTCAACAGAAACAAACGACATCGGAAAAGCGCGAGCGATTGCCGCTGGTTTATTTCTCCGTTAAGAGTTTTAAGGTGCACCACTATGGCACCAGAATAAACTGCTTGATTCTAGAATTCACGACTAATCAGATGGCGATTCGTCACCAAAAGCCACAATATGGTCTTAAATACGCAGGAAAGCCTTTTTGAACTACACTCCAAAAGTTGGACACCCAACGAGTAAGGGGGCATTTTTTTATTCACGGGTGTGCCAGGGATAAATATTTAACCCGACACCTTGTTATTTAAAACAAGTTCGGTATCAAGAATTAGGAAGTGCCGTGTTGGTTTTCTCTCTTATCTTATATATCACATACAATAAGCCACCCCAAGATAAACCTGTAGCAATGCCCGAACCTGCTCCCCATAAGAATTGAAATGTAAAACTCATTAATAACATCGAGTCATTTTCCATAAAGTAGGTCATAGAAAATTTAAAAGCAAAAGAAGCAAGGATTAGGATAAGAACAAAAGGACTTCCCGTGCGAGTAACCAACCTGGTAGATGCATTGTATTCAACAGGGGAAAGCCGTAAAAATGATACTCTAATAATACATGATGTAATTAAAGTGATTGCATATGTTAATATTGTGGGGTAAAGGTTAAATCCAATTAGATGGTATAGACCTGCTGATAAAAATAATACGGGTATTATGAATAGCCTGTTTAAGGTGGTTTCCCGGGGGTGTAGTGCAGATACACCTCTCTTTATTAAAAAAACAAAAAGAATCCATACCCATATCGGTGTATTTGAAAATATAGCCGTAGACATGTGATGCCTCTCATGTGCTGATCGTCGTGCTTGTGTAAGTTACCATGACTCATTTAAAGAACTTCAACCACGTCATACTAGCGACAGCGAGTAGACATGTAATCGACACTCTCCTGACACATGTTCTGGCGCGTATAAATAAAAGAGTTCAAATCGCTATTCTCAAGCAGAAGCAGCAAGACCCAATAGAGGCGCTGAGAAGCCCTATAGCGCGTTTATTCATAGAATCGGTCGAAGAAAAATTTTTTGAAAAAATAGAGAGAATGAGCGATTCATAACTAAAGACAATATTGGGGATATTGTTGAAAATAAAATAATTAATATGTGTCAGTAACTTAGCTTAGGGCGCACTCAACGTGTGTTTCAACTTCACGTTTAACCCCTTGATCGGGTAAGGCATTCGACAGCCTCGCCCGCCAACAAAGCACTGTGTCCGCTCGCTACCGCCTTTTATCCCTAAATGGGCATTAGTTTCCTGTACTCGCTGTATCCCACCTCACTGGCCGGCAGACCTTTGTTCAACTATTGAGGGAGATGTTTTTGACAACGCGCTAAACCTCAATCGGCTGATGGTCTTGCCACTTGGGCTTATCACGGCATCCATCATTGCATGGCGTGAGGGTAACGAACAGCCCCACTTTTCAAGCAGCCGACATGAGTGTTCAAAAAAATGCCGGTCACATTCGTCACCGGCATCATTCACTCATCTGTTAACCGTGTTTTAGTGGGGTATCAGGTCAGGATAAAACTGATAAGCATGGAGAACACGAACGCGGCAACCATCTGCACAAGGTTACGTTTCACAATCTCTGCTGGGCTAATTCCCACCATGGCTGCCACCGCGAGAACAATCCCAGCAATCGGTGACAACGTCCGCCCGAACGAGCTGGCAAACTGCATAGGAATTAAGATCCCCGCCATTGGAATGCCCGCGACTTTCGCCACTTCTCCGGCTACGGGCGCAAAGGCATTAAAGGTGGTGCCGGTGCCCAGCAAGACGGAACCGAAAAAGATCAGGCTGCTAAAGATAACCACGGTCAAAATCATCGTATGGTTACCGGTGGGCACCATGTTGAACAGAATATTGATCACGCCGATTTTCATCATGCCTGTCGCCAGCACCTGCGCACAGAAAATAATAGAGACAATCGCAATAAAGGCTTTGCCCATCTGATCAAACAGTGCAGAAACCTTTGCCAACGCCTGCTTAACATTGCGCCCCATCGCAATATCTACCAGCAGTGACAACGCAAAAGAAAACAGCAACGCAGACACCACATCAACATGGAAACGCATCCAGACAGGTAAGATCCCCTCTGACAGCTCCGAGAAGATGAACAGCAAAAACATCGGAATGGCAGGCAGCAGAGCATAGAATGTCGGCACATCCTTTTTATCACTCGGCTTGGTTGACATGACCTCATTGTCGCTGCCATTCTCTTGCGTGGCGGCTTTTTTATCCCAGTAACGCAGCATAATCATGTGCATCACGCCAATAAACGGGATCAACACCACGGCGACGGGAAGTTGCTGGTAAACGAAAAAGCCAAACAGATCGACCTTCGCCACCTCGGCCCCTACAATCATGCTGGACGCCGCCGGACCAAAATCGATGCAGACGCCAGAGGCAATCACCGCCGCCACCGACTCTTTGCTGCAACCGACGCTACGCAACACAGGGTACATGGTTGCCATCATTAGCAGCCCTAAACCAGACGCACTGGGAATAAACAACGCCAGTACCTGCATCACCACATAACTTAGCCCCAACAAAATATAGCGCGATTGCACTCTGCGTAATGGAATAACGCAAATCTCCACCAGCTTGTCCGAGGCTCCTATCTCGTTCATATAACGGGAAAAACCCGCAATGACCATGATAGTCAGCCCTAACCCTGCTGCTTGTTGGCTAAAGGTTTGTTTGATGGCAACAAACACATCCAACAGATGCGAGCCTGACGATTTGCTGGTGATAGCGACGCCGGGAAGCAGATAAGCGGTCGCCAGCAATAACGCGACGCCACCGATCAGCACCACCGCCTGCGCATACCACCCTGCGGCGATCCCTCTGGCAACCAGGAAGATCACCACAAAGGAAAACACCAGAATGAAAGTGTTCAAGGGCGCATACAGATACAGCACGGCCAATATCGCCATCGTTGCCACCATCAAAAGCGTAGCGACAGACAGCGGGCCCACTTTGCTTGCCATTGTCAGTTGCATAACAAAAGCTCCTTACTGGGGAACGTTGAGCAAGGTATCGAAATAACAGTTCGCGACCCGTGGCGCATCGACGCTGACACAAACCTCGGTGACGCTCATGTGCTCGCGCCCTTTCATGTGTTCGCCGAAATAGTGCAGGGTTTGCCCTTCCGCCGGCCCTTCCATCACCACCTGAACATTACCGCTGATGGTGTGGTAAAACTCAGGATGAATCGCGCAGATAAACGCTTGCAGATCGTGCGGCCGCATACCATCCAGCCCGTAACGTGTCTTGGCGTAGCGGATGTAGTGCTGAACAATGCGGAACAACAGCTGATTATGGGGGTTCGCGTGGTGGGCCAACTGTGCCAAACGCGTATTGTCGAGCAGCACTTCATGGGTGACATCCAGACCTACCATGGTTAACGGCAGCCCACTATTGAACACGATTTGCGCAGCATGGGGATCGCGATGGATATTGGCTTCGGCCACCGGTGATTTATTGCCGAAATGCGCGTTACGTAACGTGGTGCCGCCCATGATCACCACCTGTTTGATCAAAGAAGCAATCTCAGGCGCCAAGCGGCAGGCCAGTGCCAGGTTGGTGAGCGGCCCCACCGCAATGAGGGTAATTTCACCGGGGTTAGCGCGCACCGTATCGATGATGAATTGTGCGGCATGACGCGGATCGCACTGCGTCTGCGTCGTCACCTCAAACGCATCGCCCAGCCCATTGTTGCCATGTGCCACTACAGAAGGCGGGTTGGGCGCAATCACCAACGGCGCGGCACAACCGCGCGCCACCGGGCATCCAATGTCCAGTTTCTCTTTCAGAAATAACGCGTTGTTTGTGGTGACATCAATGGTGTTATTACCGAAAATCGTGGTAATCCCTACTAATTCAATATCCTGGCTTTCTGCGGCGAAATGTAACGCAACGGCATCATCAACACCCGGATCCGTATCGTAAATTGCCTTAATCATAATTGACCTCGTTGGACGTATTTTTAATAGACGAGAGAGGATTGGTAGTGGGACAGACGTTGTAATGTTGCCTGGTGACTGGGCATGTTTGCAGCGCCTTCACGCTCGACCGCTAACGATGCAAATGCCGCAGCGTAATAGGCGGCGCTCAGCAAATCCTTGCCATTTGCCAGCGATGCGGCCAGAGCGCCGTTAAATGAATCACCCGCACCGGTGGTATCAACCACCACGCAGGGAAAGGCGGCTAAATGCGTATAGCTGCCATTATTGGCGATCAAGACCCCTTGGCTTCCCAGCGTAATCAGGACGGTCTTCCCCCCCATCGCCATAATGATCTCTGCCGCTCGTTTGGCGCTGTCAATATCTGTGACTTCTATACCGGATAATTGGCTGGCTTCGGTTTCATTTGGCGTGAGAATGTCGATCTTATTCAGATAAGGGATAATTTCAGGTGAAAATGGCGCAGGATTGACGATCACCGTCTTATGGAGCGAATGTGCCAGTTCGATCATGCTAAATACGGCGTCGAGATTATTTTCCAACTGCATCAAACTCACTGTAGCGCTTTCAAGTTCAGGCAGTAATTCATAAATCTCCTCTTTTGTGATGGCTTGATTTGCGCCGGGGGCAATCGCGATCATATTTTCGCCATCTTGTTCTGAAACATATATCACTGCGCTGCCGGTAGGATACTCAGCGGTTTGATACAGGGTATAGGAATCCATCCCGGAGGATTTAAAGTGGTTACGGGCAAATTGGCTAAACTGATCGGTACCGACTTTGGCGACGAAATGCACTCTGGCATCGGCATAAAATGCCGCCATCGCCTGATTACATCCTTTCCCACCTGGACCGAGGGTATTCTCGATAGCGATAAGGGTTTCACCACTTTTGGGGAAACGATCAACCCGCGCAACGATGTCAACGTTAAAAGATCCGAGAATACACACCTTTCCTCGGTTCACATTCGTTTTGTTAATGTTCATTGCACCATCCTGTTCAGTTTTTATTGTCCTGAATAATGCGGAAATATTTCTTTTTTCAGCATCAATGCCTTTGTCTTTGGCGGCGATAGCAGCTAATCTCGCCCCACCATGAAATCGTACAATTAACTCTTCTTTCTCCAGAAAAGTTAAATCGCTGCGTATGGTTTCACGTGTGACATTAAAATGTTTGGCTAAAGAATCCACTCTAACATGTTCATGTTCCCTGATAAGGCAATATAATAATTCGCGGCGATCTTTTTTGGTCAACATAATTAACCTCCGTCACATACAGTATGGGTCATCCTTCCGGTGCAAAACCGTGAAGGCTTACACATTAATTTTTCAAAAACAAAAAAGCAAAAAATCTCGCTGCAAAAGAAGCCCCACGAAGAAATCACGGAAAGAGAAAAAACTATGGGGAATTTATTTTCTGACAAATATCACGTCTGGAAAAAATTATTCATTGTGCAGTAAATAATATATTTCAGTCTTGACTCGGATTTAGGTGATGATATCAGCTCACCCCATGTATGTGGGGAAGACTTCCCGTTTATATCGATGGTTGTGCGCATCTGGGTCCTCCAAACGCGTGGAAAAAACATCAAAGCAGTAATTAGAACACCACATCTTCTGATTCTGGCGATTTCAGGGTTTTAATAATCAGTTGTAATCCGCTAATACACGTAATGAGGTATATGAACTTCAGCGAGGTCGCTCATGCGATTACGGACTACATCTTGGGATATTACAGTTCACTCAGGTCGTATAAGTATATACCCGTCATACTTCAAGTTGCCGGTGCGTTGGCTACGCTCATTATTCAGCCCATCCCTGGGCCTCACATCTTACGAGGCCGCCGCATGCGGCGTTCAAATTTGTTCCAGACAAATTTGTCACCCGAATCAATTACTTGAGTAAGCTCATCGGGATTAATGAATCTCATCCCTGAGATTCACCCTGCGGGCCAGCGCAAGCGCTGTTCAAAACGTAAACGTTTTGTCCTGCAACTCGAATTATTTAGGGTAGAACGGTGGATTACCGCCAAATGAATCGGAGAAACAGTGCTGGAAAAACGCTAAAACGGTGGCCAATATTACAGACAGTATAAAGTATGGCACTGGCTGCTTCAGGAAATGGCTCCCATCATATCACTACAATTTAATACTAAATCAAGGGGTTAAACATGGAAGATAAAGGAACTGCTTTTCGTCGGCTACATGAGCTTGATGATGTTTTCGTTATTCCTAACCCCTGGGATATCGGCACTGCACGGATTCTCGAATCCATGGGGTTTAAAGCGCTTGCGACAACCAGCGCGGGGCTTGCTTTTTCATTAGGGGTTCAGGAAGGGACGGTTCCGTGGGAGCAGACGCTTTCGCATTGTCAGTCTCTCGTGAATGCCACCGCTTTGCCAGTATCCGCAGATCTTGAAAAAGGGATGGGGGATTGCCCGGAAAGTGCCGCTCAGACGGTCAAAATTGCCGCGGGCATCGGTTTGGCGGGATGCTCTCTGGAAGATCATACAGGCATAGCCAGCAAGCCTATTTACGATTTTAGTCTGGCAGTGGAGAGAATTGAGGCAGCGGCTAAAGCGCGAGATGCGCTGGCGCATGATTTTGTCATCACGGCGCGTGCTGAAAATTTCATGTGGGGAATTACCGATCTGGATGAAACGATCCTGAGATTACAGGCGTTTGAAAAAGCCGGAGCCGATGTTCTTTATGCACCGGGCATCAGAGATATCACAATGATTAAAACGGTATGTCAGGCACTGACAAAGCCCGTCAATGTTGTGATGGGGTTGCCCGGAGAAATATTTAGCATTGCTGAATTGGCCGATGCAGGTGTAAAGCGAATTAGTGTCGGGGCATCAATGGCGCGGTTTGCCTATGGTATGTTTGTACACGCGGCTCAAGAGGTCATGGTAAAAGGCACGTTTAATTATTCCAAAGACGCTATGGGCTTTTCTGAACTGGCATCGTATTTCGAGAGGAAATAATCCAGGCGTATTGCCAGCCAAGGCACTATAACGCTATAGTCTCCGCGCTGTCGCAAAATCGGCAGTCGGGCGTGAGAACCCGTGTTCAATCTTGGCGACATAAGACGCACTATGCGTCTTATGTCGTGCCTCAGCACACCTGTATTATTTGCGATCGGTTTTATGCCGTTACCGCATCAAAATTATGGTGGCTCAGGCGGGGCAGCCTTCGGGCTGGCCGGTTTCCAAGATTGCCGGTTTCTCACCCCCGTCTGGGCTACCACCCAAGCGTGAGAACTTCTGTGGTAGCTGTATTCGTTAATCTTGGAGATTACCCCATGACTACCACTCCGGTATCGTCACCTTCGCTATTCACTTTCCTGCAACAGTCCGTGCACTGTGCAGATTACTGTGCCATATCGCCGCGAGGTGTGGGCTATGTTTGATACCACGCACCTTACTCTGGAAGAAAGGGTCGATCACTGCCGCGCGCTAACACACGCTGTGATTGAACTGGATAATGTAATGGCAAAAGAAGTGCTGCTGTTTTTGCTAGCGGAAAGGCTGGAAGGGCTCTCTGCCGCACTGGAAGCGTCAGACACGCTCGGTAAGGCGAGTGAATGTGACGACGCCGATACCACATTGAATTAAGGAGAACGCATGGCGCGCTTTACCGTCCACTGACGGTATGGCGTGCCTGCGGCTAACCGGCTGCCACGCTTACACATGGGGGTTTCCTGTTGGGCTATTTTCTTCTGATCATCGTCAGCATGCCGCTTATGAACGCGATGTTTAGAACATATCGTACATAAAATATAGATGTTGTTTCCCTTTCGCTATAAACGGCAAAAAATAGCAATAAATTGGCCGTTTTTTCACCTGTTGGCGGCGGTGGTGATAATTATAACTCTATGGTTTTATAATGGTTTTAATTAAAAACAAGATGCCGTAGTCATGTTGTTAATAACAGTGTTGACACCGCTGAAAAAGTATGTAGATTATATTTTAACAGCAGAGGAAATGAGGTTGCTGTTTATTTGAGAAGTGTTTTTACGTTCTTTAATAATTATGCGATAAAGGCCATGAAGTGTATTTCTATGGGTTTTCCAAATCGAGAGTGGGTAATATTCTGGTTTGGTAATGCATTCAGGCCACGTAGTCAGTATCTACAATCGCAGGGTGTGAACGAAAGCGCGATGATGTAAGGCCATGTTTTAGTTATCTTGTTGCGAGTGTGTCTGGTTGGTTTCAGGTGTTAAATATCGCAACTGCAGTAAGGTCACGCATCAAATACTTTATATCGCGATGGGAGATGTACTTATTTAGCCTGCCATGGCTTCGTGTGTTGATGGAGCAGGCAGAACGTTTAACCGGTAACTATATGGGAGGAATTTGCTATCTTTTCAGTACCCAATATTATCGTTGTAACGTGTACATCAAAGTTGTACAAATAGCAGTGCTAAGCATTTAAGTGTATTAATGTTAAATCTTAAGTTAATCGTAACCTAAAAGCCCTGGCGAATGTCGCTAGGGCTTTCTTATTTATGTTCAGCTCATTTGATTAAAAAATCAATCAGGGCCTTGACCCTTTTGGATTTACCTGCATTTTTGGGATAGTAGAGGTAAACAGGCGGATAGGTTTTCCAGTAAGGCTCCATAACCGGAATAAATTTTTCTTTATCTGGCTGTAGTTGGTAAATAGGTTCAAATAATCTCCCAATCCCCAACCCGTTACGTATGCCATCAGCCATAACGTCAATGTCATTGCTAATTAATTGACCTGGCATATCAACTGTTAGCTGCTCTCCCTTATCATTCAATATCAGTGGAAGGATTCGATTATTTGTAATAAACCGGTAACCGATAAGCCTGTGCTGGTGAAGATCAGGCGGTGATGCCGGTGTGCCAAATTCTTTAAGGTATTCTGCTGAAGCATATAATCCTTCACGAAAAGGTTTCATCAGTTGACGGGCAACAACTCCCCCCTCAAGAATGTCTCCGAAGCGAATCCCCAGATCAAACCTTTCATCGATAATGTTTATGGTCCCGTCGTAAACGGAAATTTCCAGTTGAATTCCTGGGTACTGCTGGCAGAACGCTGCCATAGCTGGTTTGAGTATAAGTAGATAAGCGAAGCGCGAGAGCGTAATTCTGATAAGACCTGAAGGTTTTTGATTCTGCTCTTTAATGTTTTCAAGCGCTTTTTCCAGCGAATTTACGGCATCGGATGTCTGCTGTAATAACTGTTGGCCTGCGTCAGTCAGTTCGATTCGCCGAGTCGTGCGAACAAACAGCGGGTGGCCAATGTGCTGCTCAAGGAGTTTGAGTGCCTTGCTGACTGAGGGCGGTGTGATCTCCAGTTTTCTTGCGGCTGCGGAGATGCTGCCCTCATACGCAATACTCTGAAAGATGCGTATTTGATTGTAAATCACGTTATTCATTCCGTCATCCCGATGCAAATGGGGCTCTTATTATTAGCTATTGTCTAATAGTCTTTGAGCTATTGATACCCTAAAAAACAGAATTGAGCTTGCTTATACTGTGTATCCGTTAAATGACTTACTGTGAATGAACTGAAAATGCCTAACGTATTGATTATTTCAGGGCACCCAAATCTTGCGGCGTCTGTTGGTAATGCGACTATCCTGGGTGAGGTTGCCCGGGCCTTGCCTGACGTTGAAATCCGTTGCCTTGATATGCTCTATCCGGATTTTAAAATCAATGTTGCGGCAGAGCAGGAAGCGTTGCTGAAGGCCGATGTGATTGTCTGGCAGTTTCCTTTTTCTTGGTATTCACTGCCTGGGATAATGAAGTTATGGCTGGATGAGGTGTTTGTCCACGGGTTTGCCCATGGTTCGACAGCCAAACTGGGCGGTAAAAAGCTGGTTCTCTCCTTCACGACGGGAGCACCGCAGGCGCTCTATTCCTCTAAAGGTTTCTTTGGACACGCTATCGAAGATTATCTTATTCAGTTTGAAACCACCGCAGCACTATGCAATCTGGATATGCAGAAACCGGTTTATACCTGCGGAGTGAGTTATGCAGATCGTGATGAAACCAAAATAGCGCAACAGAAAATCATGGCGAAAGAGCATGCATCACGACTGGTTACTGTACTGAACGCGTTGTCATCTGAATCAGAAATGACAGTATAAAAAAGAGGCGGATAAATGTTTTTTATCAATATCACGGTAAACGAAAATGTTCCGGCTGAGCAACACGAGTCTCTTTTTCCTTATCACGCTCAATGGTTTAAAAAGCATTTTGATGCAGGTAACTTTCTGATGATTGGGCCTTATGTCGATTGTGAAAGCGCTGGCGTTATTATTGCTCGCGCCAAAAACCGTGATGAACTAATGACGATTCTGGCGGAGGATTCCTATTTCCCCGATCTGGCAAAGTACGATATCCGAGAGTTTTCTCCCAAAATGATCGCGGAAAATCTGCATCAGTTTCAGGCATCCTGAAAAAATCGCGCTACAGGTGTGTTGAATTGGAGGGTAATAGAATGAGCTGGAACCCTGAATTATTGTCGGAAATTAACACTGCGGACGATTTGAAAATTGCACCTTATCATCCGGATAAGCAAACGACCGGTACCCCAACATGGATTTGGGAGGTGGTGGTTGAAAATCGTCTTTTTGTGCGTGCATACAGCGGCGTGATGTCCCGGTGGTACAACGCTGCGCTTAGCCAACAGGCCGGCAGGATCTTTGTCGCAGGGCGCGCAATCGAGGTGACGTTTGCAAGTGTCACTGACGCAGCATTAAACCAGAGTATTGATGAAGCTTATCGGCACAAATATGCGCAAAGCGGTTATATGAAAGCAATGATCAGTGAGCGTGCCAGAGCGGCCACTGTGGAGATTCTGCCTCAATAACGGTTGGGGAAAAATAGAGGAGCGCACAGATGAATTGGGGGCACTTTTTTAGAGCCGTAAAAATGGTATTCACCGTTACGTTTCTTTTCCTGTTACCGGCCCACGAAGCCATTAGCAACGATCGGAGCGCTGTTAAAACGCTGGTTATTGTTTCTCATCCCTATCCGGAGCGCTCTGTTCTGACTAAGGGATTACAGGAGGCGGCGGAACGCGTTGAAGGCGTAACGGTTCGTAATCTCGAGACAGTCTATGGTTTTGACACCCGTAATATCAATGGTGAAGAAGAGCGCCGGATTATGCGCGAGTATTCACGCGTCGTTTTCATCTTTCCTACCCACTGGTTCAATATTACGCCCATGATGAAAGCCTGGTTGAACGACACTTGGGGCAGCGTGGGGCCCGGCGTGTGGCAGGGTAAAGAGATGCTGATTGTCAGCACCGCCGCTGGAGGAGCGTCTACTTACGGAGAAACAGGAAGAATTGGTGTTGCGCTTGCGGATGTATTTTTACCCATGAAAGCAAGCGCTCTGCATGCGGGTATGACGTATCTTACGCCGCTTGTATTCCAGAACGCCAGCAGCAGCAAGCTACCTGATTATCAGCGCCAATTGATTGAGCGCCTGAAAATGTAGCGGGGTGATTCTCTCCCGCTCAAAGCTCACCTCAGGTGATGCCACCTGAGGTGATAATGGTGAGCAAAATTTCTTCGCTGTTTGACGATTAGCCGCGATTCTCTTCAATGTAACGAGCCAAATCCGCCGGGGTTTTCAGCACGGTCGCGACTTCGGTGGGGGGAATTATGCAGCCGTAAACGTCCTGCACTTCCAGCACCAGATCCACCGCCAGAATAGAGTCGAGAATATCGGACTCAATCAGCTCATCATTAAAGCCCACTTTGCGGGATAAGACCTTTTCAAACAGCGCGAGAATTTCTTGTTCCATCATTTTTTCCTGGTGTAATTAGTTCGTGCGGGCATGAGAGTCCAGCAACTTACGATCAATTTTGCCGTTAGGGTTAAGCGGCAATGCGTCTTTAATAATAATTTGTGAAGGCACCATGTAATGCGGGATCACCTTCGACAGCGAGGTTTTAATCGCTTCCGGGGCTAAGTGGGTTACGCAGAATGCAGCAATACGCAAAACACCACCGCCTGATTTCATCAGTGGCAAAACAACCGCTTCGCTGATATCGGACATCGCCAGCAGCCGATTTTCGATTTCGTTGATTTCAATGCGATAGCCATTGAGTTTGATCTGGCTGTCATTGCGGCCCTGGCAGTAAAGCAGCCCATCCACGTTTTCATAACCCAGATCGCCGGTTCTGTAACCGCGGAACATTTCGCTTTCCCGGTGTAGCAATTTCTCGGCATTCTCTTTCGCAAGCCCGAGGTAGCCACGCATCACGTTTTTACCCCAAATAATCAGCTCACCGTCAGAGGTAATTTCCATTCTGGAATCCGGCATCATCACGCCAATCGGCAGCAGATCGTTTTCGCTCTGCAGGATGTCATCGGTAATTTCGATAACCGTGGTCGCGATGGTCGCTTCTGTTGGGCCGTAAGAGTTGAGGATTTTGGCGTGTGGGAAGCGGCGGCGCAGTTGTTTTACCAGCGCTTTGTTTAGCACTTCGCCGATGAACACAAAGACGTTCAACTCGGGCAAATAGTCACTGCTAAACTGCGGCGAAAGCAGCCGTTGATAGGCAAAAGAGGGCGTGGAAACCCATACGGAAACGCCGTTACTTTTCAGGCGATCAAGCCAGTTTTCTGCGGCGATATCCTCTTTCGCATTCAGAACGATATGCCCGCCAGTGGCAAGATTTGCCAGCAGTGGAATCAGCGAGAGATCGAAGCTGAATACCGCATGGTTCATCAGCACCGGCACTTCGGGCAGTGCAAAATCCTGCCGCACCCACTTCATGAAATGCCACAGGCTTTCACGCCCGATTTGCACCCCTTTGGGTTTTCCGGTACTGCCTGAGGTGAACATGATATAAGCGAGATCCTGCTCAACAAGCGCCTGCTCGGCTACGCCTGTAGCAACAAATTGCCGGGCCGCCACGTCATAATAGTAAGGGGCGCTTGCCAATTGGCAAATCTCTTTGAGCCGCTCCTGCGGGTAGATGCAATCCACCGGGATATACGGAATGTTGTGCAACAGGCAACTGTAGATAGCAGCGGCAAACTCCGCCTGCTGATGTCCATAGAGCACAATCGGCGGGCCAGCAGACTGCTGGCAGTGGTGATAGCGTTTCGCCCAGTCGGTGACAGCAACAGAGAGCTGTTGCCAGGTCAGGGTTTCATCACTGCCGCTAATCGCCGGTTGCTGTGGGTTCGCGGGGTCGAGTAATGCCGCACGCAGAAAATCTTGCAGTTCTAGAAGCTCGCTGTGTTGGTTCATAGAGGTGACATTCCGCTAAAGATATAGAGGGAGGCCGCGGCGCTTGCTAGCGTCAAAATTCGACCCGTAAACTCACTAACCGGATGGTCTAACCAATTGCTCAGTACCGGGCTGCGTTTTGCCGACCATTGCAGCATATTGTGAGCAACAGAAATGGCGCCAAACAATGCGCCGCTGATGACATAGTGTCGTTCCAGCCCGTTCCACGCCCCCATACAAAACAGAGTGCAGAAAATACCCATATTCTGCGCCAGCGTTTTGTTCTGACGGAAAAAGTCGAGCTTCATCAGATTCATATAAATCGGCATAAAGACCACATCTCTCAACCATTCAGACAGGCTGATGTGGAAGCGTCGCCAAAAATCCTGCGGGTTCTTTGCCAGAAAAGGCATATTGAAGTTTGCTGGGATATTCAGGCCAAATAAGCGACCGGCCCCGATAGCCATATTACTGTAGCCGGCAAAGTCAAAGTAAAGATAGGCGCTGTAGGCCAGAGACATTACCACGCCCACGCTTAACGTAAACGGCTGATGGCTCCATGGCTGGACAACCAGATTATCAATTAGCGTGGCTAATAGGTATTTCTGGATAATGCCGGTAAAAATTTGCTCCATGGCCAGTAAAAGCTGTTCACGGGTAAGTGAGAAAACCGGCTTATTAATATCATTAATCCATGTGCGCCAGCGATACATCGGGCCCGCCAGAATAATAAACGGCATAAACAGGTAGCAGAAATAATGCAGAAAACGTTGGCCATCTTTTTTGCTGCGGTAAAGCAGCACGTCAACGGCACGGAAGGTCATGAATGACAAGCCAATCATGTTCCAGTGGTTGTTGAGATCTAATTTCACCAAAAACATGGGGAGTAATGTCAGACTGACGGCCTGCCAGGTTTTTAGCCAGCCTTTTTCTTTTAATGTGACAAGGAGATAAAATCCAAGAAAAACTGCTACGGGAACAAGATAATCACCCTGGAAAATATACGCCCAGCCAAATGCCGCCAGCACGGAAAAAGCAGACAAATAGGTCAGCCGATAATGCAATACGCGGTTAACCAGCGCAAACAGTAGAGCTGATGAAAACAGAAGGAAAAAAAACGTTCCGGAGCTGTACATCATTTACCCTTCAGAATTTTTGGTATTCGAAATGCACTTTCAAATCCATGCTGTCATCAACAGAGGTCCACGCAACAATGGTGACCGCCAAAAAGAAATAAAGGAAAAAAAGACGAATGGCAGTTTTCATCGTTTAAAACTCTCAGCAATAAAGCGGTCTATGGCAACCCACGCCAGTTCTGTAGGATGCAAACGGTCCCAATTCCAGCCGTTCTGATAAGGCTGGGCATACATGTCAAAATAGGGAACTCGATGTTGGTCCAACATTGTTCGAATCTGTTGATCGACTACCTGGAATTTCTCTGAGTTCTTAATCGCCCACGGGTTAATCGGGTCAACCACCACCACAAACTGAGCGTTGCGCGCTTTCAGCAGTTTGATAGTCGCCCGCAATGCTTCCAGTTGTGAAGGAATCGCTGGCGCGTTGTCCCACTCATCCGGTGTGTTATCGTCGGCAAAAATCGACTTATCCATCCACATCGTGTCAGCGCTTTGCTGGCGCGATTTGTTGAGCTCGCGCGCGTGGGCTAACGCCATATCCCAATCCGGAGTGACGAGGTTGACGGGTTGTTCTGGCCAGGGCTTTTCCGGTTGTGGGGTAATGTTCAGCATTGCCAGCCACTCGTTTTTCACCATCTCGCAGAAATTAGCAAAGAGATAACTCACTTCCTGCCAGATAATTTCCGGGTACCAACCATAAATTTCCATTTGGCTGAAGGTTAAGTGGCTGATATCTTCTTTATCAATATTACGTAAGTATTTGACCAGCAAGGGACGCGCTAACATATCTTTCATCAAGGGATTAAAAATGGACGAAGGAAAGTTGTTAGCGAAAATTGCCGGAGGAATACCTTCAGAATAAAATGTATCGGGTGCTAACAGCAGAACAATCTTGCTGTTTGCGTTAATGTCATTTTTAAAGCGCGAGAGCAGTAAAAAATGTGTGATGTTATCAACGTAACTATCACCATAAGCCACTAAAGGGCGGTGCAACTGATTATTGAAGTAATTATAAACTGCGTAATGCTCATCTTCAGAAGTAGAAACCTCAGACGCTCCGATAAAGAAAATCGCATTTCCCTGTAGAGCATGGGAAATAGTCGCAATGTTTTGCTTGCGTTCCTTTGGCGTTCCTTCCATTGATTTAATCAGTGGTTGGAATGTCAGTTCTGGCTCAATGGTTCTCACCAGCGGAGGAACGCTGAGGAACAGGACAGCCACGATCGCCATCAGGATATGTAGGCAGAGAGTATTTTTGATTTTCATTATAAAAGTTATAATTACATGATATTCATTTGTTTAAAATTTGTTGATTTATATCTTTACAAGGCATTGGTTCCTGCGTTTTTTGCATTATATACCAGGCTTATCGGCGATGATGAGCGTTGCTGTGTAACGGTATGTACAGTGTTTGTCCTGCTCACATAATTTGATTTAGCAGCACAAATAATTTACCTGCAAAGGTGTCGCTTGCCGGCCAATCTGAGGGATCAACCCGTTGTGATGAGTAAAATCCACCCTCTGTCAGTAATTGTAGATACGCTTCGTCTCGCCATGCTGTCATCTGGCTGCCGAATCGCATTACTGTGCCATTTTCTTCTATCGTCCAAAAATGCGTGGAGCTGGTTTGCGCCTCTTGATCCCACTGATGCTCTGTTAACAACAAATGAGGACGATCAAGAAACAGCCCCTGCGCACATCGCTGCCAGCTTGGTGCAGCCAGACCTTGGCGTTTTACCTTGGACAGTGCTCGAAATCCCCATGTATTCCGTGTACGCTCCGGTTTCTGCGCGTTGCCACGCCCAAACTGGCTGCGCCGATAACTCTCCACTGGGATAGACGCTAAGGGAATAGTATGAATACTCGTCATTCAGCACGCGCATTACTTATTGATAACGATAGTAACGTCTTGCTCTTCAAGTTCAGATTTAAAAATATCAAAGACAATATCAATGCCAGTATCAATGAATTTTGGATCACTCCCGGTGGCGGGTTGGAAGGGAATGAAACGTTTGAACAGGCGCTTGGCAGAGAGTTGATGGAGGAAACGGGCTTAATCATAAAAGAGAAGCCGGAGTGGGTGTGGTCAAGAGAAGTGGTTTTTGAGCGTAACGGCAGTCAATTTATCAGCCATGAGCGCTATTACCTGGTTTATGTCAGTGGTTGTGATATCGGGGAACCGAGCTTGAGCGATAATGAAAAAAGTAACCTGTTGCAAAAACGCTGGTGGGATATAGAAGAGATGTTGGCCTCAGAAGAAGCGTTCCGGCCTGTTGGTATGGCCCAGGAGCTAAAGCACATTCTGTTGAACGGTATTCCGTCTTCACCCAAGATTATTCCTTGAGATTGGGGGGCGCTTTATCTTCCTCTTCATGTCAACCATTGCCATTTTCGTGCCTGATTCACCGCCTGAATGCGGCCATTTACCTGAAGTTTTTCATAAAGTTGCTTCAGGTGCCATTTTACGGTTTCTGCCGAGATGCCCAATGTGCGGGCGATCTCTTTGTTTGAAAAGCCATCTGCGATCAGTTGCAATGTCTGGTGCTCGCGCTCGGTTAGCCGTGACGCCATCGGCGAGGTGTTTTCAGGCAGAGAAGGGGCAAGCGTGGCCCATAATGCGGCTATTGCGCGGTTGAACATCGCATCCGACGTCTGCTGTTGATGAATATGATGCAATAGTGCCAGCAGTTCCGGTCCTGCATCCAGCAGGCTGCGATGCAGATGTTGTTTAACCGCGCACAGCATTGCCGGTTTGCACACCGTTATGGCTTGTTCAGTTTCTCCGGTACGCCATAGCACGACCGATAGCAACAGCCTTGAACGCGTGGCGGCAAGCGACTCGCCGCAGCGCTCTTGTTCGAGCATGATGGGGTGAAGCACCTCTGCTGCCATCACCAGATCGCCTGACGCAATCAGTAAGCGAGCCCGACTCTGTTCGCTATACCAGCGCAGAGCGTCATTTTGTTCTCCGGCCATGTCTTCGGTCAGTCGCTGTAACTGGCTCAGCAACTGAGCCGCTTCTGCGTTATCTCCAGACTGGAGCCGGAAAGTGATGCGCTGTGCTAACAGGGAAACCCGAGCGTGCCGCCATCCTCGCTGAAGCGTCAGGTTTTCAGCGTGCAACAACAGGGCGTTAGCCTCTTCCTCCCGACCGGTTAATTGAGCCTGTTGTGCCAGCACGAGGTAACAGCGGCTGAAACCATCGGGGGGGCAAACGTCGTCAATCATTTGCAGACGCGGCGTCAGCAGGGCAGTGATACGTGCTACATCCCCTTGCTCCCAGGCGATCTCTGCCAAAAGCGGGGCCAGTGTGGCACTGCTGCTGGAGTAGGGACCGGTTAACGGTTCTGCGCGTTGCAATGCCTGTGACGCGTGGCGCTCTGCATCCCCGAGGTTGCCCTGTCGCAGAAGCCCTTGGGCGATGACATAGGCGCGATATACCTCAACAAAAAGATTGCGGTTTGCTGTTTTGGTGTGGGTTATCAGGGCTTGTACATCCAGTGCGCGCTGGGGGCGCGCGTTTGCCAGATGGCAATAGCTCAGGATGTTGCACACCAGACCATCCACCCAGATATCCCCGCAGGGAACCTCGCGCAGCAAGGGCGCAACCAGCGTCATGCTGTAGGCAATGTTTTCCGCGAAGGCTTCGCAGATGGCACGCACCACGCGTAATCTTAACCACGTGGTGTGGTCCAACGCGTCTGGATGATTAGTCACAAACGTTTCAATGGCATCAAGCAGTTGGCGGGCATCGTTAAACTGAAAATGGTGCGATAAAGCCCATGCCAGATTGATTTGCAACGCGATACGTGAAGGTTCGACATTAGCCGGTAAGTAGCGAATCCAGCGCACCAGCGTGTTAATGTCTCCCTCCTCAGCCAGCGATTGCGCGCCAGCTTCAGCATGCGGGGTGCCCGGTTTTCCTGCCGCCAGCGCATGGCGTATCGCTTCCGCCCAGAGCTGTTGAGCGGCAAACCAGTTACCGGCGCGTTCATGTAACCGGTGGATAGTATTACCCATGCGATGTTGCAGACGACGTTGTAGCGCATCACGCATCAGAGGATGGTAACGAAACCAGAATCCGGCTTCATCCAGGGTTGAGAGAAACAGGTTATGTTGCGCTATCCAGGTCAGCATCGCCTCGCCGTTATGGTATCCGGTGACCGCATCACACAGATCGGGATGGAGACGGTTAAGCATCGAGGTTTGCAGTAGAAAATCCAGTACATCAGGGGGGAGGGGGGCAAAAATCACTTCCTCCATATACCGGCTTATCGACCGTGAATTGGCATTCAGATATCTCAACCCATAGTGCGCGGGGGGAGTGTCACCCAGCGACAATGCGGCCATTTTCATGCCGGCAATCCAGCCTTCGGTCACAGCGATCGCCTGCTGTATCTCTTGTTGTTTTAGCAACGTAGTGGCTGATTGCGCAAAGTAGCTGCTGGCTTCGTCGAGGTTGAAACGCAGTTCATCGTGGTAAATTTCAACCAGTTGGTCTTGCACCTGAAGTCGGCCCAGTGCTACCGGCAGTTGGCTGCGGCTACCAATGATCACGTGAAGGGATGCCGGCGCATGAGTAAGAAGATAACTCAGTCCATCGTGAATATCCGGGTGACTGATGCTCTGGTAATCGTCAAGGATGAGGTAGAGCGGATGTGGGCAACCGTGTAATTGATTGACCAACTCCGCGACAAACAGCAAAAAATCGACGGGAAGATCGCCTTGGAAATAGCGTTGAAACGCCATACTCCACCCATGATACCGCGGCCGCAGCGCCTCCAGCAGATAGCGTGTAAACATCAGGGGTGTATTGTCATCGTCTTCAAGGCTGAGCCATGCCAGTGTATCTCCCTGCCGCTGTCGATGCTGATACCACTGGGTTAACAGTGTTGTTTTGCCAAACCCCGCAGCGGCACACACTAACGTTAGGCTGCTGGAAACTGCACTATCAAGGCGTTGCAGCAAGCGATCGCGCTGTAATAAGGCGCCTGGCGATCGCGGTGGCGTGAACTTAGTAAGAATGAGCGGTAGCTTACGTGTGAAGCGAAAAGGTTCTTCGTTAACAAATGTTGCAGATGATGCCTGCATCGGGGGCAAAAATGCCATACTGCCGCTACCTCATTATATCGTCAGTGACCTGAGTGTACCGAAGGACAACAGGTAGAACCACGTTTACTGATGGATAACCGGGTTTACCTTCTCTTTTTATCGCTCTTTGCCCCCCCCGACAGGGGGGGTAGGCCATGCTTATGCGTGCCTATAAAGTAAATCATCTTGTGCATTGTTAATCACGACGAGGTGAATACAGAGTATGGCTATCGAAAATAAAGTCGCGTTAGTAACCGGTGCTGGACAGGGTATCGGACGAGGTATTGCACTGCGTCTGGCTAAAGATGGCGCATCCGTGATGCTGGTGGATGTCAATTCTACGGGTATTGAGGCCGTAGCCGCGGAGGTGGCGGCGTTAGGGCGTAAGGCTGCGACATTTGTCGCTGATATTTCCGATCGTGCTCAGGTGTATGCGGCTATCGATCAGGCTGAACGTCAACTGGGTGGATTCGATATTATCGTCAACAATGCCGGTATTGCTCAGGTACAGCCATTGTCCGATGTGACGCCGGAAGAAGTCGATCGCATTATGCGCATCAACGTTCAGGGCACGCTGTGGGGGATTCAGGCTGCGGCGAAAAAATTCATAGAACGCAAACAGAAAGGCAAAATCATCAATGCATGTTCAATTGCGGGGCACGATGGTTTTGCGATGCTAGGCATCTATTCTGCGACAAAATTCGCCGTGCGTGCACTGACTCAGGCTGCTGCAAAGGAGTATGCCAGCCGCGGTATTACGGTAAACGCGTATTGTCCAGGGATTGTCGGGACGGGAATGTGGACAGAAATCGATCAGCGCTTCTCAGAGATTACCGGTGCTCCTATTGGTGAAACCTACAAGAAATATGTTGAAGGTATTGCGCTGGGTCGTGCTGAGACGCCGGATGATGTGGCCAGTCTGGTCTCCTATCTGGCCGGGCCAGATTCAGACTATGTGACCGGCCAGGCAATTCTGATTGATGGTGGGATTGTTTACCGCTAAGTCGTGTCACCCGAGTCGAGTGTGTTTAACGCGACTCGGGAAATTCCCTTCTTTATTTTCATTCCCTGAATCCACGAACGCTCGCTTTTTACTGATTGGCACTTATGATGATGTTTTTGCAGTTTATGCAAACGGTCTGCAATACGCGTTGTCTTTGACACAGGCAATCAGTGAAAGGGTGTGAATATGGAGACAAATCCTCAGTCTCTGGTGGAATGGTTGCCGGTTTTTTTTCAACAATGGTCAGAAAACGCATTAACGTTCAACGCGTCGGAAAATACTAAGAAAATAGACATTGATGTAGGTCAGCTCAGGACCTTTTTTAGTCGCTTATCAATGCCGCTTCAGACGGTGCAGCCTCGCGTATTGTCTTTTGATCCTTGGGATGTTGCGGGGTTAAAGCGCAAGGAAGTGCGTAATTCAGCTGTGCTTGCATGGTTGCTGAATCCGCAAGGGTCACACGGTTTTGGTGTTGTTCCTTTATATGCCTTGCTAGCCTCAATACGTACATCGGAAAACAAGGCTTTTCCTGCTGCCTTTACGCGCTTTTGTCGCGTGCGGGTTGAATCCAATCCAAACGGTGATAGTAAAAATCGGGTTGATATTGAGATAGACGCCGATAATTTCTTCGTTTTGATTGAAGTGAAGATTGATGCTTTCGAGCAGGAAGATCAAATCGAACGTTATTGTCTGGAAGCTGAAAAGCGTGCGATGAAAAAACGCTGCTGGGGCGTTGTATTTTTAACACCGCAGGGTAGACAACCCAAGAGTATGAATACGGATAACCCGCACTGTATTTCTTGCCTATCGTGGAGCAGCCTTGCAACATATTTTGAAGAATCCATGCGGGCGGATTACTGCAAAACAGGTTCTCTGCGCGATAGGTCATCTATGAGGCAAATGGCCGTGCATTCTGCTTTTTGTTTTCTTGAACGTATGCGTAAATTTTAATCAAAGGGAAGATCAATGACATCATCTAATAAGGAAGAACGGTTAGCAGGAACCCTCATTTTATCGCAGCTCAAGATGTTTAATGAGGCTGTTGTGGTTTTCGAAACGCAAATAGAACCTGCATTTTGGAAGGGATTTGACCAATGTATTCATCGTTTCATTAAGGAAAATGGCTGGGAAGGGGAAGTGGGTTTTTTGCAAAAGGGATATTGCTGGGTTGCACCTAAAGCATGGAAATTAGAAGACGACAATTGGAAATATTGGTTTGAAACGCATACTGCCGGGGGCGATGGCGTTGATTATAGCTTGGCAACTCTCGCTGGGCTGGGGACAGAACAGGCCGAGTTCGGTTTTTGTTTCGAAATAAGAACGCGTCATTTTGGTGGAGCGAAAAAGCTGGGCGCCTATATAAATGCGCTTGCTCCTAAATGTCGTGAGCAACTGGTTGGTATGGATTTTGAAGATTTGACCAAAGGAAATTACTACTTGCCCTTCAGCGTGGATATCAATCTGGTGACAGAGTGCTGGCAAGAATACGGTGAGTTTCCCGAAGATCATGAGGTGTTTTATCCTCTTTGTGCCGCTTTGGAAACATTGGGGAAATCCATTTCCATTTTCGATGAGATGTTTTTCGCCTTTACTGAACCCGATGAATAATGCTTATTTTCGGGCAATGGCTCCTCTTTGGCTGGCGTCAGGTTGTATGGTTATTTTCCCACAGGTGATGAGGTACTCGCTGGCGATTCCCTATACGCTCCCGCGTGCATATAACCGATACGATCGCTCATCATCATCGCTTCTTGTTCGCTGTGCGTGACCATCAGGGCTGTTTGTCCTGACGATTTGAGGATGTCGCGCACATCCCGCCCCAGCCGATGGCGTGTCTCGGCATCCAGGCTGGAAAACGGCTCATCCAGCAGCAGAATGCTGGGTTCCGGCGCCAGCGCCCGCGCCAATGCGATACGTTGCTGCTGGCCGCCGGACAGCTCATGAGGATAACGTTCTGACAACGCGCTTAACCCGATGAGTTCAAGCAGTTCACGCACACGAGACTGTATGACGGAGGTTGGCTGTTTGCGCAAACCAAACGCGATATTCTTTGCCGCAGTCAGATGGGGAAACAGGGCATATTCCTGAAACACCATGCCGACGTGGCGTTTCTCCGGCGGCAGGTGAATACCCGGCCCCGCAACGCATGTGCCCGAAACCTGAATACGGCCTGCGCTCAGGGGCTCAAATCCGGCAATGGCACGCAATACGGTGGTTTTCCCGCTGCCGGATGATCCCAACAGGCAAGTAAGTTCACCCGCCTGCACCGTCAGTGAAAAGCCGTTAAGGACATGGTGTTGCTGTTGTCCATGCCCATAGGCAACATGGATAGCCTCCAGAACCAGTGTGGCGTCAGACATGGCGCGACGACTCTCCTTGATAAGATGCAGTGTTCTGTTGCGATTCGGTGGGCTTGCGCGAGGTGTTGAACTGGCTGTGCGCCAGCAAAATGACCGGTAGCGTTCCTGCCAGCACAATGAGCAACGCGGCAATGGCCCCTTCTTCATAAGTGCCGCGTGCGGCTTCGGCATACAACACAGTTGCCAGCGTTTCGAAATTGACCGGTCGCAGCAGTAATGTTGCGGGTAACTCTTTCATCGCATCCGCAAACACCAGCAACGCACTGGTGACCAGCGCCGGACGTAGTAATGGCAGATGTACGCGAAAAAATGTCCCTGTGGCACTCTCCCCCAACAGGCGTGAGGCTTGTTCAAGTGCTGGAGACAGGCGCGTCAGACCCGCATCCGTGGCACCGATGGCGATAGTCTGAAAACGAATTGCACAGCAGATAACCAACAGAATGCCACTCGAGAGCAGCGGTAACCCCTGATAATTCAGTAGGCTTGCCAGCCATTTATCCACGGCCAGCCCTGGTGTCAGTAGCCCTATTGCCAGTACAGTGCCCGGCACCGCGTACCCGAGAGAGGCAACGCGCAGCAGTGAGCGGCGAAAGCCACCGCGTTGTGAACGGATGGCGGAATGGCGAGCAAACCAGGCGACAATCATGCCGGTTATCAACACCGTGAGCGTAACGCCGAGCGCCAGTAGCAGCGAGTTTTGCAGGGACTGCCACAGTCCATGGGAAAGGGGCGTCTCCTGATGCAGGCGCTTGGCACTCTCCCAGGCGAGAAACAGTGCAGGGGCGATAAAGCCGAGTATGACGGGTAAGGCAGTTAAGGTTAAGACCAGCATCCCCTTTATGCCAGATAAGCGTATTGGCGTTACCGGGCGCTGTGATCGGCTGCTGCCGTAGCGCTGGCGACGTCGACCATAATATTCCAACGTCAGCAGGATCATCACGCCAAGCAGCATTAATACGGCAATTTGTGCCGCAGCCGGTAAATCAGAACGAGTTACCCAGGTGGTATAAATGGCGACCGTTAGCGTATTGATGCCAAGAAATTCGGATGCACCGATATCATTGAGCGTTTCCAACAAGGCCAGGCTGACACCCACGGCGAGAGCAGGCCGCGCCATCGGCAGCGCGATGTGCAAGAATGCGCCGGTAGCACTCCTGCCTAATGTGCGAGCTGCTTCAAGCAAATGGGCTGGCTGGCTGATAAACATGGCCCGCATGGTGAGGTAAACATAGGGGTAGAGCACGATCCCCAACAGAATAATGGCGCCTGTCATGGAGCGAATATCAGGCAAACGAAATTGGCGTGGGCTGTCGTAGCCGAGCAGAGCACGCAGCGCCGTTTGAACCGGGCCGATAGGGTGCAGCAGATCCAGCCAGGCGAAGGCCACGATATAGGTTGGCATGGCCAGTGGTAAAAGCAGTGCCCAACTGAGGATGCGCCGCCCCGGGAAATCATACAGAGTAACCAGCCAGGCACAGCCAGCGCCGATGACGGTTACCAGCAACGCAACGCCGACTAACAGAATAGCCGTGTTGCGCACCGCGACAGGCAGCACATACTCAAACAGATGCGCCCAGTGGCTGAAATCAGTATCAGCCGCCAGCCAGAGCAGAGACAGGATCGGCATCAGCACGCCGAGCGCAATGGCGCAGGTGGTGATGCCGAGTAGCGAGAACGGTGAGCGCAGCATATCAAGCACGCTGCGCGCCGTTATTGCATCTTGATGATTATTGATCAAAGCCAACTTTATCGACCAACTGGCTGGCTTGTTTACGGTGCTTCACAATGTCGGTTAAAGGCAGAGAATCAACGTTCAGTTCACCAATGGTGTCACGAATAATCGGGTCCAGCTCAACGCCCTTACGAACTGGATATTCATAGTTGGCTTTGGCATAGAGTTGCTGGGCCGGTGCCGACACCAAATACTCCAGCAGTTTCACTGCCTGTGCTTTATTCGGAGCATAACGGCTGACCGCTGCGCCGCTGATATTGACATGAGTACCGCCTTGCTCAAAGGTCGGTTTCACAACTTTGATCGCATCGCCCCATTGGCGCGCATCCGTACCCTCTTTGGCGTTCTTCATGTGGCCGACATAGTAGGTATTGGCCAGACCGATATCACAGATGCCGCCAAGAATGTCTCGTGCCACATCACGGTCACCGCCGGTGGCTTTGCGTGCCAGATTGGCTTTGACGCCGCGCAGCCATTCTTCCGTTTTGGCTTCACCGTGGTGCGCAATCATGGCTGCGATCAAGGCCGTGTTGTACGGATGCTGTCCGGCACGGATACACACTTTGCCTTTCCACTGCGGATCGGCCAGCGACTCATAGGTGAAGCTGTTCAGCGGTAGCGATTTTTCCGCATACAGCACGCGACCACGCATGGATAAGCTGAACCATTGGTCATCGGCACCGCGCAAATTGGCTGGGATGGCGGCTTCCAGCGCTGCGGATTTCACCGGCTGAGTCACGCCTGCTTCGACCAGATCCACCAGATTACCTATATCGACGGTCATCAGCAGGTCCGCCGGGGAGTTTTGCCCTTCCGCTTTTACTCTCTCGAGCATGCCATCTTTGATGAAAACCGTATTGACCTTCACACCACTGTCTTTTGTAAAGGTGTCCAGCAACGGCTGGATAAGGCCCGGCTCGCGCGTGGTATACAACGTTAATGACTCTTCAGCCATTGCGGGGGTGGCGTAAGCGGCCAGTAACGCTGAGGCCAGCAGCAGACGGCGTATACCGCGGCGAGCAGATGAAAGCAGGATAGCCATATCGTTATCTTCTCCAGAGTAAAAAAACCTTAGTTTTTAAAAGGAATTATCACGTAATGAAATATTTTCTAATTGGAATTAAAATATAGATGATAATCAGTCTCGTTTTCAACTCATTAATGCGGCAATACATGGAGGATGCGTAGAGTCTTGATGCATGACAAGGCGGGGCTGGTATCACTCTTTTTATAATCTCGCCCGTTTCTCTTCTCACTGGTGTGAATTATGTCTTTTCAACTCAATTTGAACTGGCCCGAATTTTTAGCCAACTACTGGCAAAAAAAGCCGGTTGTATTAAAGCGCGCGTTCCCTGATTTCGTCGATCCTATCACGCCAGATGAGCTGGCTGGCCTGGCAATGGAACCTGAGGTGGATAGCCGACTGGTGAGCCATAAAAATGGCCAGTGGCAAGCGAGCAATGGGCCGTTTGAGCATTTTGATGATCTAGGAGAAACCGATTGGTCGTTGCTGGCACAGGCGGTCAACCATTGGCACGCGCCGTCTGCTGAACTTGTTCGGCCATTTCGCGTACTGCCAGACTGGCGCCTGGACGATCTGATGATCTCTTTCTCTGTGCCGGGTGGCGGCGTTGGGCCGCATATCGATCAGTACGATGTCTTTATTATTCAGGGAATGGGGCGTCGTCGCTGGCGCGTGGGCGATAAGCTCCCGTTGAAACAGCATTGCCCACATCCGGCATTGCTGCACTGTGAGCCCTTTGAGCCGATCATTGATGTCGAAATGGAGATTGGCGACATACTGTATATTCCGCCGGGCTTCCCCCATGACGGTTTTACCTATGAGACAACACTCAATTATTCCGTTGGTTTCCGTGGGCCGAATGGCAGGGATTTGATCAGCAGTTTTGCCGACTATGCGCTGGAAAACGATCTTGGCAGTGAACACTACAGCGATCCGGATTTAACGGTGCGTGAACATCCTGAGCGCGTTGAAGCGCACGAGCTTGAACGTTTACGCACAATGATGATCGAGATGATCAATCAACCGGAAGAGTTTAATAACTGGTTCGGCCGTTTTATCTCCACGCCGCGCCATGAGTTGGATGTCGCACCAGCAGAACCGCCTTTCGAACAAAGCGAAGTGATCAATGCACTGCTCGACGGTGAAGTGTTAACGCGTCTAAGCGGTTTGCGCGTATTGCGCGTGGGCGATAACGTGTTTATCAACAGTGAAAAGCTGGAAATGCCCGATGCTCAGGTGGCTGACGCCTTGTGTCATTACACAGAAATCACAAGTAAAACGTTGGGCGATGGGCTTCATAATCCAGCGGTAGTCGCTGAGCTGACGGTCCTGATTAATCAGGGATACTGGTACTTCGAAGAGTAATCATCGGCGTTTGAACCCTCGCGCGATCTTGTTCGGTGAGGGTTCTATTAATCAATAACCCGTGCAGAAAGCGGACCCGGCGTGCCATAGACAAGAAGAACAGGCCAGTATTTTGCATGGCAGATAACGGCTGTTTTTCATTCGCAACAAAGGAGCTTTCGATGAAAACTGTGGTTGTTTTTCGACATGTGCCTTTTGAAGATTTGGGCACACTGGGCGATACCCTTCATGAATGTGGTTTTCAGTATCACTATATTGATACGCCTATCACCACTTTGGCGACATTCGATCCTCTTCACGCTGATTTGCTGATTGTGCTGGGTGGCCCGATCAGCGCCAATGATGAAACGGGTTACCCTTTTTTGTGCCAGGAACTAGAGATTATTCGACAACGGTTGGCGCAGCAGCGCCCCGTGCTGGGTATCTGCCTGGGAGCACAATTGATGGCGCGAGCACTCGGTGCGAACGTGGCACCGATGGGGGGGAAAGAGATTGGCTATGGGCCTATTCAATTGGCGTCAGTGGCTCAGACCTCTGTGTTGGCTCCGTTATCGGCAGTTCCCGTTTTACACTGGCATGGCGATCGCTTTGAGATTCCTGATTCAGCGATACGCCTGGCGGGTAGCGCGGTATGTGACAATCAAGCCTTCAGTGTGGGTAAACACGCGCTGGGTCTTCAGTTCCATCCCGAGGTGAGCCAAATCGGACTGGAAGGGTGGCTGGTTGGGCATGCGTGTGAGTTGGAGCTGGCCGGACTCAGTTTGGGCTTGCTGCGTGAGCAGGCGGCGCATTATTCAGCATCACTGGCGCTGGCGGCACAGGAGGTGATGACTCTCTGGCTGGATCAACTGGGCGTCTAGATCTTTCTTTGCCGAACATCTCGCTGGTGAAAAGTTCATCAATGAACAGCCAGCGGGAATCGTGGCTTTCCTGACGTCTCTTTTTCGCTTCGTTACACCGCGGGTCAATAAAAAAATAACTGTAATAAATTCAGTCGATAGGCCTGAATCAGTCTCTTATCTTATTTCTTTTTCTCCGTTGTTTCTCTTAGTGGCCCCAGTTTTGCAATTTACTTCTGGCATACCCAGTGAAACTTACTTAATGATTTTATTGATGGGAGAGAAATAATGACGCGTAAACTGGCTATTTATGGTAAAGGGGGGATCGGTAAATCGACCACCACACAAAATACGGCCGCCGCTTTGGCTTATTTCCATGGAAAAAAGGTATTTATTCATGGTTGCGATCCTAAAGCGGATTCGACTCGCCTTATATTAGGGGGGAAACCGCAAGAAACATTAATGGATATGTTGCGCGATCAAGGGGCCGAGAAAATTACCAATGAGATGGTAGTGAAAACCGGCGTGTTTGATATTCGCTGTGTGGAATCCGGTGGTCCAGAACCGGGTGTCGGTTGTGCAGGGCGTGGCGTTATTACCGCTATCGATCTCATGGAAGATAATAAAGCCTATACCGACGATCTGGATTTTATCTTCTTTGATGTTCTGGGAGACGTGGTGTGCGGTGGGTTTGCCATGCCTATCCGCGATGGTAAGGCTCAAGAAGTGTATATCGTCGCTTCCGGTGAAATGATGGCCATTTATGCCGCCAATAATATTTGTAAAGGGTTGGTTAAGTACGCAAAACAGAGTGGCGTTCGACTGGGTGGCATTATTTGTAATAGCCGGAATGTGGACGGTGAAAAAGAGTTTATCGAGGAATTTACCGCCGCCATTGGTACCAAAATGATCCATTTTGTTCCGCGTGACAATATTGTTCAGAAGGCTGAATTTAATAAAAAAACGGTCACAGAATTTGATTCAGCAGCGAATCAGGCACAGGAATACCGAGAATTGGGACGCAAAATTATCGAGAATGAGGACTTTGTGATACCGACACCGTTGTCCATGGATCAATTGGAAAAAATGGTTGTGAAATACGGGATGATGGATTAATTCCGCGCACTGCCATATTCCCTTATTCGCTGCCGTTATTCTGCCTTGCCCTTATGGGAGAGAAATTATGCCGTACCATGAGTTTGAATGCAGCAAATGCATTCCTGAACGTAAACAACATGCCGTGTTGAAAGGCGAGGGTGAAGATATCACTTCTGCGTTGCCGCTGGGATATCTCAATACTATCCCCGGCACGATTTCAGAACGAGGTTGTGCCTACTGCGGCGCAAAACATGTGATTGGCACCCCCATGAAAGATGTTATTCACATCAGTCACGGCCCTGTAGGGTGCACCTATGATACCTGGCAGACCAAGCGCTATATCAGTGATAACGATAACTTCCAACTGAAGTATACCTTCGCGACCGACATGAAAGAAAAACACATCGTGTTCGGTGCGGAGAAGGTGCTGAGAAAGAACATCATTGAAGCTTTTGATGCACATCCAACGATCAAGCGTATGACTATCTATCAAACTTGTGCCTCTGCGCTGATCGGCGACGATATTGCAGCGATCGCGCAGGAAGTGATGGATGAGCGTCCCGATGTCGATATTTTTGTCTGCAACTCACCAGGGTTTGCTGGGCCAAGTCAGTCTGGCGGCCATCACAAGATTAATATCGCTTGGATCAACCAAAAGGTGGGCACGGTTGAACCCACCATTACCAGTGATTATGTCATCAACTATGTGGGTGAATATAACATTCAAGGCGATCAGGAAGTGATGGCGGATTATTTCAAACGCATGGGGATTCAGGTGCTGTCTACCTTTACCGGTAATGGTTCCTATGATGATCTGCGGGCGATGCATAAAGCACACCTGAATGTTCTGGAGTGTGCCCGTTCAGCGGAATACATCTGTAATGAGTTACGGGTGCGTTACGGCATACCCCGTTTGGACATTGATGGTTTTGGTTTTGGCCCACTTTCTGATTCACTGCGCAAGATTGGTTTGTTTTTTGGGATTGAAGACCGAGCACAAGCCATTATCGACGAAGAGGTTGCCCGCTGGAAGCCAGAACTGGATTGGTATAAGGCGCGCTTGCAAGGGAAAAAGGTCTGCCTGTGGCCCGGCGGTTCCAAGCTGTGGCACTGGGCACACGTTATCCATGAAGAAATGGGTGTGGAAGTGGTCTCGGTGTATACCAAATTTGGTCATCAGGGCGATATGGAAAAAGGAATTGCACGGTGTGAAGAGGGCGCATTGGCGATTGATGATCCCAATGAACTGGAGTCACTTGAAGCCATGTATACCCTTAAGCCGGATGTGATCTTTACCGGCAAACGGCCTGGTGAAGTAGCGAAGAAAATCCGGGTGCCTTACCTCAATGCCCATGCTTATCACAACGGCCCTTATAAAGGGTTTGAAGGCTGGGTGCGCTTTGCGCGGGATATCTACAACGCAATCTATTCGCCGATTCACCAGCTTTCGATGCTGGATATCAGCGCGCAAGAGATCCCTGCCGATCGCGGTTTTGCTACGGCACGCATGATCTCGGATGCCGCGTTGAGTGAAGACATTCGTCAGGATCCGGATTTGCGGGAGTACACCGGCGGCTTTGACAGTGTGACCAAATTGCGCCAACGCGAATATCCCGATTTTTCCCAAGACAAGCCGCAGCGGCAGGAGGCGGTATGACCCAGGAACAGCAGGTTGAAGCGCTGGTGGATTACATCATGAAGCACTGTCTGTGGCAGTTTCATTCTCGCAACTGGGATAGGGAAAAGCAGAACGCAGGCGTGTTAGGTAAAACCCGGCAATTGCTGTGCGGTGAAGACGTGGATCTGTCAACGCCTGCCGATCGCTGCTACTGGGTGGATGCGGTGGTGCTCGCCGATACCTGGCGCAAGCGTTTTGATTGGCTGGCGGGGATGCCCACTGACGCTATTTCCAATCTGATGCAAGCGTTACATCAGCGTCTTGATTATTTAACCATTACCGGTTCGTTAAATGCCGAACTGACAGATCAGCGCTATTAATGAGGTTAGCCATGTCCTGTGAACTGAAAGCGAAAGATCGCACGGGGGTAATCAACCCCATTTTTACCTGCCAACCGGCAGGAGCACAGTATGTGAGTATCGGCATCAAGGATTGTATCGGTATTGTGCATGGCGGTCAGGGATGTGTGATGTTTGTCCGTTTGCTTATTTCTCAGCATCTGAAAGAGAGCTTCGAAATAGCTTCATCATCGGTACATGAAGACGGGGCCGTGTTTGGCGCGCTGGATCGCGTAGAGCAAGCGGTCGACGTTTTACTGATGCGTTATCCTCACGTCAAGGTCATCCCGATTATCACCACCTGCTCCACAGAGGTGATTGGTGATGATGTGGACGGTGTGGTGCGTAAGCTCAATGATGGGTTGCTGAAAGAGAAATACGCCGGTCGTGAAGTGCATCTGATTCCTATCCATACGCCAAGTTTTGTTGGCAGCATGATCAGCGGGTACGACTTGGCGGTACGCGATATCGTTAAGTATTTTGCCCGAAAAGGGGAGCCTAATGGCAAGCTCAATTTGATTACTGGCTGGGCGAACCCCGGTGATGTGACAGCATTGAAGCATCTGCTCTCGGAGATGGAGATTGATGCCACCGTGCTGTTCGAGATTGAAGATTTCGACTCACCTTTGATGCCATCCGGCAATACCGTTTCCCACGGCAACACCACCATCGCCGATTTGACCGACACAGCCAATGCCTGCGCGACGCTTGCACTCAATCGCTATGAAGGGGGTAAAGCGGCGAATTATCTGGAAGAGACGTTTCAGATCCCGACTCTCATTGGTCCGACACCGATTGGTATTCGCAACACGGACACGTTGCTGCATAACCTGAAAACCCTGACGGGGAAACCCATTCCGCCTTCACTGGTGCGGGAGCGTGGGATCGCCCTGGATGCCCTGACCGATCTGGTGCATATGTTTCTTGCCGACAAACGAGTGGCGATTTATGGCAACCCCGATTTGGTGATTGGGCTAGCGGAGTTCTGTCTCGATCTGGAAATGAAGCCGGTGTTGCTGCTGCTGGGCGATGATAATGCCGGATATGTTAACGATCCTCGCATTCACGCACTGCGCGATGGAGTATCCCATGATATGGAGATCATTACCAATGCGGATCTGTGGGAGATGGAGCAACGTATTACCCAAAACGATCTGCAACTGGATCTGATTCTCGGGCATTCCAAGGGCCGTTTTACCGCGATTGATAACCAGATACCCATGGTCAGAGTCGGTTTCCCCACTTATGACCGAGCGGGCCACTACCGCCATCCTGTCGTCGGGTATGCGGGTGCCATCTGGTTGGCGGAGCAAATGGCAAACAGCCTGTTTACCGACATGGAATACAAAAAGAACAAGGAGTGGTTGCTCAACGTTTGGTAATTCGTTGGTTTTCATTCTATCGGTATGCAATAAGGCACCGGAAATCGGTGCCCTGTTGAAAAACCCTTTTTGGCACGTCCGTGTTTCCCGGTGAATCACACCGAAGGGTGCTCCGACGGCTCACGCCGCTACGACCCCTTCGCCGCACTTCACCTAACAACGGACTTTGCCATCAGTCTGAGGCTACTGGGAATCGGTGTCCCGTTCGGGAGGAAATAATGTCAGGATTGCTGTTTGAAAGCGATGAACAACGGTTCACTCGTTGCTATGAGCATGCGCGTGGCTATCATCGCCGCGCCATGTTGTTGGCACCACAATCATCGTCTGTCAGTCTGGTATTTAACGTGGCATCGCTGGCAGTGGAGTGCTACCTGATTGCCCTGTGTTCGCTACATAACATCATGCCGATGAATCACAATTACCGCAGCCTGCTTGCCAGTGCTTCGGAGAAAGTGACGTTTACCGCAGCATTAAGGGAAGATATTGCCGCGCTTGATGCACTTTTTGGTATTTGTTCTATTGATGATTACTACCATGGAACGCCGGACGAACAGGATAAAGCACGCATTCTTTCTGTTTGTGAGACATTGGATGCGCTGATTGTGGCGGAACGAAAACGCTCACCGGCGCTAAGCCTTTTTCGGGAGAATAGACGATGAATATGCCTATTAATCCGACCTTGGCTGATTTTCCTCATCATGAAATGCGACGAGATGAAAGAGAAATCACCGATCCCACATTAATTGATGCCATTTTGCGCGAAGAGCGAGTGATGTATATTGCGCTGGCCAATAATGATGTGCCCTTTCTGGTGCCTGTTTTCTATGTCTGGGATGGTACCGCCCTCTATTTTCACTCCGCACGCAGTGGCAGCAAGATCGAGTTGCTTAAACGTAACAATACCCTTTGTTTCGCTATTTCTCATTATGGTGGCGTGGTAGAGGATGCGCTGGCTTGTAATTTTGAGGCTCGGCATCGCACTGTGATTGGGTTGGGGAAAGCGCAATTCATCAACGATAACCAAGAGAAAATCCCCATATTGCAACGATTAATGGCGGGTTTCACCGATCGGCACTATGTGTTCCCTGATGCAAATCTGCAAGCAACATTGGTGATTCGCATCGATATTGAATCCATGAAGGGGAAGCAGCATGGTTTTTGATACCGACATGACACCGCCTCTCTACATTGTCGCGTATCTCGACAACCAAGGAATGATAACAGCGTTTGGGGAGCCGGGTGTGGCGACACTGTTTGTCAAGGCGAGTTCTGGCTGGCAATGCTGTCGTGAAGTGCCTTGCCCGTCAGCATCGTCAATGTCATTGGCCGCTTTACGTCAGCAAACATTGACGATGCTGGAAGCGTTGCCAGAGTGTCGTCACATTGTGGCGCAGGATATTCAGGGCGTGCTACTGGCCTGGCTTGATGGCAGAGGAATTACCATGTGGCGATGCAGTGGTAAACCCGCCCCGTTTCTCGATCGTATTGCGGAGCGTATCCATTCTTCCTCACAAGTGACGTCACTCCATCCCGAGACTTTTTTTCAGCCGGGTAAACACATCGGGGAGTTTCATTTCAATCTGATCGATGCGCTGGCAAACAGCGGTGAGGGGCACACCTCGCGGCGGTTATTACAGCCCTTCCTGCAACAAAAGCAATTTCGACGTCTGGAGATCATTTGCGATCATTTGCCGAAGTGGTTTGCCACGCTTGATGCGGGCGAATTCAGCATTGTGAGTGAACCTCATGCCGATGGAACATTCTGTGTCGTGGTGATGCCACAGAGTATCTGAAAACGTTCGTTGACGTACGAAATCGGACAGGAATGTTCTCAATGGAACATATAGTGTATTCGCTCAGGCGGAGGTGGTTTTTCTCTCCTTGATTATCAATGGATTATAAAAAAGACGATTTGCTTGTATTGGCGCTGATTTTGCAAGTTTGTGCATGCACTGTGCACGAGAGCCTGTGACTTAGGATACCAATGCTTCTGACCTGCTGTGGTTCACTCTGCTGCGTAAGAATGGGGACTTGTCGGGAGAGATATGATGCGCCTGGAAAGAAAAGGTGGTGTAACGAACATGCTGTCACCCTTAAAGACGCCATTGTCTTTTACTTGTAAATTGGGTGAATGCCGTTCAGAACTGATGCCGTTGCTGTCTGAAGTCAGCAAAGTGGTGAGCACCGAGGGAGATCTTTCCAAAACCCTCAAACTGGTTCTGCAATTAATGCAAAAACACATGCAGGTGATTCGGGCGATGATCACACTGTATGACACCAGTAGCGATCGCATTTATATCCATGAAAGTTACGGACTCTCTCCGCAAGAAGTGGAGAAAGGCGTCTATATGCCGGGGGAAGGTATTACCGGACAAGTGATTGAAACGCGCCAACCGGTCATTGTGCCGCATGTGGCAGACGACCCCTCATTTCTCAATAAAACTGGCAGTCTCGACAAAACCCGCGACGGTGAGTTTTCATTTATTTGTGTGCCGATCATGCGTAGTTCCAAAGTGATGGGAACCATCGGCATTGAACGGGTTTACAACAATCAGCAGTTGCGCTATCTGGATTTGGAAGTGCTGAAAGTGATTGCGGCGATTATCGCGCAGGCCGTTGAATTGCATCTGCTTGAACAAGCGCATCAGAAAGTGTTGTTAGCGGCATCTTTGCACCAGCAAACAACGGATACACTGCGTCCTACCAATATTATTGGCAACTCGCGGGCCATGCAGTCGGTGTACCGGTTGATTCGCAAGGTAAGCCCTGCACGAACGACAGTTCTGATTCTGGGGGAGAGTGGTGTTGGCAAAGAACGGGTAGCCGCTGCGATTCACCATAGCAGCCTGTGTGCTACTGGCCCTTTTATCACCTTCAATTGCGCATCATTGCCGGAAAGCGTGCTGGAAAGTGAGCTGTTTGGGCATGAGAAAGGTGCATTTACCGGTGCGATATCCCGCCGTGCAGGACGTTTTGAAGAAGCGAATGGGGGAACCATTTTTCTTGATGAGGTCGGAGAGCTATCGTTATCGGCACAGGCTAAGCTGTTACGTGTGATTCAAGAGCGCAGTTTTGAGCGTGTGGGCAGTAATGACACGCTTCATGTCAATGTTCGAATTCTGGCCGCCACACATCGCGATTTGAGTGAAATGGTGAATAAGGGGCTTTTTCGTGAAGACCTTTATTACCGTCTTAACGTGTTTCCAATCACCATCCCACCGTTGCGTGAACGAGGCAATGATATTCTGATTTTGGCAGATTACTTCAATGCCCGTTTTGCCCGAGATCAGGGCGTGGAAGTACCGACGATCGCCACACCAGCGCTGAATATGCTGCTTAACTACGACTGGCCGGGAAACGTCCGGGAGTTGGAGAATGTAATGGAACGGGCGGTATTGCTATCAGACGAAGGTGTTATTCACAGCTACCATCTTCCGTTGTCGTTGCAGCCAATCTTGGAGCACCTTGCAGCAGAAGAGGGGCTGGAAGCGCGGGTATCTCAGATAGAGTACGATTTAATTGTTGAAGCGCTCTCAATGTTTCAGGGAAATGTTTCCCGAGCGGCGGAACATCTTAATATCACGCGTCGTGCATTAGGACTGCGGCTGGATAAGTATCGCCTCAACTATAAGCATTATCGCAACAGGGCGTAAGTCATGCTTGAGCAGCGCGTCGCATTAGTGGCAGAACAACCTCTAGAGGCAGCAAGGCGTTCGCCTCGTCGGCTTATCGTACATTCGGCAACAATGCGTCAAGTCATGGCGCGTTTACATCAGTATGCACCGACGCAAACCCCTATATTACTGCGCGGTGAGCCCGGTACCGGTAAAGATGCCATTGCCCGAGCGCTCCACGAACACTCGCTGCGTAGCCAAGGGCCCTTTATCAAACTGGGTTGCCATTATGCACAAGATGAAGAGGTTCTGTTCCATCTTCTTGGCAATCAACAAGGTATGCCGCCGATGCAGGGGGCGTTAGCACAAGCTCGGCAGGGAACCTTGTTCTTCAGTGAGATTGGTCATTTCTCTTTGCGTTTACAGCAACTCTTGTTGCAACTCATACAGCAGAAGCCATTTTTTTCGCCCACGGATCGGGTGTTGCACTGTGGTGATGCCCGGCTTATTTGTGCCAGCGAGGCTAATCTGGAGGAAAAAGTTGCCGCAGGGACATTTCTGCCAGAATTGTATTATCGGCTGCATGTTGCCCATATTGTGTTACCTACGCTGTTGGAACGTCGTGATGATATTGCTGAACTGGTAGCCGATTTTTTTCTGCGTTTTAACCAACACAGCCATACCCGAATTACCATGCTACCGGATGCATTGACTCCGCTTTATCTCTGCCAGTGGCCGGGTAATATTCGTGATTTGGAGAATTGTCTTGAATATGCAGCATTACACCGTGAATCGGATGTTATTTGTCAACTCCCCTGTATTCAAGGGCAGTGCCTGCGTAAACAACTCAATTTACGGATAGATTATTACTCTCGGCATCATAAAGATGAGATTCCATTACCCGAAAACTGGGACCCCAGCACATCAGCATCTCATGTAACGATTCTGCCTGCGGATTCCGTTAGCGGTACGGATATTGATGATCCGATTCGCTACCGTTTTATTGCTGCGTTGGAAAAAAGTGGTTGGGTCAAAGCCAAGGCAGCCCGTTTGCTTAATATCACGCCACGCCAGCTTTATTACGCGTTGCAAAAATTAAATATTGAGGTGAAAAAGTTCTGATGCTGAAAAGACTGTGACATTGCGAGGCAGTGCGGCTCAACGTAACGCCTACTTTTCAGTCAACAATAAACAGTTTTGCGCCTTTGGGGGATGTAGAACGATGTGCTTCTGCATTGTCAGCCACCTGGTAACTAACGCCCGGCGTTAGGGTAAAGCGTCTTCCGTCATCAAGTTCGGTAATGAGTTCGCCTTCAAGGCAAAAAAGGATATGCCCTTTTTCACACCAGTGATCCGCAATATATCCTGCAGAGTATTCCACCATTCTTACACGAATATTGTCGAATTGTTGTGTACGCCATAATGCGTTGCCGACGTCGCCACTGTGCGTTGTCGGTTCAATGAGTGACCAATCGGTGATACCAAACGGAATATTTGCCATGTGCATCTGGATGTTACCTCAGCGCGATTTGCGTGTAAGACCCTTATTGTTAACAGATATCATTACTCAGCTTCAAGTAGCGTAGCAATTCCCTTTTCTTATTGAAAACGTGTCACCGTGTTATTGGGAGACTGCTTGTGTCTTGTTGATCCTCATCCGGGGCTGCGACAACTTTGTTTCGCCCTTGATTTTTTGCTGCATAAAGGGCTGTGTCTGCTTGGTGTATCAGGCCGCTGGCAATCATATGCAGCGGCCTGTCTTCCGGGGTTTTCAGGCCGTCATTCAGGGTCGCTACGCCAATACTGATTGTGAGATAGCCCGTTGCGCTGGCGCTGTGTGGTAATCGTAGTGCATGAATGTTTTCGCGCAGGCGCTCAGCTACCGTGAGTGCGCCTGCTTTGTCCGTATGCGGTAAAATCACCAGAAACTCTTCGCCGCCATAGCGACTAACGTTATCATCGCTGCGCAACCGAGAGGAAAGCAGCGCTTTTGCCACTGCGCGTAAACAGTCGTCTCCCGCCTGATGTCCAAAGGTATCATTGTAGTGTTTAAAAAAATCGATATCAGCTAAGCACACCGAGAGCGGGGTGCGTTTTTGCAGAGTCTGTGTGATTTCTTCAATCAGGCATTCGTCCATCTTACGGCGGTTGTACAGGCCGGTAAGGTGGTCGTGTTGGGCATACTGTTGTAGCACTTTATTCGCGTCTGCGAGCTTTTGTTCTACCAGGAGACGCCGGGTGATATCAACCCAGGTGACAGACAGTCCCACCACATTATCGCTGGCATCCCGCACAGGTACAGGTTGGGTGTAATAGCAGCGATCGCGCCATGTGACTTCACGGCTAGGGATGTCTGAACCGTTATCAGCCAGTGTGAAATCGGTTTCAAATTGGGACCAACAATCGGGCATTAATGCGGAGACATAAGGTTCCGACGTAGACCCTTCGGTGTGATCCAGTAAGCGCATCATGGCCTTATTGGACATGACAAGGCGGCCAGAGCGGTCGATCATGCAGAGAGCAACCGGTGTGGTGTCATAAATGGTTTCCAACTGCAAAACCCGTTCTCCGAGCGTTGATATATTGCGATCAACGCCGCGATAACCGCGTAACTCACCGTCGGGGCTAAACAAGGGGATGCCACTGGTTTCCAACACCACGATACGACCATCTGCCCGCTGATTGCGATTCACCAGACCAGAGAAAGGCCTTTTTGCCATGACTATCTCACCGAAAGCGCGTCCAACGCGTTCTGCTTCACTCGGTGGCATAAAATCGAACGGTGTTTTGCCGATCACTGCTTGCGGAGCGTAGCCTAGCAATTCAGTGACGACTTCAGAAACCCAGGTATAACGACCTTGTGCGTCCACTTCCCATACCCAATCGGAATTGTGATTGAGTAGCTCAAAGAGATGTTTTGCATCGACCTCGTAGAAGCCTAATGGTTTTTCTTCTTCTTCATTTTTCATTCTTATCGGTACGTTCCAATATGCAGGCAAGCAAGCGGGTCAATTGAATAAGAATACACGTTACGCTGAGGAGAAAGTATCTGGGATTGATGAAATGGATTTATAAATATTACAAAGGCAGCCTTGTCTCTGGGCAAGTGGACTGCTTCGAAAGCGTGCGCGCCCATTAATCAGTGATATTGATAATGACAATCGTGCCAAGTTCCTCTAAAAATAACGCTGTACTCTTCCTTTATCGGATCAGGACAAAACATTTTTAGAGCCTACCCCATTAGGGCTATTTTACTGCCAGTGTAGTTCTGTGCAGTGTACAAAATCCCCGCGTACTCTATTGCGTACTCCGGTTTTTGTACGCTGTACATGGTGAAACTGGCAGTGTCAATCATGCCTGTCGAGATAGGTTCATCGCACAGTAGAGGAATAAATGGACAGTCTCTTTGTATACGGCACATTGATGCCTGGATGTGAGAACGCACACTTGCTGGAATCAATAGGCGGTTCCTGGGTACAAGGTACCGTTAATGGTTCGTTGCTTGCTCAAGGATGGGGAGCTGGCATGGGATATCCTGGGATAGTTTTGGATAACACAGGGAACCAAGTTGATGGATATTTGTTTTACTCAGAGCACTTGCCTGAGCATTGGGGGGCACTTGATGAATTCGAAGGTGAAGAGTATGCCAGAGTGCCTGTAGCCGTTACCACCAAAGACGGAGAGGTTGTCTCTTCTTTCATCTACATGGTGGTGCCAGAGGCGCGCTAACGCACGATGGATGTATACCCGTCATACTTCACGTTGCAAGTGTGTTGGCGGCAGCCGTTATTCGGTTCATCCCTAGACCTCACCTCTAATGAGGTGGCTGCATGCGGCGTTCAAATCGGCTCTCGGAAGATTTGTCACTCACTTGCCGCCTTCCTGCAACACGAATTATTTAGGGTATATACCTGTAATGCATGACGGAGGTTTTCTATAAAAAAAGCGTTTTTTACCTACCGATGGTTCCCCCGTTATTATCTTTAATCCTCTCAATATTGACCGTGGTCATGTCTATCTGATTTTAACTATCTTTATGAAATAAAATATAAAAATAACTATTTATTCTTATAATTTGATGGAGAGGTCGGGGGCGATGAGGCTATCCATTATTATCTCATCAGGAATGCCATTGGCGAGACTTTATACTTCATCCAACGTTTGAATGCAAAAGAGCTAATCAATGGAAGAGATGGGACAATACAGTCAGCTCATAGCTGGTGAGGAATATCAATTCTTTCAGTATGCTTTATTACTGACACAGAACAATGGGCAAGAATGCCATCTTCGCATCAGTGATAAAGTAAGTACAGTTGTATGTACGATCCCTGGTCATCAGAGAAGCTTGCTTGCTATTGCACCGGCATCCGTTACCGTTGAAAGTGGGGAATTACAGTGTTTATTACTTGATTTTACGCTACTGGCAAGACTGCAAGTGTTTATTGATAAATCACTGAATAAAGAAGGTACACACAGTTCACGGATGCTGGTGGGGTGTATGCCAACGGTACTTCGTACCGAGCCTGAGCAAAAGGAGATTGAATATTGGCTACTTCATCAAGCTTTGCATGGGACTGAAGGCCTAGAACACTTTTCCAATGTATTAAGACAATCTGAATGGTATGCGCTGGTAGAGTTTCTTTTTGACGCTTATAGAAGTAACTCTAACCAACGTTTGCAGACACTCTGTTCTCGTTATGGGCTCTCCGTTTCTCATTTTCGACGTTTATCCCGACGTGCATTGGGTAATACGGCAAAATCTGCATTACGTGATTGGCGTTTGGGGCAGGCACTGTTCGAATTGATTAATGGTGATAATAATTTAACAACTATCGCAATGAATCATGGATATGCATCACTTTCTCATTTCTCCAATGAGGTGAAAGACGTGATCGGTGTTTCGCCAAGGAACTTGAAGAAATTATTGAAAGCGAGTTAATGCAGAATGAGAAATTTTTTTTCGACAAAAATTAGAGTATCGATATCAATATTACTCTTTGTATTAATGCCAATGCCGCTATTAGCACAAACAGTGAACGACAATGGAGACATATCTCGCCAAGGAAGCGGATATATGGCTCGTCAAGAGAGTGTAAATGGCATTTTTGATGCCATCTCTGCGGCAATGAGAAAACCTGTTATTTTAAGTAAGCTGGCAGCGCGTAAAAAGGTAACGGGGGAGTTTGATTTGAGCCGTCCTCAGGATGTGTTAGTGTCGGTATCGGAACAGCTTGGGCTGATTTGGTACAGTGATGGTCAGGCTATTTATGTCTATGATGCAACAGAAATGCGCAATGCTGTCATTGTGTTACGTAATACATCTTTTAACATTGTTGAAAGCTTTTTAAAAAATTCAGGCCTACACGACCCTCGCTTCCCTTTGCGTTCGGACAATCGTAATTCTACGTTTTATGTTTCTGGCCCGCCAATTTACGTAGATCTGATTACGAGTACGGCGAAATATCTTGATCAAAAAAATGATACCTTTGATGGTAGAGAAAGTATTGCCGTAATTCAATTACATAACACATTTGTAGAGGACCGTTCATTTAAATACCGTGATGAAAAAATTGTTATCCCTGGTATTTCGACGGTGGTTAATAAAATTATAAATACTGGACCGACCGTGGGAAGAAGTATGAAAGTCGTGCCTCGTAAACCGGTGAGGTCTGAACTGGATACTTCGGATTTGCCACAAGACTTACTTGATAGTTATGCCCATGACGATGCTATGGCCACAGCAAATATCGCACATACAGCTAGTGAAGTGAGTGTTATTGCTGAACCAGGAACTAACAGCCTTTTGGTGAGAGGAAGCCCCGAGCAGGTTGAATATATTCGTAATCTGGCGAAAACATTGGATATAGCCAAGAGGCATATTGAGCTTTCCGTTTGGATCGTAGATTTGCAGAAAGAAGCATTCGATAACCTTGGCGTTCAGTGGAGTGGTAATCTGAATGTAGGTGGGAATCTGGGAATATCGCTCAACGGGGGTACCAGTACCATTGATGGTGCAAGTTTTATGGTTACGGCATTGGCACTCAGTGAAAAGAAAAAGGCCAACATTGTTTCTCGGCCTATGCTGCTGACGCAGGAAAACATTCCGGCTATTTTCGACAACAGCCGAACCTTCTATGCCAGCCTGATAGGTGAACGTACCGCCCAGTTAGAAAACGTTACCTACGGTACCTTGGTCAGCGTGCTTCCACGCTTTACCGAGAATGGGGAAATAGAAATGATGCTGAATGTTGAGGATGGCAGCCAGTTTGATACAACGAAAACCAACGAGTCAACATTGCCAGAAGTAGGCAGGACCAATATCAGTACCATCGCTCGCGTGCCCAAGGGAAAGAGCTTGCTGATTGGTGGATATACGCATGAAGAAAGAAGTACCGTTCAAGGGAAAATTCCTTTGTTAGGTGATATTCCCATGCTTGGAAAAATGTTCCGTTATTCTCGAGATCGAGATTCAAGTATGGTCCGGGTGTTCTTGATCCAGCCAAGAGAGATTGATTCACCGTTATCACCGGATGCGCATACGATGATTAACGATATACGTAAAGACCTCGGCAACGATCAATTGCAAAACTGGATGACGAACTATTTGGACAGCCAGAAATGGCGATAAGTGTTGGGAGCAGTAATACAAATCTCCAGCTTTTAATCGCTCGGCGGGAGAAACAGAGTGCAGAAAAAAGCATTTTGGCTGAACAGCACAATGTATCATCTGGTGATGAAATGCAGGATAGGGAAGACCTTTCACCTGCCGCCAGATCGCAGAAGTCTTATTATGCGGCAGATGAAATGTCTGCCGCAGCTGGGAGATTTCGTTTGCGCAGAGAGTATGAAAAGAAATCAAGCGCAATGGAGGAAAGCAGTTTTGATCGGGTATTAGATGATGATGCTCGGCCTAAGGTTGGCAAACTGATTCAGACCCTGAATGGAAAAGAAGGCTCTGCTATCACGCGTTTATTACAGCAGGCACGTTCGTTGTTTCCTGATGAAAGCGATCTGGTGATGGTTTTACGTGAAATCCTGTATCGGCGTAATTTGGATGAACTACGCCGGAAACGCCTTAAGGATTTGCTATCTCAGGTTGAAAAGGAAGCCAACCCTAAGCGGCTTAAAGCAGGAATAAATGTTGCGTTAAAAGCGCGGCTGCTAGGCACTACGTTACAGTTAACGCCTGCATTGCTTCGCGAAAGTTATCGGCATTTTTTAGTCAATGATGAGTCGGATCTGATGCAGTACCAGACGTGGATATCAACCTACGGTGTCGAAAAAAGAGGGATTTTGACCACGTTTATGGAAGATGCATTGCTGGCAGATATCGATGCAGCGGATCCCAGTTGTAGTCACTCGGAGTTCTTTTTTCTCCAATCAAGGATGAAGCAAATAAAGCGTATCCGATCAAGTGATATTTTATTTGTACAAGGGTTACTCACGAATAATATCATTCGTGATGTTGATGAAAAAGAAGAAACATGGCTGCTGCTTCTCTTTGGTATGATCGAAAAAACGAATGACTTGGATACAATGCTTTCGCAAACAATCGGATATTTTTTACGGTTTGCAGAGCATAAGAGATGTGCGACTGTATTGCAGATGATTTACCATCACTGCAAAAAATTACCACATGAGATTTTTTTTTCAAATGAAGAAAGAGTAAATTTGTTGGCATCTTTTGAAGAGCGTCTAAATACAGAATTTTGTTATGAGCGAATTGAGCAACGAAAACCACGAAATGATTTTTAATAAATAGGTTGGTAGGATGATTGACTTTTTAAACCGGGTAAGGAACCATCCGGAACTCTTTATTCTTATATTGATTGTTGTGATCATTTCCATGTTGGTGATTCCATTACCAACTTACTTGGTTGATTTTTTGATCGGATTAAACATTGTTTTATCCATTTTGGTTTTTTTGGCATCATTTTATATTGATAGAATACTTAGCTTTTCGACATTTCCTGCGGTGTTATTGATTACGACACTGTTTCGATTAGCATTATCCGTAAGCACCAGTCGTCTTATATTAAATGATGCAGATGCAGGGGATATTATTTCCACTTTCGGTGAGTTTGTTATTGGGGATAGCCTGGTCGTTGGTTTTGTCATTTTTGCGATAGTGACCATTGTGCAGTTTATGGTAATAACCAAAGGTGCTGAGCGTGTCGCGGAGGTTGCTGCTCGTTTTTCTCTGGATGGAATGCCTGGGAAACAAATGAGTATTGATGCTGATTTGCGCACGGGTTCGATTGATGCTGATGATGCCATGTCTCGGCGTAGCGTGGTTGAGCGTGAGAGCCAGCTCTATGGCTCTTTCGATGGTGCAATGAAGTTTATCAAAGGCGATGCTATTGCCGGTATCATTGTCATCTTTATTAACTTTATTGGTGGTATCTGCGTCGGGGTATCCATTCATGGCATGGATATGTCAACCGCGCTGTCTACCTATACGAAGTTAACGATTGGTGATGGCCTGGTTGCACAAATACCGGCGTTATTGATTGCTATTGGTGCTGGTTTTATTGTCACTCGTGTTAATGGCGATGGCGACAACATGGGGCGCACCATCGTTGATCAGCTTTTCACCAACCCTTCAGTGTTGGTAATCGCAGCGATTATTGCCCTCGGTATTGGTAGCCTGCCCGGGTTCCCCTTTTCAGTATTCATGATATTGGCACTGTTTCTCTCGGGGCTCTACGGCTACCAACATTGGAAAAATAAGAATACAGATGCCAATAAGAATACGGCGGTATCACATGGGCAGTATGAAGAAGATGCACTTTCTGAGGGGGAAAGCGCGCTGGGGGTTATTAGTAACCTGGATGCTGTTTCAGCAGAGACAGTACCCTTGATTCTCGTCGTAAACAAAAGTGATGCACAGATCCTTGGCAAAGCAAATATTACAGAGCGTTTTCGAAGCCAGTTTTTCATTGACTATGGCATAAACCTTCCAGAGATAGCACTGAGGGCATCGGAGCATGTTGAGCCGGAAACCGTATCTGTTTTAATCAATGAGATCAGCGCAGAGCGTTTTCAAATAAAATTCAACTACTATCGTGTTGTTAACGGTTCTGAAGAATTACTTCAACTCGGAGTACCTGTATGGACCGTCGAGAATATGCAATGGATTGCAGAGGAGCAGCGAGAGTCAGTAGCAGCACTAGGGTACCAGTTACGTAATAGCATTGATGAAATGTATTACACGTTGGCTGCTGTGCTGATCCGTCATGTCAATGAGTATTTCGGTGTTCAGGAAACAAAAAATATTCTTGATAAGATGGAAGAGAAATATCCCGATTTAATGAAAGAAGTTATGCGTCATGCAACAATTCAGCGAATTTCAGAAGTATTGCAACGCTTATTGAGTGAGCGTATTTCTGTACGCAATATGCGGCTGATTATGGAGGCATTGGCACAGTGGGCTCCTCGTGAAAAAGAAGTTATTTCACTGGTGGAACATGTCCGTGGTGCGCTTTCACGTTATATCTGTCATAAGTTTTCTGTGGGTAATTCTCTTCGTGTGATTATGTTATCCGTGGAGTTTGAAGATCAGATTCGTCAGAGTATTAGAAATACATCGACGGGTGTATTTCTTCATCTTGAACCTTCCGTTGCAGACGAGTTGATTGATAGGTTTGCTTTGGCAATGGAGAGTGTAGCGGTGTCTTGTAAAGATTTGGTGGTGCTCTCTTCGGTAGATATACGCCGTTTTTTAAAACGATTCTTGGAATCACGCTTTAAAGATCTTGAAGTTATGTCGTTCGGGGAAATCACCGATACGGTGTCAATCAATGTTGTGAAGACAATTTAATAAAGGAATAGTTGGAATGTATATTGATATTGTAACGTTAGTTCGTGATGCGCTACTGCATAGCGGTGTTGATGAATCAATTCTGACTGATTTTGATGGACACTCAACAATTGCGTTAGATTTTGAAAATTATCCTAGTTTATTAATCAGTAACGTTGATGGGCAAATCTGGATCTGGTCGCAACTGTGTGATAACACGCCTGGCTTATTGCAGCATAACGCAGCTCAAATCCAAGAGAAAATTATGGAAGGATGCCAGTTTGCGATGACGGGGCAGCTACAACTTACTATTAACAGTGACACCATTGAGTTAAAGGGCTTAGTACATCCTGATTATCTCACCAGCGGTTTACGGTTTGCTGACGCTATGGATGAATTCTTCCAGCAACAAGAAACTTTGCTGGGGGTTATTCGCTAATGGTGAACCGGCAGCTTTTACGTCCACAAGCGCATCCTTTGCGTCTTTCAGGTGCCATTATTGAAGCGCGGCTACCTGGCGTGACTGTCGGGGAAGTCTGCGAAGTGCGCCAAGGCTGGAGCCAATCAGATGTTTTGGCACGAGCTCAGGTATTAGGATTTCACGGTGACACAACGTTACTGAGCTTAATGGGGAACGCACAGGGCTTATCGAGAGAGGCTGTAATTTGTCCAACCGGCGCAGGGTTGTCTGTGGCGCTTAGTCACGATCTTTTGGGCTGTGTACTCAATCCCTTTGGGGAAGTAGTGGAACGATTAGCTGGGATGGATAAAGGGTTTGCCTGGCAGCGTAGAACAATTGATGCGCCTCCTCCGCTGTATCAGGACAGGGTCGGGATTAGACAACCGTTTTTGACGGGAATCAGGGCCATTGACGGACTAATGACGTGCGGTGTTGGTCAGCGTATGGGCATTTTTGCTTCGGCAGGGTGTGGCAAAACGACGTTGATGCACATGCTTATCGAACAATCGCAAGCAGATGTATTTGTCATTGCGCTAGTGGGAGAGCGTGGACGTGAGGTGACTGAGTTTATCGAAGCATTGCGCCAGTCTGATCGTCAAAGCAAGTGTGTTTTGGTTTTTGCAACTTCGGATTATTCGTCTCTAAATCGTTGCAACGCGGCACAGGTGGCAACCACTATTGCTGAATACTTTCGTGATGCGGGTATGAATGTCGTACTTTTTCTGGATTCGATTACTCGCTATGCCAGGGCGTTACGTGATGTTGCGCTGGCGACAGGAGAATCACCTGCGCGGCGTGGCTATCCAGCATCAGTATTTGATGCTTTGCCAAAACTATTGGAACGTCCAGGTGTAACACAGACTGGCAGTATCACGGCCTATTACACCGTCCTCTTGGAAAGTGATGATGAGCCAGACCCTATTGCAGAAGAAATTCGCTCAATCCTTGATGGACATATCTATCTTAGTCGCAAGCTAGCTGCAAAGAATCACTATCCAGCTATTGATGTTCTGAACAGTGTTAGTCGTGTTACGAACCAAGTTTGTGGTAGTGAACATCTTCATTATGCGGGGGAGTTACGTCGTATTTTGGCAAAAATTGATGAGCTGCAACTCTTTGTCGATTTGGGTGAGTATCAACCAGGTGAGAATGAAGAGAATGATAGAGCGATGAATAAACGCGATCGTCTGTTTGCGTGGCTAAAACAACGCGTAGACGAACATGCTAATTTTAATACGATCATCGATGAGATGAGACGTCATGCTTCGTGAAATGAAAACGTTGGTTGGACATGTTGCGTTAAAAATTCAACGTAATGAAGTTTTGCTCAACAGAAAGAAAATAGAGCACAATATATTAATAACTCAAATGGATATGTTCGAGAAAGAGATATTGGCTATCGAGAAACTTAGTCGAAGTTTGTATCCTGGGGGCGACACTGATAAAGCAAAAATTTTTGCAATACAACGACGTCAGGGATCATTAAAAAGAAAATTGGCAGATATTAAGGTTCAGAAGTCTCAAAAAGAACTTGAACAGGAAAAATGTGAACAAGAGCGTCAAGCTGTCTTTGAAAAAAGAAAACAGCTAGATAGAAAAATAAAAAAATATGAGTTGTTACAAAAGCAGATGCGAAAAAATAAGCGTATTAGTGATGCAAGGATGGAAGATAATGAAATTGAGGAGAGAATATCATGGCGACGAGTAATGGAGTAACAGCCTCATCTAATGGGAAGTATCTCGGTGCTGAAGACTGTGTTACGCAAAGTTTGGAACATATTGCTTTAAATGCGCTTAAGCAAAAGGCAAAACAGGAAAAGAAAGGTGTGGGTGAAAGTATTTTTCCCCATATGACATCTTCTCTACCTCTTCCTTATACGACATTACCTGAACTGCATACAAGTGTGGGGACGTTGAGAGAAGCTTCGCCAGTAAAATTTAATCAGTTGGGTGTGATGGATTCGCATTCAGACGCGACTAAAACAGCCAAGAAAATAGACACCAATAGTACTGATCTACGGCTCGATAACGTGGTTTTAAAACGTAAAACAAAAACAGATCTGGATTCTTCTGCATCACGTACCGGTGTTGCTACCGGTGAAAAGGTTGCCGTAATTGGAGGACTCCAGGGCGCGGCTACGGTCATTACATCTCAGGAGCGTCGTGATACAACTCTTCACGCGGCAATATTGAGTCTGGATACAGATACGAATGTTATGCCGCCCGCGGATGCTTCCTCAAAAAGTACCCGCAGTAGGGCTGAAAGAGAGTATTTGTCCTCTGCCGCTTTGCTAACAAACGAATCACAGCAACGAACTTTCACTGGAGAGAATATGCCGCGTGGGAGCGAAAATGCATTTTCCGGATCAGCCCGACAGTCACTTCAAACGGAGGTAATGCTAAAAAACACGGGTACTGTTGTGTTGAATGAATCCTCATCAGAGAGTCAATTATTATACGCTTTTTCCGACTGGGGAGATGGTCATCAGGTCAATGTGCAGTTAGGTGGGCATGCTAAAACACCACACGTTTTACACGTATCAGATCCGTTGGTTCACCAGCGATTAGCTGATTATGAAGGCCAAGGCCAGGCCGAGCCAGAATGGGTGTTTTATGAGGAAGAGGAACGGCCCAGGCAAGAACGCAAACCACAGGCTGATGAGGAAAGTGTGTGATTGGTCAACATCTACGCAGCTATTCGATGCGCGAGCTGATTAAACGCCGCTGGGTGAATACTTGGCAGAATCAAGGGTTCGATATACGCCAACATATTGTTCCTGGAAACCACTTGCTGCATTTCGTGGCCGATACCGGATGGGAAGGCATTATTGATCTGGAGGGATGGTTTTGCCAACGGCTACCGCAGAGTGCAGTACTTTCCAGTACATCCTGGTCACTAACTCAGTTGGAAACGCTGTTTCTCAATTGCGAACAACCGATTGAGGGACTGCCACCAGACCTTGCGTATCAGCGGCTGGAAAGTAAAGGACGGGTGAACAGTTCCTTTATTCCTCCCTATACCTATGCCTGCATGACACCGCAAGGGCGTATATGGTTGCATGCTTTTCCGACGCACGAGATGCCGGAGAGGGAGACCCGTCATTTGAATGCTGGAACGTTGCCTTTACCCATTCAATTTCAAATTGGTCACAGCATTATCTCTATGGGATTGCTAAAGCAGATACAACTGGGTGATGTGATATTGGTTAACCACGAAGAATGCACAGTTGCCTCATCGACAGATGTTTTGGGGCACTTTACCAAAATTGAGGAGGGATTTATGTTTGATGAAAGTGATGTAATTCCAATGTTAGATAATGAAAAGGACTCTTCTCTACTGGCTCAAGAAAATGAAGTGGAGGTAACGTCAGTACGCTCGCGTAACGGGATAAAAGTAAAGCTTAATATGGTATTGCAACAAAGTACTCTGACCGTTGCAGAACTTGAGTCCTTTTATCAAGGTCAGATTATCCCATGCCATCCTGATGCAGAGCAAAATATACTGATTGTTGCTAATGGTACACCCGTTGCCAAAGGTGAACTTGTGTGGGTTGAGGACCGTTTAGGCATTGAAGTCAAAGATATTTACCAAGAGGCTGGTGATGCCATACGGTAATGATATTTCTCTGATCGCGATACTGGCATTTTCGACGCTACTTCCTTTTTTGATAGCGTGTGGAACATGTTATATAAAGTTTTCGATTGTCTTTGTTATGGTACGAAATGCACTGGGGCTACAGCAAGTTCCCTCTAATATGACATTGAATGGCGTTGCGTTGGTTTTGTCATTTTTTGTTATGATGCCGGTCGTGAAGAGTGGCTATGAACAATTTCAGCAAGCTAATGTTGATACGAGAGACAGCCAATCGGTATTACATTTTGTGGAAAATGGGCTGGATAGCTATCGCAATTACCTTGAGAAATACTCTGATGTCGAATTAGCTCAGTTTTTTGAGCGTGCCCACCATCAACGTGGAGATAACCCCGATATTGAGGTCAATGAAGAAGAGCGTATTTCTATCCTTGCGTTATTACCTGCGTATGCATTAAGTGAGATTAAGAGTGCATTTAAAATAGGTTTTTATCTTTATCTGCCTTTTGTTGTTATTGATCTATTGGTTTCCAGTATTTTACTGGCGTTAGGTATGATGATGATGAGCCCAGTAACGATTTCGGTGCCAATCAAGTTGGTATTATTTGTCGTGCTGGATGGGTGGACACTATTATCTAAGGGATTGGTGACACAATACCTGGAACTGGCATCATAGACGTGGAGAAAATATCATGGATGAAATAGCCTTTGCAGGAAATAAAGCGCTTTACTTGATTTTAACCATGTCTGTATTACCCGTTGCAGTAGCAACTATTGTTGGTCTTCTGGTTGGTTTATTTCAAACGGTAACACAGCTTCAGGAGCAAACGCTGCCTTTTGGCGTGAAGTTATTGAGCGTAGCGTTGTGTCTATTTCTTATTTCCGGATGGTATGGCGATATTATGCTGAATTATGCTCGTGAAGTAATAAAGATTGCGCTCGCGTGATGAGTACTATGTTTACCGGAATGTTTTTCGATCTTCACACTTGGCTCTATGAAATGGCTATGGTATCTGCTCGTTTAATGCCTGCATTCATATTGCTCCCATTTTTCAACAATAACACGTTGACTGGGGCTATCAGGTTACCTGTTGCTTTACTGACGGGAAGTGTTCTCTGGCCGTATCCAGGGGCTGCGATGGTTGGATATGATAATGTCTGGTTTTTAATCTTGATGGGTAAAGAGTTAGCCATTGGCCTGATTATAGCCAGTTTTCTTTGTTTACCTTGCTGGGTATTGCACGCGACAGGTAGTTTTATCGACAACCAGCGTGGTGCGACGCTGAGTAGCAGCATTGATCCACTCTCTGGTGTTGATACGTCTGAATTGGCCAATTTTTTTAATCTGTTTGCAGCAGTAATTGTGTTGCAAAGTGGAGGGCTGTTGCTAATGCTGGAGGTTTTCGAAAAAAGTTATCAATTATGGCAGCCTTATCAATTAGATTTACCAGCATATCGCACAGTAGTTGGGTTTCTTTCTTTGGTCGTGAAAAATGGTGTTATTCTTTCCAGCCCTTTGATCGTTATTTTTTTGTTGTCCGAGCTTTTTTTAGGTTTATTGGCAAGGTTTGCACCACAGCTAAATGCATTTGCTTTAGCATTAACGGTGAAAAGTGTAATTGGCTTCTTTTTGTTGCTTCTCTATTTTACACCAATATTACCAGATCGAATCATAAATTTGCGTCTCTATCCGATTGATCTACTTGGTTGGTGATTTAACAAAACTTTATTTAACATGATATCTAAAATATAAAGGAGTGTTATGGCCGGAAGTAAAACGGAAAAGCCTACTGAAAAAAAGAAAAAAGATGCTGCACAAAAGGGGCAGTCTTTTAAAAGTAAAGATTTAGTCATTGCTTGTTTGATTTTGTTAGGCGTGCAATATCTGATTAACTTTTCAGGTGTATTCACATTAATGACTATGTGGCGGCTCGTTATTGAAAATGGTTTTACTCATGATGCACTTGGTTATGCAGAAGCGATGTTTTGGACTGGTGTAAAACTATTTTTACCTTTCCTTTTACTTTGTATTGCTGCTTCGGTGTTCCCTACGCTGTTACAAACAGGTTTTTTGCTTGCCAGTAAAGCATTAAAACTGAATTTTAATGCTTTAAACCCAGCTAACGGATTTAAGAAGCTATTTAGTTTGCGCACAATAAAAGATGTCGTAAAAACGTTACTCTTTCTGACAAGTTTTATCATCGCAGGTATTATTTTTTGGAATAAAAATAAGCATGTGGTTTTTTCTCAGCTCAATGCTGAACCAGGGCAAATATTTTTGGTGTGGGGGAGTCTTTTGGGTGCGTTAGTTTATCTGTGCTTGTCCTGCGCTCTATTGGTGTTTGTGTTGGATGCTCTCGCTGAGTATTTTCTTCACATCAGAGATCTTAAGATGGACAAGCAAGAGGTTAAAAGGGAGTTTAAGGAACAGGACGGCGATCCAGAGATAAAGTCTAAACGTAAAGAATTACATGCGGAATTGTTATCTGAACAAATAAAAACTGATATTGAAAATTCAACGGTGATTATAGCTAATCCAACGCATATCGCTGTAGGAATCTATCTTAATATGGAGATGGTAGGGATTCCATTCATTTCAGTACTCGAAAGAAACCAAAGAGCATTAGCCGTCAGAGCTTATGCTGAAAAGGTAGGGGTTCCTGTGGTTGAGGATATCAGGTTAGCGAGAAGGATATTTAAAACACATGAGCGTTACTCTTTTGTCAGCCTTGAAGAACTGGATAACGTCATTGGTATCCTTGTGTGGTTACAACAGGTTGAGAGTGCTTGGAAAACTGAGAGTTAACTACTTTCATATGCCACACCGAATGAGCGTTCTTTATGTGAATGTGAAATTAACGCATGGTTTAATAATGGTCATCAGCAGGAAGCGATGACACTACTGAGGAAAGTAAAATGAAACAAGATATGGGTGTTATCACTGAGCAGGAAGCAGCACTATTAATGACAGCAACAATGGAGCATGGCGCTACATTAAAAGAAATTCATGGCATTACTGATGACATGATGGAAAATGTTTATGCGTACGCTTATCAGGCATACAAAAATGGTCAATTAGAGGAAGCAGAAAATTTATTCCATTTTCTTTGTCTCTATGATCTGAAAAATCCAGATTATTTTATTGGGTTGGGTGCAGTTAATCAGGTTAAGAAAAACTACAGCAAAGCCTGCGACTTTTATTCACTGGCTTATGTAATGGCTGACAATAATTTTAATCCTGTCTTTTATTCTGGCCAATGTCAGCTTCTTATGGGAAATATCGTTAAAGCATTACAGTGTTTTGATATTGTTTGTTCACGATGCGAGGATGCGACTTTAGTCTCGAAAGCCAACGCTTATATGAGCACTATTCGGAAAAATATGGGGGAGGGGGACGAATTAACTCATTCTGAAGCCTCAGAGGAAACTATATAATTTTACAGGTCATGCATAAATGGATGTCGTCAAAACAGGAAGAACGATGAACGTTGCCAGTTTGCCACCAAGAAGTAGCCTTGGAAAGGTAAATGAAGCGATTTTGGCTAAAACGCATATTTCTCAGGTAAAGGGAAAAGCGATTGATCAACTGGCTCAGCAAAGTGCCAGAGAAATCATTGCTGATGATGTATCTGTGCAAAACCAATCTTTGACCGCTGAGAGTGTTGAGTTACCCGTTATTCGTCAATCGTCACCATTAACCAGCAAAGCGCAAATGTTGCTTTTAATGGCGCGATATCAGGAGATTACCAGTGGTATGGATGCCACACTGCGTGCCAATGCTCTCGCCGTGTTTGTTACTCAGTCAGAGGCCCGCATGGAAAAAGCACGTGAGCTGTCAGCGCATTTGGATGAGTTGCACCAAACCTTCGATGGTCTGGAGTCTGAGTTTTCCGCGGCGCAAAACGCTGTTGATACCGCAGCTGATGATGTGGCGCAGGTACAACGTAAGCTCGATGAAGCGCAGAACTCCCTTGCAGATATGTTGGAGCAGCTAGGGGTTACGGATCCTGATGACCCACCCATTGCAGATGAGCCTGCCGTAACGCAGGCGAAAAAGGATATTGCTGATGCTCGAAAGTCGCTAGATCTTGCCCAATCCACATTGTCTGATACGCGAGCGATCGCAGAGCAAAAACGTGCCGCTATGCAGAGTGTCTTGAATGACATTAATGCCAGCACAGCAGAAATGAATAAACAGTATGGCGATGTGGACATTACGCCAAAAGGCGGAGTTGTATCCAGTAATGCTGTAGTGCAATCAGAGAAAGCGCTGACTAAAACGGCAGTCATGATCATGATGATAACTGAGTTCATCATGCAAATGGAAGAGGCCTCTACAGAAAAACTGAAAAATGATCTTGAACTGAATCGTATTCAGACGAAAGCGCGTCAGGCGGAAATGCAGCGTAAGTCAGATGAATACGAAGAACAGGTTAGAAAAGCTGAAGAAGCGCAAAAAATGGCCAGTTGCATCGGCAAGGTTTTAGGGGGGCTCGCCATCGCATTGGGAGCAATTACAACCATATTCGGCGGTGGTGGTGTAGCATTGATGGCCGTGGGCATTGGCTTGATGGTGGCTGACCCCATCGTTGCTGCGATCACCGGTAAATCATTAACTGAAATGGTGATGAATCCTCTCATGGAGCATGTTTTTATGCCTCTAATGAATATTCTGGGAGATATTATTACAGAGATTTTTGATAAGACTCCATTGGGGTTACTGTTGAATGCCATCGATAAAGCGACCGGTGCTAATATGATGGATACGATTCATATGGTGGTCACTGCTGCAGTGACCATTGCCGCAATTGTCGCTATTTCCTTGGTTGCAAAGACAGCAGCTAAATTCATGATTGAAAAAATGTCTCAGGCAATGACTTCCGCCATTATGCAGTCAATTAAGCAGGCGATAACGCAGGTCATTAATAAAATTATACCTCAAGTTGTTAATAATTCAATGAGACAGGGTAGTGCGGCATTGAGTAGAAGTATGCAGTCAGTGACAAAACAGGTGGGAAAGATTACCCGTGAGATTAATAAAAAACTGGATGATTTGTCAGATAAAGTTAATACAAACGTCATGAAGGTTTTAAAAGTGAGCGATCCGGATGATGCTAAGCGATTAGGTAATATTGCATTACACCGTTTGGAAATGTTGAAGAACGGCGTTCACACATCAATGCCCATTGTTCAGAGTGGAATGAGTATCAATATTTCAAATATTAGACTTCAGGCTGCAAAGGCTATATCTGAATTTAATTTAGCTGCAATGAATGTCAGTATTTTACGCGATCTTTTAAGTAGGATTCTTGCTAATCATGAAGATGACTTTAAAGCATCTCAATCGATAAATATGACGTTGTCGGACTTGTTAAGCAATAAAGCTAACACTGGTAAGAGTGTTGTCAGAAATATCAGAGCCTAATAGGAGGCATCATGGCCGTGTCTACAGTAAACACTAATAGTACTATTTCCCAGGTAAAAACTGCCTCTGCTCAGGATGAGATGCATCGAAAAGGCATGGATAATACTGGTTTTATTCAGAAATCAAATAACAAGCCTTTAGATGTGACGGAAGCAAATAAAAATAGAACAATGCTAGTGCAACAGGCATCCAATCACCTGATAGGTATTGATATTCGTATTCCTGATATCACCAGACCCATGTCAGAAACGGATACTAACCTATTGAACAAACAGATTTCTTTGTACTCTCAAAGTAGTTCATTATTGTCCGTGCCGAATGAACAAAGGTCTGCAACACAGGAGAAAGAACTTACGAGCAGGTCAGAGAGTATTACGTCAGCTTCAAACTTTCTCGGTGGATACAGCAGTAAACGTTTTTCACCATTAATTGACATCGCAAAAACGGCTTTATTGAGTAAGCATGCTGAAAACGGAATGAAAAATAAAATGCTTGAGACGAGTCAAAAAAGTCTTGAAAACTCAGTTGAGCATAGTATGCAGGCTGCACGAGAGCAGCTTAAAAAAGATCTTACAAGTAGCATTGTGACAAGTGGCATGGCGTTGACGGGCGGAGTCAAGGTTCATAAAGGGCATAGTCTGGCTATCAAAGGGCATGAAATCCAAGGTGCAAGAATTTCTCAACATAAAAACTTCGGTAATAATTTGGATGCTCAAGCAACACTTTCACGCGGAAAGGATATGAATGAGTCGATGTGGCAGCAAGATATGACGCGATTGAAGCAAACGCCTAATAACCAGTATATGAAAGCGCAGAACCAGGAATCCCAACTTCAAATGACACTAAGTGCATCACAGCAGCAGGTTGGTATTGGACAAGCCGTCCAGGGTGGGGCGTTAGCAATGGGAACCATTGCATCTTCTCAAATGATATTAAGCCAGGCAGAGCAGAATGGCCTGCAACAATTACGACAGTTCGATAAAGATGTCTTTATGCAGCAGAGCCAACGAAACGAAGAGAGTGCGCAGGATGCTGAAAAACTCAAGACCGCATTGTTGGCAACGCTTGAGAACATAGCTAAAAGTATCAATGATACCGCCAGTGTTGTCGCTAATAACACGAAAATGTAACTAACTAATGTATATGATAAACCGCCTTTTAATATAGGCGGTTAAGTCAGAGGATGACATGGACATATTATCAGCATCAAGGCCTTCATCGAGAATTGACATTTATTCAAAAGAAAAATCTACTGACAATGCGATTTTTCAGGAACCTGTAACGGATGAGGTTAATGTATTACCTCGTAGTGATGGTTATCATCGACTTCTCCTCAGACCTTTTTCATCAGTGATGACAGATGGAAAGAAGATTGATGATTATGTAAAAGAAAAAAACATGGAGGGGTTACTTGATGAAGTAAAATCTTTTCAGGCAAGGAGGGAGCTGATTACGCATGACGTGAAACAAAGAATGAGCGTTATTAAAGATATGTTCGCACAACATCCTGAATTAAAAGAGAGTTATTCATCTTCTATTATAAACGAACTCGCTTATTTCGCACTGGAAGATCTCAATCACGAATCAGCGATAACCTATGATAGTGTCATTTCAGATCTTGCTGATTCTGGTGACTTTACTACTTTATCGAGTAGAGATATTAATGATAAGGTTTCCGATGCTATTGACTCCATGTCTGAAAGTTATTTAGATGTTTTTCAGGAAGCAGTAACAAAGAATGCTGAGTTTTATAAAGATTTTTCTGATTTCATGTCATCTTTAACCCAGTTTATCTCTGCAGATGGTGATAAGACAATTCTTGACGGCAAAGAATTTCAAAATACCCTTCAGGATAAGATGGGTAAGTACACAGTTCCTAGTATGTCCACGACATTATTTCCTGTACAAAATGACTCTGAAAATGAAAGCATCAGTCTAAATGACGATGAAATAAAAGGAGCCAGTCTCGAAGACTGTGAAGCTTGGGCGAGAGAGTTTGGGCTTAGTACTGATGACTGTATACGTCAATTGGATGATGGTACTTATATTGTTCACATTGATATTAGTCCGCTAACTAATATCAATAATTCAGTTAAGAATGAAAATATGTCCTTTAATGCTGCACAATGGTCTGCCTGGCAAACTGGCATTGATATGCAAAAGGATCATATACAAAATAGTATGCAAACGCTGACTCAGAAGTTTGCAAATGCTCATTCAACTTTTGATAATTTAGTGAAAATATTAAGTAGTACCATTTCAAGCCTTTTGGAATGCGATAAGCAATTCTTTGTTTAATGAAGGTGATATTATGCATTTCTCAACAACTAGTATGAACCGTGCAGGAATATTGAGAACGACACGACCAAATACTTTTCCAAATAATAGTAATAAAGATAATTATATCGAGTTTTTTAAGAATATAAAGCAAGCTAAAGAAGTATTTTCACATCAACGAGCTCAGTCAACTGGAGGAGCGATTTCATCGAAGCCGCCAATTCAAGCATCAACTCCCCGCCTGGGTGCAAGTGTCAAAAATGTGAGACGTGATGTAAACAGAAATGAAGCACATGTTGAGGATGTCAGATCTCAACATATTGATATTCATGATGCTTTAATATTTAATGATGTTTTTAGCTCATTGGATAGTAGTTCCAGTTTTTTGAAAAAAAGTGAAGACGATGCAATGGCGTTTTTACGCAAAGAGGAAAATATTGGTGGTCTAGATAAATTCTTTACTACGTTATCGACCCCCGATAACAACGCTATCGCTGTGGCTAAGGTTAAGCAAATCTTTGTTATGCTCAAAATGCTGAGTGAGTCATATACTCATGATGGCAATCCTGTTCCTGCGGAAGTAAAAAAAGATATTCAATTTTATGTTGATAACGTCAATAAATATGGATTGAAAAGTAAATCACCCTATGCAGGTTCTTTGCTCAAGGGCGCCGGTGTACTCAAGGCTATCGATGCACGTATTAACAAAAATTCTGCTGAAATGATAGCAAAGGGATTAAACTACGACGCAACCATTGATCGCATGGTTGAGAGTAAGATTAATACTGTGTCAGACAAAACGCTAAGAGAGACTTTACTTAGTAAGTGGAAGGATATCTCATTTCGTGAATCAAAGAGGGTCTTTGATCGAATGGAGAGTGTGATAAATGGCTACACTCATTTTCAACGTATAGATGCACTTCTTGATCATCAACCAATAAAATTAGATCTGTTTAAAGATTATCTCCAGCGAGAAGGCGCACCTCAGAGTGAAGGCTCTGGAAATACAGTGGCCTCAAAACCAGATGATGGTATTAGTAAAGAAGTTTCTGGGCCAACTTATATTTTCAATGACTATAGTACTACTACCAATGATAATAGTATTCACTTTAATGATAACAGTCATTTTGTGATAAAGGAGAACACTAATCAGCCTAACGAACAGGAAGTGAAATTGCCACGTTCAGCAATGGCATCAGCAACTCAACATCAGAATTTCACCAATATCTCTGGGCGACCATCTGATCATGATATTAATAGCGGGGAGAGAAGTAACTTACAGGGAGGGCGTGGGACTGAAGTTGGTTCGGCTAACGTGACCAATAACAGCGGTAAGCGTGTTTCTGAAATACCAACACCTTCGGAAACAATTACGGATCAAGAAGGCTATGATCTCATTGATGGCATCAATTCGAATGGTTTGACTGAAAACATCACTGATGAAAATCATCCTAGTAGAGTGGTAACCAGAGGGAAGGTTGATTCAACACTAAATATCAATGCTGAGCTGGATGCGCGTACTTCTGTTCAGAATATAATGCCGCCGATATTGAATAATCTTGATGCATCTGTCAGAAAAAGCCCGAGCCCCTATCTTGGACCATTTAGCACAGGTAGAACGGGGGCTGCCCAATATCAACAAGACTGGCAGTCAGCGTCGGTTGCATCTGATAGTCAATTGACTAAAAAAAATGAATCTCTCACGACGCTTTCTAGTCAAACTGATCCGGTGAGAAACAGCGACCGACATCGTTTGTATGAAGACAAGGTCGGAGCCTTGGGCTCTCAACCACTGGCAGGAAAAAACAATGTTTCCATGAATACGACGGCTAATGTGCTTACAGCAGTTTCGTCTACTCGCGAACGAGCACAAGGTGCTGCAGTGTTAAACCGCTTGGAGAGTAATGCGGCGATGGTGCAATCGTCAGAACTGAGTGCGCAAGAGAGTCATACCTATATGGGGCCCAACAGAACGGGGCAAACAGGGGCCGCAGAATTTAAGCGTTACTGGCAATCAGCAAAAACACCGACAGCTGAAGCTAAGATGCAACACACAAGTCATAAACCTTTTTCGGAAAACAAACCAAAGGGTTTGCTCGAAAAATCTAGCGCTGCCGCGATAGAGAATATTATTGAGCTTGGTGATAATAACACCAAAGAGGTAGCTCCAGTAACACCTGATATACATGACCATAAAATGAATATACCTTCTTCACTAATATTGGCAAAGAAGGAACAAGAGGATAGCCCGAAGAGAACGGCTGGCAGCAACATGTCTACGTTTGGTTCCTACATGGGACCAGGCAGGACTGGCAGGACTGGCAGGACTGGTGTTGCTGAGTTCAAGCAGTACTCATCAAGTTCGAATGCATTCATAACAGATCATATGCAGAATACACAAACCAGCACCAAACGTGATCCCCAACATTTGGTGAGGGAGGCCTCGGTACGTATAACTGAAAATGAAGGCATGAAAAAAACAGATGTGATGGCTCAGGCAATCGGAGCTGCTAATGTGCCATACAGGGGCCCTTTTTGGACGGGGAGACAAGGTGCCGCAATAAAGCAAGCATATATCAACACTGGTGGGCTTACTAAAAAGTAAGTGTCTGAAAATACTTTTACATTTAATTTGATATCACTCTTTCTTGTAAAGGTTTCCTGATTTTTATTGATGATCTACCACTCTGTGGGGATTTGAAGGAATAGTAATGAATCAACAAATTGAAGAACGCATAAACAGTGCAATTTCTTCTATTATCAATTGCCCTCCTGTAGATGTGTTACCAGAAAAACATCTATATTATGATCTATTGGCTGATTCTCTTATGATGATAGATCTGTTTTTGTTGATTGAACAAGAGTTTCGTATTAGCGTTAAAGATGATGCTTTTGAAGGTATTAACTATGTCAAGGATCTCTATCGATTGATCGATGAGAAATGCCTCTAGTATTAAAACAAGGCCGAGGTTGTCACGAACTCGGTCCTTCAACTTATCTTTTCCAGATTTATTCTATTTTTTATTAGTGCTGTCGATGGTCTATTTTATTGTTTATCGTGCTTTTTTACTGATTAACAATGAGATAGGCCATTTTTTTTGATTGTTAACAATAATGAATATTGTGATTGTCAATTCTGATGTGAAATCAGTTTGTCATTATTATTGAATCAAGATGTCTGGGTTATAAAGAAGTATTATAGGGAAAGTTAAAGGAATAGTGTCGATCGCTTAGAGAACTTAGCAATGTTATTGGATGAAGAAAGAAATAGTGATAAAGGAAAAAGAGTTGTCGTTAGACTACTTAACGGAATTTTGCGTGGATGTGAGTTTACCTTATTTGAAGGTAATACACACTTTCTTTCTGTTGATGAGAATTCGATTAGAGAGCAATACAAAGGCACGCTAACGCCTGATAATACTATTTTTATTCCAGCTGAACAAGATGATGTTAGTTTTGAAATCGTTGTTAAGCAACGCGATACTTGCGAAGTTTTTGTTCGTGAACTTTTAAATAATACATCATCAATGAGAGCAGTATCAGAAAATAAAGTGATTACAGTGGGGGGCGTGGCATTCGCTTGGCGTAATGAACAATCAGAGTTTCTGGAAGAAATATTATCTGGAGAACGCCTGGATAATGTTGTAGAACCACCATCACGAGCTGCAGATACTATAAAAAAATCTAAAGGTGGATGGTACAAAGCATTAGTTGTCATTGTTTTATTAAGTTCAGCGTCTATACTCAGCTACGGCTACCTGACAGGAACACAACGTCAAATTAATAGTGTTTCAACGTTATTGAATTTTTCTTCCGATAAATATCAGATTGTTCATGTTCGTGATAATTTGATTTATGTTTTTGCTAATGATGAAAAGGCTGCTGACTGGGCCACTCAGACTATGCTTAGAAATCCTCTACGCCAACAAGTTAATGTTATTAACATGAGAACCGAAGAAGAGAGGATTTCACGCTGGGTAGAAACATATTGGCCTGCAATGCAGTTTCATCAGGTTCGCTTGAATGATCCTCAAAATCCAATTATTATGATCAGTACTGAGAGAAATAGATTTATTGATAAATTACAAGATGATTTTGTTTTTTCGATAAAGGAAAAATTTCCCTATATTGATTCTATAAAGTTGGATAATTTAGAAGATAAAACAATTAAGAGTATTGCTGAGCAGGGTCTAAAAAAAATGGCACTCTCTTTTCGTGAGATAGACAATGGCGATACTATTACCTTTGTTATACACGGTGTCATTGGGGATGGCATGCTGGAGAGTATCAAGAATTTCGTTAATCAATATTATCAGCAGTGGGGTGGAAGATATGTTCGTTTTTCTGTTGAGCTAGAAACTGATTGGTTCAAGGATAAATCTTTTAAATTTGGCGAACAGAGCTATATCAAACTCGGCGCTGGACACTGGTATTTCCCTAAAACGTAAATAAGGCTTAATTATATGAGTGATGTAAGTGCAAGAAATGTGAATTACACATGGAGTGGTTATTTGTCAAAACAATCGTCAACATTTGATGATGGCGTAGTCAAACTTAACTCTGAACTGGAATCTGCGCTCGAAGAATTGTCAAGGGACTCTTCTGATCCTACGTTATTGGCGAATTATCAATCTCGTCTATCTGAGTATACGCTCTATCGTAATGCGCAATCTAACGTTGTGAAGGTATATAAAGATGTAGGCGCTGCAATTATCACTAACTTCCGTTAATGTTGTTATCAGGAACAGGCTATGAATCATAACACCAGTATGGTGACACAATTGTCTGGCAATTGGCATGATATTACTATGCCAGAATCTGCCCAGGTATCGTTAGAAGATCGCCTTCTTCGCGCTTATGCTCGGGAATCTGTAAATGCATCTGCGGAACAGCGCGACGTTATGTCATTGTTAGAGAGCACCAATGCTTCAACAGACCCTGAAGCATTGGTAGAACTTCAACAACGAACTTCTGATTATAACTTGCATGTATCATTGATCAGCACATTGACTCGTAAGGGTGTGAGCGCTGTTGAAACACTATTACGTTCATGATCATGAATAAATACCTGTTATTTCCCATGCTGGCTGTTTTGCTTGTAGGTTGTAAGCAAGATGTTTTGCTCAAAGGGTTAGATCAACAACAGGCTAATGAAGTTATTGCGCTTTTACAGCGCAATAACATCAAAGTTGATAAAACTGAAATTAAAAAAGAGGGGTATAGTCTCTCTGTTAGTTCTCAAGATTTTTCAGCTTCCGTTGATTTAATGAATACCTATGGGTTACCACGTCCACCAGCAATAAATATTGCGCAGATGTTTCCCTCTGATGCGCTCGTTTCTTCTCCGCGAGCCGAAAAGGCTCGCCTCTATTCAGGGATTGAGCAACGACTAGAGCATTCATTGCTATCGATTTCAGGAGTGGTTTCTGCTCGAGTACATGTCAGTTACGATATGAGTTCAAGTGATGGTGATCGAAAAAGGTCACCCGTTCATCTATCAACTTTGCTCAATCATGATAACAATATTACTGATACGACATTATTGATTAGTGACGTAAAGCGCTTTCTCAAGAACAGTTTTGAGGATGTAAATTACGATAATATTTCAGTGGTGCTATCGAAAATCAACGATGTGCAACGGCAGGCACCAGTATCGATCCAAGTTGCAAAGTCCGTTATGCCGACATGGTTAATAAGCTTTATTGTGGCAACAGTGGTGTTATTACTTGCTGGGTTATTACTTATCAGTAAGAGTCATCATGCGTTCTTGAGAAAATTTAAAAAACATGTTACGGCTCAGAATAAATATGAAACAGTATTAAATTCACCGAAGGAGCGTGTTTTTCCTCCTGCTGAGGAAAAATAAACAGAGAGCAAAAATTCATGGAAAGAGCAATGTATAACAATGATTTAGATACTCTCAATATCATATACAATCCGATATCTTGGATTCATCCGAAGCATTTTTCTCTGCCTGTCGGTTTTTCGGCACCAAGATGTCATCGTGTTATTAATGATATTTTGATCACCAACTTTTCTCTTTCAGTTGAACCCCTTGATTTTGATAATGAAAAAGAGAGATATTTAGCACGTAATTGGAGATTCCTGTCGAGGGCGGCTTTGATGGTTGCTTGTCAGCGTTATAAAAGTAATCTTTTCAAATATGGTATTTGGTGGAAACTAGAAAATTCGATCAGGCAGTTTTCGCTGTTACATTTTTTAGATAACATTGATGGCGGTACATTTATCAGCTCCATTGAACAGTATTTATTATGTGCCAGACAAGAAATTGATCTGTTTGCATCTTCAGTTTCAGTAACAATGAAAGAAAGAATACCATTATTATTTCCGGCTGGGGATGACAATAAAAGCATTCCATCACTGTTAGTTGATGATAATGACCTGATAATGAGGATGGCGATTCAACATGCTCAACGAAGTTGAAAAATCATATTCTGATATGCTGAAAGAGAATGTGTTGTTGCCGAATAAAAATCGTCTTATTCACAATCTTAGAATCAGCTTGGTTGCTCAGGCTCGAGCGCATGCGAAGAAAATCATTAGTGATGCCGGGCGTGAAGCAGAAACAATACGGCTACAAGCTTATCATAATGGCTATGAGCGCGGTGTCATGGCATCTATTGAAGCGGTGACTGGTTTTATCGAAGATAAACAAAACATTGTGAATGACGTCTATCAACAAGTTCGCGAACAGGTGAAAGACTTGCTGAATGATGCCGTGAACAAGGAAAGCGTAATTTGTGCCTTATTCGAAAATTGGGCAGATGAGATTGATGGGCGAGATAATAAAACCCCTTTTTATATTCTTCTGCCTCGCGATAGACGTCGCTATAAACGCAGATTAATGGCTTATATTGATAGTATGCATATGTGCGGCGCCGTTTTTGAATATCATCAGGATTTGCGGTACGTCTTCAAGTATCGTGAACAAATGGTTGAGTTTTTACCAGAAGTATTCGTCGATAATCAAATGGATGCGTTACTCGTAACACAGCCATTGCATGCCTATTGTGAGCAACTTTCCGCACAGGCACTGCAAAAGCTTCAGACTCAGATTGAAAAAAATTTACCGGTAAGCCGTGCATTTATACCGGATGACGATAACTAAGGAGTTATAGAGAATGATAACGATCAATTCTGTATCAAATATATCCATGCCACCTAATGAAACTGAAAAAAATGTCACTGAAATAAGCGACGTAATAAAATCTTTAGATGTGGAGAGTAATAATGAGTGGGCTATGCAATTTTTATATACCGAGTGGATGCAAAAAGTTTTATTGTCTGATGGCCTTGATGAAGATGAAAATTATGACTGGTAAATCCGTTTTTTTTGCAGCAAATGTTTTATTTATATCGTTATTTCTTGCTGGTTGTCAGTCTCCAACTCGCTCGCTATTAAGCAATATTGATGGTATAGGCAATACTGCCTCTGAACGCTCAGGGCAAACGTGTCGAATAGATTCGCTTTATCGTGCTTCTGGGGGACCTGACGCGCTTTATGCAGAAATGAATACATGTGTGCGTTCTCAACAGTTCGATCGTGCAGTGTTTCTCTATGCATTAGCAGGAAGCTATACGTGGTTTGACGCAAACCGTATTGGCACACAATATGCCAAGATGGCACACGGAAAGCGCTTAGGTGAGGCATTAGCTCTGCTATCGGAAAGGGAGGTGAGTCTGTTTTGGGAGAACATTCGTGCAACCATGCAGGATCCAAGTAAAAAAAATCAGATATGTGAGAAAGTTAAGCTGGCAGGTATGCCAACCCACAGCGTCGATTACATGCGTGTTGAGAAATCTTCAGGTGTTATTGATAAGCCAAGAGAAGAGTATCAATGGAATATGGCTGTTAATAATTACCTGTTATGTAAGTAATTTTCATAATTTACAGAATTTAGCATTGATTTTATTTTTTTTATAATATTTTATTTTGATGAATGGCTTGTTTGTTTGAATTCGGTATTTTTAGAGCGTTAGTCTAGCCTTTGCTATGAATTTAGTGATTAAAGTTATCGATTCTCGTATATTATCTGTGACGTTGGTTCTACCACTTTTGTTCTATTGATATACCTGAAACGAGTTTTAAGCAACTTTAATCTGTTTGTTCTAAGAAAACCGAAGTAAAGTCATTACCGCTTTGTCGGGAGTTAGCACTATTTTATGAGTGCGTGAGGTCTCCCTTTATTGCGAAAAGTTATGCCTCTATTTCGTAAGGAATAGTAAAATGGAATTTTATCAATATATATTTGAAAACTTTTCTTTTAATAATGGTCAATTACTGACAAAGGATAAAGGCGCTATATATTTAGCGCCTAAAGAGAGCGCTGTACTGCATTTCATGTTAGAAAATGCGCATTTAGTTATTTCAAAGGATGCAATAATTGAGCATGTGTGGAAAGGCGGTTTGGTCTCAGATGAGTCACTGACGCGTTGCATTTATGTTTTACGCCGTACTTTGGGGCATTCGAGTAAAAAACGATTCATCGATAATGTTTACGGTAAAGGGTATCGATTTGTCCCTGATGTACAAGTTGTTGATGCTCCTAATAAAACAGTGTTGCCTGCAGAGCCCGCCATTAGCGGTAACATCACTTCAAGTGATGTTTCAGCTTCTCAGAATGCATGTAGTATTGCATTGTTCATATTTGAAATGCAGCATAGATATCAGGCTATTTCACTCCACGATCAATTGATTGATTGGCTTCATTGTCTTGATTTACCCATTAATGTTGTTTCATCTTTTCTAACGCGTAGCGTGCAAGACTATAGCAGCTATGTATCGGCAATTGAAAAATCACAAGCTGATTACTATATCACTGGTATGGAAATCAGACATGGTGAAAAATCTATTATCCGTATTGAATTGACTCGGGCAAAGGATCATTCGGTGTTATACCGAGAAGGTGTCCATTTTACGAGCGATCATCACATCAATTATCGGCTGTTATGTAGAGCCATTTTTTCGCTTTTGTCTATGGTTGAACCATCAATGGCGACTGATTCGGGAGCGGCAGTAAATGTCTATCCTCCGAACTCATCCGTGGCGCAGCATGATGCATTACAGTTTTCACTTTCGGCACTCAAGAAATTCATGCCACAAGCGGTTAAATTGAAGGGACACAGTAATACCAGTATCAGTGATTTGTGCCGCATCGCGGGGTCTTACTATGCAGTTGCAAACCTGGGATTGATGGACTACGAAAGTGTCAGACATGAAATGATGATTATTGTAGGTAAAATATTAGCGAGCGATCCAAATAATGTCATTGCGCTTTCTCTACAAGGACTATTGCTTTGTGCTGAGAATAATAAGGAAGCAGCAAGTAAGTTTCATTTAGCAATGCTACTGTCCCCAGCTGTCGCAGAGGTCTATTATTACTATGCGTGCCATCTTGTTAGACAAGGTGATTTAGAAAAAGCAATGCAGATGAACAACATGTGCATGGAACTTAATGACGGATTTTATTCACCCAAAATATTGCGAGTCATCATTCATTATCTGCTTGGCGATATACGAGAGGCCGTAAGATATGGAGAAGAGACTCTTAATACTGATTCGCCTGGTAATACGATCATGAGGGGTTTGCTGGCACTGCTATACGCACGTCTTGGGGAATTGTGTAAAGCTCGTGCTCTCGTGAAGCACATTGAAGAGCATAAATTATCTTGTGAGTTTATTGAGTACTGTTACTATGAGGTCACTGAGAGTGTGCATCCTGGCATAGCAAAACATCCAACACGAATCGCTAGGAATATGACGTTTGCCAAACCTCACAGTGGTAATTATTTTTCATTGGCTTCTTGGATTAAGTAAATTATTCGATATCATTTTTGTGACGCCAGTAGAATTTTTTATTCTTGTGTGTTGTTATAAATAAAGGTGATCTGTGAAATATGAGAAATTTATAGGCGGACAACCTCTTTTAAATTTTTTATCATGATCGCGCCTTTCTCTTAATGCTTTATTTTTTAATGATGGATGTGTATAGAATATCATGCAAAGGATGGCATGAAATGGTTTACTTGTTATTCAGATTTATCTGGGGAGATGTATTTTATTTCAACGTAAACTAAATGTAAATCACAATTAAATAATTAAGATACGCTGTTCAATCAAATTTATGCTATACCACGATATGAAGTTATAAAAACATTGGTGGATATTATATGGACATACATTACATCTGCTCTGCGTTTAAAACAGCCTATCAGATAGAAGATCTTGATTTTATTGAGTTTGAAAGGAGTTTAGTGCTGTTTTCTAAAGAAAAAAGAATGATTTTTGAATTCCACTGCCAGCCTGACAAGGCTGATGTGAAAAAGTGTATTGATGCGTGGCTTTACCAGCGAGTGTTTGTGCAAAGGATGCAGAAGCACTCAGAGCATACTCAGGAAGTTAAGGAAATAGTTAGAAAAATAACACATTAATTTTTTTTAACAGTCGTTTTTGTAGTTGTTTTTTTATGCTTAAAATTCATGGTGTTATTTCTACATTGTGTTTTATTTAAGTGATAATGTTAATTTTTCATGATGATTTATTTGTTGGAGAAGATCAATGACCAATAATATATCTAAATATCAATGATATGAATTTTGGTGATTTTTTTTAGATGTTCACTGATGTTGCGTAAATGTGATAAAGAAAGGTGAAACATTGACGATATTGCCTCTAGGCATCTATTCCTAGATCAAAGAGGCAAGCTATGTTCAAGAACGTTAAAGTCATCACCGGGATTTCGATTGCCTTTGCTATCTTTGTTTTGTTGCAGATAATCACTAGTGTACTTTTTTATTCATCAGTAAATAATGATAAGCAAAACTTTCAAAAATCTGAGGTGCTGAACTATCAGCAAGAGCAACTTACAGATAGTTTTCAATCACTTGTGAAAACTCGTGTGGTTATCACTCGCGTAGCCATTCGTTTCCTGAAAAATCAAAAAGACGAAAAATCAATAGCTGCGATTAATTCTCTTTTGTCAACAGCAAGCTCGACACTTGATACTGCAGAAAAACAATTTAATCGTTATCAATCATCTCCTCGGCTTGCTGGGCAGAGTGAGGCTATTGCTCAAAAAGTGGAGAATGATTATCGTCAATTGCATGATATTTTCAGACTGTCTATTCAGTATCTTCAAAGCGGGGACTATGACTCTTATGGTAACCTGGATGCACAACTGGCGCAGGATAATTTAGAGCAGAGCTATAACACCTGGAGAGAGCAGAATAATATTCTGGTCAGTGCTGGGCAGCGTGAAAATCATGCGAGCTTTGTATCCATGCAATGGACTATTGGAATTATTGCCGTTGCATTAATCATTGTGGTTGCAAGTGTGTGGGGTGTATTGCAGCGTATACTGTTTCACCCTCTGGGCCGTGTTATCCATCACATTCGTGCGATCTCGGGAGGAGATCTTACACAGTCCATACAGGCTGATAGCAAGAACGAAATCGGTCAGCTAGCATCAAGTTTAAAAGAGATGCAAAGCTCGTTAATCACGACGGTGAGTGATGTTCGCACCAGTTCTGACAGTATTTATACCGGGGCCAGCGAAATATCAGTTGGTAGTAATGATTTGTCATCAAGAACCGAGCAGCAGGCCTCCGCATTGGAAGAAACGGCTGCAAGCATGGAGCAGCTAACGGCAACCGTAAAACAGAATACCGAAAATGCGCGTCAGGCAGTCACCTTAGCAAAGAATGCGTCAGAAACCGCAGAGAAAGGTGGGCATGTCGTTAATACTGTCATTACTACTATGAAAGACATTTCTGATAGTTCTAAACAAATTGCACATATTACTAATGTGATTGATGGTATCGCATTTCAAACCAATATTCTGGCGCTGAATGCGGCTGTTGAGGCTGCGCGTGCTGGAGAGCAAGGGCGAGGATTTGCCGTGGTTGCCGGAGAAGTACGTTCTCTGGCCCAAAGGAGTGCTCAGGCAGCAAAAGAAATAAAAAGCTTGATCGAAAACTCTGTTAGTCGTGTTAATACTGGCTCTGGACAAGTTCAGGATGCGGGCGAAACCATGAAAGAGATCGTCAATGCGGTAACGCGGGTGACGGATATTATGGCAGAGATTACTACAGCATCAGATGAGCAGAGCAGGGGTATTGAGCAGGTTAGCCAGGCAGTAGCTGAAATGGATGGCGTGACACAGCAAAACGCGGCGTTAGTTGAGCAGTCAGCCGCGGCTGCGGCCGCGTTGGAAGATCAGGCTAGCTATCTGCGCCAGGCTGTTGCTACCTTTAAAATTCAGAATGCGGTACAGGCTCAGAGGATAACGCAACCCTTGCAACGTGGTATTCTGCCCGCATCCTTTCCCAAATCATCAAATGCAACGACCAAATCTGACAATGCTAATTGGGAAACGTTTTAAGGCTGATTCCTCATTATACTATTTTTGTGGCTGCGTTAGCGGGGGGAGTGTATTCTCCCCCTTTTCCCGTCCATTTTTCCTATTTGTAGCATTTCATCAGCCCATAGAGTGGCATCAAGCACCATGTGTATCATCTGCTGCTCGGTAATTTTCAGTTCGGTGATAAGGGCGTTTACACTCTGCCAATTTTGTTTTTCATATTCAGTGACCAACGTCAGGTAACGTGCGTATTTGCCTGAGTTTTCGAGCAAAGCCTGTTTTACCTCGTCGGGAAGTGGTATTTCTGACAGTAAAAGTGGCATAGGACAATCAAGTATTGCCTCAAGTGGGGAGAAGAGTCCACATAGAAAGGCATTTATTGGGTCATATTTTCTATTCTGATGTAACGAGATAAGTTCGCAGCATTTTGCTCTTAACAAACTCAAACGATACAGCTCGAATGATTTATCTTTATCGCCCTGGCTGGTTATGGTAACCAGTGAGATAAACCGGCGTAACTCTTTTTGTCCAAGCAGCATGGCAATATAACGAAAATTTGCCTGAAGTGGCATTATGCTTAAATTACTGCGCAGCCTGATATTATTGACATATCGCATGGCCTTGTAAGCGAGAGACAGATCTTTACTAAGCAATTTTTCAATTTTTTCATAGTTTAACTCTTGTTTGTTAACTTCGCTAAGCAATTGTAATATATTGTAATTGTTTACTGATAGTCGACGTGATTGGATGACTTCTGGCTTGCTGAAAAAATATCCCTGAAAGAGCGAAATGCCTAATTTCTTCGCTTGAGAAAATTGCTCATGCGTCTCTACTTTCTCCGCAAGAAAGGTGATGTGCCGATAGGGGAGTTTATGAATGTAGGAAGCAATGTCTGCAAGCGTTGAGAGCGTCAAATCAAATTTGAGCACATCAATATACGGAAGAAAACGAGACCACTCTGGTGCCATTAAGAAATCATCCAGTGCCAGCTTAAATCCTCTTTTCTTTAGACGCTTTACCGATGCTAGCAAGGTGTCATCAGGTAGTGCATTTTCCAGAATTTCCAGTACCACTTTTTCGGGAGGTAATGCTTCAACGAGCCCATTTGTGAGCATTTGATGTGGAACGTTGATGTAGCTGATGTGATCGTCAACAAGTCGGCTTAAAGAGTTAGTTAAAAATTGTTCCGTTATGATTTGCGCTGTGGCGTATTCGGGGCTGACGTCAGGAAACGCATTGCTAATGCCATCACGGAAGAGTAGCTCATAAGCGACAGGTTGGAGTTTCTTATTCAAAATAGGCTGACGCGCAACAAATGAATACATAGTAATCCTCTAGATAGGCTTAGTGATTATTTTATTATTTTTCAATTGATTAATGTGCTTTCTAGACGTTTAACCTGATTCCTATCTGGCGGTGCCCGACCGTGGACAATTTATATGTCACACAACGTATATCGGCCAGGAACCTCACTAAGCTTAGTCTCGTCAGGTAATAATTATCACGGACTTCCAGACAGTTGATGATTTTGTGGCGTAGAACGATGGGCTGGGAGAATTGTAGTGGTAATGCGCAGGCGTTGAATGAGTACAAGAAAGGGAGGTTGACCGTTGCCAGATAAAGAACAACAGCGGCAATCTCCCTTGAAGATATCAAGCGATGTTTCTGTGTTGTACCGCTATACCCAAAGGCTGTGCCGCGAATGTCGTGTTCGCTTCGACAGGGGGCCTTGGCATATTCACCTGAAATACGCTCATCAAGGAGACCAGATGTTGTGCTTGATCGCGCAAGCCATCAGCAACACCGCTCGACTCTTCTACCAAGACAGTGTTTTGCTGCGTAACTTGATCCAATTGGCTGATGGCATCATTAATTTGCCGAACACCTTGTTCCTGTTCTTGTGTTGTCACCCCAATCTCATTGACGCTCACCGCAACATGGCGTGATTGCTTTACCAGTTCGTCAATAGTGGCTCCAGCACGGCTGACAAGTTCTGAACCATTATTGACGCAGCTTACACTATCCTGAATGAGTGTTTTTATTTCCTTTGCTGCGGAGGCTGAACGCTGGGCCAGAGAACGCACTTCTCCGGCAACCACGGCAAATCCTCGCCCTTGCTCTCCAGCACGCGCAGCCTCAACAGCCGCATTCAATGCCAGAATATTGGTTTGAAAGGCAATACCGTCGATGACGGCAATGATTTCGTTGATCTTGTTTGAGCTTTGGCTGATTTCACTCATAGTTTGCACGATATCGGCAATCGCTTCACCACTCTTGGCGGCAATATCGCTGGCCGTGTCTGCTTGCTGCGTTGTAGCTCGTACAGTATCTGCATTTTGATGAATGGTTTGGCTAATTTGCTCAATCGACGCAGCTGTTTGTTGGAGACTGGCCGCTTGCTGTTCGGTTCGTTGACTCAAATTGGCGCTACTCGAGGCAATTTCATTGGCGCCAACGGAGATGGACTCACTGCTCTCGCGGACTTCCAGCACAATACTGCGCAAGTTATTGCGCATCTCTTCCATGGCAGATAACAGGCTGGTTTGGTTGCCTCGAGGGATAGCAATTTGCGTGGATAAGTTACCTTGGGCTATTTGCTGCACGACATCCATGGCATAAGCCGGTTCACCGCCCAATTGTCTTTTGATATGCCGAGTCGCCAACCAGGCGATTGTTAGACCTAATAGCGCCGCGATAGCGGCTAATAACAACTGTATATTGCCAGACAAGCGCGCGCCTTGTGTAGATTCTGCAGCCGCCTGAGTGGTGCTGTCTTGCTGCTGTTGGATCATGGCAGAAATTTCTTGGAAAAGCCTCATCTGTATCGGCTGTAACTTTTCTATAGCAAGAGATTGTGCATCTAACAGTTGGCCATTTTTAGCCAGATTAACGGTTTGCTGAGTGATAGCGATGTAATCTGCGTAGGTTTTATTAAAATTATCGAGCGTGATGAGCAAATTAGGTAGTGTGATTTCTTCTTTTAATCGTGTAAGCAGTAGGCTGTTTCCCCCCAGCATTTGTTGTACTACTGCTTCACTTTCTGCCTGACTGTTAATGTCATCCTGAAATGCCATGATGAGTGCAGCTTTTGTGGCACTGTTTAGGTTGTCCTTTAAATCCTGCATTGAAATAAGATTGGTTAAATGATGCTTCTCATAATATTCAATGTGATCGCTGGTTTTACTTAACGCGATCCGGCCAAAGGCTGCCACCAACAGACCGATGACAATAATGGTAGAGAAACCAGCGCCTAACAGAACACCGAGAGAGATATTTTTCATTGACCGCATATATTCCTCATGATGCTTTTTGATAATTATGGTTTTTATGGAGGCGAGATGAGTGGTATTACCACTCATTGCAACTCTGATTATCATACGCAACGCATCAATGTTAGATAATATGAAATAGAAATGGCTCAAAACATGCTAAACACGCTACCTACCATGTTGTGTGTATTTTTCTGTGGTGAGACGTGTTTGTTTCTTGAATGTAACGAGATATCGCTCTTAGCCTTTTGTGATACAAAGTATCAGTTATGATATGTCATATGCAGTGTTGGAATAAATATCTGGGTTATTAGTCCATAACGCTCAATGGCCGTTGCTATTTATCATACCGATGTTTGCCAATTTATGACAAAGTAGAATAACTACGCGACGAGGCATGATAGTTGGTTTGAGAACGGTAATTTATCGTGACGTGAATATCACCCTTGGTTGCGGGTTCTATCGATAATGGCATGACACATATATGTGCTGTGCCAGTGCGTCAGAAAGTAATGAACTTAAAGATGGATGAAAAATGAAAGTATTAACGTTTGGGGAAATGATGTTGCGGCTCAAGCCGCAGGGCAACAATCGCATTATGCAGTCTGATGCATTTGAAGCTGCCTATGGCGGGGCAGAGGCTAACGTGGCGGTTTCCCTCGCGTTGCTGGGTAACGATTCCTCTTACCTTACCAAGTTGCCGGAGAACCTATTGGGCGAAACAGCACTATCGACATTGCGTAAATATGGTGTTGATACACGCAAAGTCTTGCGCGGTGGTAGCCGATTGGGGATCTACTTTTTTGAAAAAGGGGCTAGCGTTCGTTCCACTAACGTCGTTTACGATCGTGCAGGTAGCGCATTTGCCACGGCCAGCCAAACGGAGTTTGACTGGAAAACCCTCCTACAGGACGTTGATTATTTCTATTTTTCGGGCATTACTCCGGCAATTTCTGCTGAATTAGAACAGGCTGTGACAAATGCTTGCATCCATTGCCAGCAGCATAATATTCCAGTCGTTTGCGATATGAATTATCGCGGTAAAATGTGGTCGCCGGAAAAGGCGCAGGTTGTCATGTCAAAATTGATGAACTACGTGACGATTTGTATTGCAAACGATGAAGATTTTGAAGCAACGCTAGGCATTAAGGCCTTTGATGGCGATATGTCTCGTGGTATTGAGCAAATTGATGCATTCAAAGAGGGGATGCTTGCAGTAACGCGCCGCTATCCTGGATGTAAAATGGTTGCCAGCGTATTGCGTAATATCCGTTCTGTAGAGGACAGTCAATGGATGGGACTGTTGTTGAACGATGGCGAGTTTCATGAAACGACGCGCTATAATCTGCATGTGATGGAAGGTGTTGCCGCGGGTGATGCGTTCGGTGCAGGGTTGATGCACGGTATTCTGCATCAGTTTGACGCTCAGGAATCTATCGATTTCGCTATCGCGGCCAGTGTACTGAAATTGACGATTAGCGGTGACTTGAACCTGGTGCAAGAATCTGAGATTCGTGCCGTAATGAAAAAAGGTGGCGGTGCAAGCCTCAGTCGCTAAATATGTCTGCAGCGCTTAGCCTGTCACGTCAGTTTTTTACCTGAAGCTAAGGTCATGTGAAGTATACATATGACCTTAGCTTTTTTACGTTGAGGTGATGATGAAAGATAACGTCTTAGTTGTGATTGATATGCAAGTCGGGGTTTTAGCGATGCCTCGTTACGACATAGAGGGTAAAATAGCACTGATCAATCAACTTATTAGCGCAACTAACCACATTATTTTTATCCAGCATGCCGAAGGAGAAATGTGCGTTGGCGGGGATTTATGGCAAATTACGCCAGAATTACACCAACCAGCACATGCATACTATGTCACTAAAACCGCCTGTGATGCTTTCTGGAATACGACGTTTGATGACGTATTACAGCGCCTGGGAACCCGAGCCTTTACTGTTTGCGGCTGTGCGACCGATTATTGCGTAGATACAACGATCAAGGTGGGGGCCAGCAAAGGCTATGCGATCACCGTGGCGGCGGATGCGCATACCACGGCGGATCGTACTTATGCCAGTGCCCAGCAGCTCATTGGCCAACATAATGAGGTGTGGACTGGACTCAGCCTGCCAGGGAATGCCGTCACAGTCATCCCCACCCATACCATCCTGAGCTCATGGGGGGCGCAGTGAATTAACGTGCTTGGGCTATCAGTAAATCGATCTGGGCTGCTGCAGCTACACGATGTAGGTATTCACTCACGCGTGGCCCATAGTGAATACCTTTCACGATAGTCAGCGATCTGAGAATCGGGAACAGAATAAAGTCTGTAGTGGAGATGACGTTATCAATAGGGAGTAGTGTTTCTAGCTCTGCCAATTTCTGCTCAATGCCATTAATCAGAGTTGGTGTTTCCGCCAAAAGCACACTTAAATCGCCAAATGCTTTTTCTTCTCGTTGGCGGAAAGCCTGTCGCGCAGCTTGTGTTGCCAGTTCGGCAAATTTCCCTTCAGTGAAACGTGGAACAGCCAGTTTGGACACGATGCCTGAGGCTGCCTTGCACCATGCTTCGATAGCTTCATTGATGGGCTGGTCTGCGACCAGAGGCGCTTTCAGACTATCCACATAATGTACGATATCCATGCTTTCAGGCATGAAACTGCCGTCCTCTTTTTGCAGAATGGGGACGACCTTACGACCAACCATACGCGTTGGTGTTTCCACATCCCCCTCCATGATAATCGCCAATTCAAACGGTATGCTCTTTAATCCGAAAATCATTCTGGCTCTCACGCAGAAGGGGCAATGCTCATAGGTAAATAATTTCATTAGCGGTTCCTTGATGATGAGAAAACTCGGTTGCTATGTGACACCAATCGTTATTTATCAGACTAATACCAGTGCGAGGGTGAGGTAAAGTCAACGCGTGCGGGTTGCTGATGTAGTTGCACGGAATGTGACAGTATGTGACATAAGGCGGAAACCAACAAATGCGGTCTTCACTGCTGCGAGCTGGAAAGGGCGGGACCAGAGAATCCTTCGGTGATGCAAATCGTTATGTTTGAAAACGACGCTTTACATCCCTCCGTGTAACCTTACTTCGCAATGACATTTCTATACATATCATCTGCTATTGTCTCTACATCCCTTGTCAATGTTGTGATTTCCATCCCTGTCAAGAGAGTCACTTTTCCCGCCCTTGAGGCGGGTTTTTTTTGTTTGCTACTTGGTTGGAAGTGTCGCAATGATTTCCAGCATGCCATTAATGACAAATTGAACGCCCATACAAACCAGCAAGAATCCCATCAAACGTGCGATGGCTTCGATACCGCTTTTGCCTATCAGACGCATAATATAACCGGAACTGCGTAAACATCCCCAAAGAATAAAGCTGGTAAGCAAGAACGTCAGTACGGGAGCAACAGTGACCACCCAGGGGGTAATCGCAATCCCGCTTTTGATTTGCGACGCAGTGCTGATGATTAACGCTATCGTGCCTGGCCCTGCGGTGCTCGGCATCGCCAGCGGAACAAACGCGATATTTACCCTGTTTGCGGAATCACTCTTGTTGATTTCATCCGCTTTGCTGGCGGCTTCAGGACCATGCTCTCTTTGATGTGGCGGAAAGAGCATACGGAAACCAATGAACGCCACTATCAGCCCGCCAGCGATACGCAAGCCAGGAATAGAAATACCGAGTGTGTTCATGATCAGTTGCCCACCATAAAAGGCGACCATCATGATAATAAAAACGTACAGTGAGGCCTGAAATATCTGCCGATTACGTTCCCCCTCACTCATATCACTTGCCAAGGCAAGAAATACCGCAATAGTGGTTAACGGATTGGCCAAGGGTAAAATCAAAACCAGGCCAAGACCAACAGTCTTAATGAGTTCCAGCATTCAGCCTCCCGTGGTGATTGCGCGCTGCACACCGAGCAGCAGAACCTTCATAGGCAGAGCGTACTTCCGCGTATCAGGTTGACGGTAATCCTTGCTCATCAGCCATTTTTTTAAAGCGCTCCAGCGTTTGTTCTAGCATGTCACGCGAGAATAGCGTGAATAGCTGGCCCACTTTTCTTCCGATAAGCCCACCCGGCGGTGTGAACCGAATCCATAAGGTGACAGTAACCTCTCCATTCGGTGCTGGCGAAAAGGTCAGCCTTCCTTCGTTCGGTACCAGGGCTCCAGGGAGTGAACGCCAATGCATGGCCTCTCCCGGTTTCTCTTCCACTATGCGCGCTCGCCACTCCAGCAGCGAACCAAGTGGCGTATTGGCTCGCCAGAGCGAGTCGGTTTGGTTGAGAATTGTGATTGTCGCGAAGTGGCTCATCAGCACAGGTAGCGTTTCGGGTTTTCGCCACAAGTCATACAATGCATCGGCAGGGTGCGCAATAGTGATGCTACCGCTCAAGGCATCGGGAGCACTCTTATTGGCAAAACCCAAAGATTTAAAAAAAGAAGATGGCACGCAGGATCCTCGTTCATGTGGCCTTACAACCAAAAGTGTTGTTTGTTATTTTTGCCTCTTCCGAGCGGTTAGGCAAGGTTTGCTCTATCGAAGGGCCGGGAGCTAGCGTAAAGGGAAGAACATCAGACGTTCGCTGTAATAAATATCGCCCAGTTTCATCGCATCCGGTTCTTGTCCATATTCGCAAAAACCTGCTTTTTGATACAAGCGATAAGCAGCCAGATTAGAGGACGTCACACTTAGTAATAATATGTGAACTCGTGAGCGGGCGTGGGAGATGGTATGATTTAGCAATTGCAGAGAAATGCCTTTGCCTCGATAGGCTGGTGCAACATACATGCCCCACAGAATGCCTTTGTGTGCGGATTTTAGTTCTCGAGGTCGCTTGTAACAACAAAGACCAATCAACCGGTCTTCAGGGGTGAACGCACCAAAAATGATATTTTGCTTGATACGTTCTTCGAACCAAGCTGCACTTTTCCGATTTTCCTCCTCCCAAGAGGCTTGGTAAGCATCAGGGTGATTGAGCAGGCTTTCGAGTCTCATTTGTTTAAAGATGAGGCTGTCTACGGTTCGCAGACGCCGAATGGAGGGAAACGTCATGATCATTCTCCACTTCAGGGGAAAAAAGCCCCGAGGCGGGGCAGCATGTCGTTTACAAGCTATCGTCTGTTATTCTTATCCGCACACAATAATCAATTGGCGTGACATTTTTATGACGGGCAGGTGGCACTGAAACAATTTGTTTTGATAAAAAACGGAATGTGCTATTTTTTCATCATTAATACGCAATACATTGCGTTATATCAATGCTATTAATTAATACATGTTTAAAGTAATGGCAATATATGCAGATATTTTTCTGTGATAATTAACATTTTTCCGTGCTATTTACGAATTATTTACTTGTTTCGTATCTCGTGTTAATTTTCCCTCCGCATTTTGGGGAGATGAAATTAATATCATGAGCAATCCATTCAAAGCTGCATGGAGTCGCAATGGCAACCTCCTGTGTCACGGTCACTGGATCATTACGTTTCAGTCAAGGATGTTTATCCTGCCGGAGTCCTACCAGGAAAAACATATGGGGACGCTGGGAATATATTCGATTATCGATCCTGAGGATGAATTATATCGCGAAGGATTGGATGAAGATGATTGGATAGTAGACAATGTTAACTGGTTAGCGGACTGCTTCGAAAATAATCAGATTCCTATTGAAGAATGTTATTTTCGATTTTTTTATCAGGCAATAAATCCTCAGGATTGGCGCTGCACCAGTTGTGCTGGTTGCATGTAATTGCGCTGGAGTTCATATATACCCTAAATAATTAGCGTTACAGGAGCACTGCTTGCGATGGTCCGTAAGAGGTGATACCCAAGGATGGACCTAATAGCGAGCGCAGCCAACGCACCTGCAATTTTAAGTATGACGGATATAGCCCTTTTCATTCTCATCGTGTTGGCACCTTTGTGTTTCTCTGGCCTGTCACCAACCTTTACTTCTGCGCTAAATTCTGGAATAAGGCACGCAACAGCGTTAAGGGGGGAGGCGAACCCGTATGAAAATGATACGCTGTGCTGATATATCCTCAATGAGAATGGAGTGACAATGGAAACGGAGATTTTGCAGTTGAGTGCCCAGATTGGTGCCCGTCTGACGGCGCTGGGTGAAAAGGTAACCTGTGCAGAGTCATGCACGGGAGGCTGGATAGCAAAATCCATTACAGATGTTGCAGGAAGCTCAGGCTGGTTTGACTATGGATTTGTCACTTACAGCAATCAGGCAAAGCAACGCCTCATCGGCGTTAGTGAGGAAACGCTTGCTTTATACGGTGCTGTGAGTGAACAGACTGTACGAGAAATGGCACAAGGTGCCTTGCGTGTTGCAGGCGCTGATTACGCGCTCTCCGTGAGCGGGATTGCGGGTCCTGATGGGGGTTCTGATGAAAAACCTGTCGGCACCGTGTGGTTTGGCTGGTGTGACAAGCACGGTAACCGATTGACGCGTGAAATGCTGTTTCTTGGCGACCGGCATGCAGTGCGGCTTCAGGCGGTGCGTTTTGCACTACAGATGCTGTTAGATGGGTTTCTGCAAAAATAATCTTGATGCTGTATGCGTATACAGTATAATGCTGTAAATGATTCGGTGACACGCCTGTTTTGATTACATACCAGTGTCAGTCACATAAAGAGCGCGGCTGTGTAGCAAGAGCGTTACGCCGCATGACAGGAGTAGAAATGGCTATTGACGAGAACAAACAAAAGGCATTGGCGGCAGCGCTGGGCCAGATCGAAAAGCAATTTGGTAAAGGTTCTATCATGCGTCTGGGCGAAGATCGCTCAATGGATGTTGAAACCATTTCTACCGGCTCGTTGTCACTGGATATTGCTTTGGGCGCGGGTGGATTGCCAATGGGTCGTATCGTTGAAATCTACGGGCCTGAATCATCGGGGAAAACTACATTAACACTACAGGTCATTGCTGCAGCGCAGCGTGAAGGTAAAACCTGTGCATTTATTGATGCTGAACATGCGCTCGATCCGATTTATGCCAAAAAGCTGGGCGTAGATATTGATAACCTGCTGTGTTCCCAGCCTGACACTGGCGAGCAGGCGTTAGAGATTTGTGATGCGTTGACGCGTTCGGGAGCAGTGGATGTGATCATCGTTGACTCTGTGGCGGCACTGACGCCGAAAGCAGAAATCGAAGGTGAAATCGGTGATTCCCATATGGGGCTTGCTGCCCGTATGATGAGCCAAGCCATGCGTAAGTTGGCAGGTAACCTGAAGCAGGCGAATACGCTGCTGATTTTCATCAACCAGATCCGTATGAAAATTGGCGTCATGTTTGGTAACCCGGAAACCACCACCGGGGGGAATGCACTGAAGTTTTATGCTTCTGTGCGTCTCGATATCCGCCGCATTGGTTCCATCAAAGATGGAGAAGAAGTGGTTGGGAGCGAAACCCGCGTGAAAGTGGTGAAGAACAAAGTGGCCGCGCCTTTTAAACAGGCTGAATTCCAGATTCTGTATGGCGAAGGGATCAACATTCACGGTGAGTTGGTTGATCTTGGCGTGAAACACAAGCTGATTGAGAAAGCAGGCGCTTGGTATAGCTACAATGGTGACAAGATTGGGCAGGGCAAAGCGAATGCGTGCAACTACCTGAAAGAAAATCCGGCAGTAGCGGCCGAATTGGATAAAAAGCTGCGTGAAATGCTGCTGCACAACAAAGAGCATGTGCCTGCCCCCACAAGCGAAGCTGGTTTCTATGAAGATGCAGAGGCCGTGGGTAATGAAAATAACGGTGAATTTTAAAACGACGTAGGCTAACCGAAAGGAGCCGGACAAACGTTAACAGTAATTTGTCTGGTTCCTTCACTGAAATATACCTTCAATGACCACAGTAACCCCCTCAGTCAGTGCGCTTACCTGTGTAATGCGCCTTTTAGCTGTACGCGATCACAGCGAAGGGGAGCTACGCCGTAAGCTGGCTGCTCGTACTGATCCGGTATTTGATGCTACTGATATTGATGCCGCTGTGGCGTACTGTCATGAGCATGGCTGGTTGGATGATGCTCGGTTTGCGCTACGCTATATTAATGGGCGAAGCCGAAAAGGCTATGGTACTCAGCGTATTGTGGCTGAATTACGTCAGAAAGGCCTTTCGCCTTCAATCATTTCATCTGCACTGCTGGAATGTGAAATTGACTGGTATGCTTTAGCGCAGCAGGTGGCAACGCGTAAATTTGGTGATGTGTATCCAACTGACTGGAAAGAAAAAGCAAAACAGCAGCGATATTTGCTAACTCGCGGCTTTTCGCATGATGAAATTCAGGACATTTATGCGAATTTTTCGCATTGAATGCATCCGATGTTTTACTTCCCACCGAAGAAAATTTATCTTATTCCCACTTTTTGTTCGTGAGTTGCACGGGTAGCGTCAGCATGCTGCACTAACCTTGCCCACGATCTGTTCTTTTAGTTTCATTCCAGGACAATTATGAGCAAGAGCACCGCTGAGATCCGTCAAGCGTTTCTCGATTTTTTCCAGAGTAAAGGACATCAGATCGTTTCCAGTAGTTCACTGGTACCGAATAACGATCCGACATTGCTGTTTACCAACGCGGGGATGAACCAGTTTAAGGATGTTTTCCTGGGGCTGGATAAGCGTAACTATGTGCGTGCAACCACGTCACAGCGCTGCGTGCGTGCGGGCGGTAAGCATAACGATTTAGACAATGTAGGGTATACCGCACGTCACCATACGTTCTTTGAAATGCTGGGCAATTTCAGCTTTGGTGACTACTTCAAACGTGATGCTATCCAATATGCATGGGAACTGCTGACCGGTCCGCAATGGTTTAATCTGCCGAAAGAGAAGTTGTGGGTAACGGTATATGCTACCGACGATGAAGCCTATGATATCTGGGCAAATGAAGTCGGTGTGCCTGCTGAACGCATTATACGTATCGGCGATAACAAGGGTGGCCAATACGCATCAGATAACTTCTGGCAGATGGGTGATACAGGCCCATGTGGACCGTGCTCGGAAATTTTTTACGACCATGGCGACCACATTCAGGGTGGGCCACCGGGAAGCCCTGATGAGGATGGCGATCGCTATATTGAGATCTGGAACCTGGTATTTATGCAGTTCAACCGCCAGGCCGATGGCACAATGGTTCCGTTGCCTAAACCCTCGGTTGATACCGGAATGGGGTTAGAACGTGTTACTGCTGTATTACAACACGTCAACTCCAACTATGAAATCGATGTATTCACCACGTTGATCAAAGAAGCTGCACGTATTATTGGTACCGATGATTTGAGCAACAAATCATTGCGCGTCATCGCCGATCATATCCGTTCTTGCGCATTTCTTATTTCTGATGGTGTCATGCCTTCCAATGAAAACCGTGGTTATGTTCTGCGCCGTATTATTCGTCGTGCAGTGCGTCATGGCAATTTCCTGGGAGCGAAAGACGCCTTCTTCTATAAATTGGTTGCTCCGTTAATTCAGGTTATGGGCTCAGCGGCTGAAGAATTGAAACAGCAGCAGGCTGTGGTTGAGCAAGCGCTAAAAGCGGAAGAAGAGCAGTTTGCCCGCACGTTGGAACGCGGACTTAGCCTGTTGGATGAAGAGATTAAAAACCTGAAAGGGAAAGTGCTGGACGGTGAGACAGCATTCCGTTTGTATGATACCTATGGTTTCCCTTTCGATCTGACGGAAGACGTGTGTCGTGAGCACGATCTGACGGTGGATAAACAAGGCTTCGAACGCGCAATGGAAGCACAGCGACAGCGCGCGCGTGAAACCAGTGGGTTTGGCATCGATTATAACAACCTGATTCGTGTTGATGTGGCAACGCCGTTCACCGGATATGATAAGACGCAGCAGCAAGCCGCTGTCGTTGCGCTCTATCAGAATGGGCAGGCGGTTGATGCGATCAATGCGGGAGAGGAAGGTGTTGTTATTCTGAACGAAACGCCATTTTATGGTGAGTCCGGTGGCCAGGTAGGCGATACCGGGGTGCTGCATAATGCGGCTGTGCGCTTCGCCGTGGAGAACACCCAAAAGTTTGGTCAGGCGATAGGCCATCTGGGGACGCTGACTCAGGGTACGCTTCGCGTTAATGATACCGTGACTGCTGACGTAGACAGTGAGCGCCGCGATCGCATTCGTCTTAATCACTCTGCCACTCACTTGCTGCATGCAGCGCTGCGCCAGGTATTAGGCGACCACGTTGCTCAGAAGGGCTCATTGGTTAACGACAACTACCTGCGGTTTGATTTCTCGCAGCCGGAAGCCATGACGGCAGAGCAAATCCGCCAAGTGGAAGATATCGTTAACACGCAAATTCGTCGTAACCACAACGTTGAAACCAATGTAATGGCGTTGTCTGATGCAAAAGCGAAAGGCGCGATGGCGTTATTTGGCGAAAAGTATGAAGACCATGTGCGTGTGTTAACCATGGGCGATTTCTCTATCGAACTGTGTGGCGGGACGCATGCTAAGCGCACTGGGGACATCGGTTTGTTCCAGATTGTCTCTGAATCTGGGACAGCGGCAGGCATCCGACGTATTGAGGCAGTGACGGGCAGTGGGGCATTAACAGCGCTGCATCGTCAAAGTGACGTATTGCAGGATGTCACCCAACTGGTCAAAGGTGATAGTCATAATGTGGTTGATAAAGTTCGCGCTCTTCTGGATCGTACTCGCCAGTTGGAAAAAGAACTGCAACAATTGAAAGAACAGCAAGCTGCACAGGAAAGTGCATCACTCTCCTCGAAAGCGAAAAATATCAATGGGGCGAAACTGTTAGTAACACAGTTGGATAACACTGAGCCTAAATTATTGCGTACTATGGTGGATGATCTGAAGAATCAGCTCGGTTCGGCCATTATTGTGCTGGCAACGGTGTCAGAAGATAAGGTCAGTTTGATTTCCGGCGTCACGAAAGATTTGACCGATCGTGTTAAAGCCGGTGAATTAATTGGTTTTATTGCTCAACAGGTTGGTGGTAAAGGCGGTGGCCGTCCTGATATGGCTCAAGCCGGCGGGAACGATCCAGCCGCGTTACCGGCGGCGCTATCCAGCGTTGAATCATGGGTAACGGATAAGCTATAAATATAAAGAGTGTGTTATCTCAGAGAAACGCCAGAACCTACGTTTTGGCGTTTTTCCCCTTAAGCAAGGGAGTTATGCCTGGGGAAATACCGGTTGGCCTAGCATGTGCTTGTGAGCGGGGCTTACCGTAGCTCTTTGTTGTGATAACAAATGTCGTGATAAAACAGCGAAAACGGCTGTTATCGACTAAACTAAAAGTAACGATACACTGGAGTAAGATGGCGGAGTGCGTTTCCCCATTTAGGTTAATGTTTTCACGGCGCATGATGGAGAATGGCGGGGAGACAAAGAGACCCGACTCTTTATAATCTTTCAAGGAGCAAAGAATGCTTATTTTGACTCGTCGAGTTGGCGAAACCCTCATGATTGGCGATGAGGTGACGGTTACCGTGCTAGGGGTAAAGGGTAACCAGGTTCGTATTGGTGTTAATGCGCCGAAAGAAGTTTCTGTTCACCGTGAAGAGATTTACCAGCGGATCCAAGCGGAAAAGTCGCAGCCAACGTCCTACTGATTTACCAAGCGTCTCGCTTTCAAGGCGGGACGCGTTTGTATTTGCTTTCCTGATTTATCTCCCATATCGTTTATTTTGCGTTATATCTGAGGTATCAATAGCCATTAACGCTGTTGATAAAATAGACTTTTCGCTGTGAATCTGTGCGTGTTGTGTGTGATTTGTTCAAACAACCACGAGTAGGGAAAAATTGTTTGACTTATAAGTTCGGGAAAGTAATATGTGCGCCACGCAGTACCGGTGAGCACGATGAAAGGAAACATCATCATCGCGGATCAAAGGTTAGCGTATTGGTGAGGTGGCCGAGAGGCTGAAGGCGCTCCCCTGCTAAGGGAGTATGCGGTCAAAAGCTGCATCGAGGGTTCGAATCCCTCCCTCACCGCCATTTACTATGCATCCGTAGCTCAGCTGGATAGAGTACTCGGCTACGAACCGAGCGGTCGGAGGTTCGAATCCTCCCGGATGCACCATAACACGATGATAAATGATGAAAGTTACGTATCTATCAGGGTTATGACAATAGTGAATGTTGTTACTTTTACGCGTTTAAGCAAACGCTGCTTGATACAAAGAATTTTTATGCATCCATAGCTCAGCTGGATAGAGTACTCGGCTACGAACCGAGCGGTCGGAGGTTCGAATCCTCCTGGATGCACCATTCTTCGATGTCAATTCTAAAATAAATATATCAGGTTTGTATAACTGACGAATTGTTGTTATCAATGCATCCATAGCTCAGCTGGATAGAGTACTCGGCTACGAACCGAGCGGTCGGAGGTTCGAATCCTCCTGGATGCACCATTCCCCCCTGCTACAGCGCTTGATATTTCGCGCTTCCCTCTGATTTCACATTCTGCTTATGCTACTAACACACTGCTGTCAACCGTTTACACACAAATAACCCTGTTTTTTGTGGTTTTATTGAACCAGCGACATCATTTTGACTTTGCGCTAAAGTAACTGCTCTTTTGCGCAGCTCATGGAGTCACGATGTACGATCGTTATCAAGGCCTTATTTTTGATATGGATGGCACTATCCTCGATACCGAGCCCACACACCGCGCTGCCTGGCATACTATTCTGGGAAAGTACGGCATGACGTATAATGCTCAGGAAATGGTGGCTTACAATGGAGCGCCTATCGAAAAAATCGCTGCGGTGATTCTGGCCCGGCATAACGTCGATATGGACCCAAAGGCGCTGGCTACGGAAAAGTTGGCGCTGGTGGAAGAGATGCTGTTTGATACGGTAAAACCACTGCCGTTGATTGAAGTAGTGAAGGCTTACCAAGGACGTCGACCAATGACAGTGGGTACCGGTAGTCCGCGCCACCTGGCTGATAAGCTGCTACGTCATCTTGGCCTGCGCGACTACTTTGTTGGTATTGTCGGCGCCGAGGATGTGCAGCATCATAAACCCTTTCCTGACACCTTCCTGCGCTGCGCCCAGCTTATGCAGGTTGAGCCTGAGGCCTGCGTCGTGTTTGAAGACGCGGATTTTGGTATTCAGGCAGCACAGCGAGCAAACATGGCCTTTGTTGATGTTCGCACACTGTGAGTACGTTCTGGGGGCTGGTTTCTCTCTTCTGGAGTAGTTTTCTTAGCGCTACATTATTGCCCGGCAGCTCTGAAGTGCTGCTGGTCTCTTTACTGGTAGCGAAGGTTACCGGCGTTGTGCCGTTGATCGTCGTTGCGACGATAGGCAACACGTTGGGAGGCATGACTAATCTGGTGCTGGGGCGTATTCTGCCACAGCCAAAACCGCGTACCGGCACGTTGACGGCGTTACGTTGGCTGCAACGTTATGGTCCGGCGGCGCTTTTGTTGAGTTGGGTGCCTGTTATTGGCGATGTGCTGTGCGTTGCCGCGGGATGGCTGCGTATGCCGTGGTTTTACTCCACGATCTTTATCTGTATCGGTAAAGCACTGCGTTATATCGTAGTGGCCATAGTGGCATTACAAGGAATGACTTTGTGGTCATAACGTATAGCACTGTATTTTAGTAGAGATGATACGATTTCATTATGCGAACAATCATTACATCTAACTGCGGGAGGTCGATTTGATCCCGGATATATCACAAGCGTTGACCTGGCTTGAACATCATCCTCAGGTAGTGAAGGGGATTCAACGCGGTATTGAACGCGAAACGTTGCGCGTTCAGCCTAATGGACATTTGGCACAGACAGGACACCCGGAAAATCTAGGGGCGGCATTAACTCACCCCTGGATCACGACTGATTTCGCAGAAGCGTTATTAGAATTTATTACTCCTGTTGATCAGGATGTCGATCATCTTCTGGCATTCTTGCAGGATATCCACCGTTATGTCGCGCGTAACATCGGCTCTGAACGCCTGTGGCCGTTTAGCATGCCGTGCTTTATTCCTGATGAAGCAGATATTGAATTGGCACAGTACGGTACGTCAAATATTGGCCGTTTTAAAACGCTTTACCGTGAAGGGTTGAAAAACCGTTATGGGGCGCTGATGCAAACCATTTCTGGCGTGCATTATAACTTCTCGTTGCCGCTGGCATTTTGGCAAGCGCGTGCCGGTGTTGCCGACGCAGAAAGTGGCAAACAAGAGATCTCCGCTGGCTATTTTCGTTTGATCCGTAACTATTACCGCTTCGGATGGGTCATTCCTTATTTGTTTGGCGCATCGCCGGCGATCTGTTCTTCCTTTTTGCAGGGCCGTGAAACTGCATTGCCGTTCGAACGCGGCGAAAATGGGCTTTATTATCTCCCTTACGCGACGTCGTTACGCTTAAGCGATTTGGGTTACACCAATAAATCGCAGAGCAATCTGGGCATCACTTTCAATACGCTGGATGGGTATGTGGCGGCATTGAAGCGTGCGATCAAAACCCCGTCGGCAGAGTATGCCGCGCTGGGCGTAAAACAAGGCGAACACTATTTACAGCTCAATACCAATGTGTTGCAGATTGAAAATGAGCTTTATGCGCCGATTCGCCCTAAACGCGTAACGCGCAGTGGGGAAACGCCTTCGGATGCGCTTATGCGTGGTGGCATTGAGTATATTGAAGTGCGCTCGTTGGATATTAATCCCTTTACGCCGTCGGGTGTCAGTGCTGAGCAGGTACGTTTCCTCGATCTGTTCCTGATCTGGTGTGCACTGGCAGATGCGCCAGAAATGGATAGTGCTGAACTGCAATGTACCCGTAAAAACTGGAACCGTATTATTCTGGAAGGGCGCAAACCCGGCTTGACGGTTGGCATGGGATGCGAAACGCGGCAGCAGCCTTTAGCGGAGGTGGGACACGCCTTGTTCCGCGATCTGCGGCGTGTGGCAGAAGTGCTGGATAGAGAGCATGAACAGCCCTATTATCAGCAGGTTTGTGATGAACTGAGTATCGGATTCGATAAACCGGAAAACACGTTCTCAGGCCGTCTGTTACCGTTATTGAAAGCACAAGGGTGCGGTAACTTGGGATTAACCTTGGCAGAGCGCTATCGTGAGCAGCTTAGCAAGGAGCCTTTAGCGGTATTGACGGAAGCACAGTTTGTTGCCGAGAGTGAGCGCTCTTGGCAGAAACAGCGCACGTTGGAAGCGCAAGATACGCTATCGTTCGAAGCCTATCTGGCCGCTACTCAGGCTTGAGTGAATGTTAATATAAAGAAAAGGCCACGGTGTGAGCCGTGGCCGAAAAACATCTCTGAGAAATAGGGATGATGATAATAAATGCGCGTCTTTCATAGAGTCAGACTCGTTGGGAACAAAAAAGTTTCTTGGAAAGATGAAAAAAGTCATTTTTTTCTGTGAGGAGGTGGCAACATGCCGTTATTAGATAGTTTTACCGTAGACCATACCCGTATGGCCGCCCCTGCGGTCCGGGTGGCTAAAACCATGACAACCCCTCATGGTGACACCATCACCGTATTCGATTTGCGCTTTTGTCGCCCGAATAAAGAGGTGATGCCAGAGCGCGGCATCCATACGCTGGAGCACCTGTTTGCCGGTTTCATGCGTAACCATCTTAATGGTGATGGTGTAGAGATCATTGATATCTCCCCGATGGGGTGCAGAACTGGATTTTACATGAGCCTGATTGGTACGCCGGCAGAACAACGAGTGGCAAATGCCTGGAACGCGGCGATGGAGGATGTGCTCAAAGTGACCGATCAGCGCAAGATTCCTGAACTGAATGAATACCAGTGCGGCACTTATGAAATGCACTCTTTGGAGGAAGCTCAGGAGATTGCGCGTCATATTCTGGCGCACCCGATTGGCGTTAACCAGAATGACGATTTGGCGTTGCCGAAAGACAAACTGGCTGAACTGCATATCTAGAAAGAAAAAGGCGCCCTTCACAAGGCGCCTTTTTGTTCGCATGTCGTCATGGACGAAAAACATTACTGTGCAACAAAGTGTTGAATAACACGGCTGCCGAAGTAGGCCAGCGTGAGCAGCAGCGCACCCACCATACTGAACCACACTACGCGGCGTCCACGCCATCCTTCGTGGTAATGTCCCCACAGTAGCAGAATGTAGTTAAACCATGCGAACAGCGAGAACAGTGCTTTATGGAGATTCTCTTTGTTATCAATAATGTTCTCCATGTAAAACAACCCGCTGCACAGTGTCATCGTCAGCAGAATGACTCCTATTTGTGTGACGTGAAACATCTTACGTTCGATGCTCAACAGCGGAGGCATTTCAGACACTATACTCAGCTTTTTGTTTTTGAGCAGATAATCGATCAGCGCCAATTGAAGTGCATAGAGAGCGGCAATAATCAAGGTGGCATAGGAGAACAGCGCCAGCCCGATATGCAGCATCAGTCCTGGTGTCTTTTCAAGATGCGTAATAAATTCGCTGGGTAAGAAGCTGGCAAAAGCCAGGTTGATAAGCGCAAATGCGTAAACAATGGGCAGCAGAAACCAGCCACGGTTGCGTGACGCGACGATGGTCATCACTGTGCAAATCATCAGGCTGATAGTAGAACCAATATTTAGCAAACTCAGATTTTGTCCGGTTTGCACATCGAAAATACGGTGGTAGAGCGTAATCGCGTGACAGATCAACGCCACGGTCGCGGAGATCATCGCCAACCGGCGGTAGGCACTCTGCTTGCGCAACAGGCCAGGAATAATCAGTCCCAGACTGATTGAATAGGCGACTAACGCAGTAATGGCAAAGAGTGGCATAGTGATTAACACATTAAGCGGCTGGTGAAGTTATAGGGAGTCCAGTATAGCGGTTGTCACGTCACGCACCAACCGGTTATCGTTGCGCTTCACAGCAATCGTCTCACCTTTCATGATATAATCGCTAATATTTGTTTCCGAGTGTCGCGCACGCGGCCTGCCTTTCGTTGAGCACAAGATAATGTTTGATAATTTAACTGACAGACTCTCGCGCACATTGCGCAACATCAGTGGCCGCGGACGGTTGACTGAAGACAACATCAAAGACACCTTGCGTGAAGTGCGCATGGCCTTACTCGAAGCTGATGTGGCGCTCCCCGTGGTGCGTGACTTTATCAATCGGGTAAAGGAAAGCGCTGTCGGGCATGAAGTAAACAAGAGCCTGACGCCGGGCCAAGAGTTCGTCAAGATTGTAAAAAACGAGCTTATCGCGGCGATGGGGGAAACCAACGAAGCCCTGAATCTGGCAGCACAGCCTCCTGCTGTTGTACTGATGGCGGGTTTGCAAGGGGCGGGTAAAACCACCAGTGTCGGTAAGCTGGGTAAGTTCCTGCGTGAAAAAAACAAGAAGAAAGTGCTGGTGGTTTCTGCAGACGTATACCGTCCTGCAGCGATCAAACAGTTGGAAACGCTGGCACAAACGGTTGAGGTGGATTTCTTCCCTTCTGAAGCGCACGAAAAACCGCTTGATATCGTTAACCGTGCTCTGCAACACGCCAAGCTGAAGTTTTACGATGTGCTGCTGGTGGATACTGCGGGTCGATTGCACGTTGACGAAGCAATGATGGACGAGATCAAGCAGGTTCATGCTGCTATCAAGCCTGTCGAAACGCTGTTTGTTGTTGATGCTATGACCGGTCAGGATGCGGCCAATACGGCAAAAGCATTTAATGAAGCACTGCCGCTTACCGGAGTCATTCTGACTAAAATTGACGGCGATGCTCGTGGTGGTGCGGCGTTGTCAATTCGCCATATAACAGGAAAACCGATCAAGTTCCTCGGCGTCGGCGAAAAAACCGAGGCTTTGGAACCGTTCCACCCTGAGCGTATTGCATCACGTATTCTCGGCATGGGTGATGTGCTTTCCCTGATTGAAGATATTGAAAGTAAAGTTGACCGCTCTCAGGCGGAGAAACTGGCAAAAAAACTGAAAAAAGGTGACGGTTTCGATTTAACGGACTTCCTCGATCAACTGAAGCAAATGCGTAACATGGGCGGCATGGCCAGTATGATGAGTAAAATGCCGGGCATGGGGCAGTTGCCGGATAACGTAAAATCACAAATGGATGACAAGGTGCTGGTGCGCATGGAAGCCATCATCAACTCGATGACGCAACAGGAGCGCGCCAAACCGGAAATCATTAAAGGGTCACGCAAGCGCCGTATTGCCATGGGATCAGGCATGCAGGTGCAGGATGTCAACCGTCTACTGAAACAGTTCGATGATATGCAACGCATGATGAAAAAGATGAAAAATGGCGGTATGGCAAAAATGATGCGCAGCATGAAAGGTATGATGCCGCCGGGGTTCCCGGGGCGTTAATGGCGATTTTTTTGCTCTATCTGGCGCAAGTTGACGCTTTAGATTGCTTTTTGCGCCAAAATGAGTAAAATTTTCGGGCTTTTTATATGACACCCGGGCCCCGTTCCTCGATGGGGCCCGGCTGTTTTATTAACTAAAGAGGATGTTATGGTAACAATTCGTTTGGCTCGTGGCGGCGCGAAAAAACGCCCGTTCTATCAAGTCGTCGTGACTGACAGCCGCAATGCACGCGATGGTCGTTTCATCGAGCGCGTCGGTTTCTTCAACCCGATCGCAACTGGCAAAGCCGAAGCTCTGCGTCTGGATCTGGATCGCATTGCACATTGGGTTGGCCAAGGTGCAACCATCTCTGATCGCGTTTCTGCGCTGATCAAAGATGCTAAAAAAGCTGCGTAATCTGCTGCGGTGGCGACAATGAGCAAGCAACTTAACCCGTCATCCCCTGTTAATCCCATTGTTATGGGAAAAATGGGGTCAACGTATGGTATTCGGGGTTGGCTCAGAGTGTTTTCCTCCACCGAAGAAACCGAAAGCATTTTTGATTATCAGCCTTGGTATATCCAGTCTCAGGGATCTTGGCAGATTGTCGAGATCGAAAGCTGGAAACACCACAATCAGGATCTGATCATCAAAGTAAAAGGTGTTGATGATCGCGATGCGGCAAATTTATTGACGAACGCTGAGATCGTTGTAGATTCTGCCCAGCTTCCTGATTTGGAGGAAGGTGATTATTACTGGAAGGATCTTTTTGGCTGCGAAGTCATCACATCGGCGGGATATAAGCTGGGAAAAGTCATTGATATGATGGAAACCGGTTCTAACGATGTGCTGGTGGTCAAAGCTAACCTGAAAGATGCCTTCGGCGCTAAGGAACGGTTAATTCCGTTTCTGACCGGACAGGTTATCAAGCACGTAGACCTTTCTACTAAAACGATTGAAGTAGATTGGGACCCGAGTTTTTGAACTCTGAATCAAACGAACGCGCTGAGTGGAACGAAAAAATGTGGATAGGGGTTATTAGCCTGTTTCCCGAGATGTTTCGCGCAGTAGTTGATTATGGAGTCACTGGTCGGGCAGTAAAAAATGGCCTGCTGAACGTACAGTGTTGGAATCCGCGTGATTTCACCTACGATCGGCATCGTACTGTAGACGATCGCCCTTATGGTGGTGGTCCCGGTATGCTAATGATGGTTCAACCCTTACGGGATGCCATTCATGAAGCAAAGGCCGCGGCAGGCGACGGTGTCAGAGTGATCTATTTGTCACCGCAGGGCCGTAAGCTGGATCAACAGGGCGTACGACAGCTCGCAACGCATCAGAAGTTGATTCTGGTGTGTGGTCGGTATGAAGGGATCGATGAGCGTGTAATCAGAACCGAAATTGATGAAGAATGGTCAATTGGTGATTACGTTCTCAGTGGCGGTGAGTTACCCGCAATGGTGCTTATCGACTCGGTATCCCGTTTTATCCCTGGCGTGCTGGGGCATGAATCTTCTGCGGAAGAGGACTCCTTTGCGGATGGGCTGTTGGATTGTCCACACTTCACTCGTCCAGAAGTGCTGGAAGGTATGGAGGTTCCCCCAGTGTTACTGTCGGGAAACCATGCTGAAATACGCCGCTGGCGATTAAAGCAGTCGCTTGGCCGAACCTGGCTTAGAAGACCTGAACTTCTGAAAAGCCTAGCTCTGACTGACGAGCAAACGGCGTTGCTGGCTGAGTTCCAACGGGAACATCAGTCCGAGCAACGAGAGGATTAGGGCGTAGCACCTCGGTGCGCGTACCCATGTATCAGTTTACCTAGGGTAAGAGACATATTATGAGCAACATTATTAAGCAGCTTGAACAAGAGCAGATGAAACAGGACGTACCTGCATTTCGTCCGGGTGATTCCGTTGAAGTGAAGGTATGGGTCGTTGAAGGTAGCAAAAAACGTCTGCAGGCATTCGAGGGCGTGGTTATCGCTATTCGTAACCGCGGTCTGCACTCTGCATTCACTGTTCGCAAAATTTCTAACGGCGAAGGCGTAGAGCGTGTGTTCCAGACTCACTCTCCGGTTGTTGACAGCATCACTGTGAAACGTCGTGGTGCCGTACGCCAGGCTAAACTGTATTACCTGCGTGAGCGCACTGGTAAGGCTGCTCGTATCAAAGAGCGTCTTAACTAAGATATCGCTAACGCGACATCCAAAAGCTTTTAGTTATGAAGGGTTTAGCCATTGGCTAAACCCTTTTTTATTGGGGTGATTAGCCGATGGTTACAATACTACGTAAGGATACATTGTATGACATAGTTAATATCATCAATATGGAGGATGCATGAATACCATTTTATCTTTGCAATCTGGGCTAAATGCCGATCTTAATTATTACAAAACTAGTGAGCATAGCATTATTAATAATGCTATTTTTTCACCAAAAAATAGTGTTAATTTTAGCGATGAAGGAAAAATATTATTAGCTATTGTTACCTTCGGTGTAAGTTTTGTTGTTATAAAATTATTAGAAGACTATAGGCAGAATAAAGTAAAAACTGATGTTTTATCTATAACCATGACATTATTAAACAGTATTGAATGTTTGGAGGGATCAGCCTGTAAAGAGAAAAAAATAAAAATTCCACTTTCAAATGGAAATGAGGTTGTATTCTCGGAAAGATGTAATTCGAATGGATATTGTACTGTGATAGAAGAAAAAAAGCCGAGAGCTTTGCACGTTGGTAAATATAATGAAAAAAAAGCATACATTAATAAGAGCTTCAAAGAGATAAAAGAAACTCTTGTGCAAGATATTATTTCTCATAAAGATCATTACAGTTATAAAGAAGATGCTCTGATTGATATAGCTGCTTACCTTAAGCAGAAAGCTGATGATGCTATGAAAGACAAAAAAATTGGAAATAATATTATTCAAGTCAATAAAATAACTCACCCGGTTGTTTTCAATAAAAAAAATATTGGTGTGAAACTTAGAGAAGAACATACTCCTGGTTATACAACGTTTACTTTTTTGAGCAAAAAAAATGTGTTCTCCAGTCGAGAACATATCGTATTGGGTGTTGTAACACCCTGTGGAAGTGAATTCGTACTGAGTGCATCCTCAGGCACCGATCGAAATATTTATTCTGATAAAAATGTCAAATATATAAAACTAGGATTGACTGGGGGAGATAGAATAGAAGATGTTTTCAGCGCATTAGTATTAGAGTTGAAAAAAACTGATTCAAGTAAAAGAGATTTTACTGAAATTCTTCGCAGCCTTTATCCAACAGTGTCAATACCAGTATTTCCAAGTGTGGTATAAATTTATTGCATTATGGCATAAAATCGCACTGTAATTTAATAATCCTGAATTGCATATTTTTGCCAAATTTGCCTTAGTTGCTCAGCATTCTCGACTCCATCACAACTGGCGGGAAAATCTTTGCCCGCCTTGCCCCATTCTTGCAGTCGAGTTGCATGGCACAATGTCGCTTGTCCATCCTGATAACCCTGTAAGTAATGTGAGCGCTCAACGGCTGTATCGCCCGACCACTCCACAAGGGTATCATTGTCTTTCACCACATTTCCGGCCGTGGCATCACTGATCCCCATGTTATACCAGAAAGAACGGGACTTATCCGGTAGTGGCGTCTGGCTTGTCTGGCAACTGACAAGCAATAGTGCCAAGCATAACATATATCCAAGTCTCATCCCATTATCCTCAGCGGAAGGGGCTCTAGTTGCTATTAGGCGATACCTAACTTCTCTTTCAGACTCTTTAAATAGCGTCGACTTACAGGAATATGCTTACCCGTGTGCGTAATGACTTCAGCGCCACCATTGTCCATTAACTGTATTTCCTGAAGTAATTCCGTATTTACCATATATTGGCGGTGGCAGCGAACAAACGGTGTTTTCTCTTCCAGTGTTTTGAGTGATAGCTGCGTGTAGCCGGACTGGTTAAGTCCTACGACATGGACACCACTGAGTTCCGAACAGAGGTATTCCACTTCTTCAATCTTTAGAAGAAAAATACGGTTATGCCCATGGCAGGGAATGTGTCTTAGCTGAGGTTCAGCAATGATTTGTACATTTTTGTTTACGGATATGCCTCGACGAAGGCGATGAAGGGTTTTCGCCAGACGCTGATTATCTAGTGGTTTGAGCAAATAATCAAAGGCATGTTCCTCAAAAGCACGTACGGCGTATTCATCATAGGCGGTGACAAAAACAACGTAGGGCATGCTGTCAGGATCGAGCATGGCTACCAGTTCTAGACCACTGATTTTTGGCATCTGGATATCAAGAAAGATAACGTCTGGCTGAAGCCGGTTGATTATCGGTATCGCTTCCAGCGCGTTACTGCACTGCGCAACCACTTCAATGTCGTCTTCTTTATCCAGTAGCAGCAACAACTCTTCACGGGCCAGTTGCTCGTCGTCAATTAGGATGGCTCTCAGCATGCTTTCCTCCTGTTGCATCGATTCTATCACTATTTGCATTGAGATAAGCGAGGAAAGCCACAGGCAATCCTAACCAGAAGTAGGGATGTGCTTGCATTGAATGAGTAATTATAAATTTACAGCATGTGGATTGAAATCTTTACGATGTGTGGTATCTTGAAATCAATGTGGCGGCGGATAGCACGCTACGCTACTCAAGAACTGTCCAGGAAAATGAACATGCAAAAAGATTCGCTCAACAATATTAATATCGCCGACGAACAGATACTGATTACGCCAGATGAGCTCAAAACGAAATTTCCGCTCAACGTGCAAGAAGAAGTGGCGATTGCGGCAGCCCGTCGCACCATTTCCGATATCATTCATGGTCGTGATAACCGTTTGTTGGTGGTGTGTGGACCCTGTTCCATTCATGACACAGATGCTGCGTTGGAGTATGCTCGCCGTCTACATGCGCTTTCAGCCGAATTGAGCGATCGGTTGTACATCGTAATGCGTGTCTACTTTGAAAAACCGCGTACGACGGTCGGTTGGAAGGGGCTCATTAACGACCCCTACATGGATGGTTCATTTGACGTGGAGGCGGGTTTACATATTGCGCGTGAGTTGTTACTGAACCTGGTGAACATGGGGCTACCTTTGGCAACAGAAGCGCTTGATCCCAACAGCCCGCAATATTTGGGCGATCTGTTCAGTTGGTCAGCGATTGGCGCGCGCACCACCGAATCACAGACGCACCGCGAAATGGCTTCTGGTCTCTCCATGCCTGTGGGTTTCAAAAATGGTACCGATGGTAGCTTGGGCACTGCTATTAATGCGATGAAAGCAGCAGCAATGCCGCACCGTTTTGTCGGTATTAATCAAACTGGCCAGGTGTGCCTGTTGCAAACCCAGGGCAACAGCGATGGCCATGTCATCCTGCGTGGCGGCAAGCGACCAAACTACAGCGCAGAAGACGTTGCGGAATGTGAAAAACAGATGCTGGCAGCGGGCTTAACGCCTTCACTCATGATAGATTGCAGCCATGGTAATTCGAATAAAGATTACCGGCGTCAACCTCAGGTGGTGTCATCTATCGTCGAGCAAATTAAGGCCGGTAACCGTTCTATCATCGGTATGATGTTGGAAAGCCACATTCACGAAGGCAATCAATCATCAGAGCAACCGCGAGCCGCAATGCGTTATGGTGTATCGGTTACGGATGCATGTATTAATTGGGAAAGCACCGATTCCTTGCTGAGATCGGTGCATCAGGAGCTCGGAGCGGTACGCCGTTCATCGTTGGGAGAATAACAGAACATGGTTGCAGAACTGACCGCGTTGCGGGATCAGATTGACGAGGTGGATAAGGCGTTGCTTGACTTATTGGCACGCCGGTTGGCATTAGTGGCAGAAGTCGGGGAAGTAAAAAGCCGCTATGGTCTCCCTATCTATGCTCCCGATCGCGAAGCTGCGATGCTGCGTTCTCGTCGTCAGGAAGCCGAAGCCCTCAACGTGCCAGCGGATCTTATTGAGGACGTTCTGCGCCGGGTGATGAGAGAATCCTATGCCAGTGAAAATGACAAAGGGTTCAAGACGCTTTGCCCTCAATTGCGGCCGGTGGTGATTGTGGGTGGACGTGGGCAGATGGGACGCCTGTTTGAAAAAATGCTGCGTTTATCCGGTTATGAGGTAAGGCTGCTGGAAAAAGAGGATTGGCCTCAGGCTGAGCACCTGTTGGCGGATGCTGGCATGGTGATCGTGAGTGTGCCAATCCATATTACTGAGCAGGTCATTGCGCAACTGCCGCGTCTGCCAGAGGACTGCATTCTGGTGGATCTGGCCTCGGTGAAAAATGGGCCGTTGCAGGCGATGCTGGCAGCACATTCCGGTCCGGTCGTGGGTTTACATCCGATGTTCGGACCGGACAGTGGTAGCCTTGCTAAGCAAGTCGTGGTTTATTGTGATGGTCGCCAGCCTGAAGCTTACCAATGGTTGTTGGAGCAAATTCAAGTATGGGGAGCACGACTGCACCGCATCAGCGCTGTTGAACACGATCAAAACATGATGTTTATTCAGGCGTTACGTCACTTTGCCACTTTTGCCTATGGATTGCATTTGGCAGAGGAGAATGTTCAGCTTGAACAACTGCTTGCGCTCTCTTCACCCATTTACCGGCTGGAGTTGGTAATGGTCGGGAGATTGTTCGCGCAAGATCCGCAACTCTATGCTGACATTATCATGTCATCAGAAAATAATTTGGCGCTAATCAAACGCTATTATGCCCGTTTTGGCGAAGCGATTGCGTTACTGGAAAGCAAAGATAAAGCGGCATTTATTGCCAGTTTCAAGAAAGTAGAACACTGGTTTGGCGATTACGCCCAACGTTTTCAGGTGGAAAGCCGAGCCTTGCTGAAACAGGCGAACGACAGTCGCATCTAAATATCAGAGACTGCGCTCCCAGCTGTGGGGCTGGGAGCACTAAACTCAGTGCATCTCAACGGGGACGACGTTCTCGCTTGGGTAGCAGCCGAGTACTTTCAGTGAGCGCGTAATGCCTGCCAACTCTCGCAATGCTTTTTGTAATGCGTCTCCACGCAAGTTAGCTTGCACATCGATATAAAACATCTCTTCCCAAGGGTTGCCGTAAATCGGGCGAGACTCCAGTTTTGTCATAATGATGCCGTGTTCGCGCAGTACCAGCAGGGCTTCAACCAAAGCACCTGATTGTTGGCCTGTCGCCATGATTAAGGTCGTTTTGGCCGGGACTTGCTCTGAAACATCAATCGGTTTACGCGCCAGAACGATAAAACGGGTGGTGTTTTGTGCCTGATTGGCCAGGTTATGCTCCAGTACCCGCAGTTGATAAAGTAATCCGCCGGCTTCGCTGCCCAATGCTGCTGCATGGGGAGAATTTAACGCTGCAACCTTTTCCATTGCTGCGGCGGTGCTTTCACAGTACTCAATTTTCCACTGAGGGTAGCGCTGAATAAAATGGCTGCATTGTTGGAAGGGTTGGGGATGACTGTAGACAGTGGTAATTTGGCTCAAATCAGTATCAGTAGCAACCAGCACACAATGATCGATCGGATGGGTGAGTTCACCCACAATTGACAACCCAGTATGCTGAAGCAAATCGTACACGTCATTGATTGCACCTGATGTGGTGTTTTCAATGGGGAGCACACCGTAATCTGCTTGGCCAGTTTCAACCATTGAGAAAATATCCTGAAACTTCTGGCAGCCGCATTCAACTAACTGTTCAAAATGTCGAGCGGCATATTGCCGTGCAGCCAGATGTGAATAGGAACCCTTAGGGCCGAGAAAGGCGATGCGTGCTGAGTGGGATCCGGTGGGGTTAAGATGATGTTGCAGCAGCGCCTGTTGAGTCAGTACCGAATCTTCGATAATCAGTTGAAACAGGCGCGTAATGTAGTGTCCATCAAGATGATGCGGTTTTGCTGCGTCGATGAGTTTATCCAGAAGATCCCTTTCACGCTCTTTGTCGCGAATAGGACGATGTGTATGTAGTTTTGCTCGTGCCACTTCCAGAGCCAACTCACGCCGCTCGGCCAGTAACTCTAGCAGCTTTAAATCCAATGCGCTGATGCGCTCACGTAAGGCCAGTAAAGGGCTGTCTGTCATGGTTGTGTTACCTGTAAACTCTTTTTATTGAAACGGTGCGTATAGAAATCTGCGCATAAAAAAAGCCCCCTGATTCAGGAGGCTTTCTGGTTCGTCTTCGTATTCTTTCAATATGACGAATCGCCTCCCAATCAGGGGAAGGTAAAAAAGAATACGAAGAAAAACGGTGTGTTGCTCATGTGCTACCTGTTAAGCATTTGCGCTTTCATGGTGTAAATATACCAGAATAAAGTAACTGTTGGCTTTTCGTTCTGTCAACTAAAAAGCGAAAGGTTATTGCATCAGGAAACAAAAACGCGCCCTTATGGCGCGTTGTTGGCTACAGGTTAAGCTGAGTGTTCAGGTTATGACAACTCAATGTTGGCGTCTTTGGCTCCTGTAGTTGCCCGGCGCGCTTCTCCTTTATGCTGCATCTTGTTCAGTTGGCGCTCCAGTTTGGCGAGCAGCTCATTAATGGCAGCGTACATATCCTCATGCTTGGCGCTGGCAACCAAGGGACCATTGGGTGTGCTGATGGTCGCGTCGGCAACAAAACCCACAGGCTCTTTAGATAAAATAATATGCGGGTTAATCAGGTGAGTTTGCCACTTATCCAGCTTGGTTAGACGGTCTTCGACATGTTGACGTATTGCGGGGGTAATTTCCATTTGCTTACTGGTAATGTTGATCGTCATATGACATACCTCTCTGCTTTTGCCGTCCTACTTGGATAATTTCAGCATAGCCGGAAACGGGATAAAAATCGTGATTTAGATCACTTTTTATTGGCTGGTCGGATGACAGCGTTGCAATTTGTGAAGCGTATTGAGGAAGCGTGACAGAAGGCTTGAGGCTTGATGCATCCGGTGGCATTATCAATGAGATCGATAGCGTCCAAACAAGGTCTGTGGCGGGATTGCTCTCGGACATTGTTTAGATGCTGGAATAGCCTAGGCGATGAAATATTAGACGTTCGAATAAAAAAACGGCAAACTCACGTTGCCGTTTTTTTATGTGTGTGCGTCGTTGAGTGCCGCACAGACTTTCCCGTTAAGCTGGGTTAGCCTCGACAATTTTCGCAACTTTATCAGCCTGGCCGAGCAATCGGAGTTCTCGATAGGCATTTTCCATCAACGGAAGCGCTCTTTTCGTCGCTTGTGTCTCCGGGAAATCACGCATCATTTGCTCTACACGGTTAACAACCGCGACGTAGGCACCTCGTTTGGTGTAATATTCAGCCACTGAAAGTTCATATTTAGCCAAACGTTCTCTCAAGAATACCAGACGTTTGCCAGCATCCGTGGCAAACTGGCTGCGAGGATAAGCCTGTAACAACTGGCGGAAGTCGCGAAAAGCTGCGCGAGCATATTGCGGGTCGCGATCTGAACGGTCAACGCCGAAGAATCCCTGAAGTGAGCTATCATCCTGGGCCATGTTGGTTAAACCACGCATATACAGGACATAGTCCACGCTCGGGTGAGTAGGGTTAAGGCGCAGGAAGCGGTCGATGGAGGCTTGTGCCATCGCCAATTCTGCTGATTTGTAATAAGCGTAAATCAGGTCAAGCTGCACTTGCTGAGAATAGGGCCCAAAAGGATATCGGTTATCCAGTGCTTCCAACTGTGTGATTGCTGCTTTAAAGTTACCGTCCTGCAATTTTTGTTGAGCGGTAGCATAAATTTCAGAAGGCGGGCTGTCGGGAACTGTATCCTTGGAGTTGCTGGAGCAACCCGCCAGCGCCAGGCTCAACGTGGCTGCAGCCACCAGATATTTCATACGCATCATAACGTTTTGATTATCCTCAGAGTGTTATGCCGGGAGACTGGCCGTTAAGCTCCCGGGTAAGACCAGCTACAATAGTACATTATTTTAAACGGCATCGCCGCGAAAACCCAACGTTAACGAAGAAGCTGCAACTATGGCACAACAAGTACAACTCACCGCAACGGTGGCTGAGTCTCAACTCGGTCAACGGTTAGATCAGGCTTTGGCCGAATTGTTCCCTGATTATTCACGTTCTCGTATAAAAGAATGGATCTTGGACGATCGGGTACAGATTAACGGCAATGTGATAAATAAGCCAAAAGAGAAAGTGCTCGGCGGTGAAGCCATTACGATTGATGCCTTGATCGATGAAGAGGTTCGCTGGGAAGCACAAGAGATCGCACTGGATATTGTTTATGAAGATCAAGATATTCTGGTGATCAATAAGCCGCGCGATCTGGTGGTTCACCCTGGTGCGGGCAATCCAGACGGTACTGTGCTGAACGCACTGTTGCACCATTTTCCGGCCATTGCCGATGTACCGCGTGCGGGCATTGTGCACCGTCTTGATAAAGACACTACGGGATTGATGGTCGTAGCGAAAACCGTGCCTGCACAAACTCGGCTGGTGGAGTCACTTCAGGCTCGTGAAATCACGCGTGAATATGAGGCTGTTGCTATTGGACGCATGACGGCTGGCGGTACAGTAAATGAACCGATGAGTCGCCATCCCACAAAACGCACCCACATGTCGGTGCATCCAATGGGAAAACCAGCGGTCACACATTACCGAATTATGGAGCATTTTCGTAATCACACGCGCTTACGCCTGCGCCTTGAAACGGGACGTACGCACCAGATTCGTGTTCATATGGCGCATATCAACCATCCGCTGGTGGGAGATCAACTTTATGGTGGCCGTCCTCGTTTGCCTAAAGGGGCATCAGAGGAACTGGTAACCGCACTGCGCACGTTCGATCGTCAGGCGTTACATGCCACCATGCTACGCCTCTATCATCCTATCAGTGGGATTGAAATGGAGTGGCATGCGCCATTGCCACAAGATATGGTCGATTTGGTTGAGGTACTAAAAGCGGACGCAGAAGCGTTCAAAGATCAATATGACTGGTGATGTGGGGCTGATGACGAGCGAATTGATAATACCTGATTGGCCTGCACCTCGCGGTGTACGTGCCTGTAGCACCACAAGAATAGGGGGCGTTAGTCAAATACCCTATGATGCGCTGAATCTTGGTGCGCATGTGGGCGATAGGCCAGAGGCCGTTTTAGCGAATCGTCAGCGGTTGGTGACGCTGGCTGATTTGCCGACTATGCCACAATGGTTAAACCAGGTACATGGAACGCAGGTCGTTCCATTATATTCTCCTGCGTCTGACGTACTGACCGGTGATGCAGCCTATACCAATAAACCTGGGCTGGTATGTGCGGTAATGACGGCAGACTGTTTGCCTGTGCTATTTTGCTCTGATAGTGGAGATGAGGTGGCTGCTGCGCATGCTGGTTGGCGCGGATTGTGTTCCGGTGTACTGGAGGCGACCTTAAACCACTTCCGTTCCCCAGCAGCGTCTGTGATGGCGTGGCTTGGGCCAGCGATTGGCCCGAAGGCCTTTGAAGTCGGCCCCGAGGTGCGTGAAGCATTTATGGCACAGAACCCTGCTGCTGCAGACGCTTTTATCGCTAACGATAACAAGTTTCTTGCCGATATTTATCAACTGGCTCGTTTGCGCTTGCAGGCCCAAGGCGTAACGAAAATTTTTGGTGGAGATGCCTGTACTGTGACTCAGGCCGACAAATTTTTCTCGTATCGTCGTGATGGAACCACTGGTCGTATGGCAAGTTTAATCTGGGTGATATAACCTACTGAATTAAGACGATCCATGGCAAGTAACTGCAGTTCTCCTATTATTACTGGCAAAGTAATCTTGAAATTTTGAGGGATGACCTCATTTAATCTCCAGTAGCAATTTTGACCAGTATGTATGGGAGGAGTTATGCGTCTGGATCGTCTTACCAATAAATTCCAGCTTGCCCTTGCGGATGCGCAATCTCTTGCGCTCGGCAAGGATCATCAGTTTATCGACCCTTTGCATGTCATGAGTGCGTTGTTGCAGCAGGATGGCGGTACCGTCAGTCCGTTGCTGACCACGGCAGGTGTAAACGCTGTTCGTCTGAAAACTGAAATTGAACAGGCCATCGCGCGTTTACCTCAGGTGCAGGGGGTTGATGGCGATGTGCAACCCTCCAATGAATTAGTCCGTACCCTGAATCTGTGCGACAAGATTGCGCAGAAGCGTGGTGACGCCTTCATATCTTCTGAACTGTTTTTGTTGGCGGCGTTGGATACTCGCGGCTCATTAAGCGACCTCTTGGCGCGAGCGGGGGCAACGAAAGAGTCAATATCCAAAGCCATCGACCAAGTGCGTGGTGGTGAGCAGGTGAACGATCAAAATGCGGAAGATCAGCGACAAGCACTAAAGAAATTCACGATCGATTTAACCGAGCGCGCAGAACAAGGGAAATTGGATCCCGTTATTGGTCGTGATGAAGAGATTCGCAGAACCATTCAGGTACTGCAACGCCGCACCAAAAATAACCCTGTGCTGATCGGTGAGCCTGGTGTTGGGAAGACGGCAATCGTAGAAGGATTAGCGCAGCGTATTGTCAACGGCGAAGTGCCTGAAGGGCTCAAAAACAAGCGCGTTCTGTCGTTGGATATGGGGGCGCTGATTGCTGGTGCCAAATACCGTGGTGAATTCGAAGAACGTCTGAAAGGTGTGCTGAACGATCTGGCCAAACAAGAAGGCAGCGTTATCCTGTTTATTGATGAGCTTCATACCATGGTAGGCGCGGGCAAAGCTGACGGTGCTATGGATGCGGGTAATATGTTGAAGCCAGCATTGGCGCGAGGTGAATTACATTGTGTCGGTGCCACGACATTGAACGAATACCGACAATATATTGAGAAAGATGCTGCTCTGGAGCGCCGTTTCCAAAAAGTATTTGTGGCTGAACCGAACGTTGAGGACACCATTGCGATTCTGCGTGGGCTCAAAGAGCGTTATGAGTTGCACCACCATGTGCAGATCACCGATCCGGCGATTGTGGCGGCAGCCATGTTATCGCACCGCTATATTGCTGATAGGCAATTGCCAGATAAAGCAATCGACTTGATTGATGAAGCGGCATCAAGCATTCGCATGCAGATGGATTCGAAACCGGAATCGCTGGATCGCCTGGACAGGCGCATTATCCAGTTAAAACTGGAACAGCAGGCGCTGAAAAAAGAATCCGATGAGGCCAGTCAAAAGCGGTTATCTCTGTTGAATGAGGAACTTGAACAGAAAGAACGCGACTACTCCAAACTTGAAGAAGAGTGGAAAGCAGAAAAAGCCTCTCTTAGCGGTACGCAGAATATCAAGGCTGCATTGGAACAAGCAAAAATAGAGCTGGAGCAGGCGCGTCGCCAGGGAGATCTCGCGCGCATGTCGGAGCTACAGTATGGGCGCTTGCCTGAGCTTGAAAAACAGTTAGCGGCGGCTACGCAGGTGGAAGGGAAAACCATGCACCTGTTACGCAATAAAGTCACTGATGCTGAAATTGCTGAAGTGCTAGCAAGATGGACCGGAATTCCCGTTGCACGCATGTTGGAAAGTGAACGTGACAAGTTGCTGCGTATGGAGCAAGAGTTGCATACGCGTGTTATCGGACAAAACGAAGCGGTTAATGCTGTAGCGAACTCCATCCGCCGCAGTCGTGCGGGGCTTTCTGATCCTAACCGTCCCATCGGGTCGTTCTTGTTCCTGGGGCCGACTGGGGTGGGTAAAACCGAACTGTGTAAAACACTGGCTTCCTTCTTATTCGATAGCGATGACGCGATGGTGCGTATCGATATGTCTGAATTTATGGAAAAACATTCAGTGTCTCGTTTGGTCGGCGCACCTCCGGGATACGTGGGGTATGAAGAAGGGGGATATCTCACTGAAGCAGTTCGGCGGCGACCTTATTCGGTGATCCTGCTTGATGAAGTTGAGAAAGCGCATCCGGATGTATTCAACATTCTGTTGCAGGTTCTCGACGATGGACGTTTGACTGACGGGCAAGGCCGAACGGTGGATTTCCGTAATACGGTTATTGTAATGACATCAAACCTTGGTTCTGATCTCATCCAGGAACATTTCGGTGAGATGGATTATGTCGGAATGCGCGATATGGTACTTGATGTGGTCAGCCACCAATTCCGTCCGGAATTTATCAACCGTATTGATGAAGTTGTGGTATTTCATCCTCTGGGTCAAGCGCACATCATGGCTATTGCGCGTATTCAGTTGCAACGGTTGTACAAACGTCTGGAAGAACGCGGCTATCAGGTCACGATGACAGAAGCTGCGCTTGAGCAACTGGGACTAAGTGGATTCGATCCAGTTTACGGCGCCCGGCCGCTCAAACGCGCTATCCAGCAGCAGATTGAAAATCCGCTGGCTCAAGAGATCCTCTCGGGCAAGTTGATTCCGGGCAAACCCGTAACCTTGGATATTGATGGCGCAGATAAGCACATTGTTGCTAGGCAGTAGTTAATATATTGTTATTATTAATAAAATAAAAAGGCGACACAGGTGTGTCGCCTTTTTTAATATCGTATCCTTGGGTTAAAAATGAGCATTTGAATTTTTTTTTTCATTTAGCCCTTGTCAGAGCGCGAGAAATCCCTATACTGCGCCTCCACTGACACGGCAACAGCGACACGCAGTTGTGGTAACGGTAAGAAGTAAAACGGAAAGCTAAGCGCGAAATTGAAAAATTAGCCTTGACTTTTCAGCGGAAAAGCGTAAATTACGCAGCCCGCGCCACGGTAGATGTGGCAACGCTCTTTAACAATTAATCAGACAATCTGTGTGGGCACTCACAGGACTTTATCGCAAAGCCTACGGGCTTAAAAAATAAAAGTCTTGAAGAGTGAACAACAGTTAATTCATTACGGACTAACAGTAATAATTCTTTGAGCATCGCTTCTCGAGTAGAAGCAAATCAAACTTTAAATTGAAGAGTTTGATCATGGCTCAGATTGAA
>JADMXW010000008.1:144119-204098 GCA_015548865.1 Serratia marcescens | reverse complement strand
AGCTGATAGAAACAGAAGCCACTGGAGCACCTCAAAAACACCATCATACACTAAATCAGTAAGTTGGCAGCATCACCTAAAAATGCCGGAGAAATTATTCTTCTCCGGCAGAGATGAATGATGTATTAACGCGCAGCGTTTTGCATTAATAAAGGCGTCGAACTGAAGGGAGAAGCCGCATTATTTTTCAACACCCAGACGCGGCCATAGTGGTTGTAATATCCGGCAGCATGACCCGCTTCATGACCAATCCCTTGGTAAATGTCAAAATGCTGCCCCTTAATAGCGCCGCCAACGTCGAGTGCTATCATCATGCGCATCTCGTAACGGCCAGTGAATTTCCCTTCGTTGTTGAGTAACGGAACTTCTGCAAGCAACGCCGTACCCGGCGGGATCAGCGAGCGATCGGACGCTACAGAAGCTTTGGCAATCAACGGCACAGCGCTCGCGCCCTTCACTGGCGCGGATGACATCGGTTTAAAGAAAACGAAGGAAGGATTTTGTTCCAACAATTCACGCACTTCATACTCAGAATGCGTCTCGCCCCAGTGGCGAATAGCCTGCATCGACATCTCTTCCTTGGGCACTTCGCCTCTGTCGATTAACACTTTACCGATACTGCGATAGGCGTGCCCATTTTTGCCGCCATAGGCAAAGAAGGTCAGCGGTCGGCCATCACCAAAATCCACATAGCCGCTCCCCTGTACTTCCATCAAAAAGTTATCCATCAGTGAGTTAGTCCACGCAAGGACATTGCGTTCCCCCAGCGCACCGGCATAAATACCCGCGCGATCGGGTAAGCGACGACTCTTTTTGTTAGGGGCTGGCATACCATAAAGCGGGTGTTGGAATTCGCCCTGACGGGTGTAACGCGCCTGCACGACCGGCGTGTAATACCCGGTAAACTGAACGTTACCAAAATTATCCACCCCCTCCATCTGCCACGCATTGAGTCCAAACTGGCCCAGGTTACGCGTATCTGCTCCGGCCTGCATCCAACGTTGGATAGCGTGAAAGATGTCCTGATTACGGGCATAGAGCGCGGGGGAGGCGTTCTTAATCTCTGTTACCTGGTTAACGAAGTCGCCCGCATTAACCGGCTTACCGGTAGCGTTGGGTTCATTAACGAGCGCAAGCGGCTGCTCAAGTCGCCCATCTTTATACTGCTGCCCACGGTCGGTCGGCCTGGACTGACATCCGGCCAGAATGGCAATCACCACACCGGTCAGCACATATTTACCCCAACATCCTCTCATTTTCTCTTTCGCTCTCATTACAGGCATGCCAAATCAGTGACGGCACAATAACAAACACACATGCATATGAAAACGCATTCAAATCCAAAACACCCCCAAAAAGAACAAAAAACAAACAATTAGGAGATAAAACAGACATCCATGTTGAGAAGATCCGCTATTTTTTCAAATAGAGGTTGCATACCCTTCTATGGAGTGTATAGTGCGCTTCCACGGACGCGGGGTGGAGCAGCCTGGTAGCTCGTCGGGCTCATAACCCGAAGGTCGTCGGTTCAAATCCGGCCCCCGCAACCAATATCACGCTACGGCATGATAAAAAGTTAGAAAAGTGTAATACGGACGCGGGGTGGAGCAGCCTGGTAGCTCGTCGGGCTCATAACCCGAAGGTCGTCGGTTCAAATCCGGCCCCCGCAACCAATATCGCGCTACGGCATGATAAAAAGCTAGAAAAGTGTAAGACGGACGCGGGGTGGAGCAGCCTGGTAGCTCGTCGGGCTCATAACCCGAAGGTCGTCGGTTCAAATCCGGCCCCCGCAACCAACTTCTTAAATCAAGAAGCTTACAAACGATAAACACCCTTACGGGTGTTTCAGACTGATGACAAAGTCCGTTATTAGGCGAAGTGCGTCGATGGGGTCGTAGCGGCGTGAGCCGCCGGAGTGCCCCTCGTCGTGATTTGCCGGGAAACACGGACAAGTCGAAAAGGGTTTGTCAGCAATCTCAAACACCCTTACGGGTGTTTTTTTGTTTTTGTCTGCTGGCTATCGCTAACTGACTACTAACGGTTTCCCACACTGGCAAAGTACGCTTTGATCCCCGCCAGAATAGATTGCGCAATTTGCTGCTGAAAATGGCTGGTACGCAATTTACGTTCCTCTTCAAGATTGCTGATAAACGCAGTTTCTACCAGAACTGACGGAATATCGGGCGCTTTTAACACCGCAAACCCAGCCTGATCGACCTTGTTCTTATGCAACTTGTTTACTTTGCCAAGTCGCTTAAGGATTTCGCCACCAAATTTCAGGCTGTCGCTGATGGTAGCCGTTTGAACCAGATCAAATAGCGTATGGTCGAGATAGCGATCGCCACTCATGCTTACGCCACCAATCAGGTCGGATTCGTTTTGCGTCTCCGCCAAAAAACGCGCTGCGGTGCTGGTTGCGCCTTTCTTCGACAGCGCAAACACCGAGGACCCTCGCGCTGCACGGTTAGTAAACGCATCCGCATGAATCGACACGAACAGATCGGCACGCTGCTTACGCGCTTTTGCCACCCGCACACGCAAGGGAATAAACACATCTTCATTGCGTGTCATGTACACTTTCATATTGGGTTCACGCTCAATCAAGCTGCGTAACCGCCGCGCAATCTGCAACACAATATCTTTTTCACGCGTACGATTCTTACCAATTGCCCCAGGATCTTCGCCGCCATGACCAGGATCGAGCATGATAACCAAGGGACGATCGCGCCCAGCCTTGCCTGCCAGCGGTGCTTCAGGCGGCAATTTACTCTCCAAATCGCCCTTGTTGTAATCTTCCAACAACGCCAGCAAAGGATCTTCGGCGTTATCATAGCGCCCAGCGGCAGGATAGAGGTCCAACACCAGGCGGTGTTTAAACTCCGCTACCGGATCGAGAGTAAATACTTTCGGGTTAGCGGCTTGCTTCAATTCCAGTACCAGACGCACTGTCTTAGGATCAAACTGCCCGATGCGGGCCTCTTTGATAAGCGGATCGTCAGACTGAAACTGCTGCGACACTGTTTTCAACACGCTGTTAAGCTGGATATCTTCAATATCCACTACCAGACGATCCGGATTGCTCAGTGTGAATTGTTTATATTTTAGGGTGCGATTGGACTCCAGCGTCACGCGAGTATAGGCTGAAGAAGGCCAGACACGAACGGCGATCACTTGGGCAGCAGCGGCCCACCCAACGCCGCTGACGCTCAATAACCAGGTTGCCACCGCGCCTTGCAAAAGGCGGCGGCGAGTCTGATTGTGATTCGAATAAGACATGCAACTCCAATTCGTTATGCTGTGGTCATTATAATACTGTCGCGAGCAGGCACTGATGAAAGTGCACAAAGGGCAATATCGGACGGAAAAAGTCTCAGACAAACAAACAATCTGCCGCGATATCACGCGAAAAAGACAAAGTCAGCGGAAAACTTTAACGAATCTTCCCGCCCCTGTCATGTAAAAATCATCGCACCAGTGTATAAACGACCAAGGACAGCAAATCGGTATGTCATCCAGAGAAAGACCGCTCGCAACAAGGAAAGAACGCAATGAGCGCGAACCACTAGCGAATTGTGAGACTTACTCCTTGCCTTTTCGCTCAATTAGAATAAAAATACACAAATTACGAATAAAAATTCATTCAGAGAGGGCTCGCAGTGAAGGAACGCAGTACAGAACTGGTCCAGGGCTTCCGCCATTCGGTTCCTTATATCAACGCGCATCGCGGCAAAACCTTTGTGATCATGCTGGGCGGCGAAGCGATTGAACATGAAAACTTTGCCAACATCGTTAATGATATCGGCCTGCTGCATAGCCTTGGCATCAAGCTCGTCGTGGTCTACGGTGCCCGTCCACAAATTGACGCCAGTCTGACCACACATCATTTCGAGCCGCGTTACCACAAGCACACGCGCGTCACAGACAGCAATACGCTGGATCTGGTGAAACAGGCTGCAGGCATGCTGCAACTGGATATCACCGCGCGCCTCTCCATGAGCTTGAATAACACACCGCTTCAAGGCGCGCATATCAACGTGGTGAGTGGTAACTTTATTATTGCCCAGCCATTAGGCGTGGATGATGGTGTAGACTACTGCCACAGCGGCCGTATTCGTCGTATTGATGAAGCCGCGATACATCGCCAGTTGGACAGCGGTGCCATTGTCCTTCTCGGCCCGGTTGCCGTTTCTGTCACAGGAGAGAGCTTCAATCTGACGTCAGAAGAAGTGGCTACACAGTTAGCCATCAAATTGAAAGCAGAAAAAATGATCGGGTTCTGCTCTTCTCAAGGGGTAACGACGCCGGAAGGAACCATCATTTCTGAACTGTTCCCAGATGACGCTCAACGTTGCATTGATCAACGTGAAGCCGAGGGAGATTATCACTCAGGAACCGTGCGTTTTCTGCGCGGTGCCGTGCGAGCATGCCGCAGCGGTGTACGCCGCAGCCACCTGATCAGTTACCAGGAAGATGGTGCGTTGGTGCAGGAACTGTTCTCGCGCGACGGTATTGGTACTCAAATAGTGATGGAAAGCGCTGAGCAAGTTCGTCGTGCCACTATCAACGACATTGGTGGTATCCTAGAACTGATACGCCCACTGGAGCAACAGGGGATCCTGGTGCGCCGTTCGCGCGAACAGTTGGAAATGGAGATTGATAAATTTACTGTCGTGGCACGCGATAACCTGACTATCGCCTGCGCCGCCCTCTATCCCTTCCCTGAAGAGAGTATCGGGGAAATGGCCTGCGTTGCGGTACACCCTGATTATCGAAGTTCATCTCGGGGCGACATGTTGCTCCAGCGCATTGCTGCGCAGGCACGCCAGCAAGGGCTGAAAAAGCTGTTCGTACTCACCACGCACAGTATTCACTGGTTCCAGGAGCGTGGCTTCCAGCCTGCCGAAGTGGAGATGCTGCCCAAACGCAAGCAGGAACTGTATAACTACCAGCGCCGTTCAAAGATTCTGGTTATCGAACTTTAACCGCATCGCGCCAGTGTGCCTCACGCATACTGGCGTTTAGTCTATACCCGTCATACTTCAAGTTGCAGGTGCGTTGGCTACGCTCATTATTCGGCCCATCCCTGGACCTCACCTCTTACGAGGCCGCCGCATGCGGCGTTCAAATTTGTTCCAGACAAATTTGTCACCCGAATCACTTAATTGAGTAAACTCATCGGGATTAATGAATCTCATCCCTGAGATTCACCCTGCGGGCCAGCGCAAGCGCTGTTCAAATCTATTCCAGACAGATTTGTCATTCGCTTGCCGCCTTCCTGCAACTCGAATTATTTAGGGTATATTTGCTGTAATTGTTGAGCATAGTGCTGTGATTTTTCGACGTACCATCGCGTTCCTTCATGGATGTTCTCAATCTCTTCAGGCGTTAGCTCGCGCACAACCTTGGCCGGCACGCCCATAATCAGCACGCCATCGGGGAAAACCTTTCCCTCGGTAACTAAGGCTCCAGCCGCAACTAAACAGTTACGCCCAATTCGGCACCCACTTAACAAAATGGCCTGCATACCAATCAGTGAGCCTTCCCCAATATGGCAGGCATGCAGCATTGCCTGATGACCAATAGAGACATTAGGCTCAATGATTACGGGCCCACCGACATCGACATGAAGAGTGCAGTTATCTTGAATCGATGACCCTTTCCCTATATGTACTACATCATTATCAGCACGAATAACAACGCCAAACCAGACACTGGCTCCGTGATCTAGATGTACTTGACCAATAACATCCGCACTTGGCGCAATCCAGGCATCAGTTGCAACTTGCGGTTTTAATTTGCCAAATGTATAGATCGCCATTGAGTCCCCTTACACGCTCGAGATGTTATTTATCCTTGTGCAGGGTACACCGAAAGTTTGCGGCAAAATTATGCTTAATATCTATCTTTTTTGGGGGTGAAACCTATGGATTTCATTACAAGGCGCGACCGATGCACAGGCAACTAACGGCTAGCTATTCTTTGTTCGGATACGCGTTTCAAGCCCACTGTAACGCCGAGTGGGCGTTTTCACCGCGCGACACAATATGCTCATCTCCGCGTAGAGTGACAAACGCGCGCGGGCGCGCGTCACAGCGGTGTACACTAACTCGCGCGTCAACACCGGCAAAAATCCATTAGGCAGCACCAGTGCGGTATGCTCGAACTCCGACCCTTGAGATTTATGCACCGTCATCGCGTAGGCAGTTTCGTGAGGGGGCAAACGACTCGGGCTGACTGGTTTCATTTGACCATCTGGCAGTTGGAAATAAACGCGCAGTTCGCCTTCCTCGTTCGGCATGGCAATTCCGATGTCGCCATTAAACACCCCAAGCAGTGCATCATTGCGCGCGATCATTACAGGGCGACCAGAATACCAAGGATTGGCTGGATTACGGCTGCGACGAATCAACCCCGCCTGTTGCAGCGCCTGCTCAATACGTGCATTTAATCCGGCAACGCCAAAAGGGCCGTCCCGCAGCGCGCACAGTAACCGAAAACGTTGAAATGCAGCCAACACATGGGCAGCGTCTTGCCCTTGCGCCACAGCATGCAAGTAGTCACGATAACCCGCCACACACTGGGCCAGCATCTGCTGATAATCCTCTTCTTGCGCCAACGTCAGACAGTGCAGATCCTGATGTTGCCCCTGTAAAATGCGCCGAACCAAGCGCTCATCGCCATCATTCACTGCTCGCGCCAGTATGCCAATCCCTGAGTGCTGACCAAAACGATAGCTCTTTTGCAACAGACACAGGCTATCGGCCACAGCAGAGCTAGCTTCCGGTGACGCAACCAAGCGATATCCCGTCAGTTGATGCAGCGCTTCAACGCGTTGAGCACTGTATCCCTGCGCGGCAAAACGGCAGATATCCCCCAATACAGCCCCTGCCTCAACGGAGGCCAACTGATCGCGATCGCCGAGAAAAATCACCCGCGCGGACGCAGGTAATGCCAATACCAGGTTTGCCATCATCGGCAGATCAACCATTGAAGCTTCATCCACCACCAGTACATCAAGATGGAGTGGATTGCCTTGGTGATAACGCAAACGTTGACTGTCAGGAACCGCCCCTAACAGACGGTGCAGCGTGGTGGCCTCTCGAGGCAAAGGATATTGGTACGCGTCTTCCAGCGGCAGTTTGCTTAACGCGCTACGCAGGGATTCCGTCAGGCGAGCCGCCGCTTTCCCCGTCGGCGCGGCCAGTTGAATACGCAACGGTTTTTTCCCCTCGTGCAATAACAGCATTGCTGCCAACAGTTTGGCAACCGTCGTGGTTTTTCCCGTGCCTGGTCCGCCGGAAATCACTGATACCCGACGCGTCAGCGCTACGGCGGCAGCCACTTTCTGCCAATCCACCTCCGCCTCTGGCGGCGAAAACAGACTGTCTAGCACGCGTCGAACGGCAAGCGGATCATAAGGAGTATCAACAGCGTGGCTCTCAGTAAAAAAGGCCGCCACCTGAACTTCACTCAGCCAATTGCGTTGAAGATAAAGCCGCTGATGTTGCAGCACCAGCGGCGTAGCGTCATGTCCATCGCTCACCGCGGGCGATGTCAGCAGAGACTGCTGCCATGCCGCCATATCTGGCTGACCCGCGCACTCCCACAACGCTCGCGCCAGAGAAGGATCGCGCCCATCGAACAGGGATTCAGGCTGTAATTCCGTCAGCGGCAAACACACATGGCCGGCCCCCGCGGCCGCACTCACCAGAGCAGCGGCCAGTTGTATCTGCGGTGGCTGTTCACCAGCCAGCATACGGGCAAACTGCACATCCAGCGGACGAAGCAGTTGACGCTCCAGCGCCGTCACCAGCAAGGCCATCATATGTGTTCTCCTGACTCAGCCAGTTCACCGCTGAACAGCCGGTCGAGTTGATCCACAAACGCCCGAGGCAGACGCTGAGTAAAAATGCCGTTGGTCGGTAACGCAGGATCGACACCGCGCAAAAACAGGTAGATAGCACCACCAACATGACGATCGTAGTCATAACCTGGCACCCGATGACGCAAATAGCGATGCAAGGCCAGCGTATAAAGCTGGTATTGCAAATCATAGCGGTGTGCCATCATTGCTGCTTGCATAGCAGACTGTGTATAAGCACTGGCCGTCTCCCCTAACCAATTAGACTTATAATCCAACAAGTAATAACGGCCCTGCCAGCAAAAAACCAAATCGATAAAGCCTTTCAACATGCCTTGAACCTGTTGAAATAAGAGCGGCGGGCAGTTTGCTGATAGCGGATCGTGGCGCTTCGCCAGGCTGTCCAGCGCAGTCGCCTGCAAAGGGGCGTCAATCGGCAAATAAAAAGCCAACTCGGCCATACGCTGCTGAGCTGGCACACTTGCCAACGTTAACAGGGTATCAGACACAGGCTTCTCTGCATCCAGAGGCGCATGCAGCAAGCCGGTGAACCACGTTTGTAAAGTAGGTGCCCACTCACTTTCCATGCCATGTTCTGTCAACTTCTCTTCCAGCCAGTTAACGCTGACTGGTTGAGTAAAATCCAGCGTTTCAAACAAGCTGTGTAAAAAGGTGCCTGGTCCGGCGCCTTTAGGGAATGTATGGGGGGTAAGCGCTTGCTCACCCTCTTCAGATGGGTGGCTGCGCGGATCCAGAGCGGCATCAACGTCCAGATGCGGAAACAGCTCTTGCCCCGCAGTGACACTATGCTGCTGTTGTAAACCATGTTGCTGTAACCCCGAATAGCTAGTCACCCGCCAGTTATCGGTGAGCAGGCGCTCACACTCACGAGCACGTAGCTCTACGGGCTCAGTCACAGCCTCTTGCCAGGGAATACCATCCCATTCCCGCACCGCTGTCACCGCCACTCCCTCACCTTCCAACGCATGCAGTGCAGTAACCAGCGCGCCTGCATCTGCCTCCTGACCTTGTTGCAGCAAATAACCAAGCGCATTGAGGTGCATATCAGTCGTTTCACTTTTGCGTCGGGTTCGCTGCAGCGGCGCCACACCAACACTACAATGATAAATCGATCGCGTTAGTGCGACATACAGCAACCGTAAATCTTCCGCCAGCCGCTCTTCTTCTGCCAACTGCTGGCTTGCTTCGCCGTTATTGACGTCAAGCAGCGCCTGATAGGTATGCCTGTCATGGTAGATACCCTCAGGCTGGGGACGAAAGTGACAAATAAACGGCAACCAGACCAGCGGATACTCCAACCCTTTGGATTTATGGATGGTGACAATTTGTACCAGATGGTGATCGCTCTCTAAACGCAACTGCTGGTTTTCTGCCTGAGGATTGGGCTGCAAAATTTGCTGCGATAGCCAGCGAACCAACGCATGTTCGCTTTCAAGCGTTGCTGCTGCATGCTGTAATAACTCGCCCAGGTGAAGGAAATCCGTCAGGCGGCGCTCGCCCTCTCGGCTAGCCAGCAGATTTTCTGCCAAACGATAGTGCGACATCAGTGAGCGCAGCATCGGTAGTACCCCACGCCGTTGCCACACTTGGTGAAACTCGGCAAAGGTATCGACTTGCGTATCCCAATCAGCCTCATTCTGGTTTAGTGCATCAATTTGTTGCGCACTGAAGCCCAGTAATGACGTTGCCAACGCACTGCGCAATGTGCGCTCTTGCTCAGGTGCCAGTACAGCTTGCAACAGCCATAGCACTTCACGCGCTTCCGGCGTGGTGAAAACGCTATCTCGGTTGGAGAGGTAAACAGAAGGAATGGCAAGACGACGCAACGCATCACGCACCAGAGCGGCCTCATGGCGGCTACGTACCAATACGCAAATGTCCGATGCCTGAACTGGACGCCGCGCATGGCCATTATCCAGCCAGGCGGTATTGCATTGACCGGCTTGCAGCCAGTCACGGATCTGCATGGCACACTGCTGCGCCATCAATTGTTGATACTCTCCCGCTCCCAGTATGGCAGAACCCGATAGACAAAATTGCAGTGCGGGTTGAGACACACCGTCTATCTCGAAGCGTAGTGCCTGTTTTCCAGGTGCTGGCTGAACGGGCAAAAAGGGAATCGTCGAGAAAACAAACGGATTTTCGACACACTGAAACAAGCGATTTACACCGCTCACCATATCATGTGAAGAACGCCAGTTGGTGTCTAGCGTGTAGTGCGCCTTAACATCGGCACGTGCCCGCATGTAAGTGAAAATATCCGCGCCGCGAAAAGCATAGATAGCTTGTTTCGGGTCACCGATCAGCAACATACCACTGTCAGGCTGCTCACCATAGATAGCACGGAAAATACGATACTGCTGTGGGTCCGTATCCTGAAACTCATCGATCAGTGCTACTGGATGACGCTGGCGTATCGCTGCCGCAAGTTGTTCGCCCAAGGGCTGGCTTAGCGCCTCATCCAAACGACTCAACAGATCGTCAAACCCTAACGCTGCGCGACGCTGTTTCTCGCTACGCACCGTTGCTCGAATATCATGTAACGCCCGCTCGATAACGATATCGCGCAGTGACAGCGATGCCGAAAGCAGCATTTCAATAGCAGAAAATACCGGGTGCACCGGAGGCGCCCCCTTTTTGGTTTTCTCATTCAACGTTGATTGTGCGAACCGCTCCAGCGATTTTGGCAAGGTATAGTCGATAGTTTCCGCTTCAGCCCAGAGCGTTACACTTTCTACCCAACCGGGTAAAAATCGGCTGCTGTAGCTACGTTTGTCCACATCCGAATCAAGAATGCATTTCTCTATCTGCGAAGCCACCTGCCGCCACTGCTGCTTGATATCATTAATACGCGCCAGAATCTGCTGATGACGCTGTAACAGAGTCTCGTGCGGCGCGGGTGGATTATGCAACTGTGGTGCTTCGCCATGTAAATAGGGAGCAAGTTCTCGCTGTAGCGCATCCGGCCCACTCCAAAGTTGACCAATGACGCTAACCACATCGAAGGGTAATGGATAGCAGTAACGCCGCCAAAAATCGGCGCAAGCTTGGCGGATGAGAAGCTGTTCATCTTCGATCAACTCTTGGTCGAAAAGCGAACCGGACTCAAAGGCATGACTCCCAAGCATGCGCTGACAGAAGCCGTGGATGGTGTAAATGGCCGCTTCATCCATTTGCCGCTCAGCATTGAGCAACCACTCAGCAGCCAGTTGTTTATCCGGCAGTTGCGCCAGCAGTGCAGAAAAAAGCGTATCTTCACTTTCGCCACACAGACAAGCCAGGCGTAACGCATGAATATTAGCGCGAATGCGATCGCGCAGTTCTTCTGTGGCAGCCTCCGTAAAGGTCACTACCAGGATCTCTTCCACCGACAGTGGCTTAGGATACGCCGCCTCGCCCCCTAACCCTAATAACAGGCGAAGATAGAGCCCCGCCAGCGTATAGGTTTTACCCGTACCGGCGGAGGCTTCTATCAACCGCTCCCCAAACAGGGGGAGCGTAAGTACATCAAGGGTATGCGGCGTATCTTGACTCATGGAGCAGCCTTCTCTACCACAGAGGCTTTCTCAACCGCAGAAACTTTTTCGGCAGATAGCACGCCGCTACGCGGTTTTTCGACCGTGCGCTGTTTCACTGGCAGCGTCTGTTGCAGCGTGGATGCATTGGGGTAAAGCGTCCAGTCTTTCGGTGCAGCGTAATCAGCCTTACCGTGATGGCTGCCCGAAATTTGCGACAGCACGGCCAGCCCCTGCGGGGCCAAAGCCTGCTCGAAGAAACGCGCAAGTTGCTCTACTGTCAGCGGTTTAAGCGCATCAATCAGTTTCTCTCGGGTGTTAAAGGCAAAGTTTTCACGATCGAGATCGTTACGCAACCGGCTAACCTCTTCGCTCATCGTTTGCGGGCGCTGGCTCAGTTCAGTAATCAAGGCTTGTTTGTACTGTTCAAACTCATCGGCCTTGATCGCGCGTAAGCGCGGCTTGGCTTTCTGGAAGAAATCCAGATAACGCTGATACAGGTAAGCGGGCTGTTGGCTGTTACTTTGCAACAAGAACCCGATACCAAACTGGCGACCAACAATGGTCGGGAAGCTGAATACCGCATAGCCTAGCTGCTCTTCAGTTCTCAGTTGGTTGTAGAACCAGGGCTGAATGATCTGATTAAGCAACGAGCTATACGCCATACCTTGCACTTCACCGTAACCGGTCGGTATATACACCGCAGCCAAGGCAGAATCGGTACTGCTCCCCGCACGTTGCAAGTTGGCAAGCTGGGTACGCGCCACTTCTACATCTGGGCTACGCCACCAGGTTTGCCCTGAACAAGCCAGACGCTCTTTGATATCCAGCGCCAGTTTCGTTACCTGAGTTTCGGTAAGGTTGCCTACCGCCAATATTTCCGGTGCAGCATCACGCAACAATGCATCACGGAAGGTCATGACATCATCCAGCGTAATATCTTTAAGCAAAGCGCGTCGTTCTTCTCGCTCGGTATAAGGTAACGAAGAGAGCGCCTGAATCGGTTCCAATGCCTGCTCATATGCCTTGGCATTTTCCGCGGATTCCAACTGCTGAATATACCAGGATTTCGCCTGCTCCAGCTGCGCAGGTGTCGCCGTATAGGTGGCATACCCCTCGATCAGCGCCAGCATGAGTTTGGGCAAATGCTGCGTATACCCATTGGCGTTGATGGTTAACCCATCATTCCCTCGGGTTGAGAAACTGATACCTCCAACCGAGGCTTGATAACTCAATTCATCCAGTGCCAATCCGGCCAGATAATCATTGAGCAGGAACATCACCTGATGACGTGCCGTATCCTGTGCCATAGGGTTACGTAACAGTACCGTGACATTAGCTTTCGGTTCATCAGCAAAGTAGCGGCTAGGCATGTAAAGGACACGCAGCCCCGGTTGCTGTAGCACTATCTTTGGATAGTTCTGCGCTTCACCGCGTTTGATCAGCGAGAAATCTGTTGGGATATACGGGTTTGGCGTCGGCAATGTGAGAGCCATCTTCTCACCCAGTGTTTGCCAACGTGTAAACTGCGTCGGGGTTATTTTGTTCACCTGGTAGGGTGCATTGACAAAATAAGCCTGCTTGTTGTGCGGCGCATCGGGGCTTATCAGCCAGATACGCGCACGCTCCGGTGTCATGCTAGCCAAGCGCTGCTTAATCGCATCAGGATCAAAGCGATCGGCTAAATATGGGGCATCCAACGTGTGTTCTACAGGCACGCGTAGCATGGTATCCACCAGCCACTCGATGTAACCCATATCGCGTTTGACAGACTGATAGCGGAAATCAAGCGCCATTACGCGGGAAATTTCATCAAAATAGCGCTGCTGGATCCCTTCCTGTTGCAACAGTTGCAGATAACGGAAGATGGCAGCAATCACCACGTCGTACTGTTCAAGTCCTTTATCGGTCAAGGTGGCGGAAAGGGTAAACACCCCACCGTTACGATCGATAATGGGATCGGATCCCGCGCCCAATGACTCAATCAACCCCTGCTTTTGCAGCCAGTCTGACAAGGTATTTTGGCTGCGATTGCCAATCAAATAACTGATATAGGTGTTCGTTTGGCTGCGGAATGCCTGGCTGGTGGGATCGGTCTGCTCCATGACATCGCCGCGAAACTCAATGCGCAACTGCTTGCGCGGCTGTGCCGGCACGTAATGAATCATGATACCGCGCTGCTCGTCCGTCACAGACGGCACGGTAATGGCAGGCACTTTAGCCTGACGATTGGCAATACGTCCGAAGGTCTCTACCGCCATTTTTGCCAATTCTGGCAACGGTTGGTTGCTGTAGATAACCCCTTTCATCAAGTTAGCAGAGTAGTAATGCTGATAGAATGCCAGCAGTTCGTCATGCAACTTGCTGCCGGGTTTGTCCTTGAGCGTTTCCAGGTTCCCGCCGGAAAAACGTGATGCCGGATGGGCCGGGTTTAACGTTTCGGCGCCCACCTGCACCATACGATGCCCGTCACGCGAGCGAGCCATAGTCAGTTCAGCATTAACCGCATTACGTTCGCGATCCGCATTGATCGGATCGAGCAGCGGCTCAGCAATCGCGTCAGCTAAGCGATCAAGCGCGGGCTGTAACGCCGCATTTTCTACTTCCAGATAATAGGCTGTGCGATAAGGCGCGGTACTGGCGTTGTGGCTGCCACCGTGTTTTTTCAGAAACTCGGCCAAGGCATCCGCCTGCGGATAGCGTTTAGACCCCATCAGGACCATATGTTCCAGATAGTGGGCCAGCCCTAATTGGGTGTTAGGATCGTCAAGTGAGCCGATAGGCAGTGCCAACGAAGCCAGCGAACGGGTCGCTTGTGGATCGGACACCAGTAATACCGTCATGCCGTTATCTAAAGTGATTGCCTGGTAACTGCGAGGATCGTTTTCCCCCTTGCGAATAACCTGCTCCAAAGGACGCCACCCTGCGGTTTGCGCCCATGCTGAGGACAAACCGCTCAGCAGCAACATCATTATGCCGACACAACAGGCAAATTGTTTACGCCATTCTCTCTTCATTACCGTCCTTTCTTTCACGTCAATCTCGTTGCTCTTGATTCACAGCCATCACATCCGTCCGCTTATGCCTGATTGGCGCACAGGATCGGCAACAGCCAGGTTTTTGCCGCTGTAACGATCGCCTCAACATGGGCTTCATCCAATTCCGGCACTATGCGCTGCAAATAAAAATCCTCTCCTTCACCGGGCGACATGAAATTACCCACCCAGCTCTGTTGCAGCTTGTTCAATGCCTTTTGCACCACATCGGGCGCATCGCTCAACGTTTTGCTTGAGGCATCGTAGCACGCCTGTAGCCAAGCGCCGCCGCTCTGATGCAGTAATAATAGCGGGGCGTTCATTCCTTGTTGATACCCTTCAATCATATGCCACATCTGGCGCTGCGCTTCCTCAAACGGAACCGCAGCAAAACGCCAAGCCGTTTCTTCACGCCCATACATGCGGCTCTCCCCCGCGCCTCCCGCAAGACAGTACGCTAGATGATCCAACCACAATGCCACGCCATCTTTCATACCTAATCGGGCCGGTCGCCAACGCAGCAACCCATCACGCTGTACCTGCGTCACCCAGCCGCTGAGATGCACATCGTTCAACATGATGTCCAATTCCAGACTGGTCATACTCGACGTATCACGCTCTGCGTTGACGCTATTAGCCAGCATTTGCATCTCCTGGCACTGTTTCTGCCAATACAGTTCGCCAAAAGCGCCATAAGGGAGCTCCCCAGCGGCACGAACGCGTTGCAGCAACGCTTGTGCATCACCCTCCGTAATCAAGGTATTGAGCAGTTGTGCATTCAGCTGATAGCGGCTGAGATTATCCAGAGTAAAGGGTTCTTCATCGAGCAATTCATCATTCTGCACGACAAAGTTCACGCCCAGACGAGCCTGAAAGAAGGTTTTGACAGGATGATGATAAAAACGTTTCAACGCTTCCAGCGTAACCTCGTTATGGGTCACTGGTTCTAACGGAGTATTAAACGACGGTTGTGGCATACCGGAGCGCCCAGCGGCGGCCAACCATTCGTTCGCGAAACTGCAAGGCTGAGCGTGTTCAAGGAAATTATCCTTATCAAAAGGCATACGCGTGTGTTCACGACACAAATGCGCACAGACCCGCGCTGCACTCGTATCCAAATCCTGCATTTCATCCCCCGGCAAATGGTAGCTTTGTGCCAAATACTCCATCAATTCGCTCACCAACACAGAGGGGTAACGCCGGGTGTTATCCTGAATGGCTCGACCGATGTAGCTAATATAAAGCCGCTGTTGCGCCGAGATTAGCGCTTCCAAAAACAGATAGCGATCATCATCGCGGCGGCTACGGTCACCACGACGCACTTGTTGTGCCATCAGGTCAAAACCAAGCCGTGGCAGCGTTCGCGGGTAAACGCCGTCGTTCATCCCCAGCAAACATACCACTTTGAAGGGAATCGATCGCATGGGCATCAGCGTACAGAAGTTGATTGCGCCAGCGAGAAAACGTTGGCTCAACTTTTCCCGATCCAAGCGCTGGGCCAGATCGTCACGCAACAACGCCACTGGAATCGCTTCGTCAAACGCGTTGGTAACCGCCGCCCCCAACATGGCTTGCCATTGCTGCTCAATCAAGGAAAGTGCAGCATCACTATCGCTATCTGCAACGAAAAAATCGTCTAGCAGTTGCCGACACAGCGGCAGCCACTGGGCTGGCGTGCGAGGCACTAACAAACGCTGGCGCCATTGGCTTAGCTGAGACAAGAGAGACGCCAATTGACCCACCAGTTGGGCAATCAATCCACTCGACTCATCATAAGGCAAGATGCCTTGCCATGCTCCCGCATGACTGTTCATCGCGTAGCCCAGCAGCATGCGTGTCAGACCAAAACGCCAGGTGTGCTGACCGGTGACCGGCAAATCAAGATCGCGAACGTTGTCATCATCAAGCCCCCAGCGCACGCCAGACTCCATAACCCACAGTCGCAAACGGCGCAGCCCTTCTTCATCGATACCAAAACGGGCAGAGAGCGCGGGCACCTCCAGCAAGGAGAGCACTTGTTCCGCGGTAAAACGACTGTGCGGTAACTCCAGCAGGCCGAGAAATGCGGGCAGAACAGGGTGAGCGTGGCGCGCCCGCTGATCGGAGATGGCAAAAGGCAAATAGCGCGATGTTGGCGCATTGCCAAACACGGCCTGAATGAAAGGCGTGTAGCTATCAATGTCTGCCACCATGACGATAACATCGCGCGGCGTGAGCGTTTCATCTTCCGTCATCATTGCCAGCAGTTGGTCGTGTAATACTTCGACTTCACGCTGCGGACTGTGGCAGGCATGAAAGGTGAGAGAAGCATCATTCGGCGTAAGCAGACGCTTGCGTTCACTGCTGGCCTGCGCTTGTGCGCTATCAGCAATGATGCTGCCGTCGTCAAGTTCAAGAATATCGCGTTGCACTTGCTGTAACAGCGTTGTTCCATCAAGCTCGACAAAGGCCTCAATGTCATCCACCTCGTCGATCAGCGCCAACTGATAGAGATGGTCACGCCCCAGTTTTCCCCAGCTTGCCAGTAGCGGATTCACAATGCGCTGTTCACCCTCATCGTTGAATAACACATCAACATTGGCAGGATCGCGAAACAGCGGACGGTATTGATTCTCCGAGCCGCTACTAGGGCTGTGCAAGCGACGTTGGCGACTTTTCAGCTTCGCCAGAAAAAGGCGATCCTGAATATCACTCCAGTAATCTCGGCATGGGTTAGTAAAAAGAAGATGCACATCAATATGTTTTGCCAAAGCACGCAACGCGTGCAAATAAACCGGCGGTAATGCTGAAATGCCGCAGATAAACACTCTCGGCGGTAGCCCTTCCGGGCATGTATTTGTCTTTTCCAGCGTCTCAATAAAACGCTGATAGAGACGAGCGTGGTGCCACTCTTTCTGCTCCAACTGAGCGCTGTATTGCAAAAGCCCACGCCACAGCTCAGCTTGCCAAACCTGCGCGTCCCCTAGCCCCTCCACCCGTTCACCGGCTTGCCACTGCTTTATCCACTCAGGACGATAAATCAGATATTGATCGAACAGATCCGCAACACGTCCTGCAAGCTGATGCCGTTTGCGTTTATCATCATCATCTTGCAAGTAGTGACTCAGCGGCAAGAATGCCGGGTTGTCTTGCTGCTGAGGCAGAATATGCATCAGCTTCCACATCATCGCTTCTTTGCTAAAGGGGCTTTCCGGCGGAATATCTGGCAACACGCGCCGACACATGTCCCACAAAAAAACACCAGGTAAAGGGAAATGCAAATTGGCAGCAATACCAAAGTGAGCAGCAAGTTCGATCTGTAACCATTGCGCCATGCCGGGGCTTTGCACCAGGATAGTCTCAGGTTGAAACGGATCCTGTAACGGCTGACGCGATATCAGCGTCACCATCAGCGTTTTCAAAATATCTAACTGGTTTGAGTGATAAACCCTGAACATGATGATTCCCGTTTCAGTGCCCGTAAAGCCAGGCTACTGTCAATGACCTTCGCGCACGACACGCGGGTTCGCGTGGGTAAAACAAAACCAGCGGTTCAAGCGCGCCTGATAATTCTGCGGCGTTGTCACCGTTGAGGAAACGCGTCGACACGCTAACGTCTGGATTTGCTCAGTCAACTGTAACTGCCACCCAGAAGGCAGATCCCGTTTAAGTAACGTCGATGCCTCACTGCCCTGACCGGCAGCATAAATGGCAAGTTGCTGATATGCCAGAAGCCATGCCTGCCGTTGCTGCCATTGGTGTACAAAGGCCTGCTGCAACTTTTGATGATATTGCAGCAATCCTAACACCGATACGGCAAAAAGCAGCGCAGCGATAGCAGTTTCCACTAAACCAACACCGCGCTGTTGCAGTCTGTGACTGCGTTGTCTGCAACGCGCCTTCAAACTAGCGGCCACACATCGCCTCCTGTCTTTCGGGGCAAAAATCCAGCCACCCCCCTGCAACGGGCTGTAACCGGCTGGTTTCGCTTTCAAGATCGGTGGGTACAACGCGTTGATAAAGCACCATCACAGACGGTGAGCCGGAAAGATGTCCCTCACCGCGCAGCAACTTATAGTGCTCTCCAGGCACTTGTCGCAGGCAAACATGCAATCTTTCTGACGCATAACGAAGACACTGCTCACCAGCGCTGTTGTCCATTAACCACATCTGTCCAAGGCCCCATTGCAATGACGATTCGGCCAACACCAGTGTTTGCCAGTAGCGGCGTTCATCATGAGTAAGATGCAATGCGCTGTCCAACTGGCGTTGCATCCCTGTCATCAACAGCAGTCCGACTACAGCTAACAGCATCACCATCACAAGTGCACCATTACCTTGCTGACACCGGCATTTCATGGGTTATGACCCGAGATCCAGCGCACGGTATGACGCGCGATATCCGGCCGACGAAACCAATGTCCTGCCAAATGCACTTCATAAAGCACCAACCCGGCAGTATTGCGCCATGCGATCACCTCAAAACGCGTTATGGTCACTTCCTGAGGATCAAGGCGGCGCTCCCAACCACTGCCAGAACAATCAGCAATGCTGACCTGCGTTTCCCATGCGCCTGCGCGCAACCGGTATCCGAATGTTTCCCTGCTCTGAGGGGCGCCTCCACGTCGGTTAAAATCGTAGGCAACAATCGCACAACTGTTTATGGGTTCTCCAGGGAATTGCCCTAAGGTAACGACATTGTCGTAACAGGTACTGGCACAAAAACCCGCACGGCGCAGATCTTTTTCCAACGCAAACAATGCCTGATGAAAACGCTGCTCTAACCAGAAATGGCGTAGCGTGTTCTGGCTTTGACGGCGCAGCGTAGGGTAAAACTGCATGGATGCAATAATCATCACGCTCCCCATCAGCATTGCCAGCAGCACCTCCATCAGACTAAATCCCCCGATTCTCCGGCTTAACAACGTGGAATGCCTAAAACGGGCTGCGTATCGCTGCATAGCCGAATTCTTCCCCAGATCGATATCACAATACGTAATCGACCGGCGCCATTTTCTAGCACCAGATGTCCCGCCTGAGCCGTGTTGCGCAGGCCATGAAAGGTGATTGTTGGGCGCGTCATTGCCGCAATATGCACATCATGCGCTGAGGGCAATAAACGCCCGCCAGAGCTTTCATTACAGGTTAACGATGCCTCTCCTTCACGCAGACACCACCTATCTCCCGTTTGAATAACGCTCACCGCGCGCGTGTCGTTATACCAATAGGCATTAGCCTGCACACGTTGCAGAAAAAGCATGACCAACTGCGCTTGCTGTTCCAGTCGCACAGCCTGTTGATAAGCAGTCCAACCTTGTATTCCTCCGACGGATAGCAAGGCAACGATAGTCAGTGCGATGAGCAACTCAGGCAGGCTGAAGCCCGCATAAACAAGGGTACTTTTATCCATGACGGCAGTGTAGTCAGATTCGGGCAGAGCTTTGACAAGAAAAAATGGAAATGCCTGTCTGCTCGCAGCCGACCAAGCTTAACAGAGCAACATTACAACGCAGGTGCAGCACGAGTTAAGAAAATATCGGTGTAAAAAAAGAGCGTAAAAAAGGCTGCCAAAGCAGCCTTGAAAGAATAAGCGCAAAATCGCGGATTAAATCGCTACCGGTGCCTTGATAGCTGGATGCGGATCGTAGCCTTCTATTTCAAAATCATCGAACTGATAGTCAAACAGTGACGCCGGACGGCGCTTAATGATTAACTTTGGCAGCGCTTTAGGCTCGCGGCTCAGTTGCAGATGCGTCTGCTCCATATGGTTGTTATACAGGTGAGTATCGCCACCGGTCCAAACAAAGTCGCCGACTTCCAAGTCGCACTGTTGAGCCATCATATGCACTAACAGCGCGTAGCTGGCAATATTGAACGGCAAGCCCAGAAACACATCACACGAGCGTTGGTAAAGCTGGCAAGAAAGCTTACCATCCGCCACGTAGAACTGGAAAAATGCATGGCACGGTGCCAAAGCCATGCGATCCAATTCACCCACATTCCACGCGGAAACAATGATGCGACGTGAATTCGGGTCTTGCTTTAACTGTTGTAACACGGTTTGCAGTTGATCAATCTGGCGACCATCCGCTGCGCCCCAAGCACGCCACTGCTTACCGTATACGGGCCCGAGATCGCCGTTTTCATCAGCCCACTCATCCCAAATACTGACTTTGTTGTCGTGCAAATAGCCAACGTTAGTATCACCGTTGAGGAACCACAACAGTTCGTGAATGATCGAACGCAGATGGCAACGCTTGGTGGTCACCAGCGGAAAACCCTCTTGAAGATTGAAACGCATCTGGTGGCCGAAAATCGATAAGGTCCCGGTGCCGGTTCTGTCCCCTTTCGGCGTTCCCTCATCAAGCACTTTCTGCATCAATTCCAGATACTGTTTCATTTCACCCTCACTACACGATTAAAAAATTGACCGTACGGCAGTTTTCTGCGTATTTCAGCAAAGAATGCCTTCACGGCAAGCAGTTACTGTTTTTCCGCCTGACGGCGATAGGCCCAGACCATCATCAGGATACCGGCAAACACCATCGGCAACGACAGGATCTGCCCCATGCTGATGAAATTACCAAACAGTCCAAGCTGAGCATCAGGCTCCCGGAAGAATTCTGTGATAATACGGAATACACCATAGCCAATTAAAAACAAGCCGGAAACGCTGCCCATTGGACGTGGCTTGCGAATAAACAGATTCAACAGAATAAACAGCACAATGCCTTCCAGCGCCATCTGATAGAGTTGCGACGGATGGCGCGGCAACATACCGTATTGGTTAAATATCGCCTGCCACTGAGGGTTCGTTACCGCCAGCATCAAATCTTCACTGCGTGCGCCGGGAAACAACATTGCCCACGGGGTATCCGTAGTAACGCGCCCCCATAACTCACCGTTGATAAAGTTACCCAAGCGCCCTGCGCCCAAGCCAAAAGGGATCAGCGGCGCGATAAAATCGGCAACCTGAAAGAAATGGCGCTTGGTGCGATGAGCAAACCACAACATGACGCAAATCACCCCAACCAAACCACCGTGGAACGACATGCCGCCATCCCACACTTTAAACAAGTAAAGCGGGTTACTGATGAACGACGGAAAAGCGTAGAACAGGACATACCCCAGACGGCCACCGACAAACACCCCCAGGAACCCCAGGTACAGCAGGTTTTCCACCTCTTCTTTGGTCCAGCCGCTATCCGGTTTATTCGCCCTGCGCACTGCCAGCCACATGGCGAACACAAAGCCCACCAGGTACATCAGGCCATACCAATGTAGCGACACTGGTCCAAGGGAAAAAATCACCGGATCAAACTGAGGAAACGCCAAGTAACTCGTTGTCATCGATCACCACATGCTTGTTTGTTTTATCTCACGGCGTTGGTTATCCCACAGTACGGGAGGCCGGAAAAGGGGAAACCTTGTGTGCCAGCGCAACCACGGCTAAAGCCTTAGGTGCGGGCTGCGGTTGCGCATGATAGCACAGAGCAACCTTTACGTAGCGTGCAAGGTCAGGAAAAGTTATGTAAACAAGATGTTATCTTTGACATACTTTATCAGCGCCCGCCGCGTGCCAACCCGCCTAAACCGCGCTCTTCGAGGAAAAGTGCAATCCACTGACGCACTTCGCTGGCACTACGCGCGGCCAAAAGGCGTTGAGTCAGCTCTTGCACTTCTTTCAGCACCAACTGACGCAGCAGGTACTTTACCCGAGCTACACTACGACCATTCATACTGAAAGTGTGATATCCCAAGCCGGTCAATACCACTGCCCCCATGGCCTCCCCCGCCATTTCACCACATACGGAGACTTCGATCCCGAGACGTTGGCACTCGTTGGCGATGCCCGCCAGCGCCAGCAGCATCGAGGGATGCAGACTGTCATACAGCGATGCCACATGCGGGTTGTTGCGATCCACAGCCAGCAAATATTGGGTAAGATCGTTAGTGCCTACCGAGACAAAATCGATACGAGAGGCCAGATGCGGCAGCAAAAACAACATAGACGGGACTTCGATCATGACACCAATGCGCGGTTCCGGCAATGCATGCCCTACCAACTCCCGGACCTCATCGGCAGCCTGAGCGATAAGACGACACGCTTCGTCCACCTCTTCCAGGCTACTGATCATGGGCAGTAAAATGCGCAGATTTCCCGTTTCAGCATTAGCGCGCAGCATCGCCCTCACCTGAATCAAGAAGATCTCCGGCTGATCGAGCGTAACGCGGATACCACGCCACCCTAAACAGGGGTTTTCTTCACTGATCGGTAAATAAGGGAGTTGCTTGTCAGCACCAATATCCAGCGTACGTAACACGACCGGCCGCGAAGGGTAAAGCTGCAACATGCCTTGATACTGCGCCATCTGTTCATCTTCAGACGGAAAACCGCTCTGTAGCATAAAAGGCACTTCGGTGCGGTACAGCCCCACGCCATCAACCTGATTGATAAAATGCTGCTCATGTTCAGCGCTGAGTCCGGCATTGAGCATAACTTGCATGCTCTCACCGCTTTTCAACACCGCAGGCCGTTCCATATCGTCTTCGGCCAGACGCGTCAACGCATTATCTTCACTTAACAGGCGCTGATATTCCTGTAACAGCGTCGGCTCGGGATCGACCAGCAATTCCCCCCGATAACCATCAATGATCAAGGTACGCTGGTGTAATAACTCAGGCTGAATATCTGCGCCCATCAAGGTGGGAATACCCATCGCCCGCACCATAATCGCTGCATGAGAGTTGGCGGCACCATCGTGCACGACCACACCGGCCAGACGGTCTTGCGGCACATCCGCCAGCAACGTTGCCGTTAGCTCATCGGCAACCAGAATGAAATGCGGCGGCCAGCGATCGCTGTTCGGCACGCTATCGTCAAGATGGAATAACAGGCGTTGGCCCAATGCGCGGAAATCCCCTGCACGTTCACGCAAATAGGCATCCTGCAGCACGGCAAACTGCGCAGCAAAACGCTCGATCACCAGTTTTACCGCCCACTCGGCGATATTTCCATCATCCACCTCCTGAAACAGCTCGCGCTTCAAGCGCGCATCGCTCAGTAAATGGGAATAGAGATCGAAAATCGCTGCGCTCTCTTTTTGCGCGCTAGCGCTAAAGCGTTTACTGAAACGACGGAATTCTGCATTGGCCTCTTCCAGCGCAAACGTCAGACGCGAGCGCTCGCGTTCACTGTCCAGGCTTGAGGCGGGAAACACTAACTCCAGTGAAGGTTGGCTGCCATCCATCCAACCCGGCGCAATTGCCACGCCGCTCGATGCCACCAGCGCTTTGAGCCGCGTTTGGCGATATTGGCCAAACAACGCCTTAATTTGAGTTAGAGAGAGGATCGCGGCCATTTGTGCCGCCAGTGTGACCATGAAAGACTCTTCATTTTTATCAAACTGGCGGTGCTCGCGCTGTTGTACCACTAACACCCCTAGCAGTTGCCGCCGGTGAATAATAGGTACACCAAGAAAAGAACGGAAGTGCTGTTCTTTGACGGAAGGAATAAATTTAAAACTGGGGTGAGCTTGCGCATCGGCCAGATTAATGGGTTCAGCCCGTTGCCCCACCAACCCTACAATCCCTTGACCAAAGGCTAACGTGACGAGACGACCACGCGGCTTTTTCAAACCGCGGGTCGCCATCAGGTAATAACACTGGCGATCGTGATCGGCCAGATAGATGGAACATACTTCCGTATCCATCGCTTGGCAGGTCTCATTGACCAATAGATCCAGCGCATCATTCAAACGCGATGCCGCCGCCACTTTCTCAACGATTTCTCGCAAACGCGTGAGCATGATGAACGCGACTTATCCTCTTTTGCGCCGAGGCACCGAAGGCGCCCTCGCCGCGGCGTTCTCTTGAAGTTGTATAACCGGGCTGATAAATTCCTTCATCACCCGACGGTAAACGTCGCGTTTAAACGACACCACCTGACGCACAGGATACCAGTAACTCACCCAGCGCCAGCCGTCAAACTCCGGCGTACCGCTGCTTTGCATATTGATATCAGATTCGTTGCACATTAACTGTAGCAGAAACCACTTCTGCTTTTGACCGATACAAACCGGTTTTGTATCCCAACGCACCAAACGTTTTGGTAATTTGTAACGTAACCAGCTACGGGTTGAAGCCAGAATACGGACATCCTTTTTCCTGAGTCCCACTTCTTCAAACAGTTCGCGATACATTGCCTGTTCAGGGCTTTCTCCGGGGTTAATGCCCCCTTGCGGGAACTGCCAGGAGTGCTGGCCATAACGACGAGCCCATAGCACTTCGCCAAGCCGATTGCAGATTACAATACCAACGTTAGGGCGGTAGCCATCATCATCGATCACCGGACTACCTCTAAAACTTTCAATGCAAAGATGACCTGATTGTTTCACACTACCGCCAGCCGGTAAACTCCTGCTTAACAGCATTGATTCTACGAATAACCCGCCGCTAACCCACAGAAAGGGAAAAAGTTATAAACAGTGTGCGGCAGTTAGAGTGCTTTTATTCACTATTTTTGTGGATATCACTGTGCAGAACCAAATGAAAGCATGCGGAAAACCTTTTCCCTCACGTTAAAACCAGTGTGTACAAGCAAAAAAATCTTCCTTTATTTTCAAAAAAATACAAATTTAGCCCACGACATATTCACTGCAAATGAACCGAGGGGATAACAACTGTTTGGCTCATTGGCGAAAGATTGTTCCAAGACGGTTTTATCCACAGACCAGACGTGATAATCGGATAATAAAATAACAAAAATCGCAAAAAACCGTGACGTCAAGGCTGTAAATCAAACCAGTAGTGATGACTTATCCCGGTTATCCCAAAAATCTGTGGATAACCTAGTGTAAGATCCTGTTTATTGTCGGTGTCTATCCGTGAACAACGACAAAACGAGCATGGACTATGCTGCGGGATAAATAAAAAAATACGCTATGAATCATGCTATTATTGTTTTTCTTTCTGCACGGTAGCCCCCTGTTGAAAAACCTGATGAACACTGTATTTTTTTTAGTCAACCTGACGACCTGCTTTCATAGGTAAATATGCCCAACCCAATATCGACACCACCAGTTGATGAACATACTCTTCTTCAACGTGCGCACGCTCTCGCGGGGTACACGCTGGCAGAGCTGGCCGCGTTAGCAAATTTGCCGCTGCCCGCTAACCTCAAACGGGACAAGGGGTGGATTGGTGTACTACTAGAACGCTTCCTGGGTGCCAGCGCGGGCAGTAAACCCGAGCAAGATTTTCCTGATATCGGTGTGGAGCTAAAAACAATCCCCATTGATGAGCAGGGAAGACCACTCGAAACCACTTTTGTATCGGTAGCGCCACTAACCGGCAACAGTGGTGTAACCTGGGAAAGCAGCCATGTGCGACACAAACTGGCGCGAGTACTGTGGATCCCGGTGGAAGGTTCGCGTGAGATTCCGCTCGGTGAACGTCATATCGGCACACCGTTTATCTGGAGCCCCTCCCCAGAGGAGGAGATGCTGTTGCGTCGAGATTGGGAAGAGCTGATGGACCTGATTGTCCTCGGAAAAGTGGAGAGCATTACTGCACGTCACGGCGAAGTATTGCAGTTGCGGCCTAAAGCAGCCAACAGCAAAGCGCTGACTCAAGCTATTGGCGAATTTGGTCAGCCTATCATGACATTGCCACGCGGATTCTATTTAAAGAAAACCTTTACTGGTCCGTTGCTAGCGCGCCACTTCCACCTTTAGGTCTCAGAGAGAATACGTATCGTTTTTTCTTGCCAGAAAACCGAAAGCAAAGAGTATAATTGGCATTTACATTTCGTTTAGGATGAAATTGATATAATGTTTGATTGGATTGTTGATCCGAATGCATGGTTGGCTCTCGGCACGTTGACCATTTTGGAGATAGTGCTAGGTATCGACAACATCATCTTCCTTTCACTGGTTGTCGCTAAATTACCAAAAGCGCAGCAAAATAAAGCGCGCCGTATCGGGCTTTTGGGTGCCATGCTGATGCGCCTGGGCCTGCTTGCTTCGATAGCCTGGGTTATTCGCCTTACCAACCCGCTGTTTACGCTGATGGAGAATGAAATTTCCGTCCGCGATCTGATCCTGTTTTTCGGTGGGCTGTTCCTGATTTGGAAATCCAGTCGTGAAGTCCATGATACCATTGAAGGCGGTTCAGAAGCGCATGCCAGCCAGGTGCATTCATTTTTTGGGGCCATCGTGCAGATTATGCTGTTAGATATCATCTTCAGCCTCGACTCTGTCATCACTGCCGTTGGACTATCCGATCATCTGTTTATCATGATGGCTGCCGTGGTGATTGCCGTGGGCGTGATGATGTTTTCTGCTCGCGCCATCGGTGAGTTTGTCGATCGCCATCCCTCAGTGAAAATGCTGGCACTTTCTTTCCTGATCCTGGTGGGCTTCACGTTGATTTTAGAGAGCGTCGATGTTCACGTTCCCAAAGGCTATATCTATTTTGCCATGTTCTTCTCAATGTCGGTTGAAGCGCTGAATCTGATGCGCAGCAAAAAAGCGACAAGCGAAGAGTAGCGGTCAGGCGGGCAGCATGCGCTGCCCGCAGTCTCTTTACGGCCAAATCACCGATTATTTCCATTATTCCTACATTTTTCTCTTTTATGCTTTGCTAGACTCATCTTGTATATTCACCTTTTTTGATAGAGATTAGGTTCTAAAGAGAACCGTCACCCGTTTTTTATTATTTGAGTGGACTACTAGACGATGATTCGACACAAAGCCATCGCGCTGTGCCTTTTAGCCTTGTTCCTAAGCGGGTGTAGCAACAACTATGTCATTGCAACGAAAGAAGGACAGATGTTGCTGACGAAAAACAAACCTGCGTTGGATAAAGATACCGGTCTGCTCAGTTATCTTGATGAAAATGGGCAGTGGCGGCAGATCAATAATGAAATTGTTTCCCAGATTGTTCAGCGTTAATCTCAGGGGCAGCCTGCCTTCTTAGCCTTTTTTTCACACCATGAAGCCATCAAAGAAGCTTCCCCCCATAGCATTGCTTGGTTATAGTCAGAAACAGGCGCTGGTTTTTCCCTTTGTGTAGGGATGAGGACGCCGGGATTTTCAGACATTAAGGAAGCTGGCAATGCTCTATCACCGTATTCCCCATAGTGCTTTAGAAGTCAGCGTGCTCAGCTTGGGCACCATGACGTTTGGTGAACAAAACAGCGAAGCTGAGGCGCACGCGCAGCTCGATCGCGCAGTGGCGGCTGGCATTAACCTGATTGACACCGCAGAGATGTATCCCGTTCCGCCACGGCCAGAGACGCAGGGGCTAACAGAACGCTATATTGGCTCTTGGTTAGCCTCGCGTGGCGGCAGAGAAAAGCTGATTCTGGCGAGTAAAGTCGCCGGGCCAAGCCGTGGCAGCGATGTTGGTATTCGTCCACAGCAGGCATTAGATCGTAAAAATATCCGTGCAGCACTGGACGCCAGCCTTACGCGCCTTAATACCGACTATCTCGATCTTTATCAGGTGCATTGGCCGCAGAGACAGACCAACTGTTTTGGTAAATTGAATTATCAATACACCGATGACAAAGCGACAGTGACACTGCTGGAAACACTGGAAGCACTTGAAGAACAGGTACGGGCGGGAAAGATCCGCTATATTGGGGTCTCGAATGAAACGCCCTGGGGCGTGATGCGCTATCTGCAACTGGCCGAAAAGCATAATCTGCCACGTATCGTCTCCATCCAGAATCCGTACAGCCTGCTCAATCGCAGCTTTGAAGTCGGTTTGGCCGAAATAAGCCAACACGAGGGCGTGGAACTGTTGGCCTATTCTCCCCTCGCTTTTGGTACGTTAACCGGGAAATATTTGAACGGTGCTCAGCCTGCTGGTGCGCGCAATACGCTGTTCAGCCGATTTGTACGCTACAGCGCACCACATACTCAGCAAGCCATTGCTGAGTATGTGGCACTTGCGCACCGTCACGGATTGGACCCAGCGCAGATGGCACTGGCATTTGTGCGTCAACAGCCCTTTGTCGCCAGCACCATTCTGGGTGCGACAACACTTGAGCAACTCGATACCAACCTTGCCAGCCTTGAGATTCAATTGAATTCCGACGTGCTGACTGAGCTGGAAGAGATCCACCGTCGATTTACCATCCCAGCGCCTTGATGTGCCACTAAAATACCTATCAGGGCCCAGCACATGCTGGGCTTTTTTTTCGCTCTTCTCAATATAGCGTGTGCCGCCGCTATTGTTTGGGCACCACCCTTGCCCCAAGGCATAGATAGTTACTGGCATTTGGGGCTAACGTGACATACAGCAAAGCGAAATAACATCATTTACATCTTGCTGTTCATTGAGAACAAGTTAGAGGTTAACGATGCCAGAAAAATATCAGCACTTAGCAACTGGAAGCCCCACCAAGCAATGGGGATAATGATCTTCGCTGCAGATCAAAGTTTAGCCAGTTCGGCGCACTAGAATTATAATTATCATCCGGTTGGTTGAGCGTTAATTTTTCAACAATATCGACATTGATGTCTGAAATTGTTACTGACTTGCTCTTCAACCCGTGCTCATTGAACAGCAAATGGCTGTTGGTGGTGACAGAAACGGTGTTTGTTCCTCCCGATAAGGGGTGTATTGCATCGGGTGACTTACCCAATTGTTCCACAGGCCAAGCTATCTTGGTCGTAACGTCAACCCCACAGTCCTTACTCACGATAACACTTAGCTGCGGCGGCCCTATTTTCATCCACATGTTGTCGATATAAATCAAATCACCTGGCTTACGGTTTAATCCATTTAATACATTATCCCCTACCCTATTAAGAACTTGTTTAGGGGCAATTTGATGCGTTAGCGCCAGCAGACTCATTGGATGGTGATTAACCATTTCAGAAAGTTTCCCTACTTGACGTTTTTGTGTTTCTGTCAGACCTTCAGGCAGCGAGAACATTCCCTTGATGATTGAAAGCAATTCTCCCCCCATATCAACAGCCCGCTGACCATAATTTTTATGGCTATTATCGACATTGAGTATCATCCCCTGTCGCAATTCATCGATAAACATACCATCAATAAAATAAGTATGTGCTTCTTCAGGGTGCTTCATTGGTAGAGAAAAAACGTTTTTCATGAAATCACGCAATTCGGGGGAAACGGCTTTCTTGCTATTATGTTTGAACGAGACTGATTCCAATTCATTAAGCCAGTTCTGCCCAAATTCAATGTTAGCTAGCGGCATCCTCTCTAATAAAGGTTTTAGCTGTTCATATTTATGTTGGAATTCACTTCGAACATGTTCAGATAGACCTGCAATCATCTTGAACATTTCATCAACCTGCTCAGGTTGCTGTGTTTTATGAGCAAGGATGGCGAGTTCGACAAGATCGCAGACCGTTTTTTGGTCGACACGGGAGTCCTCATTTGGCAGCCATGTGCTGAGTTCGTTAAAGGCTTCTTTTATTTTGGCTGGCAATTGTAAAACATTCCGCATGACTTCTGATTGCAAGCACAGAGACGAAACATGGCTGTATGTTTCTGCGGTTACGGATGATATCACTGAGCATAATGAAATTTCAGGAACGAGTTCTTTACTTTGCGTGTAGTGTCGCTGCAACTCTTTTGCCGCGATGCGATGTAATGCAGTATTGCTTTGATACTCAGCTTTATCGAGAATCGTGCGTTTTAGCACTGACATAAATGTCGCAGAGATCATTTTTCCGCCATAAACCCCTGTGAGTGCATTTTCTATTGCCAGCCTCATCACTTTAGAACCTGATTCCTGCTTTGACCAGGCACACAAAATGCGCTCCATTGCATGATCCTGTAACATATCAGGCAGGAAACATCCGGCAATCTTACTCGCCAAGAAGGTGGAACATTGATTATTCCCGTTGTATTCCATCAATAAAGAAACCAAAGGACCTGCGCCGTCCTTTACTTGCTTTAGCGTATTATCAAATAATACGCTTCTAACCAAGCTAACAATTTCAGCACTGCGATCACCCAGCAATTTTTGATCGCACGCGTATTCTTGAGCAAGATTAATGGTACCGGAGAGGATATTCTTTGCTAAAGTGTCGCGAGTAACAGAACCGAAAGTAATCCGGTTAACCAGAGTGTCAATGACTTTGCTGCTGTCCATTGCTTTATACGTCACCGTACGGGCAGCAAGTTTCATTCCTGCCGAAACATTCATGTTGAACCTCGGTATCTGTATCTATCGGTACTTGCTTGAGTAATTGAATGTAGCGGCATACGGTTGGCAATCTTAGGCAGGTTTTCTTGCCAATATTGAACTTGTGTAATGAGCGTTTCAATGCGCTTTATTACAGTAGCAGTATCCATATTCGACAACGTAATCATATGAAAAAGAATCACCTGATTACCGCTTGCATCAAAACCAAACCAACAACGCTCGGTAGCCACACCAAATAAGTGAATTTGTAATAAAGATGCAAAAAAATCATCAGAAAGAATATCGGCAGTACGCATTACGGGAGAAAAAAGATAGACCTCATCGTTTTGACACTCGATATTTATAGCAACATTATTTTCAAAGCGAATAGCGCAGCCACCACTATCAACCGCCTTATTGAGATCCACATGCATATCGGCAGAAATTGCCTGCAATAATTCAGCAAAGGTCATGCTTATTCCTTTATTAAAAAATACCCAACATCTCCACATTAAGAACACAGAAACAATAAAGAAATAGAAACTCACCTTATATAAAATATATCCAGCTGTAATTTACCATCTATTTTTTTCATTTTTACAGAAAAATAAAATAGATGACATAATGTAAAAACATGATATCTGTATAACCATAACTTGCTTTCACAAATCGGCTATAAGACCTATACCCTAAATAATTCGAGTTGTAGGAAAAAATGTTAACGTATTTGAACAGCGTTTGCACTAGCCCGCACGGTTAAGCTCAAGGACGCCCCAAAAAACCAATCAATGCATTGCTTTTATTTACAAATACATCACAAATAGATTTAACTACAGCTTGCAGCAGCCTCATAAGAGGTGAAACGCAGAGACGTGATGAATAATGAGTAGCACTAATACCCATGCAATTTGAAATATCATGGGTATATCAAACGCACAGATTAAGGGAGGAGTAAAAGGGTCATTCTGGCGAAACAGCTTCATCAGAGTGACCCAGAAGAAACCGTCATGGAAGGGATTTGAGCAACTGCTTACGCTGATTTTCCAGTGAAATCACTCGCTGGCACACATCCTTGCCAAAGCGCTGGAACGTGAGTTCCTGATTATTCCACTCGGTTTGAATCGCCTTTTGCAGATTACCCAAGTTCCCCATCATCGCTTGCAATGGGTTGCCCCCACTGGAGAGCTGCTTCACGCCCATCTCATTCAGGCTGTCTTGCAGCACGCCACCAAGGGCCTGTTGCACCATTTGGCGCCCATCCTGCTCAACTTGCTTGATGGCCTGATGATGAAACGCAATGCCATCACTACGCGGTTCAAGAATACGCGCCATTTGCTGCTTAAGCTGGGAATCAAGGGTGGTCAATCTGTTGCGCACATTACTGTCACTGCCCAGTTCCTGGGCAATCACGCCATCCAATGCCACACGCGCTTTTTCCAGATGCTGGCGAGCTCCCTGCTCAATCCAAGGCAATTGTTGACGTAAATCCGCCTGGTACGCCTTAGCCTGCTGGCGCTGCGCCGCAGTGAGCGTCAACGCCGTCTGATTGCGAGTGACATCCCCCTGCGGAGAAATCAGCAGATTTCCGCTTGCCCCCACCACTTGCACCTGTTGCGGTGTAATGAAGATATCATCCTGCGGGTTCGCTTCACATTGATACGCCGCCTGAACCTGCCAAGACAATAAAGCCAGCAGGGATAGCATTACCGATCGCAACATGTCGTCTTCCTATAAAAACGGACTCAAGAAAGCAGGTTTTCCGGCAGATCCCACCAGATATCGAACAGATCGCTGACTTTAACCTCTTGCAACTGCTGAGCATTCAGCCAAGCAGCCACCTGCTCACGGTGCGCATCGGTGCAGTGACCCGTCTTCTGTAGGCAGATCAACCCTTCCCATTGCAAATAGCCGCTGCCTTCAAATGCCAACCCAGCCGGGTCAATGACATCATCAACAAACTTGTCCAAGGTCGCGTCGATAGTTTCCACTGAGGTACCCTCCGCGAAACGCCAGCTTACCGAAAAGCCCAGTTCCTGAAACTCATCAATGTGTAACTTTTTGCGCAAACGACGACTGCGATGTTTTGCCATTATTTTATCCTCTCAAACATAAGATCCCACACACCGTGGCCTAACCGCTGGCCGCGCGCTTCAAACTTGGTTAACGGGCGAGACGATGGGCGAGGGACATAATCCTGCGTGGCAGAACGATTACGGTACCCTGCCACCTCACGCATGACCTCAAGCATATGTTCTGCATAAGGCTCCCAGTCCGTCGCCATATGGAATACGCCACCACTCGCCAGCTTGCGTAGCACCAGCTCCGCAAAAGCTTTCTGTACAATACGACGTTTATTATGGCGCGCTTTGTGCCAAGGGTCAGGGAAAAAGAGCTGGACCATAGCCAGAGATTCGTCGGGGATCATCTGCTCCAGTACTTCTACCGCATCATGACACATCACGCGCAGGTTACTCAGACCGGCTTCCTGTGCCGCAGCAAGACAAGCACCGACACCGGGCAGGTGTACTTCGATCCCTAAAAAGTTTTGCTCAGGGTGCTGCTCCGCCATGGTGACGAGTGATGCCCCCATACCAAACCCAATCTCCAGCACCGTCGGCGCTTCGCGACCGAAAAGCGCAGAAAAGTCAAGCGCCTGTGCCTGATACTCTATCCCCATCACGGGCCAATAGTTGTCCAGCGCCTGCTGCTGCCCATTGGTTAAGCGCCCCTGACGGCGCACAAAACTGCGAATACGGCGCAGCGGACGCCCATTCTCATCAAATTCCGGTGAAATGACGTTGTTGATCATAGAAAACGTGTGCCGATGGCCTGTTCAAATTCGCCCAAAGAAAGGCGCATTATGCAAGGATACCGCGGTTTGGCAAGGGGGATGCCTCGGAAAGTTCCGGTTTACAGCACATTAACTCTGTGCTGGAATCGCTGTCAGACTTTTCACCCGGCAAGAGAGTGGCTTTTTATGATGCAAGCGCAGCCGTTTGCGCAGCAGGTGTTGGCGTGGTATGAACGCTATGGTCGCAAAACACTGCCGTGGCAACAAGAAAAAACGCCTTATACCGTGTGGCTCTCTGAGATCATGTTACAGCAAACACAGGTCGCCACGGTTATTCCTTATTTTCAACGTTTTATTGCTCGCTTCCCCGATATTCGCGCCCTTGCGGCCGCGCCGCTGGATGAAGTACTACACCTGTGGACCGGGCTTGGTTATTACGCGCGTGCGCGCAACCTGCATAAAGCGGCACAGACCATCGCGAATCAGCATGGAGGCGAGTTTCCCACTACCTTTGAGGCCGTCACCGCGCTGCCCGGCGTTGGACGCTCGACCGCAGGAGCAGTGTTGTCCCTTTCTCTGGGCCAGCATCACCCGATTCTTGATGGCAATGTGAAAAGGGTACTGGCGCGCTGCTACACCGTGGCAGGCTGGCCGGGGAAAAAAGAGGTTGAGCAGCAACTTTGGGCGCTCAGCGAGCAGGTGACGCCTGCCCTGGGTGTCAGCCAGTTTAACCAAGCCATGATGGACCTGGGGGCAATGGTTTGCACGCGCAGCCGTCCCAAGTGCGAACTTTGCCCGTTAAACAACGGTTGCATGGCCTATGCCAATCACAGTTGGGCCAACTATCCAGGCAAAAAACCAAAGCAGACGTTACCGGAAAAAAGCGCCTGGTTTCTATTACTGCAACGGGGCAATGAGGTATGGCTACAACAGAGGCCAGCTACCGGGCTGTGGGGCGGATTATTTTGCTTTCCGCAGTTTAGTTCACATGACGATGTGGAACCTTGGCTGCAACAACGCGGTCTGAAAATCACAGACGTGCAACAATTGGTGTCGTTTCGCCACACTTTCAGTCATTTCCATCTGGATATTGTTCCACTCTGGCTCGCATTGCCCACTGATGCGCCTCACGCTTTGCACGATGCTTGCATGGAGGAAAAAACCGGTCTCTGGTATAACTTAGCGCAACCGCCCGCCGTTGGGCTCGCAGCACCGGTGGAACGACTATTACGAATGTTAACGCAGCAATCAGGCGGTAGTCTGATCTGACCATCCCGCGTTATCCAAGAGGAATCAGCATGAGCAGAACCATTTTTTGTACTTTTTTACAACGCGAAGCCGAAGGGCAAGATTTTCAACTCTATCCGGGGGAGTTGGGCAAACGCATCTATCAGGACATTTCTAAAGAAGCGTGGGCGCAATGGCAGACCAAGCAAACCATGCTGATCAACGAGAAAAAGCTCAACATGATGAATGTGGAGCACCGCAAACTGCTGGAACAGGAGATGACCAAATTCCTGTTTGAAGGGCAAGATGTGCACATTGAAGGCTATACCCCGCCTAGCGCATAGCGTAAGGGGCCGTATGGCCCTTTTGCCTCTTTCATACGAATGCGGCGTTGCTGGTGAACCGCTGATAATAAGTAACTTATAACGAATTGTTTATGAAGAAAATGCTAGCGTTGTTGCTCGTCGCGCCTTTGCTGATCTCCTGTTCCGGCAAGCGTGGCGATCTCAATAATGAAGATTTCATCAAGGATACCAACGCCTTTGACATTCTGATGGGGCAGTTTGCCAATAACATCGAGAATATCTGGGGTCTGAACGAAGTTCTGATTGCCGGCCCGAAAGACTACGTTAAATACACCGATCAATATCAAACCCGTAGTCACATCAACTTTGATGCCGGTACTATCACCATAGAAACCATTTCAGCAACAAATTACGCCCCGAGCTTGCGCCAGGCTATCATCACCACATTATTGATGGGCGACAACGCCAGCAATACCGATCTCTATTCTGATGCCAATGATATCCAAATAAGTCGTGAACCGATGCTTTACGGCCAGGTGTTGGATAACACAGGACAACCGATTCGCTGGGAAGGCCGTGCAGCCAGCTTTGCAGATTACCTGCTGCAAAACCGATTGCAGAAACGGACTTCCGGACTACATGTGATTTGGTCCGTCACCTTCCAACTGGTGCCAAACCATCTCGACAAACGTGCCCATAAATACCTGCCATTAATTCGTCAAGCTTCCGAGCGATATGGCATTGAAGAATCGCTGATTCTGGCCATTATGCAAACGGAATCCAGTTTTAACCCTTATGCTGTTAGCCGTTCCGATGCATTGGGGCTGATGCAGGTGGTACAACACAGCGCCGGACGTGACGTATTCAAAAGCAAGGGAAAATGGGGGCAGCCTAGCCGCAGCTATCTGTTCGATCCTGAGAACAACATCGATACCGGTGTGGCCTATCTGGCCATTCTGAAAAACACCTACCTCGGGGGAATTGAGAACCCCACCTCACGCCGCTATGCTGTCATAACAGCGTATAACGGTGGCGCAGGCAGTGTGTTGCGCGTGTTCTCCAGTGACAAGGACAGGGCCGTTAGCCTCATCAACCAGATGTCACCGGGTGAAGTTTACGATGCGTTGACGACCAAACACCCTTCATCCGAATCGCGACGCTATCTCTATAAGGTTAACTCGGCGCAGAAAAACTACCGCCGTTAATCGGGATGTTGCACTTACCTCTGGCGTATTCGTACGCCAGAGGTGCATAAGGTTAATGCCAGGCTTTATTGAGAAAATCACTGATGGCTGCAATTACCTGATGGTGTATTTGTTCGCGAGAGCGCTTGTTTCCGTCAACACAGATAATGCCATCTCCCGGTTGCTCTTGCTCAAGCAGGTCTACCGCTCCCGGCTTACACAACTGCATGAAACTAAAATGCGAGGCATCGTTTATTTCCAAATAACGGGTACGCTGCTCGGGCATTTGCTGCGCCATAAAGTAGGACTCAACCCTTGCAGGGAGTTTGGGGTCAGGCTGTCCGGCGCTAATGACCAGCGCGGGAATATCAACAGCCGACAGACTTCGCGAAGTGAAACCGCGAGCGAATCCTAGGTCCAATGAGACAACAGCCGTCACGCGCGGATCCCGCGCGGATTGCCCTAACAGCGTATTCGCTTGCGCCTCTTGTTGTATCCCCATTTTCTGATACACGATACAAGAAGCCAGTTCCGTATGCGTGAGACAATCGGTTTCAAACTGCTGAGTATCAAAACGCACACCAGCCAACGCTAGCACCGTCCATCCCCCTAATGAGTGACCAATAGCGCCAATTTTTCCTGGTGCTATAGCCCCAACATCACGCTGTTTGTTTTGAATAGCTGAAATAACCCGTCGTATATCATCTGGGCGTAGCCAAAGTTTGGCTGCAATCGCCTTATCCATCATCATTGACGTAGTACCGGGATGGTCAGTGGCAGCAACAATATAGCCTTGCTGTGCCAGCGCGTGTGCCAACCAAAGCTGATTACGCCAATTGCCGCCAAACCCATGTGAGAGCGCAACAAAGGGATGCGTACCGGACGCTGCTTGAGCATTTTCTTGCACATCGACACCGACAAAAGCCGAATTTTCACCTACCGATTTAACAGGTATATCACTCTGTGCAGCGGGATAAAGCACAACGACATTAAGCCCGCGTTCGGGAACATCATTTGTTAAGGCGAACTGACGAAATCCCACGAGGGAAGAAGCCAATGCTGTCGCACAGAACAGCCCTGCTCCGAACAAAAAACCAGTACGCCATACCATCTTTCGTTTCTCCTGTTTGAACGCAGGCAAATTGTGCCAGCAAATAGCCGAAATAAGAAAGCCAATGCCTTCAATGCACTGCTAATTTCGATGCCAGAACAGGGTCGTAACACTTTCTAAAAAGAACAAGGTCATGTCACTCCATACCATTGCACACAATCCCAACACTTTTTTTGCCAGCACAGACGAGAAAAGGTAGCATCGCTGCCCGTAATTAACATAACAAAGGGTTATGACTACGGATTCAGATGCCATAAATCGCGCATTTGTATAGCCGTAATGTCAGACAAAATGCCCATCAGGTATGAAAGATCAGTAGGAAAAAAAACAGAGCATGACACAGAACAACACGGCAAGTTCAGAGCACCAAACCAGCAAAAAACGCTGGCTCGACTCCCACGAAAAGGGGTATCAAAAGAGCATTAGCAAACGCCATGTACAGATGATTGCCATTGGCGGTTCCATTGGCACAGGGCTATTCTTGGGCGCCGGGGCACGCTTGCAACTGGCAGGCCCTTCACTGGCGTTGGTATATTTGACCTGTGGTATCTTCTCTTTCTTTATCTTGCGCGCACTCGGTGAATTGATCGTTCACCGCCCTTCCAGCGGCAGTTTTGTCTCTTATGCACGAGAATTCCTCGGCGAAAAAGGCTCCTATCTCGCGGGCTGGATGTATTTCCTTAATTGGGCCATGACCGGCATTGTAGATATCACAGCCGTTGCGCTCTATATGCACTACTGGGGAACCTTTGCCGATGTGCCGCAGTGGGTGTTAGCTCTAGGCGCGCTTTCTATTGTTACCACCATGAACCTGATTGGTGTGAAATGGTTCGCTGAGATGGAGTTCTGGTTTGCACTGATCAAGGTGGCAGCCATTTCACTGTTTCTGATTGTCGGAACGGTATTTCTGGCAAGCGGACATCCTGTCGCAGGCAACCCAACAGGTTTTCATCTGATCAGTGATAACGGCGGCTTGTTCCCTCACGGTCTTTTGCCCGCATTGGTGCTGGTTCAGGGCGTAATCTTCGCTTTCGCCGGTATCGAAATTATCGGCACCGCTGCAGGTGAAGCCAAAGATGCCCGGCGCATTCTGCCTAAAGCAGTTAACAGTGTTATCTGGCGTATTGCCCTGTTTTACGTGGGCTCCATTGTGCTGCTGGTATGTTTGCTACCGTGGAACGCCTATCAGGCAGGGCAAAGCCCGTTTGTCACCTTTTTTAGCAAGCTGGGCGTGCCCTACATGGGGGATGTGATGAACGTGGTGGTGCTGACGGCAGCGTTATCCAGCCTGAATTCTGGCCTCTACTCTACCGGACGCATTCTGCGTTCACTGTCACAGGGCGGCTCTGCACCACATTTTCTGTCTAAAATGAGTGCGCAAGCCGTTCCCTATACTGGCATCATGGTGACGGTTGCGATCCATATCGTAGGAGTATTTCTCAACTACATTGTGCCGTCACAGGTATTTGAAATTGTGCTGAACATGGCCTCTATCGGTATTATCTGTTCCTGGGCATTCATTATTTTGTGTCAGATGAAGCTGCGCCAAGCCATCAAAGAAGGTAAGGCTGAGCCTGTTCCATTTAAAATGCCTGGGGCACCTTTTACCTCATGGCTTACACTCCTGTTCTTGCTGGGCGTGGTGGTGCTAATGGCTTTTGACTACCCTAACGGCACCTGGACCATTGCATCCACACCGGTTCTGGCTATCTTGCTAATTATGGGATGGTACGGGCTGAAAAAGCGTCGCGCTACGGCGAATAACGAAATCGCGACTGCTCCTGCTTCCGCAACCGAATAAAGAAAACGGCGCGAGGGTTTACGCCCCGCGCCGCTAATACAGTTAATCACTATTACTTTTAATCACTGTTATTCCTGAATCACATGGGCGCACAAGCGCTTGCTGCCATCTTCCTGCTCAACGCTGTAGACGCCCTGCAACTCCGGTGAGAAGCCTGGCATCCGGTTAATACCTTCTTCTAACGCCAAGAAGTAACGCAGCACGGCCCCCCCCCAAATTTCTCCCGGCACCACGCACAGCACTCCCGGCGGGTAAGGAAGCGCACCTTCTGCCGCTACACGACCTTCCGCCTCTGCCAGTGGGATCAAATCCACCTCTCCACGCACAAAAGCATTGTTTGCCGCCTGTGGCAGCATCACGGCACGCGGCAACGTCGCTTTGCGGAACATGGCTTTTTGCAGATACTGCACGTTATGACTCACATAGAAGTTATGCATTTCCTGACACAATTGGCGCAGCGTGTAGCCCGAGTAGCGCTGCTCATATTTGTGATAAAGATTCGGCAGCACTTCGCTTAATAGTGCATCGCGCGCAATCAACGCCTCAAAACGCACCAGAGCCTCAACCAAATGTGACAGTTTCGCGCTATCTTCCGCAGGCGTAAGCAAAAACAGAATAGAGTTAAGATCGCTTTTCTCCGGGATGATCCCATGCTCACGCAGGTAATTGGCTAGAATAGTGGCCGGAATGCCGAAATCGGTATATTCACCGCTGCTCGCATCAATACCAGGTGTGGTCAGCAACAGTTTGCATGGATCGATAACATACTGACCTTGCGCATACCCCTCAAAAGCATGCCACGCAGCACCTGGTTCGAAATTAAAGAAACGAACATCCTGCGCAATGTCGTCCGTGGCATGCTCTTGCCAAGGCACACCCTCGATCAAATCAGGAACAAAAGGTTTGATCAACGAACAACGGGCTAACAATTGTTTACGGGTTTCAATACCCTGCTTGACGCATTCTAGCCACAGGCGACGGCCACTGCTGCCTTCGTGCATTTTTGCATTAACGTCCAACGCAGCAAACAGAGGATAAAAAGGGCTGGTCGAGGCATGCAGCATAAAAGCGTGGTTAAAGCGCTTATGGTTACAAAACCGCTTTTGCCCTTTGATATGGGTATCTTTTTTATGGATCTGCGACGTTTGCGAAAAGCCCGCCTGCTGCTTATGCACCGATTGGGTAACAAAGATGCCTGGATCGTTCTCATTGAGCTCCAATAACAGCGGTGAGCATTGCTCCATCATCGGGATAAACTGCTCATAGCCCACCCAGGCAGAGTCAAACAAGATGTAATCGCACAAGTGACCGATGCTATCCACTACCTGGCGCGCGTTGTAAATGGTGCCATCGTAAGTGCCTAGCTGGATCACCGCCAAACGGAACGGGCGTGGTGCATCAGCTCGATGCGGAGCCTCTTCCCGAATCAAGCCACGCAGGTAAGATTCATCAAAACAGTGTGCATCCACCCCGCCAATAAAGCCGAACGGATTTCGTGCTGTCTCGAGGTAAATTGGCGTTGCGCCTGCCTGAATCAGCGCACCGTGGTGATTGGATTTGTGGTTGTTGCGATCAAACAGCACCAGATCACCCGGCGTCAGCAAGGCATTAGTCACCACCTTATTGGCTGACGAGGTGCCATTAAGTACAAAATAGGTTTTGTCGGCATTAAACACTTTGGCAGCAAACTTCTGCGCCTTTTTCGCCGCACCTTCGTGAATCAACAGATCGCCCAGTTTCACATCCGCATTGCAGATATCTGAGCGAAAAAGCGTTTCACCATAGAATTCAAAAAATTGGCGCCCGGTGGGATGTTTACGAAAGAACTGACCACCCTGATGCCCCGGACACGCGAATGTGGAATTACGCATACCGACATACTTGGATAGCGTATCGAAAAACGGCGGTAAGAGCCCCGCCTGATAATCCGCAGCGGCCTTCTCCAGCAGTGGTGCATGCTCTCCCGCACCATCAACGCGCAGCCAGCTGCTGCCCGAGGGCAAAGACTCTTCTGGTGAATACCAAGGCTCATTCACCACAAACGCCGGAATGCCAAAACCGGTATGCTGCAACAGCGACAGCACCCCACATCGCGCCTCTTCAAGAGAAACAACAACGGCTGCCACATCAGTAAAGTCAGTGTGACTCAGAGAGACAATTTCTCGCTGGGTGTGAAGACGGCCTGCAACCGTCGCGTTCGCTGCAATTTTTAACTGTTTCATGTAACCAAACCCAAACGCTTAAGGATGAGTAGTGGCGCAAAGGCACCGTGTAAAGCGTCATCACTGTCAGGCCTAGATGGCTATATCTGTATACCAAAACAGATATACATTAATCTTATGACAAGACCAGACCGTGCGACTGACAAATACCGCTTTTTGCCTATACGGCTTAACACGTAAGGAGAAACTGGATCCAGCCCCGTCCGATAGACATCAGTAAAATCAGAGCGATGCGCTGTTCTTACTCATGCCTAACAGTGAGCGTCTGAACGCCTCACCGCATGGTGAAGGAGGATAATCGAGAGAATGCGGACAAGCGTAAACCGAGCACACAGGCAGACATCATCGACAGCCCGGCGCGTACAGCCTGCACCCTGCGCAATGAATCCGACATAGTGACGCCCTCTTTAACCGCTCGTGAATGGGAAGTAAAAAACGGCGACATAGTGGCACGGTTTTTCAGCAAACACAATACGCCTACACCGGTTGCGCCTAATAAGAAAACGTTTGCCTGGCAGATCGCCAGAGAGTAGAAAAATCACTTTTGCTGTAAAAATGCACGTCACTGCTCGAATTCACAGCATTCGTACGGGAATGTGACAGAAACTCATTGACGACACTGAACCAATACGGTTTAATGCGCCCCGTTGCCCGGATAGCTCAGTCGGTAGAGCAGGGGATTGAAAATCCCCGTGTCCTTGGTTCGATTCCGAGTCCGGGCACCAAAATTTAGTTTCATGATGTCCCTATACGTCCTGAAACGTTATAAAATCAGTAAGTTAAAGAAACCTGATGGTGCTGAAAAGTTCCGTCAGGTTTTTTGACATCCAGAGTTTTTGGGGGCTTAATTGGGGGCCTGTTGGTTCGATAAACTCTGGAGCCCCCGCTATGCCACTCACCGATACCGCCATCCGCAATGCAAAGCCTATTGATAAACCTTACAAGCTCAGCGACGCGCAGGGTTTATACCTGCTGATTAAGCCCAACGGCTCTAAACTCTGGCAACTCAAGTACCGCTTTAGCGGCAAGGAGAAGAAGCTGGCGTTCGGTGCTTACCCGACCGTCACGCTGGCGAATGCGCGTAAGCTGCGCGAGGACGCTCGCGCCGTACTCAGCGCGGGCGACGATCCGGGGGTGAAGAAACAACTGGAGAAGCAGGCGAAAAAAAGCGGCAATACCTTTGAGGAGGTCGCCCGCAAGTGGCTGGCGGGAAATATCCGCTGGACGGAGCATCACGCTGCCAAGATCCTGCGTTCGCTGGAACTGCACATATTTCCGCTGATTGGCAGAATCCCCGTTGCTGACCTGAAAACCGCCGATCTGCTAATCCCTCTGCGGGTAGCGGAGAGAAAAGGCAATCTGGAGACCGCCGCACGGATCCAGCAGCGCACCATGGCGATCATGCGCTATGCGGTGCAGGAGAGCCTGATCGCCAGCAACCCGGCCAACGATCTGACCGGAGCCATCGCGCCGCCGCCGAAAAACCACTACCCCGCCCTGCCGCTGGAAAAGATGCCGGAGTTGCTGGAGCGGCTGGAAAGCTATTCCGGCAGATTACTGACACGGCTGGCGGTACAGCTTAACCTGCTGATCTTTATTCGCTCCAGCGAACTGCGCTTTGCCCGCTGGGCGGAGATCGATCTGGATGGCGCAATGTGGACTATCCCTGCGCAGCGTGAGCCTATTCCGGGTGTGCGTTACTCGGAGCGTGGCGCGAAGATGAAAACGCCGCATCTGGTGCCGCTGTCAAAACAGGCGGTCACGGTGTTGAAACAGCTAAAATTACTGTCTGGCAACAGTGAATTGCTGTTCCCCGGAGACCACGATCCGCGCAAGCCGATGAGCGAAAACACCATCAACAAGGCGCTGCGGGTAATGGGTTACGATACGAAAGTGGACGTCTGCGGTCACGGCTTCCGCACGATGGCCTGTAGCGCACTAATTGAGTCCGGGCGCTGGTCGAAAGACGCTGTAGAGCGGCAGATGAGCCATCAGGAGCGCAACAACGTCCGCGCCGCCTATATCCACAAGGCAGAGCACCTCGACGAGCGCACGCAGATGATGCAGTGGTGGTCGGACTGGCTCGACGTCTGTCGGCAGAAATTTGTTGCGCCATATCGGTATGACAGGCAGGTTCAGGTAGCCTGAGCCTGTTGATGAACCACGCCGGAAAGCAGATCCCTAATTCAGTGATCTGCTTTTTTATAACATTGACACTTCTGCTGGAAGCGATATTTTATCTGCCCGGTTAAGTTTGAAATTAGAGTCTCATTGCCCACAGAAACCATATAATATATTAGTTAAAATGTGATCATTATATTTTATTGTGGGATATCACTCATTTTCTCCGGGTAAATTTGAACACGAGTGAATAACCGTTAACGGCTCGAGGAATGAGCTCGGTAGATTCTCCAATTTTAACATTTTCTCCTCCCGCGTGAGCGATACAAGCTGCACGAAAGTTAGCTGGACAAGCTCCATCTCCAAATACCTTGTTTACTGAACCCGCACTTGAAAATGTTGAAAATGGGCCACCAGCATTTGAGACTTCAACGGTATAACAACGTTTTTTCATTTCCGATGCTATTTCTGGGCTATAAAGATTTGTCATTTTTTACCTCAACGTTATATTCTCAACATTGTGAAACACCACAAGATAATCCTTTTCTCTATTGAGAGTACTATATATAAATCACATGTATAATATCCATTAATGTCATTAGGAGTGATAAGCCCTTTGAAAAAGAGCGTAAATAAGTCAGTTCCGGCCCTTTCCGGTAAGGCGCTGTTACCCTTAGAGCACTGTCCCCCTCCGGCCTTTTTCCTTTTATACTGGCCTTTTCATGATTGCACCAGAACAGGAAATTATTCCTCTTCCTGCCGCCCGTAGACCTGCACCACATACCGCCCGCGCCCGTCGCCGTGGCCCAAATCCATTGAGGTCAGCGCCAGCGCTTCTTTGTCGCTGAATCCCTGCGCCAGATAGTGACGGATGGCATCCTGCGCCCACGCATAACGCAGTGAATGCGGGGTATAAGTCCCCGTCAGTCCGGCTTCAGCGAGCGCTCCCCGCCAGTAATTCATCGCCTTATGGAGGCCGGGCTGATCAATCAGCCTGCCGTTACGTTGTTCTGCGACAGATAAGGCATTATTCAGCGCCTTTCTGATTGCGCCAGAATCCAGTATCACCGTTTCCCGTGACCGTCCACCTTTGGTGCCAAACACCACCGTCAGCCGGGCGTCTCCGCGCTCCAGCGCCTGTTTCCACGCTTTTAGTGACTGGCAGCACTGTACCGCCTCCTGCGAGCGCAACCCCATCAGCCTTGCCAGTTCCAGCGTTGCCGCCAGCCCTGCGTCTTTATCGCGGGCGGCTTCCAGCACCTGCTGATAATACTCCTGCGTGATGGCACGGTTAGTGCCGTTACGGGATGCACCAGCCAGCCCCAATGATTTATTGGTCAGCCGCTCATGTTCCGCCACCTGCCTGCGTCCGGCCTGTTGCAGCACTCCGCGCAGCGCGGCCATTTCATTTTGTAGCGTCCGTTTACCGATTTCCTGTGCCAGCCGCGCCTGAACATAACATTCGATATGACGTACCTTGATCTGCTCCACCCGCTGGATCTGAATATTCAGCCCACGTAAATGGCGGCTGAACCGCTGCACGATATGAATGCGGTCATCCACCGTTTTAAAACTGCCACCGACCTTTTTCGCCAGCGCCTTCATTTCACCGCTTAATTTGCCCATAGCTACCCCTTCCGCTGTTAAAAGCACAATCTGGCCCCGGCGTATGCTTTTTGGCTGCGCCAGAACGATACCTTCACGCCGGGGTGGCAGGTTGTTGAGGTGTAGGGAGTTTCAGACTGTACGCGGTACAGGCTGCTGCCGTAGCAGGAAATTCTCCGGGGCATCATGCCCCCCTCGGTATCGATCTTTTTCTCCTTTTCTGAACCGACAGCGGCCTGAAAACGGCGTGTCAGTGTGGGGGAATGAGGCGCAGGCCGGATAAAACGTGGCCTGCGTCGGTGTGGTGGTACGGCGTCACTTGTGTCCGCGATGCGGGACTCAAGTGACGCCTTGTTGAGCATTGCGCTCCGGGAACGCAAATTCTGGTGCAGGTTTACGGTCACGCGGCAGCAAATGCCTTACGGCAAATGCAGGCCGCAACCCGTAACGTAGGGGACGCTGGAGCAGGGGGCCGGATCGCTTCCGGCAGGGTGCGACATTGACCAGTGGACTGGTGCAGGTAAAAGGCGCTGAAATTCGGCAGACGTAAGTGAGCCGTGAAATCGGGTGATTTCCGGTTGGGTGGAATGACAGCCGATGAACTGGCGCAGTGAAAAGGACGTATCGTGTGTGATTCTGAGCCTCTGCCGCGATGTTCTGCGACCCGGTGTTTGCAGAGGTTTGCACCGGTAAAAGGAGCAACCATCTCCTGACGAGTCAGGCGCTTCTTTCAGGTTATGAAGCTTTGGGGTGCTGCCGGAGCAGCGGAGTGCAGGAGGGAGATTACACCCGGTTTTCGCGGATGAAAAGGGGAAACCTTTTTTTCGAAAATTGAGTTGTTTGTAGATTTTTTCGTCATTTTGTGAATGACGGTCTGCCGCGCTTCGCTTGCCTTTCGGCCAGTGGCGGTTAAGGGCGCTTGTCAGCGTGGAGGACGCCAGCCCTGAATGGCGGGAAACGGCGGACAGAGACGTTCCCTGCTTTTTCAGCGCCGCGATAATGTCGGCGGGATGCCAGTCCCACACCGTAGTCAATACGGTCCTCCCAATTAGTGGCAATTCGAAATGATTAGAACGTCTTTACTCGTTATAATGCAGGACTAATTATGGGCCTATGGCTATCCCAATATGTATTAAAACCGGAGTTTTACCATGACAAGCACCCAACAACGCGCCGCACTGCAACGCCAGATCTGGCAGATTGCCAACGATGTACGCGGTGCAGTGGATGGCTGGGATTTTAAGCAATACGTTTTAGGCGCTCTGTTTTACCGCTTCATCAGCGAAAATTTTGCTAATTACATTGAAGGCGGTGATGACAGCGTCAAGTATGCAACACTCCCCCGGAGCGTTATTACCCCGGAAATCAAAGACGACGCCATTAAAACCAAAGGCTATTTCATTTACCCAGATGATTTGTTTGTTAACATCGCCGCAGGTGCCAGTACTAACGAAAAATTAAACACCGATTTGGCTGACATCTTCTCGGCTATTGAAATGTCAGCCAGCGGATACCCTTCAGAGAACGATATCAAGGGTTTGTTTGCTGATTTTGACACTACCAGCAACCGGCTCGGCAATACAGTAAAAGACAAAAATACACGTCTGGCGGCAGTGCTCAAAGGGGTGGCAGAATTAGATTTTGGCGATTTTGAAGGTAGTCACATCGACCTTTTCGGTGATGCCTACGAGTTTCTTATCTCCAACTACGCCGCCAACGCTGGCAAATCCGGCGGTGAGTTTTTTACGCCACAACACGTGTCCAAACTTATTGCGCAACTGGCCATGCACAAGCAAACCAGCGTCAACAAAATTTATGACCCAGCGTGTGGTTCTGGCTCGCTGCTGCTGCAAGCCAAAAAACACTTTGACGCCCACATTATTGAAGACGGTTTTTGGGGGCAGGAACTCAACCACACCACCTACAACCTGGCGCGGATGAACATGTTCTTGCACAATATCAACTACGACAAGTTCAATATCCAGCTCGGTGATACGCTGCGTAATCCGCATTTTGGCGATGACAAACCTTTTGATGCCATCGTCTCTAACCCACCTTACTCGGTGAAATGGATAGGCTCAGACGACCCCACTCTGATCAACGATGACCGTTTTGCCCCGGCAGGTGTGTTAGCGCCCAAATCCAAAGCCGACTTCGCTTTTGTGCTGCATGCGCTCAGTTATCTTTCCAGCAAAGGCCGTGCCGTCATTGTTTGCTTTCCCGGCATATTTTACCGGGGCGGTGCCGAGCAGAAAATTCGCCAATATTTGGTGGATAACAACTATGTCGAAACCGTGATTTCACTTGCTCCCAACCTGTTTTTTGGCACCACCATCGCCGTGAATATTCTGGTGCTGTCCAAACACAAAACCGACATGACCACCCAGTTTATCGACGCCAGCGGGTTGTTTAAGAAGGAAACCAATAACAACACGCTCACTGAGAAGCATATTGAGCAAATTATGCAGGTGTTTGATAGCAAAGCAGGCGTTGATCATTTTGCCAAATCGGTGAGCTTTGAAGACATTAAGGCCAATGATTACAACCTGTCGGTAAGTAGCTATGTCGAAGCCAAAGACAACCGCGAAGTAGTCGATATCACTACGCTCAATGCCGAGCTGAAAATCACCGCCGCTAAAATCGACCAACTACGTACGGAGATTGATGCAATTGTGGCGGAGATTGAAGGCAGCGAGGCGCAGCTATGAGCGAGTTGAGTTATCTGGAAAAGTTGCTGGATGGGGTTGAGGTTGAGTGGAATACCTTAAATCAACATGCGATTATTGGCACGGGGAGCTCTAACCGACAAGATGAAAGCGAAAGTGGTATTTATCCATTTTATGTCCGTTCTAAAAATATTCTAAGAGCAGATAAGTTTGAATATGATGAAACGGCAATAGTGATTCCAGGAGAGGGTGGAATTGGTGACATATTTCATTATGTTGAAGGGAAATATGCACTTCATCAAAGAGCTTACCGTATAAGAATTCACACAGCTAAGCTGAACAGTAAATTCATTTACTACTTTATGCTGTCTAATTTTAAAAAATACATTTTAACGAAATGTGTTGGCGCTACCTCCATTTCCATAAGAAAGCCAATGCTCGAATCATTTCTAATCCCCATCCCCTGCCCAGAAAACCCCAAAAAATCGCTCGAAATCCAGGGCGAAATCGTCCGCATTTTGGACACTTTTACCTCTCTTACAGCCGAGCTTACAGCCGAGCTTACAGCCCGTAAAAAACAATACAACTACTATCGCGACCACTTGTTGAGTTTTAAGGAAGGGGACGTAGAGTGGAAAACTTTGGGGGAGATTGGCGAATTTATTCGAGGAAAGCGCTTTACGAAAGCTGATTATGTTGAAGATGGCATTGGTGTTATCCACTACGGTGAGATATACACTCGGTACGGCGTCTTTACAACTCATGCGCTTTCTCAGGTCAGAAATGATATGGCAAAGTCACTTCGCTATGCGGAACCAGGAGACGTAGTGATAACTGATGTCGGAGAAACCGTCGAGGATGTGGGTAAAGCCGTGGCCTGGCTTGGAAATGAAAAAGTAGCTATTCACGACCACTGCTATGCTTTCCGACATTCAATGAACCCGAAGTTTGTTTCCTATTGCATGCAAACAGCATCTTTCATTGCCGAGAAAGCAAAGTATGTGGCCAGAACCAAGGTCAATACATTATTGATTAATGGATTTGCTAAAATCGCAATTCCTGTTCCGTATCCAAATGACCTTGAGAAATCGCTTGCCGAACAAGCCCGCACCGTCGCCATTCTGGACAAGTTTGATGCCCTTACCAATTCCATCAGCGAAGGTTTGCCACGTGAAATCGCATTACGCCAAAAGCAATATGAGTATTACCGCGATTTGCTGTTGAGCTTTCCCAGGCCTGAAGAGGTAGTGGCCTGATATGACGCTAGCAGAAATCGCCCAGCGGCTTAAAGACGCCAATAAAAAGGTACAGTTGATCTATGCCTTCAATGGCACGGGGAAAACGCGCCTGTCGCGCGAATTTAAGCAGCTCGTTGCCCCCAGAAATGAGGATGAAGTCGATCAAGCTGAGCTGTCACGCAACAAATTCCTGTATTACAACGCTTTTACCGAAGATCTATTCTATTGGGACAACGACCTGGAACAGGATGCCGAGCCCAGACTAAGGATCCAGCCCAATTCGTTTACTGACTGGGTGCTGAAAGATCAAGGGCAAGATAGAAATATCATTGCGACCTTTCAGCGTTACACCAACGATAAGCTCACGCCGCGCTTTAACGAAGAGAAAAAAGATGAAATAACAGGAGAAATCACTGTAAAGGCTTTCTCCGAAGTAACTTTTTCCCTTGAGCGCGGTGATGATGAACACTCAGAAAATCTGAAAATCTCCAAGGGCGAGGAAAGCAATTTTATCTGGAGTATTTTCTATACGCTGATCGAACAGGTGATTGACATTCTCAATGTTGCTGAACCCGCCGAGCGTGAAACCAACGCGTTTGACCAACTGGAATATATCTTTATTGACGACCCGGTAAGTTCGCTGGATGAGAACCATTTAATTGAATTGGCCGTAGATTTGGCCCAACTGATCAAGTCAAACAATTCTGATGTCAAATTCATCATCACCACGCACAATCCGCTTTTTTATAACGTTCTGCATAATGAGCTCAACAGTGATGACGGTAGTTACAAGAAAAAATGGCTTGATAAGTATCGGATGGCCAGGCTTGACGACGGCACATTTCAGTTAGTCCAGCAGCCCAATGACTCGCCGTTCTCATATCATCTTTATTTGAAATCAGAACTCGAAAAAGCCATCGAGAGTGGTCAACTGAGCAAATATCACTTTAATTTTTTAAGAAACATTCTGGAAAAAACCTCCACGTTTCTTGGCTATAAGAAATGGGGCGATCTGTTGCCAAAAACGGATGACGGAAAAACCAATCCGTATGAGGCCCGGATTATTAATATCTCCAGCCACTCGAAACATGCGGGCGAAGAAGTGGCCGATCTCACTGAAGACGACAAGCGTGTTCTGCGGTATCTGGTTAATGAAATCAATACGATGTATCGCTTTCAGCAGGCTGAAAACTAAAGAAAAAGATTTAGGGGTAAAGCATGTACGAATACAAGGCTGTTGCCGAATCAAATAGCTTTATCGTTCTCGATAAATACGCCAGGGAATGGCAGCTTAATGAAAGCTACCAGAGCGAAGGTGACCTGGAACGAGAGTTCATTCAGGATTTGCACAATCAGGGCTACGAGTATGAGCCTGGTTTAAATACGCCTGAGAAGCTGCTGGCCAACGTGCGCGAGCAGTTGCAGACCCTGAACAACATGCAGTTTGCTGACGGTGAGTGGATACGGTTTGTGGAGACCTGGCTGGACAAGCCAAGCGATGGCATCGTCGATAAAACCCGCAAAATTCACACCGACTATATCCATGATTTTGTGTTTGACGATGGTCATATCCAGAACATCTACCTGGTAGACAAAAAAAACATTGCCCGCAATAAGGTTCAGGTCATCAAGCAGTTTGAGCAACAGGGTAGTCATGCCAATCGTTATGACGTCACCATTCTGGTGAATGGCTTGCCGCTGGTGCAGGTGGAACTGAAAAAGCGCGGCGTGGCGATCCGCGAAGCCTTTAATCAGGTGCACCGCTACAGCAAAGAGAGTTTTAACAGCGACCATTCCCTGTTCAAGTATTTGCAGCTGTTTGTGATTTCCAACGGCACCGATAGCCGTTATTTTGCCAATACCACCCAGCGCAACAAGAACAGCTTCGACTTCACCATGAACTGGGCGAAAGCTGATAACAGCTTGCTGAAAGACCTGAAGGACTTTACCGCCACCTTTTTCCAGAAGAACACCCTGCTCAATGTGCTGTTGCATTATTCGGTATTTGATGTGAGCGATGCGCTACTGGTAATGCGCCCTTACCAGATTGCCGCTACTGAGCGCATCTTGTGGAAGATCAACAGCGCCTGGCAGGCCAAAAACTGGAGCAATACGGAAAGCGGCGGTTATATCTGGCACACCACAGGTTCCGGTAAAACCTTGACCAGCTTCAAGGCAGCGCGCTTAGCCACTGAGCTGGAGTTCATCGACAAGGTTTTCTTCGTGGTGGATCGCAAGGATCTGGATTACCAAACCATTAAAGAGTACCAGCGTTTTTCGCCGGATAGTGTGAACGGCTCTGACAGCACCGCTGGCCTCAAGCGTAATCTGGATAAAGATGACAACAAAATCATCGTCACCACCATCCAGAAGCTCAATAACCTGATGAAGAGCGAAAACGACCTGCCAATTTACAACAAACAGGTGGTGTTTATCTTTGATGAATGCCACCGCAGTCAGTTTGGTGAAGCCCAGAGGAACTTAAAGAAAAAGTTTAAGAAGTTCTATCAGTTCGGCTTTACCGGCACACCGATTTTTCCGCAAAACGCTCTGGGGGCCGACACCACGGCCAGCGTATTTGGCCGGGAGCTGCACTCTTATGTGATCACCGATGCGATTCGAGATGAAAAGGTGCTCAAGTTCAAAGTGGACTACAACGATGTGCGCCCGCATTTCAAAGCCATTGAAAGCGAACAGGACGAGAAAAAGCTTAGCGCGGCGGAAAACAGGCAAGCCTTATTGCATCCCATCCGTATAAAAGAGATTTCGCAGTACATTCTGAATAACTTTCGGCAAAAAACGCATCGCCTGCATGCGGGAGCAAAAGGCTTTAATGCGATGTTTGCTGTGAGCAGCGTGGATGCCGCCAAGCTGTATTACGAATCGCTCAAGGACTTGCAAAAAGACAGCGATAAACCACTAAAAATCGCCACCATTTTCTCTTTTGTGGCCAATGAGGAACAGGATGCCGTAGGCGATATTCTGGATGAAAGTTTTGACGTATCGGCAATGAACAGCAGCGCCAAAGAGTTTTTAAGTGCCGCCATCGCTGACTACAACGCGCTGTTCAAAACCAACTTCAGCGTGGAAAGCAATAGTTTTCAAAACTATTACCGCGATCTGGCCAAGCAAGTTAAGGCTAAGGAGATCGACTTGCTGATTGTGGTCGGCATGTTCCTGACCGGGTTTGATGCGCCGACGCTGAACACCTTGTTTGTGGATAAAAATCTGCGCTACCACGGTTTGATGCAGGCCTATTCACGTACCAACCGTATTTTTGACGCAACCAAAACCTTCGGCAATATCGTTACCTTCCGCGATCTGGAGCAGGCGACAATTGACGCCATCACCTTGTTTGGCGATAAAAACACCAAGAACGTGGTGCTCGAGAAAAGCTACAAGGAGTATATGGAAGGCTTTACCGACGTAGTAACCGGTGAGGCAAGGCGTGGCTTTGTGGACGTAGTGATGGAGCTGGAGCAACGCTTTCCCGATCCTTCTACCATTGAGAAAGAATCCGACAAAAAAGCCTTTGCGAAACTCTTTGGCGAGTATTTACGCGTTGAGAACGTGCTGCAAAACTACGACGAGTTTGCCAGCCTGAAGGCCTTGCAGAACATTGACATCAATGACCCTGAGGCGGTTGAGGAGTTCAAGACCCTGCATTATTTAAGCGATGAGGATCTGGCGACGCTACAAACGATTAAAATGCCGTCTGAACGGAAAATCCAGGACTACCGTTCAACTTATAACGATGTTCGCGACTGGCTGCGTCGGGAAAAATCTTCCGCTGAAAAAGAAAAATCGACTATTGATTGGGATGACGTTGTCTTCGAGGTAGATTTACTGAAGTCGCAAGAAATTAATCTTGATTATATTCTCGAGCTGATTTTTGAACACAACCGTAAGAATAAAAGTAAAGCAGGCTTAATTGATGAAGTTCGTCGGTTAATACGCGCCAGCCTTGGAAGTCGGGCTAAAGAAAGCTTACTCGTTGATTTCATTAATCAAACAGACCTGGACAAAATCAGTGATAAGGCCAGTATTATAGACGCCTTCTTTGCTTTTGCACAGGTAGAGCAACTGCGCGAAGCACAAGAGTTAATTGGATCCGAGAATCTGAATGAAGAGGCAGCTAAACGTTATATTACCACTTCTCTTAAACGAGAGTTTGCCAGCGACAATGGCACAGAGCTCAATGCTGTTTTGCCCAAAATGAGCCCACTAAATCCCCAATACCTGACAAAAAAGCAAAGCGTTTTCCAAAAAGTTGCGGCATTTGTAGAAAAATTTAAAGGCGTGGGTGGGAAAATATAGATATTTCGACTCGTGATCATCCCGTTCTTCCGCCAGCTTTGACTGACGGAAGAACGAGAGAGTCGGTTTTGTTTTAGCGGTATTCAGGTTTGCGGTAACGGGAAGGCCAGATTTGTTCTGGCGCAACGCCCAGCGCGTCGGCGATCAGCCGTTCGCCTTTGGGCCAGCGGCGGTTAAGGGCGTTTGCCAGCGTGGAGGACGCCAGCCCCGCCTGACGGGACAGCGCCGCCAGCGACGTGCCCCGCTTTTTCAGCCCGGCGATAATGTCGGCGGGATGCCAGTCCGGTTGCATCATACTCATGCCGCCACCTCATCAATAAACTTCACGCCGTCGGCGGTGCGCAACCAGCGCGGGGCCTTCATTTCTGCCACGAAGTAGTTGATCAGGTCATACAGCAGCCAGCTAAGGAATTTCTCCGTTTCTGAGGAAAATCCCTGCCCCGCCAGCGTCTGCGTCAGGGCAAGGCAGTAGTTGCAAAGCTCGGTGCATTCCGGCCCAAATTGAGGGGTGTTTGCAGGGAGGGTATCAACGGTCAGGCTTTCAACAAGATGGGGCGGGACAGGTTCTAACAGCGTGGGCTGGAGCAGCGTCAGAGCGGTATTGAGTCTGCCGCAGAGCGCCATTTTTAACGCGATATCTTTACTTTCAATCAGAGTTTCGGCGAAGTTTTCGCAGTGGCTGGCAAGGACGGTGAAATCCGTGGCGGCATTGAAAGGAACAGCAAGTAACGGGTGTGTTTGAGTGGGGATCGTAGCCATAGAGGCAGCCTCCAGTATGTGGTTTTAATACCACCACCGGAGAGGTCAATCTCACGGGTGGTGGACTGAACGAGGTTGACCTTACCGGCCATACTGGATACCGGCGCACCTTACGGTGCCCTCGCCCAGCCCACCATTGAGGTATAGCCGTGCGCACAACACAAAAAAAGACGCAGGCGCGTCATGTGTCGCCAGTATGTGGTATTTCAGGAGGTCAAGCCCGGCACCTGATTTTGCAGGTGCGGGTAAAAGATACCGCTAAGAGCCTTAAACAGCAAGAAAATTCCCTTGCATCTTCCCAAAATAATCTGAGCAACTAAATATTATTTTGGTGGTAGTTTTTTTCTATTTCTGGCCAAACGGAATCCTTCAGGTAATGGCTTGAATTTATCTCCTTCTTTCGTCCACCGCGTCGCTCTGCTCTGGAAAGCTCTTAACGCATCAATATTCAGCGTAGCCGCAACGACAAAATCATTGTCTCCTCCCTTCACGCGAGCAATATCACGCATAAAAGACTCTTTGGCCGGAGAACGCACACGACTGTCGCCGTATTTACGGTTATTCACTAAAATAGTGTATGCGTGTACATCTAGTGCGGCTGATTCGATCAACGACGCAAAGGTATCAAGGTCTTTATTCCAGCTTAGTACCATCAGGGCGTCAACGGCTCCCTGAAAGCGTACTCTCGCTTTACTGTTCTGAAGCTCAGAGCAAATCATAACGCCAAAATTCACACCATGATGAATATAGACAGGCTTGCGTTGCTTAGCACTGAGCGTTGAAAATGCCCACGATTTACCATACGTTGAATGTAATTCCTCATCTTCACCGACAGCGGGTTCCAGCTTAGGTTGCCATATTTTCACCGATGCAGGGTATCCCAGTCGGTTATCTGACAAAACGAGTACAGCCTCACTGAGTAACTGATGATCATTAATATGGCGATATTCCGTACCGGCAATCAGGCTGATGCCAGCCGAACTTAATCGCTCAGCAATACTATTAACCCAGCGTAGCGGCACAGAAAGTTCCGGGAATAAAACATAATCAGGTTTAGGTGATAATTTTAACGTTGCATTAACCAACTCTGATATACGCTGATATCGACCGCGCGACAGTTCTGATTTATTACAAGCCATTTTTGCCCAATCGTCTTCATCGGTCCTGATATTGGTTAATGCCACAACAATTTTACGTTTTTTATCAGTACCAATGTGAAGAAATTTCCGGGATCGTGACGTTGTCGTTGCATCTTCCGTATCCTGCTCCGTTGCGAGCAACGTTGGCTTTATCCACACGCCGCGCAAAGCTTGTGTATATTTAGCCCAGATAACAGAAGGCTTATCATCCAGCGTTTTACCATCTGCGGTGGGTAATCCGACACATTCAGGTGCCAGTTCAGATATTTCACCTGGCGTTAAAGGTCGCGTCGGGAAAACATACGGCAAGTAACTCTCATTCTTACGCTCCCCTTTTTCCACTTTTTCAAGACGAGTGTTTCTGGTTGACTTCAGAAACGCTTTAAGAACGTCGATATCAATCAATGATGCAGCATTTATCGATTTCAGAATTTTACTTTCCTTCTTACCATCGCGCTGGCCTACGAGTTTTCCTGCTGAATGACTTTGCAATATTTTTTTATAAGGCTCCTTGGCCAGATCCGCCAGTGCAACTGACTGCGCCTTTTTATTAAAATCAGCAAAATCAAAGCGTAAATCAATTAATTCTTTAAATTGTGTAAGGTTGTCGATCATCTGAGAAAGAAAAATACCGGACAAATGTTTTTCTTTTTTAGAGCGCTGACCAAGAAATAATTTATCAGGAGAATAAAAACGGGTTGCCGCATCAACAAATAGCCAAGTCAGGGTACCCTTTACAGAATGCCAGAGATTTTTTATTGCTTTGGTATCGCAACCATTAATCGTTATTTTTTCACCTGATTTGATAACTGAAGCCAGTCTGTCTACTGAATGGTAGGCCTTGAGTACGATTTTTTCGGCATGTTGCCATTCGTTCATACTGATAGCAAAACCAAGTAATCTGGGTAAATAACTGAAATGTGCAAACAAGTTATCCGCCCGGAGAATATGGTTGTATGCAAACTGATAAAACTCTTCTCGTTGTTCTTTCCATTCGCCGGGGGGGAGATCTCGCGCCAGAGTCTCAACATGACGCAATTGCAGAGACCATCCTAAGCGGCGGATAGTTAACCCATCCGCCCGGCGCAACGTATCAGCATTTTCACCTACGCTACCGGCAGCAGAAAGAACTTTCGCGGCAGTTGAATCTTCCAGTTGATCCGGCGACGGCATCAGTCGGTGTTCACTGGAAAGTTCATAGATCTCTTTTTCGATACTGTCCAGGAGGTCAATCCCGGCTCTTCCCTGAAGAATAAAAAGTTTTTGCTTATCGGACTGAAGTTGAATAGTTGTCCTGGCCTGAAACGTCTCGCCTTGCTCTATTTGCCATACCTGTTCTTTATCTGACACAGGTTTAATACAGTCTTTACCAAGCCGTTCCTGCAATAACGCCATAAATTCACGGTTATTGGTGATTGTTCCAGTATCTCGTATCACCAAAAACATATCATCAACATAACGTCCGTAGTGAACCGGAGACAGCTTCTCAATTATTAATTGATCCCAACGATGCAACAAAATATTTGAAATAATACGGCTGGCCGTTAAACCAATCACCAGACCACCAGTTATTTTTACTTTTTTATTTGCAATCTGTTTTCCGAATTCTGATGCCCCATCAGACCAATGTTTTAAGAATTTCGCCAACTGTAGATTAAATTCGTTTTCTTCATCAGTAAGTTTAACATTCAACGCGCCATGGAGATCTTCAGAAGTTATCGCCAGTGGATCAATAAAGTGATAGTAACCCTTTAAATCTAATGAAGCTGCAATAATGTCACGATCTCTATCTAATTCGTCACGTATGGCCTTTAAACCATCGCCACGCCACTTCTGATAGGGATGAAAGTAGGGTGAGAACGAACCAATTGCACTGATATGAAAAGGTTTATCCTGCTCATCATTCAATATTTCATCATTGCGAATACGTTTTAGCCGAGCTCCATAACAACAATTTTTCAGACCAGCATCAAATCGATGCCCAACCATATTGATCCATAGTGCAGAAATAATATGTGTATTCACTGGAAAATCACCAATGATACGAAACTCAGGCGTCAGTTCGAAGTTATCAAATAAATGATCGGCAGCTCGAACAGGATTAGAAAAATGAACATGCCCATTTTCATCTATGTCCGATTTTTTCTTAATCGATAATTTTTTCGGCAGCAGACGAAATTCTCCAATAAAATCATTATTAGAAAAAAAACCATCATCGCTCTGTAAAATATCTAAAAGTTTACTGAGATTACCAGGCAGATCCTGTTCATATTCAGCAAATTTAATTGCCGTGGGAAAAGTGTTTTCAAAGAAACAGTCGGCTTTCGCTTTCCGGTAAGCAACCAGCAGGTCTTCAATTGTCAACGCATCCCAACCGGTAAAAACTGCCTGATATGCCATAACTTATTGTCCTTTACCTAAAATTCAAACAAAACCAGTTAGTTATGTCCGCACGGATATTTTTTCACCTATGTTACACGTTCTGCTTAAACCAATCGAACACATTTTTGTTTGCTTATCTGTCATAACTTTAGGTTTGAATTTTTTATAATACGTCGATTAAAAGTCGACATATTATATAATAATCAAACTAAATATTGTGATACAGCATTGGTGAGTCTATAATAGTTTAATATTTTTAAAAAATGTCTATCAAAAGGCGACATTTGCCAAACTATCTAAACTGGCTGATGCAGAACACCCTCCCCGGTCAGGTGTTGCTCCAGTCATGGCTTGCCCGCAACGGCATAGATCGTAAGCTCTCTTACCTCTATGCCAACAATGGCTGGCTCAGGCGGATCGCGCACGGCGTATACTGCCGGACGGGCCGTGAGCCGGACTGGGTGGACGCAGTTTACTGCCTGCAAACACAGTGGGAAAAGCCGGTTCGCGTGACGGGGCTGACCAGCCTTGCGCTACAGGGACATGCTCACTATACCGAGCCGGGCAGGCAACAAATCTGGCTCGCACTCCCGGCTTACGTCAAACTGCCGGGATGGTTTGTCGCCTTTGAGCAATCCGCGACGTTTGTCACGCTGTATACCTCTGGCCTCACCGTCGATGTAACACCATTCACGACAAAACTTAAAATCGGTGACCGGCAGTTAGCGGGAAGTATCCCGGAACTGGCCGCGTATGAGATCGCCTGTGGGGTTCCTTCGTTGATCTCATTCGAACATGCCGATGCCCTGTTTCAGGGGATGAACCTTCTCAGCCCGCGTAAATTACAAACACTGCTCTGCGCCAGTCATTCGGTTAAAACCAACCGGGTGATGCTTTACCTTGCCCAACGCAATGCGCATCCTTATTTTCAGTATCTCGATCAACGCGGTATAGAGACAGGCACGGGAAAACGACAAATCGTCCCCGGCGGCTGGCTGGAGCCGGATTATCAAATCACCGTTCCCCGCGCATTTAAACCGGAAGGAGCCGAAGATGGATCTGCGTGACAGTTATGCCAGACAGGTCAGGCTATTAATGACCGCCCTGCCGCATGTGGCAAAGGAGCCCTGTTTTGCCCTGAAAGGCGGCACGGCAATCAATTTGTTTGTACAGGATTTCCCTCGCCTGTCGGTGGATATCGATCTGGCGTATAAAACCTTTGCGGATCGCGAAACCGATCTGGCTGCTATCAACAACGCACTGATGCGTATTACTGAATCGCTGAATGGCAGACCGGGGATCTCGGCTATCCGGCAGGAGAATAAAACCGATGAAAAACGCATCATCGTTAACACCGCCGACGCGAAGATAAAGATTGAGGTTAGTCCGGTCTGGCGCGGGCTGCTGTTGCCTCCGGCAGAAATGCCGGTATGTGAACAGGTGGAAATTGAGTATGGCTTCACCACCATAAATGTCGTTTCGCTGGCAGATCTTTATGGCGGAAAAATCTGCGCCGCGCTTGACCGCCAGCATCCGCGCGATCTGTTTGATGTGCTGAATATGCTGGAGAAACCGGGCCTGACGCGCGAGATTTTTGACGGTTTTCTTTGCTATCTGGCAGGCCATCCCCGCCCCATTGCTGAACTACTGGCTCCGAATTGGGATACCGCGCGGATCGCCACGCTGTATGCACAAGAATTTTCGGGCATGACGCAGCGGGAAACGTCGCTGGGATCCCTTTTGTCAGTAACGACCTTGCTGCCACAAGCGCTGAAATCGCACCTTACGGACAGGGATCGCCAGTTCTTGCTCAGTTATAAGCAAAATAATCCCGACTGGTCGCTGTACCACTACCCTGAAATTCAACACTTACCGGCTATTCGCTGGAAGCGGCGTAACCTGACAGTGCTGAATGACAAGAATCCGGCCAAATATGCGGCGGCGGTAGGCAAGTTAGAGGAGGTTCTGGCGCAGTATTTTTAGCTCTGGTTCTGAGAGATTGAATTGAGCTATGAAGTTTGGTTATCTCAACTGACTTATGGCCATATCTCAAAAACAGATTGAAATATTTATGTAATTCAATAAATAATAGTTAATACTGTCAAATATTATCTCAAAAGTGCCTAATCCGACATATCAACGTAAAGCTCAATGCAGGGGTGATGGTTCAACATCCTACGAGTGAGGAAGGTATGTTTTTCACGCCGCTATGTGTGGACCTCGAATCGTTATGTGTGGAGTTCCATCCGCTATATGTGGACCTCAGGTCGTTACGTGTGGACCTGACTCCACACATAACGAAGCCCCTACTCTTAAACACTGATTTTTCGTGATAACCATCACAAAGCTAAAGCGATTTTTTATGGGGGCGTTAGTGGGGGCGCTGATTGTGAGAAATACCAGCAAAACCAAAGACAAACAGCACGTTAATCGTGGATATGATTCCGAGTCCGGCACCACTTCTTCAGAAAACCCAGCCTATGGCTGGGTTTTTGCTTTTATACCCTCCGATGCGTTCCCGTAAATCCC
>JADMXW010000008.1:0-144021 GCA_015548865.1 Serratia marcescens | reverse complement strand
CCGGCACCACTTCTTCAGAAAACCCAGCCTATGGCTGGGTTTTTGCTTTTATACCCTCCGATGCGTTCCCGTAAATCCCTATGTGTTTTTAATGTAAGCAGAGTGGCGTAAAAATCTTTCCCAATGCGTTCTTAGTTATCCCTAGGTATCCGGAAAAAAGTGAGTCAAATTACAGGTCATTCAGTTCGATGAACGGAGTGACCCGCCCATGTTAACTGATAGCAAGATCCGCTCAGCCAAAAGCCTAGAAAAAACATACAAGCTCACTGATTCTTTAGGGCTTTATCTAACAATATCTACTCATGGTGCTAAGCGGTGGTATTTCCGTTATACCTTTGATCGTAAAGAGAACCGCCTCGCCCTTGGCGCTTACCCGTTGATTTCATTAGCAGCAGCCCGTGAAAAGCGCGATGCGGCGCGTAAGTTGCTGGCATCCGGTGTCTGCCCTTCACTGTCTCGTAAAGCAGAAAAGGTCACAGTGGATGAATCAAGAACGTTTCGCTATATCGCCACTGGCTGGCACACCAGCAGCCTTAAGCTGTGGTCGGATGCGCACGCCGATAAAATCCTCACCTGCCTGAAACGCTACGTTTTCCCCGCGATTGGCGCGATGGATATCGCTCAGATTGAAACCCGCCATCTGGCACAACTGGTTAAAGCAATTGACGATAAAGGCGTGCATGACGTCGCTGGTCGGGTGCGCCAGCATCTGACCAAAATCATGCGTCATGCGGTGCAGCAAGGCGTGATCAAATACAATCCAGCTTACGATCTGGATGGCGTTGTGACCCCGGTTGTGACCCAACATCACCCCGCCCTGCCGTTGAAACGCCTACCAGAACTGCTGATGAAGATTGATAGCTACCAAGGTCGGATGCTAACTCGACTAGCGCTGGAACTTAATCTCCATGTTTTCCTGCGCGCCAGTGAGCTACGTCTTGCCCGCTGGGATGAATTCAACCTGAAAGCGCATATCTGGACTGTGCCACCCCAGCGTGAAGCGGTAAACGGCGTGAGGTTCTCAGAGCGTGGCGCAAAAATGAGGGATGAACATCTGGTGCCACTGTCGCAGCAGGCGGTCGCCCTGCTGGAGCAGATTAGGGCAATTTCTGGCGAATCAGTCTTTGTTTTTCCGGGCGCACATACGCAGAACAAGCCGATGAGTGAAAACACCATCAACAAGGCGCTGCGCGTTATTGGCTATGACACCAAAACCGAGGTGTGCGGCCACGGTTTCAGGACCATGGCCTGTAGCGCCCTGAACGAGTCCGGACGGTGGTCAAAGGATGCCATCGAGCGACAAATGAGTCACAAAGAGCGCAACGGCGTGCGGGCGGCTTACGTACATAAGGCGGAGCATCTGGAAGCCAGAATCGAAATGATGCAGTGGTGGTCAGATTATCTGGATGTCAATCGAGAGGGTTATGTCGCGCCCTATGTTTATGCGCGGAGTAACGCAGGGAAGCATTGATCTTGCCGCTGACGCGTTACCCACACTGGCTCCCGACAGGCTTTCTATTCCATAGAAAGCCTGTCGGGAGCAATTTCGTTGCATTATGCATGCAGCACTGATTCACAATAAGAACGCCTTTACCGCCCGTCAGTCGCTGCTCATAACGCTATGATTTCTTGGGCTTGGCCTGCAATGAAGCAGCCAGTTTTTTGTTGCAAGCATCCAGCACCCAGGCTGAAAAATTCGCATCAGAGTCATTCGCCTTTTCCAGCGCAACGCTGGCATTGATTGCTTCAATAAGCTCGTGCGGGAAACGTATTCCCTTTGTTGTCGAACGTTTGTTTTTTGAGCCTGTAGGCATGCCGTTTTCCTTTTCACTGAGCGAACACTATACAAGGGAAAATATTTTTCAAACACGTTGACGTGTATATGCACCTAGCGCTATGGTGTATGTGCACCAAAAGAGAATTTATGGTGAAAAACGAAACCCGGCAGTGCGCCAACACTCACCGGGCTTCTGACCACAACATTAAGGAGACTAATGCTATGGCTGACGCTGATAGTAACACGTGCACGCCTTATCAATCACTGGCGGAGTGCGATAGCCTGTATTCTGCCATGAGCGCCGCACTGGCTCATCTGGACTTCTCGATCATGGACAACGACGAACTGTCGCTGACCGCCTATTATTGCGCTGAAACCCGCGCTGGACTTTGTCATTGCCTCAATTTTATCGGTGACGCACTGATCACCTTTGCTGAAAATGAGGTGTATGAATCCACACCAGAGAGCTTATGCCAATTAGGGCATGGGCTTACCGCTATCTGTCTGCTTATCCCTGCCCTCACCGATATGCAAGAACGCGCGCAAGCACTGAGCAGCAAGAAAACGTGCTGAACGTAGCACTCCCGATCAAAGCTCTGCCACCAGTAGTGACGGGTAGAGCTTTTTTTGTTGGTGGAACTGCATAACCAAAAACTCATCACATTCGATATTGAGTTATTTAACGCCACACCTCCCCTTTCTCGCTAGCATTCCCAAACAACGCACTTCAACCGGGGGAAAAAATGCAGCCCTGCGGACACCCCAAGCATGACGCATTTAGGCTTATTAATTTCTGCGCTCCGCAGGAATTAATAAGTGGCGTGAGGCGAGTAAATTCCATTTCGCAGAAATGGCTAATTTGCGTCGCCCGAACCCACCGGCGAGCGTTTTCCCCAAGGGGAACCGAGCTGGCCGGGGGGAGCCGCAAAAATTTTGCCGCCCCAGCGAGCAAAAAGGCATTCCCCAGAATGCCGGTTTTTGTGGGGGGCTTGCCCCGCACACCGTCGCGGCTAAGTCTCCGGCCAAAAGCCGGTAGCGCGGCGCGACTAACCACTTTGAAGTCGTTTTCCTATTTTTTCGCTGACCGGAACGGGCAAAAGAAAAAAGGGGCAAAAAACGGCGTCTCAAAGGGGTTAGTCGCGCGTAGCGCGCGACGGTGTGCCGCCGTTGACCTTGGGGGTTTTGGCGTGGCGTCCAGCCGCGACATTACCCCCATGCACCAGGGAATAAGGGCGTCCAGCCCGCATGAACTGGCGCATGCCATTTTATGCTGGGAAGTCTACTTCCCAGCACATGGCCGCAATGCGGCCACCTCTTTTGCCTCACGAGATCACCTCATGACATCGACTCATGCCAGTGGGCGAAGGTATTCCCCCATGCCATGAGGCGATAAAGCCAGAAGAGAGAACAGTCCAATACAATGTGAAGGAGGATGCATGCTTATTTACGATCACAGTGAACGACGGGCGCGTAATCACAAAAAGATCCGTGTCCTGCTCAATTTTCTGAAACAAGAAACCTACAGTAGTTTTAAAAACCTGATGCTGCTGTTTGATTTTAAAAATCACAAATCGCTTTATCTGCTGCTGGCGAAAGCCATTAGCATGGGGTTGATCCAAAAGCATGAAATAAACACCAGAATGGTGAAAATCTCTCTGTGGGGAATCACCAATGACGGATTAGCCATTGTTATCACACCCCATGAGGATAGCTTTCCTGCACGGTTTGAGCCTTCGAAAGTCACTGGCTGGAGGCTGGCGCAGCACCTTGATAATCAGCTAGCACGACTCATTCTGGAGAAGAAAGGCGCTTATGGGTGGATTAGCGGCACCTGTTCAACGTTCCGTAGCCGTTATCAGGCATATCATCGCCCGGCCGGGGTGATAACGTTGCCTGACGGGACGGTTATCGCCGTTGAGACTGAGCGCCACCTGAAAACCAAGGCCCGCTATCAGGCGATAATCACCCAGCATTTGATAACTCGCACTCAGAAGGTTTGGATGTATGTTTTCTATATCGTGCCCGATCCGCAGATAAAGCGAGCTATTGAGCGGATGTTCAATAGCGTTAAATACGCCATCGTCAGCCATCAGCGTATCCCGCTGGAAGCGAAGCATCGCAATGTTTTTCGGTTTTATACGGTTGAGGAACTTAAACGGTTGGAGTTAATTTTTGATTAATTGCTGAACAACCACACGGAGTATATACTCACAGTATGCACACGAGAGGAGCACTATCATGAAACACCGCGTCAGCGTTACCGTGGACAAAGACAATTATCAGGTTCTGAGTGCTGCCGGAGTCAATATTTCCGGGCTGGTGAATGACGCCATTGGCAAAGAAGCCCGCCGCATCAGGGCTGAAGAGTGGAAGAAAGAAAACCGCGAAGGGATGGAGGAAGTCGCCCGATTTATCGCACAGCATGGCTCCTTTGCTGATGAAAACAGGAACTGGTGAGCATGCAATTCATTGTTTATCAATATAAAAGAGCCAGTCACTACACAATGTTTGTTGATGTGCAGAGTGATATTGTCGAGACACCCAAGCGGCGCATGGTCATTCCGCTTATCGAAGCACACCATCTGTCTGAGAAAGTGAATAAAACGCTGTTCCCGCTGATTCGCATCGACGGCGAAGATTATCGGCTGATGACAACTGAACTATCGAGCGTTCCCATTGAGGTCATTGGTGAGACTATCGCGGATCTTGGCGACTGTGCGGATGAGATTAAGGATGCGATTAATCTTATGTTTTGGGGGATTTGAGGGGGATCCTGAATGTTGCATCACATTCCCTCCTCTCTCCGAAATGGGGTAACACCAATGAACCGAAATACATCTAAAAATGAATGGCCCGGTTTAGCGGGATACTTACATGAACATGCTCTTGCGCATCCAGAAAAACGACGGGGGCATTTTGACCATCCGGCACCGGATGCTTGCTGTCGGTATAAATGACGGCACCAGCAGAGGCACTGGCGGAGAGGATAAGTGCTGGCAAGCAGCAAAAGGCTATTTTCATCGTGAACACTCCCTGAGTGATTAACCTGCTCAGGGTGCGTTTAGTTGTGCGAAGGATCAGTAATTAACTCTGACTGGGGTAATGATAATTAATCATCGGTGTCAAACTTTGTTTTACGAGCGTAAGACAAATAGCTCATTGCTACTTGGAAGCCAACGGAAGCAACATTACGCTCAGCTATTCATCGAATTCTGTCTTCCTGCGCAAGAACCTGCGCCTCATACTGTCCTCACAACGGTAATCAGATCTGTCTACTGCCATAGAATCAATACAAGCAGCTTAATTAATCGTTATAATTCAGTCTGTTATTTAAAATCATTTAGCCTACACTGAAGGAAATCGATTACTTTTTCCTTTTTCTGATAAATAAACATGTGGTTGCCAGGTAATTTAATCTGTTCAAACTTTCCATCAGTCAATCGCTTCCAATCCTCCACATCTTCTTCGTTTAACCAGGGATCATCCTCCCCAAAATAGAAAAGTATAGGGAAATAACAGTAAGTTTCACGTGAAAAAACCAACTGATTTGCGAGATACATATCCGCACGGATGAGTGGTAAATAATAATCAAGCAAGTCAGAATCACTGAAAGTGCTAAAGTTAACCATTCCTGATTTTATCAACTCATAGATCATTAAATTACGAGTAAGACGTAAAAAATGATTATGCCGAGCTAAATAAGGCGTTGTACAACCAGAAACAATGAGCTGTATAGGAGGCTTCGAGATTATTAAAGAAACTGCCAGCGCCAGCCTGCCCCCAAGACTATGCCCGAAAAAAATACAGGGCTTATTTGGCAACAACTCCAATGCATGTGCTATCTCGTTAATCAAGTTTTGCGGATCGCAAACGGCATTCTCAGATATACGTCCCCCACGCCCAGGATATTCCACAGCAAACATCTCAATGTTAGAAGGCATGAGCTCAACCCATGAAGAAAAAATACTCGCACTAGCACCAGCATGGGGGAAAAAAACCATTCGCACAGTGGTCTGATGACTCTGATGCGTAAGCTTTTTTAGACAACGCGATAAACTCAGCGTAGGTAATATGTTCATCGATTATCACTTATAGTCGTCAGTGCGACAATTTTAAAACCATGTGTGAAACCCATTCAAACTAAGGGGGATTTAGTTAAATGCTTCCCACAACTCTTCAAATATTGGCGTGAATAAGGTAGTTTTCAGATAATCTAACCCTGATGTCCCGCCAGTCCCTCGATTTAGACCGATGGTCCGTTCTACCAGTTTTACATGCTGGTATCGCCATTCCTGCAAAAGAGCATCCAAGTCTAGAAGGTGATTAAGCAACAATGACTCGCACGAAGGTTTTTCTAATAAAATTTTTATCAGTTCAATTATATCCCTAGATTCAACTCCAGAAATATCGGACCATTTCAATAAATGAGATTTAACTGCCTGCCACAAGGAAACTGGTCGGATAATTTCCTCCAGGCTATGCTGGATAGCACTATCTTTATTATATTGTTGCATCTTTTTTTGATTTACTTTGCCTAATATGGCCTCTATGCCCGCAAATTGCCAAGACTGTAAACCACTAGACGTCCCCAAATAGCTACGAAATCGCTGAAATTCATGATATTTTAGCGTACGAATTACACTAATTTGATTAACTATTGTCTGAGTTATGGCATTGACTCGTTGCACAGCATCAATGGCAGTGGGGATTTCCCCAACTTCAATGGCATCTATAACATAATGAATCTCTAATATTAATTGTCTAAACCAAAGTTCATACGTTTGATGAGTAATAATGAACAGATTTTCGTTACGATGCTCACTAGCAGGTGAGAGTGGCTGCTGAAGCGTAAGTAATTTATTTAGTTGCAGGTAACCTGAATAATTAATTTAATGTCGTCCATTAAAGAAAACGGAAATAGCATAGGCATGCTGGGAAGCGCATCTCCAGAAATATCTGGTAAGTAAACTGACAAAAAATAGTGGCCTTCCGATATCTCCTGCGGAACCCGAATCATCTCGGTAACTGAGCAACTGGCCCGCATCTGTTTAATACCTACATTTTCATTAATCCCCCAAAAGCATCTATGATTGTCCATGCGACCACCATCGTGTAGACGGTCAATTGATGGAATGTCCACTAAAAGATGGCGCACTCCCAATGCAACGATCCGATCCATAGCTTGATATGTAAAGTAAGGGGCAGAAGTTCCTTCCGGTAACCAACCTACTGCATCGGATGCAATGACCAATGCCTGGAAGTAATCCGCACTAAAAAACGTTAGTGCATTGTCTATTGCTACACGAGTTATGACATAATCGCTGTTGTTAGCATAAGCATTATATTCCTCTGTCGTTGCATCTATGCGCTGTGGAGTTACCCTGATAAAAGTAGCTGCAATAAATGGCTCAAATTTTATATCGGCCACATGATACTTCTCTGGTAAAATATGGCCTACGCACTCAGTATGAGTACCATGACAGTGTGGTACAAGATGAATTTGCGAGGCATTGCAGGCTCCGCCATGACTGACACTGGCAATATGGGAATCATAAATTAAAGGCTCTTGGCTAGCGGGTACACCACCATAAATATTGATTAAGTTGTTACATAAATCGATTCTAACTGACAACCGAACAGACTGATTATAATTTATGTAATGTAGACGCCCACAGTGAAGGATGTTAATGGATGTCATGCGACACCCCACTATCCCCACTCTGTATCAGCAAGACCAATTCACGAATATGATTATGCATAATAAAATCACGGATAGTTATTAAAACACCCATCTCCTGATATATAAGATGGAGTAGTTGAGGAATTTGCAGTGAGTTACCACCCAAACTGAAATAACTATCAGTTACACTTATCTGATCCTGCTCTAGTACTCTCTGCCAGATACTTTGCATCGTACACTCCATCCCATTGGATGGGTGGACATAGTCTAGTTCTGATAAAGATCTGGTTATTTTAGGCAAAGGTAATTTACGAACATCGATCTTGTTATTATTGGTAAGAGGGAAATCACTCAATACCACGAAACCAGCAGGAATCATTATATTTGGTAGGAGCTCCTTCAATTTCGCTCTCACCACACTCTCATTTAATTCACTACCTGAAGTCAATTTCACATAACTTATAATGCTTGCTTGATGGCCTTCCCCCATAATCAAACTTAACGACTTCTCTATATTATCCAACGAAGATAACTTAAGATCAATCTCACTCAGTTCAATTCTATGCCCACGAATCTTTACCTGTAGATCGTTACGCCCTACATATTCCAATAGTCCTTGTCGATTAAGACGTACAATATCACCAGTACGATATAGATATCGCTCAATGCCAAATACTTCTCGGTATACAAATGATTTAGCGCTTAATTCTGGATTATTCCAATAGCCGGGTGAAACCCCCGCGCCTCCCAAGCAGAGCTCACCATATGCGCCGCTAGGCACAAGACATCCCTGATCATTCATTATATAAGCATCAGTCATATTGATCGGCTTACCAATACAGGCACTGTCACCTGTGTTTGTCAGGTCAACACAGGTTGACCATATTGTGGTCTCCGTCGGCCCATAAACCTGCAACACTCGATTGGAAATTCGACGCAACGGACCTAGTAGAGCACTAGGCATTTTTTCACCACCACACAATACCGTAAGCATGCCATCTGATGATGCGGGTAAGTGATTGACAATGGTCCCCCATACGGTGGGTGTAGCCTGAATAATTGTTGGTTGCTGCTGCAGAATAAAATGGTACAGCTTTACTGGGTCCATTATTGTTTCGCGCGAGCAGAGTACCACATGAGCACCACTAACCAAGCTGCAAAATAACTCAAGTCCAAATATATCAAAACTAATGCTAGTTAAGCTTAATATCTTGTCCTTCATGCTTAGAGTGAGCGTGTCAGCTAAAGAGTTAGTGAAATTATTTAAGTTTCCGTAGGTGACCATAACGCCTTTGGGATTACCTGTTGATCCGGAGGTATACATAATATAAGAAAGACTATTATCTTCAGGGCTCTCAAGCTTCACAGGAGAATTGGGTGGGATTGCGAGCTTGCTAAAGGGTATTTGCGTCACACCACACTGTAGTGACCTAGCTTCATCGTCAGTCACAAGAACTTTCATGCTTGCATTGTCAATCATATAACGTATACGCTCAGCCGGGTAATGTACGTCTATAGGAACATAATGTTTGCCCGCTCTAAGTACTCCGAGTATCAACGCTGCCACTCGGCAACTCTTTTCCATCATGATACCCACGGAGAAAACTTCGCTATCTAGCGCATGTAACGCTTGGGCAATATATTCCGATGCAGCCCACAATTGTCCATAATTGTACTGATTGTGGTCGCAACTCACCGCGATATTATTGGGTCTGGTATGGGCTAGAGTCTGTATTTGATCAAGCAAGGTCTTACGTACGCTGCTATTTAAGTTACTGGCCTGAGAGAGTAACCAGCGTTGTTCTGCTTTACATAATGGATTGACTAACGTAAGTGGCGTCAATACAGGAAGTGTAAGTAGCTCGTTGAGGATTTGCTCATAATTATCCAACATCATCCTCATCGATTCAAAATTGAACAGTTCACTAGAAAAATGCAGTTCAACCGCTAAACCGTTTTCCTCCAAGCTGAAGTTCCACGTCATATCGAACATTGAAAATCCTGACACCACAGGCAAACGCTGCAAGGTGCAACCGTTCAAGTTGGTTTGGCAGCGGTCTCCCGTGTTTTGTAAAATAGCCATGATTTGAAAGAGTGGATTTTTGTTCGGCACTCGTTCCTGCTCAATAAGATGAAGAATTTTGTCAAAGGACAGATATTGATGTCGCCAGGCGTTGATACAAGTTGCCGCCGTTTTTTCGATCAGGTTAGCGATGCTATCATCTGCACTCAAAACAGTCCTTAGAGGTACCGTATTGACATGAAAACCACTGACTTGAGCACTCTCCACATCATCACGAGCAGCAATTGCTGTTCCAATGACGATATCCTGCTGATGAGTATATTTACTCAATAAATAGTTGAGCGCTGAAAGCAGCAGAACAAATGGCGTGACACCATTTTCTTTTGCTTTCGCCGCCAGTAAGTCAGTTGAAACAGAGTCGAAGTAATAGTGAACTACCTCACCAGCGTGATCGGGTAACATTGGACGTGATTTATCCAGGGGAAAATCCAGCTCTTCACACCCTTTAAGTTGTTGCTGCCAGTATGTAATATCATCCTCGCTAGACCTATCCTTCAACATATTAGCAAAGTCTATTGTCTGTATTGTCGACGAAGATATCGAAAGTTCCGTTTGATAATTCACATTATTATAATACTGACAAAGATCGTTAAGTATTAACTTCTCACTCCAAGCATCAGTTATAATATTATGTTTTATCCAAATCAACACGTGATGTGAATCACCATACTTTACTAATCGCAACACAACTGGGGGATGTTTGATAATGTCAAATGGTATAGCACATAATCTTTTGACCATAGCATCCACAGACTCATGTTGAGCATCAATATAGTGATCGCGAAGATTTATTGGTGTGTGGGGATTGGCATATTGATACGCAACTCCTTGCAAGTCGCCAAACTGAGTACGCAAGCTTTCATGTTTCTCATAGATGAAATTGATAGCGTCTTCAAATAATTCTAAATCAAGTGCACCGCGGATCTCAATAGCAATAGGAAGGTTATAGCTACAATCATCTGGGTTTAAGGCGCTCAGGAACCACAGTAAATGCTGTTGCGGGCTAAGTGGCCCCTGTCTCTCTTGACTGATAACCACAATTTGTCTCGTTACCGTGTTTTGTTCGTCAATAAATCCTGCCAATTTACGAACAGTATTGCGCTGAAATATATCTGCAATGCTTAATCGACAATCAAGATCGCGAGCGATTAATGCCACAATTCTGCTCATTGTGAGCGAGTGCGCACCTAGACTAATAAAATCTTGAGTTACATCAACATGAATGCAGTCTATTGCTTTTGCAACTATCCGCTCTAAAATGGATTCAGTTTTTGTTTCTGCCTTTACAAAATCCCGAGCAATATCTTCCAACGGAAAATTTTCTAATTGATGACGATCGATTTTTCCATTAGAAGATAAAGGCAATGATGCCAAAAAGACGAATACACTTGGGATCGCTGCTGGATGAAGTAGTGAAACCAATGAATCACGTAAAATAGCTTCGCTAATGTTGGAAGACATTGTTTGCACAAATGCTACCAGTTTTTTATCACTATCTTGACCTTTAGCCAATACACAAACACTTACTACCTGCTGATGGTTCCGTATTGCTGCTTCAACCTCACCCGTTTCAATACGAATCCCTCGTATTTTAATCTGGTTATCTCTGCGACCGATGAATATAATATTCCCCAAGCCATCCCATTTGGCCACATCGCCAGTTTTATAAATACGTTCATCATGATAGCTGCCCGACATTCTGAATGTTACAAATTTATCATTAGTAAGTAGCGGTTGATTTAGGTAACCGCTAGCAAGACCTATCCCTGCAATACAAAGCTCCCCCTCAAACCCAATGGGGAGTAGGTTATTATTTTTATCAAGAATATAACATCGATAATTGTGTAATGGCTTACCTATACAATTCCAACTGACACCTTCAGTATATTCGCACAAAGATGTTGCAATAGTTGCTTCAGTCGGTCCGTAGCCGTTGAATAAACGAGTCTGGGTAGACCACCAAGTAATTACATTTTCCGGGGGTGCGTCGCCCATAACAATTAATGAACGTAACTCGTCCCAAGACTCGCGAGGCAGTAGCTCTAAAACAGCCGGAGTGAGCGTTGCATGCTCTACTCTATGCTTAACGAGATAATGGTGCAGAGCTTTGACATTATTATGTAAGGTGTTGGACGCCAGATAGACTGTAGCCCCACTGACAAAAGCACCAAACACATCCCAGCCAAAAGCATCAAATCCCAAAGAGGCAATAGATAGCACACGACTTCCAGGCTTCAGCCCAATAAAGTCACGATGATTCTGTGCCACATTACTGAGGCCGGCCCTGGTAATCATGACCCCTTTGGGTATGCCAGTAGTGCCAGAAGTGTAGCAAATATAAGCAAGCCCATTTACTGGTATCGGCAACATCTGACTATCAACCTGCATTTTTTCGTAGTCAATATCAACCGGACACACACAAGGTGTATTCTTCGCTAGAAAAGGTGTTTCAGCCAAAATTAGGCTTGGCTGCGCATCGTCAAGTATTCGCTGATTCCGTTCTGCCGGTGCCTGTGGGTCTAGGAGCACATAAGTTTTATTACTTTTTAAAATACCAAGCAGTACAATCAACAGCAAAACAGACTTCTGTAAAGACACTGCCACCACTTGGGAATTTTTTGTGCTACGTCCCAGCAGCCAACAGGCCATTTTATCGGAAGCAATATCTAACTCACCATAACTGTAGCAGCACTCATTCGTATACAAAGCCATAGACTGTGGGAACTGTGAGGCCATATGCCGAAATAAGGTGATAACATCATGCTGGAGCAGCGCATCATTATGGGTATTATTGAAACTGCTTAGTTGTACCAACTCTCCATCTTCAGCTACGATAGGCGCATAGACAGGATCAACCGACGCCTGCTGTAATGTGTCTAGATATTGTGTAAAACGCTGAAAACGCGAATCATCCCCTGAAACTGTTACCAGAGAGCCTGCATCTTGAGATAATACGGTTATCATGACATGTGTTTTGACGTATTTACTCCGTTTTGCTTCCCCTGTTTCGTTGAAAAAAAAGTGACAGGCGTAAAGATCATCGATAAGCCCTTGCTCCATGGGAATGGTCAAAAACTCAGTATCTGCCAACCACGTATGATATGCGAAATTACTGACACAGGTACCCCCACTTTGATCGCCAAGTCTTTGTAACAGGACAGATATCAACCTACGAATTCGTTCTGGCGTTTCCGTATAAAATTTTTCATTCATGTAGTAAGGAACAAATGAAGGCTCTGGCTCTTCGCCGCGAGAAAGCGAAATAGTGATATCATTAATCTGCTCTCTAAGCCAGTCGGTATTACTTTCATGCTCATGTAATTCTTTGTCGGTCGTATACCTACAAAGATAACCTGGCTTTTTGTTAGAAATAAAATAGACACACAAATTAGTATTGTTTTTTATTATATAAGAATCAACAACATTGCTTATACTTGAAGCTACTAGAATGATATTTTTAGCATACTTTTGTAATAAGTTAATTGTATGCTGACAATTATCACTCATTACAACTAAATCAAAACATTCGTTACCGGCCGTAATTTCTGAAAAAAAATTAACGCTATGAGCGGATTCCGCTATATCTGTGAAGATTTTTTCACCCAGTGACACATCACCCATGAAACCAATATTTAATAAGTCCATATGAAGCCTCCAAATTAAAAATAATTTACTTGTGTCACTGATGAAAATTTACTAAATAAATTTAAGTTTATTTATAAGAACAATTATTTCATTAATGCAAGATCGGGAAGAACTCCGGATTTCTTTAAGGCAAGTAACATTTGCTTGGTAACAATGTTATTTGCCTCCCACGGTTTAGTTGTAGCTGGAGGATGCGTGTCGGTAATAACCATAGAAATAGTCGATTCATCCATATTTACTTCGCGCAATATTTGTACGCCTAAAGATTTTGAAATATTATCTGTCGAGTATCCTTCTATGAAGGTTATTATCGGGTTTTTCATCGCCTCTTTCATCGCACTATTGCTATGACACCATATATACTCCAGCACCAACTGAGAAAAACGCGCATGACGCCCCTCATCTGCAACATGATCTTTCATCACCGAATAAAAGGTGGGGAAAATATTTTCATTATCTATTACATCTATCAAATCTGTTGTTAATGCCTGCTCCGAAAGCGATACGCAGACCAACCGAACCAATTCTTTCAACGCTTCAGGAGCCACGCTAAGTGCCATCGCCAAAGCATATGATGCTTCAGTATCCTCTGGCATATGAATTGGGGAAATTCCCGTCATTTGCGCAACTTGATTACTAAGATCCAGCGCTACTAATGCATGATAAGATTCATCTACAACAACCGTTAATGCCTCTAATCGCATATCCAAAGGAAATTCAAGACCAACCTTATTTTTATAGAGTTTATGACTAGAATCATTGATGATATCCAGCTCAATATTGGCAATGCCATTTAAATAATGATATAAAGTTTGCACTTGAATAAAGCGAAGCACTTCATCGCCCATTTTCATCACTTCAGGATGCATACAAAGCGGCAAACGTTCTGGAGGAAAAAATCGTGCGGCCTGGCAATCTTTATCATTAAGGATACGTCGTGGACGTGTTCGTACAATAGAAGCACGTTCCCATTTTTTCAAAATTGCACCAATATCATTCATAATAAGCCTCCTGCTTAATAGATTTCAACTTCAATATCTTCTCTTGGGTAAGAGCAACAAGCCAAAATTATATTTCCCTCCATTTCTTCTTGTGTCAATGCGGTTTGATTATCTTGTTTCACCGCACCTTTAAGCAAAAGCAGTTTGCAACAGCCACATGTACCTTTACGGCATAAATTTGGAATATCCACTTGTCTTTTTTCAAAGCCATCCAATAACGACTCTTTAGAAAAAAAATACCCAACCTCCATGCCATCCAATGTGACTTTATGTTTGCTTGATTCAACTTCAATTAACATGATAGCCATTCCATTGTTAAGTTTTAATAAAACGCCTCATCGATGATACTAATACTTAATTACTAAACAGCGTTCCATAGCCGTCAGACTATGAAAATGAATTGTGGGACACACCCTCGATAACCGCTTAACTATCTTGAATACTCGCTGTATTCGATCTTCGTTCTTCTCGCGAAATACTCAACGCCATTATCCCCATCAACAGCGTGCTGATAATTAATACCACGCTTAAACGTTGTGTTAAACCGGCTAACACCAAACCACCACCCAGCATCACGTAGTACATCAGCCCCAAGATAGCGCCAGCCGTTCCGACGCAATCTTTATAACGGCGTAGCGCCCGAGCCAAAATATTGGGTATGGCGATACCGTAAGCCATGACAACCGGTATCATCGCTAATACAAACCACAGGGTGTTTTCGATTACCCACATGACTATCCCGCCCAACAGTCCTAACCCACAAGCCAATATCAACAGCGATATAAACATCCAGTTTCTGGCTACTAACACCTTATTCACTACAGCGCCGATACCTACGCCAATAGCCAGTACCAGGCCGGTATAACCGAACCACTGCGGTGGAATAGCCAGTGCTTCAAAGTGAAAGGGAGCAAGCTGGTAATAACCAAACATGCAAATATTAAGCAGTGCGACCAGCACAGCGCTACGCCAAATATCACTGTCTTTTAACATGCGTTTGAACGTGCTAAAAAAAGGATCCTGCACTCTCTGTCGCGGGCGGGTTTCGGGCAATTGCCATGCTGCGTAACCGAGTAGTAGGGCAGCTAATACAGCCAGGCCAGTGAACACGCCCTGAAATCCCCAGTAATGCGTCAGCACTGTGCCACTCAGTACCCCCACTGCTGGACTGATTGCCATTGCTATTCCCATCAGAGAAAACACTTGTGCCAGTTCTTGTCCGTTAAAACAATCTCGAATCGCTGTTTGCGTTCCCACTGATCCGACTGCTGCACCAAAAGCAGCCATTACACGTGCGCCCAGCAAGAGAGCGAAAGTGTCACTTAATACAGCCATAATGGAAGCAAACAGGTATATCCCAAGACCCAGTAAAATGACCGGTCGTCGCCCAATGACATCGCATAACCGCCCCCAAACCACCACGCCAAGCGCAAAAGCAAAAAAATAGCTGGATAACGTTTGTGCTGCGACTTCAGCACTGACATGAAACCCATCGGCTATGTGCGTCAAAGCAGGGCTGTATATCGTTTCTACCACCTGCGGAAACATCATCATGGACGTTGCCAAAGTCAAAGTTAGTTTTCGTTGCATAACCATTTATGTTGCTATAGTGTTAAGTTTTGAGAAAGTAACATAATATTATCTTCCCCATTACAAAATGGCAGACATAAAATTTATAAAATCGGACATTTTATGGCATGGATACCCGCAGATTCCGTATTTAATCCTGATGAGCATGACAATGATGTCGTAGGTATTGCCTCTGAGCTAACTCAGCATGATTCCGGTCATCATTGGCATAAAAAGGGACAGTTACTGTTTAGCCAACAAGGCTGTATGCGCATCACGCTTAACGACAGTATTTGCCTGTTACCGCCTGCCCGTATTGCCTGGATCCCCCCTAACATTGTGCATCGTGTTCAAATTCGTAGTGTTGTTGGGTATCGCTCTATCTATGTCGATAACCAACGCCATCCGACCTTCAGCCCTCATGTGGAAGTATTAAGCGTGACAGCACTATTGCGTGAAATATTAGAACGTATTGCTTTCGCGAATTTTTCTATGAACTGGCAGTGCGGCGCGGCAGCGCGCATTTGGGCTGTGTGTAAGGATGAAATTCACAGTGCCCAACGCGAGTCAACGCTTCTTCCACTACCAAAAGACCGACGTTTGCACTGTTTGAGTGAAATGGAAATACCGCCACCACTACGAAAACTCGCCGTGAACAATGGAGCCACGGGAAAAACCATCAGTCGCATTATGATGAGAGAAACGGGGCTCAACTATCAGCAATGGCGCCAACAATGGCGGCTGTTTAAGGCGATTGAATTACTGGCAGAAACACACCCGATCACTGAAGTGGCCAGCATTTTAGAGTTTTCCAGCGACAGTGCTTTCGCCACATTTTTTAAGAATATGACCGGAAGCACACCTCGAGCATATATGAGACAACGGAAATGATCGTTTCAAGCTAAAGGTACAGATTGATTATTAATAGTAATAAATTATACCAAAGATAAAGCATGCAATATCCAGAACGAGTTCCTTCATCCGTAACTCCTTCGAACTCACTTATGGCAAGACTATAGCAACATTACATAGAATTGCCGGGGGTAATCTAAGATTAAATAAGAGCTTTTGAAATATCCGCACAGAAGCAGCGATTTCAAGTTACAGGCTTTCTATCAAATCCCCCAGCGTCACCATCAACATCATCGGGTCAATCGGCGAAGGTTCAAATCCCACCCGTAGATAAAACTCCCGAGCCTCATCAGACAACGCATGAACCAACATCCCGCGAATGCCGATAGTATCCGCCACCTGAATCACACGCAGCCCAGCATCACGTACCAACGCTCGGCCAACACCCTGACCATGCAATGACTTATCTACCGCTAGACGTCCCAGCACTACCACCGGGATCGGATCGGGCATATTGCGGCGAAATCGTCCGGGTGCAGCAGTTGTTGCCACAGCACTGGAAGCCAGCGAGTAATACGCCAGCACTTTGGAGCCATCGCAGCTGACGAAAGTCCGTGATGCGCCAGTGACCTGATTTTTCATCGCCCGCTGTTTCAGCCAGTTATCCATAGACTCCACGCCGCAGCAGAATGCGGAAAGTTCATGCTTAGCGTGAAGTGGCTCAGGGGCGGAAATCATTTTTTCTGCTCCCACGGTGCAGGGGTTTGCATGGTTTTGCGCAGAGCGGCATTAGGCGAAGGAGCTTGATCCAAGCGCGCAAGGAATTCTTGATAAGCTTCAGGATCTGCCATGATGATCCGCTGGTCGATCAACGCTTCCTCTGCGGCGGCACGCGCAGCCTCAAGAACAAAATCAGTGCGATTCTTTCCTCTGGCCTTCGCCGCACGATCAATCAGATCGCGCTCTGCGGGCTTGATGCGTAAATTTAATGTTTCGCGTTTAACTGAAACGCTGTGTGTCGCTGACATGATGTCACCCTCCGACCGGTCATCTGGATGATAATCATACAGCACACGTAACGCTAATGTCATTACGTTTTAATGATGGCGCAAGAAAACTAACAGAAAGAACGAGTCCGACAGCTTGCCATGCGGTTTGCAAACTCATCCGTTCTGAACAGCCAAAAAAGCGGGGTCAACCCACGGGTCTTGACAACCGACATGGTTAAAATTTATGCTGCCGTTCAACCTAATAGAAAGCTGAATGTTCCCGAGTCCGGGCACCACTTCTTCAGAAAACCCAGCCTATGGCTGGGTTTTTGCTTTTATACCCTCCGATGCGTTCCCGTAAATCCCTATGTGTTTTTAATGTAAGCAGAGTGGCGTAAAAATCTTTCCCAATGCGTTCTTAGTTATCCCTAGGTATCCGGAAAAAAGTGAGTCAAATTACAGGTCATTCAGTTCGATGAACGGAGTGACCCGCCCATGTTAACTGATAGCAAGATCCGCTCAGCCAAAAGCCTAGAAAAAACATACAAGCTCACTGATTCTTTAGGGCTTTATCTAACAATATCTACTCATGGTACTAATTGTTCGCTCATACTCAAAAGCTTTGGATATATGCTTTCTACATCGTGCTAGATCCGCAATTGAGCGGCTGTTCGGGAGCGTGAAATACGCTATCGTAAGCCATCAGTGCATTCCGCAGGAAACGAAGCACCGTAATGTTTTTCGGGTTTATGCCTTTGAGGAGCTTAAACGGTTGGCGTTGAATTTTGACTAATTGCTGAACAACCACGTGAAGTATATACTCAAAGTATGCACACAATAGGAGTACTATCATGAAACACCACGTAAGCGTTACCGTGGACAAAGACAATTATCAGGTTCTGAGTGCTGCTGGAATCAACATCTCTGGGCTGGTGAATGATGTTATTGGCAAAGAAGCTCGCCGCATAAAGGCAGAAAAGTGGAAGAAAGAAAACCGCGAAGGGATGGAGGAAGTCGCCCGATTTATCGCACAGAATGGCTCGTTTGCGGATGAAAACAGGAACTGGTGATCATGCAATTCATTGTTTATCAATACAAACGCGCCAGTCACTACAAGATGTTTGTTGATGTGCAAAGTGATATTGTCGAGACGCCGAAACGGCGCATAGTTATCCCGCTTATCGAATCACATCACCTGTCTGAGAAAGTGAATAAGATGCTGTTCCCTGAGATTCGCATCAACGGCGACGATTATCGGCTGATGACCACTGAGCTATCGAGTGTTCCCGTTGAGGTGATTGGCGAAGAGATCGCGGATCTTGGCGAGTATGCCGATGAAATTAAGGGTGCTATTAATCTTATGTTTTGGGGGATTTGAAAGGGATCCTGAATGTTCTCATCACGTTATCTCCTCTCCCACAATCAGGTAAAACTAACGAGTCCAAAACCCTTTACAAATGAATGGCTCGATTTTATTCAGCCCGGAAGGCCGAGCTCCATTACATGTAAATATCTCGCAAAACAGTCTTCTTCAGATTATTAACGCATTAAATTACGCATATCACCCTATTATTAAGCCGACTAATTGATGTAATCATATTTATTCTCAGCAATATAAAATATAGGCTAGTTAAGCATGAGCATAAATGCCATATCTCCAAGCACTTTATTACATTGTTTATCTGCAGTAGGAACTGGAACAGACAGCGCAATAAAAGAAGCAACATCACCAAAAGGTATTCTTGAACACATAATAAATATATTCACTTTTGGTGGAATAACACGCGCTAATGATAAATTCTACAACCAGATAGTAGACAGTATGATCTACGCTTTGTCTGGGGTAAATGAAAAAGACATTCAAAATGGCATGTGCATGTTTCTAGACGATATTAATGGGTGCAAAATATCTTTCATCTCCTCAGAAAGTACTCCAAATCATGTCACTGTAGAAGTACAAAAAGATCACTACATCGAAAGCTATAAAATTGACTCACAGAGATTTCTTGATGTATGCCGAACATTGAAACTACGAGATGAATTAGGTATACCGCAAGATCCCGTAATCTTAACCGATAGAGGTAAAATGAACCTGCGCGGAGCATCTCTGGCTCATCAAGACCTCACAGGGAAAAATTTGAGTAACGCAGATCTTTCTAATGCAGATCTCTTTAGAGCTATTCTCATTGACGCAAACATGGAAAATACAGATCTTTCTAATGCACGTTTAATAAAAGCCAGACTGAATCGCGTAAATTTATCCGGTGCTGACTTATCATTTTCTGATTTATTAAGAGCAGACTTATCCGGTACAGTTTTGAAACAGGCTGACCTGACTTGTGCTAGTTTGATCGAAGCAAAGGTAGATTATGATAGTTTTATTTCTGTTAAAAAACATCCGGGAGCCAACATCAATAAGATGATAATTCAGCACACACCTAAGATTGAAATATGGTCCAACTTTAGCTAAATAATATAAAAATGAGAAAACCTTCCCATAAGACCAGTCGCTAAGTCGTATTTATCATAATATGCGATCCTCACACCGCATCAAACTGACTTATGGGAAACCCTAGGCTCACATAATAACACAAGCCTCATTTTATAGCATGTCGAGGCGTTGCTACAAAACTGCCCTTACCACTCAGCACTAAAGGAATGAGCCAGCTATCCTCCCACGCAATAAATTCGCCGTTCTGCCCTGAAAGCCCAAAATACACCGATTTATCTTTTAGCCTTGCCAGAACTCCCCTGGTCGAACCATTTCTAATGTGAGGAAGTGATAATCGTAACACCCCAAGATAAATATCATTTTTATTCATATTAATCCTTTAATGACATGTTCTGAGGAAAACCTTCCCCGCACTATCTAGCAAGCAACCCATTAAGCAATGCCCGACTCTCCCCCAACGCGTCAACCTGACGGTCGATCAGTGCCAACTGTTCCCGTATTTTTATCTTCAACGTTTCACAGGGTGTGGCCTTCGCACGCACACAGTTCAGCACACTGGCAATAACCGGTAGCGTAAAACCTGCCCGGTTCAGCATCACGATACGTCTCACTACATCCACATCTTGTGCAGCGAAGTGACGGTAGCCTGTTTCCGTTCGCGTTGGGTGAAGCAGACCCGAATTTTCATAGTAGCGCAGCATTCGGATGCTCACGCCAGTCAGTTCAGACAGTTTCCCTATTTGCATCAAGCCCCCCTTGACTCTGACATTACTGTCAGAGTGTAAGATTTGACGCTCCAGAATAAAAGGAGTCGTAACATGTTAAAACTCATCATGTGTGTAAAAAGACATCCCCGCTTAACACGGGAAGAATTTGATCGTTACTGGCGTAATAATCATGCGTCACTGGTTAGCAAGCATGCAGCACTTCTCGGCATTCGCAGATATATTCAAACATTTCCCTTCGCAGATGCGGCAGCGCAGCACGCACTTCAACGTACCAGACAAACAGATCCTGTCGATTTTGATGGGTGTGCCGAGCTATGGTGGGACGATATGGAATCACATATTGCCGCAAGAAAAACAGGAGAAGGCTTAAAGGCGCTTCAGGAACTCATTGAGGATGAGCGTAAATTCGTCGATCTGGCACATTCACAGCTGTGGTATGGCGAAGAACGACATGTTATTTCTGAGAAGAAGGGGTGATGGCCTCCCACCGTTCCAGCGGTCGCGCCTAAAATGCCCCGTGTAGATATTTCCGTTTCAAGTAGACGCCGCGCCAGGATATTTCCCTGGCGCAATCTCTCTCAATTACCGTTTCTTACCGACTCAAGTACAACCTCAAGCCGCTGCGCCACGTTATCTTGACCCTGTTCCCTGAAAAAAGGCACCAATTCCTTCAGTTGGTTCAAACTCAACCCCACATTCATGCTGATCCCAAGATGTGCTTTCAACTGTGGTTCAACGCCATTCATCGCCGCCAGCGCGCCCACCGTAGCCAGCTCGCGGCTTTTCCAGTCGATATTATCCCGCGCAAAAATAGCACCAAACAAGTGCCCTTTCAGATACTGATCGATGGCGGGGGCGAATTCAAACAGCGAACCGGTTACCGGGCTGCCCACCAACGCTGTTTGGTTGCGCGTTCCTTCTGCCAGCATTTCCTCTGGCGTCGGTATTGGGCCCGGTTCTTTGCCTGCTGCATCGTGTTTTCCCTGAGAGCGGCGTGCATCGAGCACTTTCATCAATTCACCCAGCGCGTTAAGGCTGCGAGGAAAGCCAGCATAGGCATAGAGTTGTACCAAAACCTCGCGGCAATCACTAACCGTCAGCCCTGTATCCAAACTGCGATTCAGGGCTACGTTGAGCCCAGGCAGATCGCCTGCTGCCGCATACGCCGCAATCATAGCGATGTTTTTTTGCTGTAACGTCAACGGATGCGTCTGTTTTTGCAACATCGCTTCAATTTTCTTCTGATGAGGATCTGAAGATTCTTCAGCAAAACTCACTGAGGATGCTAACGCCGCACAGATCATCAGAGCAGTATTTATGCTTCTCTTCATCTGTCTGTCCTCATGATTTTTCAGGCAATGCGTATTGTGCATCGCTGACTTTTTCCATCCAGTCCACCACCTTACCCTCCAACGCTTCAGCGATCGCAATGTGAGACATGCTGTTTTCCGGTGCCGCGCCGTGCCAGTGTTTAACACCTGCCGGTATCCAAACTATATCTCCAGGGCGAATTTCGCGTATCTGCCCACCCCACTCCTGCACCCGCCCCAAACCAGCGGTCACAATCAGCGTTTGTCCCAGAGGATGTGTGTGCCAGGCCGTCCGAGCTGAAGGTTCAAAGGTAACGGTAGCACCGCCCACACGGGCAGGTTCGGTGCCCTGAAACGGCGAATCAATACGCACAGTACCGGTGAAATACTCCGCCGGACCTTTAACGGAAGGTTTCGCACCACTTTGCAATACAGTAATCATGGGAGAGTTCTCCTTAGCGAAAACGGCTGAGACAGAAAGTGCAAGGGAGATAGCGATAACGGCAAGTCTCTTCATACAGGCTCCGTACTTCAGGGTCAGTGAATGGAATGCCAGGGCAACGGCAATAACGACATTTCAGCATAAAGTGTAAAGCCAGAAGGATTAGTTGATAAGATAGTCAAATCAGAACGGGTATGTGCATAGGATGCAACAATGACAATTGAGAATCTGAATGACTTGCGCGCCTTTCAGCAGGTAGCACAAGAGAAAAATTTCACACGAGCAGCTGCGCAACTGGGAATGTCGCGCTCGGGGCTTAGCCACGCCATCACCGCTTTAGAAGAGCGTCTGGGCATCCGGCTATTGATGCGCACCACGCGTAGTGTGGCACTGACAGAAGCGGGTCTGCGTCTCTATAACACACTCGCCCCCATGCTAAGCGAGCTGGACAGTGAACTTGATGCCCTGCGATCGCTCAGTGATAAACCAGCAGGAACGGTGCGCATAACGGCACACGATCACGCGATCGCCTCTGCCATCTGGCCGCGTTTACAGGCATTGCTGAAGCAGTTTCCGGATATACAGGTTGAACTCAGCGTTGACTATGGGCTGACGGACATCGTCACACAGCAGTTTGACGCGGGAGTTCGGGTCGGCAGCATCGTAGATAAAGACATGATCGCCGTACGAATCGGGCCTGATTTTAGCATGGCGGTGGTTGGTGCACCGGAATATCTTCAGGGAAAAACGATTCCCAACACGCCCGGCGATCTGATAGCCCATACTTGCATCAATCTACGACTTCCGACCCTCGGAGGGCTTTACGCCTGGGATTTCGAGCAGGAGGGCAAATCGCTAACGGTACGTGTCGCAGGGCAGACGGTATTTAACAACACATACCTGATGCTACAGGGTGCGCTGGATGGTTTGGGCTTCGCTTACATTCCACTGGACCTGGCACAACCACACATTGATAGCGGGCGACTGATTCCCGTATTGGAAGCCTGGTGGCCGCTATTTCCGGGCTACCACCTCTATTACGCTAGTCGCCGTCAGGTGGCACCGGCGCTGTCGCTGGTTATCAATGCGCTAAGATACCCATCCTGAAAAGGACATCAAATGCATGCCGATACGGGTTATTTCATTCCACTGCTCCGCAAGGCGTCAATATCACGTTTAGGCGATACGCCAAAGAGGCGTCCATACTCACGGCTAAACTGTGAGGGGCTTTCATAGCCAACATTAAAAGCGGCGTTTGCCGCATCGAGATTTTCGTTTAGCATCAAACGCCTTGCTTCGTTTAATCGTAGCCATTTCTGATACTGCAAAGGGCTCATGGTTGTCAGCAAACGGAAGTGATGATGAAGCGTCGATGGGCTCATTTGCACATGCTCAGCAAGCTCTTCGATGCGAAACGGCTGAGAATAGTGAATGCGGAGCCAATCAATGGCTCTCGCAACCCGATGGCTCTGACTCCCTACTGATGCAATTTGCCAAAGGCGGCCAGCCAGATCGCTCGTCAACAGCCGAAAGTGGATCTCTCGCTCAATCAGTGGAGCAACAATCGTAATGGCCTCTGGCTCATGCAGCAGGTTCAACAGTCGCTCAAACGGTTCCAATAAGGCATAGGTGACCGTACCGAGTGCCGTGCATCCATCACGGGTACGGTCGCGCGGCACTGGCATGCCACTTTGCGCGATGATATCCGCCATCATTCGCAGATCCAGACGAAGCATAAACCCCAAGCAAGGTTGCTCCAAACTGGCATTGAGCACTTGCGAACTGGCGGGGATATCCAATGAGTTGAGCAGGAAGTGTTCGGTATTGTAAACAAACGGTTGTTCACCCACCAACAACTGTTTTGCTCCCTGCACAACAAACAAAACGCTTGGTTCAACTGTGCAAGCACAAGGCTCCGTGGGAACTTCTCGACGAAAGAAAGAGAGATTTTCAATCGGGGTTGTACAATCCTCCTTTCCCTGTGTCCAGTGCCCAATTATTTCCGCCAGACCTGCATGTATTGCGTTGAGCGACCTGCCGGCATCTCGCTTATTCACGTATTGAATCGTCATGGCTATCCTCCCCAATCCTCGATGGGTCAATAGTACGTCGCTGATTTCCTCCAAGTCATGTGCCGTTTTGCTACGCCGGAGGATTAGGCAAGAAACACGTAGGATCTTGCTATTGAAAAGCCGTATACGGCGTGAAAATGCAATGCAGCCCGCATCAGCCCCATCTGGAGAAATCACCATGAGCAAAAACAATGAAACCGGCAGCCCTCTTTCACGTCAGGATGAACCCGATGTGGCTCGCCGTAATTTGCTAAAAATAACCGGTGCCAGCATCGCCGCTTTTAGCGTTAGCGCAGTAGCCACCAGCCAGGCCTTCGCGCAATCGCCAATACAACTCAGCGACGACTGGGACAAAACATTTGCCAAAAGCGACAAGGTGGATCACAAGAAAGTCAGCTTTAAAAACCGCTATGGTATCACCCTGGCCGCTGACCTGTATCAGCCGAAAAATGCCCGCGGTAAACTGCCAGCCATTGCTGTGGGCGGCCCGTTTGGTGCGGTGAAAGAGCAATCCTCCGGCCTTTATGCGCAAACCATGGCAGAACGCGGATTCATCACACTGGCCTTCGATCCTTCCTACACTGGAGAAAGCGGAGGGGAACCGCGCAATATCGCTTCACCGGATATCAACACCGAGGACTTCAGCGCAGCGGTAGATTTTCTCGGCCTGCAACCCAACGTTGACCGTGGGCGTATTGGCATCATTGGTGTTTGCGGCTGGGGCGGAATGGCGCTGAATGCCGCCGCAGTAGATAAACGCATCAAAGCAGTAGTTGCCAGCACCATGTACGACATGACGCGCGTTATGTCAAAGGGTTACAACGACAGCGTGACGCTTGAGCAGCGCACACAAACACTGGAACAATTGAGCCAGCAGCGGTGGATGGACGCTGAAAAGGGCGCTCCAGCATATCAGCCTCCCTACAACACATTAAAAGGCGGAGAGGCGCAGTTTTTGGTCGACTATCACGATTATTACATGACACCGCGCGGGTACCATCTGCGCGCAGTGAACTCGGGAAATGCCTGGGCGGTGACCACTCCGCTGTCATTCATGAATATGCCGATACTGACGTATATTGCAGAAATTTCGCCACGTCCAATATTGTTTATCCATGGTGAAAAAGCACACTCGCGTTATTTCAGCGAAACGGCATATGCGGCGGCAGCAGAGCCCAAGGAGCTGATGATCATCCCAGGTGCCAATCATACCGATTTATATGACCGAGTGAACATCATCCCCTTCGATAAACTGACCTCGTTCTTCCAGACTCACCTTAAATAGCACGCACGCCATGCGCACAGGTTTTGTCGTATTGATATGCGCTTATTTATACTGTTGCGCATGGCGAACATTCGTACTGTTCTGAATAAGTTGTACTGCAGTTTCGGAGAAGCAAGCGATGATCCGAGTGGCCGTTCACGGCTTCATTCCTTTCAGCTCAAGCCTCAATGCAACGGGGCACACACTATACTTGCACTATTCACAGCGTTGAACTCTGAGTCGGTACAGTTTTCCTTAACGGTACCGATAACACTACAAACAGTGTTCACTATGAGGTGCTGTCATGAAAAACGTGTCATTCATCGCAGGCGTTTTAGCTATACTTTCCCATCCCATTCATGCCATAGAGAATCCCGGAACCAGCCGAATCAACGCGGCAACCGTGATATCATTTCCTGCTGTTGCGATAAAAGCCCCTTCTCGTGATGTCATCCTCGCCGAGCACACCCGCAAAGTGGATAAACAGCGGAACATGGAATCAGGTCTGCGCTTTATTCAAGGACAAGGCGCCGTTCAGCAAAACATGACGAATACCACCACCACGCAGAATTTTTACTGGCGTCAATGATCGCCGATCGTCCGAGCTTAACCTTAACCACCAGGCTACAACCATTTGGGATCTTGAGTGAAGGAGATCGTTAACCAACGATGAGGGCCATCCTCGCCGATAGATCGCGCAATTTCATCGCGAATCCTATCAAACTTTTGCACACCGCTATTTGCCATGCTCTCAGGAATAACAATATGGATCTCAACAAACAAACCGCGCCCGATACGAGTCGCATAGTTCGAATAATCCAGAAAACCATATTCCAACGTTAACTGCGCCATAATAGATTCAATTTTACAGTCAAGGCTGTCTGGCGTCATTTGTAGAACTTCTCGAACAGCTGACAGAACGGTTTTTACAGGAACAGGAATTAATATTAATGTTAACACTGCCAGTGCGAAAGGATCGGTATAAACATTGAGGTATTCGTAGCGGGTGCCTTCCATCAACCAGGAAAGAATAAAAGCAAATAACAAGGCGCTACTGATGCAGGCAGACATTAACCAGCTTTTCGTGTCCAGTGCGATCAGTTCTGATTTGATTTTCCTGTTAAGCCGACGCTGTGTGAAGTAAAGCGTAAAACAAAAAATGCTGATGGTAATCGCGTAGGCGATAGCCCAGCCAAGCTCTAATTCTCGACCACCGTCAATAATCCCTTTAATCGCGTTAACAAATGCATACAAGCACAGAATAACCAAAAGACAACCATTAAATGCCAGTACCATCGGTTCAACATGCCAGAACCCAAACTGGAAACGCCGGCTATGGGGCTGCCCTAAAAGACGAGAAACCAATAAAGAGAGCGAACACATTCCGGCATCCAGAATGGAAAACATACCATCAAAAATAATCGACATTGATCCACAAATCAGACCGAAAACAATCCCGGCACTTGCAATAAACAAGGTGCATAAAATTGAACGTTTAAGGACTTTCTGCTCTATCTCAGTGCTGTGTACCGCATGATTTTCGGGAGGCGTTGCCGTTATCATTATCGTTGCCCTATCTGCAAGTAAGCGTTGTGATGGAAAACCAGAACGAAACTCACGTTCAAGTATATACCCTAAATAATTCGCGTTGCAGCAAGGTGGCAAAGGAATGAGAAATCTGTCTGACACTGAGTTGAACGCCGCTTGCAGCCCCCCCACACCTTAACCATAGCATTGCCATCGGCACATGAAGGTAGTTAACATGGTTATCGAATTAATTAGGGTATAGATATAAAGGGCTAGAAAATGCGTTAATCGCCACGGCAAAACGGCGGTTGTGATGATCCTGGGGGCATTTCAGCTTAAACACTGGCATGACTCTATATAAAAACAATGCTTTTACCCATAAAACATTGCAGGAGATATAACAATAATCATGGCAAAAATAACCGTTTCGATGGTCGAACAGATCCTACAGCTCATCGGTGGAGCAGAGAACATCATTCTCTGCGGTAACTGTATGACCAGATTGCGTCTCACGTTGAAGGATCGTCAATTAATACAATTGGAAGCGCTGAAAAAAATACCCGGTGTTTTAGGTGTAGTGAACGGTGACGACCAGTTGCAGGTTATTCTTGGCCCCGGCAAAGCGCAAACCGCCAGCGAACTGATGAATACGCTACTGACTCCCCCTTCTCAATCAGCATCCACAAGTGAAGAATCAGCAGATTTACGTCTATTGGCGAGTCAAAACAAGCAGCAAATGAAAGCCAAACAGAAAAGTGCGGTACACAACTTTCTGACAAAATTTGCCACGATTTTTACACCGCTCATCCCAGGATTCATTGCTGCGGGTTTATTACTGGGGATTGCCACCTTATTACAACAAACGCTGCTGGTCGAAGGCGCCACACAAGCTGTCTGGCTAAAAAGCTTGATTGCTTATATGAAAGTATTCAGCATCGGTTTGTTTACGTTTCTTAGCATCTTGATCGGTTTTAACACACAAAAGGCTTTTGGCGGAACCGGCGTCAATGGCGCAATCATCGCGTCACTGTTTATCTTGCGCTATGTGCCAGAAGGAACTGTCGGCTATTACGCTGGCATGACACATTTTTTTGGTCTGGCCATAGACCCACGCGGTAATATTATTGGCGTATTACTGGCTTGTATGCTGGGAGCCTGGGTCGAGAAGCACGTACGTCGGATAATGCCCGATAACCTCGATATGATCCTCACCGCAACCCTTACGCTGCTGATTACAGGCGCTGTTACCTTTGTCGTTATCATGCCCATCGGCGGCGAACTGTTTAAAGGTATGTCATGGCTGTTCCTGCATTTGAACGGCAATCCATTTGGCAGCGCCATTCTGGCTGGTTTATTCCTGATTGCTGTGGTTTTCGGAATCCACCAGGGTTTTGTCCCCGTCTATTTCGCATTGATGGATGCACAAGGCTTTAACTCCCTGTTTCCCATTCTCGCCATGGCGGGCGCAGGGCAAGTCGGGGCAGCACTGGCCCTTTTTGTTCGCGCCCCGAAAGGTGCACTGTTACGAACTCAAATTAAAGGGGCTATATTCCCGGGTTTATTGGGCATTGGCGAACCACTGATTTATGGCGTTACTCTCCCACGCCTGAAACCCTTTGTGACCGCTTGTTGCGGCGGTGCTGTGGGCGGTTTCTTCGTTGGTACAATTGCCTGGATGGGATTGCCGGTTGGTCTGAATACGGTCTTCGGCCCCTCAGGTTTGGTCTCCATACCATTAATGACATCGGCTCAGGGCATTTTTGCTGGAATGGCCGTTTATATTTCGGGCCTTGTTGTCTCTTACATCGCAGGATTTATTTTAACCTGGTTCTTCGCCAGCAATAATGTTGATCTAAACTAATCGTTTGGTCAAACCTCTCTTCAATCGCTCTTTGTTATCGAAGGGAGGTTTGATGTACCATAATGAAAGCGAAAACGAACAAGAAAGTGAGTTACCATCGACTTTCCCCAAGCATATGATTTACTCTGAACATTCGCGTGTAATGTCATCAATCTTTCACACCAAAACAAATCAATGAAATCATTAGTCATCTAACTTATTAATTTATTTTGACAATCATACTAATGAAGCGTTTCATTTTAATTTTCTTGATAGAAAAAACCGATCGAATAGGAAAAATTAAACGGTTTAACGATCGTTTTTTTCGATCGATCTTGTGTTTATAATAGCAAAAGACTATACAACATGCTGAATCTGTTTTTGATGCTGGGTTAACGGTAGAACACGAGATACTTAACACATTAAATTAACATTTAATTTTATTTTAATGTGTAAAAAAATCGGCCAAGTCCCTATTCATCGTTTAGGGATCATTTGTTTTTGGGATATGCCACAAAAAAGTTCCACATACCTGTATCTTGGCATATAGATTGATAATAGGAAATGTAAGAACGTCCAGGGAACCTATTGCAATTCAATTTAATATTATCTGTCTGGTTAAAAGCATGCAGATAATCCAACAGGAAATTGCCATAGGTGAATTAATTGTTAAATAAATAAAAAAATGGAATTGACATGAGTTTTTTTAAAAACATGAGTATTGGCAACCGGCTTTTTCTAGGCTTTGGTGTATTAATTATATTAACACTATCGCTATCATCCCTCAGTTATTACTTTATGAAAAACATCGAAATAGAACTTGATGAAATTACTGAAGACCGGATGACGAAAGTTGATATGTCTCGAGATATCCGAGACATACTGAACACGAATATACGTACTCTGCGTGATATCATTCTCCTTCCTGCAGATAAGACTCAGGAGAAGCAAGACTTAAAAGCCATCATTGTGAAGACAACCAACACGGCAAGTGAGATATATAAAAATCTTGACGGCATGCTTAATACCAAGGAAGGCAGAGATTTATTCAATCAACTCAGTGAGATCAGAAAAGAGTACAGTGTACAAATTGGTAAAGCCGTTAACTATGCCATGGAAGATCAGGATGAGCTGGCAACAGCACTGGTATTGGGTGAAATCGCTAAAGTTCAGACAGTGTATTTTACCAAATTGACTGAGTTTACTGAACTTCAGGAGTCCTATGTCGTTACTGCAAAACAAATCACCAAGGATTTTATTACCAAATCTCTGCTCTGGATGTTGTTGCTATCTGTCATTTCTACCCTGTTAGGGTGCTTGATTGCCTGGCGTTTAACGCGCAGTGTAACAACACCTTTAGCCACAGCGCTTACTTGTGCTAAACGCATCAGTGCAGGCGACCTAAGTGGTTCAATAGCAGCAGAAAGTCAAGATGAGATCGGCCAACTTCTGGAAGCGATGAAGGAGATGCAATCGTCACTGACACGAATGGTTATCAGCGTTCGCAATAACGCTGAAAGCGTCGCTACCGCCAGCATGCAGATAGCCCAGGGTAATGCCGATCTCTCATCACGCACAGAAGAGCAAGCGAGCGCTCTGGAAGAAACGTCATCAACCATGACGCAACTCGGAATGACAGTAAAAAATAATGCAGATAACGCTCGTCAGGCAAATGTACTAGCGAAAAATGCAAGCTCGGTTGCACAGCAAGGTGGCAATGTAGTAGATGATGTGGTGGAGACCATGAAGTCCATCAATGAGAGCTCGCGCAGCATTGCCGATATCATCAATGTTATCGACAGCATCGCTTTCCAGACAAATATTCTGGCTCTCAACGCCGCGGTGGAAGCAGCACGCGCAGGTGAACAAGGGCGCGGGTTTGCGGTGGTAGCAGGAGAAGTTCGCAATCTGGCACAGAGAAGTGCAGACGCAGCGAAAGAGATAAAAACCCTGATTACGGCAAGCGTAGAGCATGTCGGGCAAGGATCTTCGCTGGTGAATAAAGCAGGGGAAACGATGCAACAGGTTGTCACGTCCATTCGTCAGTTAACTGACACCGTATCCGAGATCAGTTCAGCCAGCGCAGAGCAATCAACCGGAGTCGAACAGGTGGGGATTGCTGTAAGTCAGATGGATCAAACGACTCAGCAGAACGCTGCACTGGTAGAGGAATCTGCAGCAGCGGCACAAAGCCTCAAAGAGCAGGCCGACCAGCTTGTCAGAGAGGTGTCTGTCTTCAAAGTAATCGGTTATGAAGCATCACATTCAGCGCTACCGTTGGCGAGGTCACAAGAGCACTCTCTCGTTGCCATGTTGCCAGCGGCATCTCGGTCAGCAGCAAAAAACACTTCAAATTGGACACATTTTTGATAAAGGGTACGGCACGCCGGTTGCTGCACCATCGGCATGCTATTGAAAAACCGCCACAACAATAAAGATAAGAAAATAAAATGGATAGTCATGGGGATACTCAGAAAATACTTACCGTTTACGATACGTTCTTATTCGTGTATGAAAATCTATTAACCAATTGTAGCCAACACCAGGGACTCAATATACAGAAAAACATTAATAGCTAATTGATAACTATTCGATTTTGCAAAGGGGCATCTCCATTATGGTTCTCTTTGCACTTTGACCGGCACCATTTATTTGGCCCGGTCTTTTTTTACACCACTCACCCGATAACCCATCATAATGTCAGTTATGTCCAACTATGATGCTGGCAGTGCCATTTAAACAACTCAACCATCGCTAATGAGGCCTGTGTCAGAGGTCTTTTTCGAGGGTAAAGCAGCCCATAGTGGCCAACCGGTAACAAAGACTCTCCAGCAGGTATAGCGCTAAGTACGCCACCAAACCGAGGTTCATTGAGACGGGCCTGAGCCAAAATAGTCAGATAATCACTGTTCATCACCAGGTTCATGATACACACCGTAGAATCGGTCAGAACCGGCGCTGAGGGGCTATCTGGATGATTAAACGGAATACACTGCCGAATATAGTGATAATACCCCATATCGGTCTCAGGAATGAGCCACTTGGCTTCCGCCAGATCCTGTATTGAGCGGCTGTTGCTTAAGGGGTGATTTTTTCGACCAACGATACAAAATGGGGCATCAAACAAAGGTGTGGTAATAAAATCACCCAATGGCATTTCATCGGTTAGCGTACCCAAGGCAAAATCGAGTCGACCATCACGTAAACCAGGTAATAATGTTGACAACTGCGCTTCTTTAATATTAATCAACGTTTTTGGGTATGATTTTTTAAAATCCTTCATTACCCCCGAAAGGATGGTGATACCAAATAGAGACGATATACCAAAGGCGACCCGGCCATAGGTACTTTTATTTATTTCCTCAATTTCGTCTGCCGCCTTCTCCAACTCGCTCAGAATTAAATTAGCACGAATAGCAAAAGATTTACCTGCTTCCGTTAGTGTTACCCCCTCGTTGCTTCTGATCATCAGAATAGCCCCCATATTATGCTCAAGCTCTTGTAGCGCTCTGGTTAATGCGGGCTGGGTAAGGTTCATTTTTTTTGCAGCAGACCGAATACTTCCGCTACGAATCACTTCATTAAAAACGTTAACCTGATGCAGTTTTGGTAAATATCTCACTTTACCCCCTATCAGTTTTTTTTATCATGGAAAACCAAATAGCATCATTTCCCATCGTAATTCATTGCGCAAAATCAAAAAAAATACACTGCAACATCATAGACTCGACATAAATTAATTAAAAAGGAAGTGACCCTATGTTAACCATAATTCCGGGTATCTCAATACTCATTGCTACAATTATTTTATTAATTAAACGCTACGATACAAGAACAACGCTGATCGGTGCAGGCCTCATCTTGTGCATCATTTCTTTATCCCCAATGAATGCCTTCAGTGCCTTTTCAGCACGCATGACGACGTCAGGCCTGATTGAATCTATTTGTTCCAGCATGGGCTTCGCTTATGTGATGAAATACACACGTTGCGATCTTACACTAGTGCATTTATTAACACGAGGTTTGTCCAAATTAGGGCTTTTGCTTATCCCTTCTGCAGTCACTGTCACATTCCTCGTCTGTATTGCGATTCCTTCTGCAGCAGGAGCATCAGCTGCTGTCGGGGCAACACTCATCCCATTGTTGATTGCAGCCCGGATTCACCCTGCGATCGCTGGAGGAACTGTGTTATCAGGCACACTTGGGGCATATTTAAATCCCGGCGTTGCCCATAATGCATTTATTTCCAATATATCTCACACCCCATTAATGGATTTTGTCTTTTATCATGCGCCGATCACAATTATTTGTGGTGTTATTTGTGCAGTATGTCTAACGTTGACCGCAATATTTGCCAAGGAATTAAACTGCCAACCACAAGAAAATATCGAAAACGGCAAGGAAAATGTCTTAAACAGTGACGAAACTAGAGGTTTTAATTTTTACCTGAAAGCGATCGCCCCATTTTTGCCAGTACTATTATTGGTTGCAACCGGTTTGGGGTGGTTTGGCGAAATAAAAATGAGTGTACCAGCCGCGATGATTATTGGTGCTATTTATGCACTGTTTATTACTCGCGTCAGCCCGAGCCAATTGACCAAAAATTTTTTCGACGGTATGGGATCATCCTATGCCGATATTATGGGCATCATTATTGCAGCAGCTGTATTTATTGAAGGACTTAGCGCAGCTGGGATTATCAACGGATTTATCCATTTGTTAACCAGTTACCCTGAGTTTGCTCGTTGGGGTGGAACATTGGGTCCCTTTTTGATGGGACTGATTACCGGTACGGGTGATGCAACCGCCTTCGCCTTCAATGAAGCAGTAACACCACACGCAAATAGCTTTGGTTATGGCATAAACAATCTCGGTGCCGGCGTAATGCTCGCGTCAGCACTTGGCCGCAATATGTCGCCCCTCGCCGGAGCCGCCATTGTATGTGCAGGATTAGCTGGCGTGAACCCAGTTGAGATAGCAAAACGTACTGCGCCAGGTGCCATTGTTGCCGTGATCTTTATCGCTGTATTTTTCTTATAAAAGGAGGTTATCAATGACTTATCCGAGTCCTAAGCAATTACAGGAATGGCGTAGGCAACTTCACCAGGTACCAGAACCTGGCTGGGCTGAATTTATCACAACATCTATTTTAATTAGCACACTGAGAGATATGGGTTTTCAGGTACTTCCTGGGAAAATGTTTCTCAAGCCAGATGCCATTCTCGGACGATGCCCGCAGGAGGTGAATGACGGTCTGGCACGTGCACAGGCTTTTGGCATCGCACCAGAGCTAATAAGTGAAATGGATGGACTCACGGGGTGTGTGGCACTACTGGATACAGGCATTCCCGGACCAACAATCGGAATGCGCTTTGATATTGATTGTGTCGCTGTGGACGAAAGCCAGAACCCTGGACATGTGCCATACGAACAAGGATTTACCTCACGAAATCCAGGTTATATGCACGCTTGTGGACATGATGGCCATATGGCTACAGGTCTTGGCGTCGCGTGGTGGATAATGGCGCACAAGGAAACACTCAAAGGACGTTTTAAACTCCTGTTCCAACCCGCGGAAGAGGGTGTGCGGGGTGCCCATCCCGTCGCCGAGGGAGGCATTCTGGATGATGTGGATTATTTCTTCTCTGCACACTTAGGGATGGGATGCCCCAGTGGAGAAATCATGGTTAATCCGCAGGATTTCTTATGTACAACTAAACTGGATTTTCGCTTTTATGGGGCCCCAGCACATGCGGGTGTTAACCCACAAGAGGGGGCTAATGCCCTGGCAGGCGCATGTCAGTGCGTGACCCAACTGTTATCAATTCCTCGCCATGGGGAAGGAATGACCCGAATTAATGTGGGTATTATTCGTGCCGGGGAAGGACGTAATGTGATCCCAGCAAATGCGCAACTTCAGTTGGAGGTGCGTGGCGCCAACCAGAAAATAAACACTTTTATGAATCAACGCGCATTACGCATCGGTGACGGCATTGCGAAAGGATTTGGCTTACGTTTTGAATATGAGGTAATGGGAGAGGCTGTTGATTTACATAACGACCCAGAATTGGTTGAGATCGTTAGTCATATCGCGCGTGAAGAGGTCGGTCTCTCCCTTCGCGAAGGCACCTTTGGCGGAAGTGAGGATGCTACGTTATTGGTTAAGCGGGTACAGGAACACGGAGGGAAGGCGATCTATTTTGTTCTGGGTTCCACGATCATGGCCGGACATCATGAAGCTAACTTCGATATTGATGAAGCTTCATTGCTACACGGTGTTCAAATATTTACCGGCTGTGTAAATGCCTTAGCAACGCGATAAGTCGAATAGGTTTATCCCCTTACCACATCAAAACAGTAGCCCCCTTTTAGGAGGGTGCTACTGTTTATTCTCCACAGCCGCTGTCTCCGCGAAGGCTATGCTATTCTGTATCGCGGGCAGCATACTCAATCTGCAACACTAACCGCAGCAACGCGGCAACGGGTTCGAAAAGCGCATCAGGGATCCGCTCTCCACATTTCACATCATAAAACAGCGTTCTCGCCAACGGGATATTCTCAACCATAGGAATGGCTTCACGCTGAGCTAACTCGACAATGTGTTCGGCCATAGCATCTTTGCCCTTTTCCAAAACACGCGGCACAGGCATCGTAACGGGATCGTATCCGAGACAAACAACGAGATGAGTTGGGTTGCGAACAATCACAGCCGAGCGCCTGACATTTTGTGCCAGACTGCCACTTTGCACTTCGCGCTGTAGCGCTCGACGCCGCTGCTTAACGTGTGGATCGCCTTCCCTGTTCTTGTTTTCCTGTTTTATGTCCTCTTTACTCATGCGCTGCTGCTTCAAGGTGTGAAAACGCTGATAGCTATAATCAGCCACAGCAAGCACCAAATAAAAACCAAGCATGCCGAACCACATAAAACGCATAATGGTGGAAAACGTAGGTAACGCACAGTGGGGTTCACAGTAGGGTAATGACCGAAAAGTCGACGCATAGGCGTAAAACAGCAAGAGAAAAACCACACACAGCAGCGCCACTTTCAAACAGGATTTGATGAGTTCAATCACACTACGCCATGAGACAATCTGTTTGAGGTTGTTAACAGGATTAAGTTTAGTCCCCTTGAACCCCACCGCCTTACTGGCAACAACAAAACCGATCTGAATCAGAACGCTGGCGACCGTGGAAAAACCGACCATCGCGAACAGATAGAGCAAAAACCGCCCACACTCCATAAAAAGCGCACGAGAAATCGTCCCTAACGCGTAACCGAACGGGGCATTAATGACATGAATTGACTCTTGTATAAGTAACTTAATGCATTGAACCAACGCATCGGAAAAAAAATGAAAAAAGAGAAACAGGGCCAGCAACTGAGCACCAGATGTCAGCTCAACGCTTTTAATCACCTGGCCTTCTTTTTCTCCATCCTGCCGTCTTTTCTTGGTCGGCTGCTCCGTTTTTTCACTCATGTTGGGCGAACCACTCACCAACATGCCGGTAAAGATTTTCACTTTCAACCAGATAATGGTGCAGGGCATAAGGCAATGACAATAGCAGCAGCAACAGTACCAGAATGCTTTTGATCGGCATGGCCAAAAAGAACACGTTCAACTGCTGTGCCGATCGGTTCAACAAACCAAGCGCCAGATCGGCTAATACCATCACTAACACCGCCGGCAAGGAGAAGCTTAAGCACAGACGGTAAAGTGTCTGCCATTCAGCCCGAACAAAATCCAACAACGGCTGATTAAATGCCAATGTTTTACCTGGCGGTAAGTAATGGTAAGAGTCATACAGCACGCTAAGGTGCAGATTTATCCCACCGCTGATAAAAAATAGCGCGCAGAGAAACTGGCTGAACAACAGACCAAAAAGTGAAGACTGGACGGACATCGCTGGATTGAACACAGCACTCATGGTTGCGCCACGCAGCGAGTCGATAATAAATCCTGCCATATCCACGGCCCAAAAAGGAATGGCTCCGCAGAAGCCTAATACCAAACCGATAAGTAACTCGCCCGGAATATAGTGCAGCCATGTCCACCCCTCCCCTTCTGGAACCTGAACCACGGGCATCATCGGCAACGCAATCGCCATTAACACTGCATTTCTCACCAACGGCGAGCCCAGATTACCGGCCTGCAGCAGCGGGAACAGTAGAGTCATTCCCAACGGACGCATCATAAGAAAAGCCAGATGGGCGATCTCTTCATTGATTACCAGATTCATGAATGCACGCTTATTTGCAATAACACCTGGCGCGTATATCCCAGTAGGATACCGCCAAGCCAGTGATAGGTAGCCATCAACATCAGCGCCACAGCCAGCAGTTTAATCATGAACTGTAGAGTCTGATCCTGTATCTGCGTCAACGCTTGTAACAAGCTGACCAATACGCCCACAACACACGCGACAACAATAATCGGCAATGAGGTAAGCAAGACGATCCACAGCAGTTGAGTCATCAGATGAGTCAGAGTAGCTTCATTCATAGGAAGCTCTGCACTAATTGGGAAACGATCAGATCCCAGCCACCTGCCAAGAGAAAAATCAACAATTTGAACGGTAAAGCAATCGTCATGGGGGATACCATCATCATCCCCATCGCCAGAAGAATATTGGATACCAAAAGATCAATGGCGAGAAACGGTAAATAGATTAACAGCCCGATACGAAATGCTTGAGTCAATTGGCTGATCGTGAAGGCGGGCAGTAAAATAAATAATGAGTCATCTTTTACCGCGCTACGCGCCTCTTCGGGCCAGGTTTTTGCAATCAGGTTTTGAAAATAATGCACCTGCTTGCCTTCAGTGTTTTTTAACAGAAAGTGGCGATAGGGCATCAACGCTTGATTATCCCAACCACTCATCCAGTCGGGTTCTCCTTCAACGCTAACAGGGTGCCACTGCGCTTTTACTGCCAGCAGCGTCGGAGCCATGATAAAAAGGGACAACACCAGCGCAAGACCATACAGCGCCATATTCGGAGGTACCTGTTGGATTCCCAATGCATTACGCAAAATGGAAAAAACCACCGCCAATTTGAGGAAAGACGTACCCATAACAATTATCAGCGGCAGCAGCGAGAGAACAAACAGCAAAGCAATTAACTGCCAGGGAGAGTCAGGTAGTGACATGTTATATCCACAGTGTTGGGTTGACGCTCCCTTATACCTCGGCTAAACCAGACGCACCTACCGGGCATTTACCCCATCTTCACTCATCAATCTCTTATCCTGTCCGGCCAGATACCAGTGTCGAATTTGCACTAAAAAACGATCGCGGCAGCCAATCAACACACCTTTTCCTATCACTCGACCATTCAGCTTCAACGCGACTTCTGGAGAAAACTCAGCGTTCACCTCCACCGTATCCCCTACCTGTAACGCCCGTAGCCCCCCGAGTGTCATCGTCACCTGCCCAACTTCAACTAAAAGCTTTTGCGGTAAGGCCTCGAGATCGATAGACATGGATTCTGCACCAACATGCTCGCCCGTTGTTTCAATGCAGTCGTTTTCAAGGTCTGTTTCAAACGCAGTAAAATGCATGGTGTTGTCTCCATTTATCTGAACATGGGCTGCCTTTTCCTGCAGCGGTGACAGAACAAAATGCCCTGTACGCGGATCGCCATACGCGCGCATGACAATACCGTCACCGGGCATCAGTCGCCGCAAGGCAGAAAGGGAGAACTCGCATTCCCCAGCGTAAAGCGCGCACTGCAACGACGGTAATACGCCGGTTGGCTCACTATCTGTCGGAATCAGCGCATGCAGATGCCTAAACCAGGGTTCAGTATTGCCAAGCAGCACCGCCTGAAAGACAACCTGTTCCACTTGCCACATGAATGCGATCCCGCTCTGTTCAGATAAGTAGATGCAAGGTCTTGGCGGGGCAATTTGCTGCGTAATACCGGCATTAATCTCTGCAAGCAACGGAGACAACGCCCACTCAGCCATGTCCTCAAGTAAGACAGTATCTATCATTGCCGTATCAGCCGTGCCAAGCATCTGGTCACACCATGCATGCCACCCCGCTTCGGCCAACCAGACAGCACTTGCTGGCCCCCCATCAGCCACAGAAAACTCCACCACTACACCTGCTTGTGCTCGCATCCACGTTTGTAACCCAATATGCACCGCCCCGCTGGTAATGCCCTCAGGAGGGAGACTCTGCGCCAGACTCCACTCTTCTTGGGTTATCCTCAACATATTTCACCTCCAGAAAAACAGCATGCCCAGCCTCACGCAAACGGGCACAGAGCCACGATGAAATAAGGTTTAGGGTGTCGAACAACTCGCGCTGAGGCACCTGAACACAAAGGTGAAGTTCACCGTCCCGCTCGCTTATTTCACACACTATCTCCTCCCCGTTTTTGTTCACCATGCGATAACGCTGTCGGTGCTGAGTACCAGGAGAAGAAGGGAAATGGGTGGCGTGTGCGGCTCTTTGCGTTATCAGTTGCAAAAATTTCTGACCGTCCATGCGCGAGTCAACGTCACTCTCACCTTGTTCAGCCACTGCGTGCCATAGGCACCCTTCAATGCGTGTTGTACTCATAGGTGTGTATTCATCGCGCATCACCTCCATCGTTGAGCAGGCTGTTAAGTTTTTCCTTTTTTTTCATTACGATGCGCAACGCTTCTCTGACGTCGTTTTGGCTTGCTACTATGGTGCCCTGCTCATCGGACAGTGTCTGTTGACGCGCCACCCATTGTTGGTCGTCATCGTGCAACGTCATCATTGTCTGCTTGTCTTCCAGCAGTTCATCGCTCATCCGCGTACCGGACCAGGCTAACCATGCGTATCGTTTCTCCGCAAGTAACGCTCGGTTGACCGAACACCTGCACATATCTTGCTCCAGTTGCCGTAGCTGAGAATTCTGCTGGGCTATCTGTCGGCGTAAGGATGTTTCACGACGCTGCTTAATGGATAATAAGCCCCGCAGCATCAAGGTGCGATCAGCGTCCCTAGCCGTTGCAACAGAACGTCGTGATGACATGGTTCACTCTCCTGCTGTTGTAAAAATGCATTGATAGCCGCGTGCTTTTTTACCGCCAGATCGGCAAGCGGATCCTCACCCTGCTGATACTCACCTACCCGCACCAGCAGCTCTACATCGCGATAAACACTGAGTAAGCGACGTACATTATTGGCGAGCGCCAGATGCATCGGACTCGCGACATTGGGCATAATCCGGCTTACGCTGGCAAGCACATCAATTGCCGGGAAATGCGCAGCCTCAGCCAACTGTCTCGCCAAGACGATGTGTCCATCCAGTAGTGAACGCACTTCATCCGCTAAGGGCTCATTCATATCATCCCCCTCGACCAGAACGGTGTAGAAGGCAGTAATACTCCCGCAGCGTCCTTTTCCGGTCCGTTCCAGCAAGCGTGGCAGCGCTGCAAATACACTTGGTGGATAGCTACCCGCAACGACACGCTCTCCAGCCTCCACAGCAATTTCTCGCGCAGCGCGCGCGTAGCGCGTCAGCGAATCAGCCAAGAGCAATACCCGTTTACCACGATCGCGAAATGACTCAGCAATAGTGGTGGCGACAAACAGTGCGCGCATACGTTCCAAAGGCGGTCTGTCTGAGGTGGCGACAACGACAACACAGCGACGTCGAGTCTCCTCATTGAGCGAATGTTCCAAAAACTCCCGTACCTCCCGACCGCGCTCCCCTATCAAAGCCAGAACGATAATGTCGCAGTCCGCGCCATGGCAGAGCATGGAAAGCAAAGTGCTTTTCCCTACGCCAGCGGCTGCAAAAATTCCTATCCGTTGTCCATCACCGCAGGTGAGCAGGCCGTCAATTGCGCGTACGCCAGTGAACAGCGGGCTGTCAATCATCTCGCGCACCAACGCACCTGGAGGCGGGGCATCAAAATCACGCCATGGGCCTTTCCATGCGTCACTGCCATCTAACATCTGTCCAAGGCCATCAACCACGCGCCCCAGCAAAGCGTCACCGACAGGCACCTGTTGCCGTCGTCTCAACGGCCGCACTTTCTGCCCACAGAACAGGCCCACAGTGCTGGCAAAAGGAGACAATAACGCGTCGTCCCCCTCAAGCCCGACCACCTCCGCCAAGGTGCCGCAAGGCAATATTTGACAAAGCTCTCCCATAAACACACCAGGCAAGCGCACTTTCAACAATGTGGAACTGATATGCAGCACCTGTCCGGTCATGATGACGCCATCGGGTGGACCATTAGGCAAAGACAACTGTTGGCTCACCGCATCAACCAGAGAGGAAAACTTAGCTTTCATCATAGGAAAGGGGGTCTGAATCAAGATCAATGCTGTGCACCACCTGAATAAGGCAGTGCTCCCCCACCTCTTGCCACGACAGCACAGAGATTTCAGAATGTTGTTGCTCTATCACTTTGCGCAGGAAACGGCGAACATCCACGGACGTGACAATGACAAACTCGCCATAGGCCGTTTGAGCTTCGGTCACCCGCCGTAATATTTGTGCACTTTGCGAATGGCTTAATGCGGTATAGGTTCCCATTGAGGTTTGTCGAATGGACTCACGAATCCTATTTTCCATCTCTTCACCGATACGCAACACACGCAACGGCGCATCTACAGGCATAAGGCGATGCAAAATATGGCGGCGTAAGGCGATGCGAACATATTCCGTCAGCATCTGAACATCTTTTTCACGCGGAGCCCACTCAATCAGCGTGCCAAAGACCAGGCGTAAATCGCGAATTGATACCCTCTCTGACACCAAACGTTGGAGTACTTCAGCAATTTTGTTGATGGGCATCTGCCGCTGAAGCTCTTTCACCAGTTCGGCATAGCCTTTCTCCATAGCATCCATCAGATAACGCGCTTCTTGTACCCCGATAAATTCCGCCATGTGATTCACCAGCACCTTCTGCAACAAAGCAATAAGGCATTGGTCGCCAGTGAATACCTTCTGTCCGGCTTCATGTGCGCGTTGCCCCTCAGCCGCAGACAGCCACGAGACGCTCCCCATCCCTTTCGGTAACACTTGCGTTTCTGCTGCAAATCCAGGCTCACCCGGCGCAGTGAAAATCATGCAAGCTGCCGCCAAAGGTAATGTGAGAGAAAACACCGGTTCCTGATAAACAAGGACCGACAGAGTGTTCTCTGCCACTGAGGCATCAACGGTGATGGAAACATCGGGTAATGGCACCCCAATGGTGTCAAACAGCTTTTTGCGTAAGGCATCGATGTCATGCGACAGAGAATCCGAATACAAGCCCGGTGAGACGCACAACGTCAGGGGAAGCGCCCCCGGAATCATAAGGTCATTGTCGTCACGATCCTGCGTTACCGGCGCTGACTGCGGATGTCGGGATCGATACCACAGCAGGGCACAAGGCAGAGCAGTAAGCACCGCCATGATAAAAAAGCAGAAAAAGGGAAACCCAGGAATGACGGCGAACAGTAACATCACTATTGCTGCAAGAATCAGCGCATGGGGTTGCTTCCCTAACTGAGCACTCAGCTCACGTCCCAGATTTTGTCGTTTCTCACCCGGCACGCGAGTAACAATAATGCCGGCGCTGAGCGATATCAGCAGGGAAGGAATTTGACCACATAGACCATCGCCGATGGAAAGCACGCTATACGTCTGAACGGCTTCTCCCAGCGACATACCGTATTGCACGACGGCAATGGTAACGCCCCCCAGGATGTTCACCAATACAACAATAATACTGGCGATGGCATCCCCTTTAACAAACTTCATCGCACCATCCATCGCCCCCAGAAAACGACTCTCCTGCTGCACCTGAAGACGCAATTGGCGGGCCTGATCGGCATCGATGACACCGGCGCGCATATCCCCATCGATGCTCATCTGCTTGCCAGGCATGCCATCGAGTGAAAATCGAGCGCTCACCTCGGCCACACGCTCAGTGCCCTTGGTGATGACAATAAATTGCACAATGGTGATAATAGAGAAAATAACCAACCCAACCGTTAAGTTCCCGCCCACCATAAAACGACCAAACGCATCAATGATGTCACCGGCATTATGTTGCAACAACACCAGACGTGATGTGCTAATGGTCAACGAGAGCCGATAAAGCGTGGTGATCAGCAGCAACGAGGGGAAAACCGACAGTTCCAACGGATCGTTAATGTAAATAGCAAACAGCAGCAGAATGATCGAAAAAGCCAGATTGATGGCGATCAGAATGTCTACTACAAACGTGGGCAAAGGCAGGGTAATCATGACGATCGCCATGAGCATCACCAAGGCAAGAATAATGTCTTGCCTGCCTGAGAAAATCTGCAACCAGCGCTGAAGCTTGTCTTTTTTCATCACGTTGGTTTGCATAATCTTTCCATAAATGTCCGTTGGCGGCGGTGCAACCATAACCACTGTTCCGCTACACTGTCTGCCATAGGAGAGCAGCTAATCACCATACCGCGACGTAACGAGAAAATACGCTGAGGAATACCCGCAAACCAGGCAGGATGGGCACGCTGTAGTGCCAGAAGCAATAACGTATCATCACACCAAGGATCCAACAGGCACTGACTGATGTGCATGCGCCCTTGACGAAAAGTAAGAAAGGTTTGAAACCCTCGATCGAGCCATTGCATCTCGGCAGAGAGTGGTTGTGCTTCCAGCTCAGCCAACTGCATGAATCGTTGGATGTTTCTTTCAATGAACAGGTCTAATGTCATGATATCCTTCCCCTCGCGTCCGGTAACAGAATCCCAGAGAAGGGAGGGGGGAGAAATCAAGACAACACCTGATTACCCTGAAATTTTTTCAGTACGGTAAGAATGCTTTCACGCTGATCTTCGTCATTAAAACAGGCATCCGGCATCAACCTGAACTGCACATCCAGATAACGCACGATACGGTTAAACACCTTCGTACAGGGAGTAAGCGACGTTATTCGAGCAATCAACCAGTCTTCAAACAACCAGCTTTCCTGCGTTATATCAATCAACAAGGTCAACAATGAAAAGGCCGGTAACCGATAGACCAACTCCTGCTCTTCACATTCCCGCTCAAGGCCAAGAAACAATAACAAACGACGCAGGCGAACCAGTACGGTAGCCAGGCGTGTTTGTTGGGCTCCACTGACCGAAAGAGAGAGTTCAAATGCGGCCATGCGTAACAACATACGCACTCTTTGTTGGCGATCGGACCAGTCCAGCATGCGTTTAAACCATTCAGACAGCGATATTTCCTGCTCATCCATCGCCCGCTCGAATAAGCGACCAATGGGTGCCAACACTGCCTTACTGACGGTACCGAGTTCAAGCATGCCAAAGAGCGCGATTTCCCACTCATTTTCTTCGATAAGCTGGGCCAACTGAGCATTCAGCGCCTTTCTTCGCTTTTGATCTAACGTCGTTGATGCCAGGTGCTGAGCAAGGGTAAAAATGCGCCGCAGCCCCTCCATATCCTCACGGTTATCTCCCGACGATGAGGAGAGGAAAGCAGGAAGATCACCTTCTTGCTCACACAAACGTTGCATCAGCGCAATGAGCTCTTGCTGCCGACGTAGCTGCCGTTCTGACGACGCAAGCCGTTTTTCATCACGCATTCGCCCAGAAAGCACCATGCCCATCTCTTCCAGCGTCGAATCAAGCGATTCGCCTACCGTTTCCTCCAGCTCCAACAACGCCATGTCCATCGGCGGCATGCTGAATTCGGCACGCTGTAGGGTGCCAGCCTGATGCGGTTCATTGTGCGGTGATAAAACCTCGCGAGCCAGATTCTGGTATTCAGGCATTTTCATCATCAAGCTTTTCTCCCCGGTCACGAATACCGAGCTCATTCTCGGTATCTATCCACGCCAATACCTGCTGAAAATGACGACTGAGCGAAAAAGAAACACAAAGCTGTGATGACGTTAGTACCGCCTCATCCTGTGCCAACTGTGGGTTACAGGCTATCTCTACCCGCTCGCCAAGAGCATCACGTATGCTTGCCTCTCTCTCTGGGTGAACCTGCAATGTGGCGCATCCTACCATCGCCAGTTTTTCCACTTGCTGTGTTAAACGTGCACATAGCAGATCATCAACAGACTGTTGGGAAAACCAGGCATTCAGCACTTGTCCCATCGCAAGGCGAATGCGTGACGTGACAGCCTGTACCACACGCCGCTCCACTGAGACATCATCACACAACGCCACGATATGCCGCTCCAGCCATTGATTTTCATAGCGTGAGAGTATTTCCTGCTGGTGAAGAGCAAATTCAGCGGCAGCCTCATCCTGCATCTGTTTCTGCGCTTTGCGCGCCTGGCGCATCATCTGCTCAGCTTTACGGCTTGCCGCTTTCACGATGGCTTCAGCCTCTTTGTGCGCATCGCACACAGCGCGAGAATAAGCCAGTTGATCATTCAGCATTGCAGCGGGAATCACCGGCAAACGGGGAAATTCTCCCTCATATTCAATCAACGGGAGCCTGTTCAGCGGCATAGCATACGCTCCACTAAATTCATCGTCGCCAAAGGGACCACGGGATACAGCGCATGCGTTGGCAGTGGTAACCGTATCAAGAGCGCATGTAGCACGGGTTCATGCCTTGCAGCGCGGTAAAGCATGGCGATACCAATGCGATTCGCTGTGTTGATGACGTTTTCCGGCGAAAAGCGGGCGGGTTGTGTGTTGTCACACATGCCAAACAAGCGCCATAGCAGATCGCTATCCAACCAATCGCGAAGCGCATGGCGATAATCAGGCAGTAAAAAATAGTCACTGCAACCCAAAGCGAGTAGCCCGAGCGCCAGCGCATACCTCGATATATTTGACGCCAGAGAAACAAGACGGCGCTGCCTTTCATTAAGCCGTCCTGGCAGTGTGGCAACACAATGCCGTGTCCGTAATACACGATTAAGTGACCTGTCTAAGGCAGGGTACTCGCCGTAACACCATCGTTCGCGTCGATGAAAACCGATTAAGGCAAACCAATCTGGATGTGCATAACGAGCAGGCTGCCAGACATGACGATGGATGAGTAAAATCAGTGCATCCGTTCTGCAGGTCTTATCCTCTGCCACACCTTCCACACCATCAGTATAAACAGTGCTGATGCCAGCAAAACCAGCGTTAGCGTCACATGTTGTCGATAGCGGGATAGCCATTTCAGGAGCGCTCTCTCTTCAACGGAATTGGGGGGCGGGGCTACCCGAACGCGATACCCTGCAGGCTGCATCAAAATGCTGATTTGATCGTACTGGACACCGGGTATCGATTTTTCAATCAGACTCTTAATTTGTACTCGAAACGATTCCATGTTCACCCGCGGCGAATATTTGATAAACACCGCCACCGACGTGGTATCGCCAGAACGGGTTCCCACGTCATCACTGGAAGGATGAGAAGCAATCGCGACGGAGGCACGAACAACACCATCCATCTGGCTGAGCATCTCTTCAATATGTTGTTCAGTGAGGTACAGAATCTTCTGCTGCTCTTCTCGTGGAGAAACCACCAATTGATTAGGCGGAAACATCGTTTCTACCGTTGTGTAGCGCTGGCGCGGAAAACCATCCATTCGCAGTAATTCAACAGCATCAATAAACCTGGATTGTTCCACCCTCAGGGTCACTCCGCCGTCTGGCGAGGGCTGCTTATCGGCATCAATATTATTGTTCATCAGAATAGCCAACATCTCGTTGGCATCGCGCTGAGATAATCCGTTATAAAGATCAACACGGCAGCCTGACAGCAGAAGAATCAGTATTGCCATCCCCAGACAGCGAACCCCGTTCATGTCATATTGGCCAATTTATTGACTGTTTGCGCCGCAGAACCAGCGACCTTTGCGCCCAGATCCACGCCAACGCTCAATGTCATTATTTTCGCTTGCTGCTGCAACATCTGTTCCGGCGACAAGGTGTTAACAGCACCTGATGCCATTCCGGCATAGAGCATATTCTTAAAGGTTTGCGCCTCATGGCTATCCGGTGATTCAATAGCAGACACCGCGTCAATGCTATTGCTATCGCCCCCTGACGATGCCTTCTGAGAAATATTCATGAGTGTCATATCCATGATGTGCCCTCGTTATCACTGCGAAAAAATTCATAATAAAAAGCAGTTCATGACTACTTTCGCTTCAGGCGTATTCACATGTTCCAACACGCGCTTCGCCTCTTCAGGTGTATTCATCCCCAGAAGCAAGATGGCCGTACACACCGCACGGGCATCAGTATCAGTGACCAAACTTGGCACCACAGGCAATATCGCACTCACTTGGCGCAATAAGCCGTGGTTAATCCCCGCGAATGCGACCTCGAGCAATAACCGTCGTTCAGCGGTGGTGAGTACCGTCATATCTTGGAGATAATCCCGCTGAGCAGATTCTTGATAGTGTTGATCATCGCGCTTTCGTAATTGATAAAAGTGGAATACTGCTGAACAGCAAACTGTGCTTTGAGCATGGCATCAGGATTGGTTAAATCTTCGCCATTCATTTTATCTTTTACTGATTGCCCCGCCTGATTTGCCAAACGAGACAGCGTATCAATAAGTTGTTGAACATCCATCGTCATCCTCCATAGAATGCAGGTTTATTACCTGAAATATCGGGTAGCCTGATGAACCGTTAATTAAGTTATACTATCGTTTTAACCCGTCACTCTGCCTATCAGGTATTTAACCTAACAATAGACAATTCAAAGAAAAATCTGGCATATGCTGATTTATATTCGCCATACATCAGATTGCATGTACATTGGCGGAACTTGCCATATTTAGGGTATATAACCAATACTCTCTTTCAATTTTTCTCGCTATACCCTAAATAATTCGAGCTCCAGGACAAAACATTTACGTTTTGAACAGCGATTAAGCGCAAATGCATAAAAATGTACTGCTATATTTAATTACTTTGCAAAGGCATGAAGCGTTTGGCTAAACACCTCGACCATCTTGCGCCCCATATCCATCATTTGTTGCATAATTTCTATCGCTTTTTGCAAAATTTCATCGAGATTTCGATTATAGGATTGCGCATTTTTATTCTTAAATTCGGCCATTGCTCTTTCTGTTTCAGCAATACGACTAAGATATGCGCTGGCAATAGAAAGGCTCCCCTCAGCCATCGTTCCCATTGTATTCCATTTTTTTCCGGCCTCGCCGATTTCAACGTCGCCAACACCTTCAACAGCTTCAACGGCATTATCAGGACAATTATCTCCATATAGCTTGAAACCACTATTCAAAAGCGAGCCAAATGATTTTGCACACGAGGCACTGAAGCTAAGATTGATTGAATTCAAACTCGTTGAAAGTGCATTAACATCCAACGCCCAACCAAGCATCTGTTTCTTTTCATTATACATACGCATAACATCACGCAAACGCCGAGCAAGATTGAGTAACACACCCCAAAGCTGATCGAACATTGCAAAAAAATCATCTAGCTCAGCATTACCATAAGCATATTCTTTTTTTTCCACCGCGCAATTTGTATCACGAGATGAAATAGTGGGCACATCATTACCATTAGACGTTATGGAGAATACATCTTCCAGGGGAATACTCATTGACATAAAAAACCTCACGCACGATTACAAGCAATTTTAGCCAATACAGCACCGTAGCTTTCCATTGTAGACGTTGCATCATTTATTGCAGAAGTGCTCTGCTGTAAATAATCTCCAACTTGCTTTTCCTGATTCTTTTTTCTTTCCTGAACTGAATTATCTTTTATCTCATTAAATCGTTGAGCAACGACAAGTATTTCAATGTCTCTACCTAAAGAAGCTTTTTGGATATCAATGCCACATGATACAAGTTTTTCTGCAAAATTAATGAGTAAACGCGTTACTTTGAGCAAGGGCCCTGAAATACCAACAAGACTGGATACTTGCTCCGCAAATTGTTGTACTACTCCAGCTATGCCGATAATAGTCTCACAATATTCTTTATTTGCGCCAAACGCATATGCAATCTCAGCAACCCCTTTTACAATCCCAGCCACAGCCGCAACAACGAGTGAAATAGCCTCGACTGGGTTCAGCCAAATTACCGGGTTCACTAGCAACACCAGGATATCTAAGGCACTACGCAGAAAATCGAATATGCCGTTGGTAAACATTAAAGAAGATGTCAGGTCGCCCTGTTCAATCGCTTTACCCATTTGCTCCTGATACTCTTCAACACGCTGATGCCGAAGAAATATTTGCAGATCAGTAGCCCGGTTTAGCTGTTCACATACCGCTTTTGCATTACTGCTAGAAACGTTCATCACCTGCTGCGCCACCAGCATGGATAACAGCAGTGGATCCGTTTTAATGCTATCCAGTTGTGAAACTGATATGGAATTGCTGTAGCCTACCGTTAGGAGCCGTTGTCTGACGAGCTCTACTTGACGCAAGCCCAGCTGTTTCCTCATAAGGTCATATTGAACTTCGGTTTTAACGCTGCTTCCTGCATCATCTTGTGCATAATACAAACTGGTGTTTGGGTGTGAAATTTGTTTCACTGAAGAAGATACTGTTTGTTCTTCATCATACGATTGCGGGTAATTTTTTCCACTGCAGACCGGTATACTGTCCATCGGGCTCTCCTGTACGAGATAATCCTTTTCGCACCCTACTACCCGTCATACTTCAAGTTGCATGTGCATTGGTTGCGTCCGCTTATCCGAATCACTTGCCTGCGTAGGCTTATTGGGATGAATAAGTCTCATCCTGAGATTCACTCTGCGGGCCAGCGCAAGCGCTGTTCAAAACGTAAACGTTTTGTCCTGCAACTCGAATTATTTTAGGTGTATCTCTTTCAGCAATATGTAAGCATGAAAATTGCAACAAGAGGGTTAAACCATATTATTCATCATGAGAATGTCTTTTGACTTATCATTTGCAAAATATCTCCCCACTTGCTAACTAACCCTGTGGCCTGAGTAATCACAGCGTTAAGCATCTGTGTCGCTTTTTGAATCGTTAATTGCCCTTGTGTTGAAAGATCGCTATCGCGGCTCGAACTGTTATCCAATGCAGCTTTAATTGCCTGTAGGCTTCCCTTGTCTAATCCACCGTCTTTACTATTCTTATTGATATATTCAGTGATCGTCATCCCATCCACAGTGATACCATTATTTTTCATATAATCTTCCACTCCGTCTGGAAGTTTCTCCGTTGTTTTATCATCTCCTTTAGCTGCTTTAGCAATAGCTTCATCCACGCGGTTTGCCATTTCCTGGGTATCTTTGGCCCTTGAGGATGCCTTTTGGATAGATTCAAATTGAGAAAAGGCACGAGAAGCTTGTAAATCTTGCAATTTAAGCATAATTTCATAGGCATATGAAAATATATTATCTCCAGCTGCATATAAATGCGATGTTTCTTGCATTGTATTCTCAACCTGATTCATTTCATATTTAGCAGCATATGTTCCTGATGTAGAAGATACTGATATGTTACTCATCACATTCCCCTTAGCGAATAAACTTATTTAGTAAATTATCTTCAATATAAAAACTAACATCTATATCCGTCATACTTCAAGTTGCAGGTGCGTTGGCTACGCTCATTATTCGGCCCATCCCTGGACCTCACCTCTTACGAGGCCGCCGCATGCGGCGTTCAAATTTGTTCCAGACAGATTTGTCATTCGCTTGCCGCCTTCCTACAACTCAAATTATTTAGGGTATAACACTATAAATAAAAAAAACACATAATTAAAAACTATCGTTTACCAACACTGTGTTTGATGTATGCTTCTAACTTTCTCAAAGAAATGCTCAATAGTTTCAAGTCATTCTTTGCTCTTTGCTCAATAATTTTCAATTGATTGCCACTGAATGATTTTGATTCTTTCCCAGGAATAGTTTCATTGTTTTGAGAAAATGCATTATCAGCAACAGGTAATTTACTTTTTATTTTTTCAAAGTCTGAAAAACATTTGAGTAAGTGTGCATACTCCACCTCTAGTTTTTTAAACTTACTGTCTATTCCCTCTGACATAATACACCTCACATCATTCATTAATTTCGCATTACTTTCAGTTCAGCATTGTGATAACGAAAGTAAATGACCTCGATAATATCTTCGCTCTGAATCACAGCCTCCAGCAATAGGGCAAAGTGCTGATATTCCTCTGGTGTTATTGGATTCGCCATCGCTTGTGTTAATCGGTAACGCGCAGCCGCCAATTCGATTGATACAGTTTGAGCGTATTCATCTGAATCACGTAAACGATCCTCCAATGCCGTCAGTGTTGTCATCGCGTTTCCCTTAAAAATTGAATGCAAAGTTAATAAGCGTTCGCCCTTGCCTGAATGTCACAGAAGTATCATTGATAGCCACTACCTCACTGCCATCAGCCAGTCGGCTGCCAATAGACAAATTATCGCCATTTCCGAGCACCAGATAGTCGCCGTGGCGGCTGTGAATAATGCCTGTAACAGGGGCGGGTAATTGTCGGGAAAATTCACTTGAAATGGGTATATCCTGATAACTCAGAGCTACATTTGGGTAGTGGGTAAGCATGTCCTGCATCAGCCCCGTCAGGGTTTGCTTATCTTGAGCATTCAATACGCCACTTAATATGAAGCGCTGACCCGTATTCGTTAGATTCACTTTGCCAGCCAACCCTTGTTTCAGCAGTTCGCTAATCAATACATTGCCAATCTCTTCAGAAGTGTTTTCGATCTGCCAGTGTCTTAAGCCCGGAACCTCCGCCAGTAACGGCTGCACTGCCTCCCACTGCTTACCCATACGGATATCTGCATCGATCGCAACGTTGCCCTGCCCCCGGCTTACAACATGAGCTTGTGTGTATCCAGCCTGAATCAGGATATCCTGAACGTTTCTCACCAGTTGATCTGCGCAAATGACATTATCGCGGTAGCGAATGTTGTGGGATTGCAGCGCAAGCCATAGCGGCGTCAACGTATCACTTGATTCACAATATCCCGACAGCTGCAAGGCACCCTCTTTCTGCCATTGCGCCGAAATATGGGTTAATCCCATCTGCTGCAACAGTGCATCTACCGGAACAGATGACGTCGACGATACCGGTGCCAATTGAACCGTAAACAGCGCCAGAGCGGAAAGCAGAATAAGCATGGCGGGTGTCAACAGCCAAGCGAGTGAAAATGCGCGAACCGGTAACCGGTAACCTGCGAGTTCCTGTTGCTGTGGGCCAAAAGCCATAGCCACCCCCGCCCCCTCTAAGACACCTTGAGTCGGCAGAGGATGGTGCTGAAGATGTCGACGACCATTCACCCGCACTGATACCTTTTCGGCTTTAACATAGAGTTGCCCGTCAGTAACGACCAGTTCGATGCTGCTTGCAATCTGTAAAGGAATGCACAGATCGCACTCCCGTTCGCCAATAGAGAGGCGACCTTCCGCCAGCCACACTTCACGGCCATGTAGCACACCGCCTAACAGGCGGATCTTCCATGTGTTTTCCATACGTTTTTCACTGTTGTCTATTGGCAACGGATGCCTTGATCAGGAACAAACGAATAACGCTATGCATTTGATTCGTTTTGGTACTAAACAAGTGCCCAAGCACGGGGATACTGCCCAACAGAGGAATTTTCTTTTCCGACTGTATCTGCTTATCCTGTTTGAATCCCCCCAACAAGAGGCTCTGTCCCGCCTGCAACATGGCTTGCGAAGCGATTTGCGAATCTTGAACTCCGGGTAAAGGTTCATCCTGATTAATGGGAGCGCTTTGCTGACCATCCTGAATATTCAGGTTCAGCATGATATTTTGCTTCCCATTCTGCTCAAGTAGTCGAGGCGTGACGCGCAGAAGCGACCCTGTAGTCACGGACTCCAGTTTGGCCACTTTGTCACCCTCCAGCTTGGTGTAGAAAGTGACATTCTTATCCAATACCGCTTGAATATTGTTTAGCGTCACTACGGAAGGTTGAGATAGCACATACGCCCGAGAGTTCTTTTCCAGCGCACTCAACCGCACCATGAAATGTGGAGTATCTTTGATCACACTGGAAAAACCACTGTCCAGGCTGCCGTTGTCATTATTGAAGCCGAGAGAACCTCCACCAAGCGTCGTTGCAACACTCCAGTCTATGCCCAACTGACTGATATCTCCGGCATCCACATCAATGATGGTCACAGAGATTTCAATCATTTGAGGGCGCAGATCCAACTGTGAAATCAGTTGGCGATACCCTTCCATATTCGCGCTGCGGTCGCGCACAATAACGGCATTCTGGCGTGGATCAGCAGAAAACATCGGTAACCCCTGAGCGGTGGGCACATTACTGGTTGATGTTGGTGCACTACCACGATTCATATCACGCAGTACGCTAACAATACCGGGTACCACAACGGTCTGATTACGGTATTGATAGCTGTCATCCATCGCGGTGGCGTATTTCAAGGGATATACCACAACACTCACTGCATCATCTTGACGTTTGCCCATATCAGCATCAAGCGTCGTCGCCAACTGCGTTACACGCGCAAGACATGCGGGAACGCCACTGATTTCCAGCGCATGCTCATTCAAGACGGGATGGAGTTCACAACTACGATCTTCATTAATATTAAGCTTGCGCAAATCTGCTGCAAAACGCGTGGCTGAAAGTGTATTGAGCGTAACAATATGGCGTGAAAGATGCTGTGCCGGATAAATAAACAGAGTATTTCCATCATAGTAAGAAACCAAGTTATATTCATTCATTAGCTTACACAAGATATTGACTGGTGGTCCAGGCAAGATAACACCACTGAAACTTTGCGTGATCGCAGGATCAATACTCGTTGATGTATAATAGTTTTCTGCCAAATTTTTTAGTAAGGAAGAAAGCGCCATGTTTTGTGCCCGCAATGAGAAATCATTGCCCTTCCAGGGTAAGTTTTGAGCAGATAACGCTGAACAGAAAAAAAATAAAAATAGATGAGCGATTTTATATAGCTTCATATTCTTTTACCTGGTGGGGGTGTTTTCTAACCATAATGATGTATCGAAGATAACGTGTGAGCGCCAGTTGTATTTCTATTTCCTTTGCCATTTTTTCAGCAGAAATGTTCTTATCATAAACACAACACAACCAGCCTTTCTCATCACAAAAATGCAGCGAAAAATCGTGAACATCATGATGAGCGCCCAACAAAGAAGAAACATAACACAATGTTTTAAATGATAAATCACAACAATCAATGACGTGAACTGTTAGAATCCAAGAGAGATTACACGAATATCCTTTTGCATGAAGACCCGCTATTTTCATCGCGAATTCTCCTTTACCATTAGGGCTAGATATGTCCTGAACTAAAGGAATAGTTTTTAGTAAATCAAGCATCTAAAACAACCTCCATGGGATAATCTCATTCTCAGATTCGACGAGAAACTAAGACATCCACCCTATACCTGATTTTTACTTACAGAGACGTTATATATATTTACAAATTAAAACTGTAACGGTGCTAAACTACATTATAATTTTAGTAAAAATTACAGTTTAACGAACAATCAACCAACAAAAACTCATTCGCCCATGGAGGGCAATTTCATTTAAACGCCAATATCAGGTATAACAATGAAAAGAAAACGCTCATTGGTGAGTAAGCCAACATTATTCATATCACTCTGTTTATTCATTATTTGGCTGGTTTCTGTTTTTGCCGCAACCTATGCCTCTTTAAACCAGGAAAAACATTATTTAATAGAAAATCTAACGCACTTTTCTACCCTCAGGGCAACGTTAACCAATCACCGTTTTGAAGGGGCAGAACGGGATGCACAAACGCTGGCACACCGTTACCATCTTTACCACAGTGGCGCTGCGGATACGGCAATTGTCGACAAAAGTGAAAGCTGTTACTTGCCCATTGATACCAGTGCCTGTATCCCTAAAACGGTACAGGAGCAGGCTCGCAGCTTTATCCAAGTATACGGCACAGCCGGGCAAACCTACTACCTTGACAGCTTTGTGCTGGATCGCCGCTATGGCATCTCGCTTTTACCTCCGCGAGACCATGCAGCAGACTATTTTTCTCGTCGGCGTACCGAGTTAACAGAGTTGCTGGGTACCGCCAGTCATCACAACATGTACTGGGGAGAACCCAAATACACAGACAATGTGGGCTGGAGTGTCTCCGTTGCGGCAACCTGTTCGCATGGCACGCTTGCCGGGCTTTCGGTAAAACTCAGCGATGTGTTGTCCTACGGGCAGCCGTTCTCTGGCAGCGATATCAGCCTCTGGCTAGATAATCAGAATCGTATCCTGCCTTTGTCCCAGTTCGACAAGAAGAAAACCGCTGAATTACAGAGTTTGTTCAACGGCATAACGTTACATGACGGCTGGCAGGAAATTCCCCACTACCTGGTGTTACGCACTCAGTTGAAAGGGCCAGGCTGGCAACAGGTCATCCTGTATCCAAAGCGGGATATCATCAACCGCGCAATGTCTATCGTCATCAGCCAGTTGCCTTTCGCATTAGCGACGCTAGCTCTCCTTGCTCTGATGCTGTTTGGGCTGCTCTACCGCCATCTGGCACGACCGCTACGGGACTTTGTAGATATCATCAATAAGACGAAGCGAGCTCCCTTGTCGCTCCGTTTGCCTGAAAACCGTCGGGATGAGCTTGGCAGCATTGCTCACGCTTACAATCGGCTGTTGAACGATCTGCGCGTACAGCATGACAACCTGGAAAATACCGTGGTTGAACGCACGCGAGAACTGATTATTGCCAAACAGCAAGCGGAGCAGGCCAACAAACGCAAAAGCAGTCACCTCACGACCATCAGTCATGAACTGCGCACGCCACTCAGCGGTGCGCTGGGTGCGCTGGAGCTTCTGCAACTTACCCCGTTGTGTGCCAAACAAACTCATCTGGTAGAAACCGCTCGCCTATGTACCCTGTCCTTGCTGGATATCATTAACAATCTGCTGGATTTCTCACGCATAGAATCGGGGCAAATCTCACTGCACATCGAACAAACGGCATTGCTTCCATTGCTCGATCGTGCGATGTACACCATTCAAGGGCCGGGTAAAAGCAAAGGATTGGCACTTCGCACGCTCGTTAACGGCAATGTCCCTTTGCTGATCGATATGGACGCTACACGCGTACGGCAAATTCTGGTGAACCTGCTCGGCAATGCAGTCAAGTTTACGGAAAAGGGCAATATTACCCTTAGCGTCATGTGTAACGATAACACATTGATATTTACCGTCAGCGACAGCGGAAAAGGCATTCCCCTTGCCGATCACGATGCTGTTTTCACCCCCTTCTTCCAGAGTCATGGAAACATTCAAGGCACAGGGCTTGGACTCACGATTGCCTCGAATCTTGCACGGATGATGGGAGGCTGGCTGGATCTTGATAGTTCAGCGGAACTCGGTACCCGCATCTCTTTTATGTTGCCGCTCGGCGAACACTGCGCGCCAGCGGCATTAACCGGGAAAATTGCCGCACCGTTGGCACTCCACTGGCAACTGAACGAATGGGGTCTGACCTGCCACACCGCCCCAGAAAGAAATGCCTTATGCGCCGATGAACTTGGTTTTCTTCCAGGCAAACTTTATACGCTTGTGACACAGATAACATCCGGCATCACCGCTACTGATACAGAAGTTATCCCCGTTCAGCCTTGGCGATTAAACCTCCTGCTCGTCGATGACGCCATGCTAAACCTCGACATTATTGGTGCCATGCTAAGACTGCTCGGGCAAAACGTCACGACGGCCAGTAGTGGCCGAGAGGCACTGAAACTGGGGCGGCAGCAACGGTTTGATCTGGTATTGATGGATGTATGTATGCCTGAAATGGATGGGCTCGAGTGTACCCAACATTGGCGTCAAGACAAAGACAATCAAGATCCTGAGTGCGTCATCATCGCTCTGTCTGCCAACACCGCACCGGAAGAAATCGTCCGTTGCAAGCAAGCAGGTATGCACCACTACCTGACCAAACCCGTCACTCTGGCGCATTTGGCTGATGGCATCAGCATCGCTGCTGAATACCAGCTCCAGCGAGACGTTCACCTGCAAGAGCAAGATAACCTGATGGATAAGGCCATCATCGACATCACCCAACCTACTATGCGACGAAAAATACGTCGTTCACTTCGCGTACTGCTGTCAGAGATTGAACAAAATTTAAGCAATCAAAAAAAAACTATCACGCTGTTGCATACCCTAAAAGGATGTATCGGGCAGGCTGGTATTGGTCCGTTGCTGTGCAATGTGATCGATATAGAGAACCGCGTCAAACAGGGTCTGCCATTATCCAGAGAGGAAATAGCAGAACTGCGTCATACGCTGGATGTCACTTTACGTTGGAAATGCTCTCCGTAAAGGGCAATGTTTTGTTGAGAGGAATGGAAAATGAACGATCATAAAATTTTGCTAGTGGACGATCATGAGTTGATCATAAACGGCATTATCAATTTGCTGGTGCCCTATCCGCGTTTCCGCATTATTGCGCAGATTGAAGATGGCCTTGAGGTATACAACGCCTGTCGCCTCCATGAGCCAGATATTGTAGTTCTGGATCTGGGGTTACCAGGCATTAATGGGTTAGATCTTATCCCACAACTCTGTTCACGTTGGCCCAAAATGGCAATCCTCGCCTACACAGCCCACAACGAGGAGTTTATGGCAGTACGCACCCTTTCGGCGGGTGCCATGGGATACGTTCTGAAAAACAGCAGCCAAAAAACCTTATTGGCCGCGATACAGACAATGGCTGCCAGAAAAAGATATATCGACCCGGCACTCAACCGAGATGCCATCAACTCCGCCCTGAATACCGAAAGAGACAGTCCGGAGTTGCTGACACCGCGTGAACGGCAAATCCTGAAGCTTATCGCTAACAGTTATACCAATCGCCTCATAGGCGAACAGCTGTGCATCAGTGTTAAAACTGTTGAAACCCATCGACTGAACATTATGAAAAAACTAAACGTGCATAAAGTCACAGAATTGCTTAACTGCTCGAGGCGTTTAGGGTTAACCGATTGAAGTTTTTTATACCAGGCCATTTTTGTGGATACCCTAAATAATTCGCGTTGCAGGAAAGCAGCAAGCATGTGATAAATCAGCCTAAAGCAGATTTCAACACCGCTTGCGGTAGCTTCGCTCGAAGTACGGCCTATGGATAGGCCGAATAACAACATCTGCAATTGAAATATGACGGGTATAGCGTCTATTAACTGGCGCTCATCGCAAGACGCTCTACGCGATGAATCGCATCACGTAGAGCCTCAACGGTGACCGTATGGAGCATATTGCCCATATCGGGCGCTTTCACAGCAGCGTGCAATATGGCCGTCAGTTCCGCTGAGTCCAGCGTTGGCGCAATCGATTCCAACGATGTCGGAATGGCACAATCCTTTGCCAAAGCAATCGCCTCATATAACGCCTCATCGCTCCGCCCTTCCAGGGCCAGCAAACAAAGATTGCCAAAACCCACCAACAAACCATGTCCATAGGAGCGGGTTTTATCGCACACGGTAAATCCTTCGTATAATGCATGCGCCGCGGCGGCATGAGCGCCATTGCTCATCAACGAAGTCAACCCAGCAAACAAGAAGATAGCATCAAGCACCTGATCCAACGCAGGTGATGCCTGCCGTTGCCGGACGGCATCACAGGCAGCGGCACCAAAGCGGGCAATTTGTTGATAACAGAGATGGCTGTTTGCCATAGAAGAAGCGCCAAAACCATTAACATCCTTATCATCTGTAATGGCTCGCAGTTCATACCATTTTGCCAGCGTATCGCCCAGCCCCGCCGCCAACCAACGCAACGGCGCTTTAGCCAAAATATCAGAATCGATAATGACTACTGCGGGTGCCACCGGCAGATGGTACAGATCGCGAAAGTGACCATCGTCATGATAGCGAATAGTGAGCGGCGTCACCGCGGCACACGTCGCAGCAATGGTTGGTAGGGTGATCACCGGACGGGAGGTTTCCAGCCCGACGGCTTTGCCTGTATCCAATGCTTTCCCACCGCCCACGGCGATAACCACATCGGCAGCATGTGTTCGTACTTCTTGTGCCAAACGTAAAATCTGTGTCTCGCTGCACTCGCCGCCGTACCAGATATCAGCACATTTGAGCACCCCGGCAGCGTCGAGCTGTGCATCAATCAGGGATGATGCCGCCGCCAGCGCATTCTTGCCACCCAAAACCAAGGCACGTTTACCCAGAGCAGAGGCTATCGTACCCAACTGGTTAATCGCGCCACTCCCGCGCACCACACGCGCGGGAAAATAGACCTGTTGCATGTATTCTCCGTAAGTATTCAATCAATTGGCCGAAGCGGGATTACTGCACACACTGGCGCAACGCCGCGATACACTGTTGGTTGGCGGCCTCAGATCCCACCGAAATCCGGATCCATTGGGTGTATCCGGCTTCCAGCCAGGGCTTCACGATCACACCAAAATGCAGTAAACGTTCAGCCAATGCAGCACTATCCTGCGCGACATTCACAAACAGGAAATTAGCCTGCGACGGTGCAACAAACCATCCCATGGCGTGCAGTTGCTCTCTGAGCCAGGCCCGCTGCTGCGTGACATGGGTAACACTGCGCGCGACATGCGCCACATCCAGCAGTGCTGCCTGTGCAGCAGCCTGCGCCATACGGTTAATATTGAACGGCGTGCGCACACGATCGAGTAACTCCACCATCTCGGCATCACAAGCCAGGCCATACCCCACGCGCAATCCAGCCAGACCATATGCTTTGGAGAACGTGCGCAACACAATCCACGGTCGCGCCTGCTGACGCAATAGGGAAAGGCTATCGGGATAGTCAGGGTGTGCGGCGCAATACTCGTAGTAAGCCTCGTCAATCACCAACACGCAGTCCGGCGGCGTCATGGCTATCAGGCGTTCAAAACCTTCACGCCCCAACATGCACCCCACAGGATTGGAGGGATTACTGAACACCACCATTTTGGCCGGTTGAACCAATGCCTGCGCCCAGGCATCCAGGTCATACTCCATTTGCGCATTAACCGATACCAGCGTCACCTCTGCCCCTAACATTTTGGGGTACAAGTGATGAAGGCCAAAAGAGGGTACCAGCGTGACAACCCGATCGCCCGGATTGAGAAAAGCCAGACACAGCATTTCCAGCAGGTTTTCCGAGCCGTTGCCCATCACCACCTGCTCCGGCATCATCCCAGTGCGCGCGGCAATCACCGCGCGCAATTGGAGACTCGCCGGATCGGGATAACAGGCCGTACGCGTCACCTCAGTTCGCAGCGCAGCATCGGCTAACGGACTTATACCCAGTGGATTTTCATTGCTGGCGAGACGAGCAATATCCGTCACAGCAAAACGCTGTCGCACCGCATCATCAGATAACCCAGAGTTATAGCGCCCCAGTTGGCGGGCTTCGCGCCGCGCCAGTCGTTCAATCGTTTCTTTCATGATGACCTCAGCGGCGCGCCCCATTAACCCTTCACCATCGGCAAGTTCAACCCATGCTGTGCGGCACACGCGATCGCACTCTCATAACCCGCATCCGCATGGCGCATCACGCCCGTAGCCGGATCGTTCCAGAGCACTCGAGCCAGACGTTCATCTGCCTGTTCGCTGCCGTCGCACACAATCACCGTGCCCGCATGTTGTGAGAAGCCCATGCCTACACCGCCGCCATGATGCAGGCTGACCCAGGTTGCGCCACCTGCCGTGTTCAGCAATGCATTGAGCAACGGCCAGTCGGATACTGCATCCGAGCCATCGCGCATCGCTTCAGTTTCCCGATTGGGTGAGGCAACCGACCCGCAATCCAAATGATCGCGACCAATAACAATCGGCGCTTTCAGTTCGCCATTGCGCACCATTTCATTGAACGCCAACCCAGCAAGATGGCGTTCGCCCAGTCCCAGCCAGCATATACGCGCCGGTAATCCCTGGAATGCGATGCGTTCTTGTGCCATATCCAGCCAACGGTGTAACGAAGCATTCTCGGGAAACAGCTCTTTGAGCTTGGCATCAGTGCGCGCGATATCTTCTGGATCGCCTGACAACGCCACCCAGCGGAACGGGCCTTTGCCTTGGCAGAACAACGGACGAATATAGGCAGGCACAAAACCAGGGAAGTCGAATGCATTCTTCACCCCTTCTTCCAATGCCATCTGGCGAATATTATTACCGTAATCCACCGTCGGGATGCCCATATGGTGGAATTCCAGCATCGCCTGCACATGCACTGCCATAGAGGCTTTGGCTGCTTTTTCTACCGCCTTCGGATCGCGGGTGCGCATTTCTGTCCAGTGTGCAACATCCCAGCCTTGTGGCAGATAGCCGTTAATCGGATCGTGCGCCGAGGTTTGATCGGTCACGATATCCGGGCGCATCCCTCCAGCCTTAGCTCGTTTCACCAGTTCTGGCACCACATCCGCCGCGTTACCCAACAGGCCTACAGAAATAGCGCGTCCCGCTTTGCACGCTTCATCGATCATCGCCAGCGCCTCATCCAGATCGGTGGCTTTGTAATCGAGATAGCGTGTCCGCAGGCGAAAATCGATACGAGATTCCTGACATTCCACCGCCAGTACACTGGCTCCGGCCAGCACGCCCGCCAACGGCTGTGCGCCCCCCATGCCACCCAAGCCAGCTGTCAAGATCCAACGCCCGCGCAAATCACCGTTGTAGTGCTGCTGCCCGGCCTCGGCAAAGGTTTCGTAAGTTCCCTGAACAATGCCCTGCGCACCGATGTAGATCCATGAGCCCGCCGTCATCTGGCCATACATCATCAGCCCGTCGCGATCTAACTTATTAAAGTGATCCCAGTTGGCCCAGTGAGGTACCAGGTTCGAGTTGGCGATCAACACACGCGGCGCATTTTCATGAGTACGGAAAACCCCCACCGGTTTACCGGACTGTACCAACAAGGTTTCATCCCCTTTGAGGACGCGCAAGGAGGCCAGAATCGCGTCAAAGCAGGCCCAGTTACGTGCCGCCTTGCCAATCCCGCCGTACACCACCAGATCTTCAGGTCGTTCAGCCACATCCGGATCCAGGTTATTCTGGATCATGCGATATGCCGCTTCGATCAGCCAGTTTTCACAATGCAGTTCACTGCCGTGGGGTGCTCTCACTTCACGCGCACCCGTATGTTCCACAGATGAGGTCATAATGCTGTTCCTTTGATATTCGGTTAATGTCCGTAGCCTGTCAGGTTACTGGGCGCGAGAAGGCAGTAATGCGGCCACCTGTTCCGGCCACTCGGCCTGACTTGCCCAGCGAGACATAGCGGCAATGTCCGGTGCCAGATAGCGGTCTTTATCGAGGAAAGACACCGCCTGACGAATGCGCGTTAACTCCTGTTCCAACAACGTGGAGCTGCGTAACGGGCGGTGGAATTCGATCCCCTGTGCAGCAGCCATGGCTTCGATACCCACCACGGCAGCCGTGTTGTCGCACATCGCACCTAAACGGCGGGCCGCGTAAGTGGCCATGGAAACGTGATCTTCCTGATTGGCGGAGGTAGGCAAACTGTCAACGCTACCGGGATGTGCCAGCGATTTGTTTTCCGATGCCAATGCGGCGGCAGTAACTTGCGCTATCATAAAGCCGGAGTTAACTCCGCCATCGGCCACCAGGAAGGGCGGCAGTGCCGAGAGGCCTGTATCTAGCAACAGCGCCAAACGGCGTTCGGAAATCGCGCCAACTTCGGCGACAGCAAGGGCAATAATGTCAGCGGCAAATGCCACCGGTTCAGCATGGAAGTTGCCGCCAGAAATCACATCACCATTGTCGGTAAACACCAGTGGGTTGTCCGATGCTGCGTTGGCTTCAATTTGCAAAATGCGGGCGGCATGCGTCAGGTTATCCAGACAGGCGCCCATGACTTGCGGAATACAACGGATCGAATAGGGATCCTGCACCCGACCACAGTGAACATGTGAATCCATGATACCGCTGCCTTTGAGCAGTGCATCCATCGCCGCCGCCACAGCAATCTGGCCTAGCTGGCCGCGTGCTTGATGGATACGTGCATCAAATGGTTTGGCCGAACCCCGAATGGCTTCCAGCGACAGCGCCCCCGCGACCAAACCGGCCCCAAGCACTTGCTCTGCACCAAACAAGCCGCGCAGAGCAAGTGAGGTGGAAACCTGCGTACCGTTAAGCAGCGCCAGCCCTTCTTTCGGTCCCAACACCAACGGCTCTACGCCAGCCTGCGCCAGCCCTTCTCGTGCCGGCAGCAGCTCACCATTGATTCTGACTTGCCCTTCTCCCAACAGCATCAGTGACATATGGGCCAACGGCGCCAAATCACCCGACGCCCCTACCGAGCCTTTTTCCGGCACGCACGGCATGACGCCCGCATTAAACAGCGACAGCAAGGTTTCAATCACCTGACGTCGCACACCTGAATGGCCTCGCGCAAGACTCACCACTTTGGTTGCCATTACCAGGCGTAGCACATTATCGGGCAGCAGTTCACCCACACCGACGCTGTGCGACAGCACCAGATTGCGCTGCAATTCCGCCAGGCGATCGACAGGAATGGACGTACTCACCAGCTTGCCAAATCCGGTATTGATGCCGTAAACCACCCGATTCTGCTGCACGATATCTGCCACCTGCTGGCACGCAGCATCTACGTCAGCCCAAGCTTCTTCTGCGAGTGTCAGCGTGACGCCTCCGTGATAAATCGCCCGCAGCGTCGCCAGATCGACCGCGCCAGGAGTGAGGCAAATCGACAGGGGTGTTGTTGTCATAATCTATTCCTGTATATACAAGTTAAGCTGAAGTAAAAACGCCATGGGCGTTTCAGACTGATGACAAAGTCAGTTATTAGGTGAAGTGCGGCGATGGGGTCGTAGCGGCGTTAGCCGCCGGAGTGCCCCTCGTCGTGATTCACCGGGAAACTCGGACATACCGAAAAAGGCTTTACCGTCCTGTTTCTTCACATCAAACTAATGCGCCAACGCCTGGAGCGTTTCGGCGCGAATCTCTTCGGTCACCCGAGCTTTAAGCGCCATAAATTCCGGCGAGGTTTTCAGGGTGTAGTCACGGTGCCCCTCAAAGGCAACGGCGACTTCGGTTTTAATGCGCCCCGGACGTGCACTAAAAATGGCTACTCGGTTACCCATAAAGATAGCTTCATCAATATCGTGTGTGACAAACATCACCGTCTTTCGTGACGCTTCCCACACTGAAAGTAAAAGTTCTTGCATCATGACGCGCGTCTGATTATCCAGCGCACCAAAAGGTTCATCCATCAACAGAACCTTTGGGTCATTTGCCAATGCACGCGCAATCGCCGTGCGTTGCTGCATACCACCAGAAAGTTGTCGCGGATAGTGATGTTCAAAACCTTTCAAGCCAACCTGATGAATGTAGTAATCACAACGTTCCTGCTGCTGCGCCTTGCTGATGCCACGCTCCTGCAAACCAAAGCAGATGTTCTGTGCCACCGTCAGCCAGGGAAACAGCGTATAGCTTTGAAACACCATACCGCGATCTGCACCCGGTCCTTCCACCAACGCGCCATCAAGCCACACTTCGCCACTGGTGGGTGAATCCAACCCGGCAATGATGCGCAACAACGTGGATTTACCACATCCCGACGGCCCGAGGATAGTGATGAAGTCGTTTTCCTGTACTTGATAATCGACGGGCAACAACGCCTGAGTCTGCTCGCCGCGCGGGCCGGTAAAGATGCGCTCGACCTGACGTACCGCTAATTTGCTGTAGGACATTACAATAAGCTCCAGGAAAACAGGCGTCGATTCATCGCCTTGAACAGAAAATCCGACAGCAGACCAATCACCCCGATCACAATAATGCCGAAGATGATCTGTCCGGTGTTCAGCAATGCCTGACTGTCCACAATCATGTGACCGATGCCACTCGAAGAGCCAATCAGCTCAGCAACAATGACGTAAGTCCACGCCCACCCGAGCACTAACCGCAGCAGTTCGGCAATTTCGGGGGCCGCGCCCGGAATTAACACACGCCGCACCACGCTGCCGTTGCTGCATCCCAGTGTATAGGCGGCTTCCACCAGATCGCGACGCGCAGCCCCTACTGCTACCGCAACCATCAACACGATTTGAAAGAAGGAACCAATAAAGATCACCAGAATCTTCTGCATCTCACCGATTCCCGCCCACAGGATCAGTAGCGGAATAAAAGCGGATGCCGGTAAATAACGGCAAAATGACACAAAGGGTTCAAAAAACGCCTCACACAGCTTGTATGCGCCCATCAGAATGCCGAGGGGAACACCGATGATCGCGGCCAGCAGGAACCCTGCCAGCACACGCATCACCGTCATGGCGATATCCTCGGAAAAGTTATACTGGGTGAAGAGGATCGCCCCTTCACGCAGCATGGTCAGCGGATCGGCCAAAAAGGTCGGTGACACCGAACCGCTGAACGTCACCATTCCCCACAGGGCAAAGAACAGGACAAAAAAGGCAACCCCAAGCGCCACACGCAACCGCACAGCAACAGGCCGCAGCGGCACCATCAACGGATTGTGCCAGCGCGGTGCGGCGTCAGGTAACGCCGCAGGCGGCAAGGGCAGTTTGTCAGTCGCGCGAGAGTCACTCATCATGCCAATATCCTTATTTCACGTAGCTGGCGTCATACAGGGTGCTGATATCTGGGATCTTGCGAATCACCCCCATTTCCAGCAGCAGTTTGGCCGCTTCGTTGCTGAAGGTTTCAATCTCACCGCTGAAGAATTTGCGGTTCTGTTCCCGGTCTTGCCAGCGCAGGTAGCTGGCTGATTTAGCGAAATCCGCCCCGCTTGATTTCACCGCTGCCCCCATGATTTCGTAGGATTTATCAGGCTCAGCCTTGATCATCTCCAGCGCATCGAAATAGCTTTCCACCAATGCCTTGGCGGCCTGCGGGTTTTTCGCGAGGAAATCCGGCGTACAGCCGAGCGTATCCATTACCATCGGGTAATCGAGCGTGGTAGCAATGATCTTGCCGCTTTCGGGCTTGTCACGCACAGTGGAAAGGTAGGGTTCATAGGTCATGGCAGCATCGTTTTGACCGGCGAGCAACGCCTGCGCGGCCGCCTGTGGTGAGAGCGTTGCCGTCTTCACGTCTTTAAGCGTCATGCCGTTTTTATCCAGAATCCACGCCAAGGCAAAATACGGTGAAGTTCCCGGTGCATCGACACCTATGGTTTTCCCTTTCAATGACTTGATATCACTGATCGGGCCACGCACCGCCAACCCATCAGCACCGTAGGATTTATCCAACTGCACAATCTGTTTGATCGGCACGCCGTTGGCGTTCCAGGCGACATAGGTTTCCACCGTGGTGGCTGCGCATTGAATCGCGCCGGAGGCTACTGCCAGGTGGCGATCTTTTTGTGGGATCATTTTGATCGACACATCCAGCCCATGTTTCTTGAAGATGCCCGCTTTATCGGCCAGCGTGAGTGGCGCAAAACCCGTCCAGCCAGAAATACCGATCGCAACCGGCGTATCTGCCGCCTGCGCCACGCCTGCCGATACCATGCAAAGCGCCATTAGGGTCGCTTTCCAGCCCATGTTACCTCGTGCTTTGTTCATTCGTTCCGCTCCTGTGAGAGAAGTCATTACCCATGCGGCAAACTGCGCCAACGTTATTGTCTAAGCTTGTATAGACAACCAAAGCAAGCTGTGTGCCAATATCACGGAATCGACGTTAGCCCTTTATTGGCGGGAATAGCGTGAAAGTACACCGCATGAAAGCAGGTTCCAGAATAGTGCATTGCTCCTCTTTGGCGCACCATGATGATTCGTAATCAAGGCAGCGACGCACAGTACGACGCTTACCGCCCTGTTCGCAGAGCAATCCGATCAGCGGCATCGTCCTTGCACTATTGTCTATACATATACATACGCGCATAAAATTCGCTACACTGCACAAAAGCGTAGGGTCAAGGAGAACACCGTGGTAACACAGCAGCGCGCATCGCAACTCGTAGGTGCCATGAGCGATATACCTGCCCCCATCTATCAACGGGTCAAGCAGGCCATTATCAGCCAGATTCGCACCGGAGCCTGGCAGCCACACCAGCGCATCCCGTCAGAGAGTGAGTTGGTCAACGAACTCGGCGTTAGCCGTATGACGATTAACCGCGCGCTGCGCGAGCTGACCAATGAAGGCTTTTTGCTGCGTATGCAAGGGGTCGGTACGTTCGTCGCGGAGATCAAAGCCTACGCAGCCATGTTGGAAGTGCGCAATATCGCTGAGGAGATTGCCGAACGCGGACATCGCCATAGCAGCCGTGTGTTAGCCCTGCAAAGCCTGAAAGCGGACAGCGAGCTGGCAGAACAGTTTGACATATCGCCGGGGCAAACGCTGTTCCATTCGCAGATCGTCCATTACGAAAACGATCTTCCGGTCCAACTGGAAGATCGCTACGTCAATCCGGTGGAAGCGCCGGACTATCTGCAACAGGATTTCACCACCCGCACCCCCTACACGTATCTCAGTCAGGTGGCACCGCTCACCGCCGGTGAACACATCGTGGAAGCCTTTATTCCAGATGACCACCAACGCCAGGTGTTGGCGTTAGATCCGCAAGAACCGTGCCTGATGATCCGCCGTCGCACCTGGCACGACGCGCGTATTGTTACCGTCGCTCGCTTGATCTATCCCGGCTCACGCTATCGCCTGTTGGGTCGTTTCAAGACCCACGGCTGATGGGTATCATGATTTGCTCTCGCGGCGAAATATTGCGGTGTAGAGCAGCCAGGCATCATCGGTCAGTGGCGTGAGGTTGCGTTGTGGTTGTTGGCTTGCCCACCACACGCCTTGTCCCGCTTGACAAGTCTCCTCACCAATACGCCAACTGCCGTCCATCACATAGAGCACGCCCGCTTCTTGCTCTCCCAGTTGCATCGCGTCATGCACAGACATCACGGTGGCATAATGGCTGTCGCGCCGAGTCATGATATTAAAATCCCGGTTGGTAGCACCTGCGTCATTCGTCACGATCGGCGTGGCAGAAAGGGGGGTTTCACCAGCAAAGAACAGCGGCTCGCCCCGACGCAAACGGTGCGAAAAAGCCGGAAAGACCAGCGAAACGCCCGCGCCCTCCAGCAAGGTAATAATGCGATCAACGCCCGGAAACGCTGAGAAGCCCCCCGCCTGCGCGATGGTCGCGATGCTGGCGCGCCAGGCAAACCCCTCCCCCTCTGCGACAGGCTCACTGATGATTTCCCGTGTTTCTCCGCCGCCATTGCGCCAACGGCTGACCGGCAAGGTGTTCACATCAAAAAATGGCATCAGAGGCTCCCCAACGAATCCATGACAATGGCAAACTGTCGGTCGGATTCATCATCCAGCGCATGCCGCCCCTGATTAATCACGTGTTTTCCAGCGACCCATACATCACGAATCTGCTGACGCTCACCGGCAAACAGCCAGCGATTAAGTAGCGCACGATCCGGTAGACCGTGTAACCATGCGCTATCCTCGAGCACCAACCAATCAGCGCGATACCCCGGAGAAAGCGCACCGATGGCAACCCCACAGGCTGCCGCGCCGCCCACCAGCGCCTGCCGATAAAGCACTTCACCAACCACCGGCTGGTCAGGCGTCACTACGCGGTTGCGTCGTCTGTCACGCAGGCGCTGTGCATATTCCAACCAGCGCAACTCTTCCACCAGATTCAATGAGACGTGGCTATCTGAGCCAATGCCCCAGCGGCCACCCAATGCAACATATCTGTCTAGCGCAAAGATCCCATCGCCCAGGTTGGCTTCTGTGGTCGGGCACAAGCCCGCAACAGCTCCGCTGGCTGCTACGCGCTGTAGCTCTCGATCATCCAGATGCGTGGCATGAATTAACGTCCAGCGCTCATCTACCGCGAAGCGATCGTACAACCAGTTCACTGGCCGTTCCCCGCACCACGACACGCAGTCCTCCACCTCTTTCACCTGCTCGGCAATGTGAATGTGCACGGGCAATGTCGCGGGCATAGCGGCAAGCACGTCGTTCATTTGATCTTCACTGACAGCACGCAGAGAGTGAAAGCAAATACCTACCGTGTGTAACGGCTTATCCCGTAACAGCATTGCCAACCGCTGCTGCTGCGCTAAATAGTGCTCGGTATTCTGAATGAAACGCCGCTGCCCTGGCAGCGCGGGCTGGGCACCAAAACCGGCGTAGCTATAGAGCACCGGCAACAAGGTTTGCCCAATACCTGCGCGCTCAGCTGCCGTAATCAGTTGCAGCAGCATGTCATCCTGCACGTAAGGCAGCCCCACGGGATCGTGATGCAGGTAATGAAATTCAGCAACCTGGGTATAGCCCCCTTTCAACATCTCGATATAGAGCCGACTGGCGATACTGCCGACGTGTTCCGGCGTCAGGTGCCCCACCAGCCGGTACATCAGATCGCGCCAGGTCCAGAAACTGTCTTGCGGATCGCCTGCGACTTCTGCCAGACCAGCCATCGCGCGCTGAAAAGCATGTGAGTGAAGATTCGCCATCGCGGGCAGCACAATACCCGACAGTAACTGAATATCCGGCAATGACAGCGTTTCTTCTGGCGTAGCGTTTTGCTCGACGTCAGTAATCACGCCCTCAGCGGAAACATCAATGCGGACATCGCGCGCCCATCCCTGCGGTAACAGCGCGCGCGGAGCGAAGAAGCTCGGCATGGTTGATCCTTTACAGTTGTGGTTTGAATTGTTTTTCAGTTGTCTATACCTATACCCTAAATAATTCGAGTTGCAGGAAGGCGGCAAGCGAATGAATCCCGGTGAGCTTACTCAGGTAAGTGATTCGGGTGAATGAGTGCAGCCAACGCACCTGCAGCTTGAAGTATGACGGGTATATACATACACCAGCCCACCGGCCAACGACCATAGTGAATTATTATGATCACAATAAGAAAAAGCTATCTTGCTCCCCTTGTCGTCTTGGCGCTTGTAGGTTAGCTTGTCTTTGGTTGTATATACAAGAAGAGTGACATCATGACTCAACGATTATCCTGCGACAGCCTGTGGCTCGGCGCAGATCTCGTCACCCTGCGCGATGGACGCTACCAGATCATTCATGATGGCGCGCTGGCCGTAGCAGAGGGCAAGATCGCCTGGGCTGGGCCACAAGCAGAGCTGCCGTCCTACAACACCGATACCACCACCCGTTTCGACGGCGGTATCATTACGCCGGGCTTTATTGATTGCCACACTCACCTGATGTTTGGTGGCGATCGCAGCGATGAATTCGAGCAACGCCTCAATGGCGTAAGCTACGCCGAAATAGCCGCCAACGGTGGTGGGATTCTCTCTACCGTGCGTGCTACGCGCGCAGCAACGGAACAGCAGTTGGTCGAAAGCACACGACAGCGATTAGCTTTATTGCTGGCGGAAGGGGTGACCACCGTCGAGATCAAATCCGGCTATGGGTTGGATATCGAAAGCGAAGTGAAAATGCTACGCGCCATACGCCAACTGGCCGCGCAGGTGCCCGCGCAGGTCGTGGCTACTTGTCTGGCAGCCCATGCCGTCCCTCCAGAATACGCCGGGCGCCCAGACGCGTGGATTACTACACTCTGCGGTCAGTTGCTGCCGCTGGTTGCTCAAGAGCAATTGGCCGATGCCATAGACGCGTTCTGTGAGCATCTGGCGTTTTCCCCTGCTCAGGTCGAAACGCTGTTTAAAACCGCCACGCAGTTAGGACTGCCGGTAAAACTGCACGCAGAGCAGCTCTCCGCATTAGGCGGCAGCACATTGGCAGCACGCTACCACGCGCTCTCAGCGGATCATCTGGAATACCTGACGGAAGAAGACGTTCAGGCCATGGCCGCCAGCGGCACGGTTGCCGTACTCCTGCCCGGCGCTTTTTACCTGCTGCGTGAAACGCAGCGGCCGCCCGTGGAGTTACTGCGCCAATACGGTGTACCCATGGCTATCGCCAGCGATGCCAATCCCGGTACCTCACCGGCCCTTTCTCTGCGCCTGATGTTGAATATGGCGTGCACCCTGTTTCGGCTCACGCCGGAAGAGGCGTTGGCAGGGATCACCTACCACGCCGCTAAAGCGCTGGGGTTGCAAGCGAGCCACGGCTCGCTTGAGGTCGGCAAAGTGGCCGATTTTGTACATTGGCCGGTATCGCGTCCGGCAGAATTAACCTATTGGCTGGGTGGGCAGTTACCCTGTACCACCGTTTATCGAGGGAGTGTTCGTCATGGAACCGTTTGATTTTCAAAGCGGCACGCTGCCGTTACTGGTCAGTATTCCCCACGCGGGAACCCGGCTCACGCCTGAAGTCGAAGACGGGCTGAGTGATGCCGCACGCCCTCAGCCGGATACCGATTGGCATATTCCACAGTTGTATGATTTTGTACACGGCATGGGGGCCAGTGTGTTGGTGGGTCACTACTCACGTATGGTGGTCGATCTTAATCGTCCCGCCGATGATACGCCGCTTTACGCCAGCGCCACCACCGGGCTGTTTCCCAGTACTTTGTTCGACGGTACACCTACCTTTGTTACTGGCAAAACGCCGACGCCAGAACAGCGTAACGGCTACTTGCAACACATCTGGTTGCCTTATCACCAGCAGATCCAGCAAGAGCTGGCGCGCCTTAAAGCGCACTACGGCTATGCGCTGTTGTTCGATGCCCACTCCATCGCCTCACACATTCCACGCCTGTTTGATGGCAAGCTGCCCGATTTAAACATCGGCACCAACGGTGGCGAAAGTTGTTCCGCCGCAGTGGAAGCCGCAATACGGGCACGCTGTGAAGAGCAGAAGCAATACAGTTGGGTCATTAACGGACGCTTCAAGGGCGGCTACATCACCCGCGCCTACGGGCAGCCAGCACAGCAACAACATGCAGTGCAACTGGAACTGGCGCAGTGTAACTACATGGAAGAGCAAGCGCCTTTTGCCTGGCATGCAGAGAAAGCGACCGCCTTGCAGGTTCAATTGAAAAAGATGCTGGAAAGTTATCTGGCCTGTTTCTGACCTTATTCAGGCTGACGTAACACGCCAGCCTGAACAGATCGTTTATTCCGCCAACGCGCGCATTTCAGCGATAAGATCGCTTTTGCCTTCAAAGCCGATGCCCGGCAGTTCTGGCATCACGATGTGTCCTTGCTCCACCCTAACAGCGTCAGGGAATCCGCCATAAGGTTGGAACAGATCAGGATAGCTTTCATTGCCGCCTAACCCCAACCCGGCAGCGATATTCAGTGACATTTGATGTCCACCGTGAGGAATGCAGCGCGAAGGCGACCAGCCAAACTGGCTCAGCACCTCGAGCGTACGCAAGTATTCACACAAACCGTAAGACAAAGCGCAATCAAACTGCAGATAATCCCTGTCCGGGCGCATACCACCATAGCGCAGCAGATTACGCGCATCCTGATGCGAGAACAGATTTTCTCCCGTCGCCATCGGCCCAGGATAGAATTCACTCAACGCTGCCTGAAGGGCATAATCGAGTGGATCGCCCACCTCTTCATACCAAAACAAGGGATAATCACGCAGCATCTTGGCGTAGGCAATACCGGTTTCCAGAGAGAAACGTCCGTTAGCATCAACGGCGAGTTGGGCCTCATTTCCAATCTCGTCGAGTACGGCCTCAATACGCCGACGATCCTCCTCTATCGACGCACCGCCAATCTTCATTTTTACCACGGTGTAACCACGACGAAGATAACCGCGCATCTCCTGCTTCAATGCATCCAATTCTTTGCCTGGATAGTAGTAACCGCCCGCTGCATAAACGAACACACGCGGATTAGCACGCACGCCTTTCATATCAGCCAGCAAATGAAACAGCGGCATACCGGCAATTTTGGCGGTCGCATCCCAAATCGCCATGTCCAGCGTTCCCACCGCTACCGAGCGCTCACCGTGCCCGCCCGGTTTTTCGTTTTTCATCATGGTGTTCCACACCCGATCGGGATCGAGATTATCTCCCCGCGCATTGAGTAGCGCTTCAGGGCTGGCCTCCAGAATACGCGGACGAAAGCGCTCACGAATCAAACCGCCCTGCCCATAGCGCCCATTGGAGTTAAAACCGTACCCGACGACCCGCCGCCCATCACGTACGACGTCAGTCACGACCGCGACCAGACTGGTCGTCATGTGAGAAAAATCAATGTAGGCGTTTCTGATGGGGGAGGCGATGGGTTTGGTGACTTCACATACATCGATAATACGCATAGCCAAATCTCCTGATAGTCGCTAAGCCAGCGGCAAAAAACGTACGTTGTTACGCGCTCTGTTATGCCGTTTTATTAACATGAAAAATGTCATATCCTGCGAGAGCAATGCCCATAAAGCACGCCATAGTGTCTATAGTAGAGGCAACGTTTGACTGATAACCAATGCGAAAAAGGAGTGCTGTAATGCCAAATCGGCATCACTTAGAGCTGGCATGGTTGGAAGACGGGATAGCGCTGGCCGAGTCGCTCAACTTTTCAAAAGCAGCGGCCGCACGTTATGTGACACAGCCAGCATTCAGTCGGCGCATTCAGGCGTTGGAAGCCTGGGTCGGCGTGGCGCTGTTTGAACGTAACCGTCGCGGTGCACGGCTAACACAGGCGGGAGAGGTCTTTTTTCATCAGGCACCGGATCTGATTCGAGCGCTCTATGCCCTGCGCAGCGAAACGCGCGACAGCGTCGAACAGCGCGCTCCAGAGGTCATTATGTGCGCCACCCATGCTCTCTCGTTCACCTTTATTCCCGATTGGCTGAGAAACAACAGCGATATCTCGCGTGATGGTGCATTTCAGTTGGTTTCCGCCACCCTGCACGCCTGCGAACGTATGCTGACACAGGGAGGAGCACAATTTCTGCTGTGCCACCACCACCCGCATATGCAGTTACACTTGCCAACGCAAAAATTTATGAGCGTTTCGCTCGGCTATGATCGGCTGATTCCCTATAGTATTCCCGTCGCAGGTACCCGCAATGCCAAGTGGTCTGTTGATACATCGGGAGGGTTTCCGTTTCTCGCCTACAGCGGGGATTCTGGATTGGGGCGCATTATCAGCAATACCGCACCGCTGCACCGCCTGACACGCAAAATGGAGACGGTATTCACTTCCGATTTGGCCGCCACGCTGCTGGCGCTGGTGAAAGCCGGTGAAGGCGTCGCCTGGCTGCCGCACGCGTTGGCCGCTGAAAGCGAGAAAAGTGGGACAATTTGTCGGGCTGCCAGCCATGAAGAGAAGTGGACGATCCCGCTGGACATTCGGCTCTACCGCCCAGCAACGCGGCTAGCCACAGGAGCAGAAACGCTGTGGGATAGCGTTCTCGTCGGACATCAGGCGTCACCGCCCTGATAGCGTCCCGGCTTGTGCCAGTTCATCAGCATGGCATTCATTGCCAGCGCGCTGAGCGCTGACCACAGTAGCAGTATCAGCGGCATTTTGATCAGAGAGAGGAGAAACACCAGCGCATCAAACGCCATTTGGCTTTTGCCTGCGTTGATGCCAAAGCGACGATACATCCACAATGTCACTACCCCCGTACCGCCAACAGAGGCATTATGGCGAGCGAGGGAAAGTATCCCCATGCCAATAAATGTGCCGCCCACCAACGCGGCGAACAGTGGATGCAGGTAGCTGATAGTGATTAACATCGGTACCGCCTGCGTCGCCAACCCCAGAGTGATACTGACAATCAGCGTTTTTAGGGTGAAAGCGCGTCCCATGCTGAAATAACAAAACACCAGAAACGGGATATTGACCAAAGTGAACAGTAACCCGATAGGGAGTGGTACATAGTAGGAGATAAGCAGTGCAATTCCGGCAATACCGCCTGTTACCATGCCAGAAAATTTAAGCAGGTTCAGGCCAACGGCGATAAACATTACGCCCAGTGCCAGTCCGTAAATATCATCCTTTAAAGTATGTGCCGTTGCCAGCGGGTTATTTTTTGTTGGCACTGCCGCTGACCTCATGATCGACTCACATTAGCCATAAGAAAAGCATATAATTCCACATAAATTGATTATACATGCATTATATGCCATTAACATCCGTAATCTATGCATTCGTCACTTGCTGCGGGGGGAAAGAATGCACAGACACATTTGTCGTACGTCCTCCAGCGCCCGCTGGATAGCCGGAAGGCGTGCAGCAAAGCGGTAGGAAGGAAGAACCACCGACAATGCGTGAGCCGGTCTTCCTGGTACAGGTAATGCAATCCCAACGGCACAAACACCCTCCGCATGCTCTTCCCGATCGTAAGAAAAGCCGTCGGCACGCACTGCGGCAATCTGTTGCAGCAACACAGGCAGCGAGACAATCGTTTGGGGGGTTAATGCAGGCATCTGACCCTGCAGCAGTGTTGTAATCTGCGCATCCGTTAATAGCGACAGCATCGCCTTACCGTTCGCCATGGCATATACCGGCTTGGGACGATCGTGTATAGGAACCACGCGCACGGCTTGATCGCTGATGATTCTGTCGAGGAAGATCACTTCCCGACCATGAAAGGTAGAAATATCCACCGTTTCACGCGTCTTTTCAAACAACAGCTCGAGTGGATGGCGCAACTGTGCAGCCACGTCAGAGTAGGCATTTCTCGCCAGTTCATTGATGCCCCAACCCAGCCGCACGCCGCCTTCGCCGCACTCTACCAGGTGTTCCGCTGCCAACGTATCAACAATACGTTGCACCGTTGAGCGAGGGAGGTCCGTTAAACGCGCCAATTCACCCAAGCTGGTTCCCCGTTCGTGCAATAGCCGTAATATTTTGATTGCTCTGGAGATAACCTGTATCCCCGCTGTTTTATTCATCGCTCGCCTCAAAACTGTATCGCAATGCGGTTAATATTGTATTGTTTTTAGCTAAGCGTATTATAGCTCGATGACGTCGGGATAGCATCGCTTCACCGTCACGGCGTCGGAGGTGACTCCGCAATATCCTCGCCATCGCTATGCAGGCAGGAGTTATGTTCTCTGCGAAGCAACCTAAAACGGTGTGAATTATCAGTTGATACCCTACTAAGCAACATATGAGATCGTGGGTATCTTGAACAGTTTGTTTTCAGGAGGTTTACCGTGGGATATGCCACTATCAACCCATATACGGGTGAAGTTGTTAAAACGTTCCCCGACGCCACTGACGCAGAAGTCACTGACGCCATCAGTCAAGCACACAACGCTTTCCTGGCATGGAAAGAAACCCCATTCTCCACCCGAGGAGCCATTCTACAAAAGGCCGCCACTCTACTTCGTCAACATAAAGAAGAAATGGCACGGGTGTTGACACTGGAGATGGGCAAGCTGGTCGCAGAAGCGCGGGCAGAAGTAGAGCTATCCGCTCAAATTTTCGAGTACTACGTCAAGCACGCGGAACGATTGCTGGCCCCCGAAACGCTGCCGGTCGACAATCCGAAAGAGGCCACCGCGCAGATCGTACACGAACCGCTGGGCGTGCTGCTCGCTATCGAACCGTGGAACTTCCCTTACTATCAGATCGCGCGCATCATCGCTCCGCAGCTTTCTGCTGGTAACACCATTCTGTTAAAACATGCCTCCAACGTGCCACAAAGTGCCGCTCGATTTGAAAAACTGATGCACGACGCCGGGTTGCCCAAAGGTGCGTTTACCAATCTGTATGCCACCCGCAAGCATATTGAAATGATCCTCAACGATCCGCGCGTACAGGGTGTAGCCTTGACCGGTTCGGAAGGCGCCGGTGCGACAGTGGCCCAGCAGGCCGCACAAGCATTGAAGAAATCTACGCTGGAATTAGGCGGTGCCGATGCCTTTGTGGTGCTAAAAGATGCTGATTTGGAAAAAACCGTCAAGTGGGCCGTGTTTGGCCGCCACTGGAACGGCGGGCAAGTGTGCGTTTCTTCCAAACGCATGATCATTGAAGATGCGGTCTATGACGCGTTCCTCGACCGCTATACACAAGGTGTTGCCGCATTACGCGCAGGCGATCCGTTAGATGAAAATACCACGTTGGCTCCGCTCTCTTCTCAGCAAGCCGCTGATGAAGTAAGGCAAAAGATCCAACTGGCCGTATCGCACGGCGCAACAGCGCTGGAAGTGGGCCCCAAAGTGCCGACCCAAGGCGCCTTTGTACAACCGACGATTCTCACCGACGTTACGCCGGATAATCCCGCATACCATATGGAATTCTTTGGCCCGGTCTCTATGCTGTTCCGTGCTAAAGATGAAGATGATGCGGTACGTATTGCCAACGATTCACCGTTTGGCCTTGGGGGTTCTGTGTTCACCCGTAACGGTCAACATGGAGCTGAAGTTGCCGCTCGCATGTCTACCGGGATGGTGTATGTTAACCACCCAACCCGCGTGAAAGCCGATCTGCCGTTTGGTGGTATCCGCCGTTCAGGTTATGGGCGCGAACTGACCGGGCTGGGCATTAAAGAGTTTGTGAACCACAAACTGATTTCTATTGTTGATATTGATGCTGAATTTTAAGGAAACGCCATGAGCACCCTACGACTATTGGGCATTGCGGGCAGCCTACGCCGCGCCTCTGCAAATAAAGGGCTGTTGCGCGCAGCACAGGCAGCGCTACCAGCCAATACCACCCTTGAGATCGCCGATCTGCTGGATGTGCCGTTCTACAATGCTGACCTGACCGAGATCCCCGCAGCCGTTCAGCGCATCGCACGCCAGGCGCAAGAAGCTGACGGATTTGTCTTTGCCTGTACCGAGTACAACTACTCCGTGGCACCAGCATTGAAAAACATACTCGACTGGCTTTCACGGCTACCGGACAGCCAGCCGCTGAGCGGCAAACCGGTGGCGCTGATGGGTGCTGGTGGCGGTATGGGAACTTCGCGTGCTCAGTATCACCTGCGTCAAAGTGCTGTATTCCTGAATCTACAACCGCTGAACAAACCAGAAGTATTCGCCAATGCTTTCGCTGGCGGTTTTGACGATCAGGGCAATTTGCATGACGAAAAAATCGCGGCGCTGATCGGCGAACAAATGAACACGCTGGTCGCTGCAATTAAGGCTACACGCTAATCGCCCGATAGCACTGCCTGTACCGTCTGGAATAAGGCGGTACAGGCATACTCTTGCTATCAGGCTATCTTTATGGTCAGGCTAACGCTGATATAAATACAGCATTTCGTTCGCCAGTTCCCGTACTAACAATGACGTCATTAAATGATCTTGAGCATGCGCCATGATAGATGTCATGGGCATAACCGTTTCTCGCGCAGCCAACTTCGTTTGAACCTGATGCGCCAGTCTGGCAAACTTGTCTGCGCGGGTCATTAGCGCATTCGCTTGCTCAACCTGTCCATGACGCGCTGCCTGCAAAGCCTCTAGACACAAGCTGCGTGATTCATCTGCATTGACAATGATTTCCATTGCCGCTTCTTCTGCTTCAACCATCTTAATACCACCCCTATTAGGCATTGAATCAAAACCGTGCTGTTTCACCTTCCTGGTCGCACTTACAACACGCTTCCATCGTGCTGCCGTACTGCCAGATCCTGTGCCGTTGTCTTCTTTAACGATATTGTACTCGTGCACAGGCATCGATAAATGTCCCAAATGGCACAATGCAGGTCATTACCGTATTGACAATGGCGCCTGCCGGGCATAAGGGATTAAAATTGATACGATAACGATCGGGGGTTTGAGCGTCTTTAATAAAACGTGACTGAATTTTAACTTAGGGTCTATTGCGGCAGACATTATTGGCACTACCGTTTGGTCACGGACAGCGCGCAAAACCAGCGCATACTAGAGTTCGTGAGGATTCCTGGCCCCGTTCAGGACCAAAATGGCAAGTAGCCTAGCCCCACTCTTAAGCAGCCATTTCTGCCTGAAGATAGCGGACAAACGTGGTGATCCTGGCAGGAACATGACGCCGTTGCTGATAGACAGCGTGAATGCCCGCATCCTGTGTTGTAAAGTCGGGCAGCAGGGCCACTAACGCGCCCTGTTCCAGATAAGGTTCAACATCCCATGCTGAGCGCAACAACAAGCCTCGTCCATCCAGCGCATAACGCATCACCACTTCGCCGTCATTACTCGACAGGTTGCCTTCGGCTTTATGACTAAACTCCTGACCATCGCGATAAAAGCGCCAAATCGCATAATCACTTTCATACTGACGCAGCACCAGACAGTTATGCCCAGCCAGTTCCGCCACCGTTTGTGGCATGCCAGCCTGGGCCAGATAGGCAGGGGAAGCGCACAAAATACGGTGATTGGTACGCAGCTTGCGAGCAATCAGGCGTGAATCAGGCGGCGTGCCCACGCGAATATCAATATCGATACCCGCATCAAGCATATTTATTGGCTGGCTTGACAGTTGGAGCTGTATCTCCAATTCCGGATGCTGCAAGGAGAAAGCAGAAACCAGCGGTGCAATATGACGTCGACCAAAGCCAAACGAGGCATTTACCGTCAGTTTGCCGCGTAACGTCATTTGGCTTCGGCTGACCGCATTCTCCAGCTCGGCTATTTCATTCAGGATGGGAAGCGCGCCTTCACTGTAGAGTTGGCCTTCCAGGGTCAATTCCAAACGTCGGGTGGTGCGTTGAATCAACTGCACGCCTAATCGATGCTCCAGCGCGCTAAGCCGTTTACTGACGGCGGGAAGGGACAACCCCATCTCTCTGGCGACTGCCGTCAGGCTACCCAGAGAGACAATGCGACTGAAAAAAAGCAGGTCGTTCACTGCGCGCATAGATTATTACCTTTAATTCAATAATAGCTTTCCCCATAGGCTTATTGTTCATCATTTTGACAGGAAATACACTCGTTGGGTCTACTATATAGAAAAACAGGATTCCCCTATGTCTGTACCGCGCTACAAAATTGCCGTCATCCCAGGAGATGGCATCGGGAAAGAGGTTATGCCAGAAGGTGTGCGCGTTGTTACGCGCGCTGCTGCGCAGTTTGGCATTGAATTGCAATGGGAATGGTTTGATTTTGCCAGCGCTGACTACTATCTCAAGCACGGCAAAATGCTGCCGGACAATTGGTTTGAGCTATTGAAAGGCTTTGACGCTATCTATTTTGGCGCAGTTGGTTGGCCAGACATAGTGCCCGACCATGTATCGCTCTGGGGATCGCTGCTCAAGTTCCGCCGCGATTTTGATCAGTACGTCAACTTGCGTCCCTGTCGCCTGATGCCTGGCGTCAAAGCACCGCTTGCCAACCGCAATCCTGGCGACATTGATTTCTATGTGGTGCGGGAAAATACCGAGGGGGAATACTCCAGCGTCGGCGGCATGATGTTTGAAGGCACTGAACGTGAGATCGTGATGCAAGAAACCGTGATGACGCGTGTCGGCGTCGATCGCATCTTGAAATTTGCCTATGAATTGGCGCAGAAGCGACCGCGCAAGCACCTGACATCAGCTACAAAATCCAACGGCATTGCGATCACCATGCCGTATTGGGACACCCGCGTTGCCGCGATGGGGCAGCATTATCCAGAGGTGAAATTCGATAAATTTCATATCGATATTCTCACCGCCAATTTTGTGCTGCACCCAGACTGGTTTGATGTGGTCGTCGCCAGTAATCTGTTTGGCGATATCCTATCCGATCTTGGCCCCGCCTGCACCGGCACCATCGGGATTGCGCCTTCCGCCAACATCAACCCCGAGCGCAATTTCCCCAGCCTGTTTGAGCCGGTACACGGTTCTGCCCCAGATATCGCCGGTAAAGGCCTGGCCAATCCGATTGGCCAAATCTGGTGTGGTGCCATGATGCTGGAGCATCTGGGTCACGAACAGGCAGGCGCGGCCATTTTACGGGCTATCGAAACCGTGCTGGCGCAAGGCCCAACACAAGCACCGTTAACCCGAGATTTAGGTGGTAGCGGCAATACAGAAACGTTAGGCCGCGCGATTGCTGATGCGCTTTGATATCGGTGCGTAGAACGGTTTAACTCGAGAGGACCCCAGCCCTAGGCTGGGTCAGACTAATGACAAAGCCACTTTACCTCTCGTCATCCTCGGCTCCCCTCCCGTCATCTTCGGCGAAAGCCGGGGATCTCTGTAAGGATAAACGCGTTTATTCGGCAAGAGATTCCCGCCTTCGCGCTGAGGAATCCCCACAAATCCAGGCCAAGTCTTTCATGAGACTCGCCCCCGCGGGGCCGCTGCCAGCAGCGTTCAAAAATGCTCCCGGCATTTTTGTCAGACGCGGCGCTGACTTTCGCGGCGTCCTGCCGCTCACCCTGTGGTCTCGTTCCCCTCAGCATTATTTTTTACGCGATATAACGTCTTTGATAAAATTTTAAACAACATCCCGTTGTGAGAAGCGCCTTCCAGAATAGAAGTCCTCCACGCTTATCACCGTAGTCCCCTTGCTGTCCCTCAGTAATAACGGTATCTTTTACCCGCACCTGCAAAATCAGGTGCCGGGATTGACCTCCTGAACCACACTTCACTGACGACATCGGCGCGTTTGCGCTTTTTTTATGTCGTGCGTACGGTCACACCTCAATGGTGGGCCGGGCGAGGGCGTCGCAAGACGCGCCGGTGTCAGTGAGGCCGGTAAGGTCAACCTCGTCCGGTCCACCACCCGTGAGATTGACCTCTCCGGTGGCGGAGAACATTCGTTACTCACTGGAGGCTGCCTTATGGCTACAACCCTCACCCAAACTCACCCGCTACTTGCCATACCGTTTACTTCCACCACCGATTTCACCGTTCTTGCCGCTCACAGTGAGCATTTCGCCGACGCCCTGATTGAAAACGACGATCCGGCGTTAAAGCAGGCTCTCAGTAGCCGGCTTGTCGCATGCCTTGCCTTGTTACGCACCACCCTGAATGACCCCGTTCCGCCACATCTGGTGGAAAGCCTCACCGTCGATACGTTTCCTGCTACTGCTCCTTGTTTTGAACCCGACACCGAATTGCTGTGTGACTACTGTCTGGCGTTGGGGAAGTTGCTGACTGAACGCGCGTTATCACCTGAATCCGAACTGCTGATAACCGGACTGCTGGCTGAATTGGTGTGGTATTTCTCCGCAGAGCTTAAAGCCCCGCGCTGGGCACGAATAAAGAGAGAACGTGAAGCGTATCGATAAGAAGGGATAGATTAACTGTCAGCGTTAAAAGTAAAAAACCCAGCCATTGGCTGGGTTCACATTGCGATGGCTATCAGTACATAGCGCCCGGCGGAATATCTTTGTGGGCAAGAACATAGGCAGCCAGGATTCTTTTCAGTAATTTACGCACGATTTTTGGCCTTTTAACGTTACCAATAATGAAGTTGCAGGTGATGTCGTCTTCTGTTAACAGAGTGTACGCTCGTCATATTCCATACGCAAGTTTTTGTGATGTGCATCACAAAAAAATTGTATGCGTGCCGTCGCGTTCATAAATTGACGTTATTCACACGAGTGGGCAACTCATCTCGGCATTCACTATGATATCTTATTAAAATACGAAGAACTTTTAATCACACCAGGTGATAGTTTCCCGACTGTCACCGTGAAGGTAAGTTCGTTCAGCGGCCAACATCGCGCCGATATCGCTGTTTTACCCGTAACGCTGCCGCGCTGCGACGGCATGCAGGATGTCATGGAAACCTGGAAACTCAACTTATACGCCGCCTGGGTGGGATGCTTCTTTACTGGCCTTGCCATGAGCCAGATTTTGCCGTTCCTGCCACTCTATATTGAACAACTCGGCGTCACTGGCCACGCTTCACTGAGCTTGTGGTCTGGGCTGATTTTCAGCTCTTCATTTGTGGTCTCGGCTATCGTCGCGCCGTTGTGGGGCAGTCTGGCCGATCGCAAAGGACGCAAACTGATGCTGCTGCGTGCCGCGCTGGGTATGGCCATTGTCATGGCGCTACAGGGCATGGCAAGCAACGTCTGGCATCTGTTTATTCTGCGCACACTAATGGGGCTAACCTCCGGCTATATTCCCAATGCCATGGCGTTGATCGCCTCGCAAGTCCCGCGTGAAAAAAGTGGCTGGGCACTGGGCACGCTTTCAACCGGTCAAGTGGCTGGCGTGATTATCGGCCCACTGCTCGGCGGCTTTCTCGCCGACCACGTCGGGCTACGCGTGGTGTTCTTTATTACAGCAACTTTGCTGTTCATGTGCTTTTTGATCACCTTGTTCACCATCAAAGAAGGGATAATCAAGGTAACGAAAGCGAATCGTCTCAGTGGCAAAGCCGTGTTCTCTTCCCTGCCCTACCCGACGTTGATCGTCAGCCTGTTTGTCACCACGATGATGATTCAGCTCGCTAACGGCTCCATCAGCCCAATACTGACGCTCTTTATTCGCGAACTGACGCCGAACACCAATAATCTTGCCTTTCTCAGCGGCGTGATTGCAGCCGTCCCCGGCGTTTCAGCGCTACTGTCAGCACCTCGGTTGGGCCGTCTGGGGGACAAAATCGGCGCGCACCGCGTACTGATCGCCGCATTGGGAGCTTGTGTACTGCTCTTTTGTCTGATGTCCACAATCGGTGACGCACTTCAATTAGGAATTTTGCGTTTCCTGTTGGGCTTTGCCGATGGTGCACTGATGCCAGCGACTCAGGCATTACTGCTGAAATACAGTAGCCAGCAGGTGACTGGGCGGATTTTTGGCTACAACCAATCCTTTATGTATCTAGGCAATGTGGCAGGCCCACTGCTCGGATCTAGCGTTTCCGCCATGATGGGATTTCGCTGGGTGTTCATCATCACCGCACTGCTGGTGCTGATGAATACGCTGCATATCGCCTGGCGCTTTCGACAAGTCCCTGCCAAGCCCTGAACGTTTCACCGTTATCCCATGGCGTAAATAACATTAGGATTTATATACGAATTATTCATAAAACTCCCCTTTATCTTGGCGACAGTTACCGTTCGGCAGTAGGATCAATAGCGGTTTTTTGTGGTCAACGAAGGAGGTTATTATGTACACAGCGTATGACAGATACAGAAACCCGCTCGAAACGGGCTGTCGTGTAATGCAAAACGGTTCTCGTCTGGTGGGTACTATCGCCGCCATTCATGCAGATAAGCTGAAACGAGAAGAAATTCGTAAAGCCAAATGCGTGGAACTCAAAGGGGTCAGAGACTACTTCTCCCCTGATGAACTGATGCGTTTAGGCCGCGCATAACACGGCTCTCGTTCTCCTTCGGGCGTGTCATCACGCCCGATGCACTTCATCCTCTTTTCCCCGTTAAGGGTGATCAAACCAATCGCGATTTTGCTCTGCTATCGGTGTGATTGAGTAGATCATCTCTTGCAAATGCTCACGGATCGCCGCTTCAGCCGCATCAGGATCGTGTGCTTTCAGGCTGTTAAAAATCACATAGTGCTGCTTGATCAAACTCAACGGCGGGGAAACTTGGCTTAAACTGAGAAAACGAACCCGGTCCATGGTCGCTTTGATCGACTCAATGGTTTCCCACGCCAGTGGACACCGAGCAACCTGCGTCAGAAGTTGGTGAAAATCATCATCCAGACTGAGAAATTCGCGTATCTGCTCATTCTGCGCTGCCAGTTCCTGCCGGTGCAGATTGTGCTCTAACACCAGTAATTGCTCATCCGTCACGAACTCTGCGGCCCGACGTGCAATAGCGCACTCTAGCGCCTGGCGGATAAAACGCGCGTCAGCCACCCGTTGTTCCGAAATTTTCATGACGAAGGTACCGCGCTGCGGCAATACCTGAACTAGCCCCGCTTCCGCCAGTTTGATAAACGCCTCGCGCACTGGCTGGCGCGAAACGGAAAAGCGGGTTGATATCTCTTTTTCTGACAATAACTTACCCGGTGGAATAGCGCACTCCACGATATCCTTACGCAGGATACGATAAATTTGCTGGTTTACCGGCTCATTACTGTTGATCTGAAAGGAAGTTTCCATGCATCGCTTTTTACTATTCGAAAGTATTACTCATCATGATACATGCTAATGCTTTGTCTTACCTACCTTCTTTTCCTTTCCGTTTTCCCAGCAAATCATAACAAATATAGGCGGCCTACCACTCTGGAGATCAGAGCAATGTAGGCCGCCGTATTACTGCTCAAAGGAGGTTTAACCCGTGATCATGAAGTGGGATGCAACAGACGTACTGGAACCTTAGCCACCACTTTACGCACAGGAGCTTCATGCTCTACCAGGCAAAGTGGAGCATGAATATCCCACGGGAATAAAATGACAAAATCACCCGGTGTTAACACGAGATCTTTCTCTGTACCCACTTTACTACGATAGAAGTAGTTATCTTGTTCAGGATGCGGATCGTCGGGTAGAGACTGTAGAACAGGTCGGTATTCTAACCGCTCTTGTCCAGAAATCACGAATTGCACGTCAATGTTGTCACGGTGCGTTTCCGCAACACGCGCCTGACTCGGTGCCGTCGTTGCCTGAAATGTTTTGTACACCACGTCTTGCTGATGCATTTCACCGTCAGGGTGGTGAGCGAAATCGATCCCTTTCAGCGTCTCTAACACCTGATAGATCGCTGTCGGTAGCTCCAAGCGAGACGCCGCTAATTGAGCAATATTGCCAACTATCATCGCTTTTCCCCTTTATTTCGCTAGCGCGACAACTTCAGCCCATACACCATCATCAACAACAATCCCTTGCTCGCGTTGCTGCTCGCGCATTTTTACTTCCATTTCACCAGGGAAATAGACAGCACTTTTACCTTCAGCGGGTTGGGATGTCTTCACGTAGTCAGCGATACTATCAGCCAAACGGTCACTGAATTCGCGCCCCCCAAGCTGGGCAGGATCAAAGACCATAAATATCTGACTTGCGCCAGTGCAACTCCCCTTTTGAATTTTATCAATTTCATTGGTTGGATGACCCGCAGAGAGCAATGCAGCCATTGCATCCAGCAAAATTGCCATACCAGAACCTTTCCAATAACCGGTAGGCAGAATGCGCATTGACTCTTCAATAGGGCCCGGTTCATCCGTTAAGTTACCGTCTTTATCAAACCCACCAGGGAACGGCAGTTTTTCACCTTTCAGGCGTGTTACCTGCAATTTTCCGTAAGCGTACTGCGACATCGCCATATCTAAAACCAATGGCCCGGCCTTGCGCGGTACAGCCATAACAAACGGGTTATTCCCCAAACGTGGGTTTTTGGCGTCCCATGCAGGCATACAAGACTCGGTATTGGTCCAGCAGATTGCAGCATAGCCTCGTTCAGCGGCTTTCCATCCATACGTTCCGCCGCGCATCCAGTGCGTCGTGTTCTTCAACGCCACGATACCAACACCCTTTTCACACGCCAGCGCTGTCGCACGTTCAACAGCAAACAGCGCATTGGTTATACCCACACCTTGCTGACCATCGTAGATTTCCAATGAACCCAACGCTTTGACACACTCTGGCTCAGCATGAATATCTACCCAGCCTTTATTTACGTAGTCGACAAAACGGGCAACACGGTTCAATCCATGGGAATAAATACCGTCACAGCTGGACTCTGTATGTATTTGTGCACACGTATCTGCTTTTTCTTGATCCAACCCAGCATTGATGAACGCTTTTTTTACCGTTTCTTTCATAACATCAAATTGAATTCGTTGCATATTATCCTCATTCTTTTGAGTAGGGTAGGCACGTATTAGTACGGGTCTCCATTCATTTCTGGACACCGGTCTTGGGTTAAAAACGTAGAATGACCTTACAGCAGCTATGCCGATCGTTTTCAAACGTTGCCATCGCGCTGAGCACTTCCTGATACGGATAGCGGTGAGTAATCAATTTACTGGGATCGATCAACCCAGCACGCAGCCAGTCGATCACAATAGGGAATTTATGCGCATTGAGGCGCGAGGAATAAATACTCAGTTCCTTGCTGGTGATCCCTTGCTGCGTGACGGTACACGGATCCGCTGAGAAGCCCATAATGACAATGCGAGCTGCCGGAGACGCGAGAGTAATCGCCTCTTGCAGAATGGAGGGATGGCAGGCGGCATCAATAATTAACGTTGGTCGACATCCCATACGCGTCAGCTCATCCGGTAATGACAGATGCGTGGTATCGATAACGTGATCCGCACCACTTTGCAGTGCCATTTCAAGCCGCTCTGGAATGCGATCTACCACGATCACGTTGTGTACCTGATAAACGCCTTTCAGCACCTGAACAGAGGTCAAGCCCATAGGCCCTGCACCATAAATCAAGGCACAATCCTGTTCTGTCGGTTTAACCTGACCCGCGACATTTGCTGCAATCGTAAACGGTTCTACCATTACAGCGAACTCATCACTTACATCATCGGGAATAGGATGCGCGTTACGTGCTGGTACAACAGCATATTCACTGAAACCACCGTCACGATGCACGCCCAATACAACCAGCTCAGTGCACACATTTGGTTTGCCAATGGAGCACGGATAACAATGGCCACAGCTGACAACAGGATCGACGGAAACACGTTCACCCAAACGCAAGTCCTCAACGCCCTCTCCTACTGCCTCAATAACGCCAAAAAATTCATGACCAATCACTCTAGGGTATTTAGCAAAGGGGTTATGGCCGTGGTAGATATGACTATCTGAACCACAGATCCCTGCCAAACTGATTTTTACCCGTACATCCCCTGGTGAGGGCTGCGGGATAGCGCGTTCCTCAATATCCAGTTGGTTGGGTTGTGAGATAACAATACTTTTCATTCAGCAACCTCATCAATAGCTAACACACATACTACCATACAAGAAGGCGTAAAAAGAACCTATGAACAACATCACATTTACGCTCAGTCACAAGTGGATATACTCAAACATGCTGGTTTAAAAAGCGTTATTTTACAGTTAAATAACGCTTTTATTTCTTACATCGTCAGGTGGAAAATTACCAAACAAGCGTGCGCAGCGTCTGCTTCACCCCATACTGCAGCAATGACTGATAGTAGCGGGTCACCGTCGCAACAAACTCGCGCTGTTGGGGCAAATCTTGTCCGAAGATAGCCTCCAATCCCAGCAATGCCTGCACGCGGGCTTCCCCCTGAGCGCTGTTACGCACCACGTCTGCCAACACATCACGCAACGGATCGCTGATATCAATCGCGTTCCCTTGCTCATCCACGCCCCCGACATAACGCATCCACCCGGCGACACCGAGCGCCAACATATCAAAACGGCTACCGTGCGCCAGATGCCAGCGAATCGAATCCAGCATACGCTGTGGCAACTTCTGCGAACCGTCCATGGCGATTTGCCAGGTGCGGTGCTTCAACGCACGGTTGCGGTAACGTTGCAGCAGTGCGTCGGCGTAAGCTGCCAGATCGACCCCCTGCGTGCGCAACGTGGGCGCCTGCTCCTGCAGCATCAGGTGATGTGCCGCGTTAACTAACGCCTCATCCTGCATGCAGTCGCTGATGTGCGCATAGCCCGCCAGATAACCAAGATACGCCAGGAAGGAGTGGCTGCCATTCAGCATACGCAGTTTCATCTCTTCGTACGGCAGTACGTCTTGCACCAGCTCCGCCTCCGCCTTTTCCCATGCGGGACGTCCGTTAACGAAGTTGTCTTCAATTACCCACTGAAAGAACGGCTCGCAGGCAATACCCGCCGGATCGTTCACGCCCAGCAGCTCGGTGATTTGTGCCAGCGTTTCTGGCGTCATCGCCGGTACGATACGATCCACCATGGTGGAAGGGAACGTAACATGCTGCGCAACCCACTGCGCCAGTTCAGGCGACTGACGCTGCGCCAGTTGGGTGATGACATTGCGTGTCACATGGCCATTTTCCGGCATGTTGTCGCATGACATCACGCTAAACGGCGGTACTCCGCGCGCTTTACGGCGTTTGATCGCAGCCAGAATGACGCCCGGCAAAGAGCGCGGCTGATCGGGATGCTGGAGATCGTGCGCAATCAGAGGATGCTCCGCGTTAAGTTGCCCGGTTGCCGGATGGTGGCAGTAGCCTTTTTCCGTCACCGTGATAGACACGATAGCGATATCCGGTGCACTTAATGCCTCCAGAACCGCCTCGATGCCGTCCAACTCCGCGTGCAAGGCAGTTTTGGCAACACCGATAATGCGGCTGGTCCAGCCATCATCCGCCATTTCCGACACTGACCACAGCAGATCCTGTTGGCGAATATCCTTGATTTGCTGCTCACCACCAATCAGGTTGATTTCGCAATAACCCCAATCGCTGCCGAACTGCGCGGCCAGTTTGTCAGCACACACCGCCTGGTGGGCGCGGTGAAACGCGCCGAAACCAATATGGGCAATACGTGCAACCAGTTTGCTGCGGTCATATTCAGGCACCGCGGCTTTTGCCTGTAAAAGAGATGTTGTCATAACAGTTTTCCCAACGTAGACGCTTGCGCATCCGATTACATTTACTCACCTACCGGCGAAGCTGCTCGAGTGCCTTTCACCGATGACACGTCCTTTTGATGCCATAGGGTATCGTAAGGATGACCGGTTAAATCCTCGACGATACGACGTGCTTCAGGTGATACATCTTGTTTTCTGCCATTGGCTTTCAGGCGCTCCACTTCATCTACAAACACCTTGTGCGTGGTTTTATTCAGATGGAAGGTCAATGCCTGCCACAGCGCAATCAACAACAGGCTGGCAGTACCGATAAACATCAGACCGGCAATGGTTTGAATCGCTTCCTGCGGCTGGGCCTGGCTACCTTTGACAAATCCGCCCCACTGCAACAGCAGGCCAACAATGAAGGTGGCAATCGCGACCGTGGTTTTACGAGAGAAGGTCATAACCGCAGCAAACAGCCCTTCACGACGCTGACGGGTGATCATCTCGTCAATATCGGGAATGAACGGGAACACATTCCATGGGGTGAACTCCAGCACGCAGCGCCCCACCTGATAGAATCCGGCCAGCGCCACCAGCATCACTATCTTGTTTTCCACCGGGAAACGGTAGACGTAGAAGAAACCGGCCAGACACAGCATCATCAGCGTGTAGGCAAAGATATACAGGCGCGAAGGGCCGTATTTGATGATCGCCAACCCGGCTAACAGCGTCACTGGCAGACCGACAATACTCATAGAGAGCAGGCTCCCTGCAAATGCGGAGGAGACGTTCAGGCAGTAGACACAGAAGAACACAAACACCGTGTTGTAGACATCTTTTGCCGTGAAGGAGAACAGATAAATCGCCAGGTGTTTTCTAAAGGCACGCACACGCAGTGTCGACGCATAATCCTTAAACAGTCCCCCCAACAGACGCAGTTTTTCACCCAACGAGCGCGGCGGTGACTCGGCTTCCAGTTCAGCCAACATTTCCGGTGTCAGTTCGCGTTCCCAGGTCACTTTCCAGGAAATGAACACGCACACCATAAAGATAACCGAGAACATGACACCGTTAATCAGGTACGCGTTAGCATCATGCTCACCGTAATGCTTGATCAGCAGTCCTGGTATAAAGGTCGCGAGAAACGTCCCCAACGCCGAGAGGAACATACGGCACGTAGAGAGCTTGGTGCGCGAGTTAAACCCTTTGGTCATTTCGGACGGCAGCGTCTCCCACGGGATCAGCACCATCGCGGCAATAATTTCAAACGCCAGGTACACCGCCAGATAGAACCAGTAATTCATGCCGTTGAGCCACAGCAACGAATACACCAGCATCAGCGGCGCACCGACTAATAGAAAGAATCTGCGGCGACCAAATTTCTTACCGAAATAGTTTTTATAAAAGTGGTCGGTAAAACTGCCCATAAACAAGCTGACAATCGCATCGACAATACGCGCAATGGCGACGATCGAGGCAGCTTCCACCGGAGTCAAACCCACAAAAGTAGTATAGAAAAAGAGTAACCAGGCCCCGATAACGGTAAAGGCACCGCCACCCATAATATCCGTCAAACCATAACCGATACTGACCGGTATAGTCACTTTCTTAGAAGCAGACATGTTCTATCCTCATTAAAATGAGAGTAATAATCAGAATTTAAAATAGTGTAGGGCGTTATCGTGACAAATATTTCTTACCATACGTTGCAGAATCGCATCATCCGCGGGAAACTCCCCGGAATCGATCCATTGTCCAATTAATCCACATAATATCCGGCGGAAATAATCATGGCGAGGGTAAGAAACAAAGCTGCGCGAGTCAGTCAGCATACCGACAAAATTCATCAGCAGCCCTTGATCCGCCAGCGTGTTAAGCTGGCTCAACATGCCACGGCGCGTATCGTTGAACCACCAGCCTGACCCGAACTGAAGCGGTGATTTAACCCCCTCTTCTCCGGACTGGAAGTTAGCAATCGTTGAAGCCACAATGTCATTGTAGGCCGCATATAAGTTATAAATGATTGTCCTGGGTAAATGATTCTCCTCGGCCATTGCATTGAGAAATGCATTAAGATTGGCAGCCAACCGGGGTTGATCGGCAATAGCATCAAATCCGCTATTTATCCCCACTTTTTCCAACATGCGTTGGTTATTATTGCGGATTGCGCCGAAATGAATTTGCATAGCCCAATCATATTTTTTATATAACCGGGCCAGCGTAATAAATAATACGCTTTGCCAAATATGCTCTTCCGCTGCGGTGATTATTTCACCCTGCATCTTTTTCAGGAATACCGTATCACCCTGGACCGTGGTGAACGGTGTAAAGGTTAAATCGCCCAGTCCGTGATCGGAAATACGGCAGCCAACCTCGTGGAAAAACTGCACCCGCGCTTCCAGCGCACGCTCAAAATCCGTGAAGCGGGTAATGGTTTCGCCGGTCAATTCTGCCAAACGCACCAAGGCAGAAGAAAATTGGTGTCTGTCGTGCGAGAAAAACTCGTCTGGTCGAAAGGTCGGTAACACTTTTGGGGTGAAGCTGGCATCTTGCTTCAACAACTGATGATAATGTAGAGAATCCAGCGGCGAATCCGTGGTGCAGATAACCTCAACCCGAGAGCGCGTCATTAACGCACGCGGGGTGAAGGCATCATCCTGCAACTGGCGGTTGCAGGCATCCATAATGTCACGCCAGTTACGGCTGCTCAGCATCTCATCAATACCGAAGTATTGTTTCAGCTCCAGATGCGTCCAGTGATAGAGCGGGTTACCAAACGCCGCTTCAACGGTTTCTGCCCACGCTTGAAACTTTTCTTCAGGGGAGGCATTGCCCGTTATCTTTGCTTCAGGGATACCGTTAGCGCGCATAGCGCGCCATTTATAGTGATCGCCTGCCAACCACAGTTCCGTGATGCTGCTGAAACGGCGGTTTTCATAAATGTCTTTTGCCTCCAGGTGGCAATGGTAGTCAATAATCGGTAAATCCCGCGCCACCTGCTGATAGAGTTTGACCCCAGTCTGGCTGCCTATCATGAAATTGTCGTTAATCAAGCTCATTGCTTTTCTCCTGCATCATCACAGTCGATGACGACTTACCAGTTCCACAGCGTGCCGTCTTCCAAACGCGCTACCGGCAAGTAGGCCGGTTCATAGGGATATTTCGCCGCCAGTTTTTCGTCAAACTCGATGCCCAGCCCCGGTTTTTCTCCCGGATGCATGTAGCCATCCTCAAATGTCCAACTGTGCGGGAACACCTCCAGCATCTGCTCGGAGTAGCCCATGTATTCCTGTACGCCAAAATTCGGCACCCAGAGATCGAAGTGCAGCGCGGCTGCCATGCAGATCGGTGACAAATCGGATGGGCCGTGTGAGCCGGTACGAACCTGATACAGCGACGCAAAATCCGCAATACGACGCATGCCAGAAATACCGCCAGCATGAGTAATGGTGGTGCGGATGTAGTCGATAAGCTGCTCTTCGATAAGCTGTTTACAATCCCAGATACTGTTGAACACTTCCCCGACGGCAATGGGTGTTACCGTGTGCTGACGAATCAGTCTGAAGCATTCCTGATTTTCTGCCGGAGTAGGATCTTCCATCCAGAACAGGCGGTAGGGTTCTACACTTTTACCAAAGCGGGCTGCTTCAATTGGCGTCAAGCGGTGGTGCATATCATGCAGCAGATGTTCATTGAAACCGTATTTATCACGTACCGCTTCAAACAGTTTCGGTGCGAAATCCAGGTATTTTTCCGTTGACCAAAGTTGCTCCTCTGGCCAATTACCTTTGGTGGCGGGTTCATACGCTAGGCCTTTTCCTTTTGCCATGCCGTAGGTAGTTTTCATCCCCGGAACACCGCACTGCACGCGAATGGCCTTGAAGCCCATTTCGCGGTGTTTGGCGTAATCGTCCAATGCTTCATCAACGCTGTGCCCCGTGGTGTGGCAGTACACCATCACCCCCGTGCGCGATGCACCGCCCAGCAGTTGATACAAAGGCATATTGGCGGCTTTGCCTTTGATATCCCACAGCGCCATGTCTACTGCGGAAATGGCTGACATGGTCACCGGGCCACGACGCCAGTAGGCACCTTTATAGAAATACTGCCAGATATCCTCAATCTGCTGCGCATCTCGTCCAATGAGTTGCGGACAAATATGGTCTTTCAGGTAGGAAGCGACCGGCAACTCACGCCCGTTCAGCGTTGCATCACCGATTCCGGTCAATCCCCCTTCGGTAGTGATTTTCAGGGTGACAAAATTGCGCCCCGGACAGGTTACAAATACTTCAGCACTGACAATTTTCACGTCGATATCCTTTTACATCACATATTATGCAGACTACCATACAAGTAGATCTAGTATAAAAACATGACCAAATTCACATTTACATACGATGATGGGAAATTGTCAGGAGGAAGATCAGTAAGCGCTGCCCGGATGACACCGGGCGTGATTAGCAGGCGGGACGAAGAGCGATTCGATTTTCTTCTATAAAATCAATAAATAATTTCACCATTGGAATTTGCGCACTGCGTTTGAGATAGCTGACAGCAAAAATTCTGGGCAACGGGGTCTCCAGCGGTGTGATGGTAATATCGTACCCCTCAAGGCTCCCGGCAACCTGGGTGCACAAGAACACCACGCCGTTCTGGTTCATCACCAGATCCATGATGATATCGATATTGCTGCATTCGCGGAAATAGCTTGGCTTTAACCCCTGTTTTACATAGGCATCAGAAACGATGGCATGCTCACCCGTTCCTTTCTGCGGCACGATCAGCCGCGCCTGTGCCAGGGTTTCAAGACTCAGCGTTTTGTGCTGCGCCAACGGATGATTGCTTGCCATGACGGCCACCAGTTGATCTTCATACAGAACCTGGTGTGCAAACAGTGGGTCGTCCTGATAGTCGGCAAACGGCGTAGAATAGGAGAAATGAAGATCGCCGTTACGCACCTTTTCTAACAAATCTGTGCTGACACCATCGATAAAAGACATCTCAATGTTGGGATAGCGCCGCTGAAACTGGCTAAAAATTTCGTAATGCCGCAGGCGATTGAATATCGGGAGGACACCGACTAACAATGCACCATCATGACTGTCTTCATAGCCACGAATAAATTGCTCAATGTCGTAATATTCTCTAATTATGCCGCGTATTTTTTTGGCAAATGCCTTACCAAAAGGCGTTAGCGCAAATTGGCGTGTGGTGCGATTTATCAGTTTTCTTTCTGTTTCCTGCTCCAGACGAGCTATCTCCTGCGAAAGAAACGCCTGGGAAATATTCAGCGTTTTCGCCGCTTTGGTGAAACTGCCAATGCGAATCAGCTCATGATAGTAGACGAGGCGCTTAATATTTATCATTGATGCCTTAATTTATAATCAATGGAAATAACTATTATATTAACATACAAAAAAACAAATGTGACAAGAAACACAAATAACATGTTGCCATTCGTGCTTAAATGAATTCCGCTTAACAACACAATATATATTATTTATATGTGAATACCAGGTTGCATAAATGGCATAGGTCACGTGCATTACAATAAAAGTATGTTAGCAGCATAAAGATATTTATCATTATTCACGTTATGCACACAAGTGTGACGCAACCAGCGCATCTGCGACTTGAAGTATGACGGGTATACATTACGACAACGCTGCATTCATCTGCCAAAAATCGTATTCGCCTCTTCATTTTACGAATAGCACCAACATCTTTTTTGATGCGCTATTCATGTACCCTATTTTCCGGGATGACAGAAGTAGGGAAATAACTCGGGTTAACCACTAAGGAACGATAATGTCCACCAACCACAAATCAATAGCACTGTACCTGCTTTTTACCTTAGGTTGCTTACCTGCCACTGCCGCTATTGCAGATACGCCATTACATACATTATCCGTAAAGAAGAGTGTTCCATCGGTAAAATTGATCTCAAACGTGGTTTTCTCTCAGGTGCCAATGCGCGGCTATTCCAATGTGGCGTTGAAAATGGATATTTTGCAACCTGAGTCTCCCAAGGCCTTGCCCGCCGTGCTGTTTGTCACTGGTGGCGGTTTTATTAACGCCAACAAGGATAACTACATTCAACAGCGTTTGGCCATGGCTGAGGCCGGCTATGTGGTTGCCAGCATGGAATATCGTGTAGCACCGACAGTGCTGTTTCCTGCACCGCTTGAAGATGTGAAATCAGCAGTACGTTATCTGCGAGCACAGTCCGGAAAATGGGGGATTGATGGCGCGCACATTGCGGTATTTGGCGCATCCGCTGGCGGTTATCTGGCCGCATTTACCGGTACAACGAACGGTGATAAACAGTTTGATAAAGGGGACAATTTAGATCAAACCAGCCAGGTTCAGGCGGTGATCGACTTCTATGGACTCTCTGATTTGCTCCGTGTCGGGGAGGGTTTTCCCGATGAAGTGGTGCAAAAACACACCTCCGCTTCTGCAACCGAAGCCATTTGGGTTAACGGCACCTCCGTATTCAATGATGGTGGCCCGATTACACGCTATCCTGAACGCGCAGCAGCAGCCAATCCCATTAATTACATTAGCAACAATACCCCGCCATTTCTGATTATGCACGGCACCAAGGATACCCTTGTTTCACCGCGCCAGACGGAAATATTGCATCAGGCATTATTGCAAAAAGGCATTGATTCAACCTATTACTCGGTTAAAGATGCACAGCACGGAGGTGATTACTGGATGCAGCCAGAAATTATGAAAATTGTGATCCAGTTCCTGGATAAACATTTAAAAGGCTAATTTTCACAATACAGTAACGCTCTCCATCTTCTTCTTCGCGCCTGAAAATTCGGGCGCGTTATCATCAATAGATCCTGACACTCTCACATCACGACTTTCATCATTATTTATACGTTGATCACATTATTTCACGCAAATAAAAATGATTCTCAATTGACTCTATTACATTATTTACTTTTCATTCACAGTAGCTCATGATATTTAATTACAAGCTGTATTTATCCTCCTGAAATTTATAATAAATCCAGATAACTTTTATATTAACCCTCAAACCCGCAAATGTGATTTACTGCACACTCTACCTACTGAGAGGTATGGTCAAATAAAACCCATAGGAAGCTCAGGGTTTACGTGCATCTTATATTCTTTATCGATAAAAAATTTCTGATGCCTGCTGGGCACCGATATAAAAAAGTTTTTGTTCAATGTCTCAGGGGAGTCCTTCCACACTGCGCTACAACAAATCAGACACAGCAAAAGCCTATCACCCGAGTATTTTTTTCGGTGCCGACATCAGCATGACTACATCAACTAGCATTCAATACTGAAGGTGATGTTATGGAAGATCATTCCCGCCGTCGATTTCTCGCCTACATGGGGAGTGCCATTTTTGTAACAGGCAGTTCCTCACTGGCGTTAGCAAACGAGGCCGCTCCACAAAACGCTGCACCCGCCACCGGCTCCCCAAAAGGGGTGCGCTATGGCTTATTGCACAACGAGTCACTGTGCATTGGTTGTAAAGCCTGTATTGGGGCCTGTAAAGAGACCAACAGTGTTCCCGATGGCGTGACCCGCCTCGAGATCCTGACCTCCGTTAATATTCCGCGTACCTCGACCAGTCGTGCTGTGCGTCAATATTTTCGTAAATCCTGCCAGCATTGCGAAAACCCACCGTGCGTTTCCGTGTGCCCGACTGGAGCTTCCTTTAAGGATGCGCTTACCGGCATCGTTGATGTCAACGACAAACGCTGCGTGGGTTGTCGCTATTGCATAGCAGCCTGTCCTTACCATGTGCGCTTTATCAACCCGGTAACCAAGACCGCCGATAAGTGCAACTTCTGCCGCGAAACCAATCTGGCCGCAGGCAAAAAACCGGCCTGCGTCGAGATCTGTCCGGCCCACGCTCTGGTGTTTGGGGATTTGAACGATCCGGCCAGCGAAATTTCTCAAATGATTCTCGCGAACCCGACCTACCGCTCCAAAGTCTATCTGGGCACCGAACCGAAGCTCTATCGCATTCCAGGCAAACGCGGGGTAATCGACAATGCTTAATGCCTTCCACTTTGACACGCTGGTATGGGACTGGCCCATCGCCATCTACCTGTTGCTGGTGGGCATTTCCGCTGGCATGATCACCCTCACCATGTTGCTGAAGTATTATGTACCCGCAGAATACAGCGGCAAAAATCCCATCGTCATAGCAACAGCGATCGTAGCGCCGTTGTCGGTGATGGTCGGTCTGATCATTCTGATCTTCCACCTGACACGCCCAATGACCTTTTGGTATCTGATGGTCTTCTACAATCCTGGCTCCATCATGTCGCTCGGTGTGATGCTGTTCCAAGTCTACTTTGTGTTTATCATCCTGTGGCTGGTCAGCCTGTACCGTGATGAACTACTGACGCTGGTGAGCAAGTTCAACAACGGTGGCCTGCTCTCTCTGGTACGTAACCTGAGTGCCATTATCCAGAAACGTATCAGTTGGTTTGAAAACACGCTGTTGGTGTTGGCAATCCTACTGGGCTGCTATACCGGTTTCCTGCTGTCGGCGCTTAAATCCTTCCCAATGCTGAACAACCCCGTGCTGCCCGTGCTGTTCCTCGCCTCGGGCACCACGTCAGGCATTGCGGTAGCGCTGTTGGCCGGTGCCTTTAATCGCCGGTTTATTGCTGAACACAAGGGCACACTGCACTTCATCCACAAGATTGAAAATCCTGTGGTGTTCGCAGAGATCTTCTTGCTGTTCGCTTTCTTTGTCGGGCTGTTATTGGGTGGTGGCCAAAAAACCCTGTCGGCACACAACGCACTCTCCGGTTTCTGGGGCGGCGTGTTCTGGATTGGCGTTATCGGTGTGGGCATCGCGGTTCCGCTTATCGCCGGATTCCTGAAGAGCCACGACAGTGCGCCAAGCCGTAAGCAGATGGCGTTTATGGCGTGTCTCAGTCTGCTCGGTGTGTTCCTGCTGCGTATGTTTGTACTGTACGCTGGCCAGATGACAGTGGCGTAAATCATGAAGACGTCGTGGACACTGTTCTGGATTGCATCCATCACTTTTTTTATGCAATCCGTCGACACGACGATGTTGTATATCGCACTGCCAGCCATTGCGGAGGCGCTTCACCAACCGGTGTTGCATATGGAACTGATTGTTATCTCCTATGTTGTCACTGTGGTGGCCTTCACCCCCGTCAATGGCTGGATGGCGGAGCGGCTGGGTGAACGCAAAACCTACCTTGTCGCGATCGCTATTTTTATGACCGGCTCGCTGCTGTGCGTCACCGCGACGTCTATCGTCAGTCTGAGCGCATTTCGTTTTATGCAAGGCATCGGCGGTGCATTAATGCTGCCGATAATCAGAACCATTATTTTGAGGACCACGCCAGATACCATGAAACTCTTATTCCTCAACCGCATTACCCTGCTGGGGTTACTGGGCACCATGATTGGCCCAGTGGTGGGGAGCTTGATGGTCAATATGGTGTCATGGCGTCTGATTTTTGTACTTAACATTCCCCTGTGCCTGATTTGCCTGTGGCTTGCGAGAAAACATATTCCTGCCAACATGCAAGTCCCACATTTTCGGGGAGACACCTATAAGTTGATGCTGCTGGTAGGCATCCTGTTTCTTGGCGCATTTCTGCTCACAGCAATACCGAAAAACATCATCAGCCTCCCGCTGAGCGCTGCGCTGGCTATCACTGGGTTTGGCCTGGCATTCCTCTATTTCAAACGAGATATGCTTACAGACAAGCCCAAATCGCGCGAAAACCTGTTCACCATTAAAACGTTTTCCATTGGCGTGACCAGCGGTATCGTCACGCGCATTTTGCTCTCGTCGATCCCGGTGGTGCTGTCACTGATGCTGCAAACCAAACTGGCATGCGATCCCATCACCGTCAGCCTGATTTTGTTGTTATTCTCCAGCGGCGCTCTGCTCTCCAAAATCGGCTTTGAACCGCTGATCAAACTGATTGGTTATCGCAAGCTGCTGCTGCATACCACTGTCTTTACTTCACTGTGTATCTTCGCCATGGGTGCCGCAGTGCAGGAGAATGCGACCACGTTCATCGGCATTATTGCGGTTCTGCTCGGCATTCTGATTTCGACTCTGCATTCTGCAGAGAGTACGCTGGCCTTCAGCAACCTGAGTCACCATACCTATAACAATGGCAATAACATTATGACGGTAACTCAGTTGCTCTCCATTATGGTAAGCATGGCATTAACCTTCCCTATGTTGCGTTTTCTCACCCGAGTAGAGCATGCCATTAATTTAAACAGCTTCAGCTTGCTATTTATTTTACTCGGTATTGGATTACCTATTTGCTGCTTTATATTCATGCATCTTAATGAAGATGACGGCCATCATTTTATTCATGGGAGATAAAGGAGAGCACAAGAAATAATCTTTTCCGTTTAATATACATTGAATATTTATACACTTTTTATTGGAACCGTTGATATGAAAACATCACAGGGTACGGCAGCCTTTTGTCTGCTGATCGCATCAAGCTTCGCCTTCGCAGAAGGTGATTTTAAAGCAGGTACATATTCTTCCGCGAGCACGGGCATCGGTGGCGACGTTACCGTCACGTTAGATATTGATGCTCAAGGAAAAATCAATAAAGCTACGGTCGATGCACCGTCTGAAACGCCTGAAGTAGGTGGAGAAGCGGCAAAAGTATTAGCTAAAAGCTTTGTTGAAAAACAGAGCGTCAATATTGATGGCGTTACCGGAGCCACATTAACCAGTGAGGCTGCGTTAGAGGCTGCTGGCAATGCTTATAATCAAGCGAAAGTGAATAAATAACACATTCACATTTTTGGCAGCTATGCTGCGAAATGAAAAATTGAAATAAACATTCCCGCTGAGTGATATTGGCAGGGCATCTGCTACGCCTTATTTTCTTTATTGCCTCAAAGAAAATAAAACGTGTACGGCCCCTGCTTGCCCAAAAACAAAGTGGGAAATAATAAGAGTAAAAACATCGCATCAATCATTTTATTACAATCATTGAGAGTGGAGAGTATATGAAAATAATCAGGAAAACCCTGCTCGCTGCAGCCTGTTTATCCTTACTGGGTACTGGAGCGGCCACTGCAGAAACTATCGTAAAAACGGCTGACGTCGTGATTATCGGTGCAGGTGCTTCAGGTACGGCAGCCACCATGGCGGCTGCCGAAAAAGGCGCTAAAGTTATTCTGCTGGAAAAACAAGGTGTCGTCGGCGGCACCGGCAACTTTGCGGAAGGGATCTTCGCAGCAAACAGTTCCATGCAAAAACGTCAGGGGATTATTGTTACCCCAGATATGGCGTTCAAAACCATCATGGAATACAGCCACTGGCTGGCCAACCCATTTGTGGTTCGCGCTTTTGTTAACCGTTCAGCCGATACTATCGAATGGGTGAAATCCAAAGGCATCAAGTTCGAATATATCGGACCGGGGGGGCCGGGCGGGATGTTGACCTGGCACGTTATTGACGGGCCGGGCCATGGCCGTTTCCTGATCAAAACCTTCCATGAACAGTTTAAAAACATGGATGTCACCACAATGGTGAAAACGGCGGGTAAAGATCTGATCGTGAAAGATGGCAAAGTCAGCGGCGTAACCGCACAAGACGAGCAAGGCAACACCATCCAGATCGATGCCAAAGCGGTTATCGTCGCCACCGGCGGTTACGCCAACAACAAGGAAATGCTGCAAAAATATGTCGCCTTCCCAGATACCATCATGGTGGGTAACGTCGGTAAAGATGGCGATGGGATAAAAATGGCCTGGAAAGCCGGTGCCAAAGAAGAAGGCATGGGCGTATTACAAGCCTATCGTCCTGGTTTGCCGGACTATGCACCTAACTCCCATATGCTGGCCGCTGCACGCCAACCCTATCTGTGGGTAGACACACATGGCCGCCGTTTTACCGATGAATCCAACGTGATCATTTGGCCTCACTCCGGCAATGCGCTTTCCAAAGCGGGCGGCATCATGTACTCCATCTTTGATGAAACTTCGCGTAAACATTACGTAGAAGACGGTATCGATGTACCTATCGGTGAATGGGTTATCGCTAACACCAAACTCACCAAATTTGACGATGAGTTCGAAAAAGAGCTCCAGAAAAACCGCGGTTTTGTCTACAAGGCTCAAACGTTGGATGCCCTGGCTAAGGCCATGGGCGTTGATGCCAGCGTGCTGAAAGAGACTGTCGATCAGAACAACGTATTCGCTGCGCAAAAACGTGATGAAGTGTTCAACAAGAACATGGATTACCTGCGTCCGGTGAAAACAGGGCCGTTCTATGCGGTTAAAATGCAGCCTGCCGCACTCGGCACGCTGGGTGGTGTGAAAATTAACGAGAAGATGCAGGCCATCAACAAGGACGGCAATGCCATCCCAGGTCTGTATGTCACAGGTAATGATGCGGGCGGCATGTACGGCGATACCTACGACCTGCTGTTAGGTGGCGGTACTTTCGGTTTCGCCCTGAACTCAGGCAGAATTGCGGCAGAAAGCGCATTGGATTATATGCACTTTAAAAAGCAGTAATGTTCCTCAGGAATGAACTTGTGTACCCTGGCCAGCCCGTTATGGGCTGGCTTTTTTCTTATCCACGGCGATGTTGCTCATCGTCTCAGGGGAAGTATTTTTCCACCAGCGCATACAGTACCGCCGCCGTTTCCTCATCCAACACACCATCGTAGCGTTGTGGCCGAAAATGGAGTTGAAACGCACGAATCAGATTTTTATATCCACCCGCAGAGTCTGCAGCAGAAACACTGTAACCATACTTACTTATCTTCGCCAAAACGTCTCCTTTGCTCGGCAAGCCTGTGCTAAACATAGTCTCATAGCGCTGTTTGGTGTCTTGATCGTACCAGGCTCCGATCCCCGCCGTATAAAGCTCATGCCAGGGAAATGCCGCGCCAGGATCGCTCTTTCGTCCTGGCGCAATATCGCTATGACCTATCACGTTGGTTGGCGTAATGTCTGGATAACGCTGCAGGATGTTGGATGCCAGCGATTTGAGCGCATCAATTTGCGCAGGATGATAAGGTGGAAAGTGGAATACTCCGCTAGTGTCCGTCGCCAGATTAACCGTTTCGATACCAATTGAGGTGTCATTCAGATTTGTACGATTAGCCCATTGGCTCACACCGGCATGCCAGGCCCGCTCATTTTCATCTACCAGATTGAAAATACGCATTTCTTTGAAGCCTGCATTGGTATAGGAACTGTCCTCAGGGTCTGGCACCAGATAATGCGCACTAACAGAAGAGCCCGTGAGTGCGCGCACGGAGGCTGAAAAGTTCACCGCTGTGTAATGAAACACCAAAAAACGCACACGACGATTAAAACTTTTTACCGAGCGATAACTATTGTAATCAATTACATACATAGGAAACTCCCGCAAAATACCAATGACAGGGTATTTCACCGTACAGCACGGGAGTTAAACCGATGTTCCACACGCCCATATCAATAAGGCGAAAAAAGCAGAAAAATTCCGCTACCCTGCCTTACGAAATGTCAGGTTAAACCGATAAGCGCCAGTGCCAGCCTTGATGGTTTGCACACCGTGAAAACGCAGGCGTGACGGACCTCCCCATACCAACACATCGCCCTGCGTCAGCGGGATACGCAGCACGGCATCACTGCGCTGCATGCCACCAAACTGAAAGATGGCAGGTAGCCCAAGAGACACAGAAACAATCGGCTGCGAGAAATCTCGTTCATTCTTATCCTGATGCAGTGACATCCGGCTACCGACAGCATAGCGATTAAGCAGACACGCATCGGCAACAAAGTCAGGAAATCCAGCCTCGTGTGCTGCCTGTTGCGCCAGTTGAGCGAACAGTCCAGGCATCGCGGGCCAGGGCTCTCCCGTAAGTGGATCGTGGCGCGAATAACGATAGCCCTGCGCATCTGTCACCCACCCCAGCGAGCCACAATTGCTCATGGCAGCCGACATGACAAAGCCGCCCGGCGTGGTCATATGTCGAAACGGCGACAAGCTCGTTACAAGATCAATCATCTGCATTAGCGCGGATGCATGTTCGACAGCGAATCCACGCAGCACAATCGCACCAGGTGCCAGCATTTGTGTCCAGTGCGGTGTGTCCTCTTGCGCGAACAGATCATCAATCATGGGATTCCTTAGCCTCGCTCTCAAGCAGTTGGCGTTTACGCGCTATTCCCCACCGATAGCCCGATAACGCCCCATCGGTGCGAATGACCCGATGGCAAGGAATGAGAACGGCCAGACGGTTGGCAGCACAGGCTCCAGCTACCGCACGCACCGCGTCCGGCTGGCCAATCCTTTCAGCAACGTCGCGGTAACTGAGTGTGGCGCCCAGAGGAATTTCACGCAAAGCTTCCCAGACACGCAGTTGAAACGCGGTGCCGCGAATATCGAGCGGTAACGCCATGGGCTCGCCAGGCGAATCAATGGCGCTGATCACCTGTGCCATACGCTGCACAAATGCCGCATCGCCCTCAACCAACGTCGCATTAGCAAACAGGGATTTCAGCTCCGCCATCAGCGCAGCGGCATCATCCCCCAGCAAAACGGCACAGACACCGCGCTCGCTTTCCGCCACCAGAATCTCGCCCAGTGAACACGCTCCAACAACAAAATGGATCGTCATACCCTGCCCCTTGTTTTTGAAACTGCGCGGCGGCATGCCTAGCAGCAGATCGGACACATGGTAAAAGTGCGTACTGGAGTGAAATCCCGCCGCTAACGCAGCTTGCATCACGGGCGTATCATCGCTCAGCGACCGGCGCACACGCTGACCACGCAGCGCGGCTGCATAGCGCTTTGGCGTCACGCCCACCTGCGCTTTGAACAACCGATGAAAATGGTAGGGGCTAATGCCCACGGCGCTGGCGACCTGTACCAGCGTCAGCGGTGTCTCTGCCTGCGCCATCAGTTGACAGGCGGATTGAATAGCCGCGCATTGCCTCTGCGCTCGAGACTGATCACCCGGTCGGCAACGTTTGCAGGGCCGAAACCCAGCACGTAGCGCCGCCTTTGCATCCGCAAAGAACTGTACATTTTCCCGCAAGGGTAATCGGGACGCACAAGAAGGCATGCAAAATATCCCCGTGGTTTTCACGCCATACACAAAGTGGCCGTCAGCCTGTTTATCGCGTCGGCACAGGGCATTCCACCATACGTCTTCCTGGGCAAGCGTTTCAGGCTCAAGTTTTTTTTGCACAGAATGTTCTTGTATAGGAAAAGAAACCGGCGTTTGGCGCGCGTTTGTCGACATTATTCACCTCACTGTCGCTGGCCACGTAAGATATACCACCCTACCTTTTACCTCTGGTGAATACATGCCTGATTCTTGCTTTCTCATTCCAGAAACGCATCGCTGAGTGACAACCCTTATTTCCTCTTTTATGCTGAAAGCCCACGCACTTTCTCTCACGTTCAGGATCAAGTATGTCATACCCGCAGCCCGTATTATGGAACACGGCGCAGAGCGTGCATCTGGCATGCGAACATCTGCGCACGCTCGGACCGCGCTGGCAAGCGCTGCTGAGCAACATCGGTGAATGCCAACACCAAACGCACCCACATCGTGAACCCTATGAGGCGCTCATGCGCGCTGTGGCTTATCAGCAGCTCACGACCCGTGCGGGCGATGCAATGATCTGCCGCCTGCTGGAAGCCTTTAGCCCTGACGGGCAGGCATTTCCGTCCGCTCAGCAGATTGCCGTCAGTGAGAAAGACGCGCTGCGTAAATGCGGCTTCTCCACGCGCAAGGCAGAGACGCTGCACGCCATTGCCCACGGCGCACTGCAAGGTTTGGTTCCTGCGCGAGAACAGGCGCTAACAATGGACGATAATACGTTAATTGAACGGTTATGTACGTTGAAAGGTATTGGTCGCTGGACGGTCGAAATGTATTTGATCTATGGATTGGAGAGAATGGATATTATGCCGCTGGACGATCTCGGTATCCGCTTAGGATTATGCTATTTGCATCAACGCGATGCGATACCCTCACGCCGCGAGTTGGCGGAACTCAGCCTGCCGTGTCAGCCCTTTCGCACCGTTGCCGCCTGGTATTTATGGCGCAGCCCGATGATGCCAGACTACGCCGATTTCAAAAGCCGTCTGAAAACCAGCAACCGCAAAGGCTGATGACATTAGCGGGTACGTGATGCGACGGGCGATTTAGCCTGTTCACATACTCGGCGCGCCATAAACCGGAAGCGCAGATTGTCGTATATCCAGTTATAAACCACCGTATACGGCAGGAAAAACAGGAAAAAGCCGATCTCCACCATCAACGCCTGCCACAGCGTAATCTCCAGCATCCAGGCTGCGGCAGGCAATCCGAACAGGATAAAACCGCCTTCAAAACCTAATCCGTGCAAAACACGCACTTTGGCACCGCGCGCCACGCGTGATACCGGCCACAGGCGATCGAAGAGGGCGTTGTAGATGATATTCCACACCATAGCGATGCTGGAGAGCATAATCGCCAATGCCCCCATGGAAAACAGCGGCTTGTTAAATAACCAGGCACCAATGGGGGCTGTAATCAACAGAGCAACAACTTCATAGCCGACAGCATGAAACACACGCTCACCCACACTTCGGCGCTGTACTGCGGTTGTTTGTCTCTTTGTTGCGTTAGATTGCATACATCACCACACTTTTATTCATCAAAAAAACAGGCGGTGGAGAAAAACTCTCACCGCTTGACGATGGCAGCATATATCGTTATTAGTGGAAGAATGAAATTAATATCCATCGATAAAATCGATGGAGTTGAGAAGAGAGCGGTTATGCGATATTCCCCTGAATCCCTGATTGCCTTTGTTACCGCAGCACAAACCGGCTCTTTCTCTGCTGCCGCTCGCCAGTTACGCAAAAGCCAGTCTACCGTGAGCGCGGCCATTGCCAATCTGGAGGCCGATCTTGGTCTGGTATTGTTTGATAGATCCGGACATCAGCCCCGTCTGACGGATGACGGCCATAAAGTACGCGCGCACGTTCAGGCCATTCTCGCTGCCAGCGAGACGCTGGATGCGTTGGCGGTACGCCTGGCTAATCGTATCGAGCCACGCTTGAGCTTTGTGCTGTCGGATATGTGGAAAGCAGCCCATTATGATCCCTTGCTGCACGCTTTTTCTACCCGTTTTCCTGATATCGAATTCGAGTGTCTGATCGCCGAGGGTGAGGATGTCATCGACCTGCTTCAGGTACAGCGCGCGCATATGGGCGTCATTCGCACCCAACCACACTACCCGACAGAAATCAGCGCCTCACGGCTGCACGTGAAAACCGAAATGGCTATCTTTGTTGCAGCACAACATGCGTTGGCACAGCAAACATCTGTCACGCCGCAGCAGTTGGCGACGGTACGGCAGCTTTGTCTGAATACCTATACGCGCAATGAGCGTAAACCGGAAGAGGGAATAATCTGGTCTGCGCCATCTTATCTTATGCTGCTGGAAATGGCAGAACAGGGGTTTGGTTGGAGTATACTGCCACGCTGGTTAGTAGCACAGTTTGGTCATCAGGTGTTGGTGGAGCTATCCGTAGCAGGTTGGCCACAACTGATTGAAATGGATGTAGTGTGGTCAAAACAGTACCCTCCAGGCCCAGCAGGTTTTTGGATGATTGATAATTTACTGATGCAAAAAGATCAGGCATTGAATTGAAATAGAGAGGGTATTGATAATGCAATGCAACACACTATTTTCTTATCGACGCAGCCAGAAACCATATTATTTTCAGGGGAAATAAATCGATAATTTTAATTATTTTTATTACACAAGTTACTCAATATAATAAGTAACAACGTCAAATTGACGCATTATTGCTTTTTCATCATTTTCACGGCGTTTTTTTTATCGATCAGGATGTAAAAGCCCGCCGATTTGATGCAAAAACTGTGATATACCAAAGTGGTACGTAGCGCCATAAACCCCTACCATGGTCAGGATAATTGTGCTAGTGCATGACAGAGAAATTGCACATAAAAATGATAACCATATGCAAGACAGAAAGTCTTCAAAAGATACCGAATCTTTCTTTTAATTTGTTGCAAGTGAGAAAAACATGTCGAATAAACCATTTTATTATCAAGAACCTTTTCCGCTAGGCAAAGACGACACCCAATATCGCCTTATCAGCAGCGACTATGTTTCCACCGCCCAGTTCGAAGGCGAAGAGATCCTGAAGATCGACCCGCAGGCGCTGACCCTGCTGGCACAACAGGCCTTCCACGATGCATCGTTCATGCTGCGTCCGGCTCACCAACAGCAAGTGGCTGATATTCTGCACGACCCAGAGGCGAGTGAAAACGACAAATACGTAGCGCTGCAATTCCTGCGCAACTCGGAAATTGCCGTAAAGGGCATTCTGCCGACCTGCCAGGATACCGGTACTGCGATTATCGTAGGTAAAAAAGGCCAACGGGTCTGGACGGGTGGCAATGACGCTGAAGCGCTGTCCCGCGGCGTGTATAACACGTTTATTGAAGACAATCTGCGCTATTCGCAGAATGCCGCGCTGGATATGTACAAAGAAGTCAACACCGGTACCAACCTGCCGGCTCAAATCGATCTCTACAGTACGGAAGGGGCGGAGTACAAATTCCTGTTTGTCACCAAAGGCGGGGGATCGGCCAACAAGACCTACCTTTATCAGGAAACCAAAGCGCTGCTGACGCCGGAAAAACTGAAAAACTTCCTGGTGGAAAAAATGCGCTCACTGGGTACCGCGGCATGCCCACCGTACCACGTTGCCTTTGTCATCGGCGGCACCTCAGCGGAAAGCACGCTGAAAACGGTTAAGCTCGCTTCCACCAAATACTACGATGCGCTGCCCACCAGCGGCAATGAACACGGGCAAGCATTCCGCGACATTGAGCTGGAAAATGAATTGCTGAAAGCTGCGCAGGATCTGGGGTTAGGTGCGCAGTTTGGCGGTAAATATTTCGCTCACGATATCCGCGTAATCCGTCTGCCGCGCCACGGCGCTTCCTGCCCGGTTGGCATGGGCGTTTCCTGTTCAGCTGACCGCAATATCAAGGCGAAAATCAACCGTGACGGCATCTGGTTGGAGCAGTTAGAGCAGAACCCTGGCAAATACATTCCTGAGCATCTGCGTCAGGCTGGAGAAGGTGAAGCGGTCAAGATTGATCTTAACCAACCGATGGAACAGATCCTGAAAACGCTGTCTCAGTATCCGGTTTCCACACGTCTCTCCCTGTCAGGTACCATTATTGTGGCGCGCGATATTGCTCACGCCAAACTCAAAGAGCGCATCGACAACGGAGAAGGATTGCCGCAATACGTTAAAGATCACCCGATTTACTACGCGGGACCAGCCAAAACGCCGGAAGGTTATGCGTCCGGTTCATTGGGGCCAACCACTGCAGGGCGCATGGATTCCTATGTTGATCTGTTGCAAGCCAACGGCGGCAGCAAAATCATGTTGGCGAAGGGCAATCGTAGCCAACAGGTAACCGACGCTTGCCATAAACACGGCGGTTTCTATCTCGGCAGTATTGGCGGTCCGGCGGCGATTCTGGCGCAGAACAGCATCAAGAGCCTGACCTGCGTTGAATATCCCGAACTGGGTATGGAAGCGATTTGGAAAATCGAGGTGGAAGACTTCCCGGCGTTCATTCTGGTGGATGATAAGGGGAATGATTTCTTTCAGGTGATCCAGTCCAACAAGTGCACTCGCTGCGCATAATGTCTTTTGAGGTTAACCCGCGTCGAATGACGCTGAGGAAACGGGTAACGCCAGGATGAGCGGCAGGGATGCCGCGAAAGCCCGCGCCGTGCCGGGAGCACGTCGCGGGCAGTCCGTCCGGCAATACCGGTTTGCGAAGGCATCGCGTAGCGACGTCATTCCGCAAAAAGCGCGGGGTCGAGGGGTGTGGGCGACTGCACACCCCTCGTCGGGCGCGTGCTACGCGAGTAGCAAAGAAACGCTATAAGCTTCGCGCACGAAACCTTACACCAATCTCAATATACGTATCCCTGAGAGTATCCCTCTACCACAAAAGATGTATTTTAAATACATTTTTATAGCTATTCTTTGCGGAGCTTTATAAACTACCCGCAACGCGGTAAAACGCGATAAGAATGTATAAGCTCTCCGAGGTGTATGATGCAAAATCTGATCTGTTATAAAACCCTGCCGCAGTGGAATGCACAGACACTGCCCGCCGCCTTTCAAGAAAAACACAACACGCAAGTGGGCACCTGGGCGAAGTTGACCGTCCTGAAAGGAGAGCTGACCTTCGCCATGTTGCACGAAGATGGCTCGGTGATAGAGACTTATCAATTTACCGAACAGAATCAGCCGCCGTTTGTTGAACCGCAAGCCTGGCATCGTATTGTGAGTGTCTCAGCGGATATGGAGTGCCAGTTAGCGTTTTACTGCACCGCCGAGGATTATTACGCCAAAAAACACGGCCTGACGGCAACCCACTCCGAAGTGGTGGCCGCACTGGCGCAAATACCGGCGGGCAAGGCGCTCGATCTTGGCTGCGGTGGCGGTAGAAATGCCCTTTATATGAACCTGCGTGGGTTTGACGTTACTGCGTATGACAAAAATCTCAACAGCATCTCGTCACTAAAAGAGATCATTAGCAGCGAAAATCTCTCCGGTATTCGAGCCAGCCTGTACGATATCAACAAGGCGGCGTTAGACGAACAGTATGACCTTATCATCTCCACCGTAGTGCTGATGTTTCTGGAGCGAGAACGCATTCCTTTCATTGTACGTAACATGCAGGAATGCACCGTTGAGGGTGGCTATAACCTAATCGTGGCCGCCATGTCCACAGAGGATTTTCCTTGTCCGCTGCCCTTCTCCTTCACCTTCCAACATAATGAGTTGCGTGAGTATTACGCAGGATGGGATATCCTGAAATACAACGAAGATGTGGGGGAGTTGCATAAGACCGACGAGAATGGCAATCGCATCAAACTGCGTTTCGCAACGTTGCTGGCAAGAAAAACGCAGCGCGGCGCGTAAAGCGCACAGGCTGCGTTTTTATGGGCCGGTGTCACCGGCCCGAGAAGAGCGTAATCAGCTCGCTTTGCGTTCTGTTGCCTGACGGTAGGCGACCAAATCTTCAATGGTCAGTACTGGCATACCATGCTGTTTGGCAAAGGCGATCACTTCCGGCGCACGCGCCATAGAACCGTCATCATTGGTCAGCTCACACAGCACAGCGGCCGGTTTGAAACCTGCCAACGTTGCCAGATCGACAGACGCTTCGGTATGACCACCGCGAGTCAGTACGCCGCCCGGTTGAGCACGCAACGGGAAGACATGGCCAGGGCGATTCAGATCGCTTGCACGAGCGTCATCAGCAATGGCAGCGCGAACGGTTGTCATACGGTCAGACGCAGACACCCCCGTCGTTACGCCTTCAGCAGCTTCGATGGTAACGGTAAAGCCGGTTTGATAGTGGCTGGTGTTGTGCTCCACCATCATCGGCAGTTCCAATTGACGACGGCGCTCTTCAGTCAGGCACAGGCAGACGATACCACTACCGTAACGAATGGCCATCGCCATTTGCTCAACGGTCATGTTCTCGGCGGCGAATACCATATCGCCTTCGTTTTCACGGTCTTCGTCGTCCAACACCATAACACCAACGCCTTGACGCAGCGCTTCAAGCGCACGTTCAACGCGTTCAGATGGTGTGCCAAATTCAGAAAGTAATGTCTGATTCATGGTAAAAAAACCTCATGTTTATTATGGATTACCAGAACCAGGGCGAGCTTGAGGAGTAACCATTGCATCACATACGTGTAAATACGTACCAAACAATGACTAGCAAAATAACGCGAGTGGGCATATACCCAACAGGATACCGTTACTCTCTCCCATCCGGACTATAACCGTCGGCCCCGGAATTTCACCGGATCTGCTGTCCTCACCAAGCATATCAATGTAAATAATTATCGATATGGCTACAGCGAGCGCTCGCGGGCTTCCAAACGAAAACACGATGTCTTAACACCCTGCTTTATCTGGTTTACCGCCGGTGGGGAATTACACCCCGCCCTGAGAAGTAAGCGTGATAACTATAACGCTAATGCCTGAGCGGGGCAATTGGCGCAATCAGCAAAATGTGACATTCGCTAACCTATTAGTAAATTTTCTCTTTGAGAATCTGACACAAAGCAATACAGGACGAGTTTTGGTTTATCCCTTTTCATTCACGCATTACACTGATACTACAGATGACAGGTACCTATCAGGAAAACGGCATGATTGACCCGAAAAAGATTGAGCAAATTGCGCGCCAAGTGCATGAATCCATGCCCAAAGGCATACGAGAGTTGGGCGAAGACGCCGAGAAAAAAATTCGTCAGGTGCTGCAAGCCCAGTTCACCAAGCTGGATCTGGTGAACCGAGAGGAGTTTGATGTGCAAACGCAGGTTCTGCTGCGCACCCGCGAGAAGTTGGCTCGGTTGGAGCAGCGTTTGAGCGAGCTGGAAGCAAAACTGGACGCGGGAAAAACCGCAACACCTGAGCAGCAGCCATAATTGACTGCATCATCCCATCGTGAGCACCGGCCATTTATTTGGCTGGTGTGGCACGTTTATTCTGCAGCCAGTTGCTGTGACTTATGCGGCAATCCCCACCACAGCAATGCCAACATAATCAGCGCATAAAGTGACTTAGTTCCGACCATCACCAACAGTGCACAGCACAGCACGCTACCGATGATGGCCATCAGCCGAGCACGCCCTTTCAGCAACCGGCAACCAGCCAGCATACACAGCAGATACACCAGAACAAAAATGCCATTGGCATACACAATCAACGTCGATAATGGCAGAGATAACCAGTAAATCAGCAAACAACACACCATGCTACAGAACACCACCGCTGACAGCGCATTGAGTGGCACCTGAGTACGCGAAAGCATGCCTAAACGGCTCCCCGGTATCGCCTGAGACCACACCAGCCGTGCAAAGCCCTGCGTGTAAATATTCACGCTGGCAAAACAAGCCAGATAGCCAATCAAGCAGGCTCCCCAATAGATCCAGTGACTGCCAAACAGATCCGCAACAATGTTTAACAGCAGCGACGTCGGGGCGATATCATTGCCGTAGACGTTCAACTGTAAAATCGCCACCGTACAGCCCCAATACACAATGCCGGCAATCAGCATGCCAATCATCAATGCGCGTGGGAAATCACGTTCTGGGTTGCGAAACTCAGTGGAAAGGTGAGCAAACGCCTCCAGCCCGACAAAACACCAAAACATGACTGCCAGTGAATCAAAGGTGTTCGGCCAAGAGAGAGTACCTATCGCAGGCCAGGCAATATGCGCGGGGTTAATGTCTCCCGCCCACCAAATAGCCGCAACCAGCACTCCCACCAATATGGCAATGAGCGTTTGAATAGACGCGCTGGAGCCAGCACTACGTGACCCAAGCAGCCAGATGGCTACCAGCGTCAACATTTGCACCACCAGTGTTCCCTTCAAGCTGTGGCCAATAAACGGGGACCAGAATTCAGCGGCAATTTGCAGCGCGGCAGGCAAACCCAATGGGATCACGGAGAGAAACAACCAACGGGTAACACGCGCCAAGCGCGGGCCAAACGCCATATTGACAAAGTGCGCGGCTCCCCCTGCATTAGGAAAATGCTGTCCCAATGCGGCAAAGCCGATGGCAATAGGAAACACCAACACGATCAACAGCGGCCAAGCCCAAAGGCTATCGTTACCCGACAACTGAGCAACAATCGTTGGCACCGCAAATACACCTGTACCTAGCAGTGAGGTAGAAAGCAGCCCCACCCCCTGAATAACGCCCAAATCCTGCTTTAGTCCATTGCTACTTGCCACTTCAACCCACCCTATGCTGTCAAAAAACAAAGCCTCCACGAAGGAGGCTTTCAGACTGATGACAAAGCCCGAAATTAGGAGAGGTGCAGCGATGGGGTCGTAGCGGCGTAAGCCGCCGGAGCCCCCCTCGTCGTGATTCGCCGGGAAACACGGGCATGCCTAAAAGGGTTTGTCAGCAACCGCCCCGAAACAGTCATTCCTGTCCACGTCCATCATTTCCGCGCAGGCGAGAATTTCTTACAGAAGTAACACATTTCTTCTAAAAGCGATCCCCGGATTTCGCCGAGGATGACGAGGGGAACGTGGATTTGTCATCAGTCTAAAAGCACTCACAATGGGAGGCTTTGCGCTTACCCATGAGTCCGCAACACGTCGCGAATACGGCTCTTGTAGGCTTCAACTTTCTGCGGCGTCATCAAGCGGCGTTCATCATCCAGCACTACACCGCCCACATCGTCAGCAATGCGTTGCGCGGATTGCAGCATTAATTTGAAATTCTGACTCGCATCACCGTAGGAGGGCACCATCATGAAAATGGAAACCCCCGGCGTAGAAAACTCAGCCATATCATCAATACTGAAAGAGCCAGGTTTCACCATGTTTGCCAGGCTGAACAACACCGGCCCTGCTCCCGCTGGATTAACATGGCGATGGAAAATATTCATTTCACCAAACTGGAAACCTGCCTGCAATACGCTTTGCAGTAGCACTTCACCGCCGATGATACTGCCCTGATGAGCTGCGACGTGCAGCACCAATACAGCTTCTTGCTGGGTGTTGCTCTCGCTTGCCGCTTGCGGCTGGGCCTGAGCAGTGTCCTGCTCAGGCAATGCTTGCGTTACCTCGGAGGCCACGGCACCAGCGTCACGATCGTGCGTTACGTGAGTGGGGCGCAAGGGCTCATCGTAAGCCTCTTCTACCCGCGCTTCTGGCGCAGAGCGATGCGGTACCGCCGCACCTAATAGCGGATCGTAATCTGTGCGAACGTGCTCAGCAGCAGAAGCAAAAGGCGATGATGACGCAGAAGGCGGCGCGGGTTCATCAAACGTCCCTAACGCGGGTTCTTCCGGCACACGAGTCCGGGTGACTCTGACTTCGCCAACCCCTTCGTCAAGTTCCTCCAGCGGCGCAGCATCTTCCCGTTTCTGCTTTTGCTTAAGACGCTTCACCGGACGGTCACGAAAAAGGGACGAACGCTCTTTACGGCTCGTCCACAAGCCGTGAAGCAGTAGCGCAATTATAGCGATCGCGCCCACAACGATTAATATCAGACGCAAGTCCTGCATCATTGCTATCCCAGTTAATTCAATTTATTGCCACCGCGGCAACTTTTTCATACCCCTAACTCTATTTGCCCGCGTACACAAGTGCAAGCCTGCACAGTATTTTATAGGAATAAAGATATACCGGGCGCACTTTTTTGCTTTTTTTTCATCCAAAGGGGCACTGGTCAGCAGAAAATCATCCCGATATGATGCGGATCACACAAACCAAGTGGATCACACAAGCAATGAGGAACAGGATGCCATGGTAACCCCGTCAAACCCTACGCCACCGCGTTCAGGAATCTACTATTTTGCACAAGGCTGGCAACTGATGTCTCAGCCAGGAATACGGCGTTTTGTCATCATTCCCCTGTTGGTCAACGTACTGTTGATGGGCAGCGCCTTTTGGTGGCTATTTTCCCGCATGGGCGAATGGATTGCCCGTTTGATGGGTTATGTGCCAGATTGGCTGCAATGGTTAAGTTACCTGCTCTGGCCGCTCGCCGTTGTGTCTATTCTGTTGGTGTTTGGCTATTTTTTTAGCACGCTAGCTAACTTTATCGCCGCCCCGTTTAACGGCTTGCTGGCAGAGCAACTAGAGGCTCGCCTGACAGGAAAAACATTACCAGACAGTGGGGTTATGGGCATGCTTAAAGATATCCCGCGTATCATGAAACGCGAAGTGCAGAAACTTGCCTATTACTTGCCACGCGCACTCGTGCTGTTGTTGCTGTATCTCATCCCTGGAATCGGGCAAACCGTCGCTCCGCTGCTGTGGTTCGGATTTAGCGCCTGGATGCTGGCCATTCAATATTGTGACTACCCCTTTGATAATCACAAAATCAGCTTTCCCACCATGCGCGAAGCGCTACGGCGTCATAAGCTCAATAACTTACAGTTTGGTGCGCTAATCAGTGTTTTCACGCTGGTACCGTTCTTGAATCTGGTAGTGATGCCCGTAGCCGTCTGCGGTGCTACCGCATTGTGGGTAGATCGCTATCGTCATCTCGTCGTATCACAAAGCGCGCGATAGTCTTTTTCGACTGTAATGAAAAGATATTTCTTAAGAACATAACGATATAGCAATTCTTTCCTTCCCTGAAAGAGAGGAGTGAGTATGCTTTATCCTGTTGGTAAAAATTTCATACAGTTATAAGGATTGGCCATGAGCAAAATCTATGAAGATAACTCCTACACCATCGGCCACTCGCCGCTGGTTCGCCTGAACCGTATCGGTAATGGACGTATTCTGGCAAAAGTGGAATCACGCAACCCCAGCTTTAGTGTTAAATGCCGTATCGGCGCGAACCTGATTTGGGATGCGGAAAAACGCGGTATATTGAAACCTGGCGTTGAACTGGTTGAACCGACAAGCGGTAACACTGGGATTGCACTGGCTTATGTCGCTGCCGCCCGCGGGTACAAATTAACGCTGACCATGCCAGAAACAATGAGCATCGAGCGGCGCAAACTGTTGAAAGCGCTGGGTGCCAAATTGGTACTGACTGAAGGCGCGAAAGGCATGAAAGGGGCTATCGCCAAGGCAGAAGAAATTGTCGCCAGCGATCCGAATCGTTTCCTGTTGCTGCAGCAGTTCAGCAACCCGGCTAACCCGGAAATTCACGAAAAAACCACTGGTCCAGAAATCTGGGAAGACACCGACGGAGAAGTGGACGTATTTATCTCTGGCGTTGGCACTGGCGGCACGTTGACTGGCGTCAGCCGCTTTATCAAAAAGACCAAGGGTAAAGCCATCACCACGGTGGCAGTTGAACCTGCGGATTCCCCCGTGATTACGCAAGCGCTGGCAGGCGAAGAAATCAAACCAGGCCCACACAAGATCCAGGGGATCGGTGCTGGATTTATTCCTGGTAACCTCGATCTGTCTCTGGTGGATCGCGTTGAGCGTATTTCTAACGAAGATGCAATCTCAACCGCACGCCGTCTGATGGAAGAGGAAGGTATCCTTGCCGGGATCTCTTCTGGTGCTGCCGTTGCCGCTGCACTGAATTTGCTTAAAGATCCTGCATTCGAAGGAAAAACTATCGTTGTGATTCTGCCATCTTCCGGTGAACGTTATCTCAGCACGGCACTGTTCGCCGATCTGTTCACAGAACAAGAGTTGCAACAGTAGTCGCGCAAGCAGCATTAGCTACCTAAAAGCACCTTCATAGGTGCTTTTTTTGTGGTCGAGTTCAAACTTTATACCCATCAATGATTGCTTTTTTGGTCTAGGTTTAGTATTTAACCGAACAATTATTTTGATGCGCGAAATTAATACCCATAACACAGCACGCAACTCCTGATGATGACATTGACCCGCTTTTTACCACTAAGGCGGTGACGTCATAACACGCAGAGCTGGAATGCAACACTGTCTGACGTATATATTCAAGGAAGGCGTTTCGTCATTTCCTTGCCGCATCAAGGACGACCCCGTAACATAAATGGGGCTGACCTAACAGACTAAAGTTCGGTAAATACACTAAACTTTAGTTCCACAACACGAATCCAAACCATAGTTGGGGAAAACAGAATGTTCCAGCAAGAAGTTACAATTACCGCTCCGAATGGCCTGCACACCCGTCCTGCGGCTCAGTTTGTTAAAGAAGCCAAAGGATTTACCAGCGAAATTACCGTCACTTCCAACGGAAAAAGCGCCAGCGCTAAAAGCTTGTTTAAACTTCAGACCCTTGGCCTGACACAAGGCACTGTCGTTACCCTTTCCGCAGAAGGTGAAGACGAACAAAAAGCCGTTGAACATCTGGTTAAGCTGATGGCCGAACTTGAGTAATCGGCAGGCTTTTCGTGTGAACATCAGTTTCGAGTGAAGGTAGGGTTATGATTTCAGGCATATTAGTATCACCCGGTTTTGCTTTCGGTAATGCGCTGTTATTGAAAGAAGACGAAATCGTCATCAGCCGGAAGAAAATTACTGCTGAAGACGTTGAACGAGAGATCGAACGTTTTCTGAGTGGCCGAGCCAAAGCTTCCGCACAGCTGGAAACTATCAAGGCCAAAGCAGGTGCAACCCTGGGTGCTGAGAAAGAAGCCATCTTCGAAGGGCATATCATGCTGCTCGAAGATGAAGAGTTCGAGCAGGAAATCATAGCCCTGATCAAAAAGGACCATCACACTGCTGACGCAGCTGCCTACTCGGTGATTGAAAACCAAGCGAAAGCGCTGGAAGAGTTAGACGATGAGTACCTGAAAGAGCGTGCTGCGGATATGCGCGATATCGGTAAACGTCTGCTGAGAAATATTCTCGGTATGCCGATCATCGATCTTGGTGATATTCAGGAAGAGTCTATTCTGGTCGCAACCGACCTGACGCCATCAGAAACCGCTCAGTTGAATTTGGACAAGGTGCTCGGTTTTATTACCGATCTCGGCGGCCGAACGTCCCACACCTCAATCATGGCTCGCTCTTTGGAATTACCTGCAATCGTGGGTACATCTGATGCCACACAACAGGTAAAAAACGGCGATTATCTGATTTTGGATGGTGTTAACAACAAAATTTATCAGAACCCAACGCCCGATGTTATCGAACAACTGAAAGCGTTGCAGGCGCAGTACCTCGCTGAAAAAGATGCGTTGGCAAAACTGAAAGATTTACCCGCTATCACACTTGATGGGCATCAGGTGGAAGTCTGTGCCAACATCGGTACGGTGCGTGATGTTGCTGGCGCGGAGCGCAACGGTGCGGAAGGCGTAGGCCTGTACCGCACTGAATTCCTGTTTATGGATCGCGATGCTTTCCCGACAGAAGAAGAGCAGTTCCAGGCTTACAAAGCCGTGGCGGAAGCTATGGGCGCACAGGCCGTTATCGTCCGGACCATGGACATTGGCGGAGATAAAGACCTGCCCTACATGAATTTGCCGAAGGAAGAGAACCCGTTCCTCGGCTGGCGTGCGATTCGTATCTGTCTCGATCGCAAAGAAATTCTGCACGCGCAGCTGCGCGCCATTTTACGCGCTTCCGTTTTCGGCAAGCTGCGTATCATGTTTCCAATGATCATTTCAGTTGAAGAAGTCCGAGCACTGAAAGCCGAGTTGGAACTGCTTAAATCACAGTTGAGAGCGGAAGGAAAGGCCTTTGATGAGAGCATTGAGGTTGGCGTGATGGTAGAAACACCTGCTGCAGCCACCATTGCGACACATCTGGCGAAAGAAGTGGACTTTTTTAGTATTGGGACAAACGACTTAACCCAGTATACTCTGGCAGTTGATCGTGGTAATGAGCTTATCTCTCATCTCTATAACCCGATGTCGCCAGCGGTATTGCGTCTGATCAAGCAGGTCATTGACGCATCTCATGCCGAAGGCAAATGGACGGGGATGTGCGGCGAGCTTGCTGGTGACGAACGTGCTACACTGCTATTATTGGGTATGGGTTTGGATGAATTCAGCATGAGTGCAATCTCAATTCCAGGCATCAAGAAGATTATTCGTAATGCAAATTACGATGATGCCAAAGCCTTGGCAGAACAAGCGCTCTCCCAGCCCACAGCGCAAGAACTGAGCGATGTAGTGAGCCGATTCATCAAAGAAAAAACGCTCTGTTGATTCTGCTATGCTGACCCAATATTAAAGATTAGGAGAAGATCATGGGTTTGTTCGATAAACTAAAATCTCTGGTATCTGACGACAAAAAAGATACCGGCAGCATTGAAATCATTGCGCCTTTGTCCGGTGAAATCGTCAATATCGAAGATGTTCCTGACGTTGTTTTTGCTGAGAAGATCGTTGGGGATGGTATTGCCATTAAACCGACCGGCAACAAAATCGTAGCACCGGTTGATGGCACTATCGGCAAGATTTTTGAAACTAACCATGCTTTCTCTATCGAATCCGACAGCGGGGTTGAATTGTTCGTTCACTTCGGCATCGATACCGTTGAGCTAAAAGGTGAAGGCTTTAAACGCATTGCGGAAGAAGGCCAACATGTGAAGAAAGGCGATCTCGTCATTGAGTTCGACCTGGCACTGTTGGAAGAAAAGGCCAAGTCTACATTGACGCCGGTGGTTATCTCCAATATGGATGAAATCAAAGAGCTGACCAAACTGAGCGGTACTGTTGTTGTAGGTGAAACACCGGTCATCCGTATCAAAAAGTAGTACTTAGCTGGACGCTGTTCTTGAAGACACCGAAACCCCGCTGAGCGCGGGGTTTTTTTATTCAAGGTTCTCAATACTCACCTAAGCGCGGACGTTTTCCCCTGCCCACAATCTCAATAGCAAGAGTCTCCAGCCATTTTGCCGCGAATCCTACTAATGAAATACCCAGTGAATTCGCGACTGACTGGCTGGATTCGCCGTTATAAATCCGTTCGATACCAAAAGTATAAACTGCGATCATTTCTAACTCATTTATCGCTCTAGTAGAGCAATTCACACCGTGAGATCGGATGACCTGTTGAATGGATTCCCCCCGCCGTACTCTCTCTCCAGCAACCGTTCTTGCCGCAATGCAGGCCAGTTCATTCATAGCCGAAAACGACGGATTGATACCATGTTTCGCGGCGACATACCAACAACATAGACCATTACGCACCTGTTCCCCTGCACAGCTGTTTACTGCTTCCATTTCTAGCATATCCATCGCTTCATAGTGCTCGGAGATACCATGCTCATCCGCTACGCGTATACATGATTCACCTCTACGCACCCGTTCTCCAGCACGACCCATTACCGCTTTTTTTTGTAATTCATTAAAGGCTAAGCTATCCAATTCTATACCGTAAACATCAGCCACTTCGGAACAACATTGACCATCATGCACCCGTGCGCCTGCCAAGCCATTAACCGCCACCATATTCAGCTTATGCATTAAATGACTATTTCTAGAAATACCATGGGATTGGGCCACAGTATCGCAAGGTTGCCCATTCAAAATGCGCTCTGTTGCGATAGCCTCTGCCAGCCAGGGACGTTCATCAACAGAAAGCGACTGCCAGAGATGATAAAATGCCTTGTGCAACACACGCTGTACCGCAAATGGAAACTCGCTGTTATCACAAACAAATCGCTCCACCGCCACTGCATCATCCGGGAGAAAAAACGCTTTGACCGCAGTAATATGGTTTACACAGGCATTTGCAGCCAATGATGACAGCGTAGGAAGAGAAGGTAGGGGCTGATCGCCTACATCATTATGAGTAGAAGCAACATACTGCAAGAATCGAAATGGTGGGTTAGGGAGCAGGCCGAAACAGGAACAGCGTTGGTACGCGGAAACAAGCGCGTTATTGGTTGAGCATGTATAATTTAGCGGCATAGGATCCATCCTAAGCAAGGTGAATTTTTACAAAAAGATGATTTTCATGCAAAAATACACCGTCGTCTTCTAAAAAAGACTAATCAATACCCGCGAGGTGTAGGCTCCCGCCAACGAGGAATAAAAATACGCACGGACAGTCCCCCCTGAGGGCCATTATCCGCTTCAATGTGTCCCCCATGCGCCATCACCACTTTGCGAGCAATCGCCAGCCCTAATCCATAGCCTTTGCCAGACTGCAGTGATTCAATACGAATAAAAGGATCAAAGATGCTGGATAGCTTATTTTTATCCACGCCAGGTCCCTGATCGGTGACGCACAGCAGCCAGTCGCGTTCCGTACTGCGTAAAACCACCTTCACTGTTTGTTCACGGGTTGAAAAACGTAGCGCATTGCGCACGATATTATCCAACGCCCGCCGCATTAATTCCGCATTGCCTTTTACCGTGTGATCCTGTTCGGTGTCAGCGTCCAGCAGGATTGTCACACCCGGTACTTGTGCCTCATAGCGCGCATCGTTTACCACCGCTTCTACCAATCCGTAAAGATCGAAGTAAGCCTCTTCGACCACCTGATGCTCGGCCCGAGATAGCGTCAGCAGTTCACCGATCATTTTGTCCATGCGTGCCGCTTCCCCCTCGATACGTTGCAACGAGGTATCAATATTATCGCGGTTTTGATGCGCTAATCCGATAGCCAGTTGTAAGCGCGCCAGCGGAGAGCGTAATTCATGAGACACATCATGCAGCAATTGTTCGCGGGAGCTCACCAACACATCCAGTCGTTCGACCATGGCATCAAAATCCCGCGCAACATCACTCAACTCATCGTGCCGACGTTTCATATCCGGCAGTAATCGAATCGATAAATCCCCTTGAGATACGCTATCAAAACTGGCGCGTAAACGATTGAGTGGTCGAGTCAGGTTCCAGGCCAATAACCAACTAAAGAGCAAGCCACCTAACCCTGCAATCCATACCAGCGGTTCTGGGATATTGAGTATCAGCATAGGACGTGGTGCGTAGGTTTCATCCCGCAAGCGTTGGGCATCAAAATACACCCAATAACGTTCGCCATCAGGCCCATTGACCTCTTTGACAAGCGGCATATGCCGATCACCCTGGCGGTTTTCTTCATCCTGAGGCGGCCTTGGGCCACGGGATGGCGGAATATCTCTGGCAGGAGGCTCTCCCCACCGCGCAGGCGGCGGAGCCACTTTATCGGTATCGATTGCCGTAGTGGAAACGTGCAGAAAACCACGCTCTTGTTGCGGCCACTGGGCAATCAGTGCATCCAGCGCAGGCTTCCCACCCTGTTGCAATGCTGACTCTGCCATCGCCATTTGTACCGATACGAAGCGGTGAATCATCGCCTCTTCCGGCGGAGCGCGATGCCCACCATCATATAGCGTGAACCCCAACCACAGCAGTTGTGATATCAGTAAAAACGTCAGCCAAAAGCCAAACAGAATTTTCCAGAACAGCCGCCCCTGAATCATCAACGAATCCGGTATCCTACGCTGCGCACAGTTTCAATGGTCATCGAGCTGCCCGGCAGTTCCGCCAGCTTTTGTCGAATGTTGCTAATATGCACATCCACACTGCGATCGTAGGCTTCACGCTGCCGCCCCAAACATTTTTCTGACAGTTCGTCTTTGGAAACCACGCGCTCACAGGCGCGTACTAGCAGTTCCAGCAAATTAAACTCGGAGGCTGTTAAATCAAAGGGACGCCCCTTCCATTCGCTGGTACGCGTAGCGGGATTCAAGACCAGTTCCCCTAACACGGCGGCCCCTTCACTTTCCTGTCTTTCCGGGCGTTCGTCATAACGGCGCAGCACCGCACGCAGACGCGCAACCAACTCACGTGGGAAACAGGGCTTCGGCATATAATCATCAGCCCCCATTTCCAGACCAATCACGCGGTCGATATTGTCCCCCTTTGCCGTCAACATGATAATGGGCAACCGGCTCGACTTACGCACCTGCCGTAACACGTCGATCCCGCTCATGTCCGGTAACATCACATCCAGAATCATGGCGGTATAGTTTCCTGACAGCGCGCTTTCAACACCCTCTTTCCCTGTCAACACGCGCGATGCGGCAAATCCTTCAGCGCTGAGATATTCACAGAGCAGATTTCCCAACTCAACATCATCATCAACCAGCAACAGCTTCATACCATGCTCCCCTTGGTGGTTCTAAACGCTATTTTCTCGTTTAATTCGCTTTTTCGCAGCCATCTTTACTGAATTCTTACCTTCCATAGCACTAAATAGGCGAGATCGGGTCAGAGAGTCAGGGTAAAGTAACGGCGTTATTTTACGCTGTCAGCATCACCCAGTCAGACGCCGATTTCTTTTAAGGCGTCAACACTCGATAAGGATATTTTACTGCTCATGCCCGCTCGTTTTTTGTCATTACGCACATCGTTGCTCGTACTGGCTGCTGCCGTTGTCCTTTACTTCGGATATAAGCACTTCTTTGCCGCCCCTCCGCCAGTGAACTACATTACCGCGCCGGTGGAAACCCGTGATATTGAGCAAACCGTCTTGGCAGATGGCACCATTGAGGCACTCAAGCAGGTCAGTGTCGGTGCTCAGGTGTCAGGGCAAATCAAAGCGTTGCATATCGCACTGGGCGATAAGGTGACCAAGGGGCAACTGCTGGCAGAAATTGATGATTTAACGCAGCAAAATGCACTGAAAGACAGCGATGCTGCGTTGAAAAACATTCAGGCACAGCGTGCTGCCAAGCAAGCCACGCTACGCAACAATCAGCTTAGTTGGCAGCGTCAGCAAATGCTAATGCAACGCGGTGTTGGTGCCCAGGCCGATTACGATAGTGCCAAGGCCACGCTGGATGCCACTATGGCAGATATTGCCGCACTCGACGCTCAAATTTCTCAGGCGGAGATCGCCACCAGCACCGCCAAAGTCAATCTGGGCTATACACAAATTACCGCCCCGATGGACGGCACTATTGTCGCTATCCCGGTAGAAGCGGGACAAACCGTCAACGCAGCACAAACTACGCCCACCATCGCCAAAGTGGCGAATCTGGACACCATGACGGTGAAAGCACAGATTTCCGAAGCTGATGTGGTCAACGTGAAGGTTGGCATGCCTGTCTGGTTCACCATTCTTGGTCAGCCTACCAAGCGATATCAGGCAACGCTGCGAGCCATAGAACCGGCACCGGACTCTATCAACGACGAAACCACCAGTTCGTCCAGCAGTTCCAGCAGCAGTAGCAGTTCTTCAACCACCAAGGCCATCTACTACAACGGCTTGTTTGACGTCGACAACCCGGAAGGCACGCTGCGTATATCCATGACAGCGCAGGTCTATATTCTGCGCGCTGCGGTAAAAAATGCGCTGGTTGTGCCCGCCACCGCCGTACAACAGCTTAATGGCAAAACCGTGGTACAGATTGTGAATGCACAAGGGCAACGTGAATCCCGCGAAGTCACCGTTGGCATTAACGACAACGTGCATACCCAATTACTCTCCGGCGTCAGCGCCGGCGAACAGGTGATCATTAGCCAACAACCGGGTTCTTCATCGGCATCGTCGCGCCACCCTGGCCCGCCGCCGATGTAATGGGAGCTAGCGTATGACTCAACCTTTACTGACGTTAACGGGAATTTCGCGCCGTTTTACCAACGGTGATCAAACGGTCAACGTGCTAAAAGCGATCAACCTGAATATTCATGCTGGCGAAATGGTCGCTATCGTTGGGGCTTCCGGCTCAGGTAAGTCGACATTGATGAATATTCTCGGCTGTCTGGATAAAGCTTCCGAAGGTGAATACCGTGTTAATGGGCAAGCAGTATCGACGCTCGACAGCGATAGCCTGGCAGCACTGCGTCGGGAATACTTCGGATTTATCTTTCAACGCTATCATTTGTTGGGCGATCTTTCCGCACAGGGCAATGTCGAAGTCCCCGCGATCTACGCTGGGCGCGACCGCACCTCTCGCCAGCAGCGAGCTGCGGCACTGTTGCACCGTCTCGGATTGGGCGATCGCCTGAATTATCGCCCTAGCCAACTTTCCGGTGGGCAGCAACAACGTGTCAGTATCGCTCGCGCGTTGATGAACGGCGGCCAGGTCATTCTGGCGGATGAACCCACAGGAGCGTTGGATACGCACAGCGGTAACGAAGTGCTGACCATTTTGAAAGATCTGAACGCGCAGGGGCACACGATCATTATCGTGACCCACGACATGCAGATCGCACGACATGCAGGCCGTATCATTGAATTACGTGATGGTGAAGTGATCGCGGATTCATCCAGTACATCATGCCCAAGCGTGGCCACGCCGCAAGATAAAGCCAATGCCCCGCCCGCCTCACGGCTGCTGCAAGCGCGCGATCGTTTTATCGATGCCTTCAAAATGGCTCTGCTGGCAATGAATGCCCAACGCATGCGCACCTTTCTTACCATGCTCGGCATCATTATCGGTATCGCTTCGGTGGTATCGGTGGTTGCGCTCGGCAAAGGTTCTCAGCAGCAAGTGCTGGCAGATATCAGTGCAATGGGCACCAGTACGCTGGAGATCTATCCCGGTGAGGATTTCGGTGACCGACGATCGAGCGCCATTCAAACGCTGCGTGCAACAGATATTGAGCCGCTGGCGCAGCAGCCCTACGTTCACAGCGTGACGCCGTCCGTCACCACCAGCGTCACGCTACGCTATGGCAATATTGCCGTCACGGCCAATGCAAACGGTGTTGGCGAACAGTTTTTCACCGTACGCGGCTATAGCGTAGCGCAAGGGATGATCTTCCCGCGCAGCAGCGTGGATACGCTGGCACAGGAAGCGGTTATCGACCAGAACACATTGCAAAAACTGTTTCCCAATGGGGAGAACCCTATCGGTGAGGTGATCTTGCTGGGTTCGCTGCCCGTGCGCATTATTGGCGTGGTGGAGAAAAACAGCAGCGGCTTTGGCAGCGATGAAAACCTCAATGTCTGGGTACCCTACACCACGGCGATGAAACGCATGATCGGGCAGTCCTACCTGAGAAGCATCACTGTCAGGGTCAAAGACAATGTGGATTTGAGCGTAGCAGAACAGGGGATTACCCAAATTTTGACACAGCGTCACGGCAGCAAGGATTTCTTTGTTTTCAACACTGACAGCATTCGTCAAACCATTGAGAAAGCCACCACTACGCTGGCGCTGCTGGTCTCCGCCATTGCGTTTATTTCGTTGCTGGTCGGCGGTATCGGCGTGATGAACATCATGCTGGTTTCGGTTACCGAGCGCACGCGAGAAATTGGCGTGCGTATGGCTGTTGGCGCGCGTGCCAGCGATATCATGCAACAGTTTTTGATTGAAGCGGTGCTGGTCTGCTTGCTGGGCGGCGTGTTAGGTGTCTCGCTGTCACTGCTGGCAGGTGTGGCATTCAGCCACTTCTTCAGTAGCTTCTCATTGATCTACTCGCCAGCATCTATTGTTGCCGCATTCCTGTGTGCCAGTCTGATTGGAGTGATTTTTGGCTTTTTCCCCGCCCGGCGCGCCGCTTACATGGAGCCAATACACGCGCTGGAGCGGGAGTAGCGTTAGCCAAATACGCCTGTGGACAGATAACGATCGCCGCGATCGCAGACAATCGCGACGATCGTGCTGCCGGGGTTTTCCTGCGCGACGCGCAGTGCCCCCGCAACAGCACCGCCAGAACTGACACCACAGAAAATACCCTCTTCCTGCGCCAAGCATCGCAACGTGGTTTCCGACTCTTGCTGGGTAATATCCATCACACGATCAACGTACTGTGGCTGAAAAATCCCCGGTTCGTACCCTAGCGCCCAACGGCGGATTCCGGGGATATGGCTCCCCGACGCAGGTTGCAAACCGATAGTACAGATGGACGAGCGTTGCTGTTTCAGGAAGCGGCTGACACCAGAAAGCGTACCGGTAGTGCCCATAGAAGACACAAAATGGGTCAGCGCACCTTGCGTTTGCTGCCAGATTTCCGGCCCCGTGGTCATAAAATGCGCCAGCGCGTTATCCGGATTGTTGAACTGGTCGAGCACTTTACCCTCACCTGATTCAGCCATTTGGCGCGCCAGATCGCGTGCGCCTTCCATGCCACATTCTGGGGTAACCAGCACCAGCTCCGCACCGTAGGCGCGCATCGCCAGTTGCCGCTCACGGCTCATGTTCTCCGGCATCAACAGCCGCAGGCGATATCCTTTCACTGCAGCAATCATCGCCAGCGCAATACCGGTGTTACCGCTGGTTGCTTCAATCAGCCGATCGCCGGGGGCTATTTCCCCGCGCCGTTCGGCCTGCTCCACCATAAAACGTACCGGGCGATCTTTCACCGAGCCCGCCGGATTATTCCCTTCCAGCTTAAGCCAGACCTCACTGCCGGTGGCCTGCGTCAGCCTTTGCAGCTTGACGAGCGGCGTATTGCCTATTGTGTTATCCAGCGTACTCAACGCGTATCCCCTACCCACTCAACACAAAAATGTTACAACGCGAGCAGTTTATCCAGCGAAGGGGCGAAGAAGTAGCTACCGCTGACGGCGCGCGTAAAGCGCAGCATATCATCGCGTTTACCATCGCGGTCACCGAACATGCTCAGTAATTGCTGTTCAATATTATGCAACCGTGCGCAATAGGCAATAAAGTAAAGTCCATGTTTGCCACTGGCCGTGCCATAAGGCATGCTCTGGCGCAAAATTTTCAGCCCTTTACCCTCTTCTTTAAGATCAACCCGACTCAAGTGCGATGTCGTTGGGCGCTGTTCTGCTGGGATCTCTTCGTTATCCTGCTTGGTGCGGCCTATCATCTGCTCCTGCTGCTCCACGCTCAGACGCTGCAACTGTTTGAGGTTATGCTCCCAGCGTTGCACAAATACATAGCTACCGCCTGCGTCCGGTTGATCGTCGGCGATAATCGCCACTTCACGCCTTGCATCGCCCTGCGGGTTTTCTGTGCCGTCCACAAACCCGCTCAGATCGCGATCTTCCACCCAACGGAAGCCGTGTGTTTCTTCTTCAACGCGAATCGCGGAACCAAACGCGGCCAACGCTGCCTGAGCCAGGCTAAAATTAACATCGTGACGCAGAGATTGAATATGCAACAGTAGATCGCGCTGAGTCGCCGGAGCCAACCCTTTACCTAGCGGTGTAAAAGGTTTCAATTCAGCAGCACCTGTCGTGCAGTCAAGATCGCGCCACACATCATGACCAAACGCCAGCGTCGCACCCAGCCCTGCATCGGGAAAGCGTTCCTGCAACTCCTGCAACGACTGGCAAAATTTCTTGCATCCTTGGCGGATAGCATCAAATTCGTCTTGAATCATGGCTTCAATAAAAATGGCAAAACGACGGTGCTCAAGCAAAATTCCGCTCTGTATCTGCGTCATTTCAGGCTTCCTCATGTTTTAATTATCTGCTTTTATCGTTTTTTGGCACTACATGGCCTAAGACATTCATCATACCGCATTCGCGGCAATGTGCTTTGTTCAAAAGCAAAGGATAAAAATAAACGATGAAATGTTGGCGCGTTACCGCGCCATGCGTGATAGGCGTTGTTTGAGCAAGGCAGAGATGCTGATATCAGTCACGCGCTTGTGCGTGCCAGATAATTTTGCTGACATGCCAGGATTGCAGAATATCATCAGATGGCATTAATCCTTCCGGGCCGCTCCACTCGCCAGAGTAGAGATAACTCACATGCTTGCTTTGTGATTCCACGCACTCTACGCTACGGGCATCGTCCCCTTTAGCAAGCTGGCAGACCTCAAAAGCTTTGCTGTAATGCGCGCTGAACGCATCCCCGATTTTCACGCCCCATACGCTGGCAATCTTCACATCCATCACCTCAACGCGATTTACCTGCGCTTTGGGCTTACCGCTTATCAGCAGTTTGATTTGATTGCCATCCAGCGCTTCATAGAACGCCGTAATTTGGCCGTTAGTGGTGCCCATGCCGCTGCGTAAACGATAATTGCCGTTTAGCGCCTTGTTTATCGGCTCTTGTGCCAGCGGCGTACCGCTGTTAAGCCCGCCGACTCCTGCATCTGACACCTCTATTTTGCTGCCAAACCAGTTGAACGGCGACAGGCTGGACCAGGAAAAATTGGAGAGCGCGCTACATCCCGTCAATAAAGAGGCGGCCATCACACAGGGAACAACCAACTGAACAGAGCGAAACCTCATAACATAAATTCCTATAACAGTGAGCGGCACCAGCGCCCCCTCACAATCGTATGCGTGAGGGTTTGAGTCTCTGGCCTGGGAAAAGTGCCGTAAAAAACGGTCAAGTACGGAAGATTATCGTGGATTATTACTGCAAGAGGAAGCAATCAAGGGCCATTTTGCTAAATGCAAGAGGCTTAGCAAAAACCACATTGCCCTAGACGTGGGCTGAACAGAACTAAAAATCATATTATCGATGATTTCTTTTTGAAATCACACTACTTCATTTCATGAAAAAATAATACACCGAGTCAATCATATCAATGATGATAATGACATATTTTCAGTTAAATTATTTAACGAGGAAGTAATAAACAAGGAGTATATATGATTAGGATTAACGGCAAGACCTCATTATTAAATTGTTTCATATCAAATCGTGTAAACGCACCGTCCCAAAATAACAGCCTCAGAAAAATGTTTTTAAATTTAATTATAAAAATAGAAAATACTAAAAATAACGTCCGAAAAATAACGTCAAAAGAAGGTCAATCTGGCAATAAAAAATCGATTTTCACCCATTTATTGAATGCCGATGGATTTAAGTCAAAGGGCTCGAATACTACGTGGTTTTCCCCCATTCCCAAACCCCCTCGCACCTTCACATATGTTCCCTCCGATAAGAGAAGCAACATCATGTCCTCCACTGCGCCCAAAACCATAGGGATGATTGTCCCTGCACCAGTTATCTCAACACAAAATGACAGTATACTGTATGGAAGTAAATCCCATACCTTAGCCACACCAGAAAGAGATTGTATAAAACATCTGGAATCAAATCATGTAAAAAAGCTCATTGAAAAATATGAAAGCCTAAACACCTTAAGCTCGAGGTAAACCCATTTAATCCATATTGCCTAGCGTATTCTCAACACTTGAATACATATCAATGACCAAACTGATTTTAATATCAAACATAACGTAACACATCGATAGAAAACGCACATACTGGTATGTGCGTTTCAAATAAAATTTTCTGACGAAGTCATTTTCAAGCAACAAGCAAAAAACCAACAATAGCGATCAATACTCCTGGTCTTCGATCAGACGTTTTCCCAGCGTAACGGAATCCACGATATCGTAGTTCAACTTCTCATACATGCCGATCACCGCATCATTGTCTTGCCGCACCATCAGATGGATTTTGGGGCAACCGCGTGCAATCAACTTTTTTTCCAGGCGGCTAATCAACGCGTTAGCGATGCCACGCCCACGAAAATCCGGATGCACCCCCAGATAGTAGGCTGAGCCGCGATGACCGTCATACCCCCCCATCACCGAACCCACGATTTCACCGCCCACTTCGGCCACTAAAAACAGGGAGGCATCGTGATTCAATTTACGCTCAATATCCATTTCCGGATCGTTCCAGGGGCGTAGCAGATCGCAACGTTCCCAAAGGGTAATCACTTCTTCAAAGTCGTCTTGTCTGAATACGCGGATTTCCATGGGATCCCCCCGTTGATCGCTAAGGAAAATCTGATTATCGCGTGATCTCACACAGACGCAATATCAATTTGCTGTCATTCCCCCCATTGAGCCACTTCGGCAACAGGAAAGCCAACACCTCGCTGCGGTGACAGGCTATACTAGTAGCCATTTTTTTATAATGGATTTACTAACGCCGTCATGAGTCAGCCTGATATTTCCGCCATAAAGTCCTTTTTACTGACACTGCAAGACACCCTGTGTCAGCACCTTGCCACCACTGATGGCAAGAACGACTTTAATGAGGAGTGCTGGCAACACGCTGCGGGCGGCGGCGGGCGCAGCCGGGTGTTGACCCAAGGAGCGGTGTTCGAACAAGCGGGTGTCAACTTCTCTCACGTGATGGGCGCTACCTTGCCCCCTTCGGCCAGTGCGCACCGACCTGAACTTGCCGGACGTCGCTTTCAGGCCATGGGGGTTTCGCTGGTTGTCCATCCGTTAAACCCTTATGTACCCACCAGCCATGCCAACGTGCGCTTCTTCGTTGCGGAAAAAGAGGGAGAAGCACCGGTATGGTGGTTTGGCGGTGGGTTCGATCTTACGCCGTTCTATGGTTTTACCGAAGATGTTGTTCACTGGCATAGGACCGCGCGCGATCTCTGCCAGCCGTTTGGTGACGACGTTTATCCGCGTTACAAAAAGTGGTGTGATGATTATTTCTTTCTTAAGCACCGTAACGAGGCGCGCGGCGTCGGCGGACTGTTTTTCGATGACTTGAATACGCCTGATTTCACCACCTGTTTTGCATTTATGCGCGCCGTAGGAAACGGTTTTCTCGATGCCTACTTGCCGATCGTCGCGCGGCGCAATGCAATGCCTTGGGGCGAACGCGAACGCGAATTTCAGCTCTACCGTCGCGGGCGCTACGTTGAGTTTAATCTGGTATGGGATCGCGGTACGCTGTTTGGCCTGCAAAGTGGCGGGCGTACTGAATCTATCCTGATGTCTATGCCGCCGCTGGCTCGCTGGGAATACCAATACCAACCTGAGCCGAACAGCCCGGAAATCGCACTTTACCGCGATTTTTTGCCCGTAAAAGATTGGTTAGCGAAGGAGCTTGCATGAGCGAAAATACCCATGAAGAACCCCAGATTTGGGTTGATGCTGACGCCTGCCCCAACGTCATTAAAGAGGTATTGTATCGCGCGGCCGATCGTACACAAACCCGCGTCATTCTGGTAGCAAACCAGTCGCTTCGTACACCACCGTCGCGTTACATCTCTTCAGTACGCGTTGCTGCTGGGTTTGACGTGGCAGATAACGAAATCGTGAAACGCGTCAGCGCCGGAGATTTGGTGATTACCGCCGATATTCCGCTGGCAGCAGAAGTACTGGAAAAAAAAGCCGTGGCGCTCAACCCCCGCGGTGAAACCTACACGCCTGCCACCATCCGTGAACGGCTGACCATGCGCGATTTTATGGATACGCTACGCGCCAGTGGTGTGCAAACCGGTGGACCAGATGCCCTGAATCAAAAGGATCGCCAGCGTTTTGCCAACGAGTTAGATAAATGGCTGCGCCAGCGGCGTTAACGCCTTGATAAAAAACCAGCCATTCCCACTCCCGCGAAAGTCAGCGCCGCGTCTGACAAAAATTCCGGGAGCATTTTTGAACGCTGCGAGCAGTGGCCCCGCAGGGGCGAGTCTCATGGATGAGACAAGTTTTCCGCGTCGCTGGCGGCCCGTTAGTGGACTCGGGTTCCGAAGGCACCGCGTAGCGGCGTTATTTCCCGCGCAAAGCCAGGGGCTCGGGACGAAGGCGACTGAACGCCCTGAGTCGGGCGCGTGCGATGTACCGTGCAAATAACCGCGCAGGTTAACGCGCACGAAACGTTCACTGCACCAACAAAAAGATTTGACCTAAATTTGTGGGGATTCCTCAGCGCGAAAGCGGGAATCTCTAACAGAAGAAACGCGTTTATTCTTACAGAGATCCCCGGCTTTCGCCGAGGACGACGAAGGGGTAAAGCGGTTTTGTCATCAGTCTGAAACAGCCCAAGAATGGGCTGTTTACTGTACAGCGCACAGATCGATTTACAGCGGCTGCGTCTGCGCTTCCACCACGGCCAGCGCCACCATGTTGACAATACGCCGTACTGAGGCAATCGGCGTCAGGATATGCACTGGTTTGGCAACGCCCATCAGCACCGGACCTACCGTCACCCCCTCAGAAGAGGAAACCCGCAGCAGGTTATAGCTGATACGCGCCGCTTCCATGTTCGGCATGATGAGAATATTGGCAGAACCTTTTAACGGGCTATCCGGCATTTGCTCGCGGCGAATCGTTTCCACCAACGCGGCATCGCCGTGCATCTCACCGTCCACTTCCAGTTCCGGCGCCAGCTTGTTGATCAATGCCAATGCTTCACGCATTTTGCGTGCGGTAGGCGAGTTCGACGTGCCAAAGTTGGAGTGCGACAACAGCGCAACTTTCGGTTCGATACCGAAACGACGCACGGTTTGCGCGGCCATCAAGGTGATTTCTGCCAGTTGCTCCGGCGTAGGGTCAGGGTTGACATAAGTGTCAGCGATAAAGGTGTTGCCGCTCGGCAGCAGCAGGGCATTCATGGCCCCCGCCACGTGCACGCCGTCGCGGTAACCCAGCACTTTCTCTACCACCTCGAAATGCTCTTCATAGGTACCAATGGTGCCGCAGATCATCGCATCCGCTTCACCGCGTTGCACCATGATGGCGGCAATCACCGTCGGGTTGCGGATCACTTCGCGCTGCGCGGTTTCCTGCGAGACGCCACGGCGTTTCATCAACGCGTAATATTCCGACCAGTATTCCTTGAAGCGCGGATCGGATTCATTGTTCACCACCTCAAAATCCTTACCGATGGTGATTTGCAAACCGAGTTTTTGCAGCCGCTTCTCAATAACACCGGGACGCCCGATCAGAATGGGGAAGGCCAACCCCAGCGTCACCAGCTCTTGTGTGGCGTGCAGCACGCGCGGATCTTCCCCTTCGGCCAACACCACGCGTTTTGGCTGTTGACGCGCCTGAGAGAACACTGGCTTCATAAACAGGTTGGTTTTATAGACAAACTGCGTCAGTTTTTCGATGTAGGCATCAAAGTCGGTAATAGGGCGCGTCGCCACACCTGAATCCATCGCCGCTTTTGCCACCGCAGGCGCAATCTTGATGATCAAACGTGGGTCGAAAGGTTTCGGGATCAGGTATTCAGGTCCGAACGACAACTCCTGATCGCCATACGCCGAGGCGACCACTTCACTCTGTTCCGCCAGCGCCAAATCAGCTATCGCCTTCACGCACGCCAGCTTCATCTCTTCGTTGATGGTGGTTGCGCCCACATCGAGTGCGCCACGGAAAATAAACGGGAAGCACAGAACGTTATTTACCTGATTCGGGTAATCAGACCGCCCGGTACAGATGATGGCATCTGGGCGCACTGCTTTCGCTAACGGTGGCAGAATCTCCGGTTCCGGGTTTGCCAGCGCCATGATCAGCGGACGCGGCGCCATGGTTTTCACCATGTCCTGCGTCAATACGCCGGGACCGGAGCAACCCAGGAAGATATCGGCGTCAGGGATCACATCTCCCAGTTTACGCGCACCGTTATCGTCCACCGCATAGATAGCCTTGTTCTCTTCCATGTTGGCGTCACGGCCTTTGTAGATCACGCCGCGAGAATCGCACACCACGATGTTGTGTTTTTTCAGCCCCAGCGCCACCAGCAAATTTAGGCAGGCAATGGAGGCTGCGCCCGCGCCGGAAACCACCAGACGCACGTCAGAGATGTTTTTCTCCACCACGCGCAGGCCGTTCAATACCGCCGCAGTACAGATGATCGCCGTGCCGTGCTGATCGTCATGGAACACTGGAATCTTCATGCGTTCACGCAGTTTCTTCTCAATATAGAAGCACTCTGGCGCTTTGATATCTTCCAGGTTAATGCCACCAAAGGTGGGTTCCAGCGCGGCAATCACGTCGATCAGTTTATCTGGATCCAGTTCGTCCACTTCGATATCGAACACATCGACGCCGGAGAATTTTTTAAACAGAACGCCCTTGCCTTCCATCACCGGCTTGCCGGCCAACGCACCAATGTTACCAAGGCCAAGCACCGCCGTTCCGTTGGAGATAACCGCGACCAGATTGCCGCGTGCAGTGTATTTGTAGGCAGCCAGCGGATCTTCGGCGATTTCGAGACAAGGTGCAGCAACGCCAGGTGAGTAGGCCAACGCTAAATCGCGTTGGGTCGCTAGCGGTTTAGTGGGGGACACCTGAATCTTCCCCGGCACCGGATACTGGTGGAAATCCAATGCGCTCTGTTTGAGTTGTTCATCCATTGTTGTATCCCTTATAGGCTTTTGTTGTCGTGACGTAGGGCGGCGGCCTATCCCAGACAGACAAGGAGAGGTTAACGCCGTAAGAAGTTCAATCATTACTGCTCGTATCCCCGCCATACTTCAAGTTGCAGGTGCGTTGGCTGCGCTCGTTATTCGGCCATCCATGGGCCTCACCTCTATTGATGCCGCCGCAAGCGGCGTTCAAAACGTTAACGTGCTGTCCTGCAACTCGAATTATTTAGTGGAGATAGCCGTAAAGCATGGCAAAAACCGATAGTGAATGCAGGTTAATATAGTTAATTTATCTGCTTGTTTTTTGCGCATAATGTCACGTTATCGCGAACTGGATAACGAATTGCTAACCTGCGAGCAAAAAACAGACGTAAAAATCAACTAAAAATGGTGATAAATCATTCAAATACCGGACAGCGAAGCGATTCTGTCCGGCAGAAGGAAGGACCCTATTGGGTCATATTGAGGATAGTGCGAATGTTCGACGCGCTGGTGGCAATAATATCGATAGCACCAGTACGCAACGCGCCCAATATTGCCAACGCTTTGGTGTTTTCTGAAGCAATGGCGATAACACAGGGAATGTTGCGCAGCTCTTCTATGCTGACGCCAATCACCCTGTCATGCATCACAGTATCGATGTGCTGCCCTTGGGCGTTAAAAAAATCGTAGCCGGCGATATCGCCAATCACGCCTTGGTTAAGGCTGGCATCAACAATTTCCTGCGGCGTGAACCAGCCCAGTTTTACCATGTAGCTGTTTTCATTCATGTCGCCAATGCCCACCAACGCGATATCTGCCTTGCGGGCGCGATCCAACGTCTCCTTGATGGTGCCGTTTTGCATAAACGCCTGTTTGAGCGCGCGATTTTCCACGTAGGCCGGAGCGTAAAGCGTTTCACTGCTGCCGCCAAATTTTTTCGCCAGACGGCGACTGATATGATCGGCATTGATCGCATCGCCGGGACGGTGCGTACCGCCAATCCCGCAGATAAACTTGCAGTGGCGTTCAGTCACATTCCCAACGTGATCCGCTACGCCGGACACATTACGTCCCTGCCCGACCGCAACTACGGTGCCATCTTTCAGCGTCACCGCCAGATGGTTGGACACTAATGCCGCAACCTGACGCCGCTGTTCTTCTTCATCAGGATGATCGAGCGCGATCAGCGCGCGTTTGATGGGAAAACGCTCCAGCAGTTGCTGCTCCAAGCGCGTGCTGAACACGGGATGATAGCGAACATTGATCTCTACAATGCCCTCCTCTTTAGCACGTTTCAGTAAACGTCCTACTTTGATGCGCGAAATGCCGAATTTCTTCGCGATCTCCTCCTGGGTAATCTCGTCCTGGTAATACGCCACGGCGATTTCCGTCAGTAGTTCGTTATCCTGAGATCCTGATTGTTTTTCCATTCGGTAATGTTTTCCTTACGCAAAGGGTAGGCGTACCTGGACAGACCCGGTTCGGTCGACAAAGGCCGATCATCATTAACAATTGTTGCACGCCGTAAGTCAGGGCTCAACTCCGGCAATACATCTCCTGCCAACAATGAATCTCCTGATGATATACCTTAAATAATTCGAGTGGCATGAAGGTGGCTACGAGGTGACAAATTTGTCTGGAAATACGCATACCGCAAACCAGCTCAAACTGGCTTGCGGCGATACTGCATCATTGATGCGCTACAGGTATTAGCGCTGGATAGCATCAATCTTCAACATTCTGGCGATCACCAGATCGAGCTCTTTTTGATCGAAGATCTTTTTCCAGTCCGGCTTGATAATGTTTTCTTTACCGTACTCGATGGCAATCATACAAGCATCTGAGAACGGGTTGGTGCTGCGGAACGCTACGGCCAGTGCAATTTGAATGTGGCCATAGAGCATCGCTTCCGCCGCCGCTTTTGGCACGCCGATGGTATTGACGGTTTCATCCAGCGCTTCTTTCATCAGTGTGCCCACCATGCAGGCCACAGTTTCAACCAGCGTCGGCTCCAGATAAGCCAACTGTTTGACCGTCACCCAGTGTACGTCAATCACCGGGCCATACATCACTTTCACAACCTCAGCCAGCACGGCTTTCTGTTGATCGCTGCCTGTTTCATAGGAAGCGGCAACATGCTGGGGTGCTGCGACGCCCCCAAACGCATCGGCATGTTCTTCTGGCGTGAAACGATCGAGGAATACCGAAGGGTGACACGGGTGTGCGACCGCATAATCGATATCATCACGTTTAGCGATCAAATTGGCGTAGGCCGCTGCCGGGTCGAGCGTTAACAAAATCGCACCGCGTTTCATCTGCGGCACTACCTGCGCAGAAACCACTTTCAGCGCAATATCAGGCACAGCAAGGATCACCACATCACTGTCCGGAATAACCTGTTCAGCTACCGCCAACTCACGTCCGGCGGCAACAACCTGCTCCTGCGCACGCGGCGAATTTTCACAGTAATACACCTGATAGTGGCTTTTCTGGAAATTGGCAGAGATGCGCATGCCCATTTTGCCGCCAGCGCCAAGTACCGTAATCGTTTTTAATTCTGTAGCCATGATCGTTGCTCCTCGGATTTGGAATGCATTTTCGTTCAATAAAAAGCGTTATCACTGCCCCGTATGCGGATTACGGGAAAAAAGAAAGTTCAGGCTTTGTGTGGTCCAGGTTTCCTCCTGGCGGCAGGTCTCTTCCGGCGAGGATTGCCACGGTAACCAGTGTTCAACCACCTGATTGATATGTCTCTCATTAGGACGAACCGTCTTTTGCAGGTGGTCGTAGTCGAGCAGCCCAGTACCGAGCGGGCTGCCGGAATAGGTAAACCCAACCCAGCCGTTCTGGCGCGCAAAGGCAAAATCTTTGATGTGCAGGTTCACCACGCGTCGTGCTGTCATGTCGATAACGTCGCATGGGTGTTCCAACGCGGCTACACAGTTTCCAGGATCGAGGCAAATGCCCAACGCCGGGCTGTCAATAGCATCAACCACGTCCAGCAGAGTGCGGGTTTTTACTTGTTCGTAGGTTTCCAACCCGAACTGAACGCCCTGCTGCTCTGCCTGCGGCAGGATGATCCGCAGAAGCTCACGAGCCTCATCCAGTGTGGGCTGGTGTGTCACGCTATTAAACATGGTGCGAATAAAGCGGACATCCAGTGCCCGAGCCAGCGCCAAGTATCGTGTTAAATGTGCTGTCTCCAACCCACGTGTTCCGAGCTCCAGTTGAATCGATAAATCGTCGGCGCGCTGACGCAGCTTTTCCAGCTCAGCGGATGACAGCGCTTCCACCGGTGTGTAATCACAAATCTGAAACACCGTCGCGCCAGATTCTGCAGTGTGATCCAGCATCGCCTCCAGCCCCATCGGGTCAGGAACGCGGGAGGACATTCGCCAGAAAAAAGCGTAAGTGCTTAAACCAATAGCCACGGTAATCTCTCCATTTTGCGTATTTTTATTACTGTGGGCACAGCGCCAGCGCTTCATCCATAATGGCGTTGAATGCCGCAGGATCGTGTGCGAAACGCCCTAAAAACAGGCCATCAACCGAAGGTCCGAGCTGACTCAGCAGCCCTGGCCCGGCACTGCCGCCATAAATCACTCTGCCGTCGCGAATGCCCGTCTCCACGGATAATTGCTGTTTCAATGCCTCACAAACGCAGCTGATATCTTCGGTTGGCGCAGGCTCTGCACTGCCAATCGCCCATTGAGGCTCATAAGCTACAACAACATGGCCAGTTAACTGCTGTTGCTGCGCGCGGTTGAGCGCGCTGGTTAACTGGGTCTGACAGATCTCTATCGCCTGCTGCACGCTACCGCGCTGCTCTTCACCAACGCAGAGTACGGGGGTGAGTCCGTTGCGCCAGGCAGCCGCCGTTTTAAGGGCAATATGCTCATCGGTTTCGCCAAAATAGCGACGTCGTTCCGCATGCCCGACTTCTACATAGCGGCACCCCATTTCATGTAGCAGTGTGCCGCTGACTTCCCCGGTGAAGGCGCCGTTATCCGCCCAATGCAAGTCTTGCGCCCCGACATCAACGGCAGAATCAGCAAAAAGAGCAACAGCAGGCGCCAACGTAGGAAACGTTGGCAACACAAACAACCTGACCTGTGCCACCGACGCCAGCGGATGGCGCTGCACAATGGCGTGGATACGTTGGCACCAATCCACGGTTTGCTGGTAGCCGAAATACATTTTCAGGCTGACACCCAGCGTGATAACGCGTTCGTAACTCCCCTGTTGGCTCATTGTTCTTGTGTCTCCTGTACAGCAGTTTTCTCTGTCTGAACCTGATTCAAGACTGTCGCAACAGCATTAAGGATCATTGCCAACGAGATCGCGCCCGCATCCGGTGTACCCAGACTTTTCTCTGCCAAAGGACGCGCGCGACCAATTCTGGGGCGAAGTTGCGCAGTGGCATCCGCCGCCTGTTGTGCCACCTGCGAGGCGTTCAACCAGGCATGAGACAACGCTTCTCCGGCATTTACACGCTGCGTCAACGCATCACTGAAAGGTAAAAGGGCATCGACCAGCGTTTTGTCACCTGCTTTGGCCTTACCGAAATGCATAATGCCTTCAGCGGATTGGCGAATCCCAAGGGCAACGAGCACACCATCCGGCCTTACGCTGTCGCCCAGCGCCGTGCCCAGCGCATTGAGCGCCACGCCCCAAATGGCCCCTGACGTTCCCCCTGCCCGATCGGCCCAGGCATCCGCCGCACGCTGCAATAACGTTCCCGCGCCAGCCTGCCTCTCCAGCATGTTGACGGCGGTTTCCGCCGCAGCCACCACGCCGCGTTCCATACCAATACCGTGATCGCCATCGCCTGCTACCGCATCAATACGGCCCAGTTCATCAACATTCGCCAAAATGACATCACGCGCCGCAACCAAGGCAGCGGCAACACACTGTGCCGCCTCGCGCGATGCAGGGGTTGCTTCGGGTACGCTGTCTTGCTCGACGTTAAATTCACACGCTTCGCGTGGTTCAGCGGCCACCATACTGCCTTTACGGAATGCGGGCGTATTGGCAGGTGCGCGCCAGAAACGCTCCAGCTCTTCATCCAACCAGAACAGGGTGAGCGAGAGTCCGGCCATATCAAAGCTGGTCACCAGCTCTCCTACCTCCGGTTCAACGATGGTGAGCCCTTGCGCAGTCAACAGTTGGGCAACACGACGATATACCACAAACAACTCTTCATATTTCACGCCGCCCAACCCATTGAGTACCACGCTGATGCGCTGCCCAGACAGTACAGTCACCGCCTGCGGCACCTCTTGTAACAACGCGTTGATCAACAGTTCGGCCAGCTCATCCGCGCTGGAAATCGGCGCATCTTTAATACCGGGTTCACCGTGGATCCCCATCCCAACACCCATCATGCCTTCCGGCACAGTAAACAGTGGGTGATCGGCTCCGGGTAAGGTGCAGCCAGAAAAGGCTACGCCGAAAGAGCGCGTACGCTGATTGGCACGCTCAGCAACTGCCAGCACCGCTGCGAGATCGTACCCCGCTTCTGCAGCAGCTGCCGCCGCCTTGAATACGGCCAGATCGCCCGCCACACCACGGCGTTTTTGCCACTCCTCAGGCGGCGCGCTGGAGATATCATCCGTCACCGCCAACAATTCACACGGGATCCCTTCGGCATTCAGGCGTGCTTTCGCCTGACCAAAATGGAGCACATCTCCCGCGTAGTTGCCGAATGTCAGCAGAACACCGCCACCGTTGTGTGCGGCACGCGCCACAGAGCAGATCTGCTGCGCAGAAGGCGAAGCAAACAGGTTGCCCATCGCAGCACCGTGTGCCAAACCTTGCCCAACCAACCCGGCAAACGCCGGGTAGTGTCCAGAGCCGCCGCCAACCACAATGGCGACACTGCCTTTAGGACTACGGGTGCTTCTGACCACGCCTCCCGGTACCTGTCGCACTTTATCGCTGTGCACCGCAACAAAACCTTCCGTTAACTCACGTGCAAAATCAGACGGCTGGTTAAACAAATAGGTCATATCAGTGCTCCTGTGTGGCTGATGCGGCTTGGGATTCCTGCCCGGAACGACTCAATAGCACCATCAAGATTGCGGAAAGCAGCATCAGACCGCCGACAATCAACATCGGAAGAACGTAGGTGCCTGTAACACCCCGTACCGCCCCGGTGATATAACCCGCAGAGAACCCTGCAACGTTACCGATGGTATTGATCAGGGCTATCGCGGCAGCGGCAGAGGCCCCCGTCAGGAACTGCGTAGGCAATGTCCAAAAGTTAGGTAACGCCGAGAAAATGGAACAGGCGGTCACGGTAATCACAGCGATGGTGGCTGCCGGTGACTCCATGTACAGTGCCAGCGGAATACTGACAGCACCGGTCAACGCCGGAATGGCAATGTGCCAGGTACGGCAGCCGCGGCGGGTCGCATCACGCGACCAGAAGTGCATGACAATGGCTGCTGGCAGATAGGGCACTGCCGTAATCAGCCCTTTTTCCAGCACATTAAAGGTGGTACCAAACTGCTGTTGGAACCCGCTGATAATGGTGGGCAGGAAGAACGCCAGCGCATACAGACCATAAATAAAACCGAAGTAAATTAGGCACAAAACCCATACCCGCTTATTGAACATTACCGTTCTCACGCTCGGGTGCTTGCTGTGCTGTTTTGCTGCATGTTCGCTTTCCAGTTCACCGACCAGCCAGCGTTTCTCTTCATCGTTGAGCCATTTCGCATCTTGCGGGCGATCGACCAGATAGAACCAAGTGATGATGCCGATCAAAATCGCCGGGATTGATACCCCAAGGAACATCACACGCCAACCGGATAAGCCAAACAAACCGTGCTGCTCGATAAGCCACGCCGCCAGCGGTGCGCCGAGCACGGTTGTCATCGGCTGTGCCAGATAAAACAGCGCCAGAATCTTGCTACGGTAACGCGCCGGCACCCATAGGCTCAGGAACAAAATGGCCCCAGGGAAGAAGCCCGCTTCGGCAATCCCCAACAGGAAGCGCAGGATATAAAGTTCTTGCACACTGCTTACCCAGGTAAACAGCAGCGACACAATCCCCCAGGAAACCATAATGCGCGCCAGCCACTTACGCGCGCCAAAACGGTGTAATGCCAGGTTACTGGGCACTTCTAGCAGAATGTAACCAATGAAGAAAATGCCGGAAGCTAGCCCAAACTGCGCAACGGTCAGCGCCAGATCGGTGTTCATACCGTTCGGGCCAGCAAAAGAAATTGCAGTGCGATCGAGGAAGTTAATAAAGAACATCAATCCGACGAACGGCACCAGACGCAAAGAGATCTTACGAATGGCGGACTGCTCTGCGGAGGATGGCGTTGCGGCTTCCTGCTGCGCCGCTTGTGTAGCCGATATCTTGCTCATACTGCCCCCCTGCCGTTCGCGATGAAGTGCCTGGTGTGACCTTTATGTTCTATCGTCGTTGTTATCGTTTGCGTATCGGTCTGAGACATTGTTATGCCCTCTAAAGAGTCAAATCAATAATACACACAGTGAACATATGAACAATATGATCGTGCCGATTCTTTGCCTACCACTCTGTTTAAAAATTGTGAGCATGATCCAAATATGTGTATAAAAGGTAAAATAACGCTTAAAAAGCACAATTAGTGACCTCAATCACCTTTTTAATAAGATTACGCCCCCACGCAAACACAAAACAAATAATCACCAGTTGAACATTTGAAATAGCCGGTATATGTTAGCCGTGAAACGCCGGATCAGGCGCTATGTTGACCTTTAGTCAGGCAGGAGATGGGTATGCACGCAATTGCGATTGGCGCAGACAGCGCCGCGATCGATTTGAAAAACATCATTAGTGAATTTTTACAACAGCAGGGGTTACAGGTCACCGACTACAGCTACGATCCCAGTGGAGAAAATCCAATCTACCCCGATGTTGCACACACCGTTGCAGTCTCCATCAAAGAAGGAAAACACGAACGCGGGATCTTGATCTGCGGCACCGGTATCGGCATGAGTATTGTCGCGAATAAAGTCACGGGGATTCGGGCAGCGCAATGCCATGACACCTATTCCGCACAACGCGCCAGAAAAAGCAATAATGCACAAATCATCTCGCTTGGCGCACGGGTTATCGGCCCAGAACTGGCAAAAGAGATTGTCGCAGCCTGGCTAGCATCTGAATTTGAAGGTGGGGGATCTGCGCCCAAAGTGGAACGGATCGGGTACTACGAACAGCAGGAAAACGGGCGGTGAAATGATGAATCAACTTGATGCCCTAAAGCAGTTTACCGTTGTCGTTGCGGACAGCGGCGACATTGATGCAATTCGTCAGTTTTCACCTGAGGATGCGACCACCAATCCCTCGCTGATTTTGAAAGCGGCTACGCTGCCCCAATATAGCCCGCTGTTCGAAGAAGCTATCGCTTATGCCCGTCAACAAGGGGGAAACAGCGCTACCCGTTTGATCAACGCAGGCGACCGTTTGGCGGTAAATATCGGCGCTGAAATCCTCAAATCTGTGCCGGGGCGTATCTCCACCGAAGTAGATGCTCGCCTGTCATTCGATCGCGGCATGTGTGTCGCCAAGGCACGCAAGCTGATTGGCTTGTATGAAGAGAAAGACATTCCGCGCTCGCGCATACTGATCAAACTAGCCTCCACCTGGGAGGGCATCCGAGCAGCGGAAGAACTAGAGCGAGAAGGGATCAACTGCAACCTCACACTGCTATTTTCCTTTGCGCAAGCGCGCGCCTGTGCCGAAGCGGGCGTGTTTCTTATCTCGCCGTTTGTTGGTCGTATCTACGACTGGTATCAAGCCAAACACCTCGTTGAACACTATCAGGCTGAGCAGGATCCAGGCGTGCTTTCAGTGCAAAAAATCTACGACTATTACAAGCGCCATCGCTATAACACGGTGATCATGGGGGCCAGTTTCCGTAAAGTGGAACAAATTCTGGCGCTGGCAGGTTGCGATCGTCTGACCATCTCACCGGCACTGCTGGAGCAGTTGAAAAGCAGCAGCGCACCAGTAACGCGCCAACTCACGCCATCCGTAGAAGCGCTACACCGCCCTTCTCCGTTAAGTGAGGCAGAGTTCCGTTGGGAACATTGTCAGGATGCCATGGCGGTGGACAAGCTGGCGGAAGGCATTCGCTTGTTTGCTATCGATCAGGAAAAACTGGAAGCGATGTTAGAAGCGCAACTGTGATCTGGAGAGCCCATTATGTCGTTGTCTCATACGCCGCACGAACGCCGTCAACGTGCCAACGCCATCCGCGCACTCAGCATGGATGGCGTGCAAAAAGCCAAATCCGGTCACCCGGGCGCACCCATGGGTA
>JADMXW010000007.1:156357-223417 GCA_015548865.1 Serratia marcescens | reverse complement strand
CTTCATGGGGATGTCCTCATGTTGCTGATGAAGACATTACTAACATCGCGGTGTGTTAATCAATGGGGAGCAGGTCAAACGTCAATACCACCAAACTTTTTACGCAATGTGTAGAAGGTGGCATCGGTGCTAAATAGCTGTGCGGAATAGTGCCCCACTTTCGGCCAGCCCTTGCAGGGTAAGACGTTGAGCTGTTTTCTCTGTCTGACTGTGCTACATCGGGCCTACGATGTGTTGCTCTTACATGCCACATGTCAATAAACGGCAGGTGTAGCGGTATTAGGCGCAGCTATTTAGCTAGCTTGAGGCATATATCCAGGGCAAAAAACCCAGCTCCGGCCTCGCAGATAATGCTGATGATCTACGCTTCTTCATGGGGATGTCCTCACGTTGCTTGTGAAGACATTACTAACATTGCGATGTGTTAATCAGCGTGGAGCAGATCGAACGATCATCATATGTGGATGAACACTCAAAATCACAGTTTGGTGGTCATTCTGGTGGTCTTGACAGAAATGGAATTCAGGTTTAGCTTACTTATTAGCCAGTTCTTGGCAAAGGCGATCCCAGTCAGAAGAGCCAAAATTCGAGAAGCCCGCTTAAGGAGACTTAGGCGGGCTTTTTGCTTTTCATGCACCTGCAAGAATTCCTATGCGTTTTAGATTTAATACGTTAGCGTGAAAACCTTTCCCGATGCACTCTGACGTTTTCTTCCCTGTGGGGTAAATTTGGGGTCAGGTTGGTTCAATAATGGAGTGCCCCCAAATGACGCTTAACGGTCTAACGAGCACGTTGTTAAGTATCAGTCCGATAGTGGTACTCTGCCGCTTGCTGGGTGCTTAGCGCCGCGTTTATTACGTGTTCAAGCTTGCCGCCGATACAGTGCCAGCCCGGTAGCCATGCAGGCCAGCGTTGCAGCGCTTATACGATTCATACATTTCAGGTAACTGACTGACAGGTAACGGGCCGCATAATATCCAGCCGTAGCGTAGATTGCCATAATAACGACGTCAATCAACACCGTCAGCAATGCAAAAGATGAATACTGAGGTACTGTAGGTTGTGTTATGTCCAGAAACTGCGGCAGAAATGCGCCAAAAAACAGCAAGCCTTTAGGATTAGACAGCGCAGCAAACAGGCTTCGAATAAATGCCGACTTTCCGCAAATCGCATGGGGATACACTGCGTGTGCTTCCGTACAAATTTGGGATGAAACGTTTGCCCGAAAAAGCGACACTGCAAGCCATAGGAGATAAATCACACCTACCCATTTGATTGCACTAAAAAGCGTTTCCGATGCCATCATGACTGCGCCAAGACCCAGCGCGACAGCACTGATCAGTATGACATCCGAACACGCGGCACCCAGTATTCCCATGGTAATCACTTTTGCTCTCCGGGTTGTACCATTTGAAAGCGCCAGCAGCATGGTTGGCCCCGGAATGACAGTGACAGCCAGAGAGGAAATACCATAGACAATCAGTGAATTTAACATATTGAGTCCTTGTTCCAAAAAAGGGGCTTAGTTGCACTACGTAAAAATGAACATACTTTGATAGGTGTACTATTATACTAGTTTTATGGTTCACGCTTTTCAGAATACCACAAATCAGAGATATACGTTACGGGATGTTTTTTCACCTTTATTTTGCGGAGCAGTTATGACAAGAGAATCATCAACACTTGAAGAACTCAGGGAAGAGATTGATAACATTGATAATCAGCTTGTAAGGCTTTTAACCGACAGAATGTATATTGCCCTGAATATTGCGGACATGAAGGCGGACAATATAGATGAAGTTGTTGCCAGCGACAGAGTCAAAATTGTGACTGATCGGGTGGCCGGCATCGCCCGAAGCATTCAAAGCAATGAAGTATTTATCCGGAGTGTTTACGGAACGATAATTGAGGAACTCACCAGAATGCAGCTACATAAAAAAGGACTTGCATGACGGTACTACACCCAGCAGATTGCTGATAATTTATCAACCCGTCGGTATAACACCAACAGTTGCGGTGTCATACAGGCGGGTCGGCCCACAATTAACATTTCCCACCCCACAATAACGATAAGTGTATCTTTCAAATAGGCTTACCCAGAATATGCAATGTATTTCGCTGGGTAGCGGTGCTGAAGAGAGTATCCCTAATATGAACTAATCCCTGACGGAGGTAAAATCGGTACGCCTGTGGGTTGACATCAAGCACTTCCAGCCAGAAAAAGGTTTCACCACGGCGTTGTGCCATGCTTATCATTTCCGCAAACAGTATCTCACCGTAGCCTTTGCCTGTCTCACCGGGTAACAAGTAGAGCTTATGCAGTAGTGTACCTGCCGGGCCACCTTCATTCACGGAGCAGTGCCAAGACACTTTGGTAAATCCAACGGGATTTGTATCTTGCGCAATAAACCAACTACAGGTATTACTTTGCAAGCTCTGCTGCAAAGCAGACAGTGAGTATTCCTGAGACAGAAAAGTCTGCAATTCATCATGTTCATGCCACAGATGAGCAAAGTGGTGTGTATAGCTGGAATATCCCATTTCACTTAATAATGCGGCATCTTTCGAACACGCCTTCCGTATTGTAAGCATCTCTTTGCAGGTTTCCTGATTTCACTTGAAAATATTTATGCCTGTAGTAATTCGAGTTTATAGATTAAATTACTCGTTCATAGGAAACATAAGGGAAACGATTCACATTGCGATAATCGTATCTCATATACTGTAGCAATTACCCCTAACTCAGGCCTTATCAGGCGGCGGGCAATCAGTAAGGGAGGCAAGAAAATCCGTCAACCATTCCGACTGCACGCGCACCCAGTCCAGACCGATGTACCAGATAATAAGCCACACCGGTTTTTGCCGTTTCGGTAAACGGCATCACCAGTTGGATATCTTCTGCCACCCCAACATAACATCCGCAATCGCGATGCCAAAACCCTGAATCGCAGCACTGATGGCTAAGTCCATGGTATCGAACTGTTGATTACGGTGCATGGCCTCTTTATCAATGTGGTGTGTCTTCAGCCACAACGTCCAATCACGTTGGTCATGTAACCAATACCGTGATCACATGACATCACTCGACATCATCAAGCTGGGGAGGCGTATCCTGAGGCAGGCGAACAATAAAGCTGGCCCCACCGTCCTCACGATTACCAGCGAAGATGGTACCACCATGTACCTCGACAATGGCCTGGCAAATCGCCAGGCCAAGCCCCACGCCGGGAATAGTGGATTCTTTACTTCCTCTGGCAAATTTGTCGAAAATGGCCTGCTCCTGTCCATGGGGTATTCCTTTACCATTGTCCCAAACGTCAATTTCCAACTGACCATGAGTAATATTCGCACTCAGTCCAATGGTAGCGTCACGGCCCGCATATTTCACTGCGTTTTCCAGAAGGTTAATTAACACGCGTTCGAATAATACCCCGTCAACATAGACCAAACTTAATGGGTCGGGCATATCAAGTTTGATTTTTCGCCCGTTCAAAGACATTTCCAGTGTACGTAAGGCGCTGCCTATCATCTCTTCAAGCGTAATCCACTCTTTCTTGAGATTAAATCCACCCGATTGAATGCGTGCCATATCCAGTAGGTTATTAACCAAGCGAGTCGTATTCAGGACATGTTGTCGGATTTCACTCGCTTGCACGGCATGTTTTGAACCTTCGCTGATCAAATCCAGTGTGAGAATTTCCGTCTGTCCAAACAGGACGGTTAGCGGGGTACGCAGATCGTGAGACAATGCGGCCAAGAGTGAATTACGTAATTGCTCGCGCTCACTATTGAGTCTCGCCTGTTCTTCGCTTGAAATGAGTGACTGCCGTTCTAACGTGCTGGCAATCAGCATAATGAAGGTTTCAAGTAGCCGTTGCTGCTCTGGGATCATCAACTGGCGCAGATTCAAAGGTTCAACAATCACCAGACCGTGTGTTTTTTTTGTGCTTTTCAGTGGCAGAATAAGGTAAGGGACGCCGGGTAACGTATCCGTACCCGCCCCTGCAGGCAATCCTTTGTCAAAACTCCAGCGCGCAATTGCATCATCCCACGGTGTCATGCCCTGACGCTGAGTGACCGCGTTCAGTTTGCCTGTCTGGTCTGGCAGTAATACCTGACTCAGGGCATTAAACGTCGACTGAATGAATTTCTCGCTGGTTTGTGCGACATCAGCATTACTGCGTCCGGCTGACAATGCTTTAGACATCTCGTAGAGTTGGCGTGTTCGCTGCTCCCTGTAACGAGCAATACGTGCCTGATAACGCACGCCAGCCGTTAAATTGCCGATGATAAGCCCCACCGTCAGCATCACGGCAAATGTAAGCAGATACTGGACATCAGAAACGGCAAGGGTGCCTCTGGGGGCAATAAAAAACAGGTCAAAGCTAATGACATTGATAAACGTTGCCAGCACCGACGGCCAGCGGCCATAAAACAGTGCTACGACCACAACGCCAAGCAAATAGAGCATCACCAAATTAGCGGCATCAAATGCCATAAGCCACTGATTAGCGACGAGCGTAATCAATGTGCACAATACCAGCGCTAGGCAACATCCCTGAATTTGTACGCGCCATTTATCACTCAAGGCACGATTATCCGCCATTTTGGCCTGCAAAACGGTAGGCGTGTCATCAAGAGCAATCATCACCAAATCAAGATCGGGAGCGCGTGCAGCGAGTCTTTCGGCAAAACCTGGGCGATGAAACCAGCGTCGGCGGTTATGTCGACCAATAATGATTTTCCCAAGATTGTGTTCGCGCGCATAACGCAGTATCGCTTTTTCCGGAGCAGGCTCCGACAGCGTTGCCGTTTCTGCACCGAGATCCTGAGCAAATTGCAATGTACTCAATATGGCACGCCGCTGTTGTTCCGGCAGCTTATGCAAAACAGGCGTTTCTACATACACCGCATGCCATACACTTCCCAGTTTTGCTGCCAGACGCGCTGCGGTGCGCACCAACTTTTCGTTTCCACTCCCCTGCCCGATACACAGTAAAATGGCATCGCGAGTGTGCCAGACTTTTTCTTCACCCTGACGATCCCGCCAGGCTCGCATTTGGTCGTCTACACGATCGGCCGTGCGCCGCAGCGCCAACTCCCGCAACGCAATCAAATTGCCTTTACGGAAAAAATGTTCAATTGCCCGCTCGGCTTGGCCACCGATATACACCTTGCCCTCGTGCAAACGCTGACGCAGGTCATCAGCCGGGAGATCAACGAGAACAACTTCATTGGCAGCATCAAAGAAGGGGTCCGGAATCGTTTCCCGAACCTGGATACCTGTAACCCCGCTGACAACATCATTAAGGCTTTCCAGATGTTGTACGTTAACCGTGGTGAAAACATCAATACCCGCGTCCAAGAGTTCTTCTACATCTTGCCAGCGCTTGGGATGGCGTGAACCCGGTGCGTTGCTGTGTGCGAGTTCATCCATCAGAATCAGCGCAGGACGCCGCGCAAGCGCAGCGTCCAGATCAAACTCCTGAATGAGACGCCCCCGATAAGCTATCCGTCGAGGAGGTAGCGTCACTAATCCATTCAGTAAAGCGGCCGTTTCCTTACGGCCATGGGTTTCGACAACCCCAATCAGAATATCAAGTCCCTGTGCCCTCAGGCGTTGAGCCTCCTGTAGCATGGCATATGTTTTCCCTACGCCAGCACTTGCACCAAAGAAGATTTTCAGTCTCCCCCGGTGTAAGGCGTCAGTCTGTTTTAACAGATGGTCGGGATTGGGACGATTGGGTTCTTCTGTCATCCTTATTAACCTTATTTGTTCTGTAACGTATCCAGATCCAGGTTTAATTGGGTCACATTCACGTAAGGTTGACCCATGAAGTTCACCATTGGTGTTACCGTGTTTTCTTCTACTACACGCTGAACTTCCTCGACGGTCATGCCGCGAGCTTGCGCCACGCGTGGCAACTGCCATTGTGCAGCATCCAGAGAGATACCGTTATCCAGCCCGCTGGACGAGGCAGTCACCAAATCAACGGGAACAGCGCGATCCGCGTGCGGATTCGCTGTGCGTAACGCCTCAACCCGCGCTTTAATCGCTTTATCCAACTCAGGATTACTCCCTGCCAGGTTGCTGCCGCTGGTTGCCATTGGGTTATAAGGCGTTTCTCCGGTGGCCGAAGGACGACCCTGGAAATACTGCGGTTGGGTAAAATGTTGGCCAAGCAACGCAGAACCTCGTACTTCGCCGTTTTGCTCAATCAGGGAACCATTAGCCTGATAGGGAAACAACCACTGGCCGAGCACGGTAGTCACTAAGGGATAAAAGCCACCTGTGATAAGCATCAATATAGTCAGCATCACAATTGCCGAGCGTAACTGTGTCATAATAATATCCTCAAACCAGACCAAACAGCGTTAACAGCAGGTCTATCACTTTGATGCCAATAAATGGCACAATCAGCCCACCCAAGCCGTATATCCACAGATTACGGCGCAACATGGCAGAGGCAGTCAACGGTTTGTAACTCACCCCTTTCAACGCCAGCGGGATCAGGAAGACAATGATCAGCGCGTTAAAGATAACTGCACTCAGAATAGCTGAGGCAGGCGAGTGCAAATGCATCACGTTGAGCGCATTCAGTTGAGGATAGGTTGCCGCAAACGCAGCCGGGATAATGGCAAAATACTTTGCCACATCGTTGGCAATACTGAATGTCGTTAACGAACCACGAGTCATCAGCATCTGTTTACCGATGTGCACAACTTCAATGAGCTTGGTGGGGTTGGAATCCAAATCCACCATATTGCCCGCTTCTTTCGCCGCCTGGGTACCAGAGTTCATGGCAACCGCCACATCAGCCTGTGCCAGTGCCGGGGCATCGTTGGTTCCATCGCCCGTCATCGCGACAAGACGTCCTTCCGCCTGATACTGGCGAATTAAAGCCAGTTTGGCTTCCGGCGTGGCCTCCGCGAGAAAATCATCCACCCCCGCTTCAGCCGCGATAGCCGCGGCAGTTAAGCGATTGTCGCCGGTGATCATCACTGTCTTAATACCCATTTTGCGCAATTGTGCAAAACGCTCTTTGATCCCACCCTTCACGATATCTTTCAGGGCTATCACCCCAAGGACTTTGGCACCCTCTGCCACCACGAGAGGGGTTGCCCCTTGACGAGCAACTTTTTCCACCAGCGTATCTACATCTATGGGAAAGTGGCCCCCGTTGGCTTCTACATGGCGGCGGATCGCATCCACCGACCCCTTACGGATCATTCGTTCCCCAGTGTTGATGCCACTCATACGGGTTTGGGCAGTAAACGGCACAAAGGTCGCGTTCTGCACATCTCTTTCACGCAGGTTGAAACGCTGTTTAGCCAACACCACGATGCTGCGACCTTCCGGTGTTTCATCCGCCAGCGAGGAGAGTTGTGCAGCATCCGCAAGCACGTTCTCATCAACGCCAGATGCAGGCAGGAAGGCTGATGCCTGACGATTGCCAAGGGTGATGGTCCCGGTTTTATCCAGCAACAACACGTCAACGTCACCAGCAGCTTCCACTGCACGTCCGCTGGTGGCGATAACGTTAGCACCGAGCATGCGGCTCATTCCGGCCACACCAATTGCCGATAACAGACCGCCAATGGTGGTTGGAATTAAACAAACCAACAAGGCCACGAGGACGGTCACACTTACGGCCGCGCCACCGTACACCGAAAACGGCCAGAGCGTGGCTGTCGCCAACAGGAAAACAATGGTCAATGCCACCAAGAGAATAGTCAGTGCAATCTCGTTAGGCGTTTTACGGCGCTGCGCGCCTTCCACCATTGCAATCATGCGATCAAGAAAGGTCTCGCCCGGATTCACGCTGCACTGGATCACCAGCCAGTCGGACAGAATACGAGTCCCCCCAGTCACAGAGGCAAAATCACCACCGGACTCGCGAATAACGGGGGCAGACTCACCGGTAATGGCACTCTCATCGACGGATGCCCCCCCTTCAATGACTTCACCATCACAGGGAATGATGTCACCGGCCTCCACCAGCACCACATCACCTTTGCGCAGATCGGAAGCCGGTATATGGTCCACCTGAGCATCGTGTTGAGGCGCACGCAATTTGCGTGCGAATACTGTTTTCTTCACACCGCGCAGACTGTTGGCCTGTGCTTTGCTTCGCCCTTCAGCCAGAGCTTCGGCAAAGTTGGCAAACAGTACCGTTATCCATAACCACAGACTGACTGCGCCGGTAAACCATGCGCTGCCGTCAATATGTCCAGTCGCCATGGCAATGGCGAGCGCGGTAGTTAACATGCTGCCTATCCAGACAATAAACATAACCGGGTTGCGCCACTGAATATGCGGGCTCAGTTTACTAATGGAATCTTTTAACGCCTGACGGACCAGCGTGGGTTCGAGCAGGGACAGTTGCTTGCGACTCATAAAGCGCGTCTCCGCATAACTCAAAGTAATGACAGGTATTCCGCAACTGGGCCTAATGCCAGGGCGGGGATAAAGGTCAAAGCACCCACTAACGCCACGGTGCCGATCAGCAGACCGATAAACAGTGCACCATGGGTTGGTAGCGTACCGGTACTGGCGGGCTGGATTTTCTTGGTGACCAGCGATCCTGCGATAGCAATAACCGGAATAATTACCCCAAAGCGACCAACGAACATGCAGAATGCCTGCAAACAGTTCCAGAACGGTGTGTTGGCACTTAAACCAGCAAAGGCGCTACCGTTATTATTTGCTGCAGACGAAACGGCGTAGAGCACTTCGCTAAATCCATGAGTACCGGGGTTAAGCATGCCGGCACGTCCGGCGTCGGTCATCATGGCCAGCGCCGTGCCGAGCAATACCAGAGCGGGTGTGACGAGGATGGCGAGCGCTGTCATTTTCATCTCACGCACATCGATCTTTTTGCCAAGGTATTCCGGAGTACGGCCAATCATCAACCCGGCGATAAACACGGCCAGCAACACGAACAACAGCATGCCGTAAAGACCCGAGCCCACACCGCCGAACACCACTTCACCGATCTGCATCAGCCACATTGGCACCATACCGCCTAGCGCCGTGAAGGAGTCATGCATCGCATTGACCGCACCACAGGACGCCGCCGTCGTCACCACCGCAAATAAACTGCTTGCAAGGATGCCGAAGCGTGACTCTTTACCTTCCATATTGATGTTACTGGTTGCGCCCAGCGCACTGAGGTGAGGGTTACCCTGGGTTTCCGCCCACATCACCACGGCAACGCTAATCACGAAAATAATTGTCATCGCCCACAAAATGGCATGTCCCTGGCGGGTATCCCCCACGACTTTACCAAAGGCAAAGCACAGCCCCGCTGGGATCAGAAAAATCGACACCATCTGCACAAAGTTGCTCAGCGCTGTCGGATTTTCAAAGGGATGTGAAGAGTTAGCGTTGAAAAAACCGCCGCCGTTAGTGCCTAACATTTTGATCGCTTCCTGAGACGCCACTGGCCCCATCGGGATGATCTGTTTTACCCCCTCCAGACTGGTGTAGCTCTGATAGTCAGCAAAGCTCTGAATCGCCCCCTGCTGAATCAGGAACAGTGCGAAAATCAATGAAACCGGCAACAAAACATACAATGTGATACGCGTCAAATCCTGCCAAGCGTTGCCGAGGGTGTTCATTGAGTGACGAGCAAACGCACGCGTCAGAGCAAACACGACGGCCATACCCGTGGCGGCAGAGAGAAAGTTCTGCACAGCCAATCCAGCCATCTGGCTGAAATAGCTCATGGTGCTTTCACCTGAATAGGCCTGCCAGTTGGTGTTGGTAACGAAACTCACCGAGGTGTTTAAGGCCAGATCCCAAGACAATCCCGGCATCCGCTGTGGATTAAGTGGCAATATGTTTTGGAACATCAGGATGTTAAACAACACGATAATGCCAAGGGCGTTGAACAGCAAAATGGCTGTCAGATAACGTTTCCAGTCCATTTCATCGTTATCAATACCCGCCAAACGCCACAGCCCTGTTTCGAGGCAACCAACGCCGGGCAGCGCTTCTCCGTCAATCAATCGGGCAAGCAGTGATCCCATCGGTTTTGCCAACACCATTAAAACAACCAGAAAACTGGCTAACAGTAAAAACCCTGACGCAGCCATCAGAAAGCCTCCGCGTTAATCAAGGCATAAATCAGATAGCCCAGTAGCAGGAAAACCAGCACGATGCCGATTATTACGCCTGTACTCACACTCCACCCCCAGTCAGACTATTTAACTGAAGCCGAGTGTAGATAACTCGATGCAAAAATTTTGTAAAAAGGTCAGTGGGTGGGTATAAAAAAAATATAAAAATTTACGAAACTCTGGGTCTATGAATTTCATTCATAGCGCCTATTTAATGGACGTAATTATCTTTCACCCCAACTTCGCTAATCTGGGCGCTGCACGTTAATGGATCGCGGTGACGTTACGGCAAGAAGTGCGTTTGCAATGAAGGCATTTGGCGGCCAACCTCACGGGCTGGCCGGGATATCGACAGAACGGCTCAAATATGCTTATCGAAGAAGGCGTCTAACTTACTCATCGCTTGCTCAACGTAGCGAGGTACCCAGTAAGTATCGATATGCGTTGCTCCCTCGATCAGGAACAGTTCTTTATTCTGCGTGCCGGTGGCCTTTTTGAACGCACTTTCGGTCATGTAGAGCGAATCAGCTTTAGTCCCCGCCATCATTAACAGCGGCTGGTTGATGAGATCCATATTGCTTTGCGCATCAAAACTCATCAAATCAAGCAGGCTGCTGGTGGTATAGCGGAACGTTGAGTTCGGGTGTGCATGTGTTTTCCAGTAATACTCGTAGCCCTGGCGGTACAGATCGTAGGGGAGTTTCGCGATTTGTTCATCTGTCAGGTTGGCATCACCAGAATAACTGACTTCACCGGTCGTGACTTCTTTGGCACGTGCATCGCTTGCCTGTTTCAGACGTACCTGAAGGGTGGAAATCTGCGAGTCCTGATAACCATTGCGGCGAACAAGCCCGGAATCAAACATGCTCAGTGTCGCCAGCGCCTTAAAACGTTTATCCGTCTGAGCGGCTTTTAATGAATAACCACCGCCGCCACAGATACCCAGCAGGCCAATGCGAGCAGTATCAACACCTGGGTACTGGCTGATGTAGTCCGCCATACCGTGAATATCCTCAATACGGTTGGTTGGCTTATCAACATTGCGGGGCATGCCACCACTGGCGCCTTGATAGGCCGCATCAGCAGTAATAGTGATGTATCCATGCTCAGCCAGTCGCTGAGCATACAACCCTGCGACCTGCTCTTTTACACCGCCATTAGGATGGGCAACAACAACCGCTGGGTATTTTTTCGCTGGATCATAGTTGGCTGGCGTATAGACATTCGCAGCAATCTGAATGCCATGAAGATCGTATTTCACCGGATGGAGGTTGACCTGATCTTTGGCATTCTCGGTGATGGCACCGTCGTAGACGAGGGTAAATGGATTCTTTTTGTAATCAGCAGCATTTACTGAGGTGATTCCAGCCATTGCCGCAAGCAGCGCTGCACTGAATAGCGTGATTTTCATGGTGTCTCCCGATGCGTGACGACCTGTCCATGCAGGCCGCGATATCAAATAGGCAGGCTCAGATTAGGGAGAGAGGACTGTCAGCATCGTGACCGGTGAATAACATTTTTGTCAGAAAACAGATGATTAGCCGGTAATGGTTTCTGACAGCATTGTCAGGCAACCGTCAGCTTGATGTCGGCATGCAAGGCGCAAAATGGGCCCAAGTCAAATGACATTTATGTTCAATCTGCTGAGAAAAGGAGCGACCAATGAGAAGTAAAACCAAGCTTGAACCTGAGGAGAACACCCCGGCAATGCCAGAACGGCGCAAGCTGTTAGTGGCTGGTGCGGGTTTCGCCGCAGCATCACTGATTCCCTACGCCTCAGCAACCGGAAAGCCGTCTCTTGGTGATTCATCTATACAAGGCAATCAGCACTCGGCCTCACCGGGAAAACGGACTCTCGGCAAGCTTGAAGTGTCTGCCGTTGGTTTGGGCGTCCAGAACATGAGCCGAAAATACGACACGTCGGTTCCGTGGCGTCCCGAAATGGTGAGCATTATCCGCCAGGCATTTGATGAAGGTGTGACATTTTTCGATGCGGCTGAAGCTTATGGTCCTTTTGAGGTGGAGAAAATTCTGGGTGAAGGCGTAGCACCTTTCCGGGACAAGATAGTGATTGCGACGAAATTTGGCTGGAACATCGATCAGCAGACGGGGCAGCGTTTACCGGGTCTAAACAGCAGACCTGAGCATATCAGACAGGTCGTCGAGAATATGCTCAAACGTCTTCGTACCGACCGTATTGATTTGCTGTATCAGCACCGCGTTGACCCTCAGGTACCGATTGAAGATGTGGCAGGTGTTATTAAAGATTTAATGGATCAAGGAAAGGTTCTGCACTGGGGCCTATCAGAAATGGGGATTGATACGTTAAAGCGGGCACATGCCGCATTGCCGGTAACAGCGGTACAAAGCGAATACTCAATGCTTTGGCGAGGCCCAGAAAAACAGGTGCTTCCCACATGTGAAGATCTCGGCATTGGGTTTGTGCCATGGAGTCCATTGGGCGTGCAATTCTTAACAGGCTGGATTGATAAAAACACCCGTTTCGCTGCGGGCGATTTCCGTGCGACAGAATCTCGCTTTGCTCCCGACAACCTTTCACACAACCTACAGCTAGTGGAATTACTGAAAACATGGGCTGAGAAAAAAAATGCGGCTCCAGGCCAGATCGCGCTGGCATGGTTACTGGCTCGCAAGCCGTGGATTGTCCCGATCCCAGGAACCACAAACAAAGACCACATGCGGCAAAACACGGCGGCCGCCAGTCTCTCACTGACACCTTCCGAAATGGATGACCTCACCCACTCACTGGACGCTATTACCCTCCGGGGTCAACGGTTACCGGATTCAGTACAGATTTATTCAGATGTGGAAGCACCGTTGAACAGCTGATGAGGGAATCACGTTATGCGCCTGTTATTAGTCGAGGATGAAGAAAAAACATCAACCTATCTCAATCGTGCACTGGGTGAGTCCGGGTTTACGGTAGATGTTTCTGCGGATGGAAGCGAAGGCCTGCATTACGCGCTGGAATTTGACTACGACGCGATAATCCTCGATGTGATGCTGCCAGGAATGGATGGTTATCGGGTTCTGGAAGGCCTACGAGCCAGTAAACAGACGCCCGTGTTGATGTTGTCTGCACGGGGATCGGTCGACGAGCGGGTCAAAGGACTTCGGCTTGGCGCTGATGACTACCTCCCCAAACCTTTCTCGCTCATTGAATTGGTGGCGCGCATTCAGGCGCTTGTGCGTCGCCGTTCAACGGATGGCGCTGATATCACGCAGTTGCAAATTCACGATCTGCATCTTGATCTGCTGGCACGTCGGGTATTTCGTGCCGGAGCGCGACTGGAATTGACGGCAAAAGAGTTTTCTTTATTAAGCCTGCTGGCACGCCATCAGGGGGAAATTCTGTCAAAGATGATGATCGCCGAGCAAGTGTGGGACATGAATTTTGACAGCGACGCCAACGTGGTTGAGGTTGCCATTAAACGCCTGCGGGCCAAGGTTGATGCCCCATTCAACGTTAAATTGCTGCATACCGTACGCGGTATGGGATACGTACTCGAAGTCAGGGTCGAGTAAATGAAAGGGGTAAGCATGCTTAAACGCTCCATCTCACTTCATTTGGCGCTGATGTTTGCATTATCTGCATTTCTGATTGTCTCCGTTATCGGTATTTTGCTAAGAAGTTCATTGCACGACTCGCTGCAAAAACAGATGCACAACGAGCTGTTATTTCGGGAATCATTGATGAGCCCGTGGATCTCAGCACGTGCCTCCGCGGATGGCTGGTCTGCGCTGGCGAATAAGTTCACCGTCTTAGCCAATTCTGAAGGCGAACGCGTTCGCTACTGGATAGTGAGCGATAATCCACGTTTTAGTATGGGAGGGGCTCCGCCCTTGGGGGTTCAGTGGTCTTCTTTGCAAGAAGGCTTTAACAAGATGCCCGGAGCAGCGCAAGGTGCATGTTCACTCTTCCTGTTGGTAAAAACGCTCCCTGCCAACGGTGAAAGGCCGGAAGTGCGCTATGTCGTTGCCATCGACTCCACACCCTATATGGGCACGCTGGACGCGTTCACGCACACACTGCTTATTATTGCTGCACTGGGTGTCCTTATCGTGGCATTGATTGGATATATGGTTTCAAGAATCGGTCTGCGTCCGGTGGGGAAACTCAGTAAACAGGCTAAACATCTCGCACCGGGAGATCATGGTCAGCGGCTGGATACCATCTCATTACCCGAAGAATTACAACAACTGGCATCATCATTTAACGGTGTACTGGAGCGTCAGGAGATAGCCTGGCGACAGCTCGAAAGTTTTAATGCTGATGTCGCTCATGAACTTCGCACACCGCTCACGAACCTGATTGGTCAAACGCAATTAGGGCTATCACGCCGACGTTCGCATGATGAACTGGAAGAGTTACTGGGTTCAAATCTCGAAGAACTTGAGCGCATGGCATCCATCGTTAACGACATGCTTTTCCTGTCCCATGCGCACGCGGGTGAACATGCATCTCAACTGATGCAGGTCTCGCTACGCGAAGAAACGCTTAAAACGGCAGAATATGTCGAACCCTCATTTGCAGAAAAACAGCTTTCACTGAACGTCGAGGGGGATGTGATAGCCCGCATTGACCGGCGGTTATTCCACCGCTCTCTCGCCAATTTACTGGAAAATAGCGCAAGACATTCACCACTCAAAAGCACGATTACCATAAGGTTGAGCGAAAAAAATAATCATGCCTGCGTTGCGGTCTCAAACCCAGGCGATCCCATCGAACCGGGGCATTTAAACAGGCTCTTTGAACGTTTTTATCGGGTCGACTCCTCTCGTGCCAAGAGCGATACCCATCACGGGCTGGGATTATCGATCGTACGCGCCGTCGCGATCATGCACCGCGGGGATGTCTTTGCTCACAGCGAGAACGGCATCAACACGTTTGGACTGACCTTTGCCATACCGCCTGATATTAACCGAAGCAAGAGACTGATTTCAGATATCAGTCAGGGAATTTCATTGCCTGAGCCAGCTGACAACATTGTCAGAGGATCGTCAGCCTGAGGACAGGCTCTTTACGTCAGAATGACGATTAAGCACCCACCATTGACTGATTGAGGGAATAACCGCAGTGAGAACAATAACAGCCATTAGCAGCGTTCTTACCATAATAATTATGGGGTTTATGGCACAGAAAGCTTTCGCATCAGAAGATATGCCCCTGTCGTCCCGCACACTGATTGTCTATTTCTCTCAACCAGAGGAAATGAAACCTGATGCCGTGGACGGTTTTTCAGGTGCCAGCGTATTACAGAAACAGACGCCAGAGACAGGCAGTACCCAATACATTGCTCAACTCATCCAAAAGCAAACACAGGGAGATCTGTTTCGCATTGAAACAGCGAAACCTTACCCTCGCCAGCATGACGCGCTTCTGCGTGTTGCAGAAAAGGAACAGCAATTAAAAGCCAGACCCAACCTAAAAGCGGCACTCCCTGACCTTAGCAATTACGACACAATTTATATTGGTTATCCTATCTGGTGGTATACCATGCCGATGGTGATATATGCGCTCTTTGAGCAAAATGATTTTTCCGGAAAAAATGTTATCCCTTTCACGACGCATGGTGGCAGCCGATTAGCGGATTCCATACGAGAAATCACACGTTTACAGCCACAGGCAAAATTAATCACTCGCGCACTGTCAATATCTCGTAATGATATTTCCGGCCCAGATATCCCGCAACAAGTTCAGCAATGGGTTAAGCAAGTGCACCCACAACATTAATCAATCGATATGAAAAGAATCTATCTGTTTCAGGTAATGCTGGATGCGCTCATGGCTTTATTGCTGCTTCTGCTTATGGGGTTTCATCTTTACAGCGAAATGTTGCATGAATGGACAGGCATTCTCTTTACTTTGGTAATTTTTTTTCATTTGTATCTTAACAAACATCGATTATGGTCGCTGCCATCAACGCTCCCTTCCGGGATGCAGTTGATTAACAGAACCATTAATCTTGCAACGTTGATTATTACCTTGATGGCCATCATTTCTGGGATAATGATCTCTCGTCATGTATTTTCGGACTTGCTCTTCCACAATCCGGAAACAGAAGTAAGAAAGATGCATATGACGGCAGTACATTGGGGAATGGTCATATTGTCCATACATATTGGATTACACTGGAAAATGCTGGCGACGTTTCTTTGCCGCATCATGCATATTCCTGACAACTCCCCTTTCGCGAAAATCATCATGCCTGGTTTTTTTTCAATCATCGCTCTACAGGGGATGTACTTTTTTCTAAAACGTGACTATCTCTCGTATTTGCTAATGCAGGTTGATTTCTCCTTTTTCGACTACGAGGAACCAGCCTGGATTTTTTACGCAAGTTATTTATCCATTATTATCTTATTTTCATTGGTTACTCGATTTTTACTCTGGCTGTTTATTTTCAGACCTGCCAGGAGGGCAACCGCGTCAACTGACTCCGGTTCTGCGTAAACATAACGAAAATGATGCAGCAGTTCGGGTTGAATATACGCTGCAACAAGCGCTTGCTAGCGCAAAATAGAATAGAGAGGAGAACAATATGGAACACGACCCCACCCGCAGAAGAGTGATTACCGCTCTGGCAGGACTCACGCTGGCCAATATCTCGCTGCCATCAGCGGCTTCCTACACGGCAAATGTTCAGAACAATAGCCCTATTCTCGTGGCGTACTTTTCACGCAGCGGCAATACTCGGGTAATTGCGGGCGTTATACAACGTAGCCTGAAAACCAATATATTTGAAATCGAACCGACTATCCCCTACCCGCAAGACTATTTTCAGACCGTTGAACAGGCGAAAAATGAACGTTCACAGGGAATAAAGCCCGCATTAAAAAACAGCGTATCTGATATCGAGCGCTATGAAACGATCTATTTAGGCTTCCCCATCTGGGGGGCCAGTGTGCCACCCGTGGTACAAACATTTCTGAGCACCCATCATCTTTCTGATAAACGGCTTATCCCCTTTATTACTCACAGCGGTTATGGCAACGGTGACAGCATCAATATCCTTGCGAAACTTACTCCGACAGCGCGTTGGGAAAAACCACTGGTTATTGAATGCGATCAGGAAAGAAGAACCACAGAGATGGTGCTCCATTGGTTAGAGACAGTGCCAAAACATGCCTAATCCACTATTTTTCCTTTTTTTGGACAATGGCACAATTAATGAGTATCCCTAATAAACCCTAGTTGGCCCCCCCCCGCTAATCGAATAAATCACTCTGCGTTATGCTTTTTCTACACAACGAACTGAAGGATAACGCCATGCAAACAATAAAACTGAACAACGGTATTGAAATGCCCCTGCTGGGCTTTGGTGTGTATCAGATGACAGAGGCAACCGAATGCGAGCGTGCCGTTATTGATGCCATCGAAACAGGATATCGCCTGATCGATACTGCGGCATCTTACCTGAATGAAACTCAGGTCGGGAATGCGCTGAAACAGAGCGGCATTCCACGTAGCGAACTCTTTGTTACCACTAAACTTTGGCTGCAGGATACCCATTATGAAGGCGCTAAAGCTCAGTTCGAACGTTCGCTGAATCGGCTGCAATTGGATTATGTTGACCTTTATTTGATTCACCAACCCTACGGAGATGTCCATGGAGCCTGGCGTGCAATGGAAGAACTGCTGCAAGCAGGAAAAATTCGTGCGATTGGCGTCAGCAACTTCCACCCCGACAGGCTGGTTGACCTTACCGCTATCAACAAAATCACGCCTGCGGTAAACCAAATTGAAGTAAACCCCTTCAACCAACAGCTGCACGCCGTTCCATGGATGCAAAGCCGCGGAATTCAACCTGAAGCCTGGGCACCTTTTGCGGAAGGCAGAAATGGTCTGTTCCAGCATCCGGTATTAACAGCAATAGGGAAGAAGTATGGTAAAAGTGTAGGCCAGGTTGTCCTGCGTTGGATCTTCCAACGCGGTATCATTTCGTTGGCAAAATCAGTGCGAAAAGCGCGAATGGAAGAGAATATTAACATCCTCGATTTCGAACTCAGTTCTGAAGACATGCTGCAGATTACTGCCCTTGATACCGCAACCAGTGCATTCTTCTCCCACCGTGACCCCGCGATGGTAGAATGGCTGACTGGTCGCAAACTCGATGTTTAAACCACAAAGCAGTTGAATGTGACAGGACTGTCTTCGAGGCCGCCGGTGTGTTTGGCTTATCTTCGGTGAGGATGACGTTTTGCCCAGCGGCACCACGAGCCTGAGTTGCTCGCTGACATGACGATGGCCTGCGGTATGCTGTAGGCCATCTATTCCGAATAGCGAAGTACATCAATCATAAGTGCAAAAGCCGGGGGGTGCTGTTTACGGCTGGGGTAGTAAAGGTAGTAGCCAGGAAAAGACGGACACCACGCCTGCAAAACCTGAACAAGATCCCCTGATTTTATCAAACCCAGAACCATGTCCTCAGGCACACAGGCGATACCAAATCCGGATAAGGCTGCATCGATTCTTTCCGACAACAAATTAAACGTCAATTGCCCCTCTACTCTCACGCGCAGAGGTTTCCCCTCTCTTTCGAACTCCCAATGATACAGGCCACCGGCAGTCGGCAAGCGCATATTAATGCACCGATGATGCTGAAGATCATGCGGCGTATCTGGAACAGGGTTTGTCGCAAAATAGTCCGGTGCCCCCACCACTGCCATTCGCATATCCGGCCCAATCCTAACGGCAATCATATCTTTATCGACGCTTTCACCAAGACGCACACCGGCATCGAAACGCCCTTCGACAATATCAATAAAACCATTATCCACCCGCAGTTCAACATTGATTTCCGGATATTCTCTGAGAAAGGGTTTCAGCTTTGGCCACACCAGGCTACGCGCGGCGTGTTCCCCCGCAGAGAGTCGGATATTGCCTGAAGTAGTACCGTTCAGTTGAATAAGCGCCCCCAGTTCCTGCTCAAGTTCAGCAATACGGGGCTCAAGACAAGCAATAATTCTCTCGCCTGCGTCTGTTGGTGCAACGCTACGAGTGGTTCGGGTCAAAAGACGGATGTTTAAGCGCTCTTCCAGTGCTTTCATCGCATGGCTAAGTGCTGACTGAGAAACACCCAATTTTGCCGCCGCTTTGGTAAAACTTCGCTCTCTTGCTACAACAAGAAAGATTTGCAATTCATTGAAGTTTTCTTTGAGCATGGGTTATTTCCTTATTCAGCACATCCCCTCAAAGAAAACTCATGAAGGGTATTCATAGACACAATCATTTTAATCTCGTTACTGACAACAATGTTAATTGATATTCTGTCTATGCTCTAAATAATTTGAGTTGCAGGATGAAACGTTAACGTATTGAACAATACTTGCGACGTGAAGTATGACAGGTATATCAAACATATGCCTGAGTTAACAGAAGGTCTTATCATGAGAATACTCGTTGCCGGAGCGACAGGAAGTGTCGGTCTTCATGTCTTGAACGCGATAATTGAAATGGGCCATCAACCCAGAGCGCTGGTCAGAAATCAGCGTAAAGTAAAACTTCTGCCTCGTGGCGTAGAGGTTTTCTACGGCGACGTTTCCATGCCCGAGACATTAGCTGACGTTGCGAAAGATATTGATGCCGTTATTTTTACGTTGGGTTCTGATGGTCAGGGGCGTATTGGTGCCAGAGCGATAGATTATGGCGGTGTGCGTAATATCCTGAAAATAATTAAAGGCACTCACGTACGCATCGCCCTCATGACAACGATCGGCGTCACAGAACGGCTTAGCACATGGAATCAACGTACAGAAGTTCACGACTGGAAAAGGCGTGCAGAGCGTCTGGTCAGGGCAAGCGGTCACCCTTACACCATCGTCAGGCCAGGGTGGTTTGATTACAATAATAACGATGAACACAACCTCGTCATGCTTCAGGGCGACCGACGCCATTCAGGCACACCAGAGGATGGCGTAATATCCCGGGCACAAATCGCCCGTGTATTGGTCACTGCATTGACCAATGAAGCAGCAAAAAATAAAACGTTCGAGCTGGTTGCAACGCAAGGGGAAGAGCAAGAAGATCTCACACCACTGTTTGCAAACTTGCAGGTTGATAACCCACAAAAAAATGAGGGCGTTTTGGATATGAACAATATGCCCCTTAATGAGGAACCGGAGTGTATTATTAACGAATTAAATCTGTTTTATAAACCCGCAGAATCAATCTAACAGACCTGATAAGTTTATTATATAGCAACCATTCTTATATACCCTAAATAATTCGAGTTGCAGGACAAGACGTTTACGTTTTGAACAGCGCCTGCGCTGGCCCGTAGGGTGAATATCAGGGATGAGATTCATCAATCCCGATGAGCTTACTCAAGTAAGTGATTCGGGTGAATGAACGTAGCCAACGCACCTGCAACTTGAAGTATGACGGGTATATACCGTATTGCCAATCGATAATACGCAACACATTGAGCGCATTAATGCCACTTCATGTACCGTTTTAATTGCGATATACCCATCCATTTTCAACACACAGAAAAGCCAGCGAAAAAAATCCAAGAAGAAAAGCCCATTACTCCCCTGAGATTGACGGTGAGACACTGAAAACATGTTTTGCACATAGGTGCAAATAACTCGAAAAACTGTAACATTGCCTCGTTATATTCCTGCCTGTATTCAACAGCCAGGGGTAAACCCGTGTCTTACCAAGCCGAAATCCGCCACCGAAAAATCGCGTGGCCAAAGATGCGCCACGCATTGTCTATCGCCAGCCACGAGCCTGCCAACTTACTGGGCGCGCTGCTGCTGATGCTGTTTAGCGGGATAATCCTGGCACCAGTGTTTTCTGTTTTGCTGAACGCAGCGCTGGTGCAAAGCGGCGATGAAGCCCGTACTGATGCTATGGAGGGTGCATTCACCGCCTACTACCTGCTGCGTACATTGGCCTCAAGAATGTCCGACCTGCTCCTGTGGACGCCGTTACTGAACACGCTGGCTGTGGCACTGAGCACCGTCGTGGGTGCGCTGGTGGTGGGCATCGCGCTCGCCTGGCTTATCCACCGCACCAATGTCGCAGGGCGGAAAGGGTTCGCCACTTTGCTCATCGTGCCGTTTATGCTCCCTTCCTGGACCTTCGCGCTCGCCTGGACCACCCTGTTTAAGAACCATGCCATTGGCGGTCAGCCCGGCTGGCTCGAAGCGATGGGGATCCAGACGCCAAACTGGATGGCCTACGGTTACTTTCCTATTGTGGTGATCATGACACTGCATTACGCGCCTCTGGTTATCCTCATTGTCGGGAATGCCCTGAAACGCATAGACAGCCAGATGGAAGAGTGTGCCCGTGTGCTTGGCGCTTCACGCAATATAATTGCGTTCAAAATCATTATCCCACTGGTGCGTCCTGCACTGTTATCTGCCTCGTTGCTGATTTTTGCCGACTGCATCGGCGAGTTTGCCCTGCCCTATATTCTCGGTCTGCCAGTCCATTTTGATACGTTATCGACCAGTCTCTATCGGGCCATCAGTACCCGGCAGTCTGGCGTCGCCGCTGTTATTGCAACCGTCATTATGCTGATGGGCATGATCACCTTGCTGCTGGATATGAAAATGCTGCGCGAAGCGAAACGCTTTGTCACTGTCGGCGGCAAAGGGGTAATGGAACGCCGTCTCTCGCTCGGGCGTTGGCGTGTTTTGGCCGCCGCCATACCGCTTACCTTTGTATTATTAGGGGTCGCCATCCCTCTGCTGACGCTATTTCTTTCTACGGTGATGCTGCTGCCCGGACGCTTCACTGCAGATAATTTCACGCTGGCCTACTGGATTGGTCATAACCTCGATACAGTTGCATTGCATAACGGCATACTGCTGACGCCCGAATTTTGGCGCACGGTGGGAAATACCTTGCTTATCGTCGGTTCTGCCGCTGTTACCTGTGGTGTACTCGGTCTGCTGGTGGGCTATGCAGTAATGCGCTGCCACTTCCGTTGGATTGCCGCCTGTCTGCGTCAATTGACATTTCTGCCTTATCTGGTTCCTGGCATTGCCTTTGCCGCCGCGTTTCTTTCTCTCTTTGCGGTAGCAAGAGGGCCAATTCCGGCGCTGTACGGCACGCCCCTGATCTTAATTCTGGCGCTGATCGCAGAAAAAATGCCCTATGCCAGTCGCTCTGGCATTGCCGCGATGACCCAACTCGGGAAAGAGGCCGAAGAAGCGGCACAGATTGCGGGTGCCGGTTGGTTGGCGCGCTTGCGCCGCATCGTGATTCCTATTCAAGCGGGTCCACTGGCAACAGGCATCCTGCTGCCCTTTATCTCCGGCATCAAGGGCGTGAGTCTGTTTGTCATTCTCGCCACCCCCGCAACGGACGTTCTGACAACCTATTCCCTGCGTTTGATTGACTACAACTACCAGCAGGCGGCAAACGCAGTAGTACTGATGATTGCGCTGATTTCATGGGCGGGCACGGTGATGATCCAGAAGATCACCGGTACCGGCCTGGCTGACGCGCTGGAGAACTAACATGCCTTCAATCCAGTTGTCCCATCTCACCAAAACTTACGCCGGCAGCGATATTCCGGCAGTAAACAACATCAGCTTAACCGTCAACGATGGCGAATTCATGTGCTTACTCGGGCCCTCTGGCTGCGGCAAGACCACGATTTTGCGCATGATTGCCGGCATCGAGCATGCCAGTGGTGGAGAAATTGTCATCGGTGACAACGTCGTCGATTCCGTCACACAGGGCATTTATGTCCCGCCCGAGAAACGCGGCATCGGCTTGGTGTTTCAGAGCTACGCGCTCTGGCCCCATATGACGGTCGAACAGAATGTCGATTTTGGTCTGCGTTTACAAAAAGTCTCAGCACCGACGCGGATCGCACGCTGTCAGGATGTGATGGAGAAATTGCGCATCGCGGATTATGCCAAGCGTTATCCAGCACAACTCTCCGGCGGCCAGCAGCAGCGCGTTGCCCTCGCACGAATGCTAGCGGTTAACCCCGGTGTGCTGTTGCTCGATGAGCCGCTCTCTAATCTGGACGCTACGTTACGTCTGGAAATGCGTGCCGAATTACGCCGCTTACACGAGACCTTTGGCACCACCATCGTGTTCGTAAGTCACGATCAGTGGGAGGCGATGACCCTCGCAACCACCATTGCGGTGATGAGCGCAGGGCAGATGCAACAGGTCGGCACGCCAGATCAAATCTATGCCGCACCCGCTAACCGTTTCGTTGCTGAATTTATTGGCACGCCCAAGCTCAATATGATTCCGTTACACTCGCCGTTTAGCCATCTGGCGCAACATCTTCATCAGCGTTTTCCTCTGCACGACTGCGAGCATACTGAGATCTGTGGCATCCGGCCCGAAGAGATCGTTCTCAGCGCTGACGCGGGCAGTGACGGCATTGCCATGACGATAGATAACATTATGCCTACGGGCGGCAGTTGGATTATCGAGCTGGTCACCGGCAACGATCGCCTGTTTCACTCAACGCAGTTACGGCCACGCTGGCAGCCCCATCAACACGTGTTTTGCCAACTGCCTTCCCACTCTCTGCACTTTTTTAATCGCCATGGGCTACGCCACGAAATAGCCGCCCAGGAAAACCCCACTACTTAACCAGGAGTCATGATGAAGCGCACATTTACTGCACTGTTGGTCGCCAGTACTTTGCTAAGCAGCCCGTTAACCCAGGCTGAAACAGCCGATCTACAAACGCTGATCGCTGCCGCGCAAAAAGAGCAACCGATCACCGTATATGCGTCAACCGGCAAAATCGTGCAACAGGCTAAAGCCTTTAGCGAAAAGTATGGGCTCAAAGCCACCGGTGTAAAAGCCGACGCACCGCAGATCATTGAAATTATCAGTCGCGAAGCGCAAGCCAAAAACGTCAGGGCGGATGTTGCCATCGTGGAAGATACCCCTGCGGCAATGATGCAGTTGCTCAGTAAAAACTATGTTCAAAGCTGGGTTCCAGATGACATGAAAGGCAATATCGCCGGCCGTTATCAAGACCCGTTAACAGTGGTGCTGGCTCCTAACGTTTTTGCCTACAATACCGCGCGTCATACCACCTGCCCAGTCACCAATATCTGGCAGCTCACCCAGCCCGAGTGGCAGGGAAAGGTTGCCATGCAAGACCCAACGGGCAAACCCGCTTACACAGATTGGTTCAGCCAGATGGAAACGCACTACGATCAGCAAATTCGCGATGCGTATCAACAGGAATTCGGTAAGCCGCTGCAAACCAGCGAGAAATCTGCCACGGCGGCGTTTGTCAAAGCACTGGCAGGAAACAGCGTGTTGCTCACCCACTCTGATAATGACGCAGCCTCTGCGATTGGCGCGCCGGATGGAAGCGCCGATTTTGTTGGTCTGGTTTCAACCGCAAAATTCCGTGATAACAAACAAGGAATGAAGCTGGGTTTATGTAACGGACTTAAACCGTTTATCGGCTGGAATTATCCCAGTCTCGGCGTCATCGCCACCGGTAGCCACAGTCCTAACGCTGCAAAGCTGTTTATTCACTATCTACTGACCGCAGAAGGGATTGAGCCGCAGAGCGTAGATGGCAAAATGTCCACCAATCAGACCGTCTCACTGCCCACCGACGAACCTTCTGGGATCGGAAAATACCGCTCAGAATTAATGGAGTACCTGACGGTAACGGCTAAAGAGGACTGGAAAAGTCGCCAGGATTGGCAGGATATCTGGAGCCTGAACTACAAGAAATAGTGTTATACCGTCACAACCATGACATTACCCATCTTCACTTTTGAACAGGCAGATTACGTTGACGAACATCGATATTGAGCAGCGCGAAGCGGCATTAAAACGCATCATTCTGGACGCTGGCGATACCGCCCTGCGCTATTTTCGTTCGCGCAAGGCGGGAGAATATGAACTCAAGGGCCATCAGGATATCCTGACCGAAGCAGACACGTTGGTGGAAGCTCTGATTTTACGAGAAATTGGCGAATCCTTTCCCAGTGATCTGATTTTGGGTGAAGAGTCTGCCCGACAACCTGCCAATACAGCGAGTTTGTGGGTTGTCGACCCCATTGATGGAACGGCCAACTTTGCTCGTGGTATCGCCCATTTTTGTGTGTGCATCGCCTGGGTTTATCGTGGCATCACGGAACTTGGTGCCATCTATAACCCGGTCAGTCAGGAACTCTATCTGGCACGCCGTGGGCATTACGCGCTGAAAAATGACCAACCGCTGCGCTGTACCGCTATCGCAGACACGCAGTTGGCCTCTTTTGAACTGGGGTGGTCTGCACGTCACAGCCAGCGCCGCTATCTGGACGTGATGGCTGCCATACTCAATCTGGGGGCCAGCATACGTCGTGGCGGATCGGGCGCGCTGGCGCTGGCGTGGGTCGCGGAAGGCCGTACTGATGGCTACGTGGAAATCCATATGAATGCCTGGGACTGTCTGGCCGGATTACTGCTGGTACGCGAAGCAGGAGGACAAACTGGCATCATCCCTCAGGATGCCACCGGCCTGTATAACGGCTTGCCGGTACTGGCTGCGGCACCGGGCGTTGCCACCGCGTTGGCGCGTGCCGCCAGCATACCATTGGCAACCGAGGTGGTCACGCCTGCGCCAGTTTCTCTATCCACGCCGGTGTACCCACGTCCGCCCATCAGTCTGATTACCGAGAACTTTCCCGGCTGGGGCATGGATATCTATATCGGCGGTGCCAGCGGCGTCTGTGACGCAGCGCTGCTGGCAGAGCATGATATCGGCATCGTGATTAATTGCGCGGTGAACCTCGATATCGATTGGGTTATCACACAAGAAAACGCACCTGATGCTCACCTGCTTTCTCACGGTGCCGGGCCAGTACGTTATTACAAACTCGGGCTGATTGACGGCGAAGGCAATGCACCGGAGATGCTGCACGCGGGCTATCATTTGATGCGATCCGCATTATTACAGCAAATCCCCGATAAGCCGTCCTACCGAAACCGCAAGCGTGGCAATATTCTGGTCAACTGTCGCGGCGGGCGCAGTCGCTCTGTGGCGCTGGTCGCCCTGTTTATGCACCTTGAATGCCCTGAACGTTATCCAACCCTTGACGATGCGATTGCGCTGATTCGAGAGAAACGTCAGTTACACCCGGATGAATGGTTTGAAACGCCAAAGCCATCGCTGACGCGTCTTGCTGAACATGCCATCCTGCGTGAAAAAGCATTGATTGCAACGGAATGGCATAATGAGTGAGAGCAGCCACATCAAGAGTACCGGGTTTGCCAGCGCCGCCGAAGTCGCGCAATTGGCTGGCGTGTCACGCTCAGCGGTATCGCGCACGTTCACACCGGGCAGCAGCGTCTCGGCGGAGACTCGACGCAAGGTTCTTGCTGCCGCACAAGCGCTTAACTACCACGTCAACCACCTGGCACGCGGCCTCTCCAAAGAGGCCTGTCGCCCGGTGTGTATTCTCGGGGGTAATCTGGCCTCGCCTTATCAGGCCAGTCTGCTGGAACACCTGACCCGTTGCCTGAACAACGCCGGACGCGCGGTGATGGTGATCAACACTGACGATGGTGAAGAGAGCGTCAGGAACGCTCTACAACAAACCCTGAATTACCGCTCGACGGCAACGATCGTATTGTCAGGTAAACCGCCGGGTGCACTGATTGAAACCTGTCTGCAAAGTGGACAACAGGTCATTTTGATTAACCGCATGGGGCAGTTTGAGGGCGCGGACAATATCGAGATTGACTACCGTTCGACAATGAGCGATGCGTTAAACTTGCTGCTCAATGCCGGGTGTCAGCGGATTGCGTTGGTGTCGTCATCGGCACGTTCCCCCAGCATGGTGATCCGTGAAACGCGCTTTCTCGATGCGGCTGCCGAACGCGATATTAACGTCATGCTAACCCGACCAGGAAGTGCCAGCTACGCGACGGGCGTCGCCGCCGCACGAGAATTATTACGCGCAGAGCCGCGCCCGGATGGGGTGTTTTGCGTTACCGATCTGATTGCTTGCGGTTTTATCGATGCGGCACGGCACGAGTTCGGCCTGCACATCCCCGAAGAGATCAGTGTCATTGGCTTTGATGATATCGAACAGGCCAGCTGGCTGGGCTATGACTTAACCACCTTCGCACAGCCCTTGTCCGAGATGGCGGAAGCCGCGTGCGAACTGGTGATCGCCCCGGCAGCAGGAACACCGTCCAAACGGGTATTCAATGCGCTTCCCGTGCGGCGCAAAACCTTACGCTAGATTTTCTCTGACAACCGCTCAGGAAAAGGGGCGCGTGGGTTAATCTTCTTCCAGCAGTCGCATCAAGGCGGACAGCGCCTCGTTCAACTGCTGGCGCTGTGCAGCGGATAACCCAGATAGCAGCTGCCGCTCGTTTTCGATGTGGGTTTCGACGGCGCGGTCGATCACCTCGCGTCCTTGCGGTGTCAGTGCCACCAGCATGCTGCGCGCATCCTCCGGATTAGGTAACCGCGAAATGAAGTCGCGTTTTTCCAACACTTTCAGACGATGCGTGATGGTGCCAGAAGTAATCATCAAAGTAGAAAACAGCTGTGTGGGTGAGAGAACAAACGGTGCACCAGCACGCCGCAACGTGGCTAACATATCAAATTCCCAGCGCACCAACCCATGTTTAACAAAGGCTTCATCGACACGCGGTTCCAGCAGCAACGCACAACGTTTCAGGCGGCCGATAGGCCCCATTGGGCTGCAATCAAGATCCGGGCGTTCACGCTTCCACTGTTCTAAAATTCGATCAACGGCATCCGCCTGATGTATTTTTGTCATTTCTCACTCATTTATCTTGATATCAAGATAATTATCACTGCATACTTTGTTCACTAATTTAGCTTGAAGCAAAGATAAAATCATGGCCTTTCTGTCACGTTATCCCCTTTTCGATCTGCTGCTGACCGCGCTGGCACCCACGATTTGGGGCACGACCTATATTGTTACCACGCAATTTCTGCCACCTGACAGACCCTTTATCGCAGCGCTGCTGCGTGTCCTGCCTGCCGGTTTTGCTCTGTTGCTATGGTGTCGTCATTTCCCTTTGCGCAACGAATGGTGGAAGCTCATCATCACCGGAATACTCAATATCGGCGCGTTTCAGGCATTGTTATTTGTTGCCGCCGACCGTTTACCTGGCGGTTTGGCCGCCGTTATCGGTGCGATACAACCACTGCTGGTGATGCTGCTGGCCTGGGGTATTGACCGGCAACGTTCCCCGATATCAGCCGTTCTGGCGGCCTTTACCGGTATTATCGGCATGGCAATGTTACTGCTTTCACCACAGACGGCTGTAGACGTCATCGGGATTGGCGCAGCGTTTCTGGGTGCCGTCAGCATGGCATTGGGCACCTGGTTGTCACGGCGCTGGTCGCTTTCGATGCCAGTGATGGCTCTGACCGGATGGCAGCTACTGCTCGGCGGGATAGGTTTATTACCGGTGGCGTTGCTGGTCGATCCACCTCTGCCAACGCTGACGGCTACGCAGATTGGCGGCTATGTGTGGTTGTGCGTGGCAGGCGCGATGCTGGCCTATGGGCTATGGTTTCGCGGCATTCGCCGCCTCTCCCCAGTTGCGGTATCGGCGATGAGCTTGCTGAGCCCTGTCACTGCCGTGGTGCTGGGATGGGTATTCCTCGGGCAACACATACAGGGAATCGCGTTGCCCGGATTGATTATCGTGATGCTCAGCGTGTTGTCGATACAGTGGTCGCTGATCAAAAAGCCGAAGATCTGACGCCCATACCGTTATAAGCCGCGCGTTTGCAAATACAGGACGGTAGCGGCCACGCGCGAACTCACGTTTAGCTTGCGCAAGATATTGCGGATGTGCACTTTCACGGTTTCTTCAGAAATAAACAGTGCAGAGGCGATCTGCTTGTTGGATAACCCCGAGGCCACTTCCTGGAGCACATCCAGTTCACGCTCAGTTAACACGGTAAACGGCGAGGGAATCTCCTGCATCGCCATACGGTTTTGTAAAACCGCTTTCACCTGCTCGCTGAAAGTATCGCCGTTACGAATCGCCGCCAACAAATTCTCTGGTGCGCTGTCTTTAAGCAGATACCCATCCGCACCGGCATCCACCAGCGCATAAATATCGCCGGGTGAATCCGACACGGTCAGCACAATGACGCGTGCGCAGATGCCATCACGCCGCAGTGCATGAAGCGTATCTAATCCGCTTAACCCTTTCATATTGAGGTCGAGCAAAATAATATCGGGTGAGTCGCGATTGGCAAGGCTAAGCGCCTCCATACCATTACTGGCTTCCCCAATCACCTCAAAAATCTCATCGGTTTCCAATAACTGGCGTATACCCCGGCGCATAAGAGGATGATCGTCGACAATCATCACGCGATAACTCAATGTATCTGACATTACCCACTCCCAAAGGATAGACCCGTCATACTTCACGTTTTGTCCTGCAACGCGAATTATGTAGGGTAGAGATCTTATTCTTCTTTATGATTGATATCGCTGGTACTGCTGTGCTCGGTCGCTGGCGCTGAAAAACAAACGCTAACCTGTGTTCCACCTTCTGGATTCGAACCGATAGAGAGCTTGCCCCCCAAACGCTCGGCACGTTCATGCATAATATTCAGACCGTAATGCCCCACCGGCTCCTCATGGTTGCTGATGCCGCGTCCATCATCACGAATATCAACACAGTGCCCCCCATCAGGCTGAGTACGGCAACTGACAACGATGGTCGTTGCCTGCGCATGTTTGATTGCGTTCAATACTGCTTCACGAATAATTTGCAGCAAATGGACCTGTTGTGCCGCATCTAGCGCCTGAGTCGGAATGCGGCAATCAATCTGAATATTCGCGCTGGTTTGCGCACGCAGCGGTTCAATCATCTCTTGTAATGCGGCAGGCAAATCCGCCTGCTGCAACGTCAAACGGAATGTCACCAACAATTCGCGCAGTTGACGATAAGCATCGCTCAGCGCCTGCTCAAAATCTGTGATGATATGCCTGGCCTTCACATTTTCTTCCGATACTGCACGCTTGAGCAGCGTCAGTTGAATATTCAGATACGAAAGTACCTGGGCAAGGGAGTCGTGCAGTTCTCTGGCAATCGTGGCACGCTCTTCCATCAGTAGCAGCTGCTGGTAGTGCTTCTGGGCTTGATTAAAATAGAGACCGCGCCCCAGCATGTTGGCAACGCTTTCCATCAGTTGCATCGACGGCTGCTGCGTGGACGCCTGCCAGCGCAGTTGTCCAAACTCAACGTCTTGCAAACGGATGGGCAATGCCTGCCACTCCGTCTGCGCATTGACCTTACCTTCACTCAACCGCCAGTTCTCACCGACACACATCTCCAGACAGCCAACCGTTTCATAGCGGTGGACAATCTGCAATATGCGCTGGAAACAGTGCCTGTCGATGGTGCTCACATTCAGCGCCTGCGAACAGTTATACAGCACCTTTAGCATGCGGTTCGCTTCTTGTAAGCGCAGCGTTTTTTGGCGAACCTTCTCCTCCAGTGAACGGTAGACCTTATGCAGTTCATCCGTCATGCGGGTGAAGGTTTGCGCCAACAGCCCCAATTCATTCGGCAGCGACATATCCAATCGCGCATGGGTAAAATAGCCTTTCTCAACGGCAGCACAGGCTGCCATCAGCTTGCTGAGCGGTATCACTACCTGACGGCGAATGCGGCGCAACGTGAAGAAGATCAGTATATAAATGGTGACGGAGCCAATCATTGATGTCGCTACCACTATCATCATTTTGCGCTCGGAATAGTGCTGTAATGCCAGTACGAAATGGTCAATTTGAGTGACATAACGAGCAATGTTTTCTTGATACCAAGCGAGATCCCCCGCGCCCAACCGCTCATCCATCCTCTTCCAGTTCACCAGCAACGCCGTGTATTGCTCATGTACCTCACGCGGTACGTACCATCGCGCCAACAGGTGAAACACCGGCGAATCCAGCGTTTGCGCATAAAACTGGCGGTGCTGGGTTAATTCGGCGCGATCGCCTTGCAAGTCATATCCCATGCGATAGCTCTGCATACGCATAGAACCCGCAATATTGATCGCCTCAGCGTCACGCAGACCGCTGGCCAGCGTCAACAGTGCGATACCGGTTGTCAGGAATGAGAGCAAGGCAATGTAAAAGAAAGCGCGGGCAAGGCCGGTAGAGACAGGACGTTTTACCATCACGACAATTAATCCCCTTTCACATTACATGAGTCACCCAGAAAGCATCAGGAATGCTGCTGGCATCATTATCACTTTCTCTCAGCCATGAGGCGAGCAAGCCGTGCAGTAATCCTGCATAAGCTTGATCCTGCAACTGTATTTACCTCTAAAGGGTGATTATCCACTAAACGGGAAGAGGAATAGTGTAACCCCTACAAAAACAGTGTTTTTTATGGGGTGTTTTCCCTTACCGGAGCAGCGCATTGCCATGACCGATCTCTCCCGTCGTTTTCTGTTTAGCGGTGGCCGACAACGAGCAGACAGCACGCTGCGCCCCCCGTGGAGCGGCTCGGAAGCGGCTTTTATTGATGCATGCACGCGCTGCAATGCCTGTGTGGATGCCTGCACAACCGGCATTGTTCAACGTGGACCAGGGGGATTTCCTCTGATCGACTTCCTGCGTGGCGAATGCACGTTTTGCTATGACTGTGCCAGCACCTGCCCACAAGCACTGTTTGCAGAGCGCCATACCATACCGTGGAAGCACACCTTGATTATCCAAGAGAACTGCCTGGCACAGCAGCAGGTGGAGTGCCGCAGTTGCCAAGATAGCTGCGAAGAGGGAGCCATTGTGTTTCGCCCAACGTTTGGGCAAGTTGCCACACCGCAGCTTGATGGAGTGGCCTGCACTGCCTGTGGTGCCTGTATCGCCGGGTGCCCTACCCATGCGATTTCAATAATAAAAACGGTGGTTAAACACTCACCCGCAAAGCGTCTTACGGCGCAACAGGAAAACCGATGAGCACAGTCTGGCATGTTTGCAGTTTGGTTGTTCACGCCCACACGAAGAACACCGCGAATGTGGCGGCAACAGTAGGCGCACTCCCGCTCGTGGAGGTTGCCGCCTGTGACAACAATACCGGAAAAATGGCAGTGGTGCTGGAGTCAGATTCAGAAGACGCACTGTTAAAACACATAGCGTCAATACGCGAAATTGCAGGCGTACTGGCGGTTTCGCTGGTTTACCACCAGCTTGATGAACAACCTCAGGGTGAGGAAACACCATGAAACTCAGTCGACGACACTTTATGAAGGCTAACGCTGCCGCGGCGGCGGCAACGGTAGCAGGCATCAGTATACCGACGGCTGTCCGCGCCGTGACCGAACAGCAGGACAGTATCCACTGGGATAAAGCGCCCTGTCGCTTCTGCGGCGTGGGATGCGGCGTGCTGGTAGGAACGCAAAATGGCCGTATTGTTGCCAGTCAGGGCGATCCCGATGCACCGGTAAACCGTGGCCTCAACTGCATCAAAGGCTATTTTTTGCCGAAAATCATGTACGGACAGGATCGTGTTACCCAACCGTTGCTGCGCATGCGTGATGGTAAGTTTGATAAAGAGGGGGACTTTACGCCCGTCTCTTGGGATCAAGCATTTGACATCATGGCAGAGAAGTTTAAAACCGCCTTGAAAGAGAAAGGCCCAAACGGTATCGGCATGTTCGGCTCCGGCCAATGGACTATCTGGGAAGGCTACGCAGCGGCCAAATTGTTCAAGGCAGGATTCCGCTCTAATAATATCGATCCCAATGCGCGTCACTGCATGGCCTCTGCCGTCGTCGGCTTCATGCGCACCTTCGGCATGGATGAACCCATGGGATGCTACGATGATATCGAGCAGACCGATGCGTTCGTGCTGTGGGGTTCAAACATGGCCGAAATGCACCCGATCCTCTGGTCGCGTATCACCGACCGACGACTGTCAAACCCCAATGTCAACGTGGCGGTGCTCTCAACCTACCAGCACCGCAGCTTCGAACTGGCAGATAACGGCATGGTGTTTACGCCGCAAACCGATCTCGCCATTCTCAACTACATCGCCAACTACATCATTCAGAACAACGCGGTTAACGAGAAATTCCTCAGCCAGCATGTGAATATTCGCAAAGGCGCGACGGACATTGGCTATGGTCTGCGCCCGACGCACCCCTTGGAAAAAGCAGCGAAAAACCCCGGTTCTGATGCGTCTGAGCCGATGACATTTGACGCCTACAAAGCGTTTGTCGCTGAATACACGTTGGAGAAAACCGCTGCGCTCAGTGGTGTTCCGGCCGATCAATTAGAAGCTCTGGCAAAACTCTATGCCGATCCGAACAAGAAAGTGATCTCTTATTGGACCATGGGCTTTAACCAGCACACGCGCGGCGTATGGGCCAACAATCTGGTCTATAACATTCACCTGCTGACCGGCAAGATTTCCCAACCGGGTTGTGGTCCGTTTTCGTTAACGGGTCAACCTTCCGCCTGTGGCACCGCGCGTGAAGTCGGTACCTTCGCCCATCGCCTGCCAGCAGACATGGTAGTCACCAATGAAAAACACCGCGATATCACGGAGAAACAGTGGCAACTGCCGTCTGGCACCATCCCGGACAAGATTGGCTTGCATGCCGTAGCGCAAGACCGCGCACTGAAAGACGGTACGCTCAATGCCTATTGGGTGATGTGCAATAACAACATGCAGGGTGGCCCGAATATCAACGAGGAACGTATGCCCGGCTGGCGCGATCCGCGTAACTTTATCGTGGTATCCGATCCCTACCCCACGATCAGTGCACTGACCGCTGACCTGATTTTGCCTACCGCCATGTGGGTAGAAAAAGAGGGTGCCTACGGCAACGCCGAGCGCCGCACGCAATTCTGGCGTCAGCAGGTTAAAGCGCCCGGTGAAGCCAAATCCGATCTGTGGCAGTTAGTCAGCTTTGCCAAGCGCTTCAAGGTAGAAGAGGTGTGGCCAGAAACGCTGCTGGCGCAAAAACCCAGCTATCGCGGCAAAACACTCTACGATGTGTTGTTCGCCAACGATGCGGTTAAACGCTTCCCGCTCAGTGAACTGCCGGAAAACCAGCTCAACGATGAGTCACGAGAACTCGGTTTCTATTTGCAGAAAGGCTTGTTTGAAGAATACGCCGTCTTTGGCCGGGGTCACGGCCACGATTTAGCGCCGTTTGACACTTACCATCAGGTGAGGGGAATGCGCTGGCCGGTGGTGGATGGAAAAGAAACCCAGTGGCGCTACAGCGAAGGGCACGATCCTTACGTCAAAACAGGCGAGGAATATCGCTTCTACGGCAAACCGGATGGCAAAGCGGTGATATTCGCACTGCCCTACGAACCTGCGGCTGAAGCCCCTGACAGCGAATACGATCTCTGGCTCTCCACTGGTCGCGTGCTGGAACACTGGCACACCGGCAGCATGACACGCCGTGTACCGGAGCTCCATCGCGCCTTCCCTGAAGCGGTGCTGTTTATCCATCCGCTGGATGCAAAGGAACGCGATCTGCGACGCGGTGAAAAAGTGAAGATTATTTCGCGCCGTGGAGAGATTGTCTCCGTTGTCGAGACGCGTGGTCGTAATAAACCTCCGCGCGGTCTGGTGTATATGCCGTTCTTCGATGCCGCCCAGTTGGTCAACATCCTGACGCTGGATGCCACCGACCCCTTGTCAAAAGAGGCTGATTTCAAGAAGTGCGCCGTCAAGCTGGCTAAGGTGTAACGCACATGGCGTGCCCGGAAAGTTCATCGCCCGCTCGCCGCCGCTTCCTGCGTGACGCGGTGCGCACTGTTGCCGGGTTATCAGCAGCGGTGGCCGTGCTTGGCATCCAACAGCGGCGCAGTCAGGCCGATGTACTGCGGCTTCGTCCGCCAGGTGCCTTGCCTGAAGCCGCATTTTCTGGTGCTTGCATTCGTTGCGGTCAGTGCGTTCAGGCGTGTCCGTACCAGACACTGACACTGGCGACGCTGGTTTCCGGTCCGGCGGCCGGTACTCCCTATTTTGTCGCACGCAATATTCCGTGTGAAATGTGTGAAGACATCCCGTGTGTGGCGGCTTGCCCCAGCAGTGCTTTGCAACCGTTGGAGTCCATCGATGACGCCCGCATGGGATTAGCGGTGCTATTGGATCAGGAAAACTGTCTGAATTATCAAGGATTACGCTGCGATGTCTGTTATCGCGTCTGTCCCTTGATCGACAGCGCCATCACACTGGAGCCCGAACGCAACCCGCGCACCGGCAAGCACGCTCGCTTCCTGCCAACGGTACACAGCAACACCTGTACCGGCTGTGGAAAATGCGAGAAAGCGTGCGTACTAGAGCAACCTGCCATCAAAGTGTTGCCGCGCGCGCTGGCAAAAGGGGAACTTGGGCATCACTACCGCTTTAGCTGGCTGGAGGCGCGCGATGGCAAATCGTAAGCAAGACGCCGGACGCGAGGCCCAGGCTAAAAAAGGCTGGTGGCGCAGCCACCGCTGGCTGGTGCTGAGGCGTCTGACACAATCGCTGGTACTGCTGATGTTTCTCAGTGGTCCGCTATTCGGCTTTTGGATACTGCACGGCAACTACAGCGCCAGCCGGTTGCTTGATACCGTGCCGTTCAGCGATCCGCTTATCGTACTGCAAAGCCTCGCCAGCGGTCACTTACCCGCAACGCTTGCGCTGATCGGTGCGCTGATTATCGCTATCGGCTATGCGCTGGCAGGCAAGCGCCTGTTTTGTAGCTGGGTGTGTCCGGTTAATCCGCTGACAGATCTTGCAGCCTGGCTGCGGCGTCGTCTCGGCATGACCGTATCTGCCACGCTGTCTCGTAGCCTGCGCTACTGGCTACTGGCATTGATCCTGCTTGGAAGCGCCTTGACCGGTGGATTGGTGTGGGAGTGGGTCAATCCAGTGTCATTAACGGGTCGGGGGTTGATTTTCGGCTTTGGCGCGGGTGCCTGGCTTCTTATCGCGCTGTTCCTGTTTGACTTGCTGGTCGTTGAGCACGGCTGGTGCGGCCATCTCTGCCCAACAGGTGCTCTGTATGGCGGGTTGGGCAGCAAAGGGGCTCTGATGGTAGAAGCCGCAGAACGTGCGCGCTGTACGCGCTGCATGGACTGCTTTCATGTTTGTCCGGAACCACAGGTGCTGCGCGCGCCCCTACTCGATAAACACAGTCCGGTGCAGGTTACCGACCGTGACTGCATAACATGCGGACGCTGTATTGATGTCTGCGCAGAAGACGTTTTTAAAATAACCCTTAGATGGAAATCGGGAGCAAAATCATGAAAAGCCAGAGCTTAAGAACGGGATGGTGTCGCTGGATACCCGCCCTGGCGATGATTGTCAGTACCTTCGCAGCGGCGCAGGCCGATATATTAAGTCAATCACCGGAAGTTTCTGTTTCCCAACCGGGCAACACGCGCATGCCCAAACAGCAAGAGCGTATGGCGCTCAACTATGTAAACCAGCCGCCGATGATCCCGCACAGCGTGGATGGTTATCAGGTAACGCCGACATTTAACCGCTGTCTGCAATGCCATAGCGTAGAAAACTACCGCTCCACCAACGCGCCACGCGTTAGCCCGACCCACTTTGTTGATCGTGACGGCAAGACGCTAGGCAACGTCGCACCTGCCCGTTATTTCTGTCTGCAATGTCATGTGCCACAGACAGATGCTACACCGATTACCGGCAACACCTTCACCCCTTCTAAAGGTTTTGGACAGTGAGGTTTTCAATGAAACAACCTGAAAAAGCGGGATGGTTGCGTAGATTATGGCAGTGGTGGCGCCGACCGAGTCGTCTGGCGCTGGGAACATTGTTAATCGCGGGTTTTGCTGGCGGCATTTTCTTTCTGGCCACCTTTCAGAAGACCATGGAAAACAGCAACAGCGAGGCGTTTTGCATCAGTTGCCATGAGATGAACAATACGGTTTATCAGGAATACATGACCACTGCGCACTATAACAACCGCAGCGGTGTGCGTGCCACCTGCCCAGACTGCCACGTTCCACATGAGTTTGTGCCCAAGATGGTGCGTAAAATTCAGGCCAGTAAAGAGCTTTACGGCAAGATCATGGGCACCATTGATACACCGCAAAAGTTTGAAGCACATAGGCTAACGATGGCGCAAAACGAGTGGCGGCGGATGAAAAGCAACAACTCTCAGGAGTGCCGCAACTGCCACAATTTTGACTATATGGACTACTCAGGGCAAAAAACAGTGGCGATGGAGAAACACACCGAGGCGCTTAAAACCGGCCAAACCTGCATTGATTGCCATAAGGGCATTGCGCATCAATTGCCGGATATGCACGGTGTCAAAAGCGAGTTCTGATCCTGTCTAAGGCTTGTGGGACGGCAGGGGCCGTCCTACTCGGTTTTCACGGTCTAACACCTAAAACACGTCTATTTGCCCCTACAGTGAGGGTTTCGTGCGCGTTAACCAGTGCGACTATTTACAGTGCACGTCGCACGCGCCCGACACGGGGCGGTCAATCGCCCTCGCCCCGTGGCCCCTGGCTTTTCGCAAGAAATAACGCCGCTACGCGGTACCTTCGGCACCCGATCCCGCTTTTCGGGCCGCCAGCGACGCGTTCCCGACGCGGCGCTGACTTTCGCCGCATCCATGCGGCTCACCCGGCGGTCTCGTGCACCTCAGCGTTATTTTTTATGCGATATAAGGTCAAAAACAGTTAAGGGATTAATGTGGGTCGCTTTAATCCCTTTTTCAGTGAGTCTCGGGTTTTCACCACGAACAACAATCGAAATTACGGGGTCGCCGCCAACGCAGCTTCAGCCTGCTGGATGCTGCGTTCAATCACTCCGCGACGAGTATCATTTTGCGGCAAAACACGCAACATGCCCTTCCAGGCGTCGATAGCTTCCTGATAACGTTGCCCTTCGTAGGCATTGAACGCCAACAGACTTAACGCTCGCACATTGGTTGAGCCCGCTTGCAGCAATTCACGCAACATCTCACCGCCACGTTCGCTGTCGCGTGAGTTAGTGGAGCGCGACAGAATATCCGCATAATCTAATGCCAACTCAGTATTGTGCGGATCGCGTCGATAGGCGTTAGCGTAAGCCTGCACCGCCATATCGTAGTTGTTGAGCAGACTGGCAATTCGCCCCAGCAACCACCAGTCCTGCGCATTATCAGGCTGCGTTTCCAACTGACTGCGCAACCCCAGGCCAAGGCGGGCAACCTCTTCAATGGTCAGCGGCTCTGCTTCCGGGTCAAGGGCACGTTTCATCAGATCAGGCGTCAATGCCACAACCTGTTGCCACTCCTGCACCCGGTAAATAGCCGCTGTATGCCAAAACACACTCAGACTTACCACAGCCAGCAGAACGATACCCGGCAACAATACCCATCGGCTCAACGGACGCTGTGGCACGCCGGAACTGCCGGGAATGTCCTGCAAGAGCGTATGTTGCAGATCTTCCACCAGTGGAGTGCGCTCACCTTCATTGGCGATATCCGCGTGTATTTCACGCAGGCGGTCGTGGTACAGCGCCTGATTTATCGCATCACGCGAATAGTCGTTTTTCGAAGACCAAGGCGCAAATAGCAATGCGGTCAGTCCAGCCAACGATAAAATAATGACTGTTGTCAGTAACATCATTGTCGTTTCTCCGTGCGTCCCAACAGTGCCTGTAGCCGTTTTTTCTCTTGATCGCTCATCGTCATCTCAGTGCGCGTGGCGCGACGTGTGCGCAGCACAATGATCCCGATGCCAGCAACCAGAAACAGCGCAGGCAGCAGCCACAGCAAAACGGTGAAGGGCGTTAGCGGGGGTTCGTATGTCACAAAATAGCCATAACGGTTCACCATGTAATCGACCACCTGCTGCTTGCTCTGCCCCTGCAGCATCAGTTCATACACTTTTTGCCGCATATCCGAGGCAATCATCGAATTCGAGTCGGCAATGCTGTTATTTTGGCATTTCGGGCAGCGTAACTGGGTGGTTAACTCACGAAACTGTTGCTCTTGCGCTTCGTTGTCAAAACGCCAAGCGTCAGTAGAGGTGGCCGCTACGCCAAACGGCAACAGCAAAGCGCCTAAAAGGACAATCAGTTTCATGCCCCCCCCTCACGGCTGTATTTATCCCACAGCGGTTTAAGCGTCTCCTGCCACACCTGCATGTTAAGATCGCCAGCATGGCGATAACGGATAATGCCACGACCATCAATCAGAAAAGTTTCCGGTGCACCGTATACGCCAAGATCCAGCCCTAACATGCCATCGCCATCAAACAGGCTTATGGCATACGGGTTACCCAGCTCTTTGAGCCAGTCTACCGCTTTGACGCGATCATCCTTGTAGTTCATCCCCACAATACGAATGCCCTGCGCCGCCAGTATATTCAGGAACCGATGCTCCGCTCGGCAGGTTGGGCACCATGTCGCCCAGACGTTGAGCAGCAGAGGTTTCCCCTCTTGCAGTTCAGATTGCTGGTAGATTTTTCCCGGCACGTCCAGAGATTCAAGACGGAATGCCGGGATGGGTTTGCCGATCAACGCGGATTCAAGCCGCATCGGATCATCACCGTCGCTGTTACGCACCAGTTGCCACAGCAGTGCCACGGCCAACAGTAAAAACAGCACTAGCGGAATAAACAACACGTTACGACTCATGGCTGACTCTCCCGAATGGCGCGGCGCAGGCGATAACGCGGATCGAACATGCACAAGATACCGCCCAATGCCATCAACCCGCCTCCGTACCAGATCCAGCGCATAAAGGGTTTGTAATAGAGCCGTACCGCCCAACTGCCGTCATCCAGTTCTTCCCCCAGTGCAGCGTAGAGATCGCGGGTGATTCCCGCATCAATCGCAGCTTCCGTCATGATCATGCCACTGGTGGTGTAAAAGCGCTTTTCCGCTTTCAGCGTTGCTTCAGGATTGTTATTACGGGTGATCACAATAGTTCCCTTGGCGCTGTGCCAGTTGGGGCCCGCCACATCGCGCACGCCTTCAAAGGTAAAGCGGTAATCATGGATAAGCACACTGTCCCCCGCCTTCATGCGTACATCTCGCTCGACGCTGTAATTTTGGCTAAACGCGATGCCCACGACGGTGACCGCAACGCCAACATGCGCGCAAGTCATGCCCCACTGACTGCGGGACAGCGAGGTTAATCCGCGCAACAGACCATGTCGTCGGGTAGCATGGCTATGCAGTTCGTAGAACGTCAGGAAAAATACCCAGAGAGCCATCGACAGCCCGACCATCGTCATGGCGATGATGGTGTCTTGCAACAGCCACGGCAGCAGCAGTGACAGCAGCGCCGTCACGCCCATGGCAATCAGCAACAGTCTACGCAGTTTTTGTGGCTCATCGCGCCGCCAGCGTAGTAACGGCCCCACACCAAGCAACAGCGCAAAAGGGGCCATCAACGCGGTAAACATGATGTTGAAGAACGGCGCACCAATCGAAATACTGCCTAGCCCGAGCTGTTTGTGGACAAGCGGCAACAGCGTACCCAACAACACCACCAGTGCTGCTGCAACCAGAATCAGGTTATTGCCGAGCAGGAAGGTTTCTCGCGACCAGAGCGAATGGGTGACCCGCGAGCGCACCCGGTTCCCCTTGATGGCAAACAACAGCAACGAACCCCCAATCACGATCACCAAAAACGCCAGAATAAACATCCCGCGCGAGGGATCAGATGCAAACGCATGCACCGATACCAGCACGCCCGATCTCACCAAAAAGGTGCCTAACAAGCACAACGAGAATGCACCGATGGCAAGCAATACCGTCCAGGATTTAAAGCTGCCGCGTTTTTCGGTGACAGAGAGCGAGTGCATCAGCGCTGTACCCACCAGCCACGGCATAAGTGAAGCATTCTCCACTGGGTCCCAGAACCACCAGCCCCCCCAGCCCAACTCGTAATAGGCCCAGCCGGAGCCCAGCACAATGCCCAAGGTCAAAAATGACCATGCTGCCTGTGTCCATGGCCGTGACCAACGCGCCCAGGCACTGTCCAATCGCCCTGCCAACAGCGATGCCACAGCAAAGGCAAATGCCACCGAAAAACCGACATATCCCATGTAGAGCAGCGGCGGATGGAAGATCAATCCTATGTCCTGCAGCAACGGGTTAAGATCGTGCCCCTCAATCGGGAAATCTGGCAAGGTCCGAGTAAAGGGATTGGATGTCAGCACAATAAACAGTAAAAAACCGACGTTGATCATCCCCATTACGGCAAGTACGCGCGCCACGGCATCACTCGACATCCCTTTGCTGAAAAGTGCAACAGCGAAGGTCCAGCCGCTCATCAATAGCACCCAAAGCAAGAGCGAACCTTCATGCGCCCCCCAGGCTGCCGCCACGCGATACCACACCGGCAACGCGCGGTTAGCGTTGTTCACCACGTACAACACCGTGAAATCATTAACCACTAACGCATGGACCAACACCAGGAACGACGCCAAAATAGCGGCAAACAGCGCACAGGCAAGTGGCCGTGCCAGCGCCATTAAGCGAACATCCTGTCGTGTGGCGCCCCACAGCGGATAAATACTGAGCAATAGCGCAATGCCCAGCGCCAGGCAGAGCAGATAATTCCCGACTTCTGGCATCATAAGCGCGCGCCCTCTTTGACCGCGGGCGATGACTGATGCTGATGTTGCCCGTCCATCGCGGCTTTCACTTCCGGCGGCGTGTACTTCTCATCGTGACGCGCCAGCACCTCTTTTGCCGCAATGCGATTCTCAGACTCCAACACGCCCTGTGCCACCACCCCTTGCCCTTCGCGGAACAGATCCGGCAGGATACCTTGATAGGTCACATCCACCGATCCCTGGGCGTCATACACGGTAAAATGCACTTGCAGGCTTTGGCTATCACGGCGCACACTGCCCGGCATCACCATGCCGCCAACGCGTAAACGTTGTCCGATGGTGGGTATTTCCTGAGTCTCATTTTTTCCGTAGAGAATTTCGCTAGGGGTATAGAAGAGGTCGATATTGGCGCGTAACGCATAGAGCGTCAGCCCTATTGTCAGTGAAAGCCCGCAGACGACGGCCACAACGGTATAAAGCCGGGTTTTATGCGATACACTCACAGCGGCACCTCCCCACGCTTCCGACGTGCCTTCTGTTTGCGCTGCTCACGCGCTTGCTGGCAACCAATATCCCGCAGCAGCACGCGACGACGCCACACGGTGTGGCCGACCAAAGCACTGAGCGGCAGCAGTGTCAACGCCGCGGCCAACCAGACATACAAGGCATAGCCGCCCATCGCAAAGAACGCTTGCCAGCTGGTAAATGCGACGTTCATCATGCTATTTCTCCCTTATTGATCAGCGCAGCAACCCATGAAGTCCGGCGCTGTTGCATCAAAATCAGGTTGCGCAAACGCATCAGTGACAAGGTCACAAACAGGCTCATAAACCCAAATATCATCACTCTCAAGGGAAGGCGCATCGCCGGATCGAGTGTTTTCTGCATTTTCGTCGACCCCTGATGCAGGGTGTTCCACCACTCCACGGAAAAGTGAATGATCGGCAGATTCACCACGCCAACCAGCACTATGATGGCCATTGCGCGCCCCGCAAGACGACGATCGTCAAACGCGTTGTAGAGTGCAATGACGCCAATATAGATGAACAGCAACACCAGTTCGGACGTCAGGCGGGCGTCCCAGACCCACCAGGTACCCCACATCGGTTTCCCCCAAGTGGATCCGGTCGTCAGCGCGATGAAGGTAAATACCGCACCGACGGGTGCCATCGCTGCAATGGCCCACTCCGCGGTCTCTGAACGTTTGCTCAACGCCCAAACGGCAAAAATAGCCATCACGGCATAGACGCCCATTGACCAGACCGCTGCGGGCACATGCAGATACATAATGCGATAACCTTGCCCTTGCTGATAATCCGCGGGCGCAAATCCAAATCCCCACACTAAACCCCCGATCAATATCACCGCACTGATCAGCGCAAAGACGGGAACAAGCTTGCCGCAGCGGTGATAAAGCCGCTCCGGCTGGGTATGCTGCTCGTTTTTTTTCAACATAATCGTGTGCTCACTGTGCATAAAATGCATCCCAACGGGACGACAAGAAGAAGATCGACAATCAATTCAGACCCACCCGTAACGCCGCTGCCGTGGCGAACGGGCACAGCGTTGCACTCCCGGCCAGAAAGGCACCGAGGATCGCCAGATACCCGCCGACAGGCAGTTGCATCATGGCGGCCTCAATCGCTGCTGTGGCAAAAATCAATAACGGGATGGTGAGCGGCAATACCAACAGGCTTAATAGCACTCCGCTGCGACGTAACCCGACCGTGAGCCCGGCGCCGATAGCGCCTAAAAAACTGAGCGTTGGCGTACTTAATAACAGCGTCAGCGCCATCACCGACCATTCACGGAAACCCAAGCCAAACAACAGTGCAGCCAAAGGCGAAAGCAGTAACAGCGGCAACCCACTGACCATCCAATGCACGACTACTTTTGCCAGTACCACTAACGGCAGTGGCAACGGCAGCAGCGTTAACTGCTCCAATGAACCATCCTGATAGTCATCACGGAACAGGCGATCCATCGCCAGCAATGACGCCAGTAAAGCGGCGACCCACACCACACCGGAGGCAATACGCAACAACAACTGCGGCTCAGGCCCAATGGCTAACGGGAACAGAATGATCACGATCAGAAAAAACCACATCGGGTTAAGGATTTCTGCGTTATTACGTAACGCGACACGCAGTTCACGAACGATAAGCCGCCGCATTACCAGTCTTCCTCTTCCGGCACTAATTGGATACAGCGTATATTTTGAGCTCGCGGGCGCAGCGGCTGATGCGTGGTAAGGATAATGATCCCCCCCTGCGAGACATGGTGCTCCATGCGTTGCGTCAACATGTCAACACCGGCGACATCGAGCGCAGTCAGGGGCTCATCCAGAATCCATAACGAGACATCCGTCAACCACAAACGCGCCAGCGCGACACGTCTTTGTTGTCCTGCCGACAAACGCGCGACAGGAACATCCTCATAGCCCGCCAACCCAACGGCTTCCAGCGCCTGCCAAAGCGCTTCCCGGCGTTGCTGCGGATAAAAAAAACGCAGATTTTCGTCTCCGGTCAGGACGCCCTTGATGCCGGGTTGATGCCCTAGCCACAGAAGCTGCTGATGGAAACGCGCGCGTTCACGATCTGTCCGTTGTCCTTGCCAATACACTTCACCGGCACCGGGCGTTGCCAGGCCGCTCAATATGCGCAACAACGAGGTTTTACCGACGCCATTCGCACCGGCTATCTGCACCATGTCGCCCGCGCTGGCCGTAAACGATAAGGCGCTGAACAGCACATGTTCATCACGAATGCAGACCACATCGCGCGCTTCGAGCATCAGGCTTTAACTCCTTACCTTATTGAGGGTTTTAGAATACCATGACGCCTTTATTTCCCTCCGTCAGCGGCCTACTCATAAAGAGTTAATCTGTTTTATCGAGATCAATAAAACCGATGATTGAGTGCAATAACGCGTCTATTGCTGGCTCCGCTGTAACAGCGTTGCCGTATTGATCGCGTCTATCAGTTGAACGCGATTAATCCGCGGGCTGTAACCATCGAGCAAACGCTGCCAGAGGGTCACGGCAGTGGCATAATCCGCTCGCAAGAATGCATCCGAAGCCAACAGCATCAATGCCGTCACTTCATCAGCATCCAGTGCCAGCGCTTTATCGATCATCTCCCGCGCCGCTGGCGTAATCCTCTGACCGGATTGGTAATACAGTACGGTTGCCAACGCGGAATAAAGTTCGGCGTTCTCCCCTTTCAACACGATCGCCCGTTGGTAAGCGCGTTGCGCTTTGTCATAAGCATTGCGATAAAGGTAATACTCTCCCAACTCAGCCCAGAGCGCGCTGTCATCAGGCGTGGAACGGATCGAGCGTTGTAGGGCCGTAAGCTGTTTTTCCTGCTGCTGCGCTTCACTAAAATCGCGCAGCGGATCGGCAAGCCGCTGACGCTCTGCCAGTAGCGCTTCACCACGATGACTCAAGGAATAACCGGTAATGCCGCTCGCCAAGATAAGAGCAATGGCGATGGCAATCGGTAGCACTGGCATCACCCTCTGCACCGCAGGCTCTTGCTCGCAGATGGGGAGATCACTCTCCAATTCCTCACTCAGCACCTGTGCTTCACGGGCAGAAAGTCGCGTTTGCGCCTGTCGGCGTTGAAACTGCCAGAGGCGTTCGGGTAAACCAAACATCCTGGTGTCTGAGTGATGTTTTTTTACAGGAAAGAGTGGATGCAGTAGCACACTGACGATGGCAACCAGCACGACAGCCGCAGCGAATATCATGACTGCCCCCTTGCTCTTTGCATACGTATCACGCGCCACAAAACAGCGACAATCAACAGTAGTAGCAGTAGCGGCGTGAACCACAGCAAGCCCGTGTGCATTTTCAACGGTGGGTTGTATTGGACAAAATCCCCATAGCGCTGGGTCATGAACGCCATGATGTCCGATTTGGTTTTTCCCTGTTCGACCATAGAGAAAACCTCATGGCGCATACTGACCGCCACAGGTGCAGTAGACTCCAACAGACTTTGATTTTGACACTGTGGACAACGCAGTTCTCCGGCGATGTTCAGTGCAATTTGGCGCTGTTCCGGGCTGGAAAATATCCATGTGTCAACCATTTGCGCCTGGGCAACGGAGCTCAGTAACAGGAGCAGCAGCATTGCACATTTAGTCATAAGCGCGCCTCCCGCGTACCCAGCCCAGCAGTGCGCCCCCCATCATCAACAGTCCACCACCCCAAATCCAGCGGATACCGGTTTGCACGTAGAAGCGCATGGCGTAGCGATTTTCGCCTGTTTTCTCCCCCATAACCGCATACCACTCGTGGATCGGCCCCCAGGCAATGCCCGGTTCCATCATCTGTTGCTGGCGTACGCTGTAGTGTCGGCGTTCCGGCGTCACGGTAGCGATCGGGACATCACCACGAGAGATAGCGATAACCGCCTGCTCCGCAGTGTAATTCTGCCCGACCAGCAAATTGAGCTGTAGAAAACGAAAATGGTAATCGTCCAGTACAACCTGCTCGCCCTGCGCGACATTGGCGCTGATCTCCTGTTTGCTGCCCGAAGAAAAGATAATCCCCAACGCCAGCATCGCCACGCCCGAGTGTGCCAGCAACGCCGGAAGTTGCAGATGCAGCGCCAGTAAGGGCTGTAACCACTGTGCCGCCAGCATCCAAACGATAACCCCACTGCCCAACGCAACGCTAACGCCCTGCGTCCACAGCATAATCACGGTCATGACACTCAATGCCAGCGAGCTAACGACGCGTCGGGTAGACCAGCGCGCACTACGTTTCCAATAGCCGCCCGCTGACAATCCCATCAGTAGCAGCATGACACCCGCAAAGGGCAATAACACGAGGTTAAAATAGGGAGCACCCACGGACATTTTTCCCCACCCGGCAAGCCCGTAGACCATCGGATAGAGCGTACCCAGCAACACAACCAGTGCAACAGCCACGAATAACAATAGTGCCAGCAGAATGGCAATTTCCCGCGACCAGCCAGAGAAGTGTGCCGCCTGATTGTGCATTTTTGCGCGCCAACCATAAACCAGCAACGCAGCAACGCTCAAAGCAGCAAACAGGATAAACAGGGGCACGGCTCTGTCATGTTCGAGTGCAAAGGCGTGGACTGACACCAGAATGCCGGAACGTACAATTAAGGTGCCAAGCAGGCAGAGGATAAACGTCAAAATGGCCAGCATCATCGACCAATGACGGAAGATTCCGCGCATTCGAGTCACATACACGCTGTGCAACAATGCGCTGGCCGTTATCCAGGGAAGCAAAGAGGCGTTTTCAACCGGATCCCAAAACCACCATCCGCCCCACCCCAGTTCGTTATAGGCCCACCACGAACCCAACATGATGCCAAGGGTTAAGGCACACCACGCTGGCAGCGTCCAGCGCCAGCATACCCAAGCGGCCCGCGCATCAAATTCCCCGTTAATTAATGCCGCCAAGGCCAGTGCGGCGCTGACCGTCAGCCCGCCATACCCCATATAGAGCAGCGGGGGATGCAGAATAAGCCCAATGTGTTGCAACATAGGATTAAGATCTCGCCCAGACACAGCAGGCGGCAACAGGCGAACAAAAGGATCAGAAAAAACCACGATAAAAATCAGCAGTACACTCGCGATTGCGCTTAACACCGCTAACGTGAGCGGAAACAGATTCCCCGTGGCATGGCGATAGCAAAAGGCAAACGCGGCGCTCCAGCCAGATAAACACAGTAGCCAGAGCAATAGAGACCCCTCATGCCCGCCCCACACAGCCGCTATTTTTAGCCCGAACGGTAAATCGCGGTGTCCGTGCTGTGCCACGTAGTGAACGGAGAAATCATTCAGCACAAAGCTTAGCGCCAGTACGGCAAAGGCAAACAGCACCAGACCGAACAGTACCCATGTCCAACTGCGCGCCAGTCGATAAACGTTGTGCCAACAGCAATAGCAGCCTGTTACCGTAAGCAGCGTCGTCGCCACACCGACGCCGCTTGCAAGTAACAACGCAACATAGCCAAACTCTGGCAATAGCAACATCAACATGCCTCTTGTCGGGGGCTATACAACGGTCAATTGTCCCGCATACAGAATAAAGAAACGCAGCAACAGTACACCCACCAGACTCATACTGCTGACAGCCAACACGCCATAGGGGGAATGCAGTCGATTGGCCCAGGGTTTGAGCAGTAAAGGGATAACTAACCCAATCCCTACCACGCCAAACCAGAACCACCCAGCCCAGAATCCCTCCGCAAGGGCGTTAACCAGTGCACGGTGCTTCCCTTCATCGCCTAATGCCAGACCGATGAAGAACGCAAACAGGACAAAGATTTCCAACCAAACGACGGGGGTTTCAAGTCGATGAATGAAGTGTGCTTCTTCACTGTGTGGATTGCGACGCGCACGCACGGCCATGGCGATCAGCGCCACCGCCGCGCCCGAAGATATGCCGGAAAGCAGAAACAATATTGGCAGGATCGGGTTATTGAGCAGCGGGTAAGTTTTGAGTGCTGAAAGCAGGAAACCGGTGTATACGCCAAGCAGCAACCAGCATCACGATATCCAGCGTTTTCATCAGCGGTGTCAACCGAGCCAACATATCCGGCAGGAAGCGAAATGTCGGCAACCAACGCTGTTGCAGCCCAATCAACTGCCGATCGAAAATTTTTGCCAGCCAGACCACCAGCACCGCCATATAAACCTGAAACAGCATCACCCCCACTGACATCACGGAGGTAAAGCTGTAATGGAACATCAGTTTCCAAAAGGTCCAGGGGCGCGTCAGGTGAAACACCAAAATCAGTAGCCCTAAAATAATCACCCCTGGCGCAAGAAGCAGCGTGGTGCGCATCAGGGTACTGTCTGACGTTGCCAATGCAGGACGATAGCGTCGTAGTAATACTGCCAGCGTGACTAATCCGGCGGAAATTCCTATCAAAAACAGATAAATCGCGATCGGCCAGTCCCACACTAACGATGCAAAATGGAACGGGCCTGAAGAGATGGATGTCATTGATGAATCTCCCCAAATTTAAACGGTACGCGATACATCTTGGGCCGCGTGCCCAGCGCGAGTTTATAGCGATAGGTCGGTCTTTGATTGAGCAGTCGGGAAATTTCGCTGTCCGGATCGTCAAGATTGCCAAACGTCAACGCGTTGGTCGGACAAACCACGACACAAGCAGGCGGTTTTCCCTCTTTCAAATTCGTCTTGCGGCAGAAATCGCACTTATCCGCGGTCTTATTCTCAGGGTGGATGAAGCGCACCTGATAAGGACAGGCAGCAATACAGTACTGACAGCCCACGCACAGTGAGGGATCAACATCGACAATGCCGTTTTCCGCATCACGATATGACGCGCCCGTTGGGCAGACATCCACGCAGGGAGGATTATCACAATGCTGACAGGAGTGGCGGAAAAACCGGTACTTTATATCCGGAAACGTACCGAGCGGTTCGCTGCGAATAATCGTTAAACGTGATACTCCGGCCGGCACCTGATTGACTTCCCGACAGGCTTCCATGCAGGCAGTGCAGCCAATGCACAGCGATTCATCATGGATCATACCGTAGCGCACGCCGTTGATTTTCAATGTCTGTGCCATTACCTGCCCGGTTGTGCTGGTAATGGCAATCAGCCCGCCCATGCGAGCGATAAATTGACGACGAGAACAACTCATGGCTGCCTCTTACCCAGATGAACGGAGGACGGGTTGAAATCTGGGTTATTGCGCTGATCGCTATGGCAATCGACACACAGCTTGATGCGTCCTTTGTCATCCAGTGCCTGCATTTTATCCTGTGTCGGGTGCAGTTGATGGCAGCTTGCACAAGCGACTTTCGTCACATGCACATCGTGCGGCCAGAACGACTTTTGCAACTGCTTCGGGGTATGGCATGACATACAGACACCGTTTTGCTGCTCTACGGTATACATCGGGTCGTTAAAACGCATCACGTCTTTCACCCCTTCACGGTGATGCAGCGACGGCTTGCCATGACAACGGGTACACGTCATCTGTTGACGATTCTGCGGGTTGATTGCCGTTGCATGTTTTCCCTTCATGCCATCTTCTTCCGGCTTATGGCACTGTAGGCATGCCTCATCAGGGTTGCGCTGCGGCATCACCGTCCACCGTTTTCCTGTCGGTGCCTGAGATGTGGGTTCCGTCTGTCCCGGCAATGTCCAAAACATGCCTAGCACCAACACCCCGGCAGTTAATAACGAACGTAATACGCTCATATCCACTCCACGTAATGACCGCCCGCTCGTGGGCGGTAGGGGTTATTGGCTCAGTCGCCCGGCTTTGCGCGCCTGTTCATCCCACTGCGGCACCACTGTGTTCAGGAAATCCTGCTTCTCCGCGTTGATTTGTTGCATATTGAGCCCAATCGCCTGCTGTGCTTTTTCTTTGGTTGAGATATCCGGCAATTTGACTTCTTGCGTGATCCCCTTGGTCGCAAGCAGACGCACCAGTTTGGTTCGCGCATCGGCAGCTTTATCCAGAGAGGTACCGAGCATTCTTAACCCTTCATCCGGCGCATGCATATGAATGCCATGGGATGCGATCGCAAGATCCCAGCGCCATTGGGCATGGCGGATGTCAGTCAGAATCGGTTGCATTTCTGCCTCGGTTGCCCCCGCATCCCAGGCCGCTTTGGCTTCAAAATGCGCATGAACCAGTTGGTCTTCAGCTTTCAGTTTCAGAGACTGAATAGCCGCCTTACGCTCAGCAACAATCCCCTGCAGGGTCGCTTTGTCTTGTGTGTGACAGTTGGTGCAGGTTTGTTCGTAATTATCGAATGGGTTACCAATCTTGTGATCGGTATAAAATTTGCCTTTCGCGTTTTTAACCTTCGGCATGTGACAGTCAATGCAGGTCACGTTGTTCTTACCGTGAATCCCTGCACTCCAGGTTTCATATTCCGGGTGCTGGGCCTTGACCATGGGCGCACGAGAAAGTGAGTTGGTCCAGTCAGAAAAGGCGATGGCGTCATAGTATTTCTCCATGTCTTCCACTTTGGTGCCGTTGTCCCAAGGCAGTTTGACCGCTTTATCTTTGCCGGAAAAATAATACTCAACGTGGCACTGCCCGCAGACCATGGCTTGCTGGTCAAAACGACCGGCTTTTTCAAAAGGTTTGCCAATCGATGCCATCCCTCTGGCAGCATAAGGTCGGGAAAGCATCAGCGCGGGTTTGCCCTGCGCAAACTCGGGTGAAGCCGTGTTGTGGCAGTCGGCACAGCCAAGATCGTTAACGATCTCCGGACCGCCACGCGCCCATTTCCCTTTAAAGTATCCGTCCTCTCCTTCCTGCTGAATCAGGCGGGCAACATCCGGGCTTTTACAGCTCCAACACGCCATGGGTAACGGACCATCTTCTGCATTTTTAGGTGCCCCGGTACGCAAGGTTTCGCGCACATCAGTCAACGCAAAGGCGTGGCCGCGCGGTTTGTTGTAATCCCGTGAAAACGGATACCCCGCCCAGAGAATCACCATGTTTGGGTCTTCGGCCAGTGCATCATGGCGCTCAGATTGCTCACTGGTCGCTTTCCACGAATTGTACTGATCGGGGTGTTTTTGCGTGAATGTATCGTTACGTGCTTCTACAGCGACAGGGGTTTTCACTGCCGTTGCATCCTCCGCCTGCGCGGGAAAAAGAATGAAAAGGCTGGCTACCATGCCCCACAGAGAGGGGATTAACATGCTGATCCTGACCATGCGCATATGTCCGAATTGAGCCACCCGCTGGCGGCCTTTTTAACTATCTTGATGACAGCAATACGACATAACCCCAAAAACTATCATGACATTATCCGCGACTATCAGTAACAAAAAGATGCATTCAAAATATTGCTTTTGATCAAAAGTAAGAAGAGGTGATGAAATGTATCAACATATTTATGAACACTGCCTCATTTCCACATTTTTATTGTGGTTATAAGACAAAGGGACATTGCTCCGGCTTGCCAGAAAAGAGCGGAACAGCTATGGAACACGGCTAAGAGCCGTGCCCATTGGTGTAATTTGCTGAGAAATACGGACATGCTGAAAAGGGTTTGTAGCAATCTCGGTAACACGTTGCTGTTTCGTGAGTATTTGAGGGATGATGGCAAAGACGCGGACAGAAAGAAGGGTCAAAAATCTTCCAGAAGTTTAAGTTGATTGAACGTTAAAGGACGATAAAAGATATAGCCTTGGATAAAGATCGGTAAGTAATGCTTCAGCTTATTCAAATCAGCGGCTTTTTCAACACCTTCGCAAATGATATTGACACCAAGGGGGATGAGAACGTGCAATAACTTTTGCATCTTTTCTAATTTGGAGAGATCGGTACCAATACCATTAACAATAGAGCGATCTATTTTTATCGTATCAAAATTGAACAGTGCAAGGCTGTCTGTTTTCAGGCATCCGGCGCCAAAGTCATCTAATGAGATCATAAAGCCATAACGTTTAGCTTTACTTAAAAATGCAGCCCCCTCCATCAATTGCTGCTGAGTAATCTTTTCGCTTAACTCTATTTCGATATTCTGTGGGTTGACACCGTATATCAAGCAGGTTTGATGCAACTTATCCAAATACTCAATATCGTTGAAAATAAGCGATGAAAGGTTGAAGGAAATTGATAACGCTTTCTTATATTTTATTAGCCGGCACACGACATCAAAGATGAAATCTGTAATCTGATAAATCAAACCACAGGCTTCAATCTCTTCAATCATTTGCTGCGTCGGGATTAACTCACCGTTCGGATAGTAAAACCGGGCAAGGGCTTCATACCTGAATATCCTATTTTCAGGAAGATGAATGATGGGCTGGTACTCCGCCTTTAACCAAATCCGTTTGCCATTCACATATAGCATACTCGTATTCATCTTGCTGCTTCACTCCCTCTCCATAGGAATTGGGTCTTTTACTCCGCCCTTATAAATTTTAAACATTTATTCAAAGCATTTGAAAATTGTTTTGAATGATCAATAATCTCTATTTGATAGGTTTTGACTATTGCTTGTAATTTAATGATCGCTAAAATCTATATCAATATTTGGTATTAAAACCCAATTTTAATAAATTTAATAATGCTAAATTTCAACAACATTGGATATTTTAGTCATTTTCGTTGTTTTATCTAAAATCACGTCAATTTCATCTAGCGGCATACCCATTGTAACCGTGTATAAAGCTTGTTAGGATGCAAAAAACACTGAGTTTACTAGCACATGTAGAATACGTAGCGTTTGCTTTCCATAAGCGAATCATTAGATTTTTTTGATTATCACCGTGACTCTATATCAAATAATTTGCTTAGCGCTCAGTTAAAAAAACAGGAAAGTTATCCAGCGCCAGGGCTTATTCATAAAAAGAGGGATATCGTATGATGGAGCATTACGCCCCCCCGCCAAATAATGTTATTCGCTCGCTAATCCAGCACCCCCATGCAATGTCAATTTATGCCAAGAATATGCCGTATCCTCTGAAAGCCGATGTCAGAGAGCTCAGCCTCAATACCCATAATATGATATTAGAGGTCGAATACACGGGTTCTGATATTGAGCACTACCTTGATGAAGGGGGATTAAGTTTTGATCTGGAGGCACTGAAAGGCGCAGAAAACAGCGAACGAGAGACCTACAGTCTGTGTAATATTCCGGCAAAATTTTTCAAGGTAGACAGCATGTTATACCGGCTGGAATGTAAGCTACCCGATTCGGTGTTTGTTACTGAAAATCGTGGCGCTATTCGTATTCCGTTTATTCTTGGAATGCAAGCCCGTGTCCGTGTCGAGATCTACCGTCATGTACTTACCGTAACAGGTAAATTACGCAACCTTTCGACCGGCGGATGTCTGGTCGAAATCGATCTTGTTGAAAGTATTGCCGTGGAGGTAGGTCAGGCAATTCCGAGTATAACGATAGAATTTCCAAATGGAACGGTGCTTTTTGCTGAGGGAAGAATTCGCCATATGCGTCCTTTTGGCAATAATGGTTATGCCGCTGTCGGGGTGCAATTCATTAATTTATCTTCATTGCAATCTGAAGCATTGTTTCACTGTACTAATGAAGTGGAAAGAGAGGCCGCATTTCGTACCGGCATTACCGGCAGCATGATCTACCCCTCTCCTCTGTTTATTCCCAGTGCCAAGGAGAAGAGCATTCTGTTACGGGAAAATCAGGAACGCGAAAAACGCACTCGCCAAACCCCAATGGAACGAGGCGTATTGGAAGTGGCCCATCGTCTCCAGATTGGGTTGATGTACCTAAAAACGCGCAACCAGCTACCGCTGGATATTTTTTATGACTGCGTCGATACCTTGTTATATCTGGTCAAAAGCGATCGCAAAGCATTCCTCTATGCCTTGTCATTTCTGCGTGACGAAGCCGACTGGGTGCGGCATGCGGTGCAAGTCTCCGGCACATTGGCTGACATGCTGTTAATTCACGATCCCCACGATGCACAAATACGTGAGGCCGTTTTGGGCACGCTGTTACACACCATGGGTAAACCCCTGTTGGTTAATGCCCATCTTCCCTCATTGAAAGTCAATATGAATCCGGCGCAGAAAGCGATACTACTCGGTCATGTTACCGAACTATGTCGTAAATTGAGTGAACTCGGCTGGGAAATGAGCCCTGTTTGCCGTGAAGTGATCGAAAATGCCAATGAACGTCTCGATGGTAGCGGCTATCCGGCAGGCAAACAGAGTGCTCAATTATCACCGCTCGTCAGGCTAGTATCGGTGATCAAAGCCGTCAACACATTGCGACACGCGCGTAATGGCGTCTCTCCCCGTACGCCACTGGAAGCCTATCGTAAAATCCATGAAGCGCACCAAGCCTATGACAAGCCGCTGTTGGTAAAATACATTCAGATTTATGGCCCTTACCCCATCGGCAGCCTGGCGAAATTTTCAGCTGGGTTTCTGGGGTGGATCCTTGATATTGATAACAAAGGTCGGCCAACGGTGGTGCATTTGGTGAAGAATCTGCGCTTTCCCGATACCAATATCAGCAGCGTCGTCTCCAAAGGGGATTTATCACAAGTGGGTAAACTGGTCTGTATTGCCAACCCGCAGGAGTATGGGCTCAAGGTGCTGAAGTTATAACCACGCGTTCAGATTGAGGCTTTGATGACGCTAACACCGCGGGTTGCCAGGTTGCCAGTGCCGTTACCAACGCAGTGTCAGTGTCATCTTTCATTACCAACGTATGATTCGCGAAAAGTCCCCATATCGAAAGGCAAAGCCGCATTTATTGAGGTTGCTGACAAACCCTTTTTGGCATGTCCGTGTTTCCCGGCGAATCACGGACTTTGTCATCAGTCTGATTTATTTTTTCTGCCGATGCCAACGCATAACGTGTTGTGTTAGCTACTCCGCCACCACCAGGTGCACGCCAGTTTGCAGCAACGCACTTTTCGCGCTTTCTGGCAGGTTGCTGTCGGTAATGACAATATCCATCTCTTCCAATGATACCGCGTTAAAGGTACCGACCTTGCCGTATTTACTGGAATCACAAATCAGGATGCGCTTGTTCGCCGCCGCCACGGCCGCTTTTTTGATCGCCACTTTGGCTTCAGTCGGTGTGGAGATCCAACGCGCATTCCACGACGAGGAGGAGATAAAACTGATATCCACATTCAAGTTATGCAGAAAATGGGTAGAACTGTCGCCAACGCATGAGCGATTTTCCCTCAAAACCAATCCCCCCGTGTGGTAAAGCTTGCACTCGGAATGTTCGATAAGATAGTTGATCACCATCAGATCGTTGCTGACGATCAGCAAATCGTCCATGGACTCCAACACCTTGGCAAGTGCCAACGAAGTCGTGCCCGCATCCAGATAGAGTGACATTCCCGGATGAACGTACTGCGCTGCGGCGTTGGCAATCAGGGTCTTTTCAGCAAATTGCAGCGTGCGTTTGGTCAGATGCGACGGTTCCGAGGTGATTTTTTCAGACAATTGCACGCCACCCGATACGGAAAGCACGCGCCCTTCCTGTTCCAGCTTTTGAATATCCCGCCGCACGGTCATGTGTGACACGCCCAAAAGTTCGGTCAATTCCGTAATGGAGATCAGCTCACGCTCAACCAATGCTGTCAGTATTAATTGCTGTCTTTTAGCTGGGATCATCTATCGCCTTTTTATGCTGTTTCTCACCGGCCGCGTGCCGGTAACCGCCTGATGGAATGAGCTTATTCGTGGAACGTATTGTTCAATTCCGTTTATGGTTCGTCAAACGCTTTCCGCCAGATTAGCCCGCTCTGCGTACTGGATTCGGGATGATACTCACAGCCTATCCAGTCATGGTATCCCGCCTTTTCCAGTTCCCGGAAGATATGGGCATAATTAATTTCCCCCGAAACAGGTTCGTGGCGATCAGGCACGGATGCAATCTGTACATGCCCAATGCGCCCAGCCAACGAACGGATCAGTACGCTGAGATCGCCGTGGGTAATCTGGGCGTGGTACAGATCCAACTGTACGCGGGCATTAGGACGGTCAATCATACTCACCAGCCGATCGGTAATGTGCTGGTCGTGCAGGAAATAGCCCGGTGCGTCGCGCGGATTAAGCGCCTCGCACAGTAGCATGACCTGCTGCTGCGCCAAACGATCGGCTGCCAGTCGCATGTTGGTGAGCCATAGCTCGGTGGCGTCTGCCGTAGAGAGCGATTCAGGCGTATTGCCTGACATAACATGCAGTTTTTTGCACTCCAAACGTTGCGCGTAGTGCAATGCCTGATCGAGCGACTCTTTAAATTCACACTCTCGTCCTGGCAGCACGGCTAAACCGCGCTCACCTCCAGCATAATCACCTGGATTGACGTTAAACAGTGCAAGTTGCAATCCATTACGGCGCAGTTCCTGGCGAATATCTTCCACTGGGTAAGCATAAGGAAACAGAAACTCTACCGCGTTAAACCCTGCTCTGGCGGCAGCCTCAAACCGTGCCAGAAAAGGTACTTCGGTAAACAGCATAGAGAGATTCGCGGCAAATCTGGGCATCATGTCTCCTTAGTACTCTCAGGGACGCAGTTCGCTTATTTCAGCATCAGTGAGATAACGCACGTTGGCATCTTTGAGTAAAAACATCAGCTTTGCGGTCTCTTCCAACTCATCCATGGCATTGGCAGCTTCCGTTAGCGACGACCCCAATACCACCGGACCATGATTCGCCAGCAAGAAGGCATTGGCATCATGTGCCCGTTGCGCTAGCGTTTCCGCAATCTTGATGCTGCCCGGCTTAAAGTAAGGCAATAACGGCATCTTGCCTACCTTCATTACATAGTAGGGAGTGAAGGGACGGATAATATTTTCCGGATCGACATCGGCCAAACATGACAGCGCTGTCAGGTAGGTGGAATGCAGATGCACAATCGCATTACAGTCCGGGCGCTGGCGATAAATCGCCAAATGGAATGCAATCTCTTTAGACATACGGTCGCCCGTCACCTGCTCTCCGTCCATCGTCACTTTGGATAACCGCTCGGCATTCAGAGAGCCCAGGCAAGAGTTGGTCGGCGTTGCGAGGATATTTCCATCAGGCAACCGCAACGATAGATTGCCAGCAGAACCTACGGAGTAACCCCGCTGATAGTAGGAAGCACCGCAAGAGACCATCAGTTCACGCAGTTCACGTTCCATTATTTATTATCCTTTTGATAGAAATCTTGTGCGGTAAAAAAGAATCGTTCGTCACCAAAGTTGCCGGATTTAAGCGCAAAAAAGCGTGGTGCATCCGCCGCTCGCACCCAAGGAACACCGGGCGCTATCTGTGGGCCAATGCGTAACGCGCCTACCTGCAAGCGCTGCATCACCGCTCCTGAGGTTTCACCGCCTGCAACAATGAAATGATCGACTCCCTTCTGTGCCAATTTGAGCGCCAGTTGGGCGAAGAAATTCTCCACTGCTGCACTGGCCTGCTGGGCACCATAGCGCGCCTGAATGCGTGCAATATCGTCACCTGCGGTGGAATATACCAACGGTGCAAGTGCCCCTTGCAGGTGGTCTACCCACTCCGCCATGTCGTCAACATAATCATCAAGACCGTCAATACAGCGGGCGATATCGAGCGGTTGTGCAGGAGCCTCTGTCGCATAGGCAGCGACTTGCGCATTCGTCATGACAGAGCAGGAGCCCGACAAAATCACCGTTTTACCGCCATCAGCAGGTTTGCCAGCCTCACTGGCATCTGTTTTGTTCACCGACAAGCCACGCGTGAGCACGGCAGCTAATCCACCCGCCAAGCCTGAACCGCCGGTAAGCAATGGCATTTCCAGACTAGCCTCGGCAATGGTTTCCAGGTGCGTTGACGTCAGCGCATCGGGAATGAGGTAGCGGTAACCCGCATGGCTCAGATCGGCAATAGCCTGTTTCACCGCTGGTGTCCCCGCATCAATAACAGAGAAGGGAATGTTTGCCGCACGGCCTGCCGCCTGCGATGCCATCAACCGCATCACACAGGCATCGCGCATCGGTGTCACTGGGTGGTTGCGCATGCCTGACTCATCCAACGGTACACCGTTCACAAACAGGTAGCCGTTGTATACGGTGCGTCCGTTCACTGGCAATGCCGGGCACAGCAGCGTGACATGCTGCCCCAACGCATCAAGCAGGCTATCCGTTACCGGACCAATGTTGCCTTGCGCCGTGCTGTCAAATGTCGAGCAATATTTAAAATAGATTCGTTCACACCCTTGTCTCTGTAACCAGCGCAATGCCTCGAGACTCAGCGTCACGGCCTCGTCAGCCGGGCAGGAACGGCTTTTCAAGCTGACGACGATGGTATCAGCATCAATTGTGATTTTTTGTTCATCAAGCTGGGTCACCTGAATAGCGGACAATCCGCCGTTGACCAAAAAGCTGGCGATATCAGTGCCACCGGTAAAATCATCGGCGATAACGCCTATTTTAGGCGGCATGGCACGGGGCCTTTGCGTGTTGATTGACATAGAGATAACCCTGTTCCGTCGTCGAGGAAAGTGCCTCATTATCATCGTTACTTGTGAAAAAATATTAAATACGGGTCACAGTATCGCCGATTGGCGCGTTTTTTTGTGATTTATTTTTAAAATAAGTGGAGAAATTATACAAAAGTCACAAATTGGACGTTAAGTCGTTGTGGTTTATTTCGATTAACGCATACTGATGTTGAACGCAAAATGCGCTATCACCCAGGTTTCAGTAAGCGAACATCATAATAAAAAACTTATAAATAAGTATATTACAGAAATAAAAATCAAAACGTGCCGGCGGTTGATATACGTGAATCCGCTCGACACAGGATTTAACAAAAAACAACAAAGAAGCTTCAGGACTGAACGAGAGATAAGCCAACCGGCCGATCCAGCAGTTCTATACCCAAAATAATTCGCGTTACAGGAAGGCGGCAAGTGAGGGACAAGTTTGTCTGGAACAAATTTGAACAGCGCTTGCGATGGCCCGCAGAGTGAACCTCAGGGATGAGGTTCATCAATCCCGATGAGCTTACTCAGGTAAGTGATTCGGGTGACAAATCTGCCGGGAGCAGATTTGAACGCCGCGTGCGGCGGCCTCGTTAGAGGTGAAGCCCAGGGATGGGCCGAATAACGAGCGCAGCCAACGCACCTGCAACGTGAAGTATGACAGGTATACCCGGTCAATATTCTCTGTACCTAACCAGAATGATTGAGAGAGGACATCATGTCGAACATCACACGACGCACATTTCTAAAAGCCGCCGCCGTTGCCGCGCCGGCAACGGCTATTATGGGGTTCCCCTTTATCGCTAACGCCGCACAGCCAGAATTCCATTTCAAATACGGCACCAATTTGCAGCAGGAGCATCCGTTCAGCATCTGGACACAGAAAACAGCCGATCTGATTAAAGAGCGTACTCAAGGACGCGTGGTGATTGATGTCTTCCCGAACAACCAGCTGGGGGGCGACACCGATATGCTAGCTCAGGTAAGACGCGGCGGCATCGATATGTTTAACCCCTCCTCGTTGGTGATTGCCACCCTGGCCCCCGTGGCTGCAATCAATGCCGTAGGCTTTGCGTTCGCTGATTACGATCAGGTATGGAAAACCATGGATGGGCCTCTCGGCGCACTGGTGCGTCAAGGGTTTGACCGTGTTGGCTTGCACGCGATGGAAAACATGTGGGACAACGGCTTTCGCCAGATAACCAGCAATGCCGGGCCGGTAAACACGGTGGCCGATATGCAGGGGCTGAAAATCCGCGTACCCGTCAGTCCGATTATTGTCGATATGTTTAAAGGCATGGGCGCAGCACCCGTCGGCATGCAGTATTCTGAAGTCTACTCCTCATTACAGACCCGCGTGATAGACGCGCAGGAAAATCCGCTGGTGGTGCTGAAAACCGGCAAGCTGTTCGAAGTGCAGAAATATTGCTCATTAACCAACCATATTTGGGATGGCTACTGGTGCATCATGAACAAGAAATCCTGGCAAAGTCTGCCACCTGATTTACAGCAAATTGTTGCCACTGCGTTCAAAGAAGGCGCGATGAATCAGCGTGCAGAAATCAGTCGCCTGAACGCCAGCCTGCTGGACGACCTTAAAGCCACTGGCCTGATATTCAACACGACCGACCCAAGTAGTTTCCGTCAAAAGCTAAAAGAGAGTGGTTATTACGCCACCTGGCACAAGAAATTTGGCGATGAGGCCTGGGCTCTGCTTGAAGGCGCCGTGGGCAAACTTTCTTAAGGGGATTCAGGAATATTGCGCTTGTGCCCGAAAAGAGATCTCTGGCACAGGCGCGGGCTATTGGGGCACACGCTCCCACTCCTGAACGATCCTGTTTATCAAAAATTCACAAGAGTAAAGCGAATGGAAGTTTCACATCAAATTAAGCCGCTTCTTCCACCGGGGAGAATGGCCAATGGTCTGGAAATTTTTTATGACTATATGGGCCGTGGGATCGAGGCTCTGGCGGGGCTTCTGGTGCTGGCGGAAATTGTTGTCCTGCTCTCTGGTGTTATATCCCGCTATGTTTTTCACGCGCCGTTGGTCTGGTCTGACGAAGTGGCAACCATTGGTTTCGTCTGGCTGACCATGCTAGGTGCAGTGATTGCGTTACGACGTGGACAGCACATGCGTATGACGGCACTGGTGTCACATTTATCCGAAGGAAAACGCGCCTTTGTAGAAGCATTGGCAATGGGTGTATCACTGGCTTTCCTGATTTTAATTTTTGAACCAGCATGGGAATACGCGCTGGAAGAGTTGATTGTGGTCACGCCTGCACTGGAAATCAGCGTATTTTGGCGCGCAGCATCTATCCCCGTCGGGATCACATTGATGCTAATTACCATGCTGTTACGTCTGGTACTGTCCGCACCGCGCTCCCAGGCAACCTATCTCGGTTTACTGGTGGTAGCGATTGCCGTGATTGCCTTCTCCTTCTCAGGTTCGATTTTGATGCCGCTCGGTAAACTGAACCTGATCTTGTTCTTCGTCGTAATTGTTGCCATTGGCGTTCTGTCCGGTGTGCCTATCGCGTTTTCATTCGCACTGGCGACCTTCGGTTATCTGGCGCTGACCACGCGAACGCCGATGCCAACCATGGTCGGTCGTCTGGAAGAAGGCATGTCGCATATGATGCTGCTGGCGGTGCCTCTGTTTGTCTTCCTTGGCGGTTTAATTGAGATGACCGGCATGGCAAAAGCCATGGTGCAGTGTCTTTCGAGTTTGCTCGGCCATGTACGCGGTGGGCTTTCCTATGTGCTGGTTGGCGCAATGTATCTGGTGTCCGGCATTTCGGGTTCTAAAACAGCAGATCAGGCAGCCATTGCTCCCGTGCTGCTGCCCGAAATGACCTCACGCGGCGCCAAGCGCGGAGATTTGGTTGCCCTGCTCTCCGTCACCGGTGCACAAACAGAAACCGTTCCACCCAGCATCGTGCTGATCACTATCGGCTCCGTCACCGGGGTTTCCATCGCTGCACTGTTTGTTGGTGGATTGCTGCCTTCTGCCGTGCTCGGGGCCATGCTGTGCCTGGTGATATGGTGGCGTAACCGAAGCGAAGATTTAAGCCAGGTCAAACGTTACAAGAAAAAAGAGATCGCCAAGCTGTTTGTGATTGCACTACCGGCACTGATCCTGCCGTTTATCATCCGAGCAGCGGTTATCGAAGGTGTCGCTACCGCAACGGAAGTCTCTACCATTGGCGTTGCCTATACCGCACTGGTTGGGGCAGTGTATTACCGTCATTTTGACTTGAAACGTGCCTGGTCGATGCTGATCGACACCGCATCACTGTCTGGGGCCATCATTTTCATCATTGGTGCAGCAACAGCCATGGCATGGGGGCTGACACAATCAGGCTTCTCCAAAGACTTGGCCACGTTGATGGCATCACTGGGTGGCGGGATGACCTTTGTCGCCATCTCGGTGGTGGCATTCATCATTCTAGGTAGCGTACTGGAAGGCATTCCTTCGATTGTGCTGTTCGGCCCCTTGCTGTTTCCCATTGCGCGCGATCTGGGCGTACATGAAGTGCATTACGCCATGGTCGTGGTATTGGCTATGGGTATCGGGTTATTCGCACCGCCGTTTGGTGTTGGCTATTACGGCTGCTGCGCCGTCAGTAAAACCGATCCGAATGAGCCGCTGCCTTATATCTGGGCTTATCTGGGGGCGGCCACCGTCGGGCTGATCATTGTCGCCATCTTCCCCTGGATCTCCATTGGGTTCTTATAACGGCAGCCGCTAACACGACACGATCCTGCTGCTGAAAGTAGATGAGGAAACATCATGGAAAATCTGACCTTTGAACAAGCGCACCGCGCCGTCAATACCGCGTTGGCGCTGTCTCAAAAGAAATATGAGGGCCGTCCGTTGACTGTTGCGGTATGCGATCGCAACGGCGTACTGTTGGCCTATGCACGTATGGATGGCACCAAAGCCTTCACGGCAACGCTCACACAGCGTAAAGCCTATACGGCCGCCCAGTTCGGTATTCCCACGGCAAAGTTACTTGAGCGGCTACAAAGAGAAAATCTCGCACTGTCCTATTTTGCTGACGACAATTTTTCACCGCTTCCCGGCGGCATCCCGATACTGCGCGATCAGGCCGTCATTGGTGCTGTCGCCGTGGGCGGGATAAGCGTCGCCGAAGATGTTGAAGCGGCTGAACTGATCGTTTCCGCGCTCTCAGAATAATAAGGGGTTAACAATGAAAAAAGCGGCCATATTTCACACCAGCAAAGGAACACTCAGCATGGTGGATGAACTGGCAAAACGTATCATGCCAGACGTCACACTCATGCACATCGTGGAAGATTCCATGATCGCCGATGTCATGGCACAAGGTGGTGTCACACCCGCCATCAACGCGCGCATTGCGACCTATGTCACCAGCGCCAACCTGGCCGGATGCGACATATTCTTTACCGCCTGCTCCTCCATTGGCGCAAGCGTAGAGGGCTGCCAGTTTATCAGCCCAATCCCCGTCATGCGTATTGATGAAGCCATGGCGCTAGAGGCTGTCGAACGCTACGACACTATTGCCGTACTGGCAACGGTTGGCACTACGCTGGCACCGACGCTAGAACTGATTCAACGCAAAGCGGCCGAGTTGGGTAAAAAGACGGTGATTCACTCACAGTTGATGGCCGAAGCATTCACTGCGTTTCTGGCAGGAAAATTGGAGACACACGATGCTATCGTTGCGGCAGGCATTCACGAAGCACTCGGTAAAAACTGTGATGCCATCGTACTGGCTCAGGCGTCGATGTCGCGCGTGTTGGCGTCAGTGGGCGAACTGCCAGTGCCAGTTCTGACCTCACCAGAGCGCGGGATTCAGCTGTTGAAACAGCGACTGGATGCGCAGAACTAACCGTAGAGGCAAAGGTATGAGAAAAATTGTTATTTCCGTCGCTCCGATAGCGGGAGACACTACATCCGCCAATCCGGAAGATGTCGCCAGAGAAGCGATTGAATCCTACCATGCAGGTGCAGCGATGGTGCATCTGCATGTGCGGGAGCGTAATGGGCAATTGACGCGCGATCCGACGCAATTTCAAGAAACGCTGCGTTTGATTCGCCAACACACTGATATGGTTATTCAGGGCTCAACGGGCGGCGTTTCGGATATGACCATCGAAGAGCGTTGCTCGCCGCTGGACTGTCCGCTGGTGGAAATGTCGTCACTGAATGCCGGTTCCGTGAATCTGGGCGATGTGGTGTATCGCAACCCGATGCCGGAGATCAAATACGTCACCGAGCGCTGTGTGCAAACCGGTATTGTGCCAGAAATTGAAGTGTTCGAGCTGGGCATGATCCATAATATGCAACTCATCGCACAGGAAATGCCGCTGCCGACGCCGGTTATCTATGCCATGGTGTTAGGCCATAAAGGAGGATGCCCGGCAACGCCCGCCACGCTGGCATTGTTTAGCCAATATATCCCACATGATGCGTTGTGGAGCATTACCCACTACGGGCGGCGCGATGATTTTTCAATCTTAACGGCGGCGTTAGGGTTGGGTGCCTGTATGGTCAGAGTCGGTTTTGAAGACAGCGCCTACCTGTCGCACACGCAGAGAGTAGAGCGCAACGCGATATTGATTGAGCGCATGAGCACCATCATCAAAAATATCGGTTTCGAGGTTGCCACACCGGAGGATGCCCGACAGATGTTTGGTTTAAGGCCGCTAGCCTGATCGGATATCGGTATCAAGCAGACGTCGATGGGCGTCTGCGGCTTCACCACCTCAAATCTAACCAACTGAATGTGTGGGGAAACATTAACTTTTTAAACAGAATGATTCCCCCTATCCCACTCCGTGGAATGAATGCCTTCTCCATTAATATCCCTGTAGGTAAATAGATTTGATGAAACGCTTATTTTCCCGAGAGTACCTTTGATTCTTTTACGCTGATTGAACCGGCCCTTTTAATGATAAGTATGTACTACCTGTCAAAGCAGATAGGCTATTAACCAGCAATGGAGTTAATAAACATGTCGCAACGTCATTACCCATAGCAGGGATGCGAACAATAAAAGACAATGTTAAAGACGCAAAGAATAATCTGAAGGTGAAATGCCTCAGCGAGTATCCCACACGCAGCGTTCCTTTTTGAAAGTACACGACCAAGAAATGAATATCACTACATCTATGCAAGAATAACAGATACAAAAAAACTAAGGAAATAAGCGAAAAATTAAAGCATCTATACGTATCACAGGAATATAGAAGCATGACACTGACGATTTAAAGGAATACTTTACGTTTTTAGGAAAATGATTATAAAAATAAAAATTTATTTTTATTTAGGTGGTTTAGAATCACCACAGCACTCTTGTTTATGAATTAACTCACTATTCGACTCACAAAAACAACCTGACATCACTTTTAAACAATCCCTTTCTTGGCCACGCTAAGGTAGCGATCATTTTTTGGATAAAAACAATGCGTAATTTTACATTAAAAACATCATACCAAACGCATACAATGACCACGCAGAAAACGGGACCCACACAGTCTAAATACGTAAAGATCATCATTTGGGCAAATATCGCCTTCCAGTTTTTTTTCCCACTGAGCCTTTCCTTTACTCCCGTCATTGCTTCAGCACAAAAAACGCAGAGCTCTTTTTTCAGTGGCCCAACTCAAATTTATACTCTTGGCACCAATGAGAATGTGGATTCCGTAGCAAAAAAGCACGGGCTCACCCTCAGTGAATTGAAAGATATCAATCGCTACCGTACATTTTCCAAACCGTTCGATAAACTCACGACTGGGGATGAAATAGACATCCCTCGCCCAAAATCTCCTTTTTCAGTGGACAATCAAAAAGGTAATAACACCAACAGTGCACCAGAAAACGCACTTGCAAACCATATGCAATATGGGGCGACGGCATTGTCGGGGAAGAACACCACTAAATCCGGAGAGCGCGTGTTGCGATCGGCTGCAAGCAATGAGTTCAATGCTTCAACGCAGCAGTGGTTAAGCCAGTTTGGTACAGCGCGTGTACAGATGAATATTGATGATAATTTTACCATCAACAACAGCGCCGTTGATGTACTGCTTCCTTTTTATGATAGACCCAATACCCTGTCATTCACACAATTAGGCGCGCGCAATCAGGACAGCCGAAACACCATCAACATAGGGGCGGGCATCAGGACCTTCAAGAATAACTGGATGTATGGTGCGAATACATTCTATGACAACGATCTTACGGGAAACAACCAGCGGATTGGGATAGGTACTGAAGCCTGGACAGACTATTTAAAATTATCCGCCAACAGTTACTTCAGAATAACTGACTGGCATCAATCCCGTGATTTTGCTGACTACAACGAACGCCCGGCCAATGGTTATGATGTCCGAGCAGAAGCTTATCTTCCCTTGTACCCTCAGTTGGGTGGTACGCTGATGTATGAAAAATACCGTGGCGATGACGTTGCATTATTTAGCAAAGATCAACGACAGAAAAATCCTCATGCTGTCACCGCAGGTATCAACTATACCCCGATTCCACTACTGACAGTAGGTGCAGATCACCGCGCAGGTAAAGGTGGAAGCAGTGACAGTAAAATTAATTTTCAGCTGAACTATCGTTTAGGTGAATCTTGGCGTTCCCATATCGATCCCTCTGCCGTCGCAGCCTCCCGCACACTGTCGGGTAGCCGTTATGATCTTGTTGAACGTAACAACAATATTGTTCTGGATTATCAGAAACAGGAATTGTTGCGTCTCACACTCCCTGAGCGCATCTCAGGAGAGGGGGGATCATCTACCTCAATCAGTGCAAATGTAACGTCCAAATATGCTCTTGATCGAATCGAATGGGACAGTTCTTCTTTGAACGCCGCCGGGGGCTCGCTTTCCCAAGTATCCATACAGACCGTCGATATTAAGCTTCCTCCCTACCAGCTCAGCCGCGCAGGAGAAATAAATGTGCATACACTGAGTGCGGTAGCCTTCGACAATCAGGGCAATAGATCGCCCCGAGCAACCATAAGAATTACGGTAATGCCGGGGGTTCCTACGCTGACGGACACCAGCCTGACTGTCGTCAATAATAACGCGATAGCTGACGGCCTCAGCACCAACACCGTGCGTGCAATTGTAACAGATACTGGCAACAACCTCTTGCCCGGCCAAGTCGTCACTTTCACTGCTGGCAACGGCGCGATGATCACCACAACAAGGGTTACAACGAATAATGAGGGTAGCGCCAGTACAACACTCACCAACACGCTGGCCGGAGTTGCCTCCGTTACCGCCACACTGGCTAACAATGCCAGCCAGAGCGTTGATACCCGCTTTGTTGCCGATGACAGCACCGCGGTGATCACAACGGAAAACCTGACCATCACCAAGGACAATGCCGTTTCTGACGGTACTGATTTCAACAGCGTGAAAGCTGTCGTGACTGATGCCCATAACAACCCGCTGTCCGGTCAGACGGTGACC
>JADMXW010000007.1:0-156314 GCA_015548865.1 Serratia marcescens | reverse complement strand
CCACCGGACCCGATGGCATTGTCACCGCCACGCTCACCAACACGCTGGCCGGAGTTGCCTCCGTTACCGCCACACTGGCTAACAACGCCAGCCAGAGCGTTAACACCCGCTTTGTTGCCGATGACAGCACCGCGGTGATCACAACGGAAAACCTGACCGTCACCAAGGACAATGCCGTTTCTGACGGTACTGATTTCAACAGCGTGAAAGCTGTCGTGACTGATGCCCATAACAACCCGCTGTCCGGTCAGACGGTGACCTTCACGGCGGGCAACGGTGCCTCTGTCACCCCACTGACGGCCACCACCGGACCCGATGGCATTGTCACCGCCACACTCACCAACACAAATCCAGGGCAAACCGCAGTGACAGCCAAACTAAGCAATAATGCCAGTCAGAGCGTGAACATCACCTTCATTCAGAATTTAAGTATCAGCGTAGAAACAACAGCAGATAAGGCTATTGCTGGTGAAGAAAATAATACTGTCAAGGCTAAAGTTGTTGATGACCAAGGTAACCCCGCTGCTAATGTGAAAGTTAATTTTTCATCTGAAGCATCAGGCATTACGCTAACACCATCTTCGGGCACAACCAATGCCAATGGAGAAGTATCAGCTTCGGTATATCGAGACAACTCGACAGGCGGTTCATTTAGTGTTACCGCAGAAGTCTCGGGGCAAACCACCAGTGATAGTGCGACGGTAAGTTTTTTAACATTGCGTACTGTGAGCAATATTATTGCGCCAAATAATTATACTTTCTCCGCCGGAAACGGATTCCCAACAACAGCGTATCCGAATGCTACATTTCAAATAAATGCCAGTGGAAATGTTGCATCAAATATCACTTACACTTGGAGCTCAAGTGATAGCTCATCAGCATCCGTTGATAGTGCAGGAAATGTTACATTAGCAGCCAGCGTACTTAATAAACCTATCAATATTATCGCGAAAGATAATATCAATGCCTACAGATACACATTTCGAGTAACACGATGGTTTTATAACTTATCGGGTTTAAAAAATCATGCTAATACTGAACAAGCATGCCAGCAATTTGGGATGCAAATGCCTGAATATGCTCACTTAACCAAGGGGCAGAATAACCGGCAAATCGGCTCTTTATGGTCAGAATGGGGTCTTCCATCAGGCTGGAGTCCAGGTAATGTAAATACCGGCTATTGGACAGTGACGGGGGCAGATCCTGGTCTTGTTTATTTGGTTATCATGAGCCATGGTGGGTATATAACGAAAGACTCTAACGGCGCATATATCGAGTATGGTGTGTGCACTAAATCCTAGTGTGTATTCCCGAAATGGCATAGTGCATATCTTGCTAAACAGATGCCGGAGTACCGGCAGGAAAAGGTATACACACTAAAGGGGAAGGTGAGCTTATTGCTGACTTTACTATAAATTAGCGCTATAACGGAGCCGTTACGCTTCGTGTGCGCAGTAGTGATTAATACCTGCTGCGCGCTACGCTCCCCCATCAATGGAGGTTTTTCATGGCCAGTTCTTCGACCTATGTGCCACCCAAAGTATGGCAACCGACCACCTCTGGCGGCGCATTCGCCAACATCAACCGCCCGGTTTCCGGCCCTACTCATGAAAAAGCGTTGCTGGTCGGCAAGCATCCGCTGCAACTCTATTCGCAGGGTACGCCTAACGGTGTCAAGGTCACGGTTATGCTGGAAGAGCTGTTGGCACTTGGGCATACCGAGGCCGAGTACGACGCTTGGCTGATTCGTATCAGTGAAGGAGATCAATTCTCCAGCGGTTTTGTAGAAGTTAATCCCAATTCCAAAATCCCGGCGCTACTCGATCGCAGTGGTGAAACACCAGTACGCGTATTTGAGTCGGGTTCAATTTTGCTCTATCTGGCAGAGAAATTTTGTGCACTCCTACCGCAGGATGCAGCCACACGCACTGAGGCTCTAAATTGGCTGTTCTGGCAGATGGGGTCAGCCCCATTCGTCGGCGGCGGTTTCGGCCATTTTTATGCCTATGCGCCAGAAAAACTTGAATACCCGATAAACCGCTACGCGATGGAAACCAAGCGCCAGCTCGATGTATTGAACCAACGATTGGCTAAAAACAGTTATCTGGCAGGAAATGAATACAGTATCGCTGATATTGCCGCCTGGCCCTGGTATGGTTGGCTGGTGCAAGGTACCTTATACGGAGCAGCGGAGTTTTTGTCGGTACAGGATTATCCCCATGTCAAACGTTGGGCGGATGAGATTGCGGCACGTCCTGCAGCAATCCGTGGCCGCAAGGTTAATCGCACGGGTAACGACGGCGTTGCAGAACGTCATAATGCATCCGATCTGGACTAATCCCCTTCCCAACGCTATCGCCAGACCACTGGTGATAGCGCACTAATCGGCCAGAATGCCTACCCGATAAGAAATACGAAAAGTGAAGTTGACATACCGGTAGTATAGGTATTAATCGCTAGGAATACCGGCAAACAAGCGTCTGTCGAGATAGCATCAAATGCGCACAGCATTTCAAGAGACGATAAGTGTAGCGCGGTTCGTTTCCCATCGTAATGAATCAGAGACTTCATTTAAAAAGCTTAGACGAGCAGTTGAACGCTGCGATGCGTGAAGGCATCGCTCTGTATCACACCTTCAGTTATTTTTAGCTGTTTTCCCACGGGAGCCCTCCTTTTTTCGTCCGTCCTTTTCATATTTACATTTCATTAACAATAGAGCGTGTACCTTAGCATCACCTCCCACCAAATTAGCGAACGATAATCATTAGTATTTGAGTCAAGGAACCTCATATTACTAACAATCGGGAAAAGGACAATGCACAAAGCGCCTCTCTTCACACTCACGCCGCTGACCTTGGTCGTCGCGGGTTTGGTTGGTTCTGTCTCCTGCAGGGTACTTGCCGCAGATGAAGATACCATCACCGTCAAAGCTACCGCCGAGCAGGAATTGAAACAGCAGCCGGGTGTCTCGATTATCACAGCGGAAGACATTCAAAAGTCACCGCCGGTTAACGATCTGTCAGAGATCATCCGTAAGATGCCGGGAGTGAACCTGACCGGTAACAGCGCCACGGGCGCGCGCGGTAACAATCGCCAAATCGATCTGCGCGGCATGGGGCCGGAAAACACCCTGATTTTGATTGATGGCCGTCCGGTTATCTCGCGTAACGCTATCCGTTATTCCTGGGACGGTGAACGTGACACCCGTGGCGACACCAACTGGGTACCGGCCGAAGCCGTGGAACGTATTGAAGTGCTAAGAGGTCCAGCAGCGGCGCGTTACGGCTCCGGTGCTGCCGGTGGCGTGGTCAACATCATCACCAAGCGCCCGACCAATCACTGGACAGGCACATTATCGCTGTATGGAAATCAACCGGAAAGCAGTAAAGAAGGTGCCACCCGTCGCACCAATTTCACACTCTCCGGTCCGTTGGCAGGCGAAGCGCTCACTATGCGGTTGTATGGCAATATCAACAAAACTGACGCTGATGACCCGAACATTAATCATAGTCAGAATGGTTCCTATGCGGCGGGTCGCGAAGGGGTACGAAATCGCGACATCAACACCCAGCTTTCATGGAAACTTTCACCACAGCAGATTATCGATTTTGATGCAGGCTACAGCCGTCAAGGCAATATCTATACCGGTGATACACAATTCAGCGGCGGCGGCGCGATCCCCGAAGCTCTGGCACAAAGCGGTGCAGAAACCAATCGCATGTATCGCCAAAACTATGCGCTCACCCATCACGGTATTTGGGATTGGGGGCAATCGCGCCTTGGCTTTGCCTACGATCACACAAACAACACGCGTTTGTCTGAGGGGCTCGCTGGAGGTGGCGAAGGTACCATCAATAACCCTGGGCACTACACTACCAGTCGACTAGATAACTATCGCGTCAATGGTGAAGTGAATATCCCACTGGAACGCTGGGCGGAGCAAACGTTAACGTTGGGTGCCGAATGGAGCCGCGAACAGTTAAACGATCCCGCCTCCAGTGGATACACAGGGAAATCAGAAGACACACTACCCGGTTCGTCCATCGACCCTCATCAGCGTAGAAGCAAAAACAGCGCCGGGCTGAGTGCCGTTTATCTGGAAGATAGTATTGAAGTCGTGCCGGGTACCAAAGTCATTCCCGGCTTACGCTTTGATTATCACAGCCGCTTCGGTGCCAACTACAGCCCCAGCCTTAACCTGCAACAGGAACTGGGCGACATGTTCAGTCTGAAAGCCGGTATCGCGCGGGTGTTTAAAGCACCTAACCTGTACCAGTCATCACCTGGCTATCTGCTTTATTCGCGCGGTAACGGTTGCCCGCTCACCACGGACTATACGGCCTGCTATCTGCTGGGTAATCCGGATCTGAAACCAGAAACCAGCATCAACAAAGAGATTGGTCTGGAATTCAACCACAACGGTTATCAAGCGGGGCTGACCTATTTCCACAACGATTACAACAACAAAATTGTGTCGGGTACTGAACTGATCAACCCGCCAGGCACCCCCAATGTATTACGCTGGGAAAACGGTGGTAAAGCCATCGTGCAAGGGCTGGAAGCCAACCTGCGTGTACCCGTCATTCCCGATGTGTTGGATTGGCGCACCAATGCCACATACATGATCGAGTCAAAAGAGAAAAAAACCGGTAACCCACTGTCGATCATTCCCAAGTATACCGTTAATACCTTGCTGGACTGGCAGGTTACCGAAGCGGTCTCCGCTAACCTGAGTTGGACACAGTATGGCGAGCAAAAGCCACGCCATACTGCCACCAACCATACAGAGCAGCGTCTTGGTCTTTCTTCTCGCACTATCGGCAGTTACGCCGTTTGGGGGGCTGGGGCAAGCTATCAGGTAAATAAAAACCTGCGCATCAACGGCGGCATCAGCAACCTGTTTGATAAGCGCCTGTACCGTGCCGCCGAAGGGGCTTCCACTTATAATGAACCGGGGCGCGCTTACTATCTGGGTGTGACTACGTCGTTCTAAACCCTCACACTTCGGGCGCGAAACAGTGCGCCCATTCACAGCAGTCATCGCACGTTGGGGAGCGGCACATCAGCTCCCCTTCACTGTGCAAGCAACGCTGGCGGTAGAAGAATTTCTTCCAACGCATATTGTTCACGTTGAGTGCCACCAGTGATGGAAAGCAGTCCGTCATCAGTTCACGCAGCTCGGCCCGAGAATCCAGCCCCAAATCTTGCCAGAGATGGTTAAACCCGAGTGATGCGCTGGCAATAACGCGATGCATCGGTGCCGCCTCTTCAACCACATGCTCAAACAACCAGTTGGCAAGTTGGTCGCACTCTGCCTTGCGGTGTGATTGCAACTCCGTTAACAGTATCAAACGCTGCTGATGCACAGGTGTAAGTGTTGCCGCCGACCAGCGCATTTGTACCAGCAGTGCATGCCAAGCCGAGGTGGAAAGCCCCATATGGTAAGGAAAGCTGGCAGCCCCCGATTCATATTGCGTTAACAACCGCCGTAGCCAGTAATGCGCTTGCGTCATCAGGCTGCCCCTTGTGCCTTGGGCTCTGCAGCAGACTGCCCTTGCCGTTGTTGCCACCAGTCGCTCAGCACCTCAGTCACGTTTTGCCATGCCCCCTCTACACAGGGTTGAATACCGCGCTGCTCTAATTGCTGCCAGGGGCCGTAGCCTATGCGTGCACAAAATACCGCTTGTACATCCGCCAGCAGTTCAAGCAGTCTCGCCATGCGATCACCATTCTCTTCTGGCGGGCACTCTGCGCTGCCATGACAATATTGCGGTGTAAAACGTTCATTCACTCGCACCACGCCCGCTGCCGACAAACTGTAAATCTGGAAGCGTTGTGCATGCCCAAAGTGCTGATCAATAACATCACCCTGAGAGGAAGCCACCGCCACCAAACACGCCTCTTGTTCCTCCGACTCACCGTGCGTCGCAATGCTGGCATGCAACTGTGCACGCTGATGCATCAACGGTGTATACGGCTGCGGTGTTGCGGGCAATGCTGATAACGGAAACTGCTGGCTGCGATCCTCACCGAGCATACCGATCGCATCTGCACGACACTGTTGGCAATGTGACATTTGTGGCATCACCTGACCACAGCGCGCCCGCACGCGCGCCATACACTCCGCATCCGGTTCTGGCTGGCCTTGCAGACCAAAGACCGTGCCGTGTTCTGGGCGCGCAATCAGCGGCATAATATTGTGTAAAAAAGCCCCCCAATCGCGGGCCTTCTCACTGACAGCCAGCATAGAAGCTTCATTGATCTCGGGAATCAGAACCGAGTTGATTTTCACCAAAACGCCTCGCTCCGTAAGACGACGGATCCCCTCTTCCTGCCGCGCCAGCAGTATTCGGCCTGCCTCTTCACCGGTATAGCGCTCTCCATCCAACCATAGCCAGGCATAGATCTGCGCGGCGACGGCGGGATCCAGCGTATTGAGCGTTACGGTGACATGATCCACGCCAACATCCAGCAGACGATCTACCGCTTCTGGCAACAGTAAACCATTGGTGGAAAGGCACAGTTTCACATCGGGAAGTTGCTCACGTAGTTGAGTTAAGGTGTTAAACGTGCGCGTCAGATTAGCCAGCGGATCGCCAGGCCCAGCAATACCCACCACTGATAGCTGTGGGATCGCTGCCGCCACCTGGCGCGCCTGTGCGACGGCTTGTTCAGGCGTCAGCAATGTCGATACCACGCCAGGACGTGATTCATTGCTGCAATCGTACTTGCGGTTGCAATAGTTGCATTGCAAATTACAGGCAGGCGCCACCGCCAGATGCATACGTGCGAAACGGTGATGACCACTCACTGAATAGCAAGGATGGTGCGCGGCTTTGCTGGACTGCAACGGCGTCACCCCGTTGAACTGAGATGTCCGGCAGCCTGCTGCGCCGGATGCGGAAGGACATGCTGTCATAATAATGCCTACGGTTACGGAATCCTGCTTAAGCTGCTGCAAAGCCCGTACCGTTTGAACAACCGATGAAAATATGTTTATAAACAATAAAATAAAGAAGTTATTTGCGTTCTGGTTTTGTCGGGATTGTTGCAGTGGCGCGACAATGTCTTTAATCCCACAATCCCGACAAGGTGCTTGTGTTCTTGTTGTGAGGTTCAGGGAGTGATTCCTGATACAAGGTCGTGTTTTTCAATGTGTTGGTTGTTGTCGCATAAGAAATTACGCCGAGGTGGACGAGAGGTAAAGTCACTTTGTCATCAGTCTGGCGCTGCGAAAAACCAAGAAGCACGGGGTGATGGCGTTTGAACACCCCGTGTCGGCGCGCGTGCAATGCACGATGCAAATAACCTCGTGAGTTAACGCGCACAGCTGACCGCCTGCAAAAAAACCTATAACCGATGCATATTGATATCAAGCGTCTGGATACGGTAGGCCACCTGGCGCGGTGTCATACCCAGCAGCCGTGCCGCTTTCGCCTGCACCCAGCCAGTTTTCTCCAGCGCGGCAATCAGCCGCTGCCGCTCATCGAGCGATTGATCCAGCCAACTTTCTTCGTGCACAGGTGCAGCCACACTCACCTTGGGCGCGGCCTCGCGGTGATTGAACAAAATGACGTCTCTGTCGATCAGTCCGCTTTCCGACATCACGGCGGAGCGTTCCAGACAGTTCTCCAGCTCGCGCACGTTGCCTGGCCAGCTGTAGCTCATCAGCAAACGGATTGCGCCATCGCTGATACGCAACGCACGTCCTTGATGTTGACCAATCTTACGCACCAAAAAGTGCGCCAGTTCGGCAATATCCTCCTGACGCTCGCGCAATGGCGGTAGCGCCAAGGGCATCACGTTCAGACGATAGTAAAGATCCTCTCGAAAATGGCCGGCACGCACCTCTTCTTCCAGATTGCGGTTAGTTGCAGCGATAATACGCACATTCACCCGCAGCGTTTCATCTCCACCAACCCGCTCCATCTCACCCTCCTGCAAAATACGCAGCAGTTTGGCCTGAAACGAGGCGCTGCTTTCGCCGATTTCATCAAGAAAAAGCGTACCGCCATCCGCCAGTTCAAACCGTCCTTTACGCTGGCGAACCGCACCGGTAAACGCGCCTTTTTCATGGCCGAACAGTTCGCTTTCCAGCAGGTTATCTGGCAAGGCAGCGCAATTGAATTTCACAAAAGGTGCGGCTGCACGAGGCGAATGGTGATGAATGGCGTTAGCCACCAGTTCCTTACCGGTACCGCTTTCTCCTTGCACCAATACCGTGGTGTCCCAACGCGATACCTGGCGGATAATCTCCATGGTTTGGCGCATCGCAGCACTTTTCCCCACCATGTTTTCAAACCCAAACGAACGCGGAGTGGCACAGACAGGAGCCCGTTCCACCGGGCTTGGCGCTTCTGCCACCGGACGTGCAGGCTGCATCAATCGCACCGTTTGCGCCACCATATTGGCGACCGTTTCCAGAAATCGTGTGCAGGCCGGAAGCCGTTCTTCATAGCGAGCCATAGGTTGGGCAGCCAGAACGCCAATCGGTTGCGTCTCTATCCCAAACAGAGGAACGGCAATAAACGGCAAGTTATAGTCATACAGGCCAAGGCGATCCAGAAACCGCTGGTCGTCAGCCACCCGAGGCAACACCAACGGTTGATGCTGAGACAGCACGGTTCCCACCAACCCCTCTCCGGGTCGATAACGAACCTGACTGCCGCTGGCGATCAACTGCTCATCCGCTTCGTGCAGCGCTTCCACCGCTAACACGCCGCGCTGTGTGTCGTAGAGACAAATCATGCCATGCTGCATAAAGGCATCATCATGCAACACGCGCAGCACTGACTGAAGAGCCTCGCGCACGGTTGTCGCACGGCTCAACGCCCCGCTGAGGCGCTGAATAGCAGTAAATTGCTGCGAAAGATCGAAACGCCACACCACATTCCCAGTATCAGGTACGCGAGTCATTTTGCACCTCCAGTCAACACAGCAGAGAGGGGAAAACGGAGCGTAAGGCAGGTACCACCCGCCGGACGCGATGTCAGATCGATAGCGCCCTGATGGTGCGCTACCAGCGTTTGTATCAATCGAAGCTCCATACCTTTACCCGGTGTGCTAATGGTGGCTGCCGCCGCAGCGGCGTAGCGCACCTGCATCAAGGGCACATTGTCTTCGATATAGAGCGACAGCCAACCGCCCTCTTCTCGGGCATAGATCTGCACAGCCAGTGAAAAGGGAAGGGCCTTGGTCAACACTGGCTCTGCAGACGCTATCTCCGCAGACAATGCCAGTGTGCGATCGAGCCACAAGCAAAGGCACGCCAGCACCTGAGTACGTTGACCAAACCCTAACAATTGCGGCGATGCCAGCACAGAGTGCAAGCTGTCCTGACCGTTAAAACGCGTGTGATACAAGGCAATAAGGTCGTCCAGTAACGTTTTTACCGGCCACTCTCCCGCCGTTTCAAATGCCAGCGATGGGCGACATGCCTGTAATCGCGCCACGGCCTCTTCACCCTCTCGCCAAGCGGATTCCAGTGCCACGCTGCTGCGATCTCCACCGTTAAGGCGACGTGCCGCCGCCAGCATGTTAAGCGGGCAGTTAAGTTGCACCAGCGCCGCATCCAGCGATTCACGGATCGCCGCCAGTAAGGTGCCACTGGTAATCTGTTGCTTCAGCCTGTCGAGTTGCCCTTGCTGTTGCTGTTGTTGCTGTTCGGTACAATCGGTGATCACAATCAACGTGCGGGGTAATGCGCTGTCAGTGAAATAGCGGCTTGCTTCTTCATTGACCCCTGGTAATGCCCAGATGCCCAGCGTAAGCCAGCGCGTCATTCCACGCACCAACACTGGTTGTGGCACCCCCTCGCGTAACGCAGCTTTATTGTTGTGGTAATCCAGCACCGCCAACACTTCCTGCCCGCCACAATCGGCACACAGGGTTTTGTATGCCAGGTTATCCATAATCACACGTTCGTTTTCATCCACAACCACCACGGCCGCAGGGATATTGTTCAGCACCGCCGTGGTCAGCGTCATATGGTTACGCAACCGTTGTTCGAGGGCATAGCGGGCGCTGATATCCTTGTGCATTGCCAGATAGTGTTCCAATTCTCCCTGGGAGTTCACAATCGGGGTAATGTCGATATCCGCTAAATAAAGGCTGCCGTCATTGCGACGGTTAATCAGTTGCCCACGCCACGCCTCCCCTTGCAGCAGGGTATGCCACATCTCCTGATAGACCTCGTGCGGCGTCTGCTGGCTGGCCAGTATGCGGTGATTCTCCCCTAGCAGTTGCGACAGAGAAAATCCGGTCAAGCGACAAAACGCCGGGTTGGTGTACACAATGCGTCCCTGCGGATCCGTTAAGGATATGGCCACAGACGATTGCTCCACCACGGTGGAAAACAGCGCCGGATGCTGGCGCGATAAATGGCTGGCGATCTCCCCCAGCGGGAAAGACTCCGTCATCAGGTTCATGCTCATGGCTTATCCTTACAACAACAGGTGCCGTTATGTCAGATTCGCAACAATTTGTGCCACGATCTGACAACCTTATCCGGCCTGTTACCGGCACCAATATCCATGCAAACATTGCACCTTTTATTCATTAACTCGCCTGAATATTGATCCTGATGCGGGTTTTTTCGCCATTTCATACGGTAACGGCATTTTCTCAAGACAAACACCGTATTTCAGTTGTTGGTGTAGGAACGAAAACGTTCTCTAATAGTGCAATATTGCGCCATAAGTGTGCAAATTATCACCAACGGCACTCAACAAAAATCTGGCACGATCTTCGCACCAGACTCGTCACAAGAAGGCATGCAGATACTCACCGCCTGCGGGCGGTTGTCTTTCCACTCTCATCTTGTCAGTCAGGAGCATGTTATGGCGAACATTGGTATTTTTTTTGGCACTGATACGGGAAAAACCCGCAAGATAGCCAAGTTGATTCACAAAAAGCTGGGAGACGCAGCAGACGAACCGGTCAATATTAACCGTACCTCGCTGGACAGTTTTCTCTCCTATCCGGTACTTCTGCTAGGCACCCCCACACTGGGGAAAGGACAGTTACCGGGTGTGGATGCGGGCTGCGAAAGCGAATCCTGGCAAGAGTTTATTGACGGATTGTCAGGTGCTGAACTGGCAGACAAAACCGTTGCGCTGTTCGGTTTGGGCGATCAGGTCGGTTACCCAGATAATTTTGTCAGCGGCATGAAAGTATTGTATGACGCAGTGACCGAGCGAGGTGCTCGTGTTGTCGGTGCCTGGCCGAATGCAGGTTATGATTTCAATACTTCCGCCGCGCTTATCGACGATCGGTTTGTCGGCCTGGCGTTGGATCAAGACAATCAGTACGATCTGACAGATGAGCGGCTGGACAGTTGGCTTGAACAGATAAAAAACGCATTGGCTGCTTGATAGTGGCATGAATAATAAGGCGCATTCTGTTACCGCAAATGCGCCTTATTATATTGGTAACCTCTTTAGACATAAGCTTGCTTTCCGGGGAGTCACGACGAGAGGCCGTTCAAATTTGATCCGGGTAAATTTGTCGGTGCTTACACTACTATGACCCCATCGCCGCACTTCGCTTGACGACAGACGTTGTTATCCGCTTGGAGATGTTCCCCTTTTCTTTTCAGTCCGTTTCGTCATAGTCTTGATACTTATATACATTTAAAACACCGAACGAGAACACCATGCCAATCACCATCCTCTCTATCACGGCTGACGCCTGTCTGCCGCTGCGGCAGAAAGAACTCTGGCCCGATCGCCCTCTCGATTTTGTGCGTATGGAAGGCGATGAACACGCTCAGCACTATGGACTCTATTTCAACGATGCGCTTATTAGTTGTCTCTCTGTTTTCCCACTCGACAACACGGCCAGGCAGATACGTAAATTCGCTACTGATGCAGCTTTTCAGCGTCAAGGATATGGCAGCGCCCTGTTAAAACAAGTATTAGAACAACTCCATGCAGGGGGAATTAATGACATCATGTTGAACGCCCGACTCACCGCCACTGAATTTTATGCCCGTTTTGGGTTTCAGGTGGCGGGTGAAGTATGTCACAAAGAGGGGGTTGCCTATGTGAAAATGATGAAAAAATGCTAGCCGCCTTTAAGCGTGTATCAGACTGCGCAGCCAGGTGCGCTGCTGCTGTTTTTGTCGCAAATGCAACAAGTGTTGATACACCTTCGGCAAGGCATCTTCTCGTGCTAACGGTGTTTCTGGCCGAACCGCTTCGCACTGCAACAAATGCCAGCCCAAATCTGTCGCAACGGGCAAGCTTAACGCCCCCGATGGTAGCGTAAACAGCGCCTGCTCCAGTGGAGCAAACAGCAAGCCGCGGCTGACCCAGCCTAACACCCCGCCCTGCATCGCCGTCGGGCACTGCGAGTAGCGTTCCGCCAATGAAGCAAAGTTTTCCCCTTCACGGGTGAGTTTATCCCGCAAAGTCAGAATTTGCGCTTTGACGATTTCTTCTTCGCCCTCATCAACGGTTAACAACAGATGTCGCGCCAGCCGTTGTTCTGGGCGGCAAAAACGATCGGCATGACGCTGATACCAGTCATCCACATCTGCGGGAGTCGGTTCGGGTACCAACGCTGACACCTGAGCCATCTGCCATTCCATCAGGGTATGATGCAAAATCACCGCTTGCCGCTCGGCCGCCGAGAAGCCCGCCTCACTGAGCGCAGCATCTAACGACTCTGTCACGCCCTGGGTTAACGCCTCAGAAAGCGCCGGTTGGTGTTGCAATGCGGCATCTACCACAGCCTGTTCCAGTTGCAACTGAGAGGCAAGCTGCCGTTCCAGCGCACGTTGGCGCTCAGGGGATAAGGTTTCGGGCGACATGTTCCACAACTTGTGTGCCAGTTGCCACTGGCTGAAACGCTGCCAGGGCAACATCAGTACGCCTCCTCACACAGTTCCAGCGCACTGGAAGGTACCTGAAACCAGCGTTCGCCGAACATCACGGTGTAACACTCTCCCCGCTCCCCCTGATCGGTAGCCTGAATTTGCCCCTGTTGACCGGGATGCACCACAGGTTCACCGTTTACTGCCAGTGCTTGCATGCAAATCACACGGTCACCGTATTGAAACTCTCCACGATGCCAGGGGGCATCCGCTGCGATCAGCTCTTGTGCGCGGCAGCCAATAATCCTGTCGCTGTCGAGAAAATGAACCTGGTAAATCAGTTGATCCTGTAGAAAGGTTCCCCACTCGCGCACATAGCCTATGCTACCGCGCCGTACCAGCAGTTCACCGCGTTTTAGCCCCGCCACCGTGCCATCATTGCGCAGTGGGCGCACCACCCGCACCGCATCACCAAACTCGAAGCGCGCCATCATGATACTGCCCCCGGTCGTTTGCTCTGGTAACTCTCGGCCAGCAGACGGCGAGCCAGTTGCCAATCGGCATCCGGTGCCAGTTCCAGCGAATTACGCAGCGGTACCGCTGCGCGCAGGCGGCGATGAAACTCGCTGAGCACCGTCAGGTTGCACGCCTGAAGCTCCTGCGTTTCATAAGGTACACAGAAAAACTTGAAAAAAGCCTCGGCGCTGTCCAGCGTTTCAACGCCGGGCAGTTGGTAGAACCATTCCATCGTCCCGCCTCCCCGGAAGTAACGAGTTGTCGCACAGCGACTGAAACATCTCTAGCAGTTCATAATCCAGCGGATTACGCTTGGCGCTTTCGGCAAACTCGCGCACAGCGGTTAACAGTGCCGCCGTCTGCGCCACATCCGGCTGATATCCCAGACGGGCAAAAATGCCTTCCACAGCCTGACGACCGGAATGCTTACCCAGCACCAGTCGATATTCACGCCCTAACAATGACGGTTCAATTTCCTGGTAACTGCCGCTATCTTGCAACAGTGCAGCGACGTGAACGCCGGACTCATGGGTAAACACCTGCTCGCCGACCAACGGTTGCTGCTTATCGATCGTACGCTGCGCAGCGTTCGCTACCCGTTGGCACAGCGCAGGCAACAGCGGAAAATGGATACCGCTGTCGTATCCCAGACAGCGCTCCAGCGCCAGTGCCACCGTTTCCAACGCCGCATTTCCCGCACGCTCACCAAGCCCTAACACCGTGGTGTTCACATGGGTCGCTCCCGCGTTGACTGCTGCCAGCGTGTTTGCCGTTGCCATCCCCAAATCGTTATGGGCATGCATTTCGATTTGCCCTGCCCAGACTTGCCGCAAGGCACTGATGCGGGTGAAGGTGGTAAAGGGATCGAGCACGCCTAGCGTATCAGCGAAGCGCAAGCGCTCTGCGCCAGCAGCGTGCGCCGCCTGCGCCAGCGTGGCTAAGGTGTCATCACTGGCGCGGGAAGCGTCCTCACACCCCACGCAGACGCGAAGCCCCTGCTGGCGTGCCAGTGCAATCAATTGCGATAGCTGCGGCAACAACGCATCGAGGGGTTGGCGCAGTTTCTGCTCCCGTAACCGATCGGAAGCAGGGATGGAAATATCCACCCAATTCATCCCCAAATCTGCACTTTGTTGAATTTCCTGCACGTTCATCCGGCACCAGGTCATCATCACCGCTTCTGGCAAACGACGGCGAATCACCGACATTCTGGCACGCTCATCTCCCCCCATGGCAGGTGTGCCAACTTCCAGTTCTTTAACACCCGCTTCGATCAACGCTTCTGCAATCGCCAGTTTTTCACTGGCGCGAAACGCCACACCAGGGCTTTGTTCACCATCACGCAGCGTGGTGTCGTTAATGATGACCGCACCTTTGATAGTCATATCCACCATCGTCTCTCACCTGTATTAGCCGTAGGTTGGTGCAAAATCGCCCGCCGTCGCCTGCGGTTTTCCCTGCTGCCAATAGGGCGAGAGCGTGCGCAGCCGTTCAACGATCGGCGGCAATGCGTCGATCACCCGATCAATTTCCTTTTCACGGGTATAACGTGACAATGAGAAACGGATACTGCCGTGGGCAGCGGTATAGGGAATGCTCATCGCGCGCATCACATGGGAGGGTTCCAACGAACCCGACGTGCAGGCACTCCCACTGGAAGCTGCTATCCCAGCATGGTTGAGCAGCAGCAGAATGGCTTCACCTTCGATAAACTCAAAGGCAATGTTGAGCGTGTTAGGAGTACGCGGTTGATCTCCACCCATTACCATGACGCTTGGGATTATCTGGGCCAACCCTTGCTGTAAGCGATCGCGCAACGGTGCAACGGCCGCCGTCATCATGGGCAAATGCACTTCCGCCAGCTCGCAGGCACTGCCCATTCCGACAATACCGGCAATGTTTTCAGTACCAGCACGACGCCCACGCTCTTGATGTCCACCGCGCAGCAATGGGCGATACCGAGTAGAACGCTTAAGATAGAGGCAGCCAACCCCTTTCGGTCCGTGGATCTTATGCGCCGAGCAAGAGAGCATGTCGATGTCGCTACTGGAGAGCACAATCGGGATCTTCCCGACGGCCTGAACTGCATCACAATGAAACAGCGCACCATGCTCATGGGCCAGTGATGCCATCTCACGCACGGGAAAAAGAACACCGGTTTCATTGTTAGCCCACATAACTGTCACCAGCGCTACTCGTTCACTGAGCAAGGCACGGTACTGCGCCATATCCAGCTCGCCCTGCGCCGATACCCCAAGACGGTGGATGATATAACCCTGGCGTTCCAAATGTTCACACACTTCCAATGTTGCCGGATGTTCTACCGCAGTAGTAATGATTTCGCGCCGCTTCGCATCGAGCGCGACAGCAGAGTGAATTGCTGTCGAAGTGGCCTCAGTCGCGCAGGAGGTAAATATAATTTCGCTGTCATAGCGCGCACCAAGCAGACTGGCAACCTGCTGCCGTGCGCGTTCCAACGCCCCGCGGCAGGGTGTACCAAAATCATGAATTGATGACGGGTTACCGTAATATTCCGTCAGGAAAGGCATCATGGCTTCTAACACCATGGGATCGAGACGGGTGGTGGCGTTATTATCCAGATAGATGTTTTTCATGTTCGCTGCCTCACTGAATACGCAATCTGCTCACGCGGCCTGTGCCGCAACCACTTCCATATAGCGACCGGTACGCTCCACCAACTTTTGTTGCAACCAGGCCAGCGTCATGTCGGTCATCATGCAGCCGCTACAGCTTCCAGAAAGGCTGACCGTGACCTGATGACCGCTGACGCTGAGCAACGTCATGTCACCACCATCCGCCTGAATGTGTGGACGCAACTCAGCTACCGCCTCCGCCACCTGACGCCACTGGGGATCTTTGACATCGACCACTGCAGCAACGGCAGTCACCGCTGTTGCCTCCCGCTCGGCCAGCAAAGCGTCCAGCGTCAGTTCAATTTTTTCATGGCAGGCGGTGCACCCGCCGCCCGCTTTGGTGTAATTAATCACCTCTTGCAGCGTGGTCAGCCCGTTGGCCATCACTGCGCGACGAATCTGGCCTTCATCCACGGCAAAGCATTTGCAAATGAGCGCGCCATCCTCATGATCGTCCTCCAGCGTTTCACCACGGTATTGGGCAATCGCGGCACGTAACGCCTCTTGTCCCATCACGGAACAGTGCATTTTTTCCGGCGGCAACCCATCGAGATAATCCGCAATCTGCTGGTTGGTCACTTGCTCGGCTTCTTGCAACGTACGGCCAATAATCAATTCGGTCAGCGCCGAAGAAGAGGCAATAGCGCTACCGCAACCAAAGGTTTGGAAGCCAGCCTCCAAAATGGTTTCTGTTATCGGGTCTACCCGCAGCATCAGTCGTAAGGCATCACCACAGCTCAGCGATCCGACATCACCGATCGCATTCGCCTGCTCCACCACACGGGCATTGCGCGGATTAAAAAAATGGTCTTTCACTTTCTCGGAATAGTTCCACATGCTCTTTGCTCCCTAGGGTGACGGGGGAAGGCCTCGTAGGTTGTCTTCCTCCCACACGCACGTCATGGACGGGTTCACAGGGAACTAGCAAATGTGATACCACTCACAAAAACTAATTATAATCAATGTGATAAGGTTTTATGAGCAAAAAAAACCGCAACCAATGTCGCGGTTTATGTCGGTTTTGTCGCACAAACGACGATCTTGTCAGCGTTTAGCATGCATCGTCTTCATTCTGCCATTCCGTTTCTGCCAGCAGGTGTTCAAAACGGTTTGGATCGCGCTGGCGTCGACGTGAGCTTTGTTCGCTATCAGCCCAGCACAGCTGTATCTGTTGCAACAATTGCGCGATGGAGGTTTCCGGTGGCACCCGTACAGCACGTACCCCTACTTGTAACAATTGGCGAAACACAGCATCACCGATGGCAACACAGTAGAGCGTAACGCACTCCTCCAGTGCATTAATGCGGCTGGCAAGTTTCTCTTCCTGGTGACCGTGCTGAACATTAAAATCCACCACCTTCAACAGCCGAACCTGATCTTGCTTCACGCCGTAAACCACCAGACGCGGCGTGGCACCAAAATGCTGATCCACATGGTGGTAATCCGAGCTGGCGAAGGCCACCTGCATCGACCAAACGGCCGAACTGATCGTACTAAGATGACGGCTAACAGGTTGCATGGCCCACCTCCGTACGCCGCGCCGCGAAGAATTGCTGACGCAAGGGCGAGTGATAGGCAGACACAGGATGGTGATGTTCCAACATCAGATTCGCCAATTCGAACAGTGTATCCCGTATCCCTGCGTAACCCTGGCGGACCTTGCGGAACTCGCCAAGCCGATCAAACAAGGGGAAACCGGCTCGAATCAGGGGGATGCCAAACTGTTCCGCCAGATCTGCCGCATGAGAATTTGCCACTAGCATATCCGCTGGGTGTTTAACCAGCAGATCCTGCATGTCCTCCAGATCGCCGATCACCACTTGCTCAACCGGCAGATTGAGCAATCCAGGCTGACTGACGGGGGCAACAACCGGTCCTGGCCGCATACCGTGACTCAATGCAAAATCACTCCATGCCGCCAGCAAATCTCCCTCAGTCGCTAGCGCCATCCTCTTGCCCTGTAGTGCCATATGGCAATCAATCATCGCGTCTTGAACCTGACCTCGCTGGCGTTCAATCCAGGCGGGCACCTCGCGCCCGGAAATCTGTTGCAGATGATGAATAAATGCATCCATTGTCGTCATGGTCATCAAATGCGGTACCGTCAACGCCAAACCGCGACTGCGCTGCGCAATTAATCCGGCGGCGCGCTGGAGTGATTGACCCACGGTAATGGTACTCAGGCTTTGCCCCATCTGCTCAATAGCGCGCAGCGTCGTTCCACCCTGTGTCACCGACTGATAGTCCCCGCTAGCAAGATGCCCGTCCAGTGACAGTGACAGATCGGGCACCATTACCGCTTGCAGCCCAAACGCGTCAACATAACTGCGGATAAGTTCTACTTCCCCTGGGTTCACCAGATGGCTGAGCAGCAGGTTGACGCGTCTGTTGCGTACACCTGCCGGCGGTTTCTCCGGCACCCATTGTTCGATAACACTCTCAACGACAGCGCTAAATCCATTTTCCAGCGATCCGTAAAAATCTGGCGTATTCACCGTCAACAACGCGGTGGATTTAAAGCGCGGATGCTCGGAACGAAACTCACGTACCGCGCGTGTGAGATCGTTACCCTGCGCTTCAGAAAGCCCTGTACTGATCAACACAATCGCTTTTGGCGCATTGCGCTGACACAACGTGCTTAGCGCCGTCAAAATGTTGCCATCAGAGCCCATCACGGTCGTCGTCGGGTCCATCGCTGTCGATTGCAACGGGATAGGATCGTGAAAATGTTGAATAAAGAACACCTTGGCGAAAGCGCTACATCCTTGTGCTCCATGTACCAAGGGAATGCTTTGCTCTAACCCCTGGCTGGCCAGAATGGCCCCTAGGGGTTGCCCGCTCTTGATGGGGCTCGTGGCAAGGGGTTTCTTATTACGAATAACATCAGCCATTGCGTACTCCTTAGCGCCAAGGGGCAGATTGGTGAGTCTGCGGCCAGATAGGGCTTTCCAGTGTGAGGCAAATTTGTTCTGCCAGTGTAACGATGCCACGGTAGCCCGCGTAGGCGTGCTCACGTTCTTGATTGATATCGAGAAATGGCATACGCGCCTTGTAGGCGGTGTACATGTTGCGGCCACCGGCAATCATCATGTCCGCGCCGTAGCGGTATGCCACATCCAGCAGCGTTCGCGCATTGCCCTCATCAAGCATGACTGCGTCATCCCCCATCAATTCGCGAATACGCGCCTTATCTTCCTGAGTGGATTTGCGCGTACCGGTAGCAACCACCGTCATGCCGAGGTCTTGCAAGGCCGACACCACTGACCAGGATTTCACACCGCCAGTATAGAGCAGTGCCTTGCGCCCTTTTAGCCGGGTGCGATACGGTGCTAACGCCTTTTCTGCTGCGGCTTCTTCCCGCGCGATCAGCGCTTCGGTACGTTGTATCAGGGCGTCGTCCTGCAACAATGCAGCAAGCTGGCGTAGCGCATCGGACATGGCGCGTACACCATAGAAACTGCCTTCGAACCACGGTGTACCGTAGCGTTGCTCCAGGCTGCGCGCCACGTTGATGAGTGCACGAGAGCACACCAGCATGTTAGCTTGTGCGCGATGCAAGGTCTGAATTTCGGCAAATCGCCCATCGCCGGACAAGTTGCCCAACACGCGGATACCCAATTCGTCGAGCAGTGGATGCACATGCCAGAATTCGCCCGCGATATTAAACTCACCAATCAATCCGATATCATGACGATGTGCGACAGGAATCGGGCTGTTTTCCGGCCAAGGGGCCGGTTCACGCGTACCAATCACTTGCTTAAGCATCACTTCACCGGCCAGACGGTTGCCAAAATTTTTGCTGCCGTAAAAGCCTGCAGCATCTACGGCGATCACCGGCACCCCCACGGCTACGGTAGCTGCCCGGCACACAGCATCGATATCATCCCCTTCCATGGCGGGGACACAGGTGTTGTATATAAACACCGCGGCAGGATCGTAGCGTTCTACAATATGGCGCACGGCATGAAACAGCCGCCGTTCGCCGCGCCCCATGATCACATCCTGCTCATTGAGATCGGTCGTGAATCCAAGCCGGTTCAATCGTGGCCCAGAACTTTGACTGCCGCGATTATCCCAAGAACTGCCGGCACACCCGATAGGGCCATGAACCAGATGAGCGACATCGGCTAACGGCAGCAACGTGATCTGCGCGCCATCAAAGGCACAGCCACCCGCCGTGGCACCGGGTTTTGGCGCGCTACACCCTGTCTTTTGTTTGTGGTTATGCTCACAGGCGGGCTCATCAAGCAGCGCCAGAATTTCATTTCCCTTCATTTTGCCCTCGTCGAGTCAGTTGACTTTATGACGTCACTGCAATTCGCGGGCCATGAATAAATCCTTTTATTTCATAACGATGAGATTGTTCGTTTTGCAACAAACGCGACAATGGCGTAAAAGGGACAGAACCTGACGATGGGAGCGGTGAAGGTCGCTACTACTTATCTATCATCTTTAGTGGGGATTAGAGAGGCTTCCGCGCTACTCATAGCCAATGACACGGAGAGCCCCATTCTCACAATCACGCCAGATAAACCGGTGTCATTGCACTCTACGGAGCGGCTTCAACGGGTTGTTTTTCTGTTGCTCTCATGTTTTTTATTGCAAGTTTATATAAAGGTAACCTCATATCAAACGTCGGAGGTGTGACTTCTCTGCTGACTCGTGTAACAAGTTCAACGTTAAAAGGAGTGCCACTACCAAGATCAGAAATCATTCTTGCTAAGAAGTCGGCATTCTCCATAAAAGCATTTGCATATAACATAGGGTCTCTTTTAAGAATCTCTCTGAATTGATTCTCGTCAATAGGAATGTTGGGGTACTGTTGTCTATAGGCATCAAAAAACTTATAATCAATACTGATATGTTCATTTTGTTTACCATAAACTCCATTAACAAAGCTTTCCGCAAACTCACTGGCATCACCTTCATGACTCATTGACGGTGCTACATGAAAATCAAGGGAACCAGAGAAATGTGAAGCTTCATGTAGTGTCGTAAGATGCATTTGAGTTGAGATTCCACCTTGCACATTAAAATTATCAACCATGATAATTATCCTTCTAAAAACATCATCCCTATGTACAAACGCCATCACACCCTTTTCGTTAATAACATAGGGGTTGCTGATTGTATGAGATGATGCAAAATAAATATTATTAATTTCACAATCCAGATATTCTTTAATTTTTTTAGTATGAAACATTAATTTCTCAATAGCCTCGCGCTCAATAGCTTTACGGACATCAACATTTTTTATTTTATCTAAATCTAAAACATCCGATACATACTTTCTTATTTTACTATTCTGTGGATAATTAATCACCCCATGGTCGTTCTTCATCATTGTGCGATCAAACATCCTATCTAATTCAGTAACTTGCTTTTTAGCTAAACTCACAGAGCTTTTATAGCTCTCAATATTCTCTCTCAAATTCATGAATTCATTTGGCACCTCATCTATATTTTGATTAAAACGACAAAGAAATATATTACTACGACCATAATTATTTTTTACCGATTGTATAATAGCGTCAGATTTATAAGTATGTTGATGCATCAAATGTGGTTGTTCGAGAATGTCTACACGTGCTTTTTTTCCGAGAGTTAAATGAGGGGGAGTAATGTGTGTCGGAGGAAGAAATTTAGTCTGCATAGTTATTACTTCTGGAATATTAACAATATAATCCCCATCATTATTACTCTGCATAGAAATAGGATACTGGTCCATGTTTTGGATATCCTTTTCATTATTTATTTTAGTAAGTTTTCTTTTTTGATAAAGCACATTATTTACACCTGAATCTAAAACACCAGATTTTGATAAATGATAATATTTACCAAACAAATCACCCGTATCATTATTGATTTGTACAAAAATATCTTTACCTTGAAAAGTATCTATTTTTTTTACCGAAACGTCGATAGTTGAATTCGGAAAACGAGCAAGTGTAGTTTTTTTAGTTGTATCAGCCGTTTTTTTCTTCAACAGACCAAAAGATTCTAATTTTTTCGCCAACTTAACGCTTTTCGTCTCTTGCTTAAGATAAGTAGTCAGTTTATTAGAGATAAACTTTCCACTCTTAGTTAATAATTCAAACCCAGGATCGACAGCTTGTAGTGAGAGACGGGCTAATGCATTTAATTCACTCCTGGCTGGAAGAATGACGTTACGCAAGAGTGTTGTTCTGGCCCCAACCAAAGAGCCCTGCATCAACGGTTTTGCAGCCAGGCGAAAACCTCTGGCTAACCCCATCCCGAATCTTCCTCCAAGGAATGCAGCCGCCTTAGCTACAGGAACGAAGGATAATGCATCAATAGAACAGGAAAAAATAGCTCCTCCTACATCATTTTTCTCAATGCTATCGACACAGTCATAAAAAGGGATAAAATGTTTTACGACATCCCAAGTTTTTTGTGATTTCGATTTATCATCTCCCTTTTTAAATAAAGAGGAATAAAATAATTCAGTATGTTTATCATTCAAGTAATTAACTAAATATTCATAACCTTTATTTGAGTTTTCAACAATACTATTTTGAGGAATGAAGTTAAAATTAAAAACATCCGAAGCAACGACCTTATTACCATCAATCTTATATCCATGGCCAAAATCATAATCTAAAAGATCATTTGAAATATATTTATAAATATCTTTATCAACGCGTAAAAACTTATATACCGGCTCTGACCCATTGATTTCTCTTTTTAAAGAATAAATTCTCTCTTGATTATTTACAGTTACTGAAAAAAGCTCTGAGTTTTTTAATTTAATATCAAAATTTGGATCGTAATACCCAACCTCCCCCCCTTGAATAGATAAATTAGTTTTCATGGATAAATTAACAAAATCTATTTTAGCCCCTACAGAAGAAATGAACTCTATTTCACTTTTATCTTCAGACAACAAAATCATATTGATATGAGACTTATTCATCTTATTGAATTTTTCAGATACTATTCTTGTTTGCTTTTCATACTCATCAGAAATATTTTCTGGAGCACCAAAGCAGGGTTTTCTCAAACCATCCAAATAAATTTCTTTTGCAGATTTCTCTTTGAATTTGCGCTTTATATTTTTTGGGGAAATTTCAACATAAGGTTCTGTCGAAATTAGCTCTGATGTCGGACATCTAGAAATAACCTTATCTGCCAACCCTCCTTTAGTATCCCACAGAGATCTGGCCTTGTTAAACTCTTCTAGTTTAACAATAAATTCATTCTGTGCAGATAATATATTTCTCTGATACTGAACATATTTATTAACAGACGCAATTTTTGAATTAAAGGAATCATCACCAGAAACCGAGTGATTATTTTCTTCTTCTACCATAATAATGGATGAAGGAAAAGTAAAATACCCAACATTGTCTATTGTGACACCTTCACTGAAGGCTATATTCCATAAACCCTTTCCGATTTCATTTATTTCATCCAAAGAGAAATCAGCTAATCTCCCCATGTTATTTACATATTTGAAACCTGCATAAAGATCAGCAAAATCCTGACCCATGAGTGACATGGTCTGAATATTACCATCTTGTCTCTCAATAAATGGAATTTCATTGTTAATATTATCTTTCAACATATAAACAAAATAATGCGTTTGTTCTGGATCAAGATCCGTGATATTTATCCTAGTATCTTTAATAATCTCATCAATATCAAAAATAAATTTAAGGCTACTGACAGTAAAATACGATGGATACTTGGATGAAATCATTTTATCACTAATATATTTTTCAAGAGAGCTCGAAAAAACCTGATGAAACAGCCACTCTTTTATAACAGTTTGAGCCATTTCAGGTGAAATATACTCTCCCTTTACTCCACCATACAAATTAGCATTTGCTAAAATAATCCTGGCAAGCCTCTTGTTTCTTTTAACTTGTGTTTCATCACCAGAATCTGTTTTATAAAGATACTTTGCCAAATCAGCAATTAAAAACTCCTTACCAATAGATTGATTAGATGAATAGGTATTTTCGATACCATTTCGATTCAGAAAATCAATAATTCTCTTTTGACCAGCATCATCTATTGTGAAAGATGCGTTTCTTTTTCTAATCACATGGGTAGAAGATCTCTCGATGCTATCTTCACTAGTAAGTATTGGAACAGCGACTTCTGTATTCCCGTTAACAGCTGTCGAATTCGTTGAGTCAATTCTATTTTTTAGATCATGAGTTGCTCTAATTTTTTTTTCATTATTATGATTTATATGGTTAATAACCTGCTCTTGCAGAGCCGTTATGGGTAAAAGGTTTTCACGAGGCTCACTAATGTTTTGCCTGGATTCCTTAGACTCTTTTTCATTGCTGTAAGGTATTTTATTCAATGAAGATAATGTGGTTGATATTCCTTGCATAAGAACTTCTCCTTGTAAGTTTCAATAAAACAAGTTGAAAAGCAACGAAATAACGAGACCCTCAATATATTTTCTTTTATTCCATAATATGAACCTGTAAAAACCGCCGGAGTCGTAGCGGTCATGGCTTACATTACAGATTAATTTCGCATATACAAATGCAAACTAGACCTATATTTCATCTACGTTGAGATTAAATAGAACAACAATCTGACATATCACTGTTTATATTAAAATGACCAGAAAGGAGTACTTCTGAGGATGTATTGCAAAAAACAGTGCAAGCAGGTTATTTCTGGTAAACCAGAAATAACCTGCTGTGAGAACGACAGCTAAAAAACGCGCAATTCGAGTGGATTACCTTTCTCCAGCCGTTTTGCCAACCAAGGTGGCAGGCGATCGGCCATCAATGCTTGTAAGGCATCGCACTGAGATTGGATGGTGGTGCCGGGCGGCACTTTCATCGGGTGAATATTATGACGAATAATCCGCGCTGCAGCCGGGCCACCGATCGCTTCACAGAAGAGCAAATGACAACCCGCGAGCAGTTGAGCACGCACTTCATTGCTTTCCCGTTCACCCGGCTCACTGGGATAACGGCGTAACCCGTGTAGCCAAGAGCCGTTACCGTCAAAGGCATAAATAAAAAACAGGCGACACTGACCAAAATGGCCATTAATGGCGATGCCATCCTGAGAGGCAAACGCCGCGAGTAGCTGCGCTTCACGCCTCGGCGACGAGATCACCGCGAGGTGGGCAGGCAATTCACCGCGCAGACACGCCATCACCCGTTGCCAACGACCCCGGGTCATTACCGCGCGATCGCCAGGAAAACGCGCCATCAGTTGCTGCTGATCGAGTGAAGACAGATAAGCCAAATCGAGTGAGGCCTCATCTTCTTGCGCAATCCAGCGTAATAACTGTGGCGAGGAAAGCTCTGGCAAACAATGCATCAGCGCAAACAGTCGCCAGAACAGACGATCATCATCAGACATGTTCATCTCCTCATGACAGACCGGGACGCGAGGCCCGCAAGCTAACAGGGAACTGCGGCTTTTCCGTTTGTGGGTTCACGTAGTAACATTTCCCCCCTTCCAGCGCGACCTCTCCCCCCCAGCAATCCTGGCTGTCAAACTCGATCCCGACGACTCTCGCCTCGAGATCCTGCTTGGCAATATAGCAATACAGCTGCGCGTTGCGCTCGCGAAAAATCACTATCGGCATAAATGCCTCCTGAGTGGCAACGTGACGGCCCGGATAATTCCGGGCCGATAAGCTACCAATATGGCCAGAGGATTAGCGAACAAGATCGAAGTTGTAGTCGGTCTTGCCGAGCTTCATGGTATCTTTGTCGAGTTTCTCCAACACCGCGTTCACCAACTGCGTAAGAATCGACATCGCGCCCTCGTATCCCCAGGTAGTTTGGCGATGCAGATGGTGGCGATCGAAAATCGGGAACCCCAGACGAATCAACGGAACTTCAAACTGCTCGCCTTTTGCCAGCGTGTCGCGTTGAATAAATTTGCCGTAGGAATTACCGATCATGAAATCCGGCTTGTTGGTAAACATCAACGAGCGGAAATGCCACAGATCGCAGTTGATATACACTTCGCTCTCCTGCCCATAAGGCGAAGCACTCAGCATTTTTTTCATCGCTTTCTGCCAACGCTTATTGGCGTTGTGGCACAGAATCACTGTCGGTTCACACCCCAGTTCCAGCAGAAATTGGGTGAGTCCCATGACAAAATCCGGATCGCCATACAGGCCAAAGCGTTTGCCGTGCAGCCATGTGTGGGAATCCAGCATCATATCTACCAACCTGCCACGCTCCAGCGTCAGCGCATCGTTGACCGGAACGCCTGTCAATTCGCTTACCGCCATCAGAAATTTATCTGTTGCATCCAGCCCCATCGGAACGGAAATATCAGTAGCCGGTTGGTTCCAGTTTTCCTGCACCATTTTTTTGGTTTTCACCAGGTGCCACGGTTGCAACAGCAACGTATCGATAGCATTCGGAGCCTCACTCATCTCTTGCTGCGTGGTGCCACCTGCGTACATGCGGTAGTGGCCGTCTGCCGGCGTATCGAGCACTTCGGAAGGATCGGACAGGATAGCGCACGGTACCCCCATCTGATCCATCATGCGTTTCAATACTCGGTAGTTACCCAGATAGGTTTCAAATCCGGTGACCAGATTCAGGCGCGCCAGACTACCGGGCTGATAGTTCTTACCTTCACCGCTGGTAAACGTGCGGGCAAACCCTTCAAACATGTTGTCCCAGCCAGTGATGTGACTACCGATAAAGCTCGGTGTATGGGCATAAGGGATCGGCATCTGCGCGTCCACAAACCCGTCTTTCTTGGCATTAGCAATAAACGCCTGCAGGTCATCACCAATGACTTCCGCCATGCAGGTGGTGGAGACGGCGATCATCTCGGGTTTATAGAGTGCACTGGCATTTTGCAAACCGGCGTTGAGATTGTTATTCCCCCCAAAAACAGCAGCGTCTTCTGTCATTGAGTCGGAAACACAGGCGACGGGTTCCTTGAAATGGCGGTTAAAATAGGTGCGGAAATAAGCAACGCACCCTTGAGAACCGTGAACATAGGGCAAGGTGTTGGCAAAACCCAAAGCGCACAATACCGAACCTAGCGGCTGGCACGCTTTCGCCGGATCAATGGTCAGCGCTTCGCGCTTAAAGTTAAGTTCCTGGTACTCCGGGGTGGTGGTCCACTCGAAGACCTCACGCACGCGCTGCTCATCATGCGCCTCTTCCATCGAGCGCTTATTGTGAAACAGTGCCTGGTATTCATCCTGCTCAAACAACGGAAAGCAGGGCTGGGTTTTTTCAGCAGTTTGACTCATGGTGTACTCCTCCCGCGCCACAAATCGGTGAACAAACGGGATATCAGGATAAGGGTTAGGCCGATTTCAGCCACGGAGCCGTCAATTCGCGCCAACTGGGATTATTCAATGTCATGTCCATATCACGAGCGAAAATGGCGAAACCGTCATAGCCGTGGTACGGGCCGGAATAATCCCAAGAGTGCATCTGGCGGAAAGGCACGCCCATTTTTTGAAAAATGTACTTTTCTTTAATACCAGAACCGATTAAATCGGGTTTCAGCGCTTTGACAAACGCTTCCAGCTCATAGCTGCTGGCATCATCAAACAACAACGTGCCTTCTTTCAGATCCGGCAACGTGCGGTCGTAGTCGTCGTTATGGCCGAATTCATACCCCGTACCAATAATTTCCATACCGAGATCTTCATAAGCACCAATGATATGGCGTGGGCGTAAACCGCCGAGATAAAGCAGTACCCGACGCCCCTCCAAACGCGGACGATACTTGGCAATAATGGCATCCGTCTGAGCCTGATAGCGTGCGATCACGGCTTCGGCGTTCTGCTTGATGGTGTCATCAAACTGTTCGGCAATTTTGCGCAGCGACTCAGCAATCTTGGTTGGACCAAAGAAGTTGTATTCCATCCAGGGAATCCCGTGCTTCTCTTCCATATGCCGCGAGATATAGTTCATCGAGCGGTAGCAGTGCACCAGATTCAATTTCACGTTGGGCGTATTCTCCATCTCCACCAGCGTGCCATCACCGGACCACTGTGCCACCACACGTAATCCCATTTCCTCCAGTAAAATACGAGACGCCCAGGCATCACCGCCGATGTTGTAGTCCCCGATGATCGCGACATCATAAGGTGTGGATTCAAAGGGTTTGCCTTCACGGTTATCCAGTACCCAATCGCGGATCACGTCGTTGGCAATATGGTGACCGAGAGATTGCGACACGCCCCGAAACCCTTCGCAACGCACTGGCACAACCGGTTTACCGATCGCTTTACGGCTGGCATTCGCCACGGCTTCGATATCATCCCCAATCAATCCCACCGGGCATTCCGATTGGACTGAGATCCCTTTGCTTAACGGGAACAGCATTTCCAGCTCTTCAATCAGTTTGGCAAGTTTCTTGTCACCGCCAAACACAATGTCCTTTTCCTGAAAATCCGAGGTGAAGTTCAGGGTGCCAAAGCTGTTCACACCGCTGACCCCGGTATAATAGTTACGACGTCCAGCGCGAGAATATTGACCGCAGCCAATCGGGCCGTGCGAGATATGGACCATATCTTTAATGGGACCAAACACCACCCCTTTGGAGCCGGCATAGGCGCAGCCGCGCACCGTCATCACCCCCGGTTGTGATTTACGGTTAGATACCAGACATTTCCCCACACTCTCCTGCGTAGGGTCGGTGACCATCATGTGTTTTTGGCGCTCTTTGCGCGTTTTTTCAGGGAAAACCTCCAGCACTTCCTGGATAATCGCCTGATTGCGTTCACTGGTTGCGTTTGTCATTTCACTGTTCCTTCTGCGTCAGGGCCCCCACGAACGGGGGCTGACGCGGTTGAGCGATCAGGCCGCATTCTCTTCGGCAGCGGTTTTACCGATGATGCTGGTGTCTTCCTCTTCCATGATGCCGAACTCCATCAGCAGTTCTTCCAGTTCATCCATAGTGCAAGGCACTGGGATCACTTTCATGGTGTTGTTAACGATTTTCTGTGCCAGCGTGCGGTATTCGTTCGCTTGCTTACAGTTCGGGTCGTACTCAATGACCGTCATACGGCGAATTTCTGCACGCTGTACGATATTGTCGCGTGGCACAAAGTGAATCATTTGAGTACCGAGTTTTTCCGCCAGTGCAATGATTAGCTCATCTTCACGATCGGTATTACGTGAATTACAAATCAATCCCCCCAAACGCACCTTACCCGTTTTGGCGTACTTCACGATCCCTTTGGAGATGTTGTTAGCGGCATACATCGCCATCATTTCACCGGAGCAAACGATGTAAATTTCCTGCGCTTTGTTCTCACGAATGGGCATAGCAAAACCACCACAGACCACGTCCCCCAGCACGTCGTAGAACACAAAGTCGAGATCGTCTTCATAAGCCCCTTCCTCTTCCAGGAAGTTAATGGCGGTGATAACCCCGCGCCCAGCACAGCCCACGCCCGGCTCCGGGCCACCGGACTCAGCACAGCGCACATTGCCATAGCCAATTTGCAGTACGTCTTCCAGTTCGAGATCTTCAACTGAACCCACTTCTGCAGCCATTTCCATAATGGTGTTCTGCGCTTTGGCGTGAAGGATCAAACGCGTGGAGTCTGCTTTCGGGTCACAACCGATGATCATGACCTTCTTGCCCATTTCCGCCAGTGCGGCGACCAGATTCTGAGTGGTGGTGGATTTGCCAATCCCCCCTTTGCCATAAATGGCACATTGACGCAAAGCCATGATTGCTTCTCCTGTTTCGGGTTGAAGGCGTGTGGTACGCCGAATGTGTTGCACTCCCCCTGTTGCAGGGAACGTACCACTCGGGCCAAAACAGGTAATGCGTTGAAAACATTTAATTTTAAAGAACAGCCTCTGCCAGAGAGAAAACAAACACCAGACAAAGGGCAAACCAATTGTTGTAAAACGGACAATCGATACCCAACAGGAGCAACAAGGCTGTTTTTAGAGGGCAAGCACGACAGTTTGTTGGCTGCACGACAGGATGTGGCCCTTTTTGTCTTATTTCATGCAATTTTCCCTCATTGCATATCAGGCAAAATGAAAAGAAGAGTTCATAACACATTAAATTAAAACATTTTTTTATCTTCATACGGAAATGGCACAGGGTGTGCTTCAAGCCTCGCTGAAACGGCGAATTGATGGCGCGCCCGCCAAGCCGCCACATAAACACCCGCGCCACACCAATGAGGAAGCCCGCATGAGCAGAAAAATGAAAACGATGGATGGAAATGCCGCCGCCGCATACATCTCTTACGCCTTTACCGACGTGGCGGCCATCTACCCCATCACCCCCTCCACGCCGATGGCGGAAAACGTGGACGAATGGGCCGCACAGGGTAAAAAAAACCTGTTCGGCCAGACGGTACGCCTGATCGAGATGCAATCCGAAGCGGGAGCGGCAGGTGCAGTACACGGTGCGTTGCAAGCTGGAGCGCTTACCACCACCTATACCGCTTCACAAGGGTTGTTATTGATGATTCCGAACCTGTATAAGGTCGCCGGCGAGCTGTTACCGGGTGTGTTTCACGTCAGCGCCCGCGCATTGGCTACTAACTCACTCAACATTTTCGGCGATCATCAGGACGTCATGGCTGTACGTCAAACGGGCTGCGCCATGCTGGCAGAGAGCAGCGTGCAACAAGTGATGGATCTGTCTGCGGTAGCGCATCTTACGGCCATAAAAGGACGCGTGCCCTTTATCAATTTCTTTGACGGCTTCCGAACGTCCCATGAGATCCAGAAGATTGAAGTGCTGGAATACGATGAGCTAGCTCCCCTGCTGGATCGCGACGCGCTCGATCGTTTCCGCCGTAACGCCCTGAATCCGGATCATCCGGTAGTTCGCGGAACTGCGCAAAATCCAGACATTTACTTTCAAGAACGTGAATCTGCCAACCGCTTCTATGATGCGCTGCCCGCGATGGTGGAAGGCTATATGGCGGAAATCACCCGACTCACTGGGCGCGAATATCATCTCTTTAATTATTACGGCGCGCCAGATGCCGAGCGGATGATCGTGGCCATGGGATCGGTGTGTGAAACCATTCAGGAAACGGTAGATTATCTCAACCAGCGCGGTGAAAAAGTCGGGCTGCTGGCCGTACATCTCTATCGCCCGTTCTCGCTGTCGCATTTCTTCGCTCAGATTCCGGATTCAGTACAACGCATTGCAGTGCTGGATCGCACCAAGGAACCCGGCGCGCAAACAGAGCCCCTGTGTCTGGATGTGAAAAATGCCTATTACCGTCACGCTCAACCACCCTTGATCGTCGGTGGTCGTTACGGGTTGGGCGGCAAGGATATTTTGCCAACGCATATCGTGTCCGTATTTGAGAATCTTACCCGTCCACTGCCGCAGGATGGCTTTACTGTCGGCATCACCGATGATGTCACCCACACATCCCTTCCGCAGGCCAGTGCGGTTATCAATGTGGCTCGCATCGGTACAACAGCCTGCAAGTTCTGGGGATTGGGTTCGGATGGTACCGTCGGTGCAAACAAAAGCGCTATCAAGATTATCGGGGATAAAACACCGCTCTATGCACAGGCCTATTTCTCCTATGATTCGAAAAAATCGGGCGGGATCACCGTCTCTCACTTACGTTTTGGGCAAAGTCCGATCACCTCGCCTTATCTTATTCATCACGCCGATTTTATTGCCTGTTCTCAACAGAGCTATGTGGAGAAATATGATCTGTTGGCTGGGTTGAAACCGGGAGGTACTTTTCTACTCAACTGTACCTGGACACCGGATGAGTTGGCATTAAAGTTACCCACCGCCATGAAGCGCTATCTGGCCCAGAACAACATTCGTTGCTATACCCTCAATGCGGTACAGATCGCCCAACGGCTCGGCCTCGGCGGACGCTTTAATATGATTATGCAGGCCGCATTTTTTAAGCTAACCAACATTATTCCTCCAAACACCGCCGCAGAGTATTTGAAGGGCGCGGTGGTGAAATCTTATGGCAGTAAAGGGCCGAAGGTGGTGGAGATGAACCACGCGGCGATCGATCAGGGAATGCAAGCGCTGGTAGAAGTGCCTATCCCCACGGTTTGGGCTACGCTCCCTGATGACACACACACCGTCGCACGCACGGTGCCCGATTTTATTCGCCAGATTCTGGAACCGATGAATCGTCAGGAAGGCGACAACCTGCCCGTCAGTGCCTTTATTGGCATGGAAGATGGCACTTTTCCCCCAGGTACCGCTGCCTATGAGAAACGCGGCATTGCAATTCAGGTTCCTGTCTGGCAACCAGAAGGCTGTACCCAGTGTAACCAGTGTGCCTTCATTTGCCCGCATGCCGCTATACGCCCGGCATTACTGAACGAGGAAGAGCGCGCAGCAGCTCCGGTTGCCTTGCTGAGCACGCCGGCACAAGGGGCCAAGACAATGGAATACCACTTGTCCGTGTCGCCGTTGGATTGCTCCGGCTGCGGCAACTGCGTGGATATCTGCCCATCACGCGGTAAATCGCTCACTATGCAGCCGCTTGAAAGCCAGCAACACCAGGTCGGATTATGGGAACATATGTTGACACTCTCGCCCAAGGCCAATCCGTTTAGCAAAACGACCGTAAAAGGCAGCCAGTTTGAAACACCGCTGCTGGAGTTTTCCGGTGCCTGTGCCGGTTGCGGGGAAACACCCTATGCTCGCTTGCTGACACAATTGTTTGGCGATCGCATGTTGGTCGCAAATGCAACAGGCTGTTCTTCGATTTGGGGCGCAAGCGCACCGTCTATCCCTTACACCACCAATCACAAGGGACAGGGCCCGGCCTGGGCTAACTCGTTGTTTGAGGATAATGCCGAGTTTGGTTTAGGGATGTTGTTGGGCAGCCGTGCTGTACGTGCGCAGTTGGCAAGCGATATTCAAACCGCACTTGCGCTTCCTGTCACGCCAGCATTGCATACTGCGTTCACCGATTGGCTGGAGTGGAAAGAACAAGGGAATGGTACTCGGGAGCGAGCTGAAACCGTTATCGCCTTGCTGGCGCAGGAGCACACCACCTCACCGTTACTGACGCGCATTTACCAGAATCGTGACTATCTGCCGAAACCGTCGCAGTGGATCTTTGGCGGCGACGGCTGGGCCTACGATATTGGTTATGGCGGGTTAGATCATGTGCTGGCGTCAGGGGAGGATATCAATGTGCTGGTATTCGATACCGAGGTGTACTCTAACACGGGCGGCCAATCGTCTAAATCCACACCGGTGGCAGCCATCGCCAAATTTGCCGCAGAAGGAAAGCGTACGCGTAAGAAAGATCTCGGCATGATGGCAATGAGCTATGGCAACGTTTATGTGGCGCAGATTGCCATGGGGGCTGACAAAGCACAAACGCTGCGTGCCATTGCCGAGGCGGAAGCCTGGCCGGGTCCATCGCTGATCATCGCCTATGCAGCCTGTATTAACCACGGGCTGAGCGCTGGCATGGGATGCAGCCAACGGGAGGCAAAACGCGCGGTAGACGCTGGTTATTGGCATCTGTATCGCTTTGATCCGCAACGACAGGATAACGGTAAAAACCCGTTTGTGCTCGATTCGGACGAACCAGAAGAGGATTTCCAGGCTTTCCTGATGGGGGAAGTGCGCTACGCATCGCTTAAACGCCAGCACCCAACAGTAGCCGACACGCTGTTTGAGCAAACCGAGCAGGATGCCAAAGATCGCTTTGAACGTTATCGTCGTTTGGCGGAAGGTTGATTTTTACATTTTCCTTGAGCGTTCTCACTTGCGATCCTGCTGGATGCAGGATCGCAAGAATGCATCTTATTGATTGGCCTCGCCCAGTCTACTGGGTATACCACATCAGTTGATCTTTGAGCGTAAGCGTTTCCGCAGGGAAAAGGGACAAAACCTCACGGTAATGTGCTGACGCTTTAGGGTAGCCACGCACGGATTGTAAAAGGACTCGCAATGCGCTATCCCATTCGATGCCATTAAGATCGCTGTAGGGCCACAGATCCGGTTCACGGATAAAGGGCACAAGATAATCAATGCCCTGCTTAACGCCACGCCCATCACGCAAGGTGTTCCAACGATCAAACTCCACATGCTCTGCGTAGCGGTTGAGCAGTAAATGCGCCTCAAGGTTAAACAGCGAGTAATGAAACGGAATGGTTCTTTCCAACTCCATACTCTGTTTACCATCGCGATCAATTTGCGAGGCCATGCGTTGAGTAATGCCTTGCTCAATAATTCGTGCTACTAACCCCTTGTCACCATAAAAGAGCGCATTCACCGCACGCTGAGCGTCATACCATGTGCCGTGGTTGTTGTGCCATACATACTCAGAATGACCAATGTCGCTGTAGTACATCCAATGGTTAAAATCGCGGAACCATTGATGCAAACCAATGATATCGTCAGTATCCAACACACCCGCACTGTTGATTAGCCCAATGGTATCTATCACCATCCACAGCAAACGCGTGTCGATCAACCCCGTACCACGCCCAGACACAATGCCGGGTATTGCCTGCCCATAGTTGAGGTGCGGATTCATCCGCGTTTCTTCATCCAGAAACCAGCAACGAATCTGTACCGCGGCGGCCTGGGCAAAATGTGGCCTCCCTGAGAAATACCAGGCTAACCCCAACGTCAGGCACCGCTCACACATACGAATAATGCGCGAGGTATCGGTATCATTATTCTCACATTGCGGATTGGTATGTCCATCGCGCCGGATATAAGGGACACCGCCAGGCCGCCGAGGATTGGGCCACCAGTATGTGCCAAGGCTGTAATAGTCGTGCGGATCGCCACTGACCGGCCGGAGCTTCTTGTGCACCACGCTTTCAGGGGGCTCTCGTCTCAACAAATCTGCATCGGCAATAAGCCGGTTATATACCCTCAACAAAGCGGGAGGTGACTGTTTCAGTGCAGTGCGCGCTTTATCCAGACAGGTTTCATCCAGCGTATATAATTTCATCGCCACGTGGTTTACTCCTCTTGGCTCGCAATCCGTGTTCCACTTTCCGCATCAAAAAGATGTATACCGGAAAGTCTGGGCTGCAACCAAACAGTTTGTCCTTCTTGTAACGCCAATCGCTGTTTAAATACTGAGGTAAAGGCTCCCCCGCCGGTATCACAAAAAAGTTGCATATCCGATCCGGTATTTTCAATCGCCGTAATCTTGGCTTCCAGAGCATCTTCGCTTGCGGCATCCAGCACGTTCACCTGCTCGGGGCGAATGGCATATACCACCTGCTGACCATGCTTAACCGCAAGCCCACTCGGGAGTTTCAGCAACGCCCCATCCTTCAGCCGCAGGCGCGGAGCCGCGTCCTCCAGTACTATCTCGCCCGCCAGTTGGTTGATCTGCGGTGAACCAATGAAACCGGCAACAAACAGATTCGCTGGGCGATCGTACAATTCCAACGGCGTTCCCGTCTGCTCTACCCGACCATCACGCAGTACTACAATCATCTGCCCCATGGTCATCGCTTCAATTTGATCGTGCGTTACATATACTGAAGTCGTTTTTAACCGGCGGTGGAGCTCACGGATCTCACCACGTACCTGAGTACGTAGTTTTGCATCCAAGTTAGAGAGCGGCTCATCAAACAAAAACACCTGAGGTTTTCGAACGATAGCACGCCCCATCGCCACACGCTGGCGCTGTCCCCCAGAGAGATCTTTCGGTAAACGATCCAGTAAAGGCTCCAGCCCGAGCAATGCGGCTGCATCATTCACTTTTCTGTCGATCTCAGCTTTCGGGAGTTTCGCCATTTTTAATGCGAACCCCATATTCTCACGCACCGTCATCTGTGGATAAAGCGCATAGCTTTGAAACACCATCGCGATATCACGCAGCTTAGGTTCAACGTCAGTCACGTTTTTCTCATTGATATGCACCTCGCCGGAGGTGATTTCCTCCAGGCCAGCAATCATACGTAACAGCGTCGACTTCCCGCATCCGCTGGGGCCGACCAATACGCAAAACTCACCGTCAGGGATCGTTAATGAGACATCTTTAATCACATGTGCCTCATCGTATGACTTGCGCACGTTATGTAGTACAACCGAACCCATAGCAGACTCCTTATCCTTTCACCGCGCCGGACATAATCCCGCGGTTAAAATGTTTTTGCAGACCCAGATAGACGATGATGCTGGGCAGCATCGCCAACAACGTAATGGCAATAAAAATATTGGGCGTAATACTTTCGTCTGTACGTAGTGTTCCCAGGATCACCGGAATCGTGTTGAGACTGTCGTGATTCACCACAATCAACGGCAGCAAATATTGATCCCAAATCATGATAAAACCGAATGTCACAACAGTACCGAGGGCAGGTTTGACCAGCGGCAAAATGACGTGGAAGAAAATTTGCCACTCGTTGGCCCCATCCACGCGTGCCGCCTCTTCCAGCTCTTTTGGGATGGCTGACATAAATTCGGTGAGAACGAAAATAGAAAAGGCCCAGCCGACTACCGGTAAAATCATGCCGAGGTAGCTGTTATAAAGTGAGGCATCGATAAAAGGCAGGCGCCAGTTGATGATCATATACAGCGGGATGGCAATAACTTCTTCTGGCAACATCATGGTTGAGAGAATGACCAGGCTCACCAGCGCTGCGCCGCGAAATTTCTTGCGCGCCAAGGCATAGGCCGCCAGAGCACTGACTGAAACCTGTAACGTGGTGCCGACAAACACAACAATGACGGAGTTCAGCAAATAGCGCCATACCCCAATGTTCTGCCAGGCAAAAATAAAGTTATCCAGAGAGAAACCTTGCGGCCAAGCCAAAAGCTCACCCGGCTTCACGGGCTCACCGCTGAAGGCTGTTGCCACAATGCCCCAGAACGGCCCCACAAAAACCATCAGCAACAGAGCGTAAATTGCCCAGCGTCCGGCCATCTCCCAGCGTTTACTCAACATAGCGGTTCCTTAATAACGTGCGATTCGTTTTTTCAGTGTGAGATGGCAGACCGTCAGCAACACCGTAAAGGCGAACAGCAGGAATGACACTGCAGAGGCATATCCGTAGTCAAACCGTTCAAAACCAAGCTTGTAGATATGGGTCATGATCATTTCGGTTGCATTGGAGGGGCCACCGCCCGTAGTGGCATACACTTCCGCAAACACGCGGAAACCACGGATAAATGACAGCATCAACACCACAGAAAGCGCAGGGATCATGCCGGGGAGTGTCACGTAACGCAGTCGGTTCCACCAATTTGCACCATCCACATTGGCAGCGTCATACAGATCGCGGCTGATACCGGCCAAACCTGCAATGAAAATCACCATGTTGTAAGGCACGGCTTTCCATATATGCAGCAAAATAATGATCCACAAAGCCTGATCCTGACTGGCAAGAAACCCCTGATCGGCGATACCAAACCAGCTTAATACATGATTGACGACCCCATTCGGAGTAGGGTTGAACAGAATGCGCCACATTTCAGCAACGATTGCCGCACTGGTAACCGCCGGCAAAAAGATCGCCGTACGAATAAAACGCAAATGACGAGCCGGTCCTTCCAGCAGCATGGCAAGAAAAAATGCCAGGATCGCTGCTGCAAACATGGTCACCACCACGTAGAGGAAGGTATTGAACACCGCACTGTGCAACTCGGTATCAGCAAACGCACGAGAGAAATTATGCAGCCCTACCCACTCATTGGGCTGGTTAAAATTCACCTTGAAGAAACTCATGATCAGCCCCTGAATCATGGGGATGAATTTGAACCAGGTGAATATCACCAGCGCGGGAGCGAGGAATATCCAGGGAATCAGTGCTCGTTTACGTTTTGCTGTTAACCAGGGAACGCCACGAGAGGAATTTCCCCCGATAACCGGGGGAGAAGTTGTATCACGTAAAGTCATGCAAAAACGCCTCATTTAGCCAGCACGTTCTGTTTTTCCAATTCGATTGCTACTTTGCCATTGGTGGCATCGAGCTCTTTGGCAATGTCACTGCCACAATCAGCGAGAATACGGTTAAAGCCATCAGAGGTGACTTGCCGAACAGGCGTCCAGTTGGGGATCTGGGGCACATAGCGCCCATTCTCGTTATAGAGACGAGCAAAGGTTTCCCAGCGGGCATCCTGATAGATGTTTTTGACATCAACATTTTTATTTATTGGCAAGCGAACGATCGGTATAAAGTCACTTCCTTTACCCATCCCTATCTCTTGTCCCTCTTCGGAAATCATGAACTCCATAAACTTACGCGCAGCGTCTTTCTGTTTGCTGCTTTTCATCAGAAATACCGTGGTGCCCTCCGCCAAGGTAGCGTCATTTTTCGGTCCTTGGATCGGTACGACTTCATACTTATCTTTACCAGGATCTCGATCAAATAAGGCGATGTGATAGGGACCGGTAAAGAACATGCCTGTTTGACCAGAACGGAAAGAAGGGATCACATCAGCGGTAGTTGCGTTAATCGCGCCAGGTTGGGCACTCTTGTCGCAGATCATGGTACGCATAAACGTCAATGCCTGTGCCACCTGCGGCGTATTTACAGTAGCAGTGAATTTACCCTCTTGTTCTTTGACAAAATCGCCCCCGGCTTGCCAGATAAAGCTGCTGGCAAACCAACTGGCATAACCTCGTGTCGTTGAGGCGGGAATAATAAAACCATAAGTATCGTTTTTACCGTTGCCATCAGGATCCTGGGTGGCAAAGGCCTTCGACAGCGTGAGAATATCGTCCCAGGTTTTAGGCTGGGGCAACCCTAACTTTTCACGCCAGTCCTTGCGCACAAACAAGGCAAACGTTTGTGCTGATGTAGGCACACCGTAATACTTGCCATCAATGTAACGTGTACTTGCCCACGCGGCAGGAAACAGTTGATCGCTGCCAGCGATGGATTTCGGGTCAATTTCCTGCACGATATCAAGCTGGATGAATTGCCCTAAGGATGCGGCATCATTAAAAATCAGATCAGGTAATGCGTTCCCAGCTGCGGCGCGGGCCAAGCGTTGTTCAAAATCCGTTGTGGCATTGAAATACTCGATTTTTATGCCCGTCTTTTTCTCAAAGGTTTCGGCCTCCTTGTTGTAGATATTTTTTGAGTCATTGCTAGCTCTAATCCATACATTAAGTGTGGTTGCCGCAACACTTTGCCCGATCCCCAACCCCAGTGCAGAAATGAGCAACAAAGAACGTAGTTTATTTGTAGGCATAGCTTTATATCCTTTATTAGTGAGTAACATGCAATCGCTACAAAGAGAATTACCGGGTAAAATCACGAAAAAACAAACAAGCCTTACAGGGAATTATTATTTCCCATGATTTAATGATTGTCAGATAACACAACTTTTTCTTATTAGATAGAAATGAATTTCGCAATACAATACGGTATAAAAGAAATATTATTTTCTCGCTTATAAATTTGATCCACATCACACACAAAAGTGACAAATAAAGTGACATGATTATTTTTCACTTAAAAAACAAAAAGATAAAAAACAACAAAAATAATTTATAAAATAAAAAATAGCTTAAAACAAGCAAATAACGTGACTCTGATTACAGATTTAATGTCATTTTTTAACCAAACAGATAAATTTGAACATTATCACAATATAAATAAATCCCTCTCTTAGACTACTCGACATCGTTATATAAAACTGTTTTTTGCACACAAAATAACATCAGTTATTTTTCTTAAAACAAGTCGAATTAAAAATTCGGCACAGGTTTTTTTTGCCATCAATACACTAATGATTCAGAAGGATTTTCATTATGACCACGTTTCCACGCAGGGGAATATTGGGCCTTGCTTTACTATCACTCAGTGTAAGTACTGCTCTTTATGCAGCAGAGCCTGCACCATTCATTCTGGATAACAACGATCTTGCCTGGAGTCGCCAGCAAATTACGGCCAAAGCGCCAGCATTTATCAAAGCACATCAGGCATTGCTGACAAAAGCGGAAGCAACACTCAAACAACCGCTCTTCTCTGTGATGGATAAAACGCTGGTAGCAGCAAGCGGTGACAAACACGATTACTACAGTTTCCCTCCCTATTGGTGGCCGGATCCGGACAAAAAAGACGGGTTGCCCTACATTCGAAAAGATGGCCAGACTAACCCCGATGCCAACAGCGATGCGACCGACAAGAATCGCTTGGTTAAGATGAGCAATGGCGTTTATACCCTGGCACTCGCTTGGTACTTTTCTCAAGACGCCCGCTTTGCAGAAAAAGCCGTTGCTCAACTGAGAACCTGGTTTATTGACCCTAAAACGCGTATGAACCCTAATCTTGAGTATGCACAGGCGATACCGGGTATCAACAACGGGCGTGGGATTGGCCTCATTGATAGCCGCGCGCTGGTCGATGTTGTCGATGCAATCGCCTTGCTACGCACATCGGGCAAGCTGGGGGATGACGACTATCGACAATTGACCCAGTGGTTTGGCGATTTTTATACCTGGATGACAACCAGCCAGAACGGGTTCGAAGAAGACAACTGGCATAACAACCACGGCACTTGGTTTGATATTCAGGCAGCAACCTTTGCCCTGTTCAGCGGGAAGACTGATGAAGCCAAACAACGCCTGCAAGTGACGCAGCTACGCCGTATTGCCGGGCAGTTTGATATGGAAGGTCGCCAAATGGCAGAGCTCGAGCGCACTCGCCCATGGCATTACAGTAATTTCAATCTGGAGGCCTATAACAAGCTGGGAAGATTGGGTGAAAAGGCGGGGGTAGATATTTGGAACTTCAGTCTGGACGACCATAGTCTGCGTCAAGGATATGAGTACATCGCTGGGTATGTGGATAGCAATACGCCGTGGCCGTGGAAAGATCTGGACAAGTGGGACGACAAAAAAGCGCTGTCTACCCTTTCGAACGCAGCTCATGCCTGGCCTGATGATGCACGCTTTCAGCAAAAAGCGCGCTGGTTGCAGGAAAAATACCCTGAAGACATTACGACACTGATCGCTCCACTTCGGCAAAAAGCGGCGGCCGGGGACCACAAATAATGAAGCAATTTGTCGAACAGTGGTCTTCAATTGCCAAACGCGCGGCACAAAGTAACATTCTTGAACGGCTAACGGCGGCTTACGCCCCGTTAGTCGCGGCACCGTTACAAATACCTCAAACGGGTATCGCCAGTTGGAACCTCTACTATTTTTGCCCCGATCACGGTGTACGATTGACGTGGGATAGCGGTTCTCCTCATCAACACCGGTGCCCAGTGGATGGGCACATTTTCAGTGGAGAGCCTTACGACAGTGCCTGGTGGCGAGAAATGAACGGACGAAACGCCAGCACCTGCAATCAGTTGGGGCTACTGTGGCGTTTGACCGGCGATGAACAATACGCTCATAAGGTGCGTGATGTGTTGCTGGGCTATGCCGATGTCTATCCAGGGTATGCCGTGCACGGCAATATTCCCCATAATGGCCCTGGCAAAATGAACGCACAAACCCTGTGTGAAGCTAATTGCCTGCTCGATATGGCACTGGGCTATGATTTTATTGCCGAGACACTTTCCCCTGGGCAACAACAGCATATTAGTGACAACCTGTTACGTTGTGGCGCGACCTTTTTGCGCGAACATCGTAGCGCGCAGATGCATAATCATGAGGTGAAAATCAACGCGGCACTCGCTGTGTTGGGCTTTATCCTCAACGATGAGGATTTACTGGAATTCGCCGTATTCCAGCCCTATGGCCTGCGTTGGCAACTCGAACAAGGGCTCTTGGCTGAGGGGCTATGGTTTGAGGGGTCCATACACTATCACTATTATGCATTACAAGGGTTTATCGCCTTTGAAAAATTGGCTCGGGGCACACGTTGGAGTCTGTTAGACGGCCCCTGGTACCGTAAAATGCTGGATTTTCCACTGACGTTATTGTGGCCGGACGGCACCTTTCCGCGCCTCAATGACTGTCTGGCTGGGCAAGAAAAACTGCATCACCGGGACATTTATGAATTCGCCTGGGCGGTTTGGCGAGATCCTCTCTACGCCGCTGTGTTACGGCATACCGATAATGACGACGATGACGGAATCGATAGATTACTCTGGCGAGAAGAAGCGCTGCCCGAGGCCACAATCACATTTATCCCACAAGACTCAACCTACGCACCCGGCGCAGGGCTTACCTTGTGGCGACGACCTGATACGCAACAGGCAGTTCTCATCAAACATACGCCCTATGGGGGGGAGCACGATCATTATGATCGACTGAGCCTGCTCATTTGGCACCGTGGCAATCTGCTGCTACCGGACCTGGGAACAACAGGTTACGGTGCACAGTTGCATTATGATTATTATAAAAATAGTGCCACGCATAATACATTAACAGTGAACCAAACCAACCAACCCCCCTCACGCGTCGAGGTATTGAGCTGGCACCAGGGAAACACCTTTAACTGGCTGGATTGCGAAGTTGACTGGCGACAACCACCGCCAACCCTGAATAGTCATACGCGCGTCGAATGGGACAGCCATGCCTGGCAGGATATCCGTTTCCGTCGCCGCTTATTGTGGTTGGGGGATACCCTGATCGATCTTTCCGACATAGAAAACCCACACCAACAGCAGTTGGATTGGACGCTACATCTCGCTGCTACGCCTTTAGATCAAAGCGGCTCACCCGGTGTTTTTTCCATCGATGGGCCGCTGCGCCAAATGCGAGGAGCAACGATGACACCACTCCACGGCTGTCAGCCCCGGCATTTCCTTCATCAGACCGATACGATTGCACTCTGGCTTAATGGAGAAGCAGAACTTTGGCAAGGGTATGCGCCGGACAACCCGGCAACCACCGACCTCAGCTATCTCGTATTGCGCAGCCATCAACCTCAGGCTCGTTTGGTATGCGTGTGGGATTTTAGCAGTGATACACCAATAACCGATGTCATGGTAAGGCGTGATAAAAACACAATACAGTTAACACTGTGCCGCGCGGGCGTCACTACGCGAATCGTATTTGATAATGACGTGGGGATTCTGCCGGATATCCATGCGTAACAGCAGCATAGTCCTGCATTTACAGAAACCTTCTGTTGCCCAGAACCACTGGGCAACAGGGCTGTATTTCACGGAAAATAACCTTCTACTCTTGCCATTAAAGCAATCACTCAGTAACTCGCCACCAACCCATTTGGCCGGCTTGCCTGCTTCACCGCTAACCCGAGCTGCCATACCGCCATGGCATAATGAACACTGTGGTTATAGCGGGTGATAGCGTAAAAATTCGGCAAACCAAACCAATACTGGAATTGGTTCCCCATATCCAAACGCAACAGGCTGACTTCCGAGTACCCAATCAATGGATGGTTGGTACGCAACCCCGCAGCGGTCAATGTCGCTACCGGATAGCGGGTTTTAAAACCGCTATCCCAGGTGTTTGGCACCTGGCCCTGGGTCGGGATCGCCACCTCAGCACCGGCTGTCCAACCGTGCGCCTTAAAGTAGTTAGCAACGCTACCGATGGCATCCACCGGATCCCACAAATTGATGTGCCCATCGCCGTTGAAATCTACCGCGTATTGCTTAAACGATGATGGCATAAACTGGCCGTAGCCCATCGCACCGGCATAGGAACCTTTGAGTGAAAGGGGGTCATCCCCTTCTTTGCGCGCCATCAGCAGAAAGGTTTCCAACTCACCCGCAAAATAGTCGGCACGGCGCGGATAAGCAAACGCCAGGGTGGCTAATGCGTCAATAATGCGCGTTTTACCCATGACCCTTCCCCAGCGGGTTTCCACGCCGATAATGCCGACGATGATCTCTGGCGGCACACCATAGATTTGCCAAGCTCGCTGCAACGCGTCGTTGTATTGATTCCAGAACAGGACACCATTTTGCACGTTGTCCGGCGTGATGAACTTGCTGCGATAGCGTACCCAAGCACCGTTTGGTGTTGGTGGTCCACCGGCAGAGACAGGCGCCTGCTGATCCATCAAACGGATGACCCAATCCAGTTTTTTAGCCTGTATCAGAACATCATGCAACTGCTGGCGCTCAAACCCATGTTCGCGCACCATACGGTCAACGAAACGGTCTGTTTCTTTGTTAAACGCAAAATCCCCCTGTTGCAAAGGTCCGATATGCTCAGGTTGCAACAAAAATCCACCGGATACTGGTGGCTGGGAGTCAGGCGTCATCGCCGTGGGTGCAGAAGTATGGCTGCTACAGGCAGCCAGCAGCAAGGGTAATACAACAGCCAAATAACGCATCAGAAAGCCATTTAGCGACAAATGATAGGATGCATCTATGGTAAGCCAAAGTTGAGCACGAAAAAACAGAAATATCGAAATGAAACAGCGCCTTTAACAAGACAATATCTCGCTTTCGCCTGCCCATATTACACAGCTTCACGCGATTTATTCTGTAGGTATGTTATCAACCTTACGCGTTTCTTTTCCCTGGCTTACCACCATCCATACTGCAATACAGACAACCATAGCACCGGCAAAAAATCCCGTAGAAACGGTTTCACCTAACACGAGGTATCCCCACAACACGCTAAAAGGCGGAATCAAAAATGTAACGGTCAACGAACGAAAAGGTCCAACGTCATTAATCAGACGAAAATAGAGGATGTAAGCAAACGCAGTACACACGAGCCCCAGCGCAACGACGCTTACCCAAACCGTTCCATGAACGTGGTCAATATCAGGCCCATTCGCTTGCGACCAGATAAAAAAAGGCAACAAAAACAACGTTGCGCCGACTTGGCTGCCGAATGCGAGCCGCTTTGCATCAAGCCCTCCGCGTTCAGATATCCAACGGCGAGTCAGAAAACCAGCGGTACCGTAACACCCCGTTGCCACCAAACAAGCAATAACCCCGGCGATGATGGATCCCGTTGATTCAACATTACCTAACGTCGTAATCACCATTATTCCGAACAGACCTAGCACAACCCCCGCACCTTTACGAAACGACAGTTTTTCCTCAAAAAAAGCCAGCCCAATTACAGCCCCCATCAATGGCGTCGTTGCATTGAGAATGGCCGAATAGCCAATGGGTAACCATTGCGCAGCGAAGCAGTACATCAAAAAGGGTAATCCAGAATTCATTGCGCCCAACAGAAGTGATGACGTCAATTTTCCTGCAAAATGGAAAGGCAACTTTAATACCAAAAGGATTGTTCCCAACCCAATACAGCCCAATAACACGCGCAAGAATGCCGTGGTCACTGAACCCAGTGCAGGAGCGGCAATCCGCATAAAAAGAAAGCTAGCCCCCCAGATGGCGGCAAGAAGCAATAATCGAAAATAGTCTGCTGTGCGCATTAACCTCTCTCCCTGTTTTCCTGCTGTCAATGATGCTTATCGAGTTAAATTAGTTAAACTAAATCATAAAAGACTTTAAGGTCACAAATGCTGAAGCACAAACCAGCATTTCTTTTTAAATTAAGATTTTCTTAATCATGTAATTGGAAGATGATGAAACTACCGCCCTTACATGCGCTGGCGTGTTTTGAAGCCGTTGCGCGATACATGAGTATTAAAAAAGCAGCGACAGCGTTGAATATCACCTCGAGTGCAGTAAGCCAGCAGATCGCCAAATTAGAGGATGCCGTAAACGTCAGGCTGTTTATTCGCAACGCACGCAGCCTGTCACTTACCCAGGAAGGGCGTATTTACCTGCGCGCCATCCGCCCTGCGTTAGCACAAATCGCTGAAGCAACACAGCGTCTTATCGATGAGGGCAAACCCAATAAAATTACGATCAGTTGTACCAGCGGATTCGCAATTCAATGGCTACTGCCGCGCCTGCCAGTCTTTGAACGTGCAAATCCGGGTGTAGAAGTTCAGATCAGTACAACGCACCGCTGTGTTGATTTGCTGACGGAAGGCATTGATTTTGCCGTTCGGCATGGTGCTGGGTGCTATGCCGATCTCAAGTCAGAGTGTTTGCTCAACGATCGCCTGCACCCAGTGTGTAGCCCACGCCTCATCGATCCAAAACATCCTCTTCAGTCACCTCATGAAGTGACCCGTTATACGCTCTTGCACGATGAGCATCGTAAAGATTGGGCTCTTTGGTTTCAGGCCGTAGGCATCCCCCCCAACGAGACAGAAAAGGGCCCCGTGTTTGTTGACTCCAACGGCGTATTGGAAGCCGCGATAGCGGGAAGAGGGATTGCCCTGATGCGTGAGTCCTTTATTCAGACTGAGTTACAAAACGGTGCGCTCCACCAACCTTTTCGGACAACCATTACCTCTCACATCGCCTATTACCTGGTGTATGACGAGTCGGCAATACTGCAGCGCATGAGTCGTCGCTTTCGAGATTGGATCACAGCGACCGCCGCAAGAGAGAACAATGAATACCCCGTGTGAGATGATGCGGTATAAAAAAACCTCGGCAAACATCGCCGAGGTTTTTCACTGACATCTTACGCGCATTATGCTTTGGCACGCGCAGCAATAATTGCCTCCATCACATTACGTGGCGCTTCGGCATAATGTTTGAACTCCATGGTAAACGTAGCCCGACCTTGCGTCATGGAGCGCAGCGTAGTGGCATAACCGAACATCTCTGATAACGGCACCTCGGCACGAATGACCCGATCGCCTAACCGTTCCTCCATGCCTTGTACCATACCGCGCCGTGACGATAAATCCCCCATCACATTACCGGCATAAGGCTCTGGCGTTTCTACTTCCACCTGCATCATCGGCTCCAAAATCACGGGATGTGCGCGTTTTACCGCCTCTTTGAAACCAAAAATCGCCGCCATGCGGAACGCCATTTCTGACGAATCCACCTCGTGATAGGAACCAAACGTCAGCGTGACTTTCACATCCACCAGTGGATACCCCGCCAGTACGCCGTTGTTCATGGCTTCCCGCACCCCTTTTTCCACCGAGGGAATATACTCACGCGGCACTACCCCACCTTTGGTAGCATCCACAAAGGTGAACCCAGCACCTGCTGCCAGTGGTTCCAGTGACAGCACGACATGACCATACTGCCCCTTACCACCGGACTGACGCACGAACTTCCCTTCCACATCCGTCACTGTCTGACGTATTGTTTCACGATACGTTACCTGCGGCCGGCCGACGTTCGCTTCCACACCAAACTCGCGGCGCATACGATCAACGATAATCTCCAGGTGCAGTTCCCCCATCCCCGCAATGATGGTCTGGCCTGACTCTTCGTCCGTTTTCAAACGTAGAGACGGGTCTTCTGCTGCCAATCGTTGCAAGGCGATTGCCATCTTTTCCTGATCGCCTTTGGTTTTGGGTTCAATCGCCAACGCGATCACCGGCTCTGGGAAGACCATCCGTTCCAAAGTGATAACCGCATCGGGATCGGACAAGGTATCACCGGTCGTCACATCCTTCAGCCCAACACAGGCGGCGATATCCCCCGCGCGGATCTCATCCACTTCATGGCGCGTATTAGCATGCATCTGCACGATACGACCAATGCGCTCCCGCTTGCCCTTCACTGGGTTGTAGACGCTGTCACCCTTACTCAACACGCCAGAATAAACCCGGACAAAGGTCAGTTGGCCCACATAGGGATCGCTCATCAGTTTGAATGCCAACGCGGAAAACGCTTCATCATCATCAGCATGACGTTCTGCTGTTTCCCCCTGTTCGTTGACACCCTGTACCGCCGGAATATCCAGTGGCGATGGCATCAGTTCGACAATGGCATCCAGCATCCGCTGAACTCCTTTGTTCTTGAATGCACTGCCGCACAGCATGGGCTGAATTTCGCCAGCAATGGTACGCAAGCGAAGGCCCTGTACGATCTCCGCCTCGCTCAGATCGCCATTCTCGATATAGCGGTCCATTAACGTCTCTGATGCTTCGGCAGCGGCGGAAACCATTTGCTCACGCCACACTTGCGCCGTATCCACTAAATCGGCAGGGATGGGTTCGTAGCTAAATGTCATTCCCTGCGTAGCATCATCCCAAATAATGGCGCGCATTTTCACTAAATCCACTACACCGCTGAAATGTTCCTCGCTCCCGATAGGTAAAACGATCGGCACTGGATTCGCTTTCAACCTGTCGATCATCATCTGGCGCACACGGAAGAAATCAGCACCTGCACGATCCATTTTATTCACAAAAGCCAGACGAGGAACCTGATACTTATTGGCCTGACGCCAGACAGTCTCCGACTGCGGTTGCACCCCACCCACAGCGTCATACACCATAACCGCACCATCGAGTACACGCATAGAACGCTCTACTTCGATGGTGAAATCTACGTGCCCTGGGGTATCAATAATGTTGATACGATGCTGGGGAAAACGTTTGTCCATCCCTTGCCAAAAACAGGTGACTGCGGCAGATGTAATGGTGATTCCACGTTCCTGTTCTTGCGCCATCCAGTCTGTGGTGGCAGCCCCATCATGCACTTCGCCCAACTTGTGACTCATCCCGGTGTAAAACAGGATGCGTTCCGTCGTCGTGGTTTTTCCCGCATCAATGTGCGCAGAGATGCCAATGTTGCGGTAACGGTCAATAGAGGTTGTACGAGCCATAATGTGTCCTTAATAACGAAAGGGTTCGGACGTGGCAGTGAACTGTCTCAGGGAGAACCCGGATTGATAACGGCGACGATTATAGTACAACTGTTCGAGTATATTCGAACAATTTTTTTGACAGTATCATTCAACGGGTTGCCCGATTGCTACTGGTTACCCGTTGCTAAACCATCAATGGTAAACCGTTTGCAGCGTACGCCTTGACGGCGATCACTGCAATCCTGACCCGGATTGCTTTGCAAAAAGCACATCTCATGTAAAAGTTTTTTATAAAAACAATAATGCAAATAAAAGAATAAAAAATATTAATGCGCTGAGAGATAGCCTCTCGTTACCCTTACACTTAGATCCAGTCTACAAAAACTCAATATTAGTAAATATTCCATTATCAAGAATAGATAGAGTAGAAAATAAAAATCGGCAATCACAGTTTTTCTGAACTCGCTGAGAGGTCAAAAAAAAATGCTCAACACCACTATCCTCTCGCAGATCGGCCACAATGAATCAGATATAAAAATTAACCTTTCATCAGAGAACAAGGATCTGCTTACAGAGATATTTCAGTGTTATACCAAAGAAGAGTTAGACAGCCCCCTCTACATCTCGGCCAGATAAAACAAAAAGGGCGAGTAGAAAAATATTGGCAAGAAATCACAATCTCAGAGCATCCCCCCAATTTTTTGCACACATTACGAGAATGTCATGTGGTAAAAAACCCAAACTCAATCAACACCTCAAAATATTTTTGGATAAAATCATAATGACCTCCTCAATCGCCGATATAGTTTTCGCTATCGCATCTGATGGGACCGCCATGTGCAACAACAAAGCGTTTTTCACTTACAACCTTATGCATCAAGCGATCAACATTGCCGATATTGATAAGGGAGAATACGACACAAGATTGGAAGAATTGGTTTTGCTTACCAGAGGTATTTATTGCATCGAACAATTAAATAGCATTGCCAACATTTATATGAAGCAATATCCCCGCAAAGATGAAATTGAAGTTTATCACGGTTTGTAAACCAAATTACATCAGATATTATATTTTCAACACCTTGTGCCAGGTATGAACCGTTTTATCTGCGCCTCAATTTTAAAATCGGATTTGATTTTAGCTGAAATAAAAGTTAAACAAAATGGAAATATTCGATTTTTCGCTTAGTTATCACTGAGTGAACCGCTGTATAAATTGATTGAACGGCTCGCACCTGAAAAAATACAACCCGAGGTCAACCGGGCACTGATGAAGGATTTTTTCTCTGAAAGACAGATTACCGACTTAATAGATAAAAAAGTCTGGCCGACAAACTAATCGACAATGGTGTAAATCCAGACGCCAGGGTGACATCATCAAATACACCCGCTATAGTGAGCGCAGATGAACTGTTGCGGTAACCTGGCCGCACCGTTGATAAATTGATACGGAGTATTATGATCGCTCATCATCCTGAACCTGAGCAGATTCGATTAGAAAATGTGTTATTAGCTTTAGGCAACCCTGTGCGGTTGGAAGTCGTACGTATATTAGCCCGACAAGGGGAACAACCCTGTGGCGCCCTCTCGCAAGGGGTAGCAAAATCTACCATGTCACACCATTGGCGCGTACTGCGCGATAGCGGTGTGATTTGGCAGCGCCCTAACGGGCGAGAAAACTTACTCTCGCTGCGACGTGAAGATCTTGATGCACTTTTTCCCGGTCTTTTAGATACGCTGTTAGCCGCGCTCGATCAGCGTCATGCATAAAAAAAGCCGGTCTGGTAGCAGACCGGCTTTCGTGCATGAGTTTTACTCAGCGTATCAACGTAGCGTTTCACCCTACAGCGTATTCCTTAAGTTGAATGTCATTCGGTTGTGCACCACGCAGTTTTTTCAGCACCTCACCGGCTTGCAACAAAACCTGTGCACACTGGTTATGGGTGATGGTTAATGGCGGTTCGATGCGGACCGACTTGGCATTGTTCAGCGTACCTGCAACCAAAATACCGCGTTTAAACAGTTCACTGGCGAAGGCATAGCCAATTTCGTTTTCTCTGAATTCGATCGCTTGCAGCAACCCTAAACCGCGCACCTCAACGATCAATTCCGGATACTCGATACCCAACCGACGTAATCCGTCCAGTAAAAACGCCCCTTGTTGTGCTGCTCGCTCCGCCATATTCTGCGTCAGCAACACGTTAATGGTCGCCAACGCCGCCGTACACGCCAACGGATTGCCGCCAAATGTCGTGGTGTGCAGGAACGGGTTATCGAACAACACGGAAAACACATCTTTTGTCGCAACTGTCGCACCTATGGGCATCACACCACCACCCAGCGCTTTTGCTAAACAGAGGATATCGGGCTGTACACCATAGTGTTCACAGGCAAACATTTTACCCGTGCGCCCCATCCCGGTTTGCACCTCATCGAGTATCAACAGTGCACCTATTTCATCGCACAGCGCTCGAACCGCGGGCAAGTAGTGAGCTGGGGGCACGATAACGCCGCCTTCGCCCTGGATCGGCTCAAGAATGATAGCCGCAATGCCGTCTCCCCGTTTTTCACACAAAGCAACCTGCTGTTTCATGGCATCAATATCGCCAAAGGGAACATGATGGAAACCGGGCAGTAGTGGCATAAACGGTTGGCGAAACGCCTGCTTAGCGGTCGCAGACAATGCACCTAGCGATTTGCCGTGAAACGCCCCGTTGGCTGCAATGAAGGTGAAGCGTCCACGCGGTGCCTGATAAGCTTTTGCCAATTTCAGCGCCGCTTCCACCGCTTCGGTGCCGCTGTTGCTGAAAAAGCTGTACTGCAAACTACCCGGCGTAAGCGCCGCCAACGTTTTCGCCAACATGGCACGCATGGGATCCAGCAACTCCTGACTGTGTAACGGTTGCTTGCCCAACTGGCGCTCTACTGCCGCAAGCACCGTCGGGTTACGATGGCCAACATTGAAAATGCCATACCCGCCCAGACAATCGAGATATTCCTTTCCTTGCGTATCAACAAGCGTATTCGGACCACTGGCGCGCCATTCTACGGCACCGAAGTCCCCCCCTGAGGTGACGGATTTTCTGTAACTCAAAAAACCCGGATTGACGTAATCGCGGAAGTTACTCAGCACTTCCTGATTTAATGCGATGGTTTCTTCCTGCGTGAGGGTCTCTTTATGGACCCACTGTAGCGCCCGTTGAGAACACTCTAACGGGGTGAGTGTGGTGCGTAGTCTGGACAAACTGTGCTCCTTCGCAACGGATATCACATGATATCAATTTAATTAATGCACAGAACACGCCAATTGCTCGTAAAAATACGCAATTTGAAACAAAATTTTCACATTGAAAGGCCAGCAAGAATAAACAGACAGGATAATGAGGACTTATCGGAATTAACCACCACATCAAAAATACTAATGAGGACAAACACAAGGAAAAACAATATGATTGCCCCATTATTGCGCACATCGCACCAAAATAAGGCAACCACATTCGAGAAGAAAAAACGGGTATCAGCATACCCAATGCTTCTGATATCGTAAAAAGACGCGGGAAAACCCACGCCTCAATTAACCTTTACGCAACACTCACCGTAATCGCACTCAGTGGCGAATCATGATATGACGCACGACGGTGTAGTCTTCTAGCCCATACATCGACATATCTTTGCCGTATCCAGAAAGTTTCTGCCCACCGTGCGGCATTTCACTTACCAGCATAAAATGGGTATTGACCCAGGTGCAGCCATATTGCAAACACGCGGCCAGCCGATGTGCCCGACCTACGTCACGCGTCCATACCGAGGAAGCCAAACCATAGCCAGATGCATTGGCCCAAGCCACCACCTGCGCCTCATCATCAAAGGGCGTAATAGAGACCACCGGCCCAAACACTTCTTTTTGCACAATTTCATCATCCTGACGCGCCCCAGCCAGTACGGTCGGCTGGTAGTAGTACCCTGGCCCTTCAACGCGTTGCCCACCGGTAACCACTTGAATGTGCGGCAAGGCTCGAGCCCGCTCAACGAACCCAGCCACACGCTCCAACTGTGCAGCAGTAATCAATGGCCCCAGTTCAGTTTCCGTACTGTCAGGATCGCCCATGTTGAGGCTGGCAGCGGCCTGGCCCAATTTGCTCACCACTTCATCATAAACGCTGCGCTGCACATACAGACGACAGGCCGCAGTGCAATCTTGCCCTGCGTTATAGAAACCGAAGCTACGGATACCGTCTACGACTTGATCGATATTGGCATCCCCAAACACGATAACCGGCGCTTTGCCCCCTAACTCCATGTGCGTGCGTTTAATACTGGATGCGGTGTGCGACAAAATGTGTGCCCCTGTCGCAATCGATCCGGTGAGTGAAACCATATTGACCAGCGGATGCCCAGTCAGCGCATCACCTATTGCTGCTCCGGTGCCGAACACCACATTAACCACACCCGCTGGAAAAATCGTTGCCAGCAAAGAAGCAAGATGGAATGTAGTCAGAGGGGTTTGTTCCGCAGGCTTTAATACCACGCAGTTACCGGCGGCGAGAGCAGGCGCCAATTTCCAGGCAGCCATCATTAACGGGTAATTCCACGGTGCAATCGATGCCACAACGCCAATAGGATCGCGCCGAATCATCGACGTATGCCCTTCCAGATACTCACCGGCCGCGGAGCCCCCCAGGCATCTTGCTGCACCAGCAAAAAAGCGAAACACGTCCGCTACTGCAGGCAACTCATCATTTAACGCAGCGTTATAGGGTTTGCCGCAGTTCAGTGATTCCAGACGCGCGAACTCCTCTGCGTGCTGCTCAATGGCATCCGCCAGTTCCAGAAGCAGCAACGAACGCGTCTTTGGCGTGGTCTGTCCCCACTGCGCAAAAGCGCACTCCGCAGCACGTACGGCTGCATCAACCTGGTGCAGGTCAGCCTGGGGTATACGTGCGATTTCTTCCCCCGTAGCGGGGTTGAACACAGCCAGCGCAGCGCCCTGGCCCGCTTCCAGCTTACCGTCTATCAGCAGTTTGTCGTGCATCATCGCGTCCTCGTCACCAGAAATCAGTCTGTTATCTACATATGTTTTCTCTAATTGTTGTGCTAAGTGTGCAAAAAACTTGCCACTTTCACTCATCACAGCACGATTACTCTGGACGTTCTTTATTAATATTTTTCGCTGCTGCACGCGCTTCTTCTGCCAGCGCTTCAATTTCCTCTTCCGTTAACTGCTCCGCCGCTTCATGCATTTTAGCCAGCCCATCACCCACCGTAACCGCTTTAGGATCGTCCGCTTTTTGCTCTGTCATATTGACCTCTTTCGCCTGTTACTGACTACGTCTTTGCCCCTTAAGTGTAGTCGAACATCTCTGCCTGCTCATGGTGGCAATGCCATGACAAATGCAAAGCGGCAAGCATTGCAGGTACTGTCTGAATATTTTCTTCACGATAACTAAAGTTATTCTTAAACCAAACAGTAAATAATTTTTTTAATAACCGATTATGCTATAAAAAAACACGCCTATGGTTTCCCATTCTGCAAGGGAAAACGCAATAAAGGTGAAAACCAACTTTCCCGAAAGCCATAACATGACAACTGGCACAATGATTGCCACAAAAGCTATAGCGGTGATGAAAAAAATCGCCTTACCACGAAAGAGGTAAAGACATTGAAAATCATTATCATAGATAATAATCACCCATCAAAGCACTGTGCATTCTTTCTATTATCGATTTGATAGCAAAAAACAAACTTAAGTAAACCAATAAAACAACAAAATAAAAACAACAATGAAAAATATAATAAACATTGGATGATGAAATTAACTTAATAAGTTCATCCTTTGTTTTAATTTTTCTAATATAATTAATTTTAGAGTTAAATAACTAAATAAACCAAATAATAATTATTATTGGGATCTGCTTCTTTTATTTGAATTAAATTTTGTAAATATAAAAAATTGTAGACGTGGATCAAATAAATAATAATCCAATAATCCCTATAGTACCCCCGACGACAGTAAGCCAACTTAATTAATTTATCTCGTCAATATTGAGCAATGGGGTACTTATGGATTTTATCATTCAATTAGTGATCGTCCTGATCTGCCTTTTTTACGGGGCAAGAAAAGGCGGTATTGCACTCGGCCTGCTCGGCGGTATCGGGCTGGTCATTCTTGTCTTTGTGTTTAAACTCAAACCCGGCACGCCGCCCGTCGACGTTATGCTGGTGATTATCGCGGTGGTTGCTGCTTCCGCCACCCTCCAGGCCTCCGGCGGGTTGGATGTGATGCTGCAAATCGCAGAACGTCTGCTGCGCCGTAACCCGAAATATGTTTCTATCATTGCACCGTTTGTCACCTGTATCCTGACTATTCTTTGCGGTACAGGCCATGTGGTGTATACCATCCTGCCTATTATTTATGATGTCGCCATCAAAAATAATATCCGTCCAGAACGCCCCATGGCCGCCAGTTCCATCGGCGCACAAATGGGGATTATCGCCAGCCCGGTATCCGTAGCAGTAGTATCGCTAGTCGCCATGCTGGGGAATTTTACCTTTAACGGTCGCCACCTGGAATTTCTCGACCTGCTGGCTATTACCATTCCGTCAACGCTGTTAGGCATTCTGGCGATCGGTATTTTCAGTTGGTTCCGCGGTAAAGATCTGGATAAAGATGAGGACTTCCAGAAGTTTATCTCCGTGCCGGAAAACAAGCATTACGTTTACGGTGATACCGCAACGCTGCTGGATAAAAAGCTGCCTAAAAGTAACTGGGTTGCCATGTGGATCTTCCTGGCTGCCATTGCAGCGGTAGCCATCCTAGGGGCTGATGCCAACTTACGTCCAAGCTTTGGCGGCAAGCCCCTCTCCATGGTGCTGGTCATCCAGATGTTTATGCTGTTCGCTGGTGCAGTGATTATCATTGCCACCAAGACTAACCCTGCCAATATCTCTAAAAATGAGGTATTCCGCTCAGGGATGATAGCAATCGTTGCGGTATATGGTATTGCCTGGATGGCTGAGACCATGTTCGGTGCGCATCTGGATCAAATCAAGGCAACGCTCGGCACGCTGGTGAAAGAGTACCCGTGGGCCTATGCATTGATCTTGCTGCTGGTGTCGAAGTTTGTTAACTCTCAGGCGGCTGCACTGGCGGCAATTGTGCCGGTGGCGTTAGCTATCGGTGTAGATCCGGCGTATATCGTTGCCTCAGCACCTGCCTGTTACGGCTACTATATTCTGCCTACCTACCCAAGCGATCTGGCGGCCATTCAGTTTGACCGTTCCGGTACTACCAAGATTGGGCGTTTCGTTATCAACCATAGCTTTATTCTGCCAGGGTTGATCGGCGTATCCACATCCTGTGTGTTTGGTTGGGTGTTCGCCGCAATGTACGGTTTCCTCTGATTCTTACCAAAAAAACCGCCCGGTTCATTCCGGGCGGTTTTTTCATAGCCTGTCCAAATAACCGATTAGAGCTTACTTTCTACCAGCGTTGAGCCAGCACCATTGATTTCACGCTCATAGGCACGGGCTTTCTTTTCATCAAACTGCCCTTCCCACTTCGCGACAACCAGTACCGCCAACGCATTGCCCACCACGTTCAGCGCTGTGCGCGCCATATCCATGATGCGATCCACCCCGGCGATAAAGGCTAATCCCTCCAACGGAATGCCTACACTGCCCAACGTTGCCAGCAGCACCACAAAAGAGACGCCCGGCACACCGGCAATACCTTTGGATGTCAGCATCAGCGTTAACACCAGCACAATCTCCTGCCACAGAGAAAGATCGATGCCATACAACTGGGCAATGAAAATGGCCGCAATACTTTGATAGAGCGTGGAACCATCCAGATTAAATGAGTATCCCGTTGGCACCACAAAACTGGTGATCGATTTTGGCGCACCGTAGGCTTCCATCTTTTCAATAATGCGCGGCAACACGGTTTCGGAGCTGGCAGTGGAGTAGGCCAGAATCAGTTCATCTTTCAAAATACGGATCAGCATGGTGATCCGCAGGCGGCACAAGCGTGCCACCATACCCAATACCACCAAAGCGAAAAACAGAATGGCTACGTACACCAGGACAACCAGTTTGGCGAGCGGCCACAGTGAGGCAAATCCAAAGTTGGCCACCGTCACTGAAATCAGCGCAAATACCCCAACAGGCGCATAACGCATGATCATGTGGGTGACTTTAAACATGGTTTCCGATACGCCGCGAAACACGTTCAACAACGGCTCGCGATGTGCTTTTGGCAGTGATGAAAGCCCCAGCCCGAACATGACGGAGAAGAAGATAATCGGCAGCATGTCGCCTTTGGCAATCGCCGCAAAAATATTGGGAGGGATCAGCGACAACACAGTTGCCACCAAACTGTGCGACCCACTCTGCACCTGTTCGGTGGTCTTTTGGTATTGAGAGATGTCCACCGTGGTCAATGACGACATATCTATGCCGTGACCGGGTTGGAAAATGTTTGCCAGCGTAATGCCAAGGATAATGGCGAATGTGGTGATAACTTCAAAATAGATAATGGTCTTAAGGCCGATGCGCCCTAACTTCTTGGCATCCCCTACCCCAGCGATGCCCACAATCAGCGTTGCGATAACAATCGGCACCACAATCATTTTGATCAGTCGGATAAAGATATCTCCGGCAGGACTCAAAATGTTACTGATAAGCCACTGACGATCAGCGGGATTTTCATGCAGAACGGCACCAACGAGGATACCCAGGAACAATGCAATAAGGATTTGCCAGGCAAGGCTGATTTTGATTGATTTCATAGTGAATTCCGTTGCAAGACCACCTGGTGCCGCGAACGTACGGCCCACTGCGCCGCTCTTCCGGTTGAACGACGCATAAGGATGGCGGAGATAAAATGCGACCAATGTGAATGCTGATGCGGTACGCCTTGATGACCCTTCTGTGCGGCGCGCGAGCTTGAATTCTGCACACAGCAACGTTAGATGGATTGACAAGTGACTGTATCTGAAAGCAAAACATCAGACATACGTTATTGTTATGGTCGGGGATACTACTATCCCATTTCCGTGAGATCAAGCAGGTAATTCGGGTTAAAAGTCACATTTATGTCAAAAAAATGTGATAAAACACTGAAAAACTCGTAAAAAAACAAGTTATTCACCGTGATAAAGAAAAGATAAAGAAGATATGTCAGGATGAGGCAAAAGAAGCAGCAGGATGCGTGATCGCTGCCAACAGCGGTTCACTTGATCGATATCAAGCAAACCGCCACTGTCGCGGATTTGTAGGTGAAAAATCTATCCCAGCAAGCATACTTGACCCGGCCCGTTAAACCACGGACAGCGTTTAGAACCCATGCGAATACCAAGTACATGAGGATTTCAAACACTGCCTGGCACCCAAAATAGTCAGTAAAATGGTCCGAATGGAATAAGCTCTAAATTTGATAGTCGATGACGGACTCTTCGTTATCGGAAAAGACTTTATCTTTGATCTCATCCAGCGAGAGTTCGCTGTTGCACAACTGCAAAAATTTCCAGGCATAATTGCGCTGTAGCTGGCTTTTCTTTAGCCCAATCCACACCGTATTCCCTTCAAACAGATGCTCCGCATTCAGGCGCACCAGCCCTTTATCTCGAGCAGGCTCATAGGAGTGGTCGGCGACAATCCCCACGCCCAGTCCTAATTCCACATAGGTTTTAATCACATCCGAATCCTGGGCACTCAGGGCAATATCGGGCGTCATGCCTGCTGCCAGAAAGGCACGATCAACGCGAGACCGTCCGGTTATCCCTTGCCGATAAGTAATTAGCGGCAGTTTACTAAGCATATCCAGCGTAACCGCTGGCACCTCTACCAAAGGATGCTGTTGTGGCACCAGGATAGCGTGATGCCAGCGATAGTAAGGAAATGCGGCCAGCGTGGCGTCATTCATCAATTGCTCACTGGCAATACCGATATCCGCTTCACCGGAGTGCAGCATGGCAACAATATCGTCTGGTGTGCCCTGGTTCAGTACTAACCGTACTTGCGGGTAGATGGCACGAAATTCCTTAATTACATTGGGTAAACTGTAGCGTGCCTGGGTATGCGTGGTGGCAATCACCAGTTGGCCAACATCGTTATTGGTGAACACGTTGGCCAGGCGACGAATGTTATTTGCGTCATTCAGAATACGTTCTGCGACCACCAGCAACTCTTTGCCCGGTTCGGTCATACCAAGCAGCCGTTTGCCACGGCGAATAAAAATTTCGATGCCCAACTCTTCTTCCAGTTCACGGATATGACGACTCACGCCCGACTGAGACGTAAACAGCGAATTGGCGACTTCCGTCAGATTATAGTTGCGCCGTGCCGATTCTCGAATAATCTTCAGTTGTTGAAAATTCACTTTGTTCTCCATCTCTACATCGTTCTATAAAAACGCCTTATATATTCGTCATACTTCACGTTGCAGGTACGCGGACTGGGTTCGCCGGCACATGCCAAGGCTTTATCTCTCACGAGATCGCCGCACGCGCGATTCAAAACGTTAATGTTTTGTCCTGCGACTCGAATTATTTAAGATATAGATACGGGGGAAAAAATGCCGCGACAAATAAGCAATCGGATTGTGTTATATTATTTTCTACTAAGAAAATAAGCAGAGAAAGACTGAGTAACGCCTTACTCCACAAAATGAAACAAAAACATTTAAAATCAATACATTAATATAATTACATTTTTTGTGGATTTAATTTTCGTCGCGGTTGTATAAATCTTTTTGTTATGATTTATGCAAATCCAGTCTTATCCATTCAAAAATACGTCATGGACCTGAACATGAATAGCGCCCCCCTGTCATTACTCGATAAAAAAGAAGGCGTCGATCGTGAGATGTTTCAAGGTCCGTTGGATCGTGCGCAATTTCGTCATGTACCTCAGCAGCCTGGCGTCGAGTTATATCAGGCGCATATTGCCAGCTGTGCTTTTGAGCCCCATACCCATGATGCCTTTGGCATCGGCACTATCGACTTTGGTGCCGAACGGTTTCGTTATCGTGGCGCTCAGCATGTGGCGGCACAAGATACGCTGGTGTTGATGAATCCCGATGAACTGCACACTGGGCAGGCCGTTGGTGAGGAAGGATGGCGTTACCGTATGATTTATATTGAGCCAGCGCAGCTAGAAGCGCTCTCCGGTGAGCAAGGCTGGTGGTTTAACGAGGTAGTTCGTCATGACCCGCTGGCCGCCCGCCAACTATCAGCTCTGTTAGCCGCGCTGTGGCGAGCTCACGACCCACTGGCCTGTGACAGCTTGATGCTGGGGATAATCGATATTTTTCGTCCCTTTGCCCGCGTGGCGCAACCGTTACAGACGGAAGCCTTATCACGCTTTGATGAAGTGAAACACTACCTTAACGACAATTTTGCTCATGCTATCACACTGACAGAGCTGGCAAACATTGCCGCCCTTAGTCCATACCACTTCCTGCGTCGCTTCAAGGCGCACTACCACGTCACCCCACACCAGATGCTGATGGCGATCCGTTTGCAACGGGCTAAACAACTGCTGTGCCGCGGTATGCCAGCAGCACAGGTGGCTGCGGAGGTCGGGTTGACAGATCAAGCCCATCTGACGCGCAGCTTTGCCCAGCGTTATGGCATTACGCCAGTTCGCTATCAAAAACAGGTTATGCCGCACGGCCGCTACCGGTAAAAAAAGCGCAATATCCTACAATATGTTATCCGGCTTACCAGTTAGGCTTGCTTTGATACGACAACATAAGGGCTCAGCCCTTCAAGAATAAACGGGTAGCAGGTGTCATATGTTAAGCGGGATCGTGTTCGCTCTGACGGCGGGTTTGATGTGGGGGCTGATTTTCGTTGGCCCATTAATAGTGCCGGAGTACCCCGCTGCGTTGCAGTCTGCGGGCCGCTATGTGGCATTTGGACTGATAGCATTGCCGCTGGCCTGGGCTGACAGAAAGCGTCTTGGCCGTTTAAGCCGTGCAGATTGGGTTGAGGCGTTGAAACTCTCAGCGGTAGGCAATCTGCTCTATTACTTTTTCCTTGCCAGTGCGATCCAGCGTACCGGGGCTCCCGTCTCTACCATGATTATTGGCACTCTGCCGGTAGTGATCGCCGTTACGGCTAATCTGCTTTACGGGCGACAGGAAGGCGTACTCTCCTGGTGGCGATTGACCCCACCGCTGCTGCTGATTTTACTCGGGCTATTATGTGTGAATCTTGCAGAGTTGAATGTCCAGGATGAACAGGTCGATATGGAACGCTATCTGAGTGGGATCGGCATGGCTGTCATCGCCGTGATCTGCTGGACCTGGTATCCATTGCGTAATGCACGCTGGCTACGCCGTAATCTGGACAAAAAATCTACCACCTGGGCCACTGCACAGGGTATCGTGACGTTACCCATGGCTCTGCTAGCCTACGTCATTGTCAGCGGGCAACTGGCACTGACACGGCCTGATTTCGTACTGCCGTTTGGCCCACGCCCTTTGGTATTCATCGGACTAATGCTGGCGATCGGGTTGCTTTGCTCATGGCTTGGCACTTTCTGTTGGAATCAAGCCAGCCAACGCCTACCAACGGTACTGGTGGGGCCGCTGATCGTGTTCGAAACGCTGGCGGGGCTGACATACACCTTTATGTTGCGTCAGGCATGGCCGCCCCTGCTGACATTTTGCGGTATTTTTTGTTTATTGGTTGGTGTCGTCGGAGCCATGCGCATCAAGCCTAAATCCGTTGTGGTCAAGGTAGACACCGCAGTGCAGGAGAAATAAACGTGAAGGTGGCGCTGGGTTTCCCCTGCGCCACGGGCTAAAGGTGCTTATGCACCGGTGGCTAACTGTTTGAACAACGCCGTCAACTGTTGTTCATTGCGCGCCCCTTCATGCTGGGCCGTCACTTTCCCCGACGCATCTATCACAAACGACGTCGGCGTCCCCACCACTTGATAGCGTTCTTTGGTTATCCCCAACTGATCGCGAATAACCGGATAGCTGATGTGCTGCTGGGCCAACAGCGCAGCAATATCCACCCCGTCAGGATCGGTATTAACAGCCACCACTACCACGTTATTTGCGTAGGTTTTGCTCAGTTTTTCAAGCGTGCCCATCTCCGCCAGACACCCCCCGCAACCGGAAGACCAGAAGTTAAGATAGACTTGTTTGCCCTGCCAGCGCGCCAGCTCTACCTGCTGTCCGGCAAGATCGTAAGCCGCCAGTGCTGGAGCAGGTGCACCGACCTTCACCTGCTCTTCTTTACAGCCCGACAGCAGTGTCAGCACGCCCATCAGACACCCTAGCGTTATCACTTTACGCCACTGCATGATGTTGAACCTCCTCGCTCAAATACTTGCCGTGCTGCAAACGGATAATACGATCGGCAAAGCGCCCTAATTCCGGGTTGTGCGTCACCATAACAATAGTACGCCCCTGATGATGCAGATCCTGCAACAACGCCAGCACCCGTTGTTCATTCTCTTCATCCAGATTACCGGTCGGTTCATCGGCAAAAATCACTGGTGGCTCGTTCACCAACGCGCGAGCAATACAGACACGCTGCTGTTCCCCACCGGAAAGCTGACTGGGTAAATGATCGGTACGATGTTCCAACCCTACTTGGGCCAGCACCTGACGCGCTGCCGTTTCATCTACCACACTATGGTAATGCTGTGCCAGCATCACATTTTCCAGCGCCGTGAGAAACGGGATCAGGTGGAATTGCTGAAATACCAGCCCGATTTTGTCCGCACGAAAACGCCGCCGTCCTTCTTCATCCAGAGCGGCAGCATCAACACCATCCAGCAATACCTGCCCCTCCGTCACAGTATCAAGACAGGTGAGGATATTCATCAGCGTCGTTTTTCCCGAGCCGGATGCTCCCATGATGGCGACAAACTCACCGCGCTGAATACAGATATTGATATTTTCCAGCGCAGTAACCTGCCCGAAGCGCTTATACAGTTGGCGGGTTTCAATCACCGCCTCTTGCGGGTTATGTGCAACACCCATTGAATCACTCCCCTTTTAACACTTTTGCGGGTTCGACATGGATCGCGCGCCGGGTAGGAAACACTGCAGCGGCAGAGGCCACCAGCAACGATAGCAACAGCGTCAACGGTAGCACGGGCGCACGCAGCGAGATACTTGCGTTGAACACCGTCAGCCCCAGCACTTGCGCCAGCAGGTACCCCAGCAGACAACCACAAATCACCGCCGCGAGTGCGATAACACCGGTTTCAGCCAGCATTTGGCGTACAATATCTTTACCGCTCGCGCCCAACGCTTTTTGCAACGCAAACTCTTTGGCACGCTCGCCGACAATCGCCATCAGCGTGGTGTTCACACACAGTGAAGAGAGCACCAGAATGACGGCGGACACCAGTCCCATCAACCCTTTAATCTTGTTCAGTACCTGCCCTTCCGAGGCTGAAACCTTGAGAATAGGCCGGATTTCCAGGTCGGGATATTGCTGTTGCAGGCTGGCAGCAAAGCGATCAACCTGCCCTAGATCGTTACTAACACTCAACAGCGCATTACTGATTGTGCCTTCTTTTTGCAGCCATTTTTGCGCCAGTTCCAAATTCACAATCAGCATATTGTCCGTTGCGTCACCGGCTTCAACGATCCCTTTGATACGCAAGCGCTGACGCACGCTGCCATCCACCAACGTGACGCTATCCCCCACTTTCACGTGTAAGCGTTCAGCCAGTTTGACGCCAATCATCGCATTACGATCGTCAAACTTGACGCCAATCCAGTCACCGGTTACCTGCCAGTAGGGAGAGAGTTGCCGCAGCGCATCAAACCATACCCCCATCAACACCACTTTCTCCAACTCGGTACGCGCCATACCGTACAAATAAGGACTGGCAGCATTAATCAATCCCGGCGGAGCATTATCGAGAATTGGCTGAAACCCGCTTTGTGCCAACGTGCCGCCGTGAGCTGGGCCAATATAAAAGTTAGCGCCAAAGGTACGCAGTTCCTGGCTCATTTTGGCGTTGATATCAAAATACACCGCCGACATGGCGGTAACGATGGCAGCACCGACAGTCAGTGCAGCAAACACCACGCTGACGCGCTGCATTCGCAAACGTAAAGCACGGATCACCAGCCGCCAAAACATGCCACCGAACCCGCTATACGCACCCGATTTATTAACGGCCATATAGCACCTCCACCGGATAGAGCCGCGCAATGCGCCGCGCTGGGAACCAGGTGCCGATGACGGCAATCAACATGGCGATAACCAATACACATGGGATCACCACCCAGGCAAAGCTAAGTGGCACACCGAACAACATCAGGCCAATCGCGCGCGCCAGTCCCCAGCCAGCGATACAACCCAATGCGCCGCCAAGTAAGCCGCTCATTGCTGCTTCAAGATAGAACAACAGCATGATCTGCCACTGACGTGCACCAAGCGCTTTCATCAAGCCGATTTCCTTGGATCGCTCCATGATGGTACTGGTCATCAACGATGCAATACCCATCGCGGCTGCCACCAGCGCAGCAAAGGTGACAACGCCTAACAACAACTGAATTTTGTCGATGACCACCCCTTCAGAGGCCGCAACCTGCCAGATAGGACGGACAACGGACCCAGAAATGGCCTCCTCCAATTGGTGTGCAATAGAAGAAACGTAAGCCGTGCAGTACCACAAGTCATACTCTTCCGCGTTGAGCGCTTCGAGATTTTCCCGCGCCCGACGTGACAGTTCGTTTTCCGGTACTGTCAAGGCAGAAACGCGTACTGCCTGGATTCGCCCTTCCAACCCCAGCATGTTTTGCACTGCTGCCAGCGGCATCACCAGGCGATTTTCTTCATCGCCACCGCTGGCGAGAATCCCGCTGATACGCACGTCAAGCGACCGCTCAGGCCCCTGCAAATGCAACGTTTGCCCAACCTGCCAGCCATTTTGTTGGGCGAGTTGTTTCCCTGCCAGCGCTTCAATCCCTTGTCCGTTCTGCAATGCATCTTCACTCACCGGCTCTGTCGGCCAGTTGCCCGTCACTTGCCAATAAGGGCTGACGCTCTCTTGTCCTGTATGATAATCCTCTTCATCAGGAATGGTTATGGGTTGCGCAAAGAAGGTTCCCAACACAGAAATGTGCTTCCCACCAACGACCACGTCACCGCTGAGCAGAGGAGCAAATCCAACGATATTGTTACGCCAAAAGATATCCTTGATGTTAGGTAGTTCAGATTCATCAAGAAATTCTTCACTGGCCAGCGGATTACTGTTTTCACCAAACAGCGCGGGCAGCGCCGCCTGTCCGGCAGGCTCCACCAGTATATTGGCTCCGTAGGATTTCAGCTCGCGCGCCATTTTGTCGCCAATATCGATCGATACAGCCAGCAGCGCCGAGATCAACCCGGCAGCCAGGAACACCGTCAATACCGCCAGCGATTTGCGCCGCACATTGCGACTCCATGACTTACGTAGCATGCGCCATAACATGATTACTCCTCCTCATCCGCAGCGGCATTATCCGTTGCAGCACTCCCCGTTGAAGACTCGGCATCGTCTGCCGTTGTCGGCGAAGCAGGTTTTGCAGCCACAAAGTTGCTGGGATTATTACGGAACGTGTTGTAGTTAGCTTCCGAGGCAAAGAAGTAAGTCTTGCCCGCATAGCGGTATTTGTGTTCCGCTTTCAGGTTGGTCAGTTTGCTTCCATCTACCGGATCCACCACATCCATTGAAACGACGGTGGTGAAGTAGTTTGCCCCCACAGCTAGTGAGGAATAACCGATAACCAACTCGGTATCGTCGTTACTCCAGCCTTCAATCGGTACTGGGTTGCATCCACCCGCTTTACCAATGGACGGTATAAAAATCCGCACGCCGCAGGCAACACAAATCACCTGATTACCTTCCATGACATAACCTTGATCGCCGCACAGCAGACAAGCATCAAACACAACACCGAGGCGAAGCTTGTCGGGGTAGCGGTTAATGACAAAAAAGCGAACAGCCTTGCCATCATCGGCAATCCAGACATAACGGTGCAGCTTACCGTCACGTACCTGTTCGATGGGAATATGCACTTTTCCATCCGGGCCAAGCGTCACCGGCTGCGCTTCCGACAAACGCGGCGGTTGCGATGCCACTTTGTCCCAATAAAGCTGTCCCAGCGCCACCACCAACAACGCTACCAGTGCGGCGGTAAATGTCCGGCGAGTGTTGAGATAACTCGCAGTCGCCTTACGTTTGGCGATCGCTTCGGAAGTCGCCTGCATGTGCTGACGCGTTTTCAGCAACGGCAGCATAAACGCAGCCGACAGCAGTGCCAGCAACAGCGCACACAAATAGTTAAGCGCAGCACCATTGTTCGTCACACGCGCCACGAAACTCAGGCGTGGTTTGGTCAAACCAAGCGCTTGCAGTTTCATCAATAGCAACATCAGGTCACCGCTCAGTGGCAGCACCAACAATGCAACCAGCATTAGCAGCAGCGGCCAGCGTAAGCGCGGTAAACGTCGCACCATCATGCTGCACAGCACTGCGCTGAAAGCGACCCAGCCAAATGCCAGGATCACTGCGCTGATATTTAACAGTAAATCGGTATTCACCACGTGTGTTGTGGTCAGCGCGGTCAGATTGGGATCGTCCCCCCAATGTACCGCAGCCCCAAGAATCAACAACCCTTGCCAAAGATAGCCTAGTCTCGCACTCTGTGTTAACTGGCTCAGTAAGAACAGCACCAGTGCGACCAGTTGAATCAAGGTAAACAGGAGTTGAACAGTTTGGCTGGTGGGCAGTCGGATTCCCGCCAAAGTACCGACCAGCAGGGCCAGTAACGTCGTCCATACCAACGGACGCAGACGAGGAGCAGAACGGTGACTCCAATGGAGTCCTAACAGCAGTGCGACAGGCAGAAACGTTTGTAGCACGGTAACAAAAAAATGACTCATAACGCACACTCAGGCGAAGCCCCCTGCGCCCAGGGCTACAGGGGGAATTTCCGTAACGGCCTTACGCGATCCTGGGATCGAATTATTTATCCAGACCGACGTATTTGAAGTCGTAGCTGACATCAAACGGTTTCCACCAGCGGCCTACACCGGTTTCACCATCGGTATGACGGTGCATACCTGCTTTTGACGGCGGCTCAATGTGGTAGGTCACTTTGTAGTTACCTACGCCCATCATTTTGATATTGGCACCGTAGTGCGGACCATCGCTCGCGACCATCGGCATAAAGGTTCCTTCCTGTTTAGCACCGGTATCCGTGTTAACCAGGGTGTAAGCAATGGTCAGGTACGGCATCCATTCACCAGCACCAAAGCCGTTTTTATTACCTTCAACGGCGTGAATATCCGCTTCAAGGTGAATATCGGATTTAGCCGCTGGCAGGCCCATGCCTCGCGGTTCCATGTCGATCGGCTGCAGGTAAACAGCAGCGATTTCCATTTCGTTGATGGTGATCGGCTCACCCGCCGGATGTTCGGTAAACGCGAACGCGGCAGGAGCCGTTAAAACTCCGGCAATAATCGCGCTGGCAATTAAGCTTTTTTGCATCTTCATCAAACCCATCCTCATATCATCAATATCATGTTGTTTTTGATTTTTGCTTATCATTGCTTCCCGTATTCGAACGTCCCAGCGCGCTGACGCATAATCCACAGCGCTGCCAAGGCGGCGAACACCAATACAACTTGCGGTATCAGCGTTTCTACGTAGGGGTAAATTCCCAATACGCTGATTTCCGGAACCCACGTCAATAACGTCGGTTCGAACAGTTTACCTTCGATTAACTCCAGTACCCCTTTGCCCGCAAACACAAAGGCCATCAGGTACATGAAACAGCCGGTGAACATAAAGAAAGGTTTTAGCGGCAGTTTGACCACGGTAAAGCGCATCACCAGGTACGCGATAAGCAAAATCACGCAGCCAATCAGGAACCCTGCCAGAATGGAAAGATGTCCGGCCAGATTGCTGGCATCTCCCACAAGCGCAAAGTAGAACAGAACGGTTTCTGCCCCTTCGCGGTATACTGCCAAGAAGCTGGTCAGCCACAACCCCATCATCGAACCGCTGCTCAATGAATGCGACAGTTTACCTTCCAGGTAAGCCTTCCAGTGTCGGGCTTCAACTTTCGACAGTAGCCAGTAACTCATGCTGAACAACATGACTACCGCGATCAGCATGGTGAACCCTTCCAGCAATTCGCGGCTGGCACCCGAATTACTGAATAGCATCTGGAACAACACTGCCGTCAACACGCTGCACAACAGCGCCACATAGACCGACTGGCGGATTAACGGCAACTTGTCGTGATGATTGTTTTTCACCAAATAGGCCACAATGGCGGCAACAATCAGCAGCGCTTCAAGCCCCTCGCGCACGATAATCAACAGACTGTAGATCAACAAACTCCAGTGTGTTTCACTGCCGCTGCCCAACATGGTGACCGCATTAGCCAGATCCTGTTGCATGGCATCAGCCTGTTCATGCAGCGCGGAAACGGGCTGTCCGGCGCTCATCATACTGACCAATCGTGTGAAATAGCCTTCCAGCGTGGATTTAAACGCGGAATCACGCGAGCCGACTTTGTTCTCCATGCCGCTGGCTTCGAACAAATCAAAATAAGCATCCTGCACCGCCATGATGGCCGGTTTCGCTTGCCCTTTTTCATATTGCGCAATAGCCGCAGCGATAGCCTGATTGATATTGTCGACCACGCTAGCCCAATCAGCATCTGGCACGTCAACCCCAGCAGCGCTGTTTTCCTGCATCGCTGACACGGGTTGATCATCGCGAGTAGTCGGCAAGCCCGGCAGCACATCTTCGATATCTTGCAGCAGTGTAGTCACCCGATAAGCCACTTCACTCATCTGATCCGGTTGGGCGGTCAGCGCAATCAAGGCGGTAAATTGCTGGTTGATTGAAGCAGCCTGCTGCGAGGAACGATTTTGGCGCACCGACATTTCCATCTCGGAGTTTTTGAACCCTTGATAGTGTGCCTGCTGTACGCTTTGACTGGCTTTCTGATAATCCCCTGCCTGATAATCAGCCACCGCTTGCGCCAGACCATCATCGATGGTTTTGAAGCTTTGCTGCCAGTAGAGCGCAATATCGTTGTTGTCGTAGGCCCCGTGCTGCTCCTGTGCCACCAGTTTGTGACCGTCAGTCAACACAGGCAACACGCTATCCAATTCCCCTTTCAGCCAGTTAACCTTGGCCTGAATTTCGGCTTGCGGCTTACCTTCACCAATCATGCGGCGGATTTCACCAAAGGTGGCTTCAAGCTGATAGCTTTTTTGCGCGGAAATATTGATACGAATCGGCCCTTCCAGGTTTTCGAACACCTCAAAGTAGGCCATTTGAACTTCAGTACGGGCTTCATCCGGTTTTTGTTGCTGATAGAGTTCAGCGGTCTTATCCAGGCGCCCCTGAATGTCATGGATGAAGGTGTTGTAATCCGTTGCGGCAAGTGCCGACAGACTGGAAAACATAAAACACAATATTACCAAACACTTCTGCCAAATAGACATAAATACGATGGTCATCGACAATGAGAGTTATTTTCATTATCACGTTTTAATATTTACGTTTCTTGACGTAAATCACAAAAGGCCTCACTGTTTCAGAAATATTGTAACATCGTGCTCTACTTCTTCCATCTGGCGCAATGCGGCCAGCGTGTCAAGCGCTTCTTGTTCATCCAGTCGACTCATGGCAAAACCAACATGCACCAATACCCAACTGCCGATCAGGCTGGCAGCATTAACGCCATCAGCAACCAGAGCGACATTCACTTCGCGCTTCACACCGCAGACATCCACCCAGGCAGTATCCTGTACGCTTTCCACCAGTGCGATAACTTTTCCGGGAATACCGAGACACATGGTAATGATCCTTTTTCATGACTAATGATTTGCCGTGTAATCGGTACAGCAAGATTTAGGCCAACAACACACCATAGGCCTCCTCTGGATTCACCAATGCCCCCATGTCATCTGTCACCCCATGGCTGATTTTTTACTTTTCCCTGCAATTACCTTGAGAATATAATTTAAACCTTCTTTGTCGATTTGGTATCCCTTAAAGTACGATATATCAATAGGATAAAATTTTCTCGTTAAAATGTCATATAAGAAATTATCCTCTGACATATCCGTAGGAGGACATTTTTTTTCATACATCTTATATATCAATGAAACGAAATCATCAGCAGCACCATCAGCGAAATAATCGACTTGAGACAAAGGAACTCCGTCAATTTTATCTAACTGAATAATCCCAGGAGAAACAACATAGGCTGCTTCATATCCATAAAACCGCCGAAAGTAATTTGCTTGTCTCGCAATCTCATCGTGTGGAATATCATCAAAGAAAATTTTAAAAACCTTCCTTGGGTCTTTATTATCTTGAACCACAATAGCTTCAGCCCCCTCGCCCACTGTCGCACCGATTCTATCACTGTTTTTTATTATAAATTCAGACGTTGCGAGTGAGCACGGCGTTCCAGAATAAGGTATCCCCACCCTTTCTTTATTATAAAAAGAGGGTGCTCTGCAATGAGAGATAAATTCCTTTAATTGTGATCTTAAATTATCATTAGACACTAGCGCCAACACCTTAGTGATATTATACGCTAATATTATCGATGATCCAGAAGGAGTGAGCCGCTTATTATTTATAAATAGTTCTTTAGCATCTGGCTTGTAGAGACCGAGAGAAGAACTGGCTATCTTCGCCAACTTACTTAATGTTTTTGAAGAAAGCTTATCGTGATTTGATTTTTTCAGCAATGCGGAACAAATCGTGTCTTTTTTAATGTTAATTCGAGATTGAGTATTTATGCAAAGCATCGTACACCTCAGCAAAAAACGCCAATGTACACAATAATTGGCTGATACCCTTTAAAAAAACAATTTTATGGCTGTTAAAAACAGACAAAGGTATTTCATTCATTATTGTCGGCAAGTGATAAGGCAATCTACAACCGACGTTTACGTTGAGCCTGTACGTTGAAGCGCCATACTGTCGTCACCCATCTCGTCACTAATGTCGAAACCGACATCGTCAATGCCGTCACTGTCTGAGCAGACTATCACGCCCCCCAGACGGGGCGGGCTTCTCCGGCTAACTCGCTGACGTGGCACAGAATATGCTTGAAGCCGCCCAACATAGGAGAAAGCCCTGGAGGGTATGGCTATGAATCGCTTCGTCATTGCGGAGCCCAAACGCTGTATCGGATGCAACACTTGCATGGCGGCCTGTACGCAGGTACACCGGCGGCAGGGGTTACAAACCCATCCCCGTTTGACGGTGGAGCGAGATGCCCAAGGCACCGCCCCCGTTCTGTGTCGCCACTGTGAGGATGCTCCGTGCGCGCAGGTGTGCCCCGTTAACGCCATCACACAACGCGATAATTCCGTCGTGCTGGATGAGGTGGCCTGCGTTGGCTGCAAACTGTGCGCCATCGCATGCCCCTTCGGCGCAATCACGCCATCGGGCAGCAAGCCGCTGGCCATACCACAGACTTTCACGCACCACATTCCCGTTGAGGCATTATCGGATGTGCCTGTTAGCGTCGCCTCCGTTAATCCCTTCCTGTCTTGGAATGCCGGAGTAAAAAGCGTCGCCGTGAAGTGCGATCTATGCGCCTTTCAGGATACACCTGAGTGCGTGCGGGTCTGCCCTACTCAGGCGCTATTTGTAGTGGATGAGTCACAACTGGCTGCCGCAACCGAGGCTAAGCGTCGTCAGGCGATGATGTGGCCGCTGGGCAATCAGCCTTTTGCGGCACCTGAATGGGAGCCAAAATCATGATGACCCCCTTAGCATGGCTGGCTCTCTCGCTGGCGCTCTATTTGGCAGGTGCGTTGTTATCGCTCTGTCTGATCCGTAACGATACGCAGGCAATTAAACTCAGCGGTGTTTGTGCCTTACTCGCAGGGCTTGCCGGTATCGCCGCAGCGCTTCCTGTGCTGACAAGTACACAACCGCTGATAGCCACCTTTGATGGCCCGTTTGTCGCCTTTGCGCGTCTCACGCTACGGCTGGATGCACTGGCTGCCTTTATGGTACTGGTGATTTCACTGCTGGCTGCCATCACCGCCATCTACTCTTTGGCCTATCTGCAAGAGTACCGCGGACGCGCCGGGGCGATGGGGTTCTATATGAACCTGTTTATCGCCTCAATGGTCGCATTGGTGGTCACGGATAACGCTTTCTATTTCATCATCCTGTTTGAAGTGATGTCGCTCAGTTCCTATTTCCTGGTGATCTCCGATCAGGATGACGAAGCCATCAACGCCGGGCTGCTCTACTTCCTGATTGCCCATGCCGGATCGGTGTTGATCATGGTGGCGTTCTTCTTACTCTACCGCGCCAGCGGCAGTCTGGATTTTGCCGATTTCCGGCAGGCGAAATTGCCGCCGCTACAGGCTTCCGTGGTGTTCCTGCTAGCCTTCTTCGGGTTTGGCGCAAAGGCCGGGATGTTGCCGCTGCACGGCTGGCTGCCGCGCGCCCACCCTGCTGCACCGTCACATGCTTCCGCATTGATGTCGGGTGTGATGGTAAAAATCGGCGTCTTCGGCATCATCAAGGTCGGAATCGACCTGCTCGGTGCCACTGCAACCTGGTGGGGTGTGGTGGTACTGGCATTTGGAGCAGTCTCTTCGGTGCTAGGGGTGCTTTATGCGCTGGCAGAACACGATATCAAACGTCTGCTGGCTTACCACACAGTAGAAAACATCGGCATCATACTGATGGGCGTGGGTGTCGGCATGATTGGCATCGCGACGCACCAACCTCTGCTTGCAGCATTAGGTCTGCTGGGGGGGCTGTATCACCTGCTAAACCATGCACTGTTCAAAGGGCTGCTGTTCCTTGGTGCAGGCGCAGTGATCTACCGCTTACATACCAAAGACATGGAAAAGATGGGCGGTCTTGCCCGCCGTATGCCTTACACTGCGTTGGCGTTTCTGGTCGGCTGTATGGCGATATCTGCACTGCCACCGCTCAACGGTTTTGTCAGCGAATGGTTTACCTATCAATCCCTGTTTACCCTGAGTCACCAAGGTAGCTTCGGGCTACGGTTGGTTGCCCCGATTGCGATTGTGATGCTCGCCATCACTGGCGCGCTGGCTGCCATGTGTTTTGTCAAAGTGTACGGCATCAGTTTCTCCGGTGCGCCCCGCAGCGAAAAGGCCGATCAGGCTCGAGAAGTGCCCTGGCCTATGACACTTGCCATGGGGTTACTGGCCCTGTTGTGTGTCGTGATGGGCGTTGGCGCCAGCTTCGTCGCCCCTGTTATCACACACGTTGCGGTAAGCCTGACCGGCGAAGCTGCCCCTGTGGTCGCGCACGGGCTGACGCTGTTCCCCGGCAATCCGGCGCAAACGTCGCTCTCAACTCCCTTGATCTTTATTTTGCTGCTGGCGCTGCCTCTGTTGCCACTGCTGCTCTATGTGGGCGCAAAGGGTGGTCGTCAGGCATTTCGTCAACGCGGCACGCCGTGGGCATGTGGCTACGAGTATGAAAGCACAATGGCCTCCTCTGCGGGCAGCTTTACCCAGCCGCTGCGCGTACTGTTTGCGCCTCTCTACCGCATAAGGAAAACGCTGGCGCCCGCCCCCATGCTACAGCGAGCGCTGGAGCAGACAACTCGCGCGGCCGAAAACGTCGAACCGATGCTTGATAACCGTGTAGTAATGCCGTTAGCGAGCACGTTGCAACGGGTGAGCCGTACGATGCAGTGGATACAACACGGCGATTTCCGGCTCTATTGCCTGTACGTGGTCGCGGCGCTAGTGGTGCTGCTGCTGGTCACTATGGCATAAGGAGAATCCGATGATTACTGAGACTACGTTATCCGGTGCCGCCCCACTCATCACCCGTCTGGTGTGTGCTCTGCTGCAGGCGCTGGTGTTATTTGCGCTTGCCCCGCTGTTTTCCGGGTTGGCGCGTGTGATTCGCGCCAAAATGCACTCGCGTCAAGGGCCTGGATTATTACAAGACTACCGCGACATCATCAAGCTACTGAAGCGACAGTCCGTCGCGCCCGAGCATGCTGGGGGCGTATTTCGTCTGATGCCATTTGTTCTTATCGGTTCCATGCTGCTGGTCGCCATGACATTACCCGCTGTGACCCTGCGTTCTCCGTTTGGTGCCGGTGGCGACATCATTACCCTGCTCTATCTGTTTGCTTTGTTCCGCTTCTTCTTTTCGCTGGCGGGGTTGGATTCCGGTAGCCCGTTTGCGGGCATCGGTGCCAGCCGTGAACTGACACTCGGCATTTTAGTTGAGCCGATTCTAATCCTGTCTCTGTTGGTGGTGGCGCTGATTGCCGGCTCCACCAATATCGGCAATATCAGCCATGTGTTGGCAGAAGGCGCTTGGCTCTCTCCTACCGCTACGGGGCTGGCACTGTTGGCCTGTGCCTTCGCCACGTTTATTGAAATGGGAAAAATTCCTTTCGACGTCGCCGAGGCTGAGCAGGAGCTACAGGAAGGCCCGTTAACCGAATATGCCGGTGCAGGGCTGGCACTGGTGAAATGGGGGATCAGCCTCAAACAGGTGGTCGTGGCGGTGCTGTTTCTCTCCATTTTCGTGCCGTTTGGCAAAGCGGACAGTTTCACCTTCGGAGCCATGCTGTGGGGCAACATCGCGCTGTTATTGAAACTGTTGGTGGTATTTGTCGCCGCTGCGGTGTTTGAAAATAGCCTGGCGCGCGGGCGCTTTCTGCTGACTGGGCGTGTTACCTGGCTCGGGTTCGGTATCGCCGCGCTGGCATTTGTTTTTTACCTCACCGGTCTATAGGAGCCCATCGCGATTATGGATACGTTCGTTATAGAAGGTCGCGCGCTGACAGCGCTGCTGCTGCCCTTTATCGGCGCGCTGTGGATTGCCTTTGCGCCACAGCGACACGCCAAAGTGCTGTGCAGCCTGTTCGCGCTGTTAGCGACGTTGGGCATGGCTTCGCTGGCGTGGGGCTGGTATGCGGCAGGGCAGCAAGACACTGTTATTACGCTGTACCGCTATGGTGATGCAGAACTGTTCGGTTTTGTGTTTGACAGGGTCAGTCTGCTTATCGGTTTTGCCGTGGTTTTCCTCGGGCTACTGGTCAGTATCTACTCCTGCGGTTATCTGACGCTGGGCAACCGAGAACATCCGCATGAGGGCACAAATCGCTACTATGCATTCCTACTGGTGTTTATCGGTGCGATGGCAGGCCTGACACTTTCCTCAACCCTGCTTGGTCAACTGCTGTTTTTTGAAATCACTGGCGGGTGTTCCTGGGCATTGATTGGTTATTACCAGCAACCCAAGCCCCTGCGTTCGGCATTGAAAGCGCTGCTGGTCACCCACGTTGCCTCTATCGGCCTCTACCTCGCGACCGCCTGGCTGTTTGCTAAAACGGGTACCTTTGCGCTAAGCGCCATTAGCCAGTTGGACAGCAGCGATAAAATTGTGGTGTTTGCGGGCATCATGTTCGCCGCCTGGGGGAAATCGGCCCAGTGGCCGCTGCACGTCTGGCTGCCGGATGCGATGGAAGCGCCGACCCCCGTCAGTGCCTATCTGCACGCCGCCTCAATGGTGAAAGTGGGTGTCTATATTTTTGCCCGCGCCATTCTTGCAACAGATGACATCCCGCACGTCATTGGCGTGGTAGGGCTTGTTATGGCCACCTTTACGCTGGTGTACGGCTTCCTGATGTATTTACCGCAGAAGGACATGAAACGCCTGCTGGCCTACTCCACCATCACGCAACTGTCTTACATCTTCTTCGCATTGTCCTTGGCAACCTTCGGTTCGCGCATGGCATTTGAAGCAGGCATTGCCTACATCTTCAACCACGCGTTCGCTAAAAGCCTGTTCTTCCTGGTGGCAGGTGCGCTCAGCTACAGCTGCGGTACCCGCATGCTGCCACGGTTGAAAGGGCTGATGCGCCAAACTCCATTACTGGGCGTGGGCTTTTGTGTCGCCGCACTCGCCATTACCGGGGTGCCGCCGTTTAACGGTTTCTTTAGCAAATTCCCGCTCTTTGCTGCCGGTTTCTCTCTCTCGGCGGAACACATTTGGTTATTACCGCTGCTGGTGATTGCACTTGTGGAATCCGTCGCCAGCTTTGCCTGGTTTCTCTACTGGTTCGGACGCACGGTGCCGGGTGAACCTTCAGAAGATGTGGCAGCGGCAACACCGCTCCCAGTCACCATGCAAGGCGTTCTGGTGGTGTTAATCATCATGTCGCTGTGTTCCAGCGTGTTTGCTGCGCTGTGGCTGCAATAGGCTCGGGCGAAAGGAGAAAATGAAATGACTGGTTCGCTTATCGTCAACAACCTGGCCGGACTTTTGATCATTACGTCACTGTTGGTGATCGTCGCCAAACGGCCTACAACCTCATCGTTACTCTATGCGCTGCAATCGCTGGTGCTGGTGCTGATTTTCGTCGCGCTGGCCAACCTGTTGCAGGCCCATGAGCTGTATCTCTGGTCACTGACCGCGCTGGTCACCAAGGTTATCCTTGTGCCCACCATCATGTACCGCGCCTTTCGGCGTCTGGACGATCCCAGCGCCGATGGCGGCATCATCAGCCCGGTGGCTATCTTGCTGCTGGCAGTATTGATTGTGGTACTGAGCTATTTCGTGGTGGCTCCGGTACAGCTCCCCATGGTAAGTGCACTTAAACCCGCGCTCGCGGTGTCGCTCGGCCACTTTATGATCGGTCTGCTGTGTATCGTTACCCAACGTAACATCCTTAAACAGGTGTTTGGCTATTGCCTGATGGAGAACGGTGCGCATCTGACATTGGCACTGCTGGCATACCGCGCACCGGAACTGGTGGAGATTGGCATCGCTACCGACGCTATCTTTGCCGTTATCGTAATGGCGCTGATGGCCCGCAAAATCCATCGCACATTGCATACCTTGGACGTTCAACAACTTACGGCACTGAAGGGGTAAACGCATGACCAGTTCTACCTTGCTTTTCACCCTGCTTGCCACGCCGTTCATTACCGCGCTGCTGGCGTTTGCTTGCCGCTGGTGCGGCAGTGCGGTGCGTACAGCGGTGAGCGTTATCCACCTGTGCGGCATCAGCCTGCTGGTTGTGCTCTCGCTGTACGTGGTGGGTATTATCGCCTCCCAGGGTGAGATGATGGCAGCGCATCGCTGGCTGCATCTGGATAGCCTGAGCGCACTCTTTCTCGCCATCCTCGGCATTATCGGTTTTCTTACCGGGCTCTATTCGGTGGGGTACATGAACCATGAAGTGAACAGCGGCGAGGTTTCTGTCCCTACACTGTGCCACTACTACGGCTTCTTCCATCTGTTCCTGTTCACGATGTTATTGGTGATCACCAGCAACAACCTGATTGTGATGTGGGCCGCCATTGAAGCAACGACGCTCAGCTCCGCGTTTCTGGTTGGTCTCTATGGACAGCGCTCTTCGCTGGAGGCGGCCTGGAAGTATGTCATCATTTGTACTGTCGGGGTCGCATTTGGGTTGTATGGCACCGTATTGGTTTATGCCAACGCGGCCAATGTGATGGCGACACCGGGTGACGCCATCTTCTGGACCGAAGTACTGCAACATGCCTCGGAGTTGGACAGCACGTTGATGCACCTAGCATTTATCTTTGTCATCATTGGTTTCGGCACTAAGACAGGGCTGTTCCCAATGCACGCCTGGTTACCGGATGCCCACAGCGAAGCACCTAGCCCGACCAGCGCCTTGCTTTCCGCCGTGCTGCTCAACTGCGCCCTGCTGGTGATTGTGCGTTATACCATGATCGTCAGCGCCGCCATCGGCCCGGTATTCCCACAGCGGCTATTGCTGGTGTTCGGGCTGCTGTCTGTCGCGGTGGCCGCGTTCCTGATACTGGTTCAGCGCGACATGAAACGCCTGTTGGCTTACTCCAGCGTTGAGAATATGGGTTTGATCGCCGTCGCGCTCGGCATTGGCGGCCCACTCGGCGTGCTGGCGGCACTGCTGCACACGCTTAACCACAGTCTGGCGAAAACCCTGCTGTTCTGCGGTTCCGGCAACGTACTGCTTAAATACGGCACGCGTGACATGGATGCGGTTAAAGGCATCCTGCGCGTAACGCCCATAACCGGCGCACTGCTGGCCGGTGGCGCACTGGCGCTGGGAGGGATGCCGCCGTTCAACCTGTTTTTAAGTGAGTTTATGACCGTCACCGCCGGTATCAACGCGGGCTATCTGTGGCTGGTTATCGTGTTGCTGTTTCTGCTGACTGTCGTACTGGCCGGGTTGATACGTATGGTCGCCAGCACGGTGTTGGGAAACAGCCCAGCCGCTGTCAGCAAAGGCGAATTAGGCATTCTGACTACCGCACCGATGGCCATTCTGCTGGCATTAATGCTGCTCATGGGCACGCATATTCCACAACCTGTTACCCGTTTATTGGAAAGCGCCAGCGCACTGGTGTTGCAATCGCACACCACCGAGACCACCACCACGACACTTTCGCCGATCGAACGCGCACCGCTTACCCTTTCTCGTCAGGAGACGTCCCGTGATGAATGAACATCCTACTCCTTCCGTGGCTGCTGCAACCAACGCCAAACGCGGCGCGGGTTATGCCGCGCAGGTGCGGCAGCGGTTCCCCAATGCCATATTAGAACAGGCGTGGCAAACCGACGATCAGTTGACACTGACGGTAAAGCTGACCAGCCTGCCAGATGTGGTGGAACATCTCTACTATCAGCACGGCGGTTGGCTGTCAGTCCTGTTTGGTAATGATGAACGGACGTTGAACGGCTATTTTGCCATTTACTATGTGCTGTCGATGGAAGAAGGGGAAAAATGCTGGGTGATCGTCAAGGCCCTCATAGACCCGGTAAACCCTGAGTTTCCGTCGGTAACACCACGCGTGCCCGCTGCGGTGTGGGGCGAGCGCGAAGTGCGCGATATGTACGGTCTGATCCCCGTCGGCCTACCGGATGAACGCCGTCTGGTGTTACCCGATGATTGGCCAGACGATCTCTACCCTCTGCGCAAAGATGCGATGGATTACCGCCAACGCCCAGCGCCGACGCAGGATAATGAAACCTACTCCTTCGTTAACGAAGCGACCGGCGACACCCGCGTAGTGCCTATTGGGCCGTTGCACATCACCTCCGACGAACCCGGTCACTTCCGTCTGTTTGTCGACGGCGAACAGATTATCGACGCCGACTACCGCCTGTTCTATGTGCACCGCGGTATGGAGAAGCTGGCGGAAACACGCATGGGGTATAACGAGGTCACTTTCCTTTCAGACCGGGTATGCGGCATCTGTGGCTTTACCCACAGTGTGGCCTACACCACGTCGATTGAGAATGCGATGGGCATTGTGGTGCCCCCACGAGCACATGCTATTCGCAGCATTCTGCTAGAAGTTGAACGCTTGCACAGCCACTTGCTAAACATTGGCTTGTCGAGTCACTTCGTCGGTTTTGATACTGGGTTTATGCAGTTTTTCCGTATTCGCGAAAAATCCATGACCATCGCAGAAATGTTAACCGGCGCGCGTAAAACCTATGGTTTGAACCTGATTGGTGGCATTCGTCGCGATATTCTGAAAGAGGACAGGCTTAAAACCATCAAGCTTATCCGCGAAATGCGCACTGAGATCATGCAGCTCTCCGACATGCTGCTCACTACGCCCAATATGCTGCAACGCACACAGGGCATAGGCATTTTGTCATCACAGGTGGCGCGTGATTACAGCCCGGTAGGTCCGATGATTCGTGCCAGCGGGTTCCAACGTGACATGCGCATCGATCACCCCTACTCCGCCTACCTTGAACTGCCAATGGAACTGCACCATTTGAGCGCCGGAGATGTCTATTCCCGCGTGTTGGTACGTATCCGCGAAGTGCTGACCTCATTGGCAATCGTGGAATATGGCCTGGACAATTTGCCTGAAGGTCCATTACTGACTGAGGGCTTTGCATATAAGCCCTATCAGTTCGCATTAGGCTACGCCGAAGCGCCGCGCGGCGAAGACGTGCACTGGAGCATGACGGGTGATAACCAAAAATTGTTCCGCTGGCGCTGCCGTGCGGCCACCTATGCCAACTGGCCGGTGCTGCGCTATATGCTGCGCGGTAATACGGTGTCAGATGCACCGCTGATCATTGGCAGCCTGGACCCTTGCTACTCCTGTACAGACCGGGTGACGCTGATTGACGTGCGCAAACAGAAAATCACTACCGTGCCCTATAAAGAGATCGAGCGCTATGGGCTGGAACGCACGCGTTCGCCGCTGAAATAGAGGGATGACACCATGTTAAAACTGTTCAAGATCCTGCGTGACGCGGGCAACAGTACGGTCAAATATCCGTTTGCGCCACTTGATGTACCCGCCGGGTTTCGCGGTAAACCGCAATATGATCCCGAGCAGTGCATTGCCTGCGCAGCCTGCACCGTTGCTTGTCCGGCCAATGCGCTGACGATGGAAACCGATGTGGCAAACGGCACCCGCACCTGGCAACTGTTTCTCGGACGTTGCATCTTTTGCGGACGGTGCGAGGAAGTCTGCCCAACGCGCGCTATCGTGTTGTCACAAGAGTTTGAGATGGCTGTCGCTAATAAAGCAGATTTATTTCAGCGTGCGACCTTCCGACTACTGAAATGCCACGAGTGTCACCGCCCATTCGCACCGGAGAAAGAGGTCGCCTTTACCGTTGCGTTATTGCAACAGGCAGGCATGTCGGCTCAGGATGCAGAGGCCCGACGCGCGCAATTCGAAACCTGTCCGGAATGCAAACGCAAACAAAGTATGCCGCATAAGGGCAACGTAACGTTGAGCCAGCATTTTATCACTCCGCCTGCGGCGGATGTCAGTCAAGGGGGCAATCATGAGTGAACCTCTCAACGGCGTAGACATATCCTCATCGGTCCATACGCGCAGTACACCCATCTCGTTGGATGAACAGACTCAACAGTTAAAGAAGACACTGTTGAAAGACATTCAACGCTCCGCCTATGTCTATCGCGTTGACTGTGGTGGCTGTAACGGATGTGAAATTGAAATTTTCTCCGCTATCACTCCGATTTTCGATGCCGAACGCTTCGGTATCAAAGTGGTGGCTTCCCCACGCCATGCCGACATTCTGTTGTTCACTGGCGCGGTCACACGCGCAATGCGCAGCCCAGCGCTGCGCGCGTATGAATCCGCTCCCGATCCCAAAATCTGTATCTCCTACGGCGCATGCGGCTGCGGCGGTGGTATCTTCCACGATCTCTATTGCGTATGGGGCGGCAGCGACACCATTGTCCCTATCGATGTGTATATTCCCGGTTGTCCACCCACACCTGCAGCCACAATATACGGTTTCGCCGTAGCGTTGGGGTTGTTAGAGCAGAAACTGCATGGCATCAGCACCGAGCAAGCAGAAAACGAGCAGGCTGCGCTACTGCTGCCCGACGCGCCGCTGGATTTACGCATACAGTTAGAACGAGAAGCCAGACGCATGGCGGGTTATCGTCAAGGGAGGGAGATCAGCGATGAATTCATTGGCCTGTTACTGCAGGCTCCGCAGGAGATGCTGGATGCGCGCATTAATGCCTACTTATCGCACAAAGACGATCCGCGATTGAGTGAGATCGTACAGCGCTTATTGATGCAATATCGCGACTGGCAGAAAGGAGTTCGGCCAATATGAGTGGAAAAGTGATTTTTTACGCTCTGAGCCAAAAATTTCTCGACAGCAAAGAGAAGGTGCCGGAGCAAGCCCAGCAAGTCATGTATTATTCGCTGGCCATCGGTCACCATGTAGGGGTAATCGATTGTCTGAAACCAGTGCTCACCTGCCCACTCGACGATTATCAGCGATGGATTGCACAACTGCCTGTCGGTGATGCGCAGCGGAAAATGGCGGGTTTGCTGAAATTTGGTGAAATCACCCTCGACAGTTCACACACCCGGTTGTTACACCAGGCGTTCAGCACACTGGGAGAGCATGACCGTTATGCTGCCTGGAGCGCCACCCTGCTCGATTATCTGGCTGCCATCGAGCGAGAATCGGCGCTGTATCTAATGGTAAAACGGACGGAGGAGTGAGTGATGAATTGGGAAGAACATCTCGCAAGCCACGTCCCTATAACTGCTGATGCCCCGCACACAGCCCCCAATAGGGTACTGGCGGTAGGCAATGTGATGATGGGTGATGACGGGGCAGGCCCACTGCTGGCCGAGCGATTGCAACACAGCCCGCTGCCGGGCTGGGCCGCCATCGACGGAGGCGCAATCCCAGAGAATGCAGTGCATCACCTGCGTGCCGCACCTCCGCAGCGCCTATTAGTCGTAGATGCCACAGACATGGGGCTCGAACCCGGTGCCATACGCATCATCGACCCGCAGCGTATTGCTGAAGATATGCTGATGAATACTCATAGCCTGCCACTGACCTTTATGATTAATGCGCTGCAAGAGTTTATTCCTGAAGTGATTTTTATCGGTATCCAGCCGGCAGTGGTGGCATTTTATTACCCAGTGAGCCGAGCCGTAACGCAGGCTGTAGAGCAGATTTATCAGCAACTTCCAAACTGGCAAGGTGACGGTGGATTCGCTCGGTTGTAAGTATTTGCGGTTGCAATCAATTACGGGTATTAACATTGAACGCAAAACGCCCCGCGATGGACGGGGCGTTGCCATTACAGCTTAGAATTTCTCCCAACCACCGTGTGCGGTATTCTGTCCGCTGGAGAGCAGCGCAGTCGGGCGAGCAGCAACCCTGGGCCGATGAGCTACCGGTTTAGTCACAGTCTGCGTGGCGTTGGCTGTGGATGTCGGTTCTGACAGATGGAACACATCCACCGCCGCCAACAAGCCATCGGCTTCCTCCTCCAATTCTGCCGCCGCCTCGGCTGATTGCACCACCAGCGCCGCATTCTGCTGTGTCACTCGGTCCATCTCATGCACCGTTTGGCTGATTTGTGATATGCCGTGGCTCTGCTCCTCAGTAGCCGCAGCAATTTCACTGATCACATCATTCACGTGGCTTACGGCATCGATAATGCCGGTCATCGCTTCACCGGACTGTTGTACCTGACTCGCCCCAGCCGACACGCGCGTTACCGATTCCGCAATCAGCGCTTCAATCTCCTTCGCCGCCTGCGCACTACGTTGTGCCAGGCTACGCACCTCGCCAGCCACGACGGCGAATCCCTTACCTTGCTCACCAGCACGCGCCGCTTCGACGGCTGCATTGAGCGCCAGGATATTGGTCTGGAAAGCAATACCATTAATCACCGTGTTAATGTCAGAGATCTTGCGTGAACTGGCGCTGATGTCATTCATAGTTTGCATAACGTTACTGCTGATCTCACCACCACGTTTCGCCATATTTGACGCATCCTGCGCCAAACGTCGTGCTTGATGAACGTTATCCATATTCTGTTTTACCGTAGCGCTCATCTGCTCCATGCTGGCGGCAGTTTGCTGTAGCGCAGCCGCCTGCTGTTCAGTACGTGAGGAAAGGCTGTCGTTACCCTCCTTGATACTGGCGGTACGATCCTGCACGACACTGGCGCCTTGACGGATCGTAGAGACAGTTTCGCGCAATGTTTTCTGTAATAGTTTGATATCGGGTATCAGACGACCCGCACAATTGCGGCCAAACTCGCTGAGTTCATAGCCCAGACGCCCCGCCGTAAGCTGCGCCAGATGAGATTTAAGCACCCCAATCGGCATAACCAAGTAGTTTTTGAGATAGTACTCTGTGAAAAGCAGTGCCAGCACCCCCACCACTAATGCAGCAATCAGCGCATTGCGATTATTTTCGTGGTGGCTTTGTGCTGCACTCATCACGGGTGATGCGGCAACCTGATCGGTGTAGCGTTTGATTTCATCCCCAAACGCATTCACCACGGGATAGGTCTGGCTCAAGCGTTGTCGCAATATGTCCGGCTCATTTTGTTGTAACGCCTGTTGCAGCGGTTCTAATGCGGTTGTTATCAGCGCTGACCAGGCACGAACCACCCCTTCCACCGCCGCGGGTGCAACATCCCCATGCTCACCATTTTTGAATACTTCCAGTGTTGATTTCACATTGGCGATCGCTGGCTGAGCCTGTGACAACGCCTGCCGGGCATTTTCCATCTCACTGTTTTGCGTGTAGTTCGCCGCCTGCTCTAACGCTGTCATAGCGCGAAAAGATTGTTCAACGCCGTAGAGCAGTTGCGCATGGCTCTTTTTTTGTACATCACTTTGTGCGACAAGCTGAGTCGCCTGTTGCAGAGAGTACAGGCTGTAACCGGATGCCACACCCCAGACAGCTAAGAGAAACGTAACAATCATCAATACCATAACTCTTATACTGATGTTCTTCAGAAAGCTCATATCACCACTCCATCATGCCTTCCAATTATTCAGACGCAGGCAACCACAAGGTCACATCACTGCACCCAAAAATGAAAGGAGGTTGAATCGCCATCGTGTAGTCAGACCCACCAGTGGTTACTGGCAGGAAACATAACCGAATTTCAGACATGCACCCTGAAAGCCTGCCTGTACCGGAATATCGGTCAATCAGAACATCGTTAAATAAGAAACCCTTTTTTATAAAAAATGCGCGCAGAGTCCATTACGAGCATCATTTTGAAGTATAGGCAGTGAATAAAAAAATGTGAGGCAAATTACATAAAACGCTTTTTATTCCCGTCACTGCCATCGTCAAATCTGCCGAAACCTACTCGCTGAAGTGTCGTCATGGAATATCGACACTCAATAGAACCTCATTTTCAATATACTAATCAATGTATTACATTTTTATTATCAAGTTGGCATAAACCCTGCTTTATGTAAGGTGATACGCCGACACCAGCAAAGTGTCGACACCCACGTTATGTACAGAGCCGAGGAAGGAGAGCCCGTCATGAACCGGTTCGTTATTGCAGATTCCAAAAGATGTATTGGCTGTCGCACCTGCGAAGTCGCTTGCGTGCTGGCCCATGGCGATGGAAATACGGCATCGCTCAGTGCAACACAATTTGCACCGCGCCTGACAGTAGTAAAGAGCCTGGATGTCAGCACCACCATTCAATGTCGCCATTGCGAAGATGCCCCTTGTGCCAACGTCTGCCCCAACGGCGCAATTGTTCGTTCTCAGGACAGTATTCAGGTTCGGCAGGAAAAATGTATCGGCTGCAAGACCTGCGTGGTGGCATGTCCCTACGGTGCCATGACCGTGATCAGTAAACCGGTTGTCAGAATCAGCCATCATCAGTTGGTGGGAAGTGGGATGAAAGCCGAAGCACATAAATGCGACCTGTGTCAGGAGCGCGCAGCTGGTCCGGCTTGCGTTCAGGTGTGCCCCACCAAGGCGCTGCATCTGGTCAGCCGCGATGATATCGACACCATGATCCAACAAAAACAACGGCGTGCAGCACTTGATGACGCCGCAGGAATCCAGTTCTGAACGGTGCCGTCCAGGTACGTGCAAGGAGATACAACATCATGCAAAAAGTGATTACCGTCTGTCCTTACTGTGGGTCAGGCTGCAAGATCAACCTCCTGGTTGAAAACGGCAAAGTGGTTGGCGCTGAAGGGGCTAATGGCGTAACCAACGAAGGCGAACTTTGCCTGAAAGGCTACTACGGCTGGGATTTTCTCAACGACACCAAACTGCTTACCCCGCGTTTAACCCAGCCCATGATCCGACGGCAGAAAGGCGCGCCATTTGAGGTAGTATCCTGGGATGAAGCCATTGGTTTTGCCAGTTCGAAACTGTTAGCCATCAAAGAAAAATACGGCCCGGATGCCATCATGCATACTGGCTCATCACGTGGCCCTGGTAATGAAACCAACTACGTGATGCAAAAATTTGCGCGCGCGGTAACCGGCACCAACAATATCGACTGCTGCGCCCGCGTATGCCACGGTCCTTCCGTTGCCGGATTGCAGGTGACGCTCGGCAACGGTGCCATGAGTAATTCCATTTGCGAGATTGAGCATACCGACTGCATTCTGGTGTTTGGCTACAACGCAGCGGACTCCCACCCCATCGTGGCGCGCCGCATCATCAAAGCCAAAGAACGGGGCGCAAAAGTTATCGTGTGCGATCCGCGTCATATCGAAACAGCCCGCATTGCCGATCTCTGGCTGCCACTGAAAAATGGCTCCAATATGGCGCTGGTTAACGCTTTTGCCAACGTATTGATCAATGAAGGGCTTTACGACACCAATTTCGTTGCTCAGCACACGGAAGGGTTTGACGAATACCGTGCACTGGTGGCCAAGTACACGCCAGAATACGTTGCGGAAATAACCGGTCTGTCTCCGCAGTTGATTCGTGATGCCATGCGCATGTATGCCGCCGCGCCTTCTGCCACCATCCTGTGGGGCATGGGCGTAACACAGTGGACGCAGGGCGTTGACGTGGTGAAAGGGCTTTCCGGCCTGGCATTGCTCACCGGTAATCTGGGTCGCCCTAACGTTGGCGTTGGTCCAGTACGCGGCCAAAACAACGTGCAAGGTGCATGTGACATGGGGGCGTTGCCTAATCAGTTCCCTGGCTACCAGAATGTGACCGATCCAGAAGTGCGAGCTAAGTTTGCCAAAGCTTGGGGCGTGCAACACCTGGCCGGGCATATCGGTTATTCACTGACCGATGTGCCACATAAAATCAAGGAAGGCAAGATCAAGGCCAACTACCTGATGGGGGAAGACCCGCTACAGACTGAGCCGGACTTGTCGATGGTGCGTGAAACTTTTGCCGAGCTGGAGCTGCTGATCGTACAAGATATTTTTATGACCAAGACGGCGGCAATGGCAGACGTTATCTTCCCGGCGACCTCATGGGGAGAACACGAAGGGGTGTACTCCGCTGCTGACCGTGGCTTCCAGCGCTTCTACAAAGCGGTACAGGCAAAGGGCAACGTCAAGCCTGACTGGGAAATCATCAGCCTGATGGCGACAGCGATGGGCTACCCGATGCATTACAACAATACCCAAGAAATTTGGGACGAACTGCGTCATCTTTGCCCACTTTACTATGGCGCAACCTACGAGAAAATGGCCGGTTTGGGTTACGTACCGTGGCCATGCCTCACAGAAGACAGCCCCGGCACACCTTGGCTGTATGCTGGTAACAAGTTCGACCGACCGGGCGGTAAAGGATTGTTGTTTGCAACGGAATGGCGCCCGCCGATGGAACAAACCGACAGCGATTATCCATTGGTGCTCTCTACCGTGCGTGAAGTGGGACATTACTCATGCCGTTCCATGACCGGCAACTGTACTGCGCTGCAAACCCTTGCGGATGAACCGGGCTATGTACAAGTCAGCCCCGCAGACGCCGAGCATCTTGGACTGCGTGACCAACAGTTGGCATGGGTATCTTCCCGCCGTGGCAAGGTGATTAGCCGTGTGATGGTCAGCGAACGCATCAACAAAGGTGCGGTATACATGACCTACCAATGGTGGATCGGGGCATGTAACGAGCTGACACTGGATGAAGTTGACCCCATATCCAAAACGCCGGAATACAAGTACTGCGCGGTGAAACTGGAAGCCATTGAGAATCAGGCGTGGGCAGAAAACTTCGTGCAGCAGGAGTACAGCGCATTGAAGGCGCGACTGCGTAAGGAAGCCGAGGTGGCGGGAGCCTAAAGCATCCGTCATCCGACGGAGGGCGGATTTATGCAGAGGACTGCGCCCTATTTCGTGCGCTAACCGTTCTGCATATCTCTGCCACTCGCATGGCACGCGCCCGACACGGGGTGTGCAGTCGCCCACACCCCGTGACCCCGCGCTCTTTGCGGAATAGTGTCGCTACGCGATACCTTCGGAAACCGTTGTCGCCGGACGGACCGCCAGCGACGTGCTCCCGGCACGGCGCTGGCTTTCGCCGCATCCATGCGGCTCATCCTGGCGTCATCGTCTTCCTCAGCACCATTCGACGCGGATAGTACCCCCACATGTAGTGAAAAGGTTTTAGGTCAGTCTCTTGACCTACTCCATCTCTTCAATGTCTTTCACCGAGATCCCCATTCGCTGCATACGCGATAACAGCGTGGTGCGTTTTACCCCCATGCGCGCCGCAGCACCTTTTGGCCCAGCGACAATACCGTTGGTTTCACGCAGCACACGGATAATTTTTTGCCGCTCTGATTCTACTTCATCTTCCTGTAACGGCTGGCGTGAGGGCATCTCCTGCGGGGCAACCGCCGTTGGTTTATGGGCATCGTTTGCTGACGGTAACGCTTGCTGAAATTCAGCCATTTGCAAATTCAATGTCGTTCCCCGCGTGAGGATCACCGCGCGCTCAACAACATTTTCCAACTCCCTCACATTGCCCGGCCACGGCAAACGGCTTAAACGGCGCAGCACCTCAGAAGGAATATTGTCGATGGTACGGTTCATCCGACGGGCTATCTTGCGCGTGAAAAATTTCACCAGCAGCGGGATGTCTTCCGGGCGCTCCCGCAAGGGGGGAATCACTATGGGGAATACGTTCAATCGGTAATAGAGGTCACTGCGGTATTCTCGATCCGCAACCATCTGTTTCAAATCACGGTTGGTTGCAGCAATCAGTCGCACGTCAACGGGGATGACCTTACTTCCGCCAAGCCGTTCAATTTCTCGTTCCTGCAACACCCGCAGTAATTTAGGTTGCAGCTCCAGCGGAATGTCGCCCACCTCATCAAGAAACAAGGTGCTGTTATCGGCCAGCTCAAAACGCCCCTGACGCTGCGCACTTGCTCCAGTAAAAGCGCCCTTTTCATGTCCGAACAGATCGCTTTCCAATAGCCCAGAGGGAATGGCAGCACAGTTCATTTTCACCATGCGCTTTCCTTGTCGCGGACTCAACCGGTGTATGGCCCGAGCAATCAATTCTTTGCCAGTGCCCGTTTCACCCAGAATCAACACCGTGCTATCACTGGCGGCGACCATTTCCACCTGCTCCAGCACCTGGCGAATGGCCTGACTGCAGCCAATGATTTCGCCAAAAGCATCGTCGCCATGCTGGCGTACATGCTCCGTCAACTGTTCCGTCAAGTAGAAATTTTCATGGATCAGGCTGTCTTTCAGGCGAGTAATCTGTTCATAGGCCAAGGCGTTATCCAGCGCAATCGCGATACGCGCCGCAATTTGCCGCAGCAGGCGGATATCTGCGTCCGTCACCGCCAATTCATGGCGATGGGCCAACTCCAATACCCCTAACACACGGTTGCCAAAGGCCAGTGGCAGTAAACAAGCATGGGTTAAACCACCATCAAGCCGCTGAGCCAATGAGTAAAGCGTCGGTGCGCCGGAGACGCCATCTGCTGGAGCGCTCAGCATCACGGCATTGTTCTGCATGACTTGCGCGGCCAGCGTTTCCGTCAGCGGCACCTTGCCTTGTTTGTGGTATGAGGTTTTTCCTGAGGGCACATCCCCTGCGGGATAATGGGTGGCATAATAGGTGAGTGGTCCCCCCTCATTCTCACCATCCCCTAACGCCAGCGCGATGAAATCAATGCCAAAGAAACGATGAATCTCGCGTGAAACCTCTTGCGCCAGCGCCTTTAATTCCAGTTTGGAAATGACAGTGTTCGTCACATCCACCAGAATGCGGTAGTGATCGCGCTCATGGCGCAGAGCCTCCGTTTCTTTCTGCGCTTGCTCCCGCGTCATAATATTTTCTAGCGTGCAGGTTACGACGCTTGCCAACGCTTGGAAAAAGGCGATCTCACTGTCATCAAACAGGCTCCCATCCGCTTTAAGGAACTCCAGGCCCCCCACCACACGATCGACCCCAGTTCGAACCAGCGGCACCAGACAGTAATCACTTAACCCTAAATAGGCAGGATGCTGTGACAGGGAAGGATAATCACGCAAAAAATGCAAACGGTCACGCCGTTGGAGCGTTGCAGCGCCCCACATCGCACTACCTGGACCTTCGGCAAGCAATGCCCCCTCTTCACTGCCTGTAACCTTGTCGACAAGCGGATCAAAGCGGTAAAAACGAATCTGATTATGCAGCGGGTTGAACCAAAGCAGGTGCACACGCTGGAATCTCACCACCGAAAAGGAAGCCCCTTGCAAAACGTGCAACAGCTCTTCGACTGTGCGTTGTTGCAATAATGATTGGGAAACCTTTAACAGCGTATCCTGCCAGAGAATAGACTGTCGGGATGGAGAATCCGTCAAATGTATCGCCATAGCCACCGCAGTTTAGTCACTATAATCCTTAAGGGTAATAGTGTAAGGGCTGAACATGGGAAATGACACGATGCGATAGCCATAGCTTGATCTGAATCGTGATTCATTTTCCTGAACACGGTCCGAAGGGCTATCATTAACGAAATTTGATATTACTCACAGAAAACTACTGCAATAAATGAATGCCTCAACAGAGAATCTGTCTGCGATCGATGCATTGTTGCAGCACACTTTCCCCTCCGCTTTTCATTCTATTAATTACTAAGACATCAGTTTTCATAAGCAAAAATGATAATCACGTATCTCAATGAATACACCAAACATTAATCATTTGTTTTTAATACCAATTTCATTCAGTTCAACTAATGAACAATCGCCTTTTCATTCTCATTTTAGATAAAAAAACTAAAATAAATGCGTTTTTTGCATAATTGTTTCTCTCTTTGCATGGTGAGGCATAAGAAAAAAAAGGTAAAACCGTAGAATCGTTGTAATATCTTCGCCCAGGCAATATCACCCATAAAACATGACTGGTGTAGCAGGTCGTGCTTTTCGCAGGCATGGCCGCCGAGATCTGCTGACTGCCAATAACAATGTTTATTGCCTGAGTCTATTCATCAACATGAGGTCACTATGCAAAGGCAGAAGTTATTTAAGCAGATAGCGCTGGCTATCATCTTAGGGATATTGATTGGCTGGGCTTGTCATCATTTTCTGGATGGCGGACGAGCAAAAGAAGTTGCATCATACTTCAACATGGTCACCGACATTTTCTTACGTATGATCAAAATGATCATCGCTCCGCTGGTGTTTGCTACTCTGGTTTCTGGATTGGCCAGCATGGGCAGCTCTTCGGATGTAGGCCGTGTCGGTCTTAAAGCAATGACCTGGTTCATCACCGCTTCAGTGATCTCACTGTTGATCGGTATGCTGTTTGCCAACCTTTTCCAACCTGGCGCAGGCATGAACCTGACGGCACCCACCACTGCGGTTGCCACCGGGCTGAATACTGATGGGTTCACATTGAAGAGCTTCATTAGTCATATCTTCCCGAAAAGTATCGTAGAAGCGATGGCAAATAACGAAATCCTTCAGATTTTGGTGTTCTCTCTGTTCTTTGGTTCTGCGTTGGCCTATGTCAAAGCGAAAAACAAAGCGGCCACAACCATTGATTCACTGATTAACGAACTGGCCAAGGTGATGTTCCGCGTCACTGACTATGTGATGAATCTGGCACCTATCGCTGTGTTTGCTGCATTGGCTTCAGCTATCACCACTCAGGGTCTCGGCTTGATTTATGACTTTGGTAAACTGATCGGCGAGTTCTATATCGGTCTGGCTGTACTGTGGGCGGTATTGTTTGGTGCAGGCTATCTGTTCCTCGGCAAACCGATTTTCCGCCTTGCCAAACTGATTCGCGAACCCACCATGCTGGCCTTCGCCACCGCTAGCAGCGAATCAGCTTATCCTAAAACCATGGAAGCGCTGAACAAGTTCGGTGTGCCGAAAAAGATCTCCAGCTTCGTGTTGCCGCTGGGATACTCGTTCAACCTCGACGGCTCCATGATGTACCAGTCTTTCGCCATCCTGTTTATCGCGCAAGCCTACAACATTGACTTGAGCATCACTCAGCAGATCCTAATTCTGTTAACGCTGATGATCACCAGTAAAGGCATGGCGGGCGTTGCGCGCGCGTCTGTCGTTGTGGTTGCAGCAACGCTGCCGATGTTCAGCTTGCCTGAAGCCGGTATTCTGCTGATTATCGGCATCGATCAGTTCCTGGACATGGGCCGTACAGCAACTAACGTGGTGGGTAACAGTATCTCCACGGCAGTCGTCGCAAAACTAGAACAGAAAAATGGGCTGATTGAAGACGATGTCGACGAAGAAGTCGAATATGACGAAGTCAAAGTCAGCTAAACCATAAGTACATCAGTGAAATAGCACACCAACAGTAAAGCGGCCAACCGGCCGCTTTTTTTATGCGCATAGACCCTAAAGAATTCGAGTTGCAGGACAAAACATTCACGTTTTGAACCGCGCCTACGCTGGTCCGTAGGGTGAACGAATGCAGCCAACGCACATGCAGCCTAAAATATAACGGATATAGCCATACGCTGAGGGCTAACGATTCAAGCTCTTCATGTAACGCCAAAATTTTTCAGAAGCGACATTAAGTTTGGCATTCATTCGGTAAAGATAGACCCCCATACGCATCACCGCATCGGGCATGTCCAGTACCACCAACTCACGATTTTTTAGCTCCTCGCGAATCGAGTAATCCGGTAGCCACGCAATGCCGTATCCTTGCAAAGTCATACGCTTAAGCAAGTCGCTCATGGACGAAACGAACATGATCGAGAAACGTTCGCTGTTGATCGCAGAAAGATAGCGGTTCACCTGTCGCCCCATGTAACTGGTATCGGTGTAGTTTAACAATGGTACTGATTCGGCCCGTGGGTTAAAAACCGGCTTTCCAGTTTTATCACAAGCGCTTACCGGATAGAGGTGGGATTCAAGGATTTTGGTGTGCATAAAAGGCTCGGACATCAGCTCTTCATTATAGAATGAGAAAATAAAATCGCTTTTCCCCTCTTTAAGGTTAAGCACTGCCTCATCTACATCGATGGATTCCACATAGAATATTTTTTCTTGCGGTTCCGGCACCGTTTTCAGTAGTTCCGGAAGAATAAAAACAGAAAGTGAATGGGCCGCAGCCAATGTGATTTTATTTTTATAGTGGCTACCACCGTGTAATTTATTTAACTGGTAGGCCAGATCGTCCAGCGTATTACGAATATGAGTATGAAATAGTCGACCTTGCTCAGTTAACTTTAACGGGGTAGCATTCCTGTCAAACAACTCAATCCCGATAGCAGTTTCCAGTGCCCGAATACGACGACTGAATGAAGACTGAGAAATATTGCGTTTTTCCGCAGCCAAGGTAAAACTGCGATGCTCTTCCAACGCAATAAAATCATACAGCCATTTCGTTTCAATGTTATTCAGCACACTCACCTCTTTTACCTCAACACCGCGTTGCACCAACCACCAAAACCGCTCTCGTCATGCACCCCTCTTAAGAGGATAGCCAGGAAAAGCATAGCCACACGGTTAGCTATGCAAATCATACATAGGGGATGGGAATTTAGCAATTCACATTCCGGCTGGTTATGCGAAGATATTTTCAATTCCTTCATGTGTTGAGGCTAATAACGTGAATAATTTAATCGGTATTCTTGGTGGAATGGGACCAGGGGCGACCGTTGATGCCATGCAAAAATTAATTAACAACACGCCGGCGAACAAAGACCAGGATCATATTCCTACCATTGCGGTATCCATTCCCGATATTCCGGACAGAACGCAATGTATTTTGAACCACGGAGCATCACCGTTAGATAAAATGGTTCAGTACATGAAGATCCTCGAAAATGCCGGTGCAGAATGTATTATCATCCCTTGTAATACTGCTCATTTCTGGTTTGACGAATTAAAAAAACGCACGCATGTCGAAATGATCAGTATTATTGATACAACCTGTCAGTTGATTAAACAGCAAAAGTTGCATGCAGTTGGATTACTGGCAACGACAGCCACTGTGCAAGCAAAAATTTATCAGGATAACCTTAGTGCATTGGGTATAACTTGTCAGACTCCCGATGACACAGCACAACAGGCGGTAATGGAAAGCATTTATGCCTATAAGGCCGGTCGTATTGCCGATGCACATCGTCTTCTGGCTCCGGTCAGGGACAGTCTACTTAATGCTGGCGTGGAAAAGCTGATTCTGGGCTGTACTGAACTGCCGCTGATTCTCCAGCAGGATATGGCATCAGCACCGGAAAACTATATTGACGCAACTGACGCACTGATCAAGAAAACCGTTGAGTGGTATTTCGCCCACGCGCCACGCCACCCCAGCAATCAGGGAACACCTCATCACCCAATTGCAGCTTGAAGAAAAATGGCGCGACGCTTTTACGGAGCAAAGTTAAGCGCGAAAACAGCTTAACTTTGCGGAATCTTTCGCCGCCATGCAGAAAAAAGGGGCGATTTGCCTAATCTCTCAGCAAACGATCGCCCTTTGCATGTTCTCCCTTTGACATCCCTGCGACACCCCGTTATTATGCGCCCCGTTCACACGATTCCTCTGTAGTTCAGTCGGTAGAACGGCGGACTGTTAATCCGTATGTCACTGGTTCGAGTCCAGTCAGAGGAGCCAAATTAAAGAAAGCAGACGTTCACTGACGTCTGCTTTTTTGCTTTCAATCAATTGGTTATCCCCTTTTTCAGGTTCGCCCTCGTTCATCAAAAACCACTCGAAGCCATACCTCTTTTGCTGGTAAAAACACGGATAAAGCTAATTTCCTCACGTAATTTGTTGTTCCACCGAGCGCCGACCCTTTATCTTTATTCGCGTTTAACCGATTTGTTGTGTTGACCAAGATTTACGTGGAGGGTTTTTTAAGCTTTTCGTTCAGCAGCATTCAGGATGAGAAGGAGATCACAACAAAGTAAAAACAGTGTTTCATTTCCTCGCCATAAGGCAGATAGTCCTTAGTGTTCAACAAATTTATAGTGTCTAGTGTCTAAGAATAAATGAACACTGTCCCGCTTACTACGGTGGTATCCGCTCATGGCTTTGTCTGCAAAAGATAAACTGTTCCAAAATATCATCACGCATTATGGCAGCAATGCCCATGGGTTCACGGCACTGGATTGTACGGATTTTATTCAAGTAAGTCGTAGCGTTATCAGCCATTACCTTAATCGCCTGTGTGATGAGGGCAAGCTTCATAAGAAAAATACTCGCCCTGTTCGCTTTTATATTGATACTCGCCCACAGACTGCGCCAGATGTCGTTGTGCAACTAAAGCATGACGATGTTTTTAGCGAACTGATCGGTGCGGCAGGAAGTCTGGAGAAAGCCATCTCTTCTTGTCGTGCTGCCGTCAATTACCCTGGTCGGGGGTTGCCGATACTACTGTCTGGCGAGAGTGGCGTCGGGAAAAGCCATTTGGCGACAATGATTCATCGTTATGCACAGGATCGCGGCATTGTTGCCTTGGATAAGCCATTAATCGAGCTAAACTGTGCCGATTATGCCAACAACCCCGAACTGCTTTCCGCAACATTGTTTGGTTATATCAAAGGCGCATTTACTGGCGCCAATCGGGATAAAAAAGGCGCCTTTGACGACGCTGACGGCAGCTTTCTGTTTCTTGATGAAGTACACCGGTTATCTGCGGAAAACCAAGAAAAGCTCTTTTTATTTATGGATAAAGGGTACTTTTATCGCTTAGGAGATAATCGAACTCGTCAGTCAGCCGCTATACGCTTTATTTTTGCCACAACGGAAAATGTCGATACCGTATTACTGAATACTTTTCGTCGGAGAATTCCCATTCGTATCGCGTTACCAAACTTTATTTCTCGTCCGTTAACCGAACGCGTGGCTCAAGTAGAGTATTTTTTACGGCGTGAAGCGCGCGATCTGAATCGCGATATTCATATGGATAGCCTGTTGATGCATCAGTTGGTAGCATCGCCTATCCGGGGCAATGTCGGTGAATTGAAAAACCAGATCAGAGTAATGTGTGCCAGTGCGTGGAGTGAAAATCAACACGCTGAATATATCGCATTACAGCCCTCTCAGCCTGGTCAAATGAATGGTGAGACACTAGTGTTTTCCGTACGAAAACCCTCTGTTTCCCTTGATATTTCGTCACTGTTGCCTAAAGCAATGCGGGATGACGTGATATTCAAAGAGTTTTGCCACAGTGGTAATGCCTTGCTGTTAAATCGAAAACTTGAACATTTGCTCACAACGCTTAACTGCAACGTTCAGAAAGATGAACTCTACAGCGGTTATATCTGGCAAAACGTCATGTACGCCATCAATGAACTGGAAAATCAAACGGGCATTGGATGTAACACGGATTATCGAAAAACGGTCTGGCTTTGTCTGCATTACGCCATGAGTAATACGTGGGAAGAGCAACGTATCAATGAACTTTTATCCATCACCGATTACGTTTCCTCAAAAGCCCGACTGTTGGCGCTTGAATGTGTATCCTTGCTGAAAAAATATGTAACAAACACCGATTATCCTTTGCTTGTGCCACTGCTGAGTTGCGCCATGAACAAATTATCCGGTGAAGATGATCTGATTCAGGGTGTTATTGTTTCCCATGGCCGCTCCACTGCCTCCAGTATTGCCGGTGTCGCTAACCAATTAACCGGAGGATACTATCTTAAAGCGTTTGATATGCCCAATTCGACATCGACGCGAGAGATAATCGATATGTTGATCGCTCACCTGGACAGCATTAAACAGCGGGCGGGGCTGATTATATTGGTCGATATGGGTTCGCTGAAGGAAATCTATGAAGAAATAAAACTGCATCTTCATGGTGAGTTGCTTGTTATTAATAATGTGAGCACCGCAATGGCATTGGATATTGCTTCTAAAATTCAGCATCGGTTGTCAATGGAAGAGATTATCGACAGTGTAAAAGGCCTCTATGAGGTTGAAACGCGGTATTATGCCGGTATGCTGCCAGGTAACAAGATTATTATCTCATGTATATCTGGAGAAGGTATTTCCCGAAAATTAAAGGATATTGTATTTCGCTATCTGTCTTCTGAGTCAATCGATATTGTCACAATGGAATATGATGATTTAAAATACAAACTGTCACAGGCCGATCCAGTATTGAATGGTACGCGCCTTGTCATTACCACAACCGATCTCGATGCAGGTTATATCCCCATCATTAGCGTGGAGCAATTGATAAAAGAGAAGGTTAATATCCTGAATCGGGATTATTTTACCGATCTTCTTGTTCCCGGCGGAATGGAACCGATGATTGATGAAGTGGTAAAATTATTTACGGTAGAAGGTGTTGCTGGACGTCTTAATTTCCTTAACCCGGTTATTATTATCGATGAAGTCGAAGCAGTGATTAAGCAGTATGAATTTTTCTATAAAATTCATTTTGAAAGCTATTTACGTATTAATCTGTTTATGCACATTGCTCTGATGATTGAGCGAATTATGGTCAATACAGGCATGTGCCATCGTGATGACTCAGAATTGACTGCGGATCAACAGGCGTTCGTCGAAATTCACGATACTTTTTTCCAGGTACTTAATCGTAAATATCATATTGTCGTTCCACTAACAGAAGTGCTGATGATTTATGAAATCATGGAGCCCTGGATTTCTTCAGAATCCGTATCGTCATGATTTAGCGTTGGTCAATCGGCACGCATGCTTTTCGACACTCGATGAGATATTATTGCTTCTCGACAAGAAAGAATATCTTCTTTGGAAGAAATTTTTAGCACATCCTTTGTGATCAGTAATCACCTTCCTCACTGCTCTGACAATATTAGCGTGCTGAATGGCGATCTGTTTCGCCTTATGCATCCCCGTTCCGTATTTTTCTGTGGAAAACGTTGTGCTGATGTAAATACGTCGGCACAGCGTTTCGACACATCGCGTTATATCGTATGGACAGTATGTTTAGCGTCTAATGATAATAATAAAACCCAATAAAAACAGTAAAATATAGATGTGGCATGGTAAATGCATTAATGCTACCAGTTGCTGTAAATAAATTAAGGAACGCGTTATGCGAGAAGTTTACATCGCCAGTCATGGCCGATACGCCGAAGGGATGTTATCCGCCCTGAATTTACTGATTGGTGAGGATCATGCGATTCAATCTATTTGTGCCTATTGTGGCGATATTGGCTCTACCGCTGAACTGGCCGAACGCTTTAGCGAAATTGCACAGGAATCAGCGCGACGCGGCAATGAGCTAGTGCTTTTCACCGATATGCAGGGGGGGAGCGTTAATAATACCGCGGTACAATTGATGGTGAAATATCCGCATATGCACGTTATCAGCGGCGCCAATCTCATTATGCTGATGGCGTTTTGCATGTCTGAAAGCAGTAATACTGCTGAGCGAGTACACGAGGCCATCACGATGGCGACAGAAGGCATGCAATACATGAATACCGTCCCTGCACTTCAAGCGGCACGCGAAGCAAGCTTTAACACTAAACCAGATGATACCGATGATTTCTTCACTACGGAGCCATCGCAATGACTGTCGCTCTTGAACCCTTGAATGCCCGCTATGAGGCATATTCCCCTCCGCTTTCTCAGGCATGGCTTAATGATGCGATTCAGGATGTCCTGAAAAAGCTGGATGAGATGTTGCCTCGTTTTAGCCATACATTTCCTGCCGCCAGTGCCAGTGAAGGCCACTATCTGGCCGTCAAAAAGGTCGACTGGACGGAAGGATTCTGGACCGGCATGTTGTGGCTGGCTTGGGAAGTGAGCGGAGACGATAAATATCGTCAGGTGGCGGAGGGATTGTTAGATAGCTTTGAAACGCGCCTGGATAACAGAATCAAGGTTGATACCCACGATTTAGGATTCCTGTATCTGCTGTCCTGCGTGAATGCCTGGCGTCTCACCGGCAACGAACGTGCCCGCTCACTCGCGCTGCGTGCTGCTGAACTGCTTTATCAACGTTATAACGAAACCGCCGGTGTGATTCAGGCATGGGGCGATCTCAGCGATCCGGCACGTCAAGGGCGCATGATTATTGATTGCAACCTGAACGTCCCTCTCTTGTTTTGGGCCGCTAACGAAACGGGGAATACCCACTATCGGCAAGCCGCACAGCGCCATCTCGCGTTGGCAGCACGCCATTTGGTCAGAGACGACGCCTCAACGTTCCATACGTTCTATATGGATATCCACACTGGCCGCCCACTGTATGGCGATACCCATCAAGGATTTAGTAATGACTCCTGCTGGGCGCGTGGGCAGGCCTGGGGTATTTATGGCTTTGCGTTGGGGTTTAACTACACCGGTGATGACGAACTTCCAGAGCTATCCCGAAAGCTGACCCACTATTTTCTCAATCGGCTGCCGGAAGATTACGTCTGCTATTGGGATCTCATTTTCACGCCGCAGGACAACACGTTTCGTGACACCTCTGCGGCTGCGATTGCGGTATGTGGGATAACAGAACTGCTTAAGCAGTTGCCGATTACCGATCCGCTACGTCCAGCCTATCAGCATGCCATCACGCAGATCGCACAGCATTTGCGCCAGCACTATTTTGTCCATCACACCGATGGATTGCTGCGCGAAGGTGTTTATAACTTTGGTCGCAACATGGGGATTAACGAACCCAACCTCTGGGGCGATTACTTTTGGTTCGAAGCCTTGGTTCGCCTTACCCGAATCTGGACCCCCTACTGGTAGATTCTAATAACAGGAGTAACACCATGATTTCTCTTATTCGTATTGACGATCGTCTGATTCACGGGCAGGTCGCCGTGGTCTGGACAAAGCACCTCGGAGTGAACCGCATTCTGGTTGCGAACGATCAGATTGTGAATAACGACGTTCAAAAGATGTCGCTGCGCATGGCCGCCCCGGATACGGCCAAATGCGCCATTATGACGGTAGCTGATGCGGTTGATGTACTGAATGACGCACGCTCCAACAGCATGAAAATTCTGATCATCATTAATAACGTCGCCGACGCCCGACGCTTGATTGAGCAGGTTCCTGCGATAAAAACGTTAAACGTTGCGAACTATGGCCGTATTACGGACAACCTGGCGGCAAAAAAGAGAATCAGCGATACCGTTTATGTGACGCCGGAAGACGTGGCTCATTTTCATGCGATAGCCGAACGTGGCGTGGCGGTGGAATACCAGGTCTTACCTTCACACCCGATAAAAAACCTGATTGAGATGCTGGATAGCGCTCACTAAACGAGGTCATCATGTTAACAACAGCACTTCTTATTGCTTTGGTGATGTATATCGCCAAATTTGCCGACCATGCGCTGGGGCAACCCTTGATTGAACGCCCGCTGGTGTGTGGCGCGATGGTCGGCTTCGTTCTGGGCGATTTCCAGCAAGGGATTATTATTGGTGCCTCGCTGGAACTCATTTTCCTTGGCACCATCACCATCGGCGGTTCTGTGCCTGCCGATCTGGCAGTCGGTTCGGTTCTGGCTACCGCGTTTACTATTTTAACGAACGCAGAGCCTGCCGTCGCCGTGGCGCTGGCATTACCGATTAGCTTGCTGGCGGTTTTTGTCTATCAGGTTGAGAAGCTGGTTTATACCGGATTGGTCGAGAAATATGACGCTTTGCTTGAAAAGGGCAAGGATCGAGCGGCACTCGGTATGACGTTGGGTATGACCCTGTTCTACGGTGTACCGTTTGCGGTGATCGCGTTCTTTGGCGTGTTGTATGGCACAGATGTCATCCGCAGCCTGGTAGAAAGCATCCCGGATACCGTCATGCGCGGTATGACTGCGGTGGGTGGCATGCTTCCCGCTCTGGGCTTTGCGATTCTGCTTCAGGCTCTGTGGAACCGTAATATTGCCGCGTTCTTCTTTATCGGTTTTGCCATGGCGGCCTACTTAAAGCTGCCGATTATGGGGATCGCAATTATTGCAGCGTCTGTCGCTGTTTACCTGTGTTTTAACGAGTTCAACCAGCTCAAAGCCAACAAACAGAATACTGCCGCTACCCCTACGGCTTCTGTAGACGATAAGGATGGGTTCTTCAATGACTGATATCCAAACAAACCCTGTCAGCGTATATAGCGATGACAAGAGCGAGAAAAAACTGTTTCGCCAGCTATTCTTCCGCCAGTTTCAACTGTTGGGGTCAATGAACTTCACGCGCATGGAAGGACTGAGCTACGGCTGGGCGCTGGCCCCCATGCTGAAAAAGATCTACTCGGACCCGCATCGCTATCTTGATGCGTTGAAGCGTAACAGTCAGTTTTTTAACACCAACCAGCATTTGGCCCCCTTCATTATGGGGTTGACGCTGTCGATGGAAAAAGAGAACGCCGGTAACCCTGACTTTGATAAATCCAGTATCAACGGCATCAAGGTCGCCCTAATGGGGCCGTTTGCGGGAGTCGGTGACTCTTTCTTCTACGGTGTGTTACGTATCATCGCAACCGGGATAGCTATCGGATTAGCCTCTCAGGGGAATCCGCTCGGCCCCTTGCTCTTCTTGCTGGTCTACAACATTCCAAGTTATCTGGTTCGCTACTATGGCGGAGTGATGGGGTATCGGCTGGGATCGAAATACATTGCGGAGGCGACCCAATCAGGCCTGTTGGGGTGTATTACCAAAGCCTCGTCGATTATGGGCCTGATGATGGTCGGCGCGATGAGTGCCAGTATGGTGAAGTTTACCGCGACGTATAAAACCACCATCGCTGGGCAGCCTTTTGTCTTGCAGGAGATCCTCGACAAGATCTGTGTCGGCCTCATTCCGCTACTGCTGGTATTGGGGTGTTTCAAGCTGCTCCAGAAGAAGGTCAGTCCAAATCGGGTGCTTATCCTGTTAATTGTTTTAGGCTTCGCCGCGGCAGGCGTTGGCATCATCTAAATCACATCTCCCTCATTCGAGGGAGATGTTTCTTATTGTTGTCATGCGGAGCGCGGCGTTGATATGTCGCACTCTCGTTGATGTCAAAAAAGAGAATGAGCAGGAAGAGGTAATGAGATTTAAATTGCTGGCTATCGATCTGGATGGCACGTTGCTGACGTCACAAAAAGCAGTGACGCCGGCGACACGCGAGATACTGCGAGAGGTTCTCGATAAGGGGCTCCATGTGGCGCTGGTTTCAGGACGAACACTGCCCAGCGTGTTGCAAATCATGTCAGTGTTAGCGTTGGACGGCCCTCACTGCTGGGCTATCGCCTGTAATGGTGCGGTAACCTGGAGTCAGGAGAAATCGGCCATCATCAGTGCCCATGTTTTGGAACATGCCGACATTCTGACCTTGACGCAATTTGCCCGCAGCCTGAGTCTGGAGTGCTACCAAATCGAGGGACAACAGCTGGTCGCCAGCAAACCTGTTCCGCCAGACGCGAATGCCTTGCGATATTGCCGTATGCCAGTGGTCAGCCTGCCCCCGGGATGGGAAAATGATGCCCAGCGGCAGACGCCAAAAATGATGTTTATTGAGGGACAAACCACGATTGATTCGCTGTCTAAGCGTATCCCTCCCTCCCTTTCCCGCCGCTATTATTTCGTGCGCAGCGAGCCCAACTATTTTGAAGTCATGCAGCACGGCGTTAACAAAGGCTCGGCCTGTCAGGCACTGGCTGCCCATCTCGCGATTCCGCCAGAGGCTATTCTGGCGATAGGCGATGAGGAAAACGATAGAGAAATGTTAGCGTTCGCCGGCACGGGGGTCGCAATGGGTAATGCGGCGCCAAGCATTAAAGCGATTGCAGACTGGGTTACAACCAATAATGACCAAGAAGGTGTGGCTGTCGCGCTGCAACGCTACGTTATGCCAAACGAAAGTGCCCGCTGACAGTACATACGCCTTCCTGGATAAATTCTTGCTCCATCGAAAGGCACCAGTATGAAAAAATGTGTTACCCCATTCAGCATTATGCATGGGGCAGTAAATGTGCGCTCACCACGTTGTACCGTATCGACACGCCCAATAGCCGAGCTTGGGATGGGCGCCCCCCTAAAAGTGGCTCTCGGATTTTAGATAAAAATAATGATGTTGTTAGCCTGCGTGGCTGGCTTGCGCAGGATTTGTCGGGGCGTGTAGGTCATCAGATTGCTTACCCACTTTGGCGAACTGCCTTCCCTGTTCAACGTGCTTTGTGCGGAACAGCGTTGAGCGACACACATCAAAGCCTGAGAGATAAACATACGCTAAGCATCACTCTCCTTCTGGCGTTGTTAATGAGCTCGTTTAATAAACCCTAGCAAGTCAGGGCCACTAATCGAATGCATCACACTGCGTTATGCTTCATGTAACTCAGTAATATCATTAACCGTAGGAGCCTCATCATGCAAAAACGTTATCTCGGCCAGTCAGGGCTTGAAGTGTCTGCTTTAGGTCTGGGCTGCATGGGATTGAGCCACGGCTACGGGCCGGCAACCGATACACGCCAAGCCGTGGCACTCATTCGTGCAGCCGTTGAGCGCGGTGTGACATTTTTTGATACCGCTGAAGTATATGGCCCTTATTTAAATGAAGAAGTCGTCGGTGAAGCATTAAAACCCATGCGCGATCGCGTGGTTATCGCGACAAAATTTGGCTTTACTTTCGGTAACGATAATAAACAGCAGATTTTAAACAGTCGCCCAGAGCATATCCGAGAAGCCGTTGAAGGTTCATTACGTCGCCTTAAAACGGATGTTATTGATCTTCTCTATCAGCACCGTGTTGATCCTGATGTCCCTATTGAAGATGTCGCTGGCACAGTGAAGGATCTGATTGCCGAAGGCAAAGTGAAACATTTTGGCCTTTCAGAAGCAGGCGCGCAGACGATACGTCGTGCTCACGCAATACAACCTGTTGCTGCGCTGCAAAGTGAATATTCCCTCTGGTGGCGCGAGCCAGAACAAGAAATTATTCCACTGCTTGAAGAACTCGGCATTGGATTTGTCCCTTTCAGCCCACTAGGTAAGGGCTTTCTGACCGGAACAATCAAGGCCGGAACCACCTTTGCAGAAAATGATTTCCGCAATGTGGTTCCCCGTTTTGCCACAGAAGCCCTGGAAGCCAACGAAAAATTGGTGATTTTACTGACTGAGCTGGCGGCAGAGCGCAGTACCTCCCCCGCACAAATTGCCCTGGCTTGGCTACTGGCACAAAAACCATGGATTGTCCCTATTCCGGGCACCACAAAACTGCATCGACTAGAGGAGAATCTGGGAGCTGTCGACATTACGTTAACGCAGGAAGAATTGCAGAAAATTACACGAGCACTGGAAACAGTGAACATCGTAGGTGACCGTTATCCGGCGGCATTACAGGCTCGTGTTGGTCGTTAATCCCAAGGGTATAAGGCGCTTTCATACCGCGAAAAGGTGTGATGTGAAGTCTCGGTTTACTTTGGATATGCTTACGCTGAAATGAACGCTATCCAGAATAATGCGAGTGCAGGAAAATAGCGTCGATAGCGGTGAGGCCCAAGGATGGGCCGAATAACGAGCACAGCTAACGCACCTGCTACGTGAAGTATGACGGGTATACATCATGAAGGCAGGTTACCCGTTTTCAGGTTGTCTGTATCTTTGCTCTCTTTACTCTGAATCAGCCGTAGTGCCAAATACAGATCCGGCACCAGAATCAAATCGTGCACTTTACTGTCTGAGCGGTTCATGCGGAACCAACGGGTTAATTCGGTTCGACGCCCGGCAAGCACCAGGTTAATGCCTCGCTGTTTAAGTTCGCGTTTCAACTCGTCGATAGCAGCGAGCACACTGATATCAGCGTGGGTGAAACTCGCCACGGCATCAATCACCACCCAGCGCAACTGAGACGTGTCCCCCTCCACCAGATCCGTGATTCGACGTTTAAAATAGGCGACGTTAAAATAGGTTAACGGCGAATTAAAACGATACATGATGACACCATCGACAGGCTTAATACCATTACCATTGCCTATTGAATGGATCATACCTTCTGCATTGACACCAAGTAGGTGCTCTGTCGGACGGAAAACGGTCTGAAGAAACTGCAATAACCCCAACAACACAGCTAATCCGATGCCGGGAATAATGCCCACCAACAGCACACTCAGGAAAGTAAATAACGCAAGATAGAATGCGGAGCGATTACGCTTACGCAAATGAAAAATACTGCGTATGTCCAGCAGCCCCCATGAGGCGTATATCAGCACCACGCCGAGCACGGCAATGGGAATAAATTGTAATGGCTCACTCAATAGCGCTACGACCAGAGCAATGGCTAATGCAGCAATTACGGAAACCAGTTGACTTTTTCCGCCATTGGCATCATTAACCGCAGTACGCGAATTTGCGCCGCTAATGGCAAAGCCCTGCGACAGGCCTGAAACGATATTCACCAGCCCAAGCGCACGAAATTCACTGTTTACATCCACCTCATAGCCATTTTTTGCCGCAAAACTGCGAGCAGTAAGCATCATACTCACGAAGCTAACCACCGCGAGGTTCAATGCGGGAATCACCAATTCGCGCAGCAGGCCAGGCTTAAAATCAGGCCATGTCACCATAGGCAAACCGCCACCGGTATAGCCAGAAACGGTTTCCACCCCAAAGCGCGGTAAATTCGCAGCCCAGGTCAACCCTGTCGTTAACACCACAGCAAACAACGGTGCGGGCCAATTCGGGCGAACATAGCGCACACCAAACAAACACAATAACGTCAGCAGCGAAATCCCAATCGTAGGCCAGTGGCTGTTCAACAGATTCGACGGCAATGCATAAATACGCTCGATCAGTTCACTGGAAGGCGATACAAAACCGAAGACTTTGCTGATCTGATTAACGATGATCGTCAGCGCAACACCGTTCAGTAGCCCATTCAATATCGGACGTGAGAGTAAATCTGCAATCGCTCCCAGCTTGAAGCGGCTGGCGATGAGGCACCACGCCCCCATCATCAGCGTCATCACAATGGCCAGTTGCCAATGAAGCTCCGAATTTCCCGCTGCCAGAGGCGTGACAACAGCGGCAATAACAGCACAGGTGGCCGCATCAGGGCCCACAATAAGTTGGCGCGAGGAGCCGAAAATAGCATAGGCAATCATCGGCAAAATGCAGGAGTAAAGTCCAACAATCGCGCTTACCCCAGCCAATTCGGCATAGGCAATCGCCACCGGTAGCGCAACTGCCGCCACCGAAAGCCCCGCACGAATGTCATGCTTTAGCCAGTTGCGTTCATAAGCAAGCAGATTTGTCAGGCCAGGCGTCAGAGATTTCCACTGCATACATCTTCCCTTTAATTATCACTATGGGAATATACCCTAAATAATTCGAGTTGCAGGACAAAACGTTAACGTATGGATGGGCTGGTATTACCAACGCGCAGATGATCCAAAGTATGGCAGATATAAAATAAAAATCAGAAGCCATCATGTACTATGGCTTCTGATTTTTTAGCGAGCACTATCCGAGAGTCAATACTCAGAAATTCACATTCACTGAAAGCCAGTAATTACGCCCTGGCATCACATACCCCGTAGTGCTTTGAGAAGAGGTAAAATAATCACCTGCAGTTGTTGTCCCGCTGCCAACAGCAAATACATGCGTTCTGGTAAAATCTTTATCCGTCAGGTTGTTGATAGCACCATTGAGCGTAACATCCTTGGACACTTTATATGAAGCACCCAGATTGTAGACGGTAAAAGATTTGAAATACGCACCCAGATTATCGTAAACCACTTTATTTGCCGCACTCAGATTTTCATAATTTTGAGTGAATCGCGCGGTGTTACTCCGGTACTCTGCTTTTAACCACGTTGAGAGTTTCTCGTTCACATTCCAGTTTAACCGCGCATTCGCCATGTGTCTGGGCGTATTGGTCAGCGAAGCACCTTTGTTTTCACCATCTTTTTGCTCACTGTCAGTGAAGGTATAGTTCATATTGAGCGACCAATCTTCAGACCACAGAGGAAGGGTTGTAGCCAATTCTACCCCTTGAGTGGTGGCCCTCCCGATGTTGATATAGGTACTGGTTACGCTGTCGATGGTTTCGCTGTTTATCTTGTTTTTGAAACGGTTGTGGAATAACGTCGCATTGGCACCAAAACCGGTTTGATTTTCATAGTAAATGCCCAATTCAGTGTTAACGCTTTCTTCCGGTTTCAATTTCGGGTTACCGATAGTAGTAATCGTCCCCTGCCCGGTTACACCACTGATACCATCATGCAATTGTGCAAGAGACGGCGTTTTATACCCCGTGCTGACGCCACCTTTGACGGTGATATCTTCATGCGCATCCCACACCAAATAGGCGCGAGGGCTGACATGCCCGCCAAAGGTCTCCTGGTGCTCATAACGAGCACCAAAAGTAAGGGCCAGCGGATCGGCAATTCGCCATTCATCTTCACTGAAGAAAGACCAAGAATCCTGGCGGAACTCTTTACCGTTGTTGGCGAGGACGATGCCGTCTTTCATTCTGGCATCCCAATATTGCCCTCCCACGGTCAACAGATGGCTGTCGCCTATTGGCGCAACCAATTTGGAATCAAGAATAATGTTAGTATTTTCAAGATCGCGTTTTGTCCCTGCCAGTCCGGTTCCGGCAGGAACGGAAGCATTGGTAATCAGGCGGCCTTTATTCTCGGTTTTATTGTAGGAGAGGCTAGAATTCAACGTCCCAAAACTCAGATAATTATCACTTCCTAAAGTCACCTTGCGGCGCTGATAACGCAGTGTATCTTCATATCCCCCGACAGGGCCAATCGTACCCAGTTGGTTTTCGGCATTATCATATTTTTGATTGGCAATCTCACCGTCTAACCAGAGTGAATTCTTATCATTAACCTGCCATTGCAGTTTATTGCCTAACGTATAATTATCTGATTTAACAGGATTTGGCCCACGATTACTCAATTCCTGCCCGGTAGTTGAAGATTCGACCTGAGATGCTCCCCGACGAAAGATACTGCCACGTAAAGACAAACCCAGTCGATCCTCAATCAATGCACCACCGGAATAGAACGAGAATTTCGAGCTATCCCCATAGTCAGTATTTTCCTGAAAGGTATGCTCCAGCGTCGCAGTGCTCGCCCACTCGTTAGGGACCTTTTTGGTTATAATGTTAACGACACCACCAATGGCATCAGAGCCATACAGCGTCGACATTGGCCCACGGATTATCTCAATTCGCTCAATAGCGGAAAGCGGCGGCACAAAGCTGGTGTTCATCGCACCAAACCCATTTGGTGTAACATCCGAGGTTCCATTTTGTCGGATACCATCCACCAGAATAAGCGTGTAACTGCTCGACATACCCCGAATGCTGATGTCCAGTCCCCCGGTTTTCCCTGTCGTGCTGTGAACATCAACGCCTTCGATATCACTGAGCGCATCAGCAAGATCGGTATAACTTCTCCGGCTCAATTCACTTTGGCTAATCACCGAAATACTGGCCGCTGCCTGACGCAGTTTTTGTTCGTAGCCTGACGCCGTGATGACCATGACATCGTCATTCTCTGCAGCAATCCCGTAAGGTATTGCCGAGACGGCAAGCGCCGAAACCAACATTTTTTTAATCATCTCAACTCCCTTTAAACACGCATAATTTGATGCCAATAGAATTACAATCGCAACAATTTGAATGAGAACGCAAACAATAGTCATTATCATTTTCATTTATTTACAGTTCTATGTAAAATCTTTACAAAATGAAAATAAAGGCATTAAGGGGATAAATTCGGGGGGAAAATACAGATGAAAAACATGCAAGAGGTCGAATCAGCAGGAAAATGAGCCTGCCATTGCATTCCTCTATACCCTAACTAATTCAAGCGGCAGGACAAAACGTTCATGTTTTAACAGCGCTTGCGCTGACCCGCAGAGTAAACCTCAGAGATGAGATTCATCAATACTGAACGGATAACTCAACCAATTGATTTTATTTATAAACCTCCAGAAAACATTCGAACGCCTCATGCAGTGACTTGGTGAGAGGTGAGACACAGCGATGGGCCGAATAATGTGCGTAGCCAACACACATGTAACTTGAAGTATGACGGGTATATGCCGTTGTAAAAAACGACTATGCTTAAACCAGAACAACATGATCATTCCAAATTTAAAACATACCTTTTCGCCTTAACGGGATATGGAGCAATATATGGTCAGCGATCCCAAGTCTCCCCGTACAATAAAAGCCCCGAGTTATCTTGATGCCTTGATTCCGGTAGTTACATTGATTGTGCTAGTGGGGGCTTCAGTTGCTTTGTTTGGCCTGAATGCCGTCAATGGTCCGCTGCAAGTAGCTATTATTGTTAGCACCATGATTACGTCCATGGTGATATTGAAAAATGGACACAGTTGGGAGGACATTTCTGAATCGGGACGAAAAGGGATTGCCACTGTCTCGGGAGCCATCTTTATTCTTTTTTCCGTGGGTGCATTGATTGGCACCTGGAATATGTCCGGCACCATTCCAACCATGGTGTATTACGGCATTGTCATGATTACGCCTAACTGGTTTTACCCCATTGCCTTCTTGGTTTGTGTGGGGGTGTCACTCAGTATTGGCAGTTCCTGGACAACAGCAGGAACGTTGGGCGTCGGTTTGGTCGGGTTAGCGAATATGCTCGGCCTATCGCCTGAGATAACGGCGGGTGCCGTAATCTCAGGCGCCTATGTGGGTGATAAAGTTTCGCCGCTGTCTGAAAGTACCGTATTAGCGGCCCAATTAAATGGCGTAGAACTGTATAAACATATTCGCACTCAGATGTGGACAACCATACCCGCAGCACTTATTGCGCTGATAGCGTTTATTGCGCTCGGTATTAATCAACACAGTGCCTTCGATGCCACCGTCACAGACAATGAGTTGAGACGCTTTAATGAACTGTTTCACATTACGCCTTGGAATCTGTTGCCTTTGTTCTTTTTGCTAACGCTATCCGTATTAAAGGTGCCTGCGTCGCTGGCCATCATGTGCTCAGCCCTACTGGCAGGCATTATGACGCCAATAATGCAACCTCAGGTGGTGCTGCGTTTTATCGCTGAACCGGATACGTCAATGCCACTGCTTGCCATCAAAGCCATTTGGACAGCAATGGCGACAGGCTTTCAGGAGAATTCAGGGATTGAACAGATCGATGCGTTATTGTCACGCGGCGGCATGGATAGCATGCTGCTGACCATTTGGCTAATCATCGGGGCGGTCACATTCGGGATCATGGTGGATGATTTTGGTCTGCTGAATAAACTGGTCACTCCGCTGTTACTGCGCGCCAGAACAGTTGGCCGCTTGATTGCTTCAGTGGTTGCTACCGCAATTGGATTAAATATCGCAGCAGGCGATCAATACATAGCCCTGTTATTACCCACCCGCTTATTTCGTTCTGAATTCGCCAAACGAGGATTGGCACCAGAAAACCTTTCCAGAGCCGTCTCTGACGCCGGTATCGTTACCTCACCGTTAATCCCCTGGAACTCCTGTGGTGCTTATATGGCCGCTGTTCTTGGTGTTTCTACCATGGCTTACATGCCGTTTGCCATCTTTAACATTGCGGCCCCGCTTATTACGCTGGTGTTAGGGATTACAGGTATAAATATACGGCGCATCCTCATCACTGCGGCCAACACAGCGCAAGAAAATGATGCGAAAAAATCACTAAACCCTGAATAATTCGAGTTGCAGGACAAAACGTTAACGTTTTGAACAGCGCTTGCAGCGGTCTTGTAAGAGGTGAGGCTCATGGATGGGCCGAATAACGAGCGCCGTCAACACACCTGCAACGTGAAGTATGACGGGTATAGCGATCTTTTTTGACATTTAAATAAAACTGCGCTGCTCGCTTCTATAATTACTGACGAAAAAAAAATACGTATCCCTATATTAAAATAAGATTCTAAAAACAAACTTCTTTAATCCATTTTAACTGGAAGAAATTAATTCCAAAAGGTTATTATTTAACTATGAAAGGAAAAATATTATTTTTATTGATATGAATCATTGCTAATGTTGTCTCGATGCAGAATCATCAGCATGATACTTATTAAGAGAAAGATATTATGCCTTATCTTTTGTTAGCTCTCGCCGCCATGTTTTGGGGAGGTAATTATGTTGTTGGACATGTCCTTGTAGCGCGAGCAGACCCTATCATCATGACTGAAGCACGCTGGGCAATTACGGCAATGTTATTGATGATTGTTTATTTCAAGCAAGTGCAGAAAAACTGGGTGAAGATGCGTAACTCCCTTGGCATAATATTTTTTCTCTCGGTATGTGGGCAGGTTCTTTTCCCCCTTACGCTTTACATCGGCTTACAATATACAACATCATTAAATGCCGCGATCTATATGTCAGCAACACCCGCCATCGTGTTATTACTTAACAGAATCGTGTTCAACGATCCTGTTTCGCGTAACAATATGCTCGGTGTCTTATTCAGTACCGGTGGCGTATTGTATCTGGTCGTAAAAGGAGAAATCCCCCGTCTTGACACCTTTAACACGCTTAATCAGGGTGATTTATGGACTATGGGCTCAGCGCTCAGTTGGGCTTTCTATTGCACTTTTTTAAGAAAAAAAGACAAAAGCATACCAGGTAATGCGTTCGTGGCTGTTAGTGCCTTACTCGGTGCATTGCTGCTTATTCCTCCCACCTTTCTTTATATCGTTCGCCTGCCCGCTCTTGACCCGACACCTTACTTTCAATGGGATTTTTTAACCGGTCTGGCCTATCTGGTGATATTCCCATCCTGGCTCTCATATGTGTTTTGGAATAAAGGCATCAGTGATATCGGCGCGATACGAGGAGAAATCTACACACACCTGATTCCATTATCTGGCGGGGTGTTCAGTCTGGTATTCCTCAATACCACGCTAGAATCCTTTCATCTGATCAGCGCGCTACTGATAGTTTTTGGTATCTGGCTATGTTCTAAAACACCACAAAGGGCATAGCGCAAAATACCGCCAACGCTTATAACGCGCTGGCGGCATAAATATTATCGATGCAGCAATATCAATCTAAAACGGAGTGAATGGCATCTGCCAATTCATTGACTTCAAACTTCGCCACATAGGCATCCGCACCCACCTTGCGCACATGATCTTCGTTCGCGCTACCGGAAAGTGAGGAGTGAATAATCACAGGCAGTTTTTTGAGGAAATCATCACGCTTAATATTGCGTGTGAGGGTAAAACCGTCCATCTCCGGCATTTCCAGATCGGTTAAAACAAAAGAAATTTTATCCGAAATCGGCCGACCTTCCTGCTGAGCTTCTTTTGCCATTGCCTGTATCTTGTTCCAGGCTTCCTGACCCGTGACATGCATCAACGCAGGGATCTGCATAACATTCAGGCCTTGTTCAATCATGGAACGCGCTACTTTGGAATCATCGGCCACAATAGCAACGGTACCCGGCTTTAGATGGAATTCTTTGGTTTTGAGTTTATCTTCTTTGATATCACGATCGACCGGATTCATGTCATGCAGGATCTGTTCTACGTCCAACACCAAGGCCAGGCGGTTACTGGATTTATCGGCATCCAACCGCGCAATACTGGTGATATACGTTGAGTTAACCCCATTTTCTGCGGCCAGCACCTGACTCCAATCCAGACGAACAATATCGTCCACCGATTCAACCGCAAAAGCCTGGGTACTCCGCGCGTACTCAGTGATGAGAAGAATGTTCAGCCCGGTACTTGGCGCGCAACCCAGCAGTGCGGGCAGATCGATAACCGGAATAACCTGTCCGCGAATGTTCACCATACCCATCATCGGGGGTTTCATACCAGCCGCTTTGGTCAACGAAGGCATCGGCACAATTTCACGTAGCTTAAACACATTGATACCGTACAACTCAGACTCGGCTCCCTGCGTTGCGGGGCCCAAACGGAACAACAGCAGTTCAAATTTATTTGAGGAAGTGAGATTTGTTCTCTCATCTATCTCTTTTTGAAAATTATCCATTATACCCTCAATAAGAATGCGTATTTATGTGCGGTAACGAGGTGTCTAGCGTCGTCCGGGTTCAGATGACAAGATACAGCCCTTTCACTGTAAGCTATCCGTGGCATTCTTCAACTCCCTGTTATCCGTTATCGACAGCTATCGACAAAAACATGAGCACGTCAGTAACAACACAGTAGTATTGAAACCAGATGAATATAGTAAACTGATAATATTTATAAATTTATTTCAATCGTTTTTGTTTTTTATTATTCACATACTGTTCACTAATCAGACAAAAATGGCTGTGATGTTACTCTCCCCTTCCCCCGCCACGGCGAGCCAGCGTAGCGCTCATCGGCAAAAAAACTCAGCCTATCGATCCATAAATAAACATAGATCAAAACTATCGTAATAGTTGCCTTTTTCGATTTTAACAATGTCCACAAGATGACTAAGCTTAATGTGTCCTCAGCGCTGTACCGGCGACCTCTCGCCAGGACCCATGGAACTCATCATCAGAGGTAGATAACGCAATGACAACTGAAAGCAAATGCCCATTTTCGGGCGGGGGAAGCAAACCTACCGCCAGCAGTGGCACCTCGAATCAGGATTGGTGGCCAAATCAGCTCAACCTAAAAGTGCTGCATCAACATAGCCCTCTCTCAGACCCTCTCAATAAAAATTTCAACTACGCCGATGCCTTTAACAGCCTTGATTTGGCCGCAGTGAAAAAAGATCTTCATGCCTTGATGACCGATTCCCAGCCCTGGTGGCCAGCGGACTTTGGTCACTATGGCCCTCTGTTTATCCGAATGGCTTGGCATAGCGCCGGAACTTACCGAACTGGCGATGGCCGCGGGGGCGCCGGGGCAGGACAACAACGTTTTGCACCGCTTAATAGCTGGCCTGATAACGTGAACCTCGATAAGGCACGACGTTTGCTGTGGCCAATAAAGCAAAAATACGGCCAAAGTATCTCCTGGGCCGATTTAATGATTCTGACTGGTAACGTGGCCTTAGAATCTATGGGCTTTAAAACTTTCGGTTTCGCGGGCGGTCGTCCTGACGTGTGGGAACCCGAAGAAGATGTTTACTGGGGCGCGGAAACCACCTGGCTTGGGGATAATAAACGTTATTCTGGTGAACGGGATCTGGAAAACCCATTGGCAGCCGTACAGATGGGCCTGATTTATGTTAACCCAGAAGGCCCCGGTGGCAATCCCGATCCCCTCGCTGCCGCCAAAGACATTCGTGAAACCTTCAGCCGCATGGCAATGGATGATGAAGAGACAGTGGCGCTGATCGCGGGAGGTCATACTTTCGGTAAAACACACGGCGCAGGCGATGCAGCCCTAGTCGGACCCGAACCGGAAGCGGCAGGCATAGAAGAGCAAGGATTGGGATGGAAAAGCAGCTTCGGTAGCGGGAAAGGCGGCGATACTATCGGCAGTGGACTGGAAGTTACCTGGACACAAACCCCAACCCAGTGGAGCAACTATTTCTTTCAAAACCTGTTTGGCTATGAGTGGGAACTGACCAAAAGTCCCGCAGGAGCACACCAGTGGCAACCCAAAAATGGCGCGGGTGCAGGAGAAATTCCTGACGCTCACGATGCGACCAAACGCCATGTTCCCACTATGTTGACGACCGATCTCTCCCTGCGTGTTGACCCTGTTTATGAGAAAATTTCACGTCGGTTCTATGAGCATCCCGAAGAGTTTGCTGACGCCTTTGCCCGAGCCTGGTTCAAACTGACCCACCGCGATATGGGGCCTCGCGCTCGGTATCTTGGACCGGAAGTACCGGACGAAGAGCTGATTTGGCAAGATCCCATTCCTGCAATCGCCCATAAACTGATCAATGAGCAGGATATCGCAGCGCTCAAGCAACAAATTAAGGCCACCGGACTGAGCGTGTCGCAACTGGTCTCAACGGCCTGGGCATCCGCGTCGACGTTCCGTGGTTCAGACAAACGCGGTGGCGCTAACGGCGCACGTATCCGCCTTGCACCGCAGAGCAACTGGGAAGTGAACCAGCCCGCACAGCTAGCGCAAGTGTTAAGCGTTCTCGAAGGCGTGCAGCAATCCTTTAATAATGCCCAATCGGACGACAAACGCGTCTCACTGGCCGATATTATCGTGTTGGCTGGCGTTGTGGGTGTTGAGCAAGCCGCTCAACAGGCGGGCCATGCCGTCACGGTTCCCTTTACGCCGGGACGGATGGATGCCTCCCAGGCACAGACTGATGTCGCCTCATTTGACGTACTGGAACCAATTGCCGATGGTTTTCGTAACTATCAAAAGGGGCATTACACCACTAGCCCTGAAGCGTTATTAGTGGACAAGGCGCAATTACTCACACTCACAGCACCAGAAATGACTGTACTACTGGGCGGATTACGCGTGCTAGATATTAATACCGGACACACACAGCACGGCGTCTTCACTCTTCGCCCAGGCACCTTGACCACTGATTTCTTCGTCAATTTACTGGATATGAACACCACCTGGCATCCAGTTGATGCAACGCACACCCTGTTTGAAGGACGCGATCGCACCACGGGTCAACCTAAATGGACTGGAACACGCGTAGATCTCATTTTTGGTTCACACTCACAGCTACGGGCGTTAGCGGAAGTCTATGCCAGTGCAGATGCGCAAGCATCCTTTGTGCACGATTTCGTCGCCGTCTGGAATAAAGTGATGAATCTGGATCGTTTCGATCTGGTATAGCGGTTATTCGTAGCTAGGGTCTTGCCATAAGATTTGTCTGACGTCCCAATGTGGCCTTAGGGCCATGTTGGGGCATAACCACAGAGCGGATTGCCGCCAGTGGGGTAATACCACTCATCAGTTTAACAAAATAGCAGGCAATCCCTTTGACAACGCCCCCATCCAGGAAAAAGTGCAAAGTCCAGGTTCCTGTCGTCATCAGCAGAATAGTTAAAACAAACACGTTAAACCACTTCTGTCGTTGCATAAATACCTCACGCTGAGATGGCACGCTAAAAGGGCATGCCTAAAATTGATACCAATTAACCAAGAAATACATACCAGCACATACTACAACAGAGTGATAATGGCATTGCGAAAATAATTAGAATTTCTTATTTTTCGGAATAAACGACTATCATGTATGAACAAGCAAGCACTATGTTCTTTACTGCCTACCTTCCTTTTTTACGCACCAAGCTATAGTATTCAGAGGTTGACTTTCCCTGCGGAGACTCGGCAATGACGCTGCAAATCGGAATTTATGTTTTTGATAATGTAGAAGTATTGGACTTTGCTGGGCCGTATGAAGTCTTTACCTGTGCAACCCGTGTCGCGGGGGGAACCGAACCCCTTTTTCGTGTATTTACCTTAGGTGAAAAGCATGCACCGGTGCGAGCACGAGCTGGATTAAAGATCGATCCTGACTTCGCTTTAGACGACTATCCTGCGTTGGATTGTTTGATTGTCCCTGGCGGCGTAGTTACTGCTGAGATGGAAAAACCCACGGTAATCGATTGGCTTGCTCGTCAAATCCCTCAAACAACCATTACAGCGTCTGTTTGCACGGGTGCTTTTCTGCTCGCTAAAACCGGACAGTTAAGCAACAAGTCGGTGACAACACACTGGGAAGACATTCCCGACCTGAAGGCGATGTTCCCTGCGCTGGACGTAAAAAGCGGCGTACGTTGGGTAGACCAAGGGGCGCTGATATCATCAGCAGGCATTTCCGCAGGCATTGATATGAGCCTGCATCTGGTCGAGCGTTTTGCAGGGCGCGCGCTGGCAGAAAGAACCGCCAAACAGTTGGAGTTTGATTGGACTGAAAACCCTATCTGATATCAACAGGCTGGCTCGCCAGCGCCAGCCTGTTCCAGCAGTTCATTTCGCCGCTTCACTCATTATTTTACCAAAGCTAACAACCAGTTCCTCGCCGCGTTTCATTGCTGGCTCATACGCTTTGTCGTTTACCATCGTGACCGGCTGGATTTCTAACACGCGCCCTTTAAACAAGGTTGAGCAAACCTGATGTACCACTTTTTCATTCATCACCGTTTGCAGGCAGCGAAATTTGGGCGCGCCCGCCGCCGCCAGTTCCTTCATTTCCGGTTTAATGCGCTGGCGCAACATCTCTTTTTCGGCGCTGGCAACCACTGCATCAAGATCGCGATCGCTGGAGGCAACGGGAATATTCCCTTTTGCATCTGCGGGTAACGTATAGAGCGTTACCAACGCTTTGCGCTGGGTAGCAGGATCAACATACTCCACCTGAAAAGTATGATAATCCGATACCACCTCAACCGTACGCCGCTGTAAACCGTCGATTGTTCTCGGCAAGATGTCGGCAATCTGCTGCGTCGTATACCCGTCAATCAGATCGGCATTATTCGCCTGAGCGAAACCATACAGTGGTAACACCAGTAATAATCCGCAGATACGCTGTTTTATTCTCATAGTAGACTCCTGCCGGTAAAAAACATGCGCATAAGATGACGCAGCGCTCTGGCTATAACACTATCTCCTTGGGAGATTTTTCATCCGCCCATTAGCACACTTTTTTTGCCGGAATTCTGCGAATTCGCACCGGATAAGCCCAAAAACAATACGTTAAAAATTGCCTGGTTTCATACGGGGTACTGTTTGCCTGCTGGCTTACGTGTATGATTGCACGCAATTTTAGACGCAGAGTAACATTCCCTGAAGATGGGCAGAGAATATGCATGTAAATCTGACACTGTTTAAAAGCAGCAACATGCTTTTAAACAGCTTTAACGTTTTTATATTGGCGCTATTGGGCTGTGTTCTCGGTTCACATGCTCGCATGTCAGGCATCGATCTCTCTGTTCTCTGGCCAGTCAATATTCTTGTCGCGGCACTGTTTTATCGCTGCCGTCATCTGAATACCCCTTGGTATTATTGCGTCGCCTATAGCGCCATGGTCATGCAGGACAGTTTGATTTATGGCTGGGGGTTCAGTGCATTCACCATTAATGCCGCCAATCTGGTCTTTATTTTTGTGCTGATCAAATTGCTGTGTTGGCGGGGGGGATATCGACAGCAAGAAGCCGATATCACGACGTCATTGCATCTGTTTGCCTCCTGCATAGTAGCTGCTCTTTCTTGTGCACTGGTCGGTGCACTTGCACAACATGCCGCAGAGCAAACGCGTCAATCTTTTCAGCAAGATGTACTTAACTGGTTCAGTGACCAATTTTATACGGCGGTTCTGTTTCTGCCATTACTGTTGACGTTGCGCAGTGACTTCACATTACGCATGCCCACGTTAAACTGGCGCAGCAGTATCCCTTTGGTATTTCTTGTGTTGTCATTGGGGTTAGGCACACTGATTGGTCCGATCGCCATTTTAGCTTTTCCCTTGCCCGCACTGACCTGGTGCGCCATTGTGTATCCATTATGGGCGATACGCCTTATCACGTTGTGTACTGGCATTGTTGAATTGATCATGACAGCGCTCCATGTCCAGGGGGTCTATGACCATCAGGATGCCCTGTTTATGCAAGAGATAACCATTGCTCGCATCAGCATAGCCGCCATTATCTTTAGTCCGTTGCTAATGGCGATGAATGCCAAGACCATCCGTCAACTCAACCAACGTCTGTTGATGCAGGCCAGCCACGATTTTCTCACGCAGCTGCTTTCGCGCTACGGTTTTAACGATGCGCTAAACCGCTATGGGAGAATTGCGCGTTATCGCCAAGCAGCCATCAATATGATGCTGGTTGATATCGATCATTTCAAAACCATCAACGACAGTTATGGACACGATAACGGTGACTATGTATTGAAACACGTCGCGAACTTGATTCAGCAATCCATTCCAGAACCCGGTTTGGTGAGTCGCGTGGGCGGAGAGGAGTTTGCAGTCGTCTGTTTTAATTTTTCCCAACAGGATTTTTTCGCGTTGGCCGAGCGCGTGCGCGCTAAAATTCACGACACGCCCTGTGTTATCAATGATATTTCTGTCCCCGTCGCGGTGAGCATCGGCATTGCCTATGCACCCTCGTCGGAAATGGACCTGACTCAAAATGTGCACCAGCTTTTTGCTGCTGCAGATAAAAACCTCTATATCGCCAAACGAGAAGGTCGCAACCGGACGGTACAGTAAGAACCAGTTCAATTAGCGCCGTCAGTTTGCGCTACGGACAGCGCGCAGAAACAGAAACACACACGACGTACATGAAGATTTCTGGCGCGGTCTCAGGCCTAAATGGCAAGTGAAATAGCCCTAATGGGATTGGCCGTCAGTACAAAGCAGGTTGCCTGATACCATCTAAGGCAACCTGTCTTGTCATATTGTCACAGTCATCAAGTACAGGAGAGGTAACACGCTGTTATTACATTAATAGTAGCCAAGTAATTTCCACCACAGCAGACCCACGCTGAAGGTCAGCACGACGTTAAAGGTAACAACTGCCGCGTTAATTTTGTAGAAGCGTGGTCGAGTGAAATATCCCTGAGCGAAATAGATGGGTCCCGGTCCACCACCGTATTCAGTGTTGCCCCACATCAGATTACTGAAAATCCCAAAGCAGATGGCCACCATCATCGGCGGTGCACCTGCCGCAATGGCGGTCGCGGCAAAGGGAACGTAGAGTGCAGCGACATGGCCAGATGCGGTAGCGAACAGATAGTGCACGTAGATATAAAGCACGCCCAGCAGCACAAAGGTCTCCATGGCGCCAAACCCTTGGATCAGGTTACCCAGCAAGCCCGCCATCCATTTGATGAACCCCAGATCGGAGAGTCCGGTAGCCAGACTGATGATAACGCTAAACCAGATGACCGTATCCCAGGCGGCGTGATCTTTCAGCAATGCTTTCCAATCCACAGCCCCAACAGCAAAGAGATAAGCCGCCAGCCCCAACCCTACAGATGTCGCAGAAAGGCCGGTAATCAGACTGGTTCCCCATCCGACCAATGCCAACAGAAAACCAAATGCCACTTTCTTTTCCGTCGTGGTCATAGGCCCCAGTTGAGACAGCGCTTCACGCCCCATCGCTTTAGCTTCCGGTGTACGCTTAAGCTCGGGATTCACTATCTTGTAAACCAGTAGCGGCATCAGGCAAAAGCAGACCAAGGCAGGAACAACAGCAGCAATAAACCAGCCACTCCAGGTTATTTCAACCCCAAGGGAGCTTTTTGCCAGACTGCTCACCAGCGGATTCGCTGCCATCCCGGTCAGGAAAATGGCACCGGTAATAGGGGTAAACTGAAAGCAGACCATGGTCAGGAAATCCCCGATTTTTTTACCGCTTTCCCCCGGTGTCGATCCCAGTACCGTATTGATTGAACGCGCGATAGGAAAAATTATCCCTCCTGAGCGTGCTGTTACCGAAGGCATCGCTGGTGCCATGATCAAATCAGAAATACCCAGTGAATAGGCAATACCCAGGCTGCTTCCACCAAACAAGGAAAGCATCTTATAGGCAATACGCTTACCCAACCCCGAAGTAACAAACCCCAGAGAAAGGATATAAGCGCAAAAAATCAACCACACAGTGCCACTGGCAAAACCAGACAGCGCTTTTGCTTCGGTAAGGGTTTGGGTGAAAATGGCCACGCAAAGCGCAATCAACATCACCGCCCCCGAGGGCAGTGGCTGCGTCAAGATTGCTGCGATAGTCGCAGCAAAAATGGCAAACATATGCCATGCCTGGGGAGAAAGGTTGGCAGGTACGGGGGCAAGCCAGATAGCAATGCCAAATGCAATGGGCACCACTACGGCGAACACCTTTTTCCCTGTGGATGAATCCGATGACATAATCATCTCCTCATTCGTAGAGCGGGTGAACGCCGGACATTACGACCGGCTGGCAGAGCTTTTCAGCACTTGATCAACCATTTCTGGTGCCATGCCCAGATAGTTGGTTGGATCGGTCAAACGCTCAATCAGTTCTGGTGCCAAACGGTCCGCGACATTCGGCATCTCATTGAGCACATCCGCCAGTCTGCCGCCCTTCTCATTCACAATACGGCAGGCATCGTAGACAATATCGTGTGCATCCTGCCGACCAATATAAGGTGCCAGCCCCATCATGACGGCTTCCGCTACGATAAGGCCTTTTGTCATATCAAGATTACGCGCCATCGCCTGTTCATCCACAATCAGGCCGCTAAGCATAAAATTGGCTTGATGCAGTGCACCTGCGGCGAGAATGAAGCTTTCGGGAATGGCGATCCATTCTGCATGCCACGGCCCGGTGGCACGTTCGAGATCTTGCACCATGGCATCTAACATTAAACCGGCTTGCTGCCGCACACCTTTGGCACAGGCAAGCATCAATTCACTGGAGATCGGATTACGCTTTTGCGGCATGGTGCTGCTGGCACCACGGCCTTTTACAAAGGGTTCATACAACTCGCCAAACTCGTTGGACGCCATCAGCATCACGTCATAGGCAATTTTGCCCAGAGAACCGGTCATCAGAGCCAGCAGGTTAACCGCTTCGGCAAAACCATCGCGCGCCACATGCCAGGTTGATACAGGCACACCCAGACCAAGCTCCTCCATCAACGCCTGCTGAACGTCAAGGCCTTTATCGCCCAGTGAGGCCAGCGTTCCAGCCGCACCGGCAAATTCCCCCACTAAAATACGAGGGCGAGCCTGGTTCAAACGCTCCTGATGGCGATCGAACATGTCAAGCCAGATGGCCGCTTTATAGCCAAAAGTCACTGGCAAGGCCTGCTGTAAATGGGTTCGCCCCGCCATTGGCGTATTGCGGTAGCGCAGAGCCAGACCGGCAAGCGTCGCGCGCAATGTCTTAATTTCCTGCTCAATCAGTTCAAAAGCATCACGGATTTGCAAAACGACAGCGGTATCCATGATGTCCTGCGTGGTTGCCCCCCAGTGAACAAACCCACCGGACTCTCCAGCCTGTTTGGAAATTTGATGCACCAGCGGCAGAATGGGGTAACCGACTATTTCGGTTTCATGACGCAGCAGATCAAAATCCAGCGTATCGGCATTACAGCGCTGGGCAATTTCTTGCGCCGCGGCCTCAGGAATGACGCCACAGCGCGCCTGCGCCTTGGCTAATGCAACCTCAACGATGACATATTTTCTAATCAACTCGTGGTCATCAAAAACGGCGCGCATTGCCGGCGTGCCAAATGCATCACGAAACAGTACGGAATCAAGCACATTCGAAGCCATAAAAGCATCCTGAAATGAGAGTAAGAGTGATAAACTGCGCCTGTCACGCCGCAATGGGGTTGCCAGTAAGCCAATACTGTAGAGAGGCATGGCAGGCGCATCGGGTACTCACATATCTGTACTATTGTTTATGTACGGGCAAGTTTAAATGTACGAACAATTTCAAATGTACGGACATAGTGAATGTACGAACAAGATAGAATGTACGGACATTAAAGCGAAAGCATTTTAGCGCAGCTTTGTGATATTGATCAGTAATGCGGGAAAAAAACCGTTGCCTATGAAAGAATCGTTGTATCGACGCATTGCGCGTGAACTTGCGCAGCAAATCCTCTCCGGGCAGTACCCGGTGGGTTCACTGTTACCGACGGAAATGGAGCTGTGCGAGCACTATCAGGTCAGCCGACACACCATGCGGGAGGCGCTGCGAGACCTGACTGAACAGGGATTGATTACGCGGCGCAAAGGGCTAGGCACACAAGTGGCAGACAAAGCGCAGCATAAAGGGTTGAATCACCCACTGGCTTGTCTGGAAGATCTCTTTTTCCTGGCGAAAAACAATCCACGCGTAGTGAAAAGAATTGATGAGGTCGTTGCCGATTACGACCTGGCACAGGCCATTGGCTGTGAGCCAGGTTCTCGCTGGTTGCACGTTGCTAGCATTCGTGAAGACAGCGAAAACAAAGATGCGCCCATTTGCTGGACGGACAGCTACGCCAGCGCTACCTTCACCAAAGTCCGTCAGTTGGTTCGCAGTGACCCCTTCGCGCTGATCAGCGATCTGATTGAAACACACTATGGTATTCAAAGTGAAGAGGTGCGGCAGACTATCTCTGCGGTCACCGTGTCGGCCCAAATTGCCAAGGTGCTGGGCGTGGAGCCCGGTTCGCCAGCGCTGAAAATTGTACGCCGCTATCTGGATCGTGGCGGTAATACGTTTGAAACCACAATATCTGTACACCCCGCCGATCGCTATGCCTGCTCTATCGTACTGACGCGGGCAAAAGCATGACAGCATCACATTCTTGATGAAACGAATATGAATAACCCACACGTTGCAGATACGTTTAGATTTAAGCCGCTATAGTACGCACAGCATAACTACGGAGAGAGATTTTTGGACAGTCAAGGCAATATACGTTGTGAAAACATCGATTATGAAAACATCGATTGTGAAAGCAACAGCAGTATCTCTCCGGCAAACTGACACACCCATGATGTGCGTTGCTTGCCGGTAGCGGCGGGCGACGCAATCACCATTCTGAATACGATTGTATCCCTGTTAACCTTTTATCACTTGCGGCCAATAAAGCCGTATAAACAGGAAACATCAGGATGCAATTCTATACTTACGCACTATTTCCTCCCGGCCACCAGCGCCATTCTATTCTGTGATCCCTTGAGTTGGGTCTGAGGTGTACGCGTTTTTTTCGCTCACCGGCCACATGTTCAAGCGCTCGCACTAAAGACACTCGTTGTTTTTCCGGAAATTCCCGTATTCAGGGGTTTCCCTGCAATATCACGTTCAATCTATCGCTTCGTAGCGGTTAAGGAGCCGAAATGGACGATCACCCTAGTCAGCAATCTTTAGCGCGTAGCAAGGGATGACACGCTAGCACGTTTGCTTCTCCATCCCATCTGCCACGCATAACAATCAGCTTATTTGCACGTCATGCCTTATACCAGGACGGTTTTTCTGCGCCCTTAAAAAGGCTGCCTGAAACGATGTGCTTAAAAAATTGAGTAACAGTTATGACTCAGATGTTAGAAAGCCTGCCGGTTCGCCGTCAGCACCCCGTAAAAAAAAGCTACCTTATCGCAGAAGAAGCGGTAAAAAGCCTCGATAGCACGCTTTCCAGCCTTTCTGCCAACATGGAAGGTCTGGTAGAAGCGGAAGCCAAAGAACGCTTACTGGAAAGTGGCCCCAATCAGGTCGCGCAAGAAAAAGCGCCGCCGATGCTGACACAACTCATTGGCGCCTTTAACAACCCTTTTATTTTTATTTTGCTGGCACTGGCGGCCATCGGCATTTTTACCGATTACTGGCTACCTTTACAAAAAGGTGAAGAAACCGATTTGACCGGTACCATTATCATTCTGGTGATGGTGACGCTGAGCGGTCTGTTGCGTTTCTGGCAAGAGTTCCGCACCAACAAAGCGGCAGAAGCATTGAAATCATTGGTGCGTACCACGGCCACAGTACTGCGTCGCGCCCATGCCAATGCCCGTGCTGAATGCCATGAGATCCCGCTGCAAGCCCTGGTACCGGGCGATATCATTCTGCTTTCGGCAGGCGATATGGTGCCTGCTGACGTGAAACTGATTGAATCGCGCGATCTGTTTATCAGCCAGGCAGTCCTGACAGGAGAATCTCTGCCAGTGGAGAAATATGACACCTCCGCACACGTAGCAGAGAAATCCAGTCATATCCATCCGTGTCAAGCAGGTGAATCCCTGTTAGAAATGGGCAATATCTGCCTGATGGGAACAAATGTCTCCAGCGGTATAGCCAAGGCGGTTGTGGTGGCTACTGGCAATAATACCTACTTCGGCTCGTTGGCAAAGTCCATTGTCGGTACTCGTGCGCAAACAGCATTCGATCGTGGCGTCAACAGCGTAAGTCGTTTGTTGATCCGCTTTATGTTAGTCATGGTGCCAGTGGTACTGCTGATCAATGGTTTCACTAAAGGTGACTGGGCAGAAGCCGCGCTCTTTGCACTGGCTGTCGCCGTTGGGCTGACACCCGAAATGCTGCCAATGATTGTCACCGCCAATTTAGCGAAAGGCGCAATCAGAATGTCGCGCAGCAAGGTGGTGGTGAAGCATTTGAATGCCATCCAGAACTTTGGTGCCATGGATGTGCTTTGTACCGACAAAACCGGTACGCTGACACAAGATCGCATCATTCTGGAACACCATCTGTGCGTCAATGGCAAAGAGAGCGAACAAGTACTCAAACTGGCCTGGTTGAACAGTTTCCACCAAAGCGGAATGAAAAACCTGATGGACAAAGCCATCATCCGCTTTGGCAAGGAAAAACCTGAAATCGCGGCGCTGATACACCATGATAAAATCGATGAGTTACCGTTTGATTTCATTCGCCGTCGTCTTTCCATTTTAATCAACAATGGAAACCAAAAGTATCAGTTGATCTGCAAGGGTGCGGTAGAAGAGATGCTGGCTATTGCCACGCATATTGATGACAACGGGGAAACGCATCTGTTGGATGATGCCCGTCGTACTGCGCTACTTGCACTGGCGGAACGCTATAACGAGCAGGGTTTTCGCGTATTGATGATTGGTACGCGCGAGTTCTCTGCCAACGATTACCGGTTCCCGCTCACCGTTGCTGATGAGCGTGATATCGTGATTCGTGGTCTGCTCACCTTTCTCGATCCCCCCAAACCCTCGGCAGCAGCGGCACTCACCGCGCTACGAGAAAACGGCGTGCAAGTCAAAGTGCTTACGGGTGACAACCCGGTGGTGTCACGCAAAGTGTGTCAGGATGTCGGGCTTGATGCTGAACAGGTACTGCTCGGCACGGATATCGATCAAATGGATGATGCGACGCTGGCTCGTGAAGTAGAACAACGCTCGCTGTTTGCCAAGCTGACCCCGATGCAAAAGTCACGCGTGCTGAAAATGCTTCAACATAACGGCCACACCGTTGGCTTTTTAGGCGATGGTATCAATGATGCCCCGGCACTGCGCGATGCGGATGTGGGTATCTCGGTAGATACGGCTACAGATATTGCCAAAGAGTCGGCAGAAATCATTCTGCTGGAAAAAGATTTGATGGTACTGGAACAAGGGGTGATCACAGGGCGTGAGACATTCGGTAATATCATCAAATACCTGAACATGACCGCCAGTTCCAACTTCGGCAACGTATTTTCCGTTTTGGTTGCCAGCGCTTTTATTCCATTTTTACCCATGCTGGCCATCCATTTGCTGTTGCAAAATCTGATGTACGATATCTCTCAGCTCAGCCTGCCGTGGGATAAAATGGACAAGTCGTTCTTGCAGCGTCCCCGCAAATGGGATGCAAAGAACATTGGTCGCTTTATGTTATGGATTGGACCGACATCTTCCCTGTTTGACATCACCACGTTCGCGGTGATGTGGTATGTGTTTGCCGCCAATAGCGTTGAGCATCAGGCATTGTTCCAGTCAGGTTGGTTTATTGAAGGGCTATTGTCACAAACGCTGGTAGTGCATATGTTACGCACACAGAAAATTCCGTTTATTCAGAGCACTGCTGCCCTGCCCGTCATGCTGACTACCGCGCTGGTCATGGCACTCGGGATCTATATTCCGTTTTCACCGCTGGGGGCGTATATCGGTTTAACGCCGCTGCCGTGGGAATATTTCCCTTGGCTGATAGCAACGCTGATGAGCTACTGCCTGCTCACACAGGTGATGAAACGCATCTATATACGACGTTTCGGCCAGTGGTTTTAATTAAAATGCGGTCACTCACGCAACATGGAGTTCCAGACTGCTGACAAAGCCGCTTTACTCCCTCTTCATCCTCGGCGAAAGCCGGGGATCTCCGGCAGAAACAACGCGTTTCACCTGTGGGAAATGCCCACCAGAACGAAACCACAAGATGAGCGTTAGGACGCCGTGAAAGTCAGTGCCACGTAACGCCTTGAGCCATTTTAATCGTAGAGTTTCTCTTCATCGCCGCGTGCAGGCGTCCTGCTGGCGCGCAGCCGTTTCACCGAAGCATTAAGCGCCATCGAACCATGCAGCAAAATGTTGCTCGCAGGGCGTAATGGCGATGCCAGACGCTGCTGCAGTAGTCTAATCGCTTCTTCACCCAGTTCATCGCGCGGCACATGCAACGAGGTCAGAGGAATATCATGCAGGGCCAGCAGGTTAAAACCATCAATACTCATGATGGAGATATCCTGCGGCACACGAAGACCCGCATGTTGCAGCGCATTCATTGCCCCGAGTGCCATAAAATCGCCGCCGGCCAGAATGGCGGTGGGTCTATTTTCTTCCGGACACTGTGCGAGATACTCTGTCAATGCGCGTTCACTCTCCGCTGCGCTGAAGCCGTTTGCCAACAGCAGGTGGCGCGACTCATCAAAGGGAAGATTATGCGCATTAAGCGCCTCGCGAATCCCCTGTAAACGCCACTCCATGGTATAACGCCGCAAGCAGACCAGGTTGAGGATATTATGATGCCCTTGTTCAATCAGGTAATGCATCGCCACCTCACCGATCAAGCGGTGATCCGGCGAGACGCTCGGTAAGCGCATCTTCCTGTCATAGCTGTTAATCAGGATACAAGGTTTGCCCAGGTCGGCAGCCAGGGCATGGATATAGGGGTCATCAATGCCGATCAACAACGCAGCTTCCGTCAACGGATCGTTCATCTTTTCCAGAAACAGGGCGGCGTCACTGTTATTTTCCTCCAGCCCGCAGTAACGCAATCTCACCTCATGCGGTGTCAGCGCGTTAACCAATCCCTGGATCACTTTGTAGTAAAAGATGTCAGACCGCGAATCAAACGCCCGCGATGGCGCAAACACCATGATACCGTTGATTAGCAGGCGTCCAGTGGCGATATCATCAAGCACGCCGTACTCTCGCGCGCAAGCCAGTACGCGCTGCTTGGCTTTTTCGCTGGTGTTAAATTTGCCTGACAACACGCGAGATACCGTACTGATAGAAAGCCCTGTTTGTGCCGCAATTTCCCTGATTTTAAGCTTTCCATTCATTTTGTGATCCCCTTCAAATTTGAAGATGAAAAAATTTTCATGCTAAAACTGCCCATATCCTAACCGTTTTTTATGCCGGACGCTAAAATAAGCCAGCGTTATGAAAATCCTTGCAAAAAAGAGCGTATCCCACATCGATTATCTCCTTTAGGCTTAATTGGTAGACCAATTGAGAAAGCACCACCTCAAGAAGAGTCTTATATAACAACCTGAATTTTAATATAAATAATCAGAATATATCGATAGGGTGAGTATGTAAGGTTACTGATGGTGTAAGAGAAAGAATAACTTATCAGGCCAAATCAATCATCACCCTCTGACGGAGATTATCATGAGTCTCAATATTGACAACGCTGCACCCGCAGCGCATGGGAAACGCAAAATCAAAAACCTGCGTTGGTGGGTTTTGGGGTTGTTTCTTCTCGGCGTCACCGTTAACTATATTACGCGTAACTCGTTAGGTATCCTGGCGCCTGAACTGAAAGCCACCATGGGGATCACCACGGAGCAATACTCCTGGATCGTCGGTGCATTCCAGTTAGCCTATACCATTTTCCAACCGCTGTGCGGCTGGCTGATTGACGTGATTGGTTTGAAAGTTGGCTTCCTGGTGTGTGCATCCATCTGGGCATTAATGTGTATGCTCCACGCAGGCGCTGGCAGTTGGCTGCATCTGGCTATTCTGCGCTTCTTCATGGGGGCATCAGAAGCGGCGGCAACGCCTGCTAACGCCAAAACCCTCGGGGAATGGTTCCCGAAAAAGGAACGTCCGATCGCCGCCGGTTGGGCGGGTGTCGGTTTCTCCATTGGCGCCATGTTAGCGCCGCCAATCATTGTTATTGCACACAGCTACCTTGGCTGGCAGGGTGCGTTCATGTTCTCCGGCGTACTGGCCATGCTGTGGGTGGTTCTGTGGTGGTTGTTCTACTATGACCCAGAGAAACACCCGAACCTGAGCAAAACCGAGCTGGAATTCATCAAGCAAGATAACGAACCTGCTCCGGTTAAGCTGCCTTTCTTTACTGCACTGAAAACCGTGGGCAAAAACAAGCGCTTTTACGGTATCGCTATCCCAGCCTTTATGGCAGAACCGGCCTGGGCAGTATTGAGCTTCTGGGTGCCGCTGTATCTGGCAAAAGAACGTGGAATGGATCTGAAACAGATAGCCATGTTCGCCTGGCTGCCGTTCCTGGCCGCAGACCTGGGCAGTATCGCCAGTGGTTATCTGACCCGCGTCTACACGCGTCTGTTTGGTTGCAGCCGTGTCAACTCCGTGGTTGCCAGCTCGGTAACCGGCGCTTTCCTGATGGTTTCTTTGGCGATGGTCGCACTGACCAAAGACCCCTACATCACTATCCTGCTGATCTCCATCGGGGGTTTTGGTCACCAGATCATTTCCTGCATGCTGAGTGCGCTGGTGGTTGAGTCGTTCGAAAAAGGCCAAATGGCAACAGTTAATGGGATGCGTGGTTCCTTCGCCTGGATAGCCAGCTTCCTGTTCTCATTACTGATTGGTGTGACAGCAGACAAAATTGGCTACAACCCGCTGTTTATCGCCATGGGCTTCTTTGACCTGATCGGTGCCATATTCCTGGTGGCCTTTATCGCTGAGCGTCGCAACAAGGCGCGCGCTGCATAACGTTGTTGTCGGCGGGCCTTGTTAAAACAAGGCCCGCTGTACTGTTTTCGATCGTTTAGTTTGGAACACTGCTATGAAAATTTTGAAAAACTGGGTGCTAAGCCAACAAACAGAGGCGTTTGTTGAAGTCAACGTGGATAATCAGCATCTGTTTCGCCTGTATGTGCTGGAAGACGACCTGTTTCGTGTGCTGATCAAACGTAAGGGGGAACTCGCCCTCGATCGCACCTGGAGCATCGCCCCGGAAGCAGGGAAAGATGTGGCATGGGAAGGACGCGATCGCGAAAGCACCGCGGGCTTTGCCCTGCCTGGTTTTACCCTGAAGACAGTCGATGATGGTCTGCAAGTAGCGACCGAGAAACTGCGCGTTACGGTGCATCAACCTCTGTGGCTGTCATGGGAATACCGTGATCAACAGGGAGAATGGCAACCGTTGGCCGCAGACCGCCATACCAGCGCCTACCTGCTGAATGCACACGGTGATGGCGTTGAACACTATCAGCGTCGTCAACCGAATGAGCAGTATTATGGCCTGGGTGAAAAAGCAGGCGATCTGAACCGTGCTGGCCGTCGTTATGAAATGCGTAATCTGGATGCCATGGGCTACAATGCGCAGTCTACAGACCCGCTCTACAAACACGTGCCCTTCACTATCACCCGTCGCGGTGAAGTCAGTTTCGGGATGTTTTACGACAACCTGAGCAGCACCCGTCTGGATCTGGGTAACGAACTGGATAACTATCACGTCGCTTACCGTCGCTACAGTGCAGAAGCCGGCGATCTCGACTACTACCTGTTCCTCGGCCCACGCGTGCTGGATGTCACCAAGAAATTCGTACGTCTGACCGGTAAAACCCTGTTTGGCCCCAAATGGAGCCTGGGTTACAGCGGTTCTACCATGCACTACACCGATGCCCCCGATGCTCAGCAGCAGTTGCTGAAATTCATCGAGCTGTGCAAAGAGCATGCTATCCCGTGTGATTCATTCCAACTGTCATCCGGCTACACCTCTATTGGCAACAAACGTTATGTCTTCAACTGGAACTACGACAAAGTACCGCAACCGAAGGTGCTGAGCCAATCGTTCCACGATGCGGGCCTCAAACTGGCTGCCAACATCAAGCCTTGCCTGTTGCAAGACCACCCGATGTACCAACAGGTGGCTGAGCAGCAACTGTTTATCCGCGATTCTGAGCAAGATGCACCAGAACGCTCCTGCTTCTGGGACGATGAGGGTTCACATCTTGACTTCACCAACCCGGCAACGGTGAAATGGTGGCAAGATAATGTGACCTCACAACTGCTGGAAATGGGTATCGATTCCACCTGGAACGACAACAACGAATATGAAGTATGGGACGGTGAAGCGCGCTGTTTTGGTTTTGGCAAACCGATCGCCATCAAACATATTCGCCCGGTGATGCCGTTGTTGATGATGCGGGCGTCGATGGAAGCGCAACAGCGTTTTGCCCCAGAAAAACGTCCTTATCTGATATCCCGTTCCGGCTGTGCCGGTATGCAGCGTTACGTGCAGACCTGGAGCGGCGATAACCGCACCAACTGGACAACGCTGCGCTATAACACCCGTATGGGTGTCGGTATGAGCCTCTCTGGTTTGTACAACGTAGGCCATGATGTTGGCGGTTTCTCTGGAGATAAACCCGATGCTGAGCTGTTCGTGCGCTGGGTTCAAAACGGGGTGATGCACCCGCGTTTCACCATCCACTCCTGGAATGACGATCACACGGTCAACGAACCTTGGATGTATCCGGAAGTCACGCCCGCGATCCGCGATGCCATCGCGCTACGTTATCGCCTGCTGCCTTACCTGTACACCCAACTGTGGCACGCCAGCCAAGATGATGAACCGATGCTGCGCCCCACTTTCCTCGACCACGAACATGATGCTGCCACGTTCCAGGAAACGGATGATTTCTTGCTGGGCCGCGATCTGCTGGTTGCAAGCGTCGTTGAACAAGGTCAGCGTCAACGCCAGGTTTATCTGCCGAAGAATGCATCTGGCTGGTACGATTTCTACACCGGAACCTGGTTCAGCGGTGGACAAACCATCACGTTGGATGCGCCATTAGAGCGCTTGCCGCTGCTGGTACGGGCCGGTGCCATGCTGCCAACATCCACACGCCTGGCACACGTTGATCATCAGGCAGACGATCAACGCGACCTGCTGTTGTTCCCTCCGTGCGGCAAAGGTCAGGACAGCGGCTTACTGTTTGAAGACGATGGCGAAACTTACGGCTGGCAGCAAGGTAATGCACTGTGGCTGCGCTGGACTATTACCAGCGACAACTCACGCATCGATGTGACCTTCACTCAGGAAGGTGATTTTGCTCCAGCCTGGAAACGTGTGAATGTTCGCCTGCCCGCCCAGGATCAACGCACACTTTATATCAACGGCGAAGCGCAAACCCACTGGGATCGCGCGTAACCGAGTTACACTGTTGCCCCGTGTTATCGCGGGGCAACATGTTGTCGGACAAAATCAGCAACCTGCATCGCAATAATGGCATGAACCTCTTGAGTCGGGTGCACATCATCGTTAAACAAATGGCGGGTATCGCTGATCAGTTCCTGCTCCTTGCCAAACAGATGAACATAGCCACGTCGATTTACACCTTCCTTCACGTTATATCCTATCGCTTTGGCACGATCATAAATGGGTGCAAATGCCTTAGAAACATCGAAATAGGCAAGCGTTGCCTCGGGGTGTTGTACTTGTAACTGCGCCATTCGCGCACTCAAACGCTGATTGTGAAGCTGACAAATATCGTGTAATTCCTGTTGTTGCTCCGAATGTTTAAGGTTCTGTGCATAAGGGGTAAGCGAAAGATCGGGCACGCCAAAAACCACAATATTTTTTACTCCCTGCGCCAATAAGCGCTCAATGTTTTCACTTTGGTTGTCAATAACCTTCTCGACATTCTTCTTATGAAAGGTCATATAGTCGTTTGCGCCGAGAGCAATGATAACCAGATCACGCGAGGTAGGATCTTTGTATTGCGCCATCTGCTTATCCATGCTGGAAACCAGCCAACTGACCTTGTCAAACCAAGAATAGTGAGCTGATACGCTTCCTCCCTCGGCATAATTCACCAGCGGTTTGTTGAGAAAATCCGGTGATGAAATGAAATGGGTCCAGACAAAACCGTTGGTAAAGTTCCCCTCATAATATTGGTTATTCGAGGGAATAAGGCCAAGCGAACGCTGATACATCCGTCCTTCAGAATCGGACAGACTGTCCCCCAACACCACCAGCCTATTAATATGGGGCAACGTATTATCTGGGGATTTATTATCGGGAATGGTTTGATTGGTCATCGTTGCCAACCTGAACGGATAACGAGGGTTCCGGGGCAATGATCTGTGTGTGGAAGAGCTCTCGGTTAACGCCGAACGGGGCAAACGCAAGGTAACAATTTCATCACCTGTAGCATTTTGAATGGAGAACGTAGTCAAATAAGGATCGCGGATTTCTTCCGTAAAAAAGTGCGCATACCCCGGATAAACCAACGATTTTAATTCGTTGAAAGCAGCACGCTGCAATATTGGCGATGATTCAGCGCCTGCCTCGCTGATCTTTTTCCAGTACGTCTGCGCCTGTGGTTGTAAATGAGGAGGAAACCAATCTTGTACTGATAGCCAGATATCACTTTTTTGGGCGTGCTTATTGGTACCAGAATATACATTACTGCCAGGTCGCACAGAGGGAGAATATCGAATAGGGTCGATGCTGGTGGCCATATTATGTAACTCCTTATTATTCTTTTGAGTTCACATTCAAGCTGATGACCAACCAACACCACAATAAGGTATAAACCCCATTGTTAATAATATGTGAAATAATACAAAGGTTATACGTTTCGTCACGTGGCTGATCTATGCTGGGTGTAGCAACCGCAATGTTATTGCGGGAGATAACCCAAAAAGGATGGAAGAGCGATGAAGCATTGTGGTTCCACTGCCCCCCTCACGGCCGTACAAGCACTGGATTTATTGAGTTCGCAGTATAACGATGCGGTTAACGCGTTACGCGCAGCCATCAAAACATTCGTGACAGATGGCACCTTACCCGATGCAGAAGCGCGCCGTAATGGGTTGTTTGTCTACCCAGAACTGCGCGTAAGTTGGGACGGCGTCACACAAGGGAAAAGCCGCACCCGAGCCTATGGGCGTTTCACTCACACAGGGTGTTACAGCACCACCGTCACACAGCCAGCGCTATTTCGCCGCTATCTCTGCGAACAGTTGACGTTGCTGGTTGAAGAGTATGGCGCTCAGATCGACGTGTTTCCGTCACAACAGGAAATCCCCTTTCCCTATGTCATCGACGGCTCTGATTTGACGCTGGAACGTTCCATGAGCGCTGGGATTTCGCAACATTTCCCTACCACTGAATTAGCGCAAATTGGTGATGAAACCGCCGATGGTCTGTTTCACTCCACCGATACCCGCTTTCCTCTTTCACATTTTGATGCCTTACGTACCGATTTTTCTCTGGCCAGATTACGCCATTACACTGGCACGGCCATTGAACACTTCCAGCCTTATATTCTGTTTACCAACTACACGCGCTATGTAGATGAGTTTGTAAGCTGGGCATGCGCGCAAATAGCCGATCCTGACAGCCCTTACGAGGCGCTCGCCGCCGCAGGCGGAATATTGCTTACCGGCTCACAAGCGACTGCAGAAGCTTGCGTCTCCGATGTTGCCTGGAAGAAACATCAGATGCCGGCTTACCACCTGATCGCCAAACAAGGGCCAGGAATTACCCTGATCAACATTGGCGTTGGCCCCTCCAATGCCAAAACCATTTGTGACCATCTTGCCGTGCTGCGTCCACACGCCTGGCTGATGATTGGTCACTGCGGCGGGCTGCGTGAAAGCCAGACTATTGGTGATTATGTATTGGCGCACGCTTATCTGCGCGACGATCACGTTCTTGATGCGGTACTCCCACCTGATATCCCCATTCCAAGTATCGCAGAGGTGCAGCGCGCACTGTATGACGCGACCAAAATGGTGAGCGGTATGGCAGGCGAAGCGGTGAAGCAGCGGTTACGTACCGGCACAGTGGTGACCACAGACGATCGTAACTGGGAGCTGCGCTATTCCGCCTCTGCCTTGCGTTTTAATCTGAGCCGCGCCGTTGCGGTCGATATGGAAAGTGCAACGATTGCTGCGCAGGGCTATCGCTTCCGAGTGCCTTACGGCACGCTGCTGTGTGTCTCGGACAAACCCTTGCACGGTGAGATAAAACTCCCAGGTCAGGCCAATCGTTTTTATGAAGGTGCCATTTCAGAACATCTGCAAATCGGCATTTGTGCCATGGACTTGTTGCGTGCGGAAGGAGACCATCTGCATTCACGCAAATTGCGCACGTTTAACGAACCGCCATTCCGCTAATTGTTCCTTGTCGGGCCCAACTGGGCCCGACAGCCTACGTTGGCTTATTATCAGAATTGCCGGACACAAACAATCCATTAGCAATAACACTATGTTTTATAAAATAAAAAAAACTTAAACTTATCGTATTGCACCTTCCTGCATCCCCATCGTCCGCGATAACGCATTTAGCACAACTACACTTACCCGTATTAATTACCAAAAGTCATTATCAGCACTGCCAATTATTGGTCGCTGTATTGTAATCAACGTCCTGCACCGGGTTGCCGTGACGTTATACCCACAATGAAAACGAGGTATTACTATGAATAAGTTAGATGCTTCCGAACCATCGCGCCGTGCTTTGATAAAGCGCACTGCCGCTCTCTCTGTGTTGGCTCTGACCGGTATCAGTGGTTTTATGGCTCCGCGTGTCACTTTTGCCGCCGCCCTGACCAAAGAGCAGCGAGACAGCATGACACCCGACGATGTGATCAAAAGCTTCAAAGCAGGTAATACACGTTTCCGTGAAGGGAAAACGCAGCAACATGACTTCGTCGCGCAAAAAATCAGCAGTCAGGCAGGGCAATTCCCTGCTGCGGTGATATTGAGCTGTATCGACTCACGCGCCCCGGCTGAAATTTTGCTGGATACGGGCATTGGCGAAACGTTTAACGCTCGCGTGGCGGGTAATGTTCAAAATGAGGATATTCTCGGCAGCATGGAGTTCGCCTGTGCCGCAGCGGGCGCCAAACTGGTGCTGGTTATGGGGCATACCGCGTGTGGTGCAGTAGCAGGGGCAATAGACAACGTCGAGTTGGGCAACCTGACTGGGCTGCTGAACAAGATTAAACCCGCCGTCGAGAAAACCGTCTATGAGGGAGACCGCACAGGCAAAAACATGGCCTTTGTCGATGCTGTCGCAAAAACCAATGTGGCACTCACCGTCGAGCACATTCGGGAACACAGCCCCATTCTGAAAAAACTGGAGCAAGAGGGCAAAATCAAGATTGTCGGCAGTATGTACCATTTGGTCGGTGGGGAAGTCGAATTCCTCTGATTCGTCACGTTCTAACGTTGTTTACAGTGGCGGAGACATCTCCGCCACTCTGCATTAGCCAGCTTGCCACGCCTTGACGCGCTGTTGCGCCAACCACATGGATTGATAGCGCCCCGGTTCACCCATCAGGCTCAGGTGATCGCCCTGTTGCACGACGTTCCCGTTATCTATCACTATAATTCGATCTGCCCCCACAATGGTTGAGAGACGATGGGCAATGGTGATAACGGTGCGCTGTTGTACCAAGCGTTCGATCGCACGCTGTACAGCCAATTCACTTTCCGTATCCAATGCGGCAGTGGGCTCATCAAGGATGACGATGGGCGCATTTTTCAGCAATGCACGCGCAATAGACAACCGCTGGCGTTCTCCACCGGAGAGTCGCGCCCCCTGATCTCCCAGCGGCGTATCCCACCCCTCGGGCAAGCGGGCAATGAAATCCAGACATTGTGCATCGCGCGCAGCTGCTTCGATTTCTACCTGAGTGGCATCCGGCTTTGCGATACGTAAGTTGGCAAGCACGCTATCGTTAAATAAATACACATCCTGAAAGACCACCGAAATCTGTTGATTGAGTGTCTCAGTCGTCATATGGCGCAAATCTACGCCGCCGATTGTGATGATACCGCGCTCCGGATCGGCATAGCGCAACAGCAAACGCGCCAATGTACTTTTTCCCGAACCGGATGGCCCCACCAGTGCAATCCATTGTCGAGCGGGAAAGTACAAGGAAATATCACGCAGCACGGGGGGCTGTGGTCTGTTGTCTTCCGCGCTATAGCAAAACTCAACGTTGCTAAACGCAATATCGCTGCCTGCAGGTGTCTGCGCTGGCGCCAGCACAGGCAACGGTGTAACGGCCAACAGTGTTTCAATATGCTGTAATGCGCTCTCCACCATTTCCAACACAATGGTATAGCTGATGCAGTTGGCTAAGGGTTCGGAAAAACGCGCGACAATCACCATCGCTGCCACTAGCGCAGACAGAGAGAGCGTTCCCGTAACGACCCAAGTCACACCAAGCACAACCACGCCCTGAAGTCCTAATTCGATAATACTGGCGATCACCGCGTCGGGTATCGCGCTCTTGCGCTGTGCCTGCATTTGCAATGATTGCAACGTCTGGAAGCCATGGCGCAATGTGGCGAACTGAGTCTCAGTTTGACAAGCGGCACGCAAGACGGGCAACCCCTGTACAAATTCAACAATATCGGCGCTGAGCGACTGATGTGCCTTATTCAACGCTTGCATTCTCTGCGCCAATACAGGTTGGCGCCAGCGATATAGCGGTATGATTAACGGGAAGATAAGCAGCAAGGCAATCCCCAAGGACATATCCACCCACAGGGTCGCCAAGGCTATCACCAAGGGTGTAATCACCGACAGCATCATCAAATTGGCAATCGCCAGCACATAATTCAGGTTCTCATCCACGCTACCGAGTAGCAGAGCATTCATTTCCCCCGAGCGAGTATGTTGCAGTTGCATCAAGGGGATACGTCGTAACTGAACCCCTAGTCGTATACGTAACTCATGGGTCGCCTGAGCCAAATACCCTTGATACTCGAACCCTTGCCCATACCATCGACAGGCAATTCCCAACACACTCAGTGCCGCCATCAGCGCGAGCCAGCGTGCAACGTCTACAGACGTTCCGCCGTGCAACATCGCCCGTAATACGGGGTAGAGGCACGCAAGGGCTAGCCCTTGCAACACAGAGGCAGCCAGCAACATCAACAGACTACGACGCAAAGCAGGAGCCTGACTACCGCAAGCCAACAACAGCCGACGATAAGTGTCACGCCATGAGGGTTTAGAAAGACATTGTTCGCTCATCATGCCTGCTCCTGTAATGTTGCATTCGCATCGCGACGGCGTAACGACCAGTGTTGCGCTTGTTGGTTGTGTTGCCACAGTTGGTAATAACGGCCCCGAGTCTCCAATAAAGCATCGTGTTTGCCCTGCTCGACCAGACGCCCCTGCTCAAACACGAGGATCCGATCGGCATCGACAATAGTGGATAGTCTGTGTGCAACCATAATGACCGTTTTACCGCGCATTAATGCAGACAGTGCCTGCACGAGCGCCGCCTCATTTTCCGGATCGGCATAAGCGGTTGCTTCATCCAGAACCAGAATCGGACGGTTTTGCAGTAAGGCTCTGGCGATAGCGATACGCTGACGCTGCCCACCGGAGAGGCTTTGCCCACGCTCTCCCACCTGAGTGTCATACCCCTGAGGAAGCGCCATGATAAAATCGTGTGCTTGTGCCGCATTCGCGGCCGACATTACCGCGTCGAGTGGCGTATCAGGCAACCCAAGTCGAATATTATTGGCAATGGTGTCGGCAAAGAGCATATTTTCCTGAAAGACATAAGCTACCTGATGCATCAGCGTATCCGAACGCATCATGCGGATATCCACGCCACCGATCAGGATGCGCCCTGTACTGACATCCCAAAAACGTGGGATAAGACGGGTGACAGTGCTTTTCCCAGCACCGGATCGTCCCACTAACGCTGTAATGGAACCTGCTGGTGCATGAAAGCTGACATTCTCTAACACGGGTACCGAGCCATCGGTTTCATAGTGAAACGATACGGCTTCAAAAGTCACGCTGGCATCTGCGGGTTTCAGATCCTCTAGTGCGGGTGTCAGAATGGGAATATTCAGCACGTCCTGAATACGCGCAATGCTGATTTTTGCTTTAGCCACCCTATGGTTCAGCATCATTAACGGCATCATTGCTTCTGCCATACCACCGCCTAGCAACAGCACCGCCAGCCAGTGCCCAACGTCCAACGAATTGTCCCTCAGTAACGCGTATCCCACCCACAGCAATGCCAACAAGGTGGGTAACGGATTCAACACGGCGAAAGAGAAGCGCGCCGAAAAACCGGCCTGACGATACCATGCTGTTAGCACTGCCAGGTAGCGGGCAAGCGCCTGCTGATAACGACCAAACGCAGAAGATCCGGCATCAAAGGTGCGTACCACCGGCATCGCTTGTACAAACTCGATCACCGCACTTGCCACCTGTTCCCGTGCTTGGTTATAACGTTCATTCATCGGTGCTGAACGTCCCATGGCAAGGATCAACACCAGCATTCCAAGCAGCAGCAAGGAGAATGCCGTCAGCGCCAATCGCCAGTCGAGCCACAGCAACAAAAAGAACGTCCCCGCAGGTGCGACCAATGCACGCGCGAAAAGCGGTGTGCTGTCCGCTACGTAGACATGCAGCGCTTTTACGTCATCAAGCACGATTTTTGTTAGTGCGCCAGCCCCAAAGCGCTGTACCGCACCGAGCGGAATGTGTGTCAAATGACTTGCCAAACGTTCACGCAATAGCGTTTCCAGCCGAAAAGCCGCGTAGTGAGATTGATTAAATGCACACAGACGTAGCAAATACGCCCCTATCAGGCACGCCGTTGAGGTCACCAACGGCTTGACGGGCCACTGTCCAGGTTCATAGAGCAAAGGGGGAACCAACATGGCAAGGGAAAACAATGCCATCAGTATCAGCAAAGCGCTACTCGCTGAAAGCACCATTGCGATACGGATCTGGCTGCGTACCGGATGCATGATGTGCCAGGCAGAGGGGGACACGGGTGATTTTACTGACGATACCGTCGACTTATCACTCGTAGGGATATCAGACATGAGACATCTCTTTATGACCGCGCGGATGCATGCTCGTGAGAGCCGGATGATGTCCGCCAAGAATAGAGTCAGTAAATAATAACCATTCTCAGTTGCTTCTCTACTCCATTCGGTTTTATCTTTACTCGCAACGGTATTCCGACAGGAGCAATAACACGATGACATTTCCGTCCAAGCCAGTAAACGATCTGACTGAGGTCTCTATCGATGCTTTGGTTTCCGGGCTTCCCCTGCCCTATGAGGACAGGCAGGCGGAGTGTTCTTTGTTCAGCATTGGCTTACAGGAGGGGCTGGATCTGTTGCTCTGGCAAGGTGATTTGCATCACCCCCTGAACATGCAACTGCGCGATGATTGGGGGCGCATGAACTTTTCCTGCGCATTGTATGGTGAATCTCGTTATTGCCTTACTGGGCAGACAGCAGAGCGTGAATATCGGCTTAGCCCCGGCAGCGGTTGTATCAATTACACGCCGGATTGCCGGGGCCGTTCCTTTCATGGTGGAAAATTTGCCACGCTAACCGTATCCATACGTCCAGACTTGCTGCAGCAGTGGCTCCCTCAGATCGATGATCGAATAAACGACAATATGGACACCGGCGGCTACTGCATGCCTTATGATTGCAACGCTGAAATGCGTGCTACCGCTCAAACGTTAAGCCACGCTATCAATATGCTGCGCTTGCAATCGCCAACCAGCCTGACACGCTCCCCTCTATGGCTGACAGGTCAGAGCCTGGTGATGATCGGTTTGGCATTGGAAGGATGCCATCGGGATCAATACGCGCCAACCCCATTGCACCATGCCGATCACCAAAAATTACTGCGGGCACGCGATCTGTTATTGGCTGATCTCACTCAGGCTCCCACGATTGCCATGTTGTCCAAAGAGAGTGGGTTGAGCGTACTGAAGCTAAAACGTGGATTTCGCGAGCTATTTGGCAATAGCATCTACGGTCTGTTTCAGGCCGAGCGTATGCAGGAAGCACGGCGACGGCTGGAGCGTGGCGATCGCTCCGTGATGGTGATCGCCAGCGATCTCGGCTATGCCAACGCCAGCCACTTTACCACGGCCTTTCAGAAACAGTTTGGTGTCACGCCCTCTGCCTTGAAACGAGGTCGCTGAAACCGTTGCGGGGGAAAATAAAACGCATACGGGTAGCGTCATCCTTGCCAGCCTTTATGCTTTCCTCCTAATGCTATCAGGAGGATGCTGTGGAAAAAATTATTGATACCCTCGACTGGCCGCTTGTCTACTTTGCGATGCCGGTGCAGGTTTCAGATGACCACGCCGATACGGTGCTGGCACACATTACGGCGATTTATGAACGTGCATCCCCTTTCGTGCTTTTTCTAAAAGGGCCGGCTTTGCCGCACCATTCACCGCAATTTCTCACCGCCTACCTGCGTTGGAGTAAAGAAAACCACGCGTTGCAACAACGTTATTGCCGCGGTGCGATTCGTATTGAGCCGGATGACGATGCACGCAAGTATTATCTGCAACAAGCCACTCAATATAATGCCTCCGGGCAGGCTGCCTATCCCTATCATGTGGTAGCAACAAAAGAAGAAGCCCATACACTGGCCGCCAGCCTCCTCGTTCCATCATGAGAACAGTACGTTCAAAACGCCCCCTGCGCTATGTAGCCTATTGGTGTTTCTATCTTCATCAGGGCATGATCACCGCACTATTGCTGCAAGGTGTCAGCAGCTATTTTCGCGCTCAGGGATGGGATCTCGCGCAGCTCAGCCTGCTGTCGTTAACCTTGCTGCCTTGGGTTGCCAAATTTATCTGGGCTCCCTGGTTGGAGCGCCATGCCTATGCCTATCGTTCAATCCCGTATCTGGGCAGTCTGGCTACACTGCAATGTGTAATGGCGTTACTTCTGGCGGCAATCGGCACGTTGTCACCGGCAACCAACACAGCGCTGCTGTTATCGGCGTTCATGTTGCTTACCCTGTTCTCCGCCAGCCACGATATCTATGCAGATGGCATCACGATTCTGACCACCAGCACCATAAGTCGGCCCTGGGCCAATACCGCTCAGGTTGGGGGGAGTTATGCGGGGATGTTTCTGGGTACCTCGCTGTTTTTAACCCTGGCGGAGTATATGGGCTGGCAGGGGGCATTTTCCGCACTGGCGCTGCTTTCACTGATACTGTTATTGGTGGCGTTATATGCACGACGCGCCCTTCCTTCCTCTGATCTACATCGGACACCAAGCGCGCCCTCTTTTGCCTTGCGCCATTTGCGCCCACTTTGGCCCATGCTGCTGTTCACTGCGCTCTACTACCCTGCGATGCGAGGGTTCATGGCCTTACAGAGCCTGATGCTCGTTGACCGCCAACTCAGCCTGAGTACGCTGGGGCAAATACTGACACTGTATGGCACTGTTATGAGTGCTATCGGTATTTTACTCGGTAACGTGCTTGCACGACGCCTGGGCGCCGTGCGCAGTCTACTGCCGGTCATGATGCTACAAACCCTGCTCATCGGGCTGTTAGCGCTGTGTGTGAATAGACTTTCGCTACCGTCGTTGATTGGTTTGTTGGCGTTACTTAATCTCGCGGCTGCGGCCGGGTTTGTTACCCTCTATAACGCGTTAATGGGATGGGCTCGTTCACATCAACCCGCTTCGGATTATGCGTTATTTCAATCCGTTGATATGGCGGTCGCCATTCTGATGTCGCTACTGGCTATGCGCATCGCCCACCATGTCGATTATGCAGCGACCCTGCTTTTACTGGCTCTGCTTTCATTATTCTCATTGTGGCCAGCAACACGCTTGTTACGGCGAATTCAGACAAGTATTGCAGAACCCTCACTAACCACAGACAGCATGCACAGCGCACACCAGCGTCTCAAACGGTAGTACACCGATTCGGGCAAAAATAAACCGGATGCGGGTAGCGATAAAGGTGTAAATAATTATCATTTGCATACATTGTGATTGTTTATCATCACCGAGTGTTGACGAGCAATCTCTGTTCTATGGAATGATAACTCGCTCTGGAACGATAACTATGCACAGCATGCGCCTTTCCCCTCTTGCCCTCACCGGCCTATTTCTTGCCGCAGGCGTTCACGCCGAATCGGAAGATGTTATTACCGTTACCACCAGCAAACAGTCGCCCTATTCCGCTTCAGCACGCAACACATCAACCACAGTGGTCAGTGCAGAGCAACTCAACGATGCCGGTGTCAATAACACGGCTCAGCTATACCGGGTGTTACCCGGCCTGAATATCGAAAAAAGTGGCAGCTTGCTGTTTCCGGTCATCTCGTTACGCGGTGTCTCTTCCGCTCAGGATTTCTACAACCCTGCCGTTTCACTCTATGTTGATGGTGTACCGCAACTTGCGACCCACACAGCACAAGCCCTGACCGATGTGGCGCGTGTCGAAATGCTACGCGGCCCACAGGGCACGCTATACGGTAAAAGTGCACAAGGTGGCGTCATTAATATTGTCACCCAGCAACCCGACAGCACACCCCGTGGCTACATAGAAGGAGGGGTCGCCAGCCGCGATGGCTATCACAGCAAAATCAACCTGAGTGGTCCAATACAAGATGGCTTGCTGTACGGTAGCGTCACGTTGCTGCGTCAAGTGGATAATGGCGCAATGACTAACCCAGCAACAGGCAATAATCATCTGGGCGGCAGCAAATCGAATGTCGGTAATGCGCGTCTACGGCTGGCCCCAGATAACCAGCCATGGGAAGCCAGTCTGGCGATCGCTGAAGATTGCACTCGAGCGACACAAGATAGCTATGTTTCATTCGATCAACCGACCTCACGCACGCTGGCAATCTTGCCAGGCTATGGCGACCCCTATCTAAGGCGCTGTACCCGCAGTCAATCATTGAGTGGTAAATACACCACGGACAATTGGGTTTTCAATCTGGTGAGTGCGTGGCAGCAACAGAATTATGACCGTACCTTCCCTAACAGTACATTGCTGGCGAGCATGCCTGAACGTTGGAATCAGGACGTGCAGGAACTGCGTGCAGCAACCTATGGCGGGGGGCGCGCAGTGGATATGGTCTGGGGACTGTATCGCCAAAATACGCGCCAAAAAATCAACCTTAATTACGATATGCCATCGTTTAACTACCGTAAAACCGATGCCTACACCACCGCAGAAACATTCGCAGCCTATAGCGACCTGACCTGGCACCTTACCGACCGTATCGATCTGGGAGGCGGCTTACGTTTATCACACGATAAATCCAGCACCCGTTATAAAGACAACGTCATGGGAACCGCACTTAGCAGCGCAGGCAGCACAAATGACGATCAGTTACTGGGGCAGATCTCAGCCGGATATCTGTTAACGGAAAACTGGCGTGTTTACACACGGGTCGCACAGGGCTATAAACCGGCAGGCTATAGCGTTTCACCGCCGATGCTGATGGCAGCAACACCCTACAATGCTGAAAAGTCCGTCAACTATGAAGTAGGTACGCGCTATCAGGCAAATGCAGTTTCACTGCAAAGCGCCGTATTTCATACCGATACTCGTGATATGCAACTCTATTCTGGACCACTGGGATCGCAGAGTTTGAACAATGCCGGTAAAGCTGCGGCCACCGGCGTTGAGCTGATCGGCGAATGGCAATTCACACCGGGTTGGTCTTGGGATATCAGCGGAAACTATGTGCGTTCCACCTTTGACAGCAACAGCGAGCTCTATGGCAACAACAAAGTGCCTTTCGTACCACGTTATGGTGCCAGCACCAGCCTGAACGGCACAATAGATACCCGCTTCGGTGCACTGATGCCGCGCGTGGCACTGCGTCTGGTTGGCCCACACTACTTTGATGGTGACAACACATTGCGCCAGGGCAGCTATGCTACCACGGATCTACGGCTCGGGTGGCAAGCCACCGATCGGGTCAACATAGCGGCTTATGTGAACAACTTGCTCGATCGACGTTATCGCACCTACGGCTATGCCAGCCCAGGAACTGCAGGCTATGCACAAGTGAATGATGGACGAACCGTAGGCGTCGATGTGCGCGTCGATCTGTTCTAACCCACGTAGACAGGCAAGTGTCGTTACCGCGTCTTATACCGATTTAGGGTAACGACCATAATAACGCCAGAACGCCACGCTGAAGTTATTGGCGTGGCGATACCCCACCCGCCAGGCCACTTGTGCAACCTGGAGACCCTGCTCCAACAAACGATGCGCCTCTTCCATGCGCAGTTGAAGCAACATTTGCCCCGGCGTGGTATTGAAATGACGATGAAACGCCAGCTTAAGCTTGTATTCGCTCAACCCGACCGTTAATGCCAGTGCCCCGAGAGAGATAGTGTCACCCAGGTGTGCTACCATCCAGTCGCGGGCTCGCTCCACCGCCACCACATCCTGAGGATGTAATCGGGCAGCCTCTCGCGTCTCTTCAAACAGATAACGGTGGGCCGCCAGCAAGTTTAAGGCGTGAATGTGCATGGAGAGCATATCGCCCTTTGCCTGTTGCAGCGCGTACAGATGCTGTCGCGCGACCGGCGTTAACTGGGTGTAAGCATGCTGACGTAACCGGTAATTACCAAACAGGCGTTGCGTTGCTGCTCCGCCAATATAGCGTTCCAGCATGGATTCACTCACCAGCAAGCGTAACTGATCCACTTTTTGCTGCTCCGGGTAATAACGCTCCCCCAAACTGTGATGAAAGCTGGCAATAGTCACGTGCTGCTGACGAAATGTCATACTGGCCCCGTGCTTTTCACTGTAATTCGACTCACCGTTCAGGCCAAAAGTCATGACCAGCACAGGCTGGGAATGGGCCGTTTCAGCCTCTTCCACCAACGGTTTCAGCGGTTGATAAGAGGAAGTCACCAGTGTCAAACCGTCAGCAAGCGCATCCGATTGCGACCAGCACAGACCAAACTGGTCCGGTAACTGGCGACGGTTACCCTCACGCAACACCATACGCGGCATCACGCGCTGCGTTGATGAACCTCGCCCTTCTCCCATTTTCTCTCTCCTCCCATCCTCAGAGAAAAACCGCCGTCACGCAGACAAACCAAGACAATAATAATTCTCATTTATAGATAACATAAGGCTATCCTCGGCGGCAACGCCCACGTGAAGCAACGAGACGTGATTAACATGTAACGCAGCATGCAAGGAGTCACCATGTTCCCAGCCACTTTGAACGATTTATGGGCACTGACCGCCACCCACATCAAAACAGAGGCAGTTCGATTGGCCTTGGATAGTGCGCTGTTTGATCAGTTGGCACAGCCCGCAACGATCGAGCAGTTCGCCCTGCAACGGCAGTGGGTACCAGAACAGGCCTCGGCGCTGTTGGAACTGCTCTGGAGCATGAAACTGCTGACGCGCAACGCGGCAGGCTATCAGACTACGCCTGAGATGCAACCTTATCTATGTCAAACTGGCGAACGTTTTATTGGCGATAGCTGGCGTTTTCGCAATCAATCACTGCGCGAGGTCGGACAGCAGTTGGCAGATATGATGCAGCACACACCCGGCACACCGCCCCCTGCCGCCCGAATGGATGCGGGTTGGGCGCAAGCAGCGCAAAAGCAGATTGCACAGGAGCAACGCGCCCTGACGGTCGATCGTGCCTACGAAATCGTGGGAAAATTGCCGGAATTTCCCCACGCCAAAACACTGCTGGACGTGGGAGGCGGACCAGGGATGATCGCCATCGGTTTGACACAACGCCATCCAACGCTGCAAGGTGTGGTGTACGACTTACCGCAAACGGCCGCCGTGGCGCAGCAAAATATTATTGCTGCCGGTCTTCAGGATCGTTTACATGCCGCCAGCGGTGATTTTTCCACTCAAATGTTTGCCGATAACTATGCCGATATCATCTGGTGTTCTTCCTTTCTCCATTTTGTCGAGGACATCACCACCAGTATTGCACAACTGTTCAACGCGCTGACACCGAGCGGTGTGCTGGTTTCCGTGCACGCAGAGATATCACCCCACCAAGAGGATGCAGCCTCTGTGTTGCCGTTCTATCTGCCCTTATTGCTGCGCGGGCGCAGGGTCACGCGGGAAGGGGAACTCGCGTCACGTCTGTACGACGCGGGTTTTACCCATGTCGAAACACGGCGCCACCAACCGTTCCCGATGTCACCACTGACCGTATTGATTGCGAGAAAATAGACACCCTTCCGAGGTCCTCGGCGCAGGCCGAGGACCTCGGAAGGAATTAACGCGTTTAGCCTGTAGGGGATTCCCGCCTGCGTGCTGAGGGATCCCCACCCATTTAGGCCAAATCTTTTTGTTGGTGTAGTGGATGTTTCGTGCGCGTTAACCCACACGGTTATTTGCACCGTACATCGCACGCGCCCGACTCGGGGCGCTCAATCGCCCTCGCCCCGAGACCCCTGGCTTTTCGCGGGAAATAACGCCGCTACGCGATGCCTTCGGAGCCCGAGTCCACTGACGGGCCGCCAGCGACGCGTTCCAGACGCGGCGCTGACTTCCGCGGCGTCCTGCCGCTCCCCCGGTGGCCTCGTTCTCCTCAGCGTTATTTTTTACGCGTCATAACGTCAAGTAATTCAAGGGATTAGAACAATGTTTTTTTACGTCATTTGTCTGGGGATTCCCGCCTGCGCGGGAATGACCGATGGCCCGCATTATGCCGTTGCAAACAACTGACGCGGAATTTTCGTCAAACGCTCACAGCCGTTTTCCGTGACCAGCACCGTTTCGCTGATAGCAAGGCCTGCCGCATACAGGTACATATGAAACACCATACCCGCTTCAAGCTGCCATTCAGACGTGGGCAAAAAGACATGGCTGAAATCGCTGGTACGCGGCGTGGTTTTTGGATAATACCCAAGCGTATATCCGGTAATACTGGCGTAATCCTGACGCAGTCCCGCTTTAAGCACGGCATTGCGCGCCAGCGCATCGATATCTTTAGCCACCGCGCCGGGTTTCATGGCCGCAAGCTGTTTGTCTTGAATCGCGATCAGTTGCTGGGCAATTTCTTGTTGTGCGGGCGAGGCCGTGCCAATGATCACCGAACGCATGATCTTGGAACTGTAGCCACGTTTAAAGGAGACCACCTCAAGGTGTAGAATATCCCCCTGCGCTAAGGGTCGCTCCTGCATGTTGGCATGCAGGAAACTGTTACCACCACCGGTAGTGACAATGCCACAACGGTTAGAATCCATCCCGTGGCGAATCAGCACGCGGTGGATAATTTCTGCCGCCTGGCGCTCTGTCTTCCCTACGCCCATTTCGGCAACCACTTCACGAATCGCTTGATCGTTCGCCGCCGCCGACTGCTTAATACACTCAATTTCCTGCGGAATCTTACGCGCACGCAGTTGTTTAAGCACACCGGAAAAATCTTTCACTCGAACCTGTGGCAGCAACGTCTGCAAACGCTGGAAGCGATTGATGGTCATACAATAAGAATCGAAATCGATGCCGAGCGTCGCACTTTCCCAACCGCGGGCGCGCACCGTATCGGCCAGTACCGCCAGCGGTTCCTGCCAGTCATGGAATGTCACGGTGTCGGTAATCCAGCTATTTTCCCCAAACGCACGCTCGTCCATAGCGCGGAACACCATCACAGGTTCCCCCGTGAGGGGCAGCAGACAAGCGCGATACATATTTTCGGAAATACCAAACCCGGTGAGATAAAACAGAAATTCAGTCTGATCAATCAGCAGCAGAGAAATTTCTTTTTCTTGCATATAAGCGCGGATCTTTGCCACGCGTTGCTGATACTCATGGAGCGGGAAAAGCCAACTTTCATTCATAATGGTTACCTGATGTTGTTTTTTTTCTGTTCACCACACTCGTAATTCCCAAAGTCACTATTGTCACCCCGATGGAGAGCACACTGACGGCAGCAATAGAAGGATCAAGCTGGAACTGTACGGTGTTCCAAATCCGAACCGACAGCGTTTGGCTACCGTGATCGGAAAGAAACAGCGCAATGAGCAGCTCATCAAACGAACTGAGAAACGAGAAAATGGCTGCCGAGAACATTCCTGGTGCAGCGAGCGGCAGTGTGATACGTCGTAATACGTTGAAGTGGCTGGCACCCAAACTCATTGCCGCCTGCTCCAGTCGATAATCCATTCCTTGCAATGTCGAAGACAAAATAATGGTCGCGATAGGCAGCGCAATAAGGGCATGCCCAATAACTATGCGGGTAAAGCTGTTAAACAGCGCCAACTCGGAAAAGAAAAAGAACAGCGTCAACGCCACAATCACGTTAGGCACGATCATTGGCAACACAATCAATGCATAAACCAGGCTCTTGCCGACAAAACGACAGCGTACCAGCGCCAGAGCGGCAAACAGTGCCAACACCATAGCCAGCAAGGTGGACATTAACGCAATGGTGAACGACAGTCCGATAGCTTGTAACCACTGCGAATCCTGTAAAATGGCACGCATCCATTTCAAGGAGAATCCCTGTGGCGGGAACGACAAATAGCTATTGGTACTGAACGCCAACGGGAAAATCATCGCTATCGGAACAAGCAAAAATGCGAGGGTTAACAGTGTGATTAACAGCGGCAGCCAGCCGGGTCGGTTTCCGTTCATCCTTTCGCCTCAAATAGCCGTTCCAACCCCACGACGCGAACATAGACCCAAAACAGCAATAACGTGCACAGTAGCAGTAGCGTTGACAACGCAGATGCAAAGCCCCAGTTAAAATAGACTTCCAACTGGTTCTCGATAACCATCGCGATCATGGTATCTCTCGGGCTCCCCATCAGCGCAGGCGTAACGAAGAAACCGATGGAAATAATGAACACCAGCAGGCTACCTGCTGCGACTCCGGGCAGCGACAGCGGCAAAAAAATACGCCAAAAGGCACGGAAACGTGAGGCTCCCAGGCTATATGCTACTCGCAGCAGTTGAGGATCAATGCCGCGCATGACGCTGTAGAGTGCCAACACCATGTAGGGCAGCAAGATATAGGTCATGCCGATCAGCACGCCAAGTGGGGTATACATCAGTTTCAACGGCGTATCGATAAGCCCCAGCGCACGCAGCAGTTGGTTGACAAAGCCATCGCTTCCCAGCAGCACCATCCAGGCATAGGTACGCACCAGCACGCTGGTAAAGTGCGGAATGATAATGATGACGATGGCGATACTGGCCAGTCGCGTGGACAACTTGCACAGCACCCAGGCTACCGGATATCCCAGCAACAGCGTCACCAGTGTCACTAACAGCGAGGTGCGCAACGTAATCCACAAGACTTGCAGCCAGACAGGCTCCTGCACGATGCGCGCAAAGTGTTTACTGGTCAGCACAGGATCGAACAGGCTGTATCCCAGCATTTTCCCCAGCGGAATCAATAAAAACACCGTCAGTGCAAGCAATGCAGGGGCCAGCAATAGCCACGGTTTCCAGCGGCCTAAACGCCTGTCGCCACGCCCACTCATCGTTTAACCTCTGCGGGGATAAACCATAAACTTTCGGTTGCCCACCCGATACACACAGTGGCACCCGGTCGCAAAGCGCCTTCCAGCGTCGAATTCTGTAACTGAGCGAGCAGCGTAGCCCCGTCACTGAGCACCAGCGTCAATTTAAGGGTATGCCCCAGATACAGCATTTCCGCGATGGTTGCCGTAATGGGTAAATGTCCTGACACCTCCCCCGGTAAACCAATACGAATATGCTCTGGTCGCAGAACCGCCAATACCGGTGTTCCCACGCCAAGATGCTCAACGCCCTTCCCGCACACGGTTTCACCACTTGAAAGACGGACTTCATACCCTTGCTGCTGAACGGCGTTAACCTGGCCGTCAATAAAATTGGATTGACCAATAAATTCAGCCACCCAGCGATTCTTTGGTTTGGTATAGAGATCGTGCGGCGCATCAATTTGAGCTATGCGCCCCTCTTGCATCACGGCAATGCGATCGGACAAGGTTAATGCTTCTTCCTGATCGTGCGTGACAAACACCACCGTAGAACCGGAAGCAGCATGCAATCGTTTGATTTCCAACTGCATATGTTCACGTAATTTTTTATCCAATGCGCCCAACGGTTCATCCATCAGCAACGCTGCCGGAGAAAAGATCAGCGCGCGCGCCAGCGCAACACGCTGCTGCTGCCCACCGGAAAGCTCTCGCGGAAGACGATGGCCCTTATCATCAAGCTGAATCAATGCGAGAGCATCCGCCACTTTCTGCTTGATATCACGACGCGCAACGCCGCGCATTTCCAGTGGAAACGCCAGATTTTCCGCCACCGACAAATGCGGAAACAGTGTGTAGTGTTGAAACACCACGCCGAGGTCGCGTTTTGCGGGGGGCAGATGCGTAACATCCTGCTCGTTAATCAGTACACGCCCCTGACTGGGTTCAGTAAAGCCGGCCACCATCATCAACGTGGTGGTTTTCCCTGAACCGCTGGCACCCAGCAGCGTAACAAACTCGCCAGCCGCTATCGTCAAATCCAGATTATCGACAACGGCAGCCTGTTCGTAGCGTCGAGTGAGCCCCTCAAGGCGCAGTGTTGCTCCCGGCTGACGCCGGGAGTCTTGGTGAGTTGAATCCGTTCTCATTACCCCTGACCCAAAATCCATGGTTGCCAGATTTTGCCCACTTCTTCGATATTATCTGCCCACCATTCGCCACTCTGCACGAAAGAACGCGCAAAATACTCCGGGTTGGAAGGCAGTTTCACCAGATCTTCTGGGCGAACAAACTGGAAGGCTTTTTTGTTGGTAGGACCATAGGCAATAGACTGCGTAATTTTTGCCTGCACTTCCGGCTGTAACGCAAAATCAATCAACAACTGGGCATTTTCCGGATTGGGTGCCTCTTTCAATACGCTCCAGAATTGTACCTGCTGTTTAATCTGGTTCCACTCGATAGCCAAGGGTGCACCCTGATCAATCAACGCTTGTGCACGTCCATTCCACAAGGCACCGAGTACTGCATCTTTACGCTCCACTAACTGGGCGGAAAGCGCTCCGGTATCCCACCATTTAATAACGTGGGGTTTTATACGGCTTAATGACGCAAACGCACGTTTGATATCGATGGGATAGATGTCTGACAATGAAACACCATCCGCGAGCAGTGCAAACTCCAGATCGGTGTAACCATTACGAATATCGGTAAGCGTTCTTGGCCCTGGGAAACGTTCGGCATCCCAAAACTCTGCCCAAGTACGTGGGTGGTTCCCCCCGCGGAAGACATCGGTGTTATAGACCATCACCGTGGAGAAAAACAGGTTACCGACCATATTGGGACGTCGTACTTCCGACAAGATATCGTCAGGATTGGTGTACTTCATGGCAGCATAGTTAATGGGAGCCAACGCACCAAATTTGTTGAGATTGGTTTGAGCCACATCGCCGATGTCCAGCACATCCAGCGTCACGCGTCCGGCTTTAACCATCGCCATTATCTGCGCACCCGTGGATGGCTGGATAATCACTTTGATACCCGTGGCAGCCGTAAAGGGTTTATAGATGGCATTTTCCAAGGCATCCTGATAAGCACCACCATTCCCTCGGACAATGACCTCTTTACTCGGGGCAGAGAAAACTGCTGGCGAAAAAGCCCCTAACAGAGCCCCAGCACCAATAATAGAGGTTTGTTTAATTAAGCGACGGCGATCGGCATTGACGCTTTCATCGACGCCTGGCTGTATGAAACTCTGCTGTTTTTCGTTTCCATTGTTCATGTGTTTTCCTTTTATAAACAAAAGGTAAGAAACTATTATTTTTTTATTCTCAGCAACATCACTGACCCAAAATCCATGGCTGCCAAATTTTGCCCACTTCTTCGATATTATCAGTCCACCACTGCGCATTTTGCACAAAGGAGCGCGAATAATATTCAGGGTTGGAAGGCAGCTTCACCAGATCTTCTGGGCGAACAAACTGGAAGGCTTTTTTGTTGGTGGGGCCATAGGCGATAAACTGCGTGATTTTCGCCTGTACTTCCGGTTGCAGTGCAAAATCGATCAGCAACTGGGCATTTTCCGGGTTCGGCGAACCTTTCAATACGCTCCAATACTGCAATTGCTGTTTAATCTGGTTCCATTCAATGGCTAACGGTGCCCCCTGATCGATCAAGGCCTGTGCTCGACCATTCCACAATGCGCCTAACACCGCCTCTTTGCGCTCCATCAATTGCACAGACAGCGCACCAGTATCCCACCATTTCACCACATGGGGCTTAATACGGCTCAGGGAAGCAAACGCACGTTTGATATCGATAGGGTAGATGTCTTTCATCTCTACGCCATCGGCAAGCAAAGCAAACTCCAGCTCAGTGGAACTGGTGCGAAGATCTGTCAAGGTACGTGGACCGGGGAAACGCTCCGCATCCCAAAATTCTGCCCAGGTGCGTGGGTGGTTGCCCTCGCGGAAGACATCGGTGTTGTAAACCATGACGGTAGAGAAGAACAGGTTGCCGACCATATTGGGGCGCCGAACTTCAGGAAAAATATCGTCGGGATTGGTGAACTTCATGCCAGCGTAGTTGATTGGCATCAACGCCCCGGCGGCATTAAGATTGGTTTGCGTGACATCGCCGATATCCAGCACATCAAGCGTTACACGACCCGTTTTGATCATTGCCATGATTTGTGCGGCAGTCGAAGGCTGGATAATGACTTTAATGCCGGTCAATGCCGTAAAGGGTTTATAAACCGCATTTTCCAGCGCTTCCTGGTAGCTCCCACCGATCCCTCTAACAATGACTTCTTTGCTGGGTGCGGAAAAAACCGCTGGCGAAAAAGCCCCTAACAGAGCCCCGGCACCAATAATAGAGGTTTGTTTAATTAAGCGACGGCGATCGGCATTGACACCCTCGTTGATACTTGACTGCATGAAACCCTGTTGCTTTTCGTTTCCTTTGTTCATGTGTTTTCCTTTGAGAAACAAACGGTAAGAAACTACTTTTCTCTGATGTCAGCAACATAAAACACGGTTCAACCAAAACGTGGGTTAAACAAAAACTCGGGTTAAAAAAACATAGTTCAAACAACACATTGATGAGTCAAATATGAAACGGGGCGCGAAGGTATTGCTTTATAATGTTACAGCGGTGGTAATAACCACCGCTGTTTTTTTATGACTTAATTTTTATATCTATTTATTATTGTTAAATAATTCCCTGGTGTTGGCATTTTTCCAATGGCCCAGAAGACGCCAGGCATCATCAGAAAGTTTTAAATTCGCTTTGATTTTCTCCTCATCTTTGGTGATCACCTTCGCCATTAGCCAATCGGCGACGACCATCGAACTCACTTTCGACCACCATGCCACTGCCGATGAACTGCGCACGATATACAACATTTCATCGGCCTCATTTGCCAAGGGAGAGCTAGCACGATCTGTCATCGCGACAACGTACGCTCCCCGTTGCCGGGCAAGGCTCATCAAATCCACGGTATAAGGGATATAACGCTCACACCCAATACCGATAAACACATCCTGATCACTAACCTGCAATATGCGATCCGCAACATCACCGTGGCCGATATTGAATACCTCGGCATTGCCAAGAAAATGATTCAGTTGCATCGCCAAGTACGCGGCCATGGAAAAAGACGTTCCATTGGCACTCACCCAAATACGCCTTGCGGCGGCGATACGCCCGGCAACTGCAGAGACGATACTGTCTTCATTCAGTTCCACCGTGGCTTTCAAGAGTTGGGTCGCATTGGCAAACACGCTCTCTTTTAATTCTGTCTCACTGGGCAGCGCGGGTTCGCGATGCATGATGCCACTGGCACCAGTACGTTCAATCAGTGCATCACCCAGCGATTCTTTCATATGGGCATAACCTTCATACCCCACTGCACGAGAAAAACGCACAATGGCGGCATCACTGATGTTCATCACAGCGGCCAACTGCCGAGCCGTCATGAATGCCACGCGATCTTTGTTGCGTTCGATGTAGCGTGCAATCATCTGCTGTGACGGGGTCAAGCGCGAGAAACGTTCCCTCAATAAAGCGGTGAACTCCATACTGCCCCCTTAAAGAATCAGTTGCTACATTTAAAATCAAAAATGTAGCAATTGCAACACTGCATTTTATTTTTTCACGTCAAATCATAAAAAAATAAATAGCAGGCTATTAATAAACCATTTATAGAAAACGGTTGTATTTGTTTCAGACATAAAACATTTTAGGTTAGCCTGTTGATAAATGCCTGCTGAAAAACAAAGAGTATGTCGCCTCCCCATGATGAGACGAAATATAGAAGAGGGTTTTAGAAATGATGCGATATCGTTTTAACATCCCTCCATCAACGATCACAGAAAAACAATCATGATATGTAACATTGCAACATCACACCTGCTGCTTTCTGCCAAAGCACGCTATGCCCACAGTTTGACCTCCGCGGTTGAACTTGCGATGAAAACAAAATCACCGAAACACATTGCCTTTGCAGAAAGGCTACTGAAGATAAAAAGAGCCGCGCCGGATGCACATCTTGAATCACTGACGCGCAGCAAACCCTATCTGTGCTGCCCCCCTTCCTACCGAGAAAAGCATATCCGGGAAGATAAATATCAGCAACTTGCCAAAGAGCTTAATCGGGTAAAAGAAATACGGCTCTTTTTAGACGGTTCTCCCCCCACGGTGCAAACGCCCGTATCCTCTGCTTATACGTTACGTCGTGAGATAAACCAGCACCTTGAGCAGTCCTATGCCAGTTCGCCAAGGGTTTACGTAGTCAAAGCTTCCCTGTGCGCGATAAGCCATAAAGTTGGTCAAAAAAAGGGAACGGTGAACGTAGAGAACTTCACGCACTTAACCGCTGATATTCACGCGATGATCAATTCAGGAAAACCGCTGGGGGAGATTGCTAACAAGATTATTGACTTCAAAGTCTATCACCGACTGAATTCACTGTCTTAGAGGCTCCCCCTTACAGGTATCATTGGTATAGCCAGTTTGTCCACGGACAGCGCGCAGAAATCTGAGCATACATATACACGAGAATTTAGAGTACGGCCCTGGGCTAACAGGGCAAGTAAAAGGGTTCTAACGAAATAAGCGCTTAGTCAGCGCCCTCGCAGCAGCAGTAACGGGGGAGATAATCAGGCCACTTCGGTGCGCCCTCTGCCCTTGTTTTTCGCCATATAGAGTGCGATGTCTGCGGCCTTAAGCCAGTCATGATAGTGATTCATGGTCGGACGATATTCCGCCACGCCAACACTGATACGAATCCCTAGCTGCGGCGTTTGCGTTAAACGTTTGGCTGCCAGGCGGTTGCGAATGCGGTTAATGATCTCTACAGCGTCTGTGGCGCGTGCTTCGGGCAAAATCACTGCAAACTCGTCACCACCGAAGCGGCCAATCACATCCGTCGCGCGTAATCCGTTACGCAGTTCTTCCGTCAAAAACAGGATAGCTTCATCCCCCACATGGTGACCAAAGCTATCGTTAATGGTTTTAAAATGATCGATGTCGATCAACGCTAATGTTGAAGGTTCATCAATATGCCGACAGATTTCATATTCGTTGCGCAGCAACTGCTCCCAATGATGACGATTATAGACGTTGGTCATCCCATCATGGGTGCTCATTAGCATGAGCCTGCGTTTATGTTCAGCCAATTTGGTCGCTGTCGCATAAGTGACATACCCGAGAGCAATAGGATAAACAAGCAGCATAGGCAAACAAGCGTAAAGCTGAACCGGCGTAGTCACTAAATCGATTCGGGGTACGTTAAGGGCAGTGACCATGGCCGCAGTTAACAGTTGCAGGCTTACCCCCTGTATAAACAAACGGATGCCACCGCCCGCCATGCTGTTCATGCCGACCATGGAAATGATAATGATACTGGGCAACACGTTAAGCCCCATCATGCCGATCCAGAATCCGCCATAAACAACATCCGCCAGCAAATTACCGCGTTCAAAGCGCATGGGGTCTGAAGAACGCGTAGAAAGATAATACGCAAGATAGGGCCACACAAACACATTGAGAAAAAGCAGTGCCCATACCCAGTATGGGGTGGTTTTCATTACCAATACGGAAGAGATGAAGAGGGAGCACAGCAGCGTACCGATAATACGCGGCAGGAAGACCCGCTTGGAAAAGCGTATCCCGGAAAGACGAGAATCCACTGTCAATAATGTAGGCGATTTATCAGACATTACGCCTCTCCCATTCCATTAGAACAAAAGGGGTATAGTATGACCTAAATCATGCCATTTACCGCGCATTAACGCAGTTAATTTCTTTTTTATATCGTTACCTGAAACTCACGCAACGTTCACGGTAACCAGGAAATAGGCATCAATCAGGTAAAGGGTTATGCCAGTACCCCAAAAACGCTGCTCATCAACATCTTGGATCCGTTTCATTTTGCTACCCTAAGTAACCGAATCAGCCCTCGGGCCCCCGGATGTAAACGCCGCGTTCATTACTGCAATATCCGCATTTAATGTGGTAAGCATATCGAGGCGCGGGCAATGAAGCGCATTCAGACGCCGGATAGATTCAAGCACGCCAACTTATCGTCAAAATCGGTGTTGCAAAAGCGAGAGTGGCCATAGATTCCGTTTTCCAAGCGAATCCGATATACGTCCACTTGATGGACACGCTTTAGCCTACAGATTAGGATTTACTTCATTACGTCAATGTTCAAAGTCTAGTGAAAAAGAGGGAGTTGTATATGACATTGCAGCACAGGCCGTTACTAAATAGATGCGCGGAATAGTAGATCACTGAAAGGGAACTCAGCCCGGATTGTGCGATCTGATCAATCGCCAAACC
>JADMXW010000006.1 GCA_015548865.1 Serratia marcescens | reverse complement strand
CTTCATGGGGATGTCCTCATGTTGCTGATGAAGACATTACTAACATCGCGGTGTGTTAATCAATGGGGAGCAGGTCATATGCTCTTTAACAAGGCATTGAGTGAGTCCCTTAGATACTTGAGTGAATTCGCCTGGAAATTTTGGTATAATGTTTGTTCGATGACTGTCCGACCAGATTCTGCTTTCAGGAGTAACTATGAGCAACAACAAAAAAACTCAGGCAAGCTACGCTAAGCCGTCTCGTGCTGACATCGTTCGCTCAGTAGCGACGTCAACAGCTGTTGAAACAGGGCAGTCCTCTGCGAAGATCGAAGCTTCCCTTGAAGCGACGCGCAAAAAATTTTCTCATTTACGTCTTGCTGTTTAATCCCTTCTCAATGCTTCTCTGACCTAGTGTTTCATCGGCTCGTAGTCCATTGATACACCTGCATGAATAGCCGAGATATACTGGGTTTTGTTTTGCTCCCAGCTTTGATAATCCAGCGGTTTGTATCCTCTCTGAACGGCCATCACGTCGGTTAATAGTCGAGACAGGCGTCCATTTCCCTCTCTGAATGGATGGATAAGTATCAGCTCGACATGAGTGATGGCGATAGCGGTGATGAGTTGTTCTTCGTCCATTCCACTACACGGCGTGTATTGAGCCAGATACTTGCTGTCGAATTCGTTCAGCAGTTTTGGCAACTGTGCTGAGGGGGCAAACATAAAGCCGCCCTTGCTGATATTTACTGCTCTTTCTTGTCCCACCCACTCGTAGATGTTACCTAGCCAGCGGCGATGCCATCTTTTTAGCATGGCTACGCTGAGCTGTCCTTCCGGGAACTGTTCTTCAAAAACGGACTGGTAGAGTTGTTCTAACAGGACAAGTTCAGCCTCATCCATCTCATCGGAAGCAGCGATACCCAGTTTATTAGCCAAAACCTGCTCGCCAGAGTCTTTCTCATACTGTCCTTCACTGCTGGATACATGGTATCGGCTCATGGAGATGCCCTGTGTTATTAGAAGGACGGGAAAACAGAGGGAGTATAACGCTGGATGAGTACAGCAAATAATATTATTAAAATCATATAGTTACAAAAATGTAGGTTAGAATGTAGTTTTTATTATCTGATTGAAAATAATCGTTAATAATCAGTATTAACACACCAATGCATCATCGTTTACGAAACAGAAGCACTGTTATCAACGCTGCTTACCCATCCATCAAGCTTATCAGCCCAATCCTGCATCATCACTTTGCGTTCATCAAGATAAGTCGCGTGGTTATACGTGCGGCGAACATTATTAGTATCTGCGTGGGCAAGCTGAGCCTCGATAGCATCAGGTCGATAGCCCATCTCGTTTAAACGTGTGCTGCCTGTGGTTCGGGTGGCATGTGGGCTATACGTTCCACTCCAACCGAGGCTTTTAAGTAGCTGGCGCAGAGAGTGCGATGTCATCGGGCCACGTGGGTTATCCCGGCCCGGGAAGAGATTCTGCCGATGCCCGGTTAATCCTTGTAGCGTTCTGAGCATGCTGACGGCCTGGGAGGGAAGGGGAATAACGTGTTCTCTGCGGGCTTTCATTCGCGTTGCCGGAATGGTCCACAGTGCATTATCGAGATCGAACTCTATCCATTCTGCCTCGGTAACTTCGGCGGGTCGCGCAAGCGTCCACCACATTAGCCACATGCAATAGTTAACCTGGTATGAGCCGCGACTGTTGTCAAAGCAGCTTAATAGCTTCCCGATTTGCTGCGGATTTAATGCCTGTTTGTGCTGCGTTTTGTTTGCCGGAATCGCCTTGCGAACAGGCCAGACAGGATCGCTGTCCGCTCTGAGGGTCGCTACCGCTAGCTCGAAAACCGATGAAATGGTGCGGCGTGATTTCCCTGATAGGAAGTTTGCCGATGGCGGGAAAAACCACACGTTCCAGTATATCAAGGCGGCGCGTTTTGGTGATGTCGGCCCAGTCTTTCATCTGCAACCACTCTTTGGCGATCAGCTCAAAGGTGTTGCAGGCATCGTTGACCTTGCGGATTTTATCTAGTTGCCTAGCCTGTGCCGGGTTGATTCCCTCTGCAACTTGCTTACGTGCTTGCTCGCATTTATCCCGCGCCTCGGCGAGCTTTACCGCTGGATACTCACCCAATGCGAACATGCTGGATTTGCCATTGAGTTTAAACCGATAGCGCCATGCCTTTTTGCCGTTGGGTTTCACTTCGAGGTATAAACCGTTGAAGTCATTGAGTCGATAGAGTTTTTCTTTCGGCTTGGCAGTGCGGCATTGCGTATCAGTGAGCATAGCGAGTCCTTGTCTATTTCTTATACCGCTATTGTGCTCACCTAAAATGAAGATGGAAACTGATTGTACTCATGCCTGTACTCATTTTTGGCTGCGCTGCCATGAGATAACATGAGACGTCATGAAAAGAAAAATCCACGCATGTGCGTGGATTTTATGAAGTTTGTCAGCCTTCATGCGATGCAGTGAGATCGCATGAGACAACAGAAGCACATTTCAGACGTTGAACAAGAAATTCATCACATCGCCATCCTTAACGATGTACTCTTTCCCTTCGGAACGCATCTTGCCCGCTTCTTTCGCGCCTTGTTCGCCTTTGTAAGTGATGAAATCTTCGTAGGCGATGGTTTGCGCGCGGATGAAGCCTTTTTCAAAGTCAGTGTGGATTTTGCCTGCGGCCTGCGGGGCAGTGGCTCCGACCGGGATGGTCCAGGCACGCACTTCTTTTACGCCTGCGGTGAAGTAGGTTTGCAGGTTCAGCAGCTCATAACCTGCGCGAATTACGCGATTCAGACCGGGTTCTTCCAGCCCTAATTCAGCCATAAATTCGTCGCGTTCTTCATCATCCAATTCTGCAATGTCTGATTCTACTGCCGCACAGACAGGAACAACCACCGAGCCTTCGCTGGCAGCGATTTCACGCACCTGATCCAAGTAGGGGTTGTTTTCAAAACCGTCTTCATTAACGTTGGCAATGTACATGGTCGGCTTTAACGTCAGGAAGCTCAGGTAACGAATGGCGGCTTTCTCTTCTGCATTCAGATCCAATGCGCGAAGCATGCCAGCCTTTTCCAGTTGCGGCAGGCATTTTTCCAGCGCCGCTTGCTCAATTTTAGCGTCTTTGTCGCCGCCTTTGGCTTTCTTCTGCACACGGTGCAGCGCACGTTCACAGGTATCCAGATCCGCCAGAGCCAGTTCGGTGTTAATGGTATCGATATCGTCAGCCGGATTGACTTTACCTGAAACGTGGATGATGTTGTCGTTTTCAAAACAACGTACTACATGACCAATCGCTTCCGTTTCACGAATATTGGTCAGGAACTGGTTGCCGAGGCCTTCACCTTTAGAGGCGCCTTTTACCAGGCCCGCGATGTCAACAAACTCCATCGTTGTTGGGAGAATGCGCTGCGGTTTAACGATCTCGGCCAGCTTGTCCAAACGCGGATCGGGCATTGGCACCACGCCGGTGTTGGGCTCAATGGTGCAAAACGGAAAGTTGGCCGCTTCGATACCGGCTTTGGTCAATGCATTGAACAGCGTAGATTTACCCACGTTAGGCAGCCCAACAATACCGCATTTGAATCCCATACTTTTATCACCTTAAATAGCTTATCAATCAGATGGTTATGTTTTTACATCTGAATAAATCAATACGTTGGCGCCAATTATACACGGAATGGCGCATTAACTCGATCCGCCTGCGCGGGAATATCACATCACGCAGGCTTATAGGCATGCAATCGATTCATCGCTTTGACCATATCGTCCTTTAGCAGGATCTCGGTACAGCGGATTGCTTCGTCAATTGCGCCGTCAATCAGCGTTTGCTCACTGGCAGGCGGTTTACCCAGTACGAACCCCGTGACCTTGCTTTTGTCACCAGGGTGGCCAATGCCAATGCGCAGGCGATGGAAATTAGGGTTATTGCCTAACTTGCTGATGATATCTTTCAGACCGTTGTGCCCACCATGCCCGCCCCCTAATTTTAGCTTGGCAACGCCAGGCAAAAGGTCCAATTCGTCGTGCGCCACCAAAATCTCATCCGGTTGGATACGATAAAACGTCGTCATTGCTGCCACGGCTTTACCACTGAGATTCATAAAAGTGGTAGGTACCAGCAGGCGAACATCATGCCCAGCGAGATTGAGGCGTGCGGTATAGCCAAAAAATTTGGCCTCTTCCTTAAGCGATTGGCGGTAAGCCTCTGCCAGTTGATCAACATACCATGCGCCTGCATTGTGGCGCGTGGCGGCGTATTCTGCCCCTGGATTCGCCAATCCGACAATTAATTTGATACTGCTCACGTTAAGTCCCAGATTCTGCGTCACATGACGCCTGATAGGAGAATGTCAAACGCGTAGTTTACACAGGAGTAGGGCAGTGACAAAGCCTCAAGGCAGGTTGTTCGTTAAGTGATTGGATAACAAGCGACAGAAAATAAAAGAAAATGATTCACTTTAGTAATAATTCAAACGGGTTATTAGTAATTCACTCTTTTCGAGCACAATATGTAAAAAAACATTTCTGCAATTGCTTATCTGTGATCGCATGCGCAATACCTTGCTGAACACAGCGTCTATAATTACATCAGAACAAGGATGGTTACGTAGCATTTTCATTTTTCCGAACGGGTCGTTATTTAAAACGGCTACTACAGGAGGTGACAGATGAAACGCAAAAATGCTGTCGTACTAGGCAATGTATTTATGGGTATCGGTATGGTGTTAATGGTTGGGGGGATTGCTTTCACCATCATTAGCCAGTTACCGGAACTGAATTTGCCTGCATATTTCACCTATTTTGACCTGATGGCGATTTTCGCCGGTGCAATGACCTGGTTGGTTGGGGCACGTATTGGCGGTCGTGAAGCCGTAGCGGATCGCTATTGGTGGGTGAAGCATTTCGATAAACGTTGCCGCCGCCAGCAACCTCATTCCTGATAATACCAGACGCCTGCTTTTCCGGCAGGCGCCAGGATATCTTCTTTCTGTTTGCAGAAAATACGCTTTTGCGCGCTGATAAAATTATCCCTATGGGTGTGGTTTAACCAGATAATAATTATTGCATTGTTCGTATGCGATATTATTGCTGCGCTGAACGATAATTCTGCATTGTGCGTAATCATATCCACCGGAAAATAAAAACGCCACCCGAAGGTGGCGCTATGTTCACAGCAGAAATAGACGCTGTTGATTAATGCTCAAACATGGCAGAAATAGACTCTTCATTACTGATGCGGCGAATGGCTTCGGCCAGCATGCCTGAAAGTGTCAAGGTGCGTACGTTTGGCAGTGCTTTGATATTTTCCGACAGAGGAATGGTATCGCAGACGATAACTTCATCAATGACCGAATTCTTGATGTTGTCATACGCATTGCCGGAGAAGATCGGGTGGGTAGCATAAGCAAAGACGCGCTTGGCTCCGCGTTCTTTTAATGCTTCCGCCGCTTTACACAGCGTGCCACCGGTATCGATCATGTCGTCGACCAGAATACAGTCGCGCCCTGCGACATCACCGATGATGTGCATCACTTGAGAAACATTAGCGCGGGGACGACGTTTGTCGATGATCGCCATGTCAGTATCGTTCAACAGTTTAGCAATGGCACGTGCACGCACAACGCCACCGATATCCGGAGAAACCACAATGGGATTTTCCAGATTCTGTTGCAACATGTCTTCCAGCAGAATCGGGCTGCCGAAAACGTTATCCACCGGAACGTCGAAGAAGCCTTGAATCTGTTCTGCGTGCAGGTCCACGGTCAGGACACGGTCAACCCCAACGCTTGACAGAAAATCAGCCACCACTTTGGCGGTGATCGGCACACGAGCAGAGCGCACGCGGCGGTCTTGGCGGGCATAGCCGAAGTAGGGGATCACGGCGGTGATACGTCCCGCTGACGCGCGGCGTAGGGCATCCACCATCACAACCAGCTCCATCAGGTTGTCATTGGTTGGTGCACAGGTGGACTGGATGATGAAAATATCGCCACCACGAACATTTTCATTGACTTGCACGCTGACTTCACCGTCGCTAAAGCGACCTACAGCGGCGTCTCCCAGGCTGGTGTACAAACGGTTGGCAATACGTTGCGCTAGTTCGGGGATAGCGTTACCAGCAAAAAGCTTCATATCAGGCACGAGAAGAACCTCAGGCTTGCGTCCAGAGAAATATTGTACCCAGTGTATCGAGGGCGATGCGAGACAACAGGTACAATATGCATACGGGTGTATGAGTTAAGCGTTGATACTTAAGGCATAAACCCGCCATTTAGGGTAAATATGTTATCAACACTTAACGTTGCCCAGAAAGCGCACGGTGCAGCGGCGAGGTGTTTACGCCACGCGCAACAAAACCGTTCAGCCTTTCCGGGGCCTGGTCAAGCACCTGACGAGCAACGGATTCAGTGTCGAATTCGGCAAACACACAAGCGCCGGTTCCCGTCAGGCGCGCCGGTGCGTATTCTAGCAGCCATGAAAGTCGCTGTTCAACCTCACGAAAACGTTTTCTTACGGTAGATTCACAATCATTGACGAAGGTCTGTTTTTGTAGCACCTCTAATGAGCGTATCGGCGTGTTACGCGGTAAGTCCGGATCGCCAAACACTAACGGGGTTGGAATAGCAACGCCGGGGTGCACCACCAGATACCATTTTTCCGGCGGTGAGGCGGGTGTGAGTATCTCTCCAACACCTTGTGCGAAAGCAGCATGGCCGCGCACAAACACGGGGACATCTGCACCTAGCTGTAATCCCAACGCAGCCAGCGTGTCCTCATCAAGGCCACATTTCCACAGGTGATTTAAGGCGACCAGCACCGTAGCCGCATTAGAAGACCCTCCTCCGAGGCCGCCTCCCATGGGTAAACGCTTATCAATACCAATATCGGCACCGTTATACGCCAGCGTGCAGCCCTGCTCAAGGCAATAACGCTGCAAAAGACGCGCTGCACGCACGGCAAGGTTGGCTTCATCAGGAACGCCAGGCAGAGGGGTTAGCAGATTAATGATGCCATCGCGGCGTAATGTGATGTCTACAGTGTCGCCATAATCCAAAAACTGGAACAGGGTTTGTAGCAGATGATAACCATCGGCGCGTTGGCCGTTGATATAAAGAAACAGATTGAGTTTGGCGGGGGATGGCCACTGCGTCAGCAGTTCTGCATTGCTCATGGCTTATTGCACTGTCCAGTTATTCATTTTTAACTTGATGCGTTGTTCACCCTGCGTCAATTCCAACGCGTTAGGCATGGCGGGAGTGACACTGTCGTCGTATCCGAGGTATTTCACTTCCCATGTCAGGCCGTTCTGTTGAAATGTCGCGGTGTTGAGCCGAGCATGCTCATCAAGGGTAAACTGTTGTGCATCTCCCGGCAGGCCAATCATCCATTGACGCAGGTTGGTTAACGGAATGCGCATACCCGTTAACTGAGACAGCATATACTCTGCATCTTTGCCGGTATATCGTTTACCTTGTCCATCGGTAATCTGGATCCCTTCCGGCTGAGCGCGAAGCTCAAGCTCTGTGCCGCCAAACGGATTGGTCAGTAGCAAGCGATAGCGCTGCGAAGAAGATTCCTGCCAGAAGAAGTTGGCTGAGAGTTTCTTGCTATCGGAGAGATAGGCAAAGGCACCGCGAGTCTGATACTGGCTTAATTGCTGTACCTGTTGCTTATGCTGCAACCACGCTGGGGAATCCGGTGTTGCACCAGGGCCGGCAGGCTTTGTCAGGGTACAGGCCGTCAGTAGCAAGCTGGCTAAAGGCAGGAACCGTAAGGCACGGGCAGTGTTACTTAACATGTCACATACATCCTATTAAGGGAAGAGGAACCCCGTCATCATGTCGAATGAGCACAGTTTGCCATGCGATGAGAACGATGCCCAGTAGCAATGTGTTGTCGTGAAACAGGGACACGTTGCGCAATATCAACTACGTCAATAGAGGTACTTAGCGCCTCGTCGCTTTTCATGCTGCGCAGCATCAAGTAGAATGCATTCTACCCAAGACCATACTAACGTCGGCATTACTTCTGACGGCGCTTATTCAAGAATGATTCAATGACCCTGCTTGCGCTTGGCATCAACCACAAAACCGCTCCGGTATCACTCAGGGAACGCATTGCGTTTTCGCCTGATGTGATGAGCGATGCTTTGCACAGCCTGCTCGCGCAGCCGCTGGTGCAGGGAGGGGTGGTGCTGTCTACCTGTAATCGCACTGAATTGTACCTCAGCGTTGAGGAACGGGAAAATCAGCGTGAGCAGGTGGTCGATTGGTTGTGTCAGTTTCATCATCTTCATCCTGACGAACTGAAAAACAGCCTTTACTGGCATCAGGATAACGCGGCAGTCAACCATCTGATGCGCGTGGCCAGCGGGTTGGATTCGTTAGTGCTGGGTGAACCGCAGATTCTTGGGCAGGTTAAAAAGGCTTTTGCTGAATCACAGCGTGGTCATTCGCTCTCCAGTGAACTGGAACGGTTGTTCCAGCGCTCATTCTCGGTAGCAAAACGGGTACGCACAGAAACCGACATTGGTGCCAGTGCGGTGTCGGTGGCGTTTGCTGCCTGTACGCTGGCCCGGCAGATTTTTGAGTCATTGGTGGATGTTACCGTGCTGCTGGTTGGCGCGGGGGAAACCATCGAACTGGTGGCGCGCCATTTGCGAGAGCACAATGTGCGGCGGATGATCATTGCCAACCGAACTCGTGAACGAGCACAAATCCTTGCCACTGAAGTGGGCGCGGAAGTGATTACGCTCGGTGAGATGGACGAATATTTGCCGCTAGCTGACGTCGTGATCAGCTCCACCGCAAGTACACTGCCGATTATCGGGAAAGGCATGATGGAACGGACGCTAAAAGCCAGACGCAATCAGCCAATGCTGATGATTGATATTGCAGTGCCGCGCGATATCGAGCCGGAAGTGGGTAAATTGCCTAACGTCTATTTGTATAGCGTGGACGATCTGCATGCCATCATTCAGCATAATATGGCACAGCGCCAGGCGGCGGCAGTGCAGGCTGAATCTATCGTGCAGCAAGAAAGCGCAGATTTTATGGCCTGGCTGCGCGCGCAATCCGCTGTGGAAACAATTCGCGAATACCGCTCGCAGGCAGAAGCCATTCGCGCGGAGATGACGGCGAAAGCGCTGGCGGCCATTCAGCAAGGGAATGATGTGGAAGCCGTGCTGGATGCGCTAACCTCGCGTCTTACCAATCGTCTTATTCACGCACCCACCACCTCGTTACAACAGGCTGCCCGCGATGGTGACCTGAACAGATTAACTATTTTACGCGACAGCCTTGGGCTGGACTAGCACCCCTCTTTTCTTAGTTGACAGGAATTAACCGCACGCATGAAGCCTTCTATTGTTGCCAAACTGGAAGCGTTACAAGAACGTCATGAGGAAGTTCAAGCCCTGCTGGGTGAGCCGAGCGTTATCTCCGATATGGAGCGCTTTCGGGCATTATCTCGCGAATATGCGCAGTTGACGGACATTACGCGCTGTTTCCAACGCTGGCAGCAGGTGCAAGAAGACAGCGAAACCGCTGAGTTGATGCTGGACGATGCGGAAATGCGCGATATGGCGCAGGAAGAATTGAAGCAGCTCAAAATTGACAGTGAAATGCTTGAACAGCAGCTCCAGGTATTGTTATTGCCCAAAGATCCCGATGATGAGCGCGGTTGCTTTCTTGAAGTACGTGCGGGAACGGGCGGTGATGAGGCCGCGTTGTTTGCGGGCGATCTGTTTCGCATGTACAGCCGTTATGCTGAAGCGCGTCGTTGGCGAGTTGAAATCATGAGTGCCAGCGACGGTGAGCACGGTGGCTATAAAGAAATTATTGCCAAAGTGAGTGGCGACGGTGTCTACGGTCAGTTGAAATTTGAGTCGGGCGGACATCGCGTGCAGCGCGTGCCAGCGACGGAATCGCAAGGGCGTATTCATACCTCAGCATGCACTGTTGCGGTGATGCCAGAAGTGCCTGAGGCGGAAACACCGGACATTAATCCGGCGGATTTACGTATTGATACTTTCCGTTCTTCCGGCGCGGGCGGTCAGCACGTTAACACCACAGATTCTGCGATTCGTATTACTCACTTGCCGACAGGAATTGTGGTGGAATGTCAGGATGAACGTTCCCAGCACAAAAACAAGGCGAAGGCGATGTCCGTGCTGGTTGCCCGTATTCGTGCGGCAGAAATGCAAAAACGTCAGCAAGAAGAGGCCTCTACCCGGCGTAATCTGCTCGGCAGTGGTGATCGTTCCGACCGTATTCGAACGTATAACTTTCCTCAGGGACGTGTAACCGATCACCGCATCAACCTGACGCTTTATCGTCTGGATGAAGCGATGGAAGGGAGACTGGATATGCTGATTCAGCCTGTGGTGCAAGAGTATCAGGCCGATCAGTTGGCTGCGCTGTCAGAGCAGGAATAATGGATTATCGCACTTGGGTTGCGTCAGCTGTACAGCAGTTGACACACAGCGAAAGCCCAAAACGTGACGCGGAAATCCTGCTCGAACATGTCACGGGTAAAGGACGTACCTATCTGCTGGCGTTTGGTGAAACGTTGCTTGACGATGTGCAGATTCAGCGTCTGTCGAGCCTATTGGCGCGTCGTATCAACGGCGAACCCGTTGCCTATTTGGTTGGGGAGCGTGAATTTTGGTCTTTGCCGTTGTCAGTCTCCCCGGCAACCTTGATTCCTCGTCCTGATACCGAATGTCTTGTAGAGCAGGCATTACGGTATATGGCGCAGCTCACTGCGCCGTCGGTGCTGGATCTTGGCACGGGTACCGGGGCAATTGCGCTGGCGTTGGCCAGCGAACGCCCCGATTGCCAGGTGACTGGGGTTGACGTGCAACCTGAAGCAGTGGCATTGGCCCAGCGTAACGGTGCATCATTAGGTCTGTCTAATGTGCAATTTCTCCAAGGCAGCTGGTTTGCACCGGTGGCGCAAACACGCTTTTCCTTGATTGTCAGTAACCCCCCTTATATTGACGCCGAAGATATCCATTTGCGTGAAGGGGATGTGCGTTTTGAACCACTGAGCGCACTGGTGGCTGCTGACGGTGGGTTGGCAGATCTGCGCTGGATTATTGAACATGCTCCGCAACATTTGAGTGAAAGCAGCTGGCTGCTGCTGGAGCATGGTTGGCAGCAAGGCGAATCGGTAAGGCAACTGCTGCGTCAGCGCGGTTTTTATCAGGTCACTACCTGTCGCGACTATGGTGGTAACGAGCGCGTGACATTGGGGCAGTGGCCTACGGCGAGGAGTGACGCATAATGTCCAGCTATTCTATCGTTCTCACTGTACATTTGCTGGCTGTTATTATCACGCTAAGCCTGTTTGTGACGCGTTTTTACTGGCTATGCCGCCAATCTCCAGCGTTGCAGCAGCGGTGGGTCAAAGTGGTGCCGCATATCAACGATACGCTACTGTTAGCGAGCGGTATTGCACTGATCGTTATCAATCGCTTTTATCCTTTCTCTGTGCAAGAAAGCTGGCTGACGGCGAAGCTGTTTGGCGTTATCATTTACATTTTATTGGGGCATATCGCACTGGGTCGACGCCAACGTAGCCTAAGCTTGCGTTGGGTGGCGTTTATCCTTGCATTGGTGTGTTTCTTTCTGATTGCACAGGCAGCAATCACTAAACTCGCATTTCTGATGGAATAACTATGAGTTCTATTGCGGATTTTGAATTCAATCAGTCGCCGTTAAGTGAAGGGGTTATTTTAGTTTCACAGATAGTGCGAAGTGACTTCTCCGCCCAGAATGTACGCAAAAAGCTGCAACAGTTGGTGGATGAAGCGCGTAAGGCTATTCCCCGCGATCTGGATCAAGATCAGCAGCTTGAGATGCTATTGACGCTTTTTTATGGTACCTGGGGATTTGGTGGTGCCAGTGGCATTTATCGCTTATCGGATGCGCTGTGGCTGGATAACGTGCTCGAATCCCGTCAAGGGATGCCCGTTTCACTGGGGATTGTTTTTCTCCACATAGCTCACGCGTTGGATTTACCGATGATGCCAGTGATTTTCCCGACACAGTTGATTCTACGTGCGGATTGGCTTGATGACGAGATGTGGCTCATCAATCCACTCAATGGCGATACATTGAGTGAACATGTGCTGGATGTGTGGCTGAAAGGCAACATTGGCCCTTCCACACAACTGATGGACGAAGATCTGGACGAAGCCGAAAACGTGCTGATTGTGCGCAAGCTACTTGATACGTTGAAAGTAGCGCTGATGGAAGAGAAACAGATGGAGCTTGCGCTGCGGGCCAGCGAAGCCGTTTTGCAATTCGACCCCGAAGACCCTTACGAAATTCGCGACCGTGGTTTGATTTATGCACAACTCGATTGCGACCATATTGCACTGTCTGATCTGAGCTACTTTGTTGAACAGTGCCCTGAAGATCCCGTTAGTGAAATGATCAAAGTGCAAATTCACTCGATTGAGCAAAAGCAGATCGTGTTGCACTAATTTGTCTCCTTTTTTAATGTTAATCACTCCGATAAGGTAACAGCATGAAGAACAAAGTGGTCAAGGTCGGTGATATCCCTGTTGCCAACGACGCGCCTTTTGTCCTGTTTGGCGGTATGAATGTGCTTGAATCACGCGATCTCGCCATGAGAATTTGCGAGCACTACGTTACTGTAACGCAAAAGCTGGGCATTCCGTACGTGTTCAAAGCGTCCTTCGACAAGGCCAACCGCTCCTCTATTCACTCTTATCGTGGGCCAGGTTTGGAAGAGGGCATGAAAATCTTCCAGGAACTGAAACAGACCTTCGGCGTAAAAGTGATCACCGATGTGCATGAAGCGCAGCAAGCCCAGCCGGTTGCAGAAGTAGTCGATGTGATTCAGTTGCCTGCTTTCCTGGCGCGTCAAACCGATCTGGTGGAAGCCATGGCCAAAACCGGTGCCGTTATCAATGTGAAAAAACCGCAATTCATCAGCCCAGGACAAATCGGAAACATCGTTGACAAGTTCAAAGAAGGCGGGAATGAGCAGGTGATCCTGTGCGATCGCGGCAGCAATTTCGGTTATGACAATCTGGTTGTAGATATGCTGGGTTTCAATGTCATGAAGCAGGTTTCTGGTGGTTGTCCGGTTATTTTTGATGTAACCCATGCATTACAGTGCCGCGATCCTTTCGGTGCTGCATCGGGGGGACGTCGTGCGCAAGTGACTGAACTGGCGCGTGCTGGAATGGCTGTGGGGCTGGCTGGGCTGTTTATTGAAGCGCACCCAGATCCGGCTAATGCCAAATGCGACGGACCTTCGGCACTGCCGTTGAATAAGCTTGAACCGTTCTTGCAGCAAATCAAAGCGATTGACGATCTGGTAAAACAGTTCCCTGAACTGGATACCAGCAACTGATTACTCTCTTTCAGTCGCAACATCTAAAAGCAGATTCCCGCTGACCACCGTCATCCCGCGAAGGCGGGAATCTTGTGCAAAAAAAACGCATTTATTCTCACAGTGCTCCTCGGCTTTCGCCGAGGATGACGAGGCTAAATGTGACTTTCGGGGCGGGAATCTGTCACTTTAGTAAAACTCTCACCGCGTTTATTTATACAAATCCGCACTGATGGTCATGTTGCTGCCTTTGTTGAACCACTGTTTGGTGATGTGGTAGTACTTGGCACCTTTTTCCGCTGCGCGTTTTGCCACCGCCTCTGATACATCCGTCGTTCCGTTGAAGTTACCACGGAAGGTGATAGAGTCGAACGGCGTCATTTGGGCCGCCGTAGCTTTGTTTAATTCCTGAATACTTTTGCCATCGGGTAAATTGACGGTATAACGCCCGCCTTTTGATGCCTGGGTTTCATAGAATTTACCCACGTTGCGGCTTGGGCTGCCAGACATGGCGACACCGGGGATTTCCACCTTGGCGGCCGCTTCACCACCTGCCGCGAGCGCGGCGCGACCCGCATCTGAGTCGGCAGGAATCACGTCAGTGCTCTGCACTACACGCTTGGGGGCATCAGCTTTATAGACGTATGCAGTGATTTTCTGGTTAGTGCCGGTGCTGTTGATATCTACCTGACGAACGATAAAGAACGATGCCGCATTTTTCTCTTTTGCGGCTTTGGCGATAGCGGCATTAACGTCGGGCTGGGTAGCGAAATACCCGCTGACCGTCACGGTATCAAACGGTTCCAGATGGTAAGCATCATATTGTGGCAGTTCGCGAATACCATCAAAGGTGCGCTGTGCCGGAGCGGAATCTGCTTTCGGTGCCTCTTTATGGTACAAGTCAACATAGACTGTCTGACTGTTACCTCTGTTTTGTTCATTAATCGCCTGGATGTAAAACGCATCTGCTCCGGCTTTGTCGGCGCGTTTGGACGCTTCAGCCACCGCGTCAAAAATAGCGTCAAAACGACCACTAAAAGAAATACGATCAAACGGTTTTACCGCGGCAGCCTGTTCTGGCGTCAATTCCTGTGCCGCATGAGCGGAAAATGCCGCGAGAGAGAGGAGTGTGGACGCGATAATGCGAGTCTTCAGCTTCATAAAAAATCCTTTCGCCTGACGCATGGAAGGTTGCGACATAAAACGTCATCACCTGATGACACAACGTGGTGGCGATTATGGCACGTAATCACCGGTTATGCCTTAGCATTTTGTCTCTGGGCATTGCAATATCAGGCGCTAAAACATTCACGGCACAAAAAAGGGAATAATGCCTATTAATGATAATTTATGCGCTATAAGTGAGATTTATAAGGATTGAGAGTAATAACAACCTTGTAACAAGCGGGTTTTGTGAATCACCGCTAAATACGTTTTGGAAGATAATGATAAAAATAAGGCAGATAGCGGCGACTTTTCTCCAGAATTCTGGCCATTCGCCGAAGTTTGCTAAGCATTTGCAGGAAAGTGATTTTATATATGGATCATCGATCACATTTTCAGTAGGTTATATGTCATTGCCTTGTGATTGTTGATAACAGAACGTTGCGTATGCATTACCGGGCAATCGAGTTATCAGGTGGGGTGACAATAAAAACTTCGTATAAATAAGCGAAAGGGAATCAGTATGCGTATTGGTATACCAAAAGAACGGTTGGCCAATGAAGCGCGTGTAGCAGCAACGCCGAAAACGGTGGAACAGTTGCTGAAACTCGGCTTTGAGGTCTCAGTTGAACGCGACGCGGGTAAGTTGGCCAGTTTTGATGATGCCGCTTATGCCGCTGCGGGCGCATCGATTGCGGAACAGGCTGATGTCTGGCAATCCGATATTATTTTCAAGGTTAATGCGCCATTCGAGGATGAAACGGCGCTGTTGCGTGCAGGCAGTACGCTGGTGAGCTTTATCTGGCCCGCCCAAAATCCAGCCTTGCTGGAACAACTGGCACAGCGACAGGTGACGGTGATGGCAATGGATTCCGTGCCGCGTATCTCCCGTGCGCAGTCGTTGGATGCCTTGAGTTCCATGGCAAACATTGCCGGTTACCGCGCCATTGTGGAAGCCGCCCATGAGTTTGGCCGCTTCTTTACCGGGCAGATTACCGCTGCCGGTAAAGTTCCTCCTGCCAAGGTGATGGTGATCGGTGCCGGTGTTGCTGGATTGGCGGCTATCGGTGCAGCAGGCAGCCTGGGCGCGATTGTGCGTGCTTTTGACACCCGTCCTGAAGTAAAGGAACAGGTGCAAAGTATGGGGGCCGAATTCCTTGAGCTCGATTTTGAAGAGGAAGCGGGTAGCGGTGACGGTTACGCCAAAGTGATGTCCGAGGCCTTTATCAAGGCGGAGATGGAACTGTTCGCAGCGCAGGCAAAAGATGTCGATATTATTGTTACCACTGCGCTGATCCCCGGAAAACCGGCTCCGCGTCTTATCACCAAAGAGATGGTGCTGAGCATGAAGCCGGGCAGCGTGGTTGTCGATCTTGCCGCGCAAACGGGTGGCAACTGTGAGTTAACCGTAGCCGATCAGGTGACCATCACCGAGAACGGTGTCAAAATTATCGGCTACACCGACTTGCCGAGCCGTTTGCCAACTCAGTCGTCACAGCTGTATGCCACTAACTTAGTCAATTTGTTGAAACTACTGTGTAAAGAGAAAGACGGCAACATCACTGTCGATTTTGACGATGTGGTGATCCGCGGTGTTACCGTAGTGAAAGAGGGTGATATCACCTGGCCTGCGCCACCGATTCAGGTGTCGGCGCAGCCGCAACAGGCTAAACCGGCTACCGCTACGCCGAAAGTGGAAGCTGCACCGGCATCGCCCTGGAAGAAATACGCTTTTATGGCGCTGGCCATTTTGTTGTTCGGTTGGTTGGCAAATGTAGCACCGAAAGAGTTTTTATCGCATTTCACCGTGTTCGCACTGTCGTGTGTAGTGGGTTATTACGTGGTGTGGAACGTTAGCCATGCGTTGCATACGCCGCTGATGTCAGTTACCAATGCGATTTCGGGCATTATTGTGGTGGGAGCGCTGTTGCAGATCGGTCATGGCGGATGGGTGTCATTCTTCTCCTTCATTGCCGTACTGATCGCCAGCATCAATATTTTCGGTGGTTTCACCGTCACCCAGCGCATGCTGAAAATGTTCCGTAAAAACTAAGGGGTAACACATGTCTGGAGGATTAGTTACAGCTGCATACATTGTTGCCGCTATTTTGTTTATTTTCAGTCTGGCTGGGCTGTCAAAGCATGAGACATCACGTCAGGGGAATATCTTTGGCGTTACCGGGATGGCGATTGCGTTGATTGCGACCATTCTGGGGCCGAATGCTGGAAACGTTGGCTGGATTATTGCGGCAATGGCGATCGGCGGTGCGGTTGGTATTTATCTGGCGCGTAAAGTTGAAATGACTGAAATGCCGGAACTGGTCGCCATTTTGCACAGCTTCGTGGGTTTAGCTGCGGTATTGGTTGGTTTTAACAGCTTCTTGGATCACGGTGAAATTACCGATCCAGTGATGGTGAATATTCATCTGACTGAAGTGTTCCTCGGTATCTTCATTGGTGCGGTTACCTTTACGGGATCGGTGGTGGCATTTGGTAAGCTGCGCGGCATTATTTCGTCCAAACCGCTAATGTTGCCGCATCGCCATAAGATGAATTTGGCGGCACTGGTGGTATCGTTCCTGCTGTTGTTGTGGTTTGTGAATACCGGCAGCGTGGCGGCACAGAGTATCGCATTGCTGTTCATGACCGCTATTGCGCTGGTTTTCGGCTGGCATCTGGTGGCTTCCATCGGTGGTGCTGACATGCCTGTGGTCGTGTCGATGCTGAACTCCTATTCCGGTTGGGCTGCAGCTGCTGCGGGTTTCATGCTCAGCAACGATCTGTTGATCGTAACGGGTGCATTGGTGGGGTCTTCAGGTGCAATCCTCTCCTACATCATGTGTAAAGCGATGAACCGCTCGTTCTTAAGCGTGATTGCGGGGGGATTTGGTACCGATGGTTCTTCTACCGGAGCCAGCGAAGAAGTGGGCGAATACCGCGAAGCGTCGGCGGAAGAGGTGGCGGAACTGCTGAAAAATTCCAGCTCTGTGATCATTACGCCGGGATACGGTATGGCAGTGGCACAGGCGCAATATCCGGTGCATGATATTACTGCCAAACTGCGTGCGCGCGGCATCAAAGTGCGTTTCGGTATCCACCCGGTTGCAGGGCGTTTACCCGGTCACATGAACGTACTGTTGGCTGAAGCCAAAGTGCCTTATGATGTGGTGCTGGAAATGGATGAAATCAATGATGATTTCGCTGATACCGATACCGTACTGGTGATTGGCGCCAATGATACGGTAAACCCAGCGGCACAGGAAGATCCAGGTAGTCCGATTGCCGGGATGCCTGTATTAGAGGTGTGGAAAGCGCAGAACGTTATCGTATTCAAACGCTCTATGAACACGGGGTATGCCGGGGTGCAGAACCCGCTGTTCTTCAAAGAAAATACTCAAATGCTGTTTGGTGATGCCAAAGAAAGCGTGGAAGCGATTCTGAAATCGTTGTAATACGTTTGGTTCTCACAAACACCTTAAAAGGGCAGGAAAAATCCTGCCCTTTTATATTCATCGTTCCTACCAACTCAAACCAAAACCACGCGGATATGCCACTGTGCCCGTCGCGGTTTTCGCATCGTAGTCCGCCCAGACGGTTACGGGAAGCTTGCCTTGTGGCGACGCGTTTCCGGTCAGCACTTTTGCCAGTGATATCATCGATTTTCCACGCCACACACCGTTATCACAACCAAAATAGGCGTAACTGGCTACGGCGGCGTCAACGTCATTGGCATAAAGGGCTATATCATAGGGCGCACGCAGTGACAGATGAACCCGCGTTTTGTTGAGTGAGCCCGCATGGCGCAACCAGCCAAGATAGCGTGCTGCATCGTTTTGCACTGTGTTTTGTGTTGTTGCAATGCCATCTTTTTCTACGGGGGTAAAACGGGTTGAGAGTGTTCCCAACAAAAATACATCACATTGTGCAATGCGCTGCCGAATTTCTCGATCCGTTAATTGAGATTCTTTTGCGATATCAACATGATGATAACCATATTGCGCCATCGTCGTTTTGATGCCGTAAGCCTGCTCCTCCCAAGGCGTCAGGATAAAGTAACGCAATGTCTTGTTGAGCAGAGGTAATGTGGACTGTTGATTCACCACGGCGGTGATTGAACGATCGGCAATCAGCGTTTCTGTGTCGTCGCAGGGCGGGGCAATTGGAGAGCAACTGGCGTTGCCCAATAACTGGTAGCGTTGTTTCAGCGTGAGAATACGTGCCACGGATTCATTGATCTCCGCTTCGCTGTATTGACCCTGTTTAACTTTTTCAACGATGCTGGCAATTAATGCTGATAGCGTCGCTCCCTGTTCTGGCGTAGCAACGCTGACGGGCATGAGTGCGATATCAACACCAGCACGAAATACTGCATCCAGTGCGGCTTCTTGTGTGAAATGATCGGCGATCGCGCCCATATCCAACGCATCTGTGATGGTTACGCCCTGATAGTGAAGTTGCTCCCGTAGCAAGTTGCTTTGTATTTCCCGTGACATGGTGGCCGGAACAATGATGCTTTCACCGCTTCGGGTGGTGATATGGCTATTATCCAGCGCCGGATACTGAATATGTGCCGTCATGATCATATCGGGTGCGGCATGATGCGTGATAGCTTGAGCAAAGGGGGCGATATCAATGGCAAATGCATCTTTGCGTGAACGATCAACGCGCGGTAAGGCGGTGTGAGAATCAGTTGCGGTATCACCGTGGCCGGGAAAATGCTTATAGGCCGTCATCACCCCCTGTTGCTGCATGCCAGCGGAAAGTTTTTCTGCCAGAGTGGTTACCGTTGCCACATCATCACTGAAGCTACGCACGTTAATCACTGGATTGAGTGGGTTGCTGTTAACATCGACTACCGGAGCAAAGTTGGTATTGATGTTCAACGCGCGCAGAGTGTAACCCATATGTGCCCCTTGCGCGTATGCGAGTTGGGTATCACCTCCGCCGGTAACGGCTGCCGCCAGAGCCATATTGCCGGAGAAAGAAGCATATTCATCGCGTGGCAAACGAAATACATTTCCCCCCTCATTATCAGTACCGATAAACAATCGAACACCGGAAATCGGTTCCAGTGAGGCATACCAGGATGTCAGCGTTTTAATTTGCTCTTGGTTTTTCAGGTTGTTGGCAAAGAGGATGACGCCACCGATATGGTTGACGCGCAAAAGGTTGGCGATGACGCTGTTGGGTTCGGTCATATCCTGTTGCTGCCAGAGCCGAAAATCCAACATGATTTTTTGCCCGATCTTTTCTTCCAGCGTCATGGCATTAAGGGTTTGCTGAGCATCCATGGTAGGTCTCCTGTATAAAGGGCGTTTTAAATCGTTGTACCTGATAAGACACGGATAAACGGGAAAACGCATTAAACCGTTTGGCAACATAAAAGGGATTGCAGCATAACGTGTCTGGGGATGGCTGCTGGCGCATAAAAAAACGAAACCGGCCTGTCAGGTCGATTTCGTCAAGAGAAACGGATTATACCCTTGAAGCGTTATGCTTTGGTATCCTCACTTTCACCGTCGAGGGTTACCGGAGAAACAAAATCATCGGGTTTGATCGCTAACAGGTCACATTTCAGGTGATCAATAACGTGTTCAACGGTATTCCCGATAAAGGCGGCAGATAAGCCTGTACGTCCCAATGAGCCGAGTACCACCACACCGGCCTGCAGATGCTCTGCTAAATCGGGAATAACCTCTTCCGGTAGTCCTTTTTCCACATGTGTCAGGCGTTCATCCAGCGAAAATTTCTGGCGTAAGGATTTCATGGCAATCAGATGCTGGCCACGAATGGCATCGTTATAGACACCGGGGTCGAAATCAGGTAATTCGATGGCAATATTTATCGGAGTAACCGGATACGCACCGACCAGATGCACTTCCGTCTGGTCGACTTGCTTGGCCAATGCCAGGGCCTCGGAAACCAGTTTGATGTTAAGCGGATCGTGGTAGGGATCTTCACTGGCAAGGTTAACGGCAACCAGCGCTCGGCCATTATCGGGCCAGGGTTGGTCTTTTACCATCCACATTGGGCAGGGACATTTACGTAACAGTTGCCAATCCAAAGGGGTAAAAATAACGGCTTCCAGCCTGTCATGCTGGTGTGCCATTTTTAAAACCAAATCATGCTGATGGGCGAGCACTTCCTGGATAATGGCAACATAGGGTTTGTTGTGCCATATCACTTTAATATCGATGGGCACGCCGGCTTCTATATAGTAGGCGCACTGTTCTGCAATCCATTCTTTTCGCTGTTCAATGACACCCTTACGCATTTCCGTGCGTTCATCCGGCGATAGCAATGTGGTCATTTCGTAAGAGAAGTCATAAATTGGCAGAAACGCCTTGATACGACCGCCTAACCGCTGAACCAGATAGACAGCACGCCGCAGCGCGGGTTGGTCATCCTGATTCGGGTCAATAGCTACCAGTAAGTTCTGATACGTTGCCATAGGTCCTCCTAACAGCTGTCAACTTACAGCCGGTAATTAAGAGTACCTCATGGGAATCGTTTTTAACAACGGGAGATGAGGGCCGGATCAATAAAATAAAACAATGACCCGGCAATAGCTTAGGCCTTAGTGCGTGCCGTTCCGGCCAGTTCAGACAGCGCATCGATGTTCTCGAGGGTGATGTATTTGCCCTTCACCGCAAGGATACCGCTTTTTTGGAAGCGCCCCAGTAGACGGCTGATGGTTTCCACCGTGAGGCCTAAATAGTTGCCAATGTCGCCACGCGTCATGGTCAGGCGGAATTCACGCGGTGAGAAGCCGCGCTGGGCAAAACGGCGAGACAGGTTGTAGATAAAGGCTGCCAGCCGCTCTTCCGCATTCTTTTTCGACAGCAACAGTATCATGTCTTGATCGCTACGGATTTCTCCGCTCATCAGACGCATCATCTGTTGACGCAGATTAGGCATCTTCCCAGACAGGTCGTCTAGTGTCTCAAAAGGGATCTCACACACCATGGATGTTTCGAGTGCTTGCGCAAAACTAGGGTGCTGAGCACCACCAATGGCGTCAAAACCGACCAAATCACCCGCTAAATGAAAACCGGTAATCTGCTCGTCACCCTGTTCGGTGATGGTGTAACTTTTGATGGTTCCTGAACGGATGGCGTAGAGAGATTTCAATTCATCACCGGCTTTGAACAGCGCCTGTCCCTTCTGGATCGGTTTCTTCCTTTCAATGATATTATCGAGCTGATCGAGTTCATGCTCATTTAATGTAAAAGGAATGCACAGCTGGCTGATGCTGCAATCCTGACAATGGATTGCACAACCACCAGACTGAATACGCCGAATAATTCGCTTTTCCGGGATCATAGACTTTGCTCAGTCGATAATTGATATCGGTCAATTTTAACAGCTTTTATCGGTCATGGTAAGTGTCGTCATTCGTATATCAAACGAATAAATAGGGTACATCGATTGCCATTAGAAGGAAAAAGGGATTTGCGTGGTTTTTTTGTCGTTATTCAAATCATTAATCGATATGTCATTGAATATATAGCGGTAGCGCACCCTGACGCATCCTCACACCTTCATGCGCGAGCAACCAGGCTTTACGTTTCACACCACCGGCATAACCGGTCAATGCACCATTAGCACCAATAACGCGATGGCAGGGAACAACGATACTGATGGGATTGCTCCCGTTCGCCATGCCGACCGCGCGTGACGCTGTCGGTGTACCAAGTCGAGCGGCTAATTCACCGTAAGTGATGGTGGTACCGCAAGGAATTTTCCGCAGTTCCTGCCACACCTGTTGCTGAAACGGTGTTCCGAGGCTGGCCACGGGGAGGGTATCAATAACATGCAATTCGCCGGCAAAATAGCGCGCTAATGCCTGAGTCAATCCACCTGGATTAACCGCTTCTGTTAACGCGAAGGGATCATTTTTATAACGTCGAGCCAGCAGGCAATATAACGCCTCTTCATACTCTTTCCACTCAACGGCGCGTAATCGATATTGCTCGTCAGCGATGACAATTAATTCTCCCAGCGGGGTGGATAATGTATCCCGTAAAAAGCGTTGTGGCATGATTCAGGTCCCTCGGTGCGGCATGTCCATTCTTCGGCATCATTATTGCCGACAAAAAAGGAGAAGGAAAATAAATTGCGATTGCCATCACATAAAACAACGGTAAGAGTGAATGACATCACGCTTTAATGCCATGAAACTGTGACGTTAGTCACCATGATGCCGTGGTATTTGCGATAAATATCACAACTTCACGACATATTCTTCTTTCAGGGAATGTCCCTTTCAAAACAGCGTTTCACCTGATTAAAGCAACGCTTATGCTGACAACCATTCAGCGGCCATCTCGCTCAGTCAGAGGACGATTTGCGGCAAGACTCCGCTAATCGATGCAAACGCTCTGGTGCCATTAGCATGCGCAGAAAGTGCGGATAATCATACTGATGCTGCGTGAGCCAGTGATCCAATTTTTCAGCAAAGGCTTGGGCGTCGTTACAGTGTTGTTCATGCAAGGTCACCGCGGTGCCGTAGCTCATGGTAAAGAGTGAATCGGCAACCAGTTGTTTCGCATGATCGCATAGCGCAGTGTACCACCAGGCGCAATCCCAACTGGCGGCCAGCCGCGATGAGAGCGGATCGGGTAGCAGTCTCGCATGGTGAATTTCCCGTGCAGATTGTCGCAAGTGGTGGGCATAAAAATGGGATTGTTGTCGCTCAAGCGTTACCAGTTCGTATTGATTATTCCCCAGCAAGCGATCGTCAACGGGGAAGAGCGGCTGGAAAGATTGCGCCCAGTTAGCGCTTCGTGTCTCTGCATGCAACAACGGAATAGCTTGTTCCAGGGTGTGAGGTAATTGGCTATGGCGGTGCAACAAACGTCCAAGGAAATACGGGGTTTTACACATCCAGTCGTAACTGTTGAAAAACAGCGTTTGAACGGCATCAAAACGTTTGCCCGTAGCACTCGTGGTAACGGCATTCGCGTTAACCGCATGGTTATCGTGCAACCAACGTTGGAACAAAGCGGCGGCATGAAGCTCACCGTTATCGGAATGGTTGATCAGCCGCGCCAATCCGTACAGGTTGATTTCATTGACCGATTCCAGCAGCGAACTGTTGCTGATCCATTCCCAACTGATGCGGGCACTGATAGCTTCCAACTCATCGCCAGCAACGGCGTGCGCCCAGCTCAAACGCCCCTGAATTTCATCCACCAGCATGCAGGGCAGCAGCGTCCAGCCGTAGTCGATACCCCAAAGATCGAACTCGATCCATTTTTTATTGCCGGGGAAGGCCATCAGCTCCGGATTGTTGGCAAAACCGGGACGGTAATCCATTGCGGTGGCCTTCATCGAAACGCGCACATCGTCTGGCAGGCTGCTCAGCGTGTTATGCAATTGGCGACGTGGCCAACTGTCATCAAGGTAATCACGCAACACCAGTTTTTTTCCATGCAGGCGCAGAATACGGTGCAGCACTTTCATGCTTTGTTTCCACTGCTCAGGATGAAACGTCGGGGTTTGCAGGCTCAAGATAAGTCCGCTGATGTTTGGCAGGGCCGCCAGCATTTCATCCACCGTTTCACTGTAAAAGCGCGTCAGAAAGGACGAGCTATTGGCGACGGTTTCATCGCCCAGAAAAAACTCCGGAAATTTTTGTTTAATTTTGGCATCACCGGGAAAGGCTTCCCCTTGTATCCAGAGTTGGATATTACGCGACTGACAATGGTGAGATACCCGTTGCAGATAGCTCAGCGTACTTTCACGTTCGTGATGCAGATTTTCAATGCCGGGATTTTTGTTATACGCCGGCGGGCGAGCCAGTAACGCCAGAATATTTTGTTGGTGCACGATCAGTCCGTTAAAGCGATAACGCGCAATGAGGTCAACCACATCGAGGAAATGTGGCCAGTGCCAAATCAATGGCGTTTTGACCTCCAGCAAGCGTAAAGGGGGGAGCACATTCATGAGGTTACAAAGCTGTGGTTGTCATGCATCGCGCCAGCATAGCAAAGAGTCATGAAGCGTTGTCAATGAGATAGCTCGTGATTGGTTAACGAGGTCGAAAAATGGCGACGCCATAGTGCGTTAATGTCAGAAAATAAGGAACGATATCAATGAAGAAAAAATATGCAGTCGTCGGTACGGGAGGGCGTGCCGGTCTTTATTTAACCTCAATTGCCAGGGATTACCAGGAGACCAGCGCCTTTGTCGCGTTTTGCGACACCAACCAAACGCGCATGAAGTATGCCAATAAAATGATTGGCGAGTGGGGGCATGCGGCGGTGCCCTGCTACGGCGCCGAGCAGTTTGACACCATGATAGCCGAGTGCAAACCCGATATCGTGATCGTGACTTCCATCGACCGCACCCATCACCACTATATTATTCGTGCAATGGAGTTGGGGTGCGATGTGATCAGTGAAAAACCGATGACTATCGATGAAGAAAAATGCCAGTCCATCATCGATGCCATTGCGCGAACTGGACGCAAACTGCGCGTCACCTTCAACTATCGTTATGCCCCACACCACAGCAAGATTCGCGAGTTGATTGCCTCCGGCGTGATTGGTGATGTGTTCTCGGTGCATTTTGAGTGGTTATTGAATACTCAACACGGCGCAGACTATTTCCGCCGTTGGCACCGCGACAAACGTAACAGCGGTGGGCTACTGGTGCACAAATCTACCCATCATTTCGATCTGGTCAATTTCTGGCTGCATTCCGAACCGGAAACCGTCTATGCCCAGGGCGATTTGCGTTTTTATGGTAAGGCGAATGCGGAAGCGCGCGGCGTAACCGAATTTTATGCGCGTTCGCATAATAGCTCGGCGGCAAAGGACGATCCGTTTGCGTTGCATATGAATGAAAGTGCTCAGCTTACCGCACTGTATTTGGATGCTGAACACGAGGATGGCTACTACCGCGATAAAAGCGTATTTGATGACGGTATCAATATTGAAGATGTCATGGGGGTAATGGTGCGCTACAAAAATAAAGCCATCATGACCTATTCGTTGAATGCCTATCTGCCGTGGGAGGGATTGAATGTGGTGTTCAACGGCAGTAAAGGGCGGCTGGAAATGAAGTTGGTAGAAAAATCCTATGTGAACGGCGGCGGACAAAAAGAGGATGAAGGCGCACTGGATCAGTGTGAAATCACGGTGTATCCAATGTTTGATGCGCCTTATAAAGTGCCCGTGGTGTACCAGGCGGGTGGGCACGGCGGTGGTGACCTGGTGATGCTGAACGATCTGTTTGGCACACCCGATCCCGATCCTCTCCAACGCGCGGCTGATTACCGTGATGGCGCTCGTTCCATTCTGACCGGGATTGCCGCTAACCGATCGCTGCGTCTGGAACAACCGGTGAAGATTGCCGATCTTGCCGTTAAGTTGCCTGACTGACACATAAAATGGGCGGAGCGGGAATCAAACGCTCCGTCTACACATCAACTCACCTGCAATTGGCCATGGGAGGCCATCGAACACAAACTGCGAGTATCCTGCTGTCGCTTGCGAGGTGGACACACGGCCCAGCGCGACCCTACGTTTTTCGATGAAATATGTCTTTTTCGATGAATAGAGTACCCACGATGTTCTGCTGTGTGGGTGATACCAGCACAATGACTATAATTAAGGGTTCTATTATGACGAAAGTCTTGCATCGTATTCCTCGTATCCTACTGTTATGTGCCGCATTACCGTTGGGCAGCTTTGGGGTTCATGCTGCCGATCCTGTTGAAGTTCGTATCTCCTGGTGGGGGGGAAACCAGCGACATGAAGCCACGCTGGCCGCCATTAATGCTTTCCAGAAAGCACACCCTGAGATCAAAGTGAAAGCTGAATACGCAGGCTGGGATGGGTATTTGTCGCGCTTGTCAACGCAGATGGCGGGGGGGCAAGAGCCGGATGTGATCCGGATTGATTGGAACTGGCTCCCTCAGTTTTCGCGTAACGGCGACGGCTTTTACGATCTGTATAAACAACGCGATGCGTTGGCGTTGACCGATTTTCCTCCTCAGTATCTCAGAACCGGTGAAGTTAAAGGCAAGTTGCAAGGCGTGCCCATATCCATGACGTCACGCGGTTTTATCTATAACAAAGGCACGTGGGATAAGGCTGGCGTGGCCTATCCAAAGACCTGGGACGAACTGTTTGCAGCCGGACCCGCTTTTAAAAAAGCGTTGGGTGATAATTACTATCCGCTTGGCGTAGCGCAGGGCTCTTCTGACGTACTCGATATCTTGACGCTGGGGCGTGCCTACATGGCACAGAAGTATGGCATCGATATGATCGCGGAGAGCAAACAAAGCCTGGCTTACAATCGTGAGCAGGTCCGTGAACTGTTTGGTTTCTATAAAAAGCTGGTGGATAACCATGTGATACCCGATCAGCGTTATTTTTCCTCGTTTGGCCGTACCAACGTCTATGAAATTCGCCCGTGGATTAATGGCGAAATGGGGGGAATGTATTTATGGGATTCAGCCATCTATACCTACGCTAGCAACATGCCAAAAGAAGCGGTGCTGGAGCCGGGGCCCTATCCCATGCTGAGTAATGCGAAAGATTCGGCGATAAACACCAAACCATCCTCGCTATTTGCCGTGGGTAAAAATACCCAATATCCAAAAGAATCAGCCATGCTGATTGGGTTTTTGCTGAGTAACCCGGAAGGCATCAAAGCGTTAGCATTACAAAACGGCATGCCGGCCAATCCGAAAGCAGTGACATTGTTGGAAGAGAGTGGAGTGATAACACCAACCAACTTGTTGGCCAATGCCTACAAGGCAGCGGCAGAACAGCCTGCAACCCAGGTTCCTGTATCACCTTACATGGAAAACCAAGAACTGGTACAGCTGTGGACGACCAGTGTTCAGCGCCTGGACTATGGTAAAGGTTCGCTGAATGAAGTTGCTGATGATTTTTACAGTAACGCCAACCGGATATTGAAACGCGCAATCCGTTAAGCGGAGATGCTTAGTAAAGAAGGTACGATGCCCTCAATAATTTGAGCAGCAGGAGGCGGCAAATAAGGGCACCCCTCGGTAAATGATAAGGGTGACCAATCGGCTGGGAAGCTATTTGAACTCTGCTTGCGGCGGTCTTGAGAGAGATAAGGCCCAGGGATGGGCCGAATAACGAACGTGACCAACGTACCTGCAATGTAAGGTGACGGGGATAGCAGCGTTATACTCACAGGGATGGCTCATGTTGATAAAATGACGCATTATCATTTATTCGATATTCAGTGCTAATAAATTTGGTTAATATTGTTTTAATTTCAATATTTGTTTTATTTTCAGCGTTAAAAACCATAGTTCATACAAAATTAATTTAAATCATAACTTGATGTTGTTGTATTGGGTAAAACGGTTCTGTTGATGTATTTCTTACCAACCTATCAATGGAATCAAAAATGAATAACCCGATGAAGGTCCTCTTTACTGCTGCACTTTTCGCCTTACCCGCTGCTGCCTTTGCTCATGTTGGGGCTGATGATGGCGCTCACCACGTAGCCGGCTTTATGCAAGGATTCATCCACCCGCTTACCGGTCTTGATCACCTGTTTGCTATGACGCTGGTCGGCGTGTGGAGCGCGATGAATACGCAGAAATGGTGGTTGGCACCGATCTCTTTTGCCAGTTTGTTGCTGGTAGGGGCTCTGATCGGTATGGCGGGTCTGGTTGTTCCAGCGACTGAACATATTGTTGCCGCCTCGCTGTTGGTGTTGGGTCTGATGGTGGCCATGCAACTGAAACTGTCAGCCACTGCCGGTGCAGTGCTGGTAGGGGGCTTTGCGCTGTTTCATGGACTGGCACACGGTGCAGAATTGTCTCACTCTTTTGGCGCTTTGTCAGGGATGGTGCTGGCGACGGCACTGTTGCACATTGGCGGGTTGGCGTTGGGTTATGCCATGCTGGCAGCGAAGCGTAGCGTTTGGTGGCCGCGCGCGATTGGCGCCGGCTCAGCACTGTTGGGCGTTGGCTTGTTAAGCGGTTTTTTGGCCTGAGCCTATTAGAATAAATAGCGCGATCACGTTCCCACCGTACCTTGCGGTGGGGCGTGGTGAATTTTTGTAGCGTGCGAGAGCGACGAGAGATTATAGTTTATCCTCAGTACGCTGAGAGAGATTGCTATGTTGCCCTCTGTTGCCCGCGAATCTATTGCTTTGCTTCCCCTCTCATCTCGTGGTCACGATGTCTCTTTGACCCCTGATGCTGTGATGAAACAGACGTATCTCCGACATAAGGGAAACGTTGTTTATCGCCAAATGTCTGACATGTTTTGGAGTGAGCATGAGGATATCTCCTCACTGCGTAGCCGTGTAAGTTACATCAATAGTGTGCTCAATCATATACAGCAGATATCAAACAAAGATCGCGCTATTACGTTGATATCTTTTGGGGCCGGTGGATTGTTGATGGAGTCCTTTATCCACAGACAACTGCAACATCTCGGGTACTGTGATATCAGTTGGCGGGTTATAGACATTGATTATGGTGACTATCAACACAGGCATAATCACGCCTATGACCGCAGTATCGATGCTTTTTCAAAAATAACGTCTGGCAGTCTATCCGTGTATCGCTCTGAGCAGAATTACTTTAATAGTTCCTACGGCGGGAGCGGTGTGGTTGATGATCGAAGTCGTGGGGCAACCGTGCTGTTGGCCATCGATCCTCCGACCACGCCGTCACAAATATTGGGAACCGCGTGTGTCGATCCGGCAAGAATGTCGGTAAAAGGACGGCCTGTTGAAGATATCACTGACGCGAATTGCCTCTATGTGATCGTCAGCGATCGGGAAATGCAAAATCAAGTGCAAGAGGTCATAACCGCGCTGGCGCAGGGGGACAAAGTTGTTACGCTAGGGGGCATCATAAAATGTCATGTCAACAAGTTCGGAAATTGCGAAGTGCTATCTACGCAGTCGGAGAGAAGCTTAGCGATGGCAGAGGGATGCAAGCAGCTTCTGGAACAGGCGAAAACAACTCAGGCTTCGACATCGAAATCCGAAATGACATTATCGGATATTAAGCGCACTGTTGATCACTATCTCGCGACAAGAGCAGAAAAATCTCTGTACTACAGCGCCTGCTGTGTTTCTGATTATGATATCAGCCTGGCGCGACTGCGCAGTCATATCATGGATAACCATCATTCATCACTGTTTGCTGGGCTTGAACTGAATCACACGCATATTGAAAAATACCCTTGATAATCGCCACCCCTGCGCTAAAACGCAGGGGCGAGCAGTTTATTTGGCAGTTGTGGGTGTGGGTTTGAAAATTTGCAAAATAGTGCCTAACTGTTTGCGCTGTTCGGCATCCAGTTCGCCACCGGCAGAGTGTCCGGCATTTTGCAGAATCAGGGTATTCAACCCAACCAGCCAGTCATATACGTAAAAAGCCGTGTTATTGGTGGGGGTGAGTGACAGTTTGGTTAAGCGCTTGGCGGCTCCCCAACTGATTGCCTGTTTTTCCGGTTTTGCGAAAATTTTACGACCACGGTTAATGCGACTTTCCGGGCGATCTTCCTCGGCCATTTTTTGGAATCCCAGCCAGGCAATAAAATCGCCAAGAACGGTCAAAGCACGAGAAACCTGGCTGTCGATCTCATTATCCGTGTAGGCACTGGGGTGATCGTCCTGGTTCAGCGCGAGGTGCAATGCTTGGCTGATCCCCTGACGCAAACCGGCAGTGATGACTTCTTCCATCAGCATCTCCAGCGTTTGCTTGCTCAATCCGAGCAGTTCGACCAGAGGGGCGTTATCGGGCAAATTGCGCATATGGTTTATCCAAAAGCGCAGAACCTGCCGAGCAAACACGGTATTAGTTTCCACATCACTCTGGACCTGTGGCACATCATCCAACGCCGTATCCATTGGCGTATCACTAAATAAATCGATCTCAATACCGATGCCGAACGGATCGGCATGTGTTGTGGCAACGCTGTCCAGTGCTGGATGACTGATATTGCCGGTGGAGGGCTGGCGCTGTTGTTGATAAAGACGACGCAGTTCATCACGCGTTGGCAGCATGCGCTCAAGCAACTCACCGTGTACGCCGGGTCGCGTTTGTAACGATTTTAAAACGGACTCAGCCACTTTCTGCTTTCTCAAAGCAGAAATTTCACTGTCAGACTGATACCAGCCGCCGAGTATGTGCTCAAAAAGCTCGTTTTGCATGCCCTGCAACTGTTCCGACAGGCGCGTCAGCTTGGTTTCGCGTTTTACTTCGGTATCCAACCAATTGGCCATGCGTTTTACACCACGATCATCCGTTGCCAACATGGTTCCCCAAGACTCACCGGGATTCCCCACATAACGCTGGACACCCTCATCATAGTGAGTGTTGTGCACTACACGTTGATCGAATTTGGTGATAGCCCAAATCAGTCCGGGTTTGTGCTGACTGCGCTGTTGCGCCGTTTCCCCTTGAGTCTGCTTTACCCAATAATCGAGCGCTTTACCTACCGCTTTGACGTCGGCGCGCCTGTCTACCGCAGTGCAGACCATTAGCAGATTGATTGCGTGTTGATCGGTGTAGCGCTCAAGCAAATAACTTGCCTTGGCTTGCAACAGATTCTTCACCAGTACTGGGTAGCGTTGCGTAGCGCCATGTTCTCGATCGAGATGCGGAGTGGCGTGCACGCTGCTCAGAGGATTAAAGCCCGGAATATCCAGCAGGTCGACTTGTTCAAACAGGGGTTCGCGTGTAGGTGACTGCAACGTCACGACCAGTTCCACTGACAAGAAGGCCAGTTCTGCTAACGACAGCTCAACCGGTTTGCTGGCACGGTTATTGATGACCGGACGAACATGCACGCTGGGGTCAGAAGAGGTGTTGAGATAGGCAATGGTTGACAAGTTCATGATGCCATCGGTCGGCAGCAAGACGTCATCGACCAATACACTCAACGGAGCCAATACTTTTTGGCTGTAATTCAAACGCTGTAACGTATGAGCAAACTGCCGATATGCTGCAGTATAGTCTTCTTTGCCATGCCACAGCACAGAAAACAGACGCGCGCGATCGTCGATGGTCAGTGCTGGGGTGAGGGCGATCGCGGCGGGCCAAAAGTGAGTCTCTAACCACTTTTGGCGTTTCCCGTCATGACGGACCAAGCTATCCCACAGGGCAATGACCTCATCACTGCTGAATCCTGGGATCTCTTCAGACTGACGGTGCATTGCCAACTGCGCCATTTGTTCGGCCAGTTGCTGTTCATCATCGGCAAGTCCACGCGGTGTTGGTTGCGAGACCGCGGTAGCCAAATACGCTTGCGTCAGGATATTGACGATATCTGCTTCGGTTAGCAGCAGCAGTTGGAGCGGATAAGTGGCATTTTTCACGCCTGGCTGGCGTGTAAAGCGAGTGACCAGCCCAGCAGGTTGGTTCTCTGGGTTGATGTGTGCCTGATAGTCCAGCGTATGGCCGCCGAGATCGCTTTCCAAACGGCCATTCTCTCCCGCGGCAAGTGCGGAAATCAGGTAGGTTTTTCCTTCCTGCGCCTGACCAAACAGCCCAATGGCCATCTCTTTTGCGGCGCAATCTGCCAGACGTTGCGCTTTGTTGCGATGACGGCGCAATTTTATTGTCAGCGTATCGGCTTCCATCTCCAAACGTGGCGAACGAGTACGATTGGCTTCCACCCAGGCAATGGCCCGCTCAATACCCTCTGATACGGCGGTTAACTGTGTGGTTAATCGGGTCGAAAGTTGTTTTGGCGTCAGTGCTCTCATTTAATGAATACGCTCCCGCTGTCGATCCAGTAGTGTGTGGCGCCGGAAGCGCTGTCAGCCAGCGTATTAAGCCGCAGCCGCAAATAATGAAGAGGAACCCGACTGCCATCTTGCAGAGTGGCGTCGGCAATGTCGAAACGTTCAGGCGTGGTTTGCCCCGCTTCGCGTGTTACTGCCAGACGCAAATGCAATACGCTGTCCCCCGCGAGTTTGCGTGCTAACGGTTGATCGGTAATGGTCAGCGTATAGAGCGGTGTGGCGGGCCAACGTTCGTTATCCAACTGACGGAAACCCAGCCCAATACCCCCACGCACAGAAAAGTAGCCGTGTTTATCCAATTCGAAATCGGCGTCATCCAGATCAATGTCGCTGTAATAGAGGTTGTCTTGTGTTAGCTGCTGGTTTGCATCGATCATGCCGAAATAGCGTATGGTCGAATAGGGTTCAAAATCGCCTGCTTTGAAATAAAAACCCGGTAATCGTAAATCCAGCGCCAGCAAGCAAAGCATAGCACCCACAGCCGCAGTGGATTTCGGGTTCTCAATACGACCAAATTTATTGAAGGGATACCAGTCACTGGTGTGATAGCCATCCAGCGACACAATACGACTGATGGGCAACGGTTGAAGGTAACGGAACAGCGCCTGAACGCCTGGGAAGCGGGACGGGCGTCCTGTTAGCAACAGCACATCACAATCATAGAGCGCGACCACTTCACACAATGAGCGCAGATTTTGCGTAATGCTGATACGGTTTGACAAAAATTCGCCATGCAATTTACTTAACCGGACGATCAGCGGTGTGTGCAGGATGTCGAATGCGGGTGTTTCAGCGGGTTGTTCACGCTGAATTTCGCCGTTCAGATACTCTAGTACCTTGTTAGTTGGGCGATGTGGCAGCAGTTCACCGAAAGTGGCTTCCAATTCGGCGCTCATGTCGAGCGGATCGAACCCTTCATAAGACTCCAGAATTGCGCGTCCAATCGGCATCAGAATTTGCAGAGTGGACTGTTGGCGCAGAGCGGATTGGCCATCCATTCTGCCGGCGTTACCAAACAGCTTATCCATCACGCTGTCTGGATTAACTATCCCGGCTTTTTTCAGGGAGGCGTGCAGTGCGGGCAGTACATAGAGTTGGATCATATCCAGCAAGATATCGTCGCCAGCCACTTTGAAACCTTCGCGGAACATCAGCAACGGGCTAATCTTCACGTTACTGCCGATGCTGTCATCCAGCGTGTATTGCGTCACGGCAAGATCGGTGGTACCGCCGCCGATATCAATGGAGGCGACGCGTAAGGTTTGCCCCGGCTTTTCGTCTGCATCGCGCACCCTGTCTGGTCGCGCTTGACTCGCGAAAAATGCTTTGGTGTTACCACCAAAATTCACTTGGCTTTCGTTGTAGAGATAAACCATCTGGCCGCAGGTGGCTTCATCCCATTCCATTTGTACTTCAGGAACACGGAAGCGGCTTGCTGCCTTCTCTTGTTCCGTCGTGAATCCATCATCAGTCGGATGCCATCCCATCGCTTTCCAGACCAGACCAATGGCTTCTTGCATGCGACGACGAAAAATTTCGCGCTCGGGCTTCGGCATGGCAGAAGGGAGTGTCAAAATGATGTTACGCAGACGGCGTGGTGCGTTGTCATTCATCATTTTCGCACGTTGCGCCGCACTGTTCATTTGGCTTAGCGCTTGTGCCAGCAGTTCGCACAGCATCAGTGTCATGAGCGAACTTCGGCTATATTGTGCAGAAAAGACTGGGAGGCGCTCGTCAAAGGGAATAGTAAACAGAGGTTGCCCTTCATCATTCATCAGATGCGTGAAAGGCGCGGCGATCGCGTGAGGTTCTAGCGCAGCATTACCGATGGTCTTACTGAAACGCCAGCCGGGCGCGTAACTCTCTTCATCCCACAGATAGCGACGTGGGCTGGAAAGGCCGCTAGCTCCTTCAGTACCAAGTCGTGCCAGCGCCAAGCGGCTTGCTTCTCGCCCGACACGCACAATCGAAGGCCACAGAAAGGCGTCTTCGCGGCCACTTTCCACAGAAAAATTGGGCTTGCCAAACTGCGCTTGTGCAAATTCGATACGACTTTCAAACATCTCATTGTAAATTTGGTGAGGCTGTTCCAGATCGCGCAATTGCAGCTCGTAGCTCTGACTCAGGCCATTGTGCGCTTCGGGATGATCTTCGACCAGAATGCCGCAAGTGTGTGAGTTGCCAACGTCCAGGATAAGATCAACGGCAATATCTGGCTCTTGCCTTGTGCCCGCAACCAGTGTGATTTCCGGTATTCTTAACTGTTTGCCAAGCATATCAAGCAGATTCAAATAGTGTGCCTGATACTCAAAACCACGCAACGCGGTGCGCTGATCGGCTTCGCTTCGCTGCTCACGTTCTGTCGCATGTTGGGTGAACACTTCACGCAACCAACCATCCACCCAGGTCAAATCAAGGAATTCACCCAGTTCTTCACTGTGGTAGGCTAGCGTGAATTTCAGCCCTGCGGTGATATCACTTTCGGTCGGCGCGAGCAGTTCATTTGCCTCACCGTCTGGGTAGACCTTGGTATCAAAAACGATACAGATACGGTGGGTATTACCATCTTGATCCGGTCTTGGCAGTGTAACTACCTTCACGCGTGCCCAGTTATCCGGACCGCCGATAAAGGTACGCGGCGGGTTAAAACGCAAAAAGGGTAATGGTAGCCAGACATTACTCAACAGCAGCAGCGACTCGCCCAGCGAGAAGCTGGATTCAGGGCGAACCACTTCTGGTGCTGTTCCCATAGGCGCAGGTAGGAGATACTTGCCGTTCTCCTCGTTAAGGATCAGACGTAGCAACGGGCCATTAGCCGTTTTGCGAACAAACTTGCCAGGGCCTTGCACATCGATAGCCGGTTTAAGCGCAAAATCCAAAAATTGCAGACCGCTGTCCTGGATGAGAGTGATCTTTTGTTTATAGTCTGTAATCGTGGCCAGCATAGGGTTATTCGCTCTCACGCTTGAAAGTCAAAGGTATCTCGTTATTGTCGTCGTAACGGCCTGAGCACTCAGCCGGGCCACTGGCCCCTTGGGTACAGACAACTTCAGGCATTTGATAACGAGAACCATCACTACAGCGCGCTTTGACTCGGCTGTTAATAATCAGGTTGCCTGATTGCATTAATCCGGCATTGACGTTAGCACGGCAAGTGACGCCATCACCGTGAGTGAGGCGCACCGTGCCTTGGCCATCTTTCAATTGATAACGCAAGCTGGCAGGTTTACCGATTGTGGGTGTTTTCGTGTCGGCGGTGACGCGCCAGTTTCCATTAAGAAAGTCGGTTTTACCCAGTTTGACCGCCAGTGCTGGCATCACCAGTGCATTTTTATCGACAGGCTTACTCTCTTCGGGTTTGGCTTCCGCTACGACATTTTCAACCGGCGGTGCGCTCGGTGCTGGAGCGGGGCTGTGAGCGACAACCGGTTGCTGTGTTTCAGGCACTTTTTCTGGGGGCGGCGCGATCGGTGTTTTTTCTACCGTGGTCGGCGCTTGCTCAGCAACGGTCGGCGGCGCGATCGGTGTGGCGTTTTGTGCAATGATGTCAGCTTCTTTAGGTTTTTCTGTTGCTGGCAACACGCGTTTTTCTGGCGTATGTGCAACAACCGGCGTCGATGTTGCTGGCGCGGCAGGTATACCGCCACGGAATTGCCAGACCAGCGCCCCGGCTAATGCCACACCTGGGGCTACCCACCACCAGCGGCGCAATACTGATTTTCCCGGAACGGCAGATGGCATTGCCGGGATTGCCGCCTTGGGGGCCATTTCTGGTTCATTTTCCGGTTCAACCGGTAACGAAGATGTTTCCGCATAGGCAGCGGCTGCATTCGGCTGGGAGATAAGCGGAGCAACGGGGGGCTCGACCAGCGGTTGTACTGTGATAGCGGGTAAGGCTTCACGCAGGCATTCTAATGCGTCAGTCCGGGGCTTTTGATCGAGATTAACGAAGCCCCAAAAAGTGATCACTGGTCGGCCATCAACCAGATAAACGTAATTTGCTGCTGGAAATTGGAATGCTTTGGCAAGCAGAGCGCCGAAGCGTTGCAATGCGGCGTTTTCTGACGCGAGCGCGCGTTCACTCAACGCAGCCACGGTTGTCAGGCATGTTTGCAATGTCTCCAGCGCCGCATCCCGTTCTGCTTCGCCCGCAGCCATCCATGAGGTTACTTTTCCTTCGCTGGGAGCATACCAGTCAAGACGATCGCCCGTTTCATTAGGCTGGGGAATGGCCAGGCAATCTGCGATCTCTTGTTGTCGTCGTAAACGTAGGGTTTCCCGCAACTGAAGTGCCGATGCATAAACTGGCTGCCCATTTTCGCCCAACGCAAAAAAATCGACCAAACTTCCGCTGCGTAGTAATGATTTTGCCAAGAAAAAGACCTTATCAAATGGATGGTTAAAATCTGAAATCGCGCATCAGTCTACTATAAAATGTATTTTAAACCTGAAATGGCAATGTCAAACGCATAAAGAAACGACAAAACCGCTAAATATTTGACCTATCAACGCCGTTTCTGAAGTTGAGTCGCACGTTGAGGTCGCTTTTATCTCTATGATCTGTCGTTTTCTGAGCATGTAGCGTCTGATGATGAGTGTGGTATCGGGACTGCGCTTTTCGCCGAGATACTTTTCATCTGTGCGAACGGCATCCACCACAGCGGTAAAGGCGATACCGAGTGGCTATCCACCACTTCACCCAAGCGAGGGGAAAGGATCTGGATACCTTTTTGTAGGGCCAATGAGTGGCTGCGCTGTACCGGCTCTGTCCAATGGTGCAGTGACAAGGTAAACATTCCCCAGTGGATAGGCACAAATGTGCGTGGTGCCAGATCGAGTACCGCCTGGATGGTTTGTTCTGGTGTCATGTGGGAATCGGGCCAACGCCGGTTGTATTGCCCATTCTCGACAAAAGCGAGATCAATAGGACCAAACCGTTCCCTGATGGCTGCGAAGTGGTCGTCATAGGCGGAGTCACCGCTGTAGTACACTGTTTCCTGAGCGCTTTGCAACACCCAAGAACACCAGAGTGATTTATTATGATCGAAGGGCGTACGCCCTGAGGCATGGCGCGCAGGTGCGGCGGTTAGCCTCAGTGTCTTCCAAGTGTAATCCTCATACCAATCCCGCTCAGTAATACGTTCCGAGGCAATTCCCCATTTACGCAGCGTTTCTCCCATACCCAGCGGAGTAACAAAAAGGGTTTTCTTGTCGCGAAAAAAACCAATGGTTTCTCGGTCCAAGTGATCGTAATGGTTATGTGAAAGCACGATAAGGTCAATGGCAGGCAGCGCTTCCATGGGCACAACGGGCGGTTGAAAACGTTTAATACGAAAGGGGAATGGTGCAGCGGAAGCGGAAAATACCGGGTCGATCAGCAGCGTACAGCCAGCCATGTTAAGCAACAGACTTGAATGACCAAACCAGATAAAGCGCGTTTTATTGTCAGGTTTAAGAAACGCTCTCCAATTGGGCATAACTTCCGGCAAAGGCTGTTCCGGCATGCGGGATCGTGCAGTAAACAACAATCGTCTAAGTACGGAAAGTCGTTCACGCCACCCCATGTGCAGATAAACGCTGGGACGCACATTGTAAAAGCGCTGATTTGCTGAAGAATAGTGGGGAGGTGCGGCGTTCGAGATCGCCTTGTCGCTCATGGTGTCATTCCGCGTGAAGGATAAATTGTGCTGTCAGGATAAAAACTCTACATGACAGCGTTACGTGTGTTTAGTATGCTAAACAAACCGTGATTAACGATGACATAACAATATCATGATTTTATCTCAGGTAAGACAGGGTGCGTTATCCAGTAATAAGTTGTTGCTAATCTGTGGTACAGGTTGGTTGTTTGATGCCATGGATGTCGGGCTGTTGTCCTTTGTTCTGGCAGCGTTGAAGGTGGAGTGGGGGCTGACTGCTGCTCAGTTGGGGCTTATCGGTAGCGTTAATTCTATCGGGATGGCCGTTGGGGCATTTGTTTTCGGACTCTATGCCGATCGCAAAGGGCGAAAATCTGCGTTTATGGTCACGCTGTTGATGTTTAGCATCGCCAGTGGGTTAAGCGCATTTGCCTGGGGACTCGGAAGCCTTTTGGTGCTGCGTTTCTTTATTGGTATGGGGCTAGGGGGGGAGCTTCCGGTGGCGTCGACGCTGGTCAGTGAGAGCGTTGCCCCTGAGGTTCGTGGGCGAGTGGTCGTCTTACTCGAAAGCTTTTGGGCGGTAGGGTGGTTGCTGGCGGCGTTGATTGCTTATTTTCTTATTCCGTTGCCAAGCGTTGGTTGGCGCGGTGCTATGATCCTGTGTGCGCTGCCTGCTTTTTATGCTTTGTATCTGCGTTTTCGTTTGCCGGATTCGCCACACTATTTGCAACTGAGCCAAAAAGAGAAAAAAAGTGCGTTCCGCCACAAAATTGCCGCGCTATGGGCTCCAGAGCAGCGGCGTGCCAGTGTCATGCTATGGATTGTCTGGTTTTGCGTGGTGTTTTCTTATTACGGCATGTTTTTATGGCTTCCGAGCGTCATGATGCTCAAAGGCTTTGATATGGTGAAAAGTTTTGGCTATGTGCTGGTGATGACACTGGCGCAATTACCCGGCTATTTCACCGTGGCCTGGTTGATTGAGCGAGCGGGAAGAAAGGTGGTGCTGGTAGTTTATCTGCTGGGAACGCTGATTAGCGCCTATTTCTTTGGTGTAGCCACCACGGCACCACAACTGTTGCTGTCCGGTTCTCTGCTCTCCTTTTTCAATCTCGGGGCTTGGGGGGCGCTTTATGCCTATACCCCAGAGCAATATGCGACATCTATTCGTGCCACCGGTGCGGGAATGGCGGCCGCTGTCGGCCGCATTGGCGGGATTCTTGGACCGTTGTTGGTTGGTGTCATGGTGGCTGGCGCGGTGCCCATCGGCGGTATTTTTACCTTGTTCAGTCTGGCGATACTGTTTGCTGTCTTTGCTATCATGCTGTTAGGTAAGGAAACTCGGCAGCGTGCGTTGTAGTGATCCACAAAGCTAACAACGGGGGCCTGACGGCCCCCGTTTTTTATGTCCAGTTTTTAGAAACGTTCAGCTCCTAATATCTTACCTGCATTGTGACAATGTCACTTTAATCCGTGGTTTGTTATAGTCTTAATTATTAACAATGCGATAAAACGTGCAAATTGTGCAACGGTTTAACGATGATTTAATAGCAAGCGAGTAATTATTGTCAGAATAAAACACGTATTTATTTTCTTATCGTGATTTTTATTGCTGTTAATTATCATCAAGGAGGTGAATTTTTCTATGATATTGAATTCTTTTTTGACGACATACTCCCGTCCGCTCGGACTGAAATTGCTTATCGTTAGTCTACTTGCATTAATTGTGGTGGGATGTTCAACACCGCGCTCAACGCTCGTCGATCGTGGTGATTATATTGTTGATACCGCTTATCCAGCTAAAGGTCAGAATGAACGTGTTCGATTTTTGATTTTGCACTATACCGCGCTGGATGATGCGAGCTCGTTGAAGGTACTGACCCAAGAGCAGGTTAGTGCACATTATCTGGTGATGAAAAATCCGCCGCTGCGAAATGGCAAACCTGTGGTTTTACAACTGGTGCCCGAGGATAAGCGGGCATGGCATGCCGGTGTCAGCACTTGGAATGGCCGGGTAAATCTCAACGACGCTTCCATCGGGATTGAGATTGTTAATCTCGGTTTTACCGATAACATGCTTGGCGTGCGTACCTGGTATCCTTACAATGAGACGCAAATCAAGGCGCTTGCAGCTCTGACTAAAGACATTATAAAGCGTAACAACATCACGCCGGATAACGTCCTTGCTCACAGCGACATTGCCCCTCTGCGTAAACAGGACCCAGGAAAACTGTTTCCCTGGAAACGGTTTGCTGAAATGGGTGTCGGTGCCTGGCCGGATGAGGTAACGATAAACAAGTATCTGGCTGGACGGCAACCCAATGCGCCTGCTGATGTGCTGACTCTCCAGAAAACGTTACTTAAGTATGGCTATGATAAAATCCCGCAAAACGGTGAGTTGGATAAGGAAACACGGTTAACTATCAGCGCGTTTCAGATGCATTTCCGCCCATCAGACATCGAGGGTAACGCCGATGCACAAACGGAGGCTATTGCTAAAGCATTGGTGGAAAAATACCGTACCTAAAGCCGTAGATTGCCCCCTTATACCAAGGAACTGTTAAAACATGCTGAGTTATCGACGTTGCTTCTTCTTGATGTTTTTGGCGTGTTGGTTAATTGGTTGTAGTAAGGGGAAAGTCACACCGGCTCCCGAGGTTAACGCTCCCGTCCCCGTATCTCCGGCTGCGCCGGAGAACGTTAGGGGCGTTTGGCTTACGACACTTTCTGGTCTCGACTGGCCTTCTCCTGCCTCGAGCGATGTACTTTCCGACGAACGTCGCATCGCCATGCAAAAAAAGGCATTGACCGACAAACTGGACAATCTGGTACATCTGGGCGTTAACACTGTTTTTTTTCAGGTGAAACCGGATGGTACTGCGTTGTACCGATCGGCTCTGTTACCCTGGTCTGATGTGTTGACCGGTGTTGTAGGTAAAGATCCCGGTTACGATCCTCTGGCGTTCATCCTTGCAGAAGGACACAAACGCGGCTTAAAAATTCATGCCTGGCTCAACCCTTATCGCGTTACCAGTAATACCCAACCGAAAACAATAGCCGCATTGCGACGCACGCTCGGAGCTTCTCCTTCCAGTGTCTATGCACTTCATCCAGAGTGGATACGTACGGCCAGCGATCGGTTTGTGCTGGACCCTGGTTTACCGGATGTGCGCCAGTGGATCACGAATGTGGTGGTAGAACTGCTCAATAATTATGGCGTGGACGGCATCCATTTTGATGATTACTTCTACTACGAAACACCGACTTCTCGGTTGCAAGACGACGCCACCTATCGTCAGTATGGGCAGGCTTTTGCTACCAAGGGGGATTGGCGACGCAATAATACCTTACTCTTGATTGAGCAAGTATCGGCAGCGATAAAAGCGACAAAACCACAGGTTGAGTTCGGTATTAGCCCAGCAGGCGTGTGGCGCAACGCAGAGAATGATGCGCGTGGTTCTGATACGCGCGGTGGGGCCGCCTATGATGTCTCTTATGCTGACACCCGTTTATGGGCGGAACGCGGTCTGATTGATTATATCGTTCCGCAAATCTACTGGCCTTTTTCACGTGAAATAGTCCGTTATGACACACTGGTAAAATGGTGGGTAGGTGTGGTAAGGCCGACGAAAACGCGTCTCTACATTGGTGTCGCATTGTATAAAGTCGGTGTACCTTCGCAGAAGGAACCTGATTGGGCGCGAGACGGCGGTGTGCCTGAATTGCAGCGACAACTTGACCTCAATGATTCGTTGCCGGAAGTGAAGGGAAGCGTGCTTTTTCGGGAAGCGTTTCTTCATCAACCCCAAACCGCACCGGCGGTGGAGTATCTCAGAAAGCATTGGAGCAAGTTACAGTAAAAACGACGTAACGGCGAAAAGCCGCTATATTTTCTGTTGAGGAACAGACTTTCCAACGCGCTGTTTTTGATAATGGATTTTATCGCGTGTGGAAGGGGTCAAATGTCGTTTTAACTATAAGCAGGAAACCATGAAAACACCTGTATGCTCCGATGATACTTTGCTTCATCGTATGTTGCTTTTAGCCGCGCTTGCTATTGTCATGATGGGTATCCATCTGGCCGCTTCAATCCTTTCCATCATATTGCTTTCTTTGTTTTTAGCTATCGTGCTAGAGCCCGTGGTAGCGTTGTTGTGTCGTTCACGATTACCACGCGCTCTGGTTGTTGTGTTGCTAGGTGGCGTGTTGCTGATGGTGTTGGTTTATGTTCTGCTCAGAATGGTGGCTGCGTTGCCTGAGTTAAACCAAATGAGTTTGCAAATGCGCAGTTTGCTCACTCGCCAGCTAACAGTCGGTATGGCACCGTTGCAGGAGCTGGGGTTAACCTTGTCGCCTGAGGCTGCAATGTCACTTATTGACCCAGGGCAATTCCTCGGGTTGATTACCCGTATGCTCAGTCATGTATCCAGCTTTTTTTCTTCGGCATTAGTCGTGTTTCTTACTGTGATTTTTATGCTGATCGAAGTGCCGGTTTTAGTAGAGAAGACTCAACGATTATTTCATGCTGAATCATCGGGTATGAAGGCCGTGCGCCGTGGGATCGACAGCGTGACACAGTATCTGATGCTAAAAACATTGATGAGTGTGTTGAACGGCGTGGCAATTTGGGTGTTGTTGACCATTTTGCAGGTCAAATTCGCCTTTATTTGGGCTGTGCTGGCTTTTTTGCTGAATTTTATTCCGGTATTGGGTTCTATTCTGGCGGCGGTGCCACCCATTATTCAGGCTTTTGCCTTTAATGGTATGAGCACGGGTGTTGCCGCGTTGGCGGCGTTTCTGATTATCAACCTGATTCTGGGGTGGATCGTTGACCCTTACCTGTGTGGGCGAAAACTGAATATCGCCACCAGTGTGGTATTGATCTCACTGTTGGTGTGGCAGGGGCTATTAGGGCTAATCGGAATCTTGTTGGCTGTACCGTTGACCATGACATTAAAACTGATTCTGGAACAGGTTAATGGAGGAGCGCGTTGGGCGCGACTTCTGGAAGGGGGAAAAGAGCAGTAAAATCCCCATCCTATTTCAAACTGCGGATGCGCTATTCGGCCCTGGGATGGGCCGAATAGCGTTCAACGCGTTAACATTCTGTTCTGTAGCGCGAATTATTTAGGGGACAGTATGGCTAATGCCTGTTCATGAAGTGAGGGATCACCTGTCGCAAGAATATGCCCGCCACCTTCAGGACGGCCGCCGTCAAGCGTGGTTACCGTGCCACCCGCCTGTTCAATAATGGGGATCAGGGCGGCAATGTCATAGGGCTGGAGTCCATATTCTACACAGATATCAATTTGCCCGGCCGCCAGCATTGCCATGGCATAACACTCCCCACCATAACGTGTCATCAATGTTTGCTCTGTCAGTGCCTGAAAATGGATTCCGGGTGAACGTGATAGAGGACTCGGGGATGTTGTATGCAAAATGGCCTGTGACAAAGGGATGTTTTTGCGTGTTTGCAGCGCGTATTCACCGTAAGGACCGCGGCACCATGATTGGATTCCATCGGCCCAGAAACGCTCTTGAGTGAACGGCTGGCTCATCATTCCCATGACGGCTCGACCTTGGTTTAACAATCCTATCAGCGTTCCCCAGACAGGAATACCACACAGAAATGGGCGCGTGCCGTCTACTGGATCGAGTATCCATTGTGTTTCACCGCTGCCGGTCGCACCAAATTCCTCGCCCAAAATCGCATGTTCAGGGTAATGCTCCGTAATCAGAGCGCGGATAACGCGCTCTGCCTCTCTGTCGGCATCAGTAACAGGATCGAAACGAAAACCCTCTTTCGGTTTTGTGCCGATATGGAGGTTTTGTGCGGAACGGTAGCGGGGGAGGGTTTGCCCGGCAGCAGCATCGGCGAGCGTGTGGAAAAAGGCTATATCAGGTAATGCTGTATGCATGATGATGTCCTTTCTGATGCAGTTTGAAAATCAGGTGGTGACATAGTCGATGGGTAAGACATTCTTTTGTCAGTATTCATGGTCAAATGTTTGCGCTATCCTGACAACATTATCAATATGGTTCTACTGACACTAACGATAGTGTTGTCATTAGCATAAAGGAATTACATGCAATACGTTCCCATCACGCCGGACGCTGAGAGCGCCCATTTTAGTTCCGGACCTACTCGCTACGATGTTATCTCCATTCAGTCGCAGGTGGTTTATGGTTGCGTGGGTAACAGTATTGCTGTTCCGGCCATGGCGCAACATGGATTGCGTGTTGCATTGGTGCCCACCGTTATTCTCAGTAATACTCCCCATTATCCTAGCTGCTATGGCGGAAAAATTCCGGTCGAATGGTTCGAAGGCTTTCTGCAAGGGCTGTTGGAACGCGGTGCATTAACGCATGTGCGTGCCATTGTTATTGGCTACATAGGCACGACTACACTGGTTTCGCCTTTGGTTGCTTGGTTAAAGCAGGTGCGCGCATTACGCGCTGACATCCAAATCATTCTCGATCCAGTGATGGGAGATACAGACTGCGGTTATTATGTGAATGCTGAAATCAATGCCTGCTATCGTGATGAATTATTACCGCTGGCGAGCGGACTTACGCCGAATGCGTTTGAGCTGAGCTGTTTATCCGCAATGACGTTGGATAATACCGAATCCGTCATCACTGCTGCCCGATCGTTACTAAAGGGGGCAGTACAGTGGGTGGTTGTTACCAGTGCGCCGGGTCAGTTGGATAAACAGCACATTCAAGCGTTGTGCGTTACCCGTGAGGATGCTGTGCCCATCCTTCATAACCGCTTGCCCATTTCGCCTAAAGGAACAGGCGATCTTTTCTGTGCTGAACTCACTGCGGCGTTATTACAAGATAAGTCTCCAGCGCAGGCTGCTGCGCATGCATGCCACCAGGTGGAGCTCTCCGTGTTAAAAACACAACTGTCCGAAAGTGAAGAACTGTGTTTAGCACCATTAGCGTAAAGATAAACCATGTTGACCTTGCCTCAGTAAGACTTAGCTTACCGAGGTAAAGGAGCGCAGTTTATTATGACATCCTTATTTAGTTACAACATACATAGTAATGTATTAACCCTTTATCCTGAAACACCTTTACCTGCCTGTACGATTACTGTCTAACAATGCCGAAAGGAAAGGGCCATACAATAAAACCATGATCACGCTTCACTTTTTTTTTGTTGCCACTTAATAGAATTGAAACTTGATTTCATTTTATTAATCTGTATGGGGTGAGAAGTGAAATATCCGCAATTTACCGGCATTGCCGCTGTTGTATCCGTCTCTTTGCTTTTAGCCGCTTGTCAAACCGCAACACCACCGCAAGCGCGCTATCAGCCCGCGTTTCCAGGAACGGCACAACGGCCAGTGCTTTCAAGTGACGAAGCTGCACGTTTTACGCTGCAACATTACTTTGCCTATCGCGGGCTCTATGCTTCACCGATTGCAGATGCCTGGGTTCCCCAATCGATAAATACTGCTGCGGTTAAAACACCTTATGTGGTAGGGCAGACAAAAGGTATTGATGGTGTTAATTTCACACAAGTACAAGATGCTGTGAATGCTGCGCTAAAACAACAGAAAGATAAGCAGCGCATCTATATTAAACTGCAACCGGGCACATACATTGGCACTGTTTATATTCCCGCTGATGCGCCGCCAATAACGCTGTTTGGTGCGGGGGAATCGCCGGAAAAAACTGTAATATCGCTAGGTTTGGATTCCATGATTTCCCCAGAAACCTACCGCACTATCGTTAACGGTAACCAGCAATATCAGCCTAACGATCCGGCCTGGTATATGTACGACGTTTGCGCATCAAAGCAAAATAAAACCATTGATACGATATGTGCTGCCGTCTTATGGTCACAAAGTGATGAATTTCAGTTAAAGAATCTGACGGTGGTGAACTCACTGCTGGATACCGTGGACAGCGGGACTCACCAGGGCGTTGCACTGCGCACCGACGGCGATAAGGTTCAATTAGAGCAGGTACGTTTAATCGGACGGCAAGATACTTTCTTCGTTAACACCAGTGATAAAAAGAATAATTACGTCACCGATCATTACAGCCGCGCTTATATCAAAGACAGTTACATTGAAGGTGATGTCGATTATGTCTTTGGACGCGCCACAGCCGTTTTTGATAGCGTCCGCTTCCATACCGTCTCAACCAGAAAATCAAAAGAGGCGTATGTGTTCGCTCCAGATACGATGCCGTGGGTAAAACAAGGTTTCCTGGTAATCAATAGCGAACTGACTTCCGATAGCGGTTACAAAACAGGCAAACAAAAAGCCAATATGGGTCGGGCCTGGGATCAGGGGGCACGCCAGACAGGTTATTTACCGGGTAAAACCGCGAATGGGCAATTGGTCATTCGCGACAGCACCATTGACAGCGGTTATGACTTGCTTAATCCATGGAGTGCTGCCGCAACCACGAACAGACCATTCAAAGGTAATGCAAGCCCACAACGCGATTTAGATGATATAAATTATAATCGGCTATGGGAATATAAAACCACTGTGTTACTGAATAAGTAATTTTTCAGTAACGTGATAATTATATTGTCACGAGCTGCATGCCGGTGTGTAACATAACCATCCGGCATGTGTTTTACTCAGTAAACATTTATCTCGTCTTGTTTTCATGCGATTTAATGCATTCATTCTTGATAATTCCCATCCTCTAATAAGTCGTTTTTTACCTATTTTATTACTGGCTGCTTTCGGTTTATGGCCTGCCATGAAAGTTGATAAAACTGAGTAATCTCCATTCCGTGAGTGTTGATATGGCTCAACAGCAGATTAAATCACCATGAAAAAATGCTTATGTGAAATTTTTACATGTATTCACCTCTAACTCTATAAAACGGAGGGCTTTGTGCTACGTTTAAATCTGCTTCGCTCATGTCTATTTTTTATAACTCATTGAATAAATTAGCATTTACAAACTGTTGTTATTTTTAGTCCTAAACGTGGATACGGATATTATTCAACGCTCAGAACAGGTCAATCAGTCCCTGTGTCTGAGTAAGAAGTAAATTAATACAAAAAAGGTTAGCGCTTATGAACAGTGATACGCTCTCAAATGACAAATCCACCTTGCATAACGATTATCAGCGGGATGTTGAACAGGTTCTGGCTCGGTTGGAGAGTACCGCTGAAGGGCTCGATAATCAGGAAGCCGCAAAACGCCTGCAAACCTACGGTGAAAATGCTTTACCACAAAAACAAGGGAAACCCGCGTGGCTGCGATTTTTGGCCCATTTTAACGATGTGTTGATCTACGTATTGTTGGCTGCTGCGTTATTAAAGGCAGTAATGGGCCACTGGGTTGATATGTCGGTCATTCTTGGCGTCGCTGTTATCAATGCCCTGATCGGCCATATTCAGGAGAGTAACGCGGAAAAGTCACTGAAAAGTATCCGTAACATGCTTTCCAGTGAAGCACTGGTGATTCGGCAAGGGAAACATGAAACAGTGCCGACAACGGCATTGGTACCAGGAGATATTGTTGTTATTCGAGCCGGGGATCGAATTCCAGCTGATTTGCGGGTCATTGAAGCGCATAACCTCTGCGTTGAAGAAGCCATCCTGACCGGTGAATCTACCGTGGTGCAGAAAGAAACAGGGGCGTTGAGCGGTGAATTGCCGCTGGGCGATCGCCTCAATTTGCTGTTTTCGGGCACCACGGTCAGCTCCGGCGGCGGAAAGGGCGTGGTCATTGCGACAGGTGGCGATACGGAGCTGGGTCACATCAACCAGATGATGGCCGATATTTCTAAACATCGTACGCCGCTGTTGGTGCAAATGGACAAATTGGGTAAAGGGATTTTTATCATTATTTTAGTGATGATGGCGGCCCTGTTTGTTTTCAGTATTTTGTTCCGTGATATGCCCGTCTCCGAATTGACGCTCTCTTTAATCAGTCTGGCGGTTGCTTCTGTGCCTGAAGGGCTTCCCGCAATTATTTCGATAATTCTGTCGCTGGGCGTACAGGCGATGGCGCGTCAGCGCGCGATTATCCGCAAATTGCCCACGGTAGAAACGTTAGGGGCAATGACGGTTATCTGCTCTGACAAAACGGGCACCTTAACCATGAATGAAATGACAGCCAAGGCCATTATTACAGCCGACGCTATCTATCGCGTGGAAGGCGACAGCTACGAACCGGTAGGCACTATTCATTCATTGACCGATTCTCAACCCGTCTCCATCGCTGCGGGCTCATTGCTTGAGCGCTATCTGCGCACGATCTATCTGTGTAACGATAGCCAACTGATTAAAGATGAGAATGGATTCTGGAAAATTACCGGCGGCCCTACCGAAGGGGCGCTCAAAGTGCTGGCCACAAAAGCAGCGTTGCCAGCGATAGAAACAGAACTTCGTAGCAAAATACCGTTTGATTCCCAATACAAATATATGGCTACTCATTACCGAGTGGGAACAGAAGAGCAGATTTTAATCACCGGCGCCCCAGACGTCCTGTTCCGGCTTTGCCAGCAGCAACTGACGGATAACGGCGTCCAACCGTTTGACCTCAACTATTGGGAAACCAAAATGGCAGAATATGCGCGAGAAGGTTTGCGCATGGTAGCGGCTGCTTGGAAACCCGCCGCCGAAGGGCAAGAAGCATTGACGCATGAGGATTTGGCACAAGGTGCTGTGTTCCTGGGTATCGCGGGCATGATGGATCCGCCACGTCCAGAGGCTATAACGGCGATCAGCGATTGTTTGCAAGCAGGCATCCGCGTCAAGATGATCACCGGTGACCACCCTGAAACAGCCATGAGCATCGGCAAAATGCTCGGCATCGGTAATGCTGATAAAGCGATTACAGGTCGTGAGCTGGAAAAAATGGATGATGACGCGCTCAGTGCCGCAGCACAACATTACGATATTTTCGCGCGTACGAGTCCCGAAGATAAGTTTCGGTTGGTGCAAGCACTGCAAACCAAGAAAGAGATTGTTGGGATGACCGGTGATGGTGTGAATGATGCGCCAGCACTCAAGCAAGCAGATGTGGGTATCGCCATGGGCATCAAAGGTACAGAGGTGACCAAAGAAGCGGCCGACATGGTTTTGACTGATGATAACTTTGCTACCATCGCCAGTGCGGTGAAAGAAGGACGCCGTGTCTACGATAACCTGAAAAAAACGATCCTGTTTATTATGCCTACCAACCTGGCGCAAGGGTTGCTCATCATCATTGCCTTACTGGCTGGCAACCTGATCCCGCTGACACCCGTGCTTATCTTGTGGATGAACATGGCCACTTCAGCGACGTTATCGTTCGGTCTCTCTTTTGAGGCCGGAGAGAAAACGATCATGAAGCGCCCACCGCGCGATCCAAACCTGCATGTTATGGATGGTTTTGCCATTTGGCGGGTTGCCTTTGTGGGCACGATGATAGCCCTGAGCGCCTTCGCGCTGGAAGCCTGGCTCCAACCGCAAGGTCACTCTGCCGAGTTGATACGTACCGTTTTACTGCAAACGCTGGTTACTGCCCAGTGGTTCTACATGCTCAATTGCCGTGTATCCAACGGTTTTTCGCTTACAAAAGGGCTACTGGCTAACCGAGGCATCTGGATTGTCAGCGCCGTATTGCTGGTACTGCAACTGGCGATTATCTATCTTCCCTTTATGCAAGTTCTGTTTGGAACCGAGGCATTGCCATTCCGTTACTGGCTGATTACCTTCGCCATCGGTTTTGTGATGTTCTTGATTGTTGAAGTGGAGAAACCGCTGACTCGCCGTTGGCGCTCATCGTAAAATGGAAGAGGTGTGCCGCTTTTTTGTGGCGGCACACATAACCCATCAGCATTTACAGATGAAAAAATTAGCGCTTGTTACCACGGCTATTAGACCAAGGGTCAATATCCGTATCACCCACGTTTGTCGATGGGGATTCGTTTAAAGAATCAAGATAGAGCGCTTCCACTTCAGCGCGGGCCCAAGGTGTGCGGCGCAGAAATTTTAAACTGGATTTGACGCTGGGATCGTTTTTAAAACAATTGATGTTAACCAACTTACCCAGTTGAACCCAGCCAAAGCGTTCAACCAAAGCATTGACTTGCATTTCAAGCGTTATGCCGTGCAGGGGATCTTTTGAAATGTGAGCAGCCATGTAACGTCCAGTCGTATCATATTTAGCAGTTAACCTGTAGCGGTGGCAGGTTACAAGAAAATGGTATAGCCGGCAATGGTATATCCCCTAAATAATTCGAGTTGCAGGTCAAAATCTTAACGTTTTAAACAACGTCCGTGTTAGCCCGTAGGCGGATATCAAGAATAGGATTAATTAATCCTGATGGGCTTGCTCAGGTAAGTGATTCGGGGGATAAATCTGCCGGGAACAGATTTTAACGTCGCGTGCGGCGGCATCAATAGAAGTGAAGCTTAGGAGGGCGGAATAACGCGTGCAACCAACACACATACGATGTGAAGTATGACGGGTATAATTAGTTACAATTAAAACCTATGACTACTTTTCAGAACTTATTGTTTATTTTTTATTTCAGTTTCATATCCCACAAATACCCTTACAAAATAAAATATTGAGTCCGTTGCCTAAACAACATATATTAGCCGCGCTTTTTACTGACCAACCCTTTATTCAACCTTTATTCAACCCAGCGTAAACCATACCTGCGGTTGTAGGAGTGATATGATGACGGATAAAGTCCGTATTGATACTTTGAGTGCTAATTCATTACCGCAACGCAATGAAATCTTTTTAGCAAGACAAGCTGAATTTGAATCTAATGTCAGGAGTTATCCACGCAAATTACCATTGGCAATCGCCAAAGCGCAGGGCGTTTGGATTACTGATGTTGAGAATAATCAATATCTTGACTGTCTCGCCGGTGCCGGAACTCTGGCACTTGGCCATAATCATCCTGATGTGCTTCAAAGCATTCAAAGTGTCATTACCAGTGGCTTACCGTTACATACCCTTGACTTGACTACGCCGTTGAAAGATGAATTCTCATCTTATCTGCTGTCATTGTTGCCGGGGCAAGGCAAAGAATATTGCTTGCAGTTTACCGGGCCTTCCGGTGCCGATGCTGTTGAAGCAGCATTAAAACTGGCTAAAAAAGTCACTGGCCGTGCCGGTGTGATCAGCTTTTCAGGCGGTTATCATGGCATGACCCACGGTGCGCTTTCGGTTACGGGGAACCTGTCACCGAAAGAAGCTGTCGACGGCATGATGCCTGAAGTTCAGTTTATGCCTTATCCTAATCAGTATCGTTGTCCGTTAGGCATCGGCGGTGAGGCTGGCGTTAAAGCATTAACCTATTATTTTGAAAATCTGATTAACGATGTCGAAAGCGGCGTTCGCAAACCTGCAGCGGTGATCCTGGAAGCCGTCCAAGGGGAAGGGGGCGTTAATCCTGCACCGGTAGAGTGGTTACAACGCATCCGCAGAGTGACTCAGGAGCACGGTATCGTTCTGATCATTGATGAAGTGCAAGCAGGTTTTGCCCGCACCGGCAAACTGTTCGCCTTCGAACACGCGGGCATTGAGCCCGATATCATCGTCATGTCGAAAGCTGTCGGTGGCGGTTTACCGCTGGCCGTACTCGGTATCAAAAAACAGTTTGATGCCTGGGCTCCTGGCCACCATACCGGCACTTTCCGTGGCAACCAGTTGGCCATGGCCACCGGTCTGACGACACTCAAAATCCTCAAAGGCGATCGGATTGCAGATAAAGTCGCCACTCAGGGTGAATGGCTGAAAGCCAAACTGACCGAACTGCAAAAACGTTATCCGGTAATCGGTCATGTGCGTGGTTTAGGTCTGATGATTGGTATTGAGATTGTCAAACCACAGGAAGCACAGGATCAGATGGGATGTTACCCCGCAGACGGCGAGCTTTCTGCCTTGTTGCAGAAAAAATGCTTTGAAGCCGGCTTGATCCTTGAACGTGGTGGCCGTAACGGTTGCGTACTGCGCTTATTGCCTTCGCTGCTTATCACCAATGCCGAGTTGGATATTTTCCTCGATAAGTTTGAAAACGCATTGTTGAGTGCTGGCGTCAAGCCTGTTTAACCGGAGCGAGCCATAGAATGTCTGATATAAATCCTATTCTGTCAGGTTCTGCACAAAGTATTGCTGCCTATCAGGATGCTATTGAGCAAAGCGCCAAGGCCGTAATGCAATGGCTGCAACAGCCCGAAATGTATCAAGGCAAGACTGTAGAGCAACTGCGTGAACGTATCCATTTGTCGTTTACGTCTCAAGGCCTGGGCAACCAGGCCGCCATTGATCGTGCCGTTGAGTATTTTCTCAAAGACAGTCTGTCAGTGCATCACGCGCAATGCGTTGCGCATTTACATTGCCCGAGTCTGGTGATCAGCCAAGCGGCAGAGGTATTGATCAACGCCACCAACCAGAGCATGGACTCATGGGACCAAAGCCCGTCAGCCACGATCATAGAGATGAAGCTGATCGAATGGTTGCGTGAGCAAGTCGGATATCTCTCTGGCGATGCGGGTGTGTTCACCAGTGGTGGAACTCAAAGTAACCTGATGGGGCTGATGCTGGCGCGAGATGCCTTTTTTGCTCGCCAGGGCCACTCTGTTCAGCAGCATGGTTTAACCGGTAACCTCAATAAAATAAAAGTACTGTGTTCCGAAAGTGCGCACTTTTCCGTGCAAAAAAACATGGCGCTAATGGGGCTGGGATATCAATCTGTTACGTTGGTAAAAACAGATGAATTCTCTCGTATGGATCTCTGTGATTTAGCAGAAAAACTAATACAAGCCAAAGCCAACGGTGAACAGGTGATGGCTATTGTTGCAACGGCAGGCACCACCGATGCCGGTGCTATCGACCCATTAGCTGAGATTGCGGCTCTGGCTGCCGAACAGCAGGTCTGGATGCACGTTGATGCAGCATGGGGCGGCGCACTGCTGCTTTCTGAGAAATATCGCCACTACATTAATGGTCTTGAGCTCGCGGATTCCATCACGCTGGATTTCCACAAGCAATTCTTCCAAACCATTAGCTGTGGCGCATTTTTGCTGAAAGATGCTCGTCACTACGAGCTGATGCGCTATCAAGCCGCTTACCTGAATTCCGGTTTTGACGAAGAGCAGGGCGTACCTAACCTTGTTTCTAAGTCGCTGCAAACGACACGCCGTTTTGATGCCTTAAAGTTGTGGATGGGGCTTGAAGCGTTAGGTAAGAAGCAATACGCTGCAATCATCGATAATGGCGTAACGTTGGCGCAGCAGGTTGCACGGTTTGTGGCCGATCAACCGCATCTTGAATTGGTCATGCAGCCACAACTGGCCAGTGTACTGTTTCGTTTCCGTCCTGAATCTGGTGACACGGCGGCAGTTGCCTTGCTGAACCAGCGTATCGGTGACGCCCTGTTAGCGTCTGGAAGTGCCAACGTCGGGGTGACAGAAGCAGACGGAGTGACTTGCCTAAAACTCACGCTTCTGAATCCTACTGTAGGCTTGGAAGACGTTAAAACCCTGCTTGCGCATGTGAAAGCATGCGCATTGCAGTTGCTCAAAGCGTGATGAATCAAAAATAAAATGGCCGGCAACAGAAATGTTGCCGGTTTTTTTATACTTGAAAAGCTACTCTCTATATCAGAAACTATATTGAATTCCAATACGATAACGTGTTTGCCGATGATTTCCATTTCCTGAATCAGGAACATTACCTATTGCCATATAAGGGCGCCAGTTTTTACCCCACTGATGGCTTAATTTAAAGTCATGACTTATCATATGTCTATTCTTTTCTGACGAATCATTTTTTTCTTCGTTAGAGTTTTGATAATCCAGTTCATATTCAAGTGTGTAGTCGTTCATGAAGTTATAAGCAATAACTGACGTAAAGTTATAACCTTTCTCTGATGTTTTTTGCGGTGTTCCGATATTTTTACTGTTTCGTTTATAATAGGGGCGATAAGTCAGGGAGATGGAAAGATCATTGGTAACATTTGCTTTACCGCGTAAGTAGGGGCGATAGCTGTTGTAGTCAGCCGTTGACTCCAATGAAAAACCCGGTTCCACAGAAAAAGTCTTGTTGAGATCATACTGATAACCGGCAATCACTTCCGTGCCGCTATCGACCCGTTCATTAAATGGTTTTTTTTCTGATTTATCATTAGGATGCTGGGCCCAGCGCGCCTCAACGGACAGATTCAATCCCTGATCAAAAAGTGTAGAAAATCGTAAGCTATCATTGTGTTCCCCGCCCGATGAATCCTTAAATTCATGTTGGTAGTCAATAGCAGTAGCATGTGTGTTGAATGTGACCAATGAAGCTATTGCCAACGTAACTAACTTTAATTTCATTATATCTCTCCGAGAAAATAACATTAATGCCAACAACTTTGCAGACAAAAGCGATCCCTGCCGTGATAAATAACGGTATTGATGTAATGCACTAAAATCATGGATTTAAAAAATCACATTTATTACTTTGTCGAGAATATAATATAATCAGCAATGATAAAATAAACCGTTAAACAATGGGAGTGATGGAGAATGTGCATAATGATTCAGTACAAAAAAATGAAGTCTTATGTCCCATTGACTTAAATGAAAAAACAATAAGAACTTTCGCTATAGATATTTATGTTATTTGGTTTGTCTTGAGTAAATAAAGACGTAATCTTCACTCAAATTGATATGCATACAGGAGGAGATACGATATTTGGTGACCGTCTAGACGATCACCTTTAATATGCAGGCTGTTACACAGAATTATGGACAGGATTCACTATGTTCCCAGTAGCCACTATGGTCTCATGGATAAAATGCGATATCCTTGATGCTACCAAACCAGAACGGATAAAGCTTACCATCGGCCGCACGGGCGATCGAGAAGGCGAAAGGAATCATCATCCCGTTCACCAACCGGTAGTCGGAGCGTGTCACATGTTCCCCTGAGCCGTGATAGGGTGTTGTCAGATCTCCGTCCTGCTCTGAATGAAAACTCTCCAGGCTACCGTCGATCCGAAAGGTTGCCACCAGAGATGCACTCATTCCCTGAGAAGAAACTGTTGCTCGTGCCCGATGTGCATCCACGGCTTCCCAGTGTACTGGTCCGCCTGGGAGTAGCGCAGCAGGGTATGTAGGGCTTTCCAGCAGCCAGCGTCGCAGGGATATACGATTAAGTATCTGGCTTTCCTGCTCGTTAACCACCGTTATGAGCGACATAATCTTTGCCTTCATCGTCATTTTTCCGTCCGCAAAAGCATCATAGGCGCGTGCCCACACGCCAGGAATAATGGGTGTCGTTCCAGCAAACAGTAAAGCAGGCACAGTAACAGCGACAGTCTGACTGGCGATCATTGGTGCGAAATCCTCCCTTAGTGGGCGCCTAAAGCTTCCTTCCATTTTTAGTTCGACATAGCTGAAAGCCTGAGAGGGTGGATGACGGAAAACAAACTGAAAATATCGTTGTACCGGCACAGGCAGTGAGGACAGTTCTGTCTCATTGAGCGCTCCATCGCCTCGATGTGTCCACGCACTGCCACGCACCTTCGCCGCGAAGCCCGCAATTTCTTTCTCTGTCGACAGTGAGCCGATGGCAATCACACTAGCAATTACCAGCATGGGAACCAATAAAATAGCGACAATCAGTCGTCCTTTACGCATAGTAGTCATCCTTTTCCGCCACAGCGGACGTTATAGGTGAAAGATAATGAGTTTTACTCGGGGCGAGAATCGGCAATCAGTGCAACGAGGGTATTCACTGTAGCCAAAGAAAGCGCCTCTGCATCCAGGTTTGTCGCAGGCATTCGCCTTTGAGCAATAAGTAATGCAGCACCGTGTACAGCTGACCAGAGCATAAAAGCGACCTCGTCGGGTTCACGTCCCGGCAAATAGCCCTGATGCTGGCTTGCCGTGACGCTGGCGCGCAAAAAATCGAGCGTCTTACGCGCAGGATCGCGACTAAAAGTGTCACCATCTAATCCCAATCCAGTTGCTTGAGGAGGGAAAAACATCAATCTGTATAGCGCCGGGTTATCGTGTGCAAATGCAAGATAGGCAAGCCCACCCTCACGTAGTCGGTCTAGAACTGTCCCAACACGCAGGCTTTTCATGGCGAGCTTGCTAGCATAGAGTCGATTGAAACCTTCGTCATGCACCGCTTGGAGCAAAGCATCACGATTGCGAAAGTGGTTATAAAGCGCGGGAGCTCGGCAACCGACTCGGGCAGCGACTTCCGCCAGGGTAATCGCCGCTGCGTCCTTTTCGTTAAGCAGCTCGATAGTGACATCAATCGCCCGCCGGGGAATATCGAGTGCCTGTGTTTTATGTGGACGTGCCATAGTTTCTCCTCACCACGGTAGGGGCCAGAAAAAATGCATTCATCAATTGCTACTCTCCGCGTTAAATTAATTAGATTAATTTAATGTAATTAATTTAAATGTTCAACCTTTAGTGCATCTAACGAAATCCTTCGGCCTGCCAATGGACTGCGACACCGCTATAAAGATCAAAATGGAAATAAAAAGGGCGGCAATACTCCGTCATTTCCGCACAGGTGGGGATCCTTGCCGGTGAAACGCATTTCTTCTAACAGAGATCCCCGGCTTTCGCCGAGGATGACGACAAACTCATCACGGCTCAGAAGAGTTAGGAAGTCTTCCATTAGTGCTAATCCCTGGATTTATGCTTGATGAAACATTGTGGGATGATTTCATCATCGAATTTCCCAGCCAGAGGCACGTCATTACTCCAAGTCTGAATCAAGGGGGAGAAAATTCATGAGCAAGCTGTGCAGCACAGGATCTGAAAGGGGAAGTCAGAAATTATTAACGTATTGATTTATCGTAACGTGGATGTGGCCTATGAACTTATTAATCACTACATGTAATTTAACATAATATACATTATGCGAACCAATGAGTGAGGAGGCGGAATCTAGCGTTTTCGACACTGCATTGGGGGGTTTAACCTGAAAAAACCATGTACATCCTATCGGAAAATAGACAGTGCTGAGCACCTTTTCAGCCATAGGAAAAAAGACTAAAAAGTGGGATAGTTAGAATACTTTTATCATCGCAACGCGGCGCGGCAGGTCAAGGCCGATTGCTTTTTCAGCACAAAGAATGTTTTTAAGCCTTTCAGGGCATTTGTTTAATTCCACGATCTGAAACCCTAAGGAAGCATAAAACGGTGCGTTAAAAGGCACCAGACGATCCGTGGTCAACGTCGCACCATGGAGCTGCCTTGTCCGGGCCTCACCAAGCAATGTGAGCATTAGCTGACGACCAATACCTTTAGATTGAAAATCTGGGTGCACATCTATCTCTGCAATATGTAACCACCCTTCATCTACGTAAGCGCCGGCAAAACCGACGGGGTTTCCCTTCAAGTCAAAAGCAGCATACAGTAATGCTTCATCACAATACGTCTGTAGCATTTCATTGCTACTGGCTGTGGGTACTCCTGAAACTGCACCTGCTACGGATAGGGTTTCAAATGCAGCCAATTCAATGGATTGTAATGCGGAGAAATCTTTTTGCGTTGCTTGTTTAATGTTGATGTGCATAGTTTTTTCAATATGATGCCATTCTAAGCGCTGCAATGATCAACTACTTTTGACCTTTTTACTCTACAATGATTTTCTAACCTACGACGAGATACGTTCCCATGCCTAGACTAACACAAAAAGACATGACCGAAAGCGAACAGCGACAGCTTAAAACGTTACTGGATCAGGAAAGGAAGAAACGGGGCCGGACGTTAACAAATGCTGAAAATAATCGTATCAAAGATGACTATATCGATAAGTTGATGAAAGAACGCGATACCGCAGCAAGGCAGGCTCGTGCCGAGCAGAAGAAAAATAAATTTAAACCGGATGCAACCGCCACATATGAATGGTCTGCCAATACAAATGTGCGAGGACGCCGTTAGAAGGCTTGCGGTAACGGTATCATCCTCAAAATAAAAGGAGGATACCGTCATTTATGTACTTATGGTCAATAGGCTTAGCGTGTGCCAGGGAGTACGAGCGTTGATTCTGTTTCCAAACGGAAATGTTCGATGGTTTGCGCCAGCAACATGGATTGCTCCTCAAGCGAACTGGCTGCTGCAGACATCTCTTGTACCAAGGCAGAGTTTTGCTGGGTGACACCGTCCATTTCATTCACTGCGATGCTTACCTGACTTATACCTTTCGCTTGCTCATCTGATGCGGTAGCAATTTCACCAATAATACTTTGCACCGAGTTTACAGCATGCGTCATTTCCTGCATTGTTTTACCTGCATCATTGACAAGCTGAACGCCACTTCCAACGCGCTGGCTGGACTCTTCAATCAGGGTAGCAATATCTTTCACCGCACTGGCACTACGTTGTGCCAGATTACGCACCTCAGAGGCCACAACGGCAAATCCCCTTCCCTGTTCTCCCGCTCGCGCGGCTTCAACCGCTGCGTTCAATGCCAGAATATTGGTCTGGAATGCTATGCTGTTGATCATGGAGGTAATATCACCGATTTTTTTTGCGCTTTCATCGATTTCAGCCATGGTTTTCACCACTTGACTCACCAGTGCTTCCCCTTTAAGGGCTATTCTTGTGGCATTTTCTGTCAATGCTGTTGCCTGATGTGCATTGTTGGCATTGTGTTTTACTGTGGCCGTAATCTGCTCCATGCTGGCAGCGGTCTGTTCCAACGCGGCGGCTTGCTGCTCTGTGCGTGAAGCCAGATCGATGTTGCCACTGGCTATTTCTGCCGCACCCTGGCGTACCGCACTGCTGGCATCTTTAATTTGGCTCACAACGTGTCGTAACTGTGTTTGCATGGTGTTAAGGGCATAAAACAGGCTTTTGCGATCGTTAGGTTGAACCGAAATATTATTGCTCAACTGCCCTTCGGCAACAGCTAATGCAATGGTTGCCGCCTCAAGCGGTTCACCACCAAGAGGTTTGAGGACTTTACGACTAAACACCATACCCAGTAACACACTGACAAAAAGAATACTGATCACCATTAATATCAATGCATTTCTTAATTGACGCTCCGATGCCGCCATCACAGCATCAACTGGTGCGACCACGCCCAGATACCATTTGTCAGTACTGTTACCAATGCTGATCGGCTGCCACGTTACTAACGCCTGCTCACCGAGAATAGCATCATGATGTTGTAGAACTGCTGGCGTGTAATTGTCAGTTTCACCTTGCCAGGGTTTACTGGTTTGCATTTTATCCGGATAAGAAATGACTTTGCCTGCACTGGAAAGCAGCATTGCATAGCCAACGCCTTCCCAGGGTTTGATCTGGTTAATCCGCTGTTGTAACGAAGCAAGAGAGATATCAGACGTCACCACGCCCCACATCTTGCCCTGCGAAACAATGGGAGCAGCGACGGACGTCAGCAACGTCGGGACACCGTTATAGGCATATGAATAGGGTTCAATCAGGGTATCTTTTTGACTTTTTTGCGGGAGCAGATAGTAATCCCCTTGGCCTGGCGTCAAGTAGGATAAAAGCGGATGCATATTAAACGAGCCTGCTTGATCGCGATCGACAAACCAGGCATAACGCCCATTGGGTGCCTGGCCTGGTTGAGAGGCAAATTCAGCATCACGGCCATCAAATGCATCTTGTTCGAAAATCACTGAAATAGAGAGATAATCAGGATTATCGCGTAAAGCTTGTTCCATCAGTTTGTCGACAACCGCACGATCATGTACACCTGCTGCAGGAAGCGCTATCAGGCTGTGTCCAAGGTTATGGGCAACATCGCGCGCATAGTTAAGTTCTTGCTGAATTTTCAGCGCCTCACTTTGTGCGATCTGTTGTAAGTAACTTTCAGCAAGAAATTTTTGTTCACGACTGGACTGCCAGCTAAGAACACCAATCGTCACAGCGAAACCGAGAGCGATAGTCAACGCGCCAGTTAGCAACATTTGCGCGCGGGTACTCATTGTTTTTTTATTTATAGCGGGTATGGCCATTATGGCTCTCCTGGTGTTGATCCTACGCATAATCAACATTCCATTGCGACGAACTCCCTTTGTGTAGTCTATCGGCAACTCATTATTTAACTTTAATTTAACGATAATGATGCAAACATTTATCTCAGGAAAATGAAGTAATAGGACTTTCTCCTAAAAGAAAGGGCATGAGACCAGGGGGCGTTGCATAATCCCGCATTTGTACATACAGTTTATTGTGTGACTCAAATCACATTAACGTGCTCAGTAGGCTCAGCTTCTTAGGTTGATCCTGTTCCAACACATTGGCGGAGTGATGAACTCCTGTACTGATGAGAGGAGATGCGACATGCCTGATCTGAGTGATGATATGCTTATCTTTAGCGATCTGGATGGTTCCTTACTGGATCATGATACCTACGCTTGGCAACCCGCAGAGCTTTGGTTACAGCGCCTGAAGCACCACAATATCCCCGTCATCATTACCACCAGTAAGACCGTCAGTGAAGTCACGAAGATTCGGCGAGATCTCGGATTGGATCACTGTCCATTTATTACTGAAAACGGCGCTAGCGTTGAACTTCCAGAAAGCTGGTACAAGCATACTGATTATCCCTATAAGCGGTTTACATCTGACTATGTCGAGATCTGTGCCCTGCTTGAACGTCTTCGTATAGAAAATCATTTTAGTTTCGATAGCTTTTCTACTCTGACTGATTCAGAGGTTGCAATCTTAACTGGTTTGCCGCTCTCGCAAGCTAAACATGCACGCCAACGTCAGGCGTCTGAACCCTTGATTTGGCTTGATGATAGCGATGCATTAGAACGGTTCATAACACAGTTGGAGCATCACGGATTGGCTCTGACTCAGGGCGGACGTTTCTATCATGTGATGGGAAAAGGTGTTAGTAAAGGGAGTGCGGCCATCTGGCTACGTAAGCAATATCAGCAAGTTACTCGTGCTCCGCTCGTTACTATCAGCCTGGGGGATGGCCCCAATGATATTTCGTTATTGCGAAGCACAGATTATGCCGTAGTGATCAAAAGCAAGCGCCAACAGCACATCGATCTTGGGGACTCGTATACAGGCAAGGCCTATTTCACACATGAGACTGGACCCGCAGGATGGAGTGAAGGTTTAAGCCATTTCCTCTCCAGTAACAATAAACGCGAGGTATGCGATGAGTGAATTTTATCAGGATGGGATAGTTACTAATTTTCATAATCTCACCAGACGAAATCCCGATGAACTGGAGTATGAATTACAGGTTTTTTCTGGTCAGAACAGCATGGGGTTGATATTACCCTCACTATTTTCTGAACTCGAGGGCCCTGCGCTAACCCACATAATCGACCAACTAGCACAGGTTAACTATCTGACGGAAATTGTTATTGGGCTGGATCGGGCCGACCGTGCACAATTTGAATACGCCACCGAGTTTTTCTCTCGTTTGCCGCAACGACATCGTATTCTTTGGAATGATGGTCCACGCCTCACAGCCCTCAGTGAGGAATTGGCAGAAAAAGCACTGGCCCCCGAGGAGCCGGGCAAGGGACGAAACGTCTGGTTCTGCATTGGTTATGCGTTAGCGTCACGTCGTACCGCCTGCATCGCACTGCATGATTGTGACATTGTCACTTATAGTCGCGAAATGCTGGCCCGCCTACTCTATCCCGTTGCTAATCCGCACTTTCACTACGATTTTTGCAAAGGCTACTATGCCCGCGTTGCCGATCGAAAACTTAATGGCCGCGTGGGACGACTCTTGGTTTTTCCATTGTTGAAGTCATTGCAAAACGTTTATGGGAATTCGGACTATCTCGATTACATGCGCAGTTTCCGTTATCCCTTGTCAGGGGAGTTTGCAATGCGCACTCATGTCCTCAACAACTTGCGTATCCCGAGTGATTGGGGATTAGAAATTGGCGTGTTGTCAGAAATACACCGTGGTACAGCAACCAGCCGCATCTGTCAGGTCGATATTGCCGATAATTACGATCACAAGCATCAGCCTATGTCTGAAGATAACCCGGATTCTGGCCTGCAGCGTATGGCAATGGACATTACTAAAGCGCTTTACCGCAAGCTGGCAATACAGGGTGTAGCGATTACCGCCGACTCTTTCCGTGTGTTGCGCGCGACCTATTACCGCACGGCATTGGATATGATCGACGCCTTTGAACATGACGCAAAAATGAATGGGCTTGCTTTCGATCGTCACGGTGAAGAGCTTGCGGTTGAGTTATTTTCCGATGTGATTACGGCATCAGGCCATGCATACAACGAAAGCCCCGGCGATAAACCCTTCGTTCCAAGTTGGAACCGGGTTCAATCCGCTTTTCCGGACATTCTGGAGCGCCTCTACCAGGCGGTTGAAGCGGATAACACCCTCTCTTAACAGTAGTAAGCTAATGCCCTTTTCCGGTAAGCTGGTAGCAGTATCTGACATTCTGCCATGATCCCGAAAGGCATCATGACGAGTTTGCAATAATGGAATCAGACGTGAGGACTAACATGATTATTTTTGTTACTGGCGCAACAGCGGGTTTTGGAACAGCAATTACACGCAAATTTATTCAGGCTGGCCACCGTGTTATTGCCAGCGGTCGACGCCAGGACCGCTTGGATGCACTGAAAGCTGAACTGGGAGAGGCGGTATATACCGTGACTTTTGATGTGCGCGACCGCCAATCAGTCGAACACGCTATTGCCACCCTGCCCGCTGAATGGCGCGACGTTGATGTGCTGGTTAACAATGCTGGATTAGCTCTCGGACTGGAGCCAGCCTACAATACCCAGTTGGATGATTGGGAAACAATGATCGACACCAACAATAAAGGGTTGGTTTATATGACCCGCGCGGTATTACCTGAAATGGTGAAACGTAACCAGGGACACGTGATTAATATCGGCTCTACCGCGGGCAATTGGCCTTATGCCGGCGGCAACGTCTACGGTGCGACCAAGGCATTTGTACGTCAGTTCAGCCTAGGGCTACGCGCTGACTTGTTCGGTACACATGTTCGGGTTACTAATATCGAACCAGGTCTAGTTGGCGGTACCGAGTTTTCCTCTGTCAGGTTCAAAGGCAATGAAGACAAGGTATCCAAAACCTACGATAACACTCAACCTTTAACCGCAGAAGACGTCGCTGAAGCGGTATTCTGGGTGGCTACTCTGCCTGCACACGTCAATATCAATACATTGGAAATGATGCCAGTGAGTCAATCTTATGCCGGATTGAGCGTGCACCGTGACGCATAAAACTAATCATACTTTCTGGTGTCCTAAGATGCGCGCGGTGTTATAGAGTTATTGCAAATAAGAATGCTATAGTGTTTCTGTTGTGATGCCGACATCCGCGCAATCGGCGCGTTTGTGGAAACACCGCGGGTAATTACCTACTGTTCGTCAGGATGAATTATGAACCATCAAACCCTCAAATTACTGCGACGTGCGTTGTTCCCCCTGTCACTTGTCGTTTTAGCTGGTGCATGGCAGACCAATGCTCTCGCGGATACTCGCCATATCATTGTGGAATCGGGTGACAGTGCACTTTCTAAAGAGGCTGCGCGTCAGAGTAAAGAGCAATGGGATAGCACCCGTTCATTGCGTAACAAAGTGAACAACCGTACCGAAAAAGAGTTCGACAAGTTCGATAAGTCCATCGATCTGCAAGAGAAATGCAATACCAGTAGCAACGTCAATGCTTACTGGGAAAGTAACAGTAATCGTTGTTTGGACCGTCGCACGGGGCGCACTGTAACGCCTTGACTTTTAATTTTTACGAATGCCTGACTCAACGTCAGGCATAGTGGTTATGTTTACGAGATCGTGTTGTGCCGTATTCTAAGCTGATTTTCGTTTTCTTGGATGTTTTCGTGTTCCTCCGGGTTTTCTTCTGCCGTCACCTCAACCATTTCAATGTCTCCCGATGTAGGTTCCGTTTTTGTTTGGTTATGAGCATAAATAAATCCTGGGTAAGCCCCACCCATGACTCCCCCAACGATCTCACTTGCGAAAGGATGATCAGATGGCAAGGCTTTCGACACTGAATATGCCGAACTGATAAGAGCTGATCTGCTTGCCAGGGTATTTAGGGCCTGGTCTAACACCGTTTTACCCGTTATGTTTTTTTTATGACGCCGCGCCACTCTCACTTCTAAAGGAGGATTTCTCGCATCCAGCGAATTCAATCCTCGATAGATAGATTCATCTAAGGTTTCCCCTGTCAGATTAATTGCCATCCTGCTGAATATTCCCGCAGGAGGGCCCAAAGCATCGTTTGAACAAGCGCCCATACCGTAATTAACTGCCGTTTGAATACCTGCATATGCTGCAGAAGACATTAAAACATTCGTAAAAGAAATATCACCACTAGTGTTATCAGTCAGTGAATATAAAAATTGAGTAAAATCTCTCAACAAAACATAGGTAAATCCAGCCATTTGTGATAATGCTGCATCACCAAGGTTACCACTGTACCACAAACATATTGCGGTGGCAGCGACGTATATTATATTGCTAATTCTTGCAAGAAAAACCTTTCTATTTAACCCACCATTGCAGTAATCACGAATAAGACCTAAGATTTGTAAAGTAAGTGGAATGGCTATAAATGAATAAGAAATAATTTCTCGATTTTCATGAGATGTATTTTCTGTAAAAAAATCAGATACAGTATTACTCATAATAGACTCACGGATTGCCGTCGAAACGGCAACTGACAAGGCATTTCGTTTAAGTATAGATCCCGTATTATTACTATATCTAGCGAGTCGTTGTGTTAGAGATTCATTACTAACGTGTGGATTATTATGCGCTTCGTCTATGGGTATATCCGCTGGCGGGAAAATCAAAGGCACGGGAGAAGATGATGCAGATGCTATGTCGACGCCAGAACTTTCACTGGGATGATGGGAAATATGTAACTGACTATGAGAACTCAACCGTCGTAAAGAACCCTGAACAGTGATTTCCGCAGGTAGTTCACTTGCGGTATTTTCTATATGCGCAATGTTAACGGATGGTGATTGCCTCGTAGTTAAATTACTCATCACGGGCGGTATATTAATGGGGGGTAGATTTTTTCTTTCATTGCTTACTTGCATAAATATAATTTCCTTCGCGGTGTGTAAGGAGAATAAGTCAGCGTCATACAAAGATGCTTTATGTGTTTTATTACACTGTTGTTATCACTATTTAAACAATACTGACCACAAATAAAAACTGTACCTATTAAAAGGATTGTTAACGAATCAAATAATTATCAAACTATCAGTGAAAACTCTTCCACAAAAAGACTATATAAATATCTTATCTGTTGCAGCGGAGAATAAATAGACATTACTCCCATCCGCACGGTGCGGGTGGGAATATAAAGTAAGGTTTAATAACAGGAGAGTTAATAACGGATAGAAGAGAGATCAATATATCCTGACAAATCGCGCTGTTCAGCTCGGGGCAAATACGGTAATTCCCCTAACTGGGGGGCTGGGATTTTTTTGCGCAGAGCAGTAATAATATCCGCATAATTTGCTAACCCGGGATTGATTCGATTCGCTACCCACCCTAGCAGAGGCAAACCATCATTGATAATTGCCTGTGCGGTCAGAAGGGCGTGACTGATACAACCGAGTTTAATCCCAACCACCAGGACTACGGGCAATTGTTCTTGTACAACCCATTCAGAATAGGGACGCAAATCATTCATCAAAGTCCGCCAACCGCCACTGCCTTCAACGACAACCATGTCCGCCATCCCACAGAGATGCTGTAAGCCCTGCGTCATGGCACAATAGTCGATTGCATGCTGGCTTGCACTGATTTCATCCTCACGCAGTGCAATCGGGTTGATATGGTCATAGGGCAACGCCACCGTTGAAGCTTCCTGCAACAGTAACGCATCTTTATTACGTAGCCCCTCTTCGGTCTCGACGCACCCTTTGGCGATTGGCTTATAACCGACGACCGATTTTCCGCTTTGTGCAAGCGACTGCAATAATGCGCGCGACACCACCGTTTTTCCCACGGCAGTATCAGTACCTGTAACAAAAAGACGCGTTAACATGGATATAAGCTCCGGAGGTCCCACCTGAAAAGAAAAAACACAGCAAAAGGCTTCCAATAGTGAAAGTCTAGGTGATGTGTTCTCGGGAGGGCTTGCGTTAGCGCAATGTTTTGTAATTCATGAAACGTTTTACAAATTTTTGTACCAGATTACCCTTGCAACAGTTTCACCAGCAGTGAACCGTTATACAACGCCTCTTTCACCAACGCCGCGCCTGGCATCGTGCCCTGATTATAAAATGCGGTCGATTCCACTTGTATATTGTGGCTATAAGCCGGCAAAGATTGCTGGCGAATACAATCGAGGATCGCAGGATGGAGAATATTGGCCGCTTTGTTTAAGGGAGAACCAACCAGAATTTTGTCAGGATTAAACAAATTCACCATGATAGCTGCAATACGGCCTACGTTGCTGCCAACCCCATTGATAATATCTTTTGCTAACTGATCGCCTCGTATCGCGGCATCACATAAAGTATCCACGGTGAGTGGCGAGCCATTAAGCAATGAACTCATCGAGCCACTCAGACGCTGTTGTGCCAGTTCAAGCATACTCTCTATGCTCGCGACGGTTTCCAGACACCCATTATTTCCACAGTAACAGCGCTTGCCGTAAGGATCGACCTGAGTATGACCAATTTCAACTAGGTTACGGCTACCCGCATGAAGCAGGTGTCCTCCGGTGATGACACCGGCACCGACATTGTGATCAATCACAATCTGAATCACGTTTTGTGAACCACGCGCAGCACCGTACATGGCCTCAGCCATAGTCCAGGCATAAATATCGTGTTGAAGGAAAATGGGTAATCCAGTACGGCTCTCGAGTGCAGGGCCCAATGCCATCTCTTCTACCGCATAAAATGGCATGCGATGAATAATACCTGCAACAGCATCAACCATGCCCGGTGATGTAATAGCGATGGCGGTTAACCGCTCAAGTTTACGCTGGTGTCGAATGAAAAATTGGTCGATTTCACGCAAAATGCGATCCAGCAGCGGATGCGGATGTTCGCTCGGTAACGTAACGCAGTCCTCAACAATCAGGTTGTTGCTCAGATCACGCAGTGCCAACATGATTTCTTCACGGCCGATTCTTACCGAAAGATAGTGCCAGGCATCCGTATCCAACAATAACCCAATAGCAGGGCGACCACGGCTGCCCACGTCCTGATACTCAGTCTCTTTAACCAAGTGTGCTTCCATCAATTCTCGCACAATCTTGGTAATACTCGCTGGTGCCAATTGGGCCAGTTTTGACAACTCAATACGGGATATGGGGCCGTGCAGGTCAATGAGCCGATACACTGCACCGGCATTCATTTGTTTAATTTGATCGATGTGTCCGGGTTGACCATCCGCAATCACAAAACGGGCTCCTACTGTGTACGAATTGCTACGCTGTGCGTTCGCTGATGCATCGGGCGACGAGACACACACATTGTGCAGCGAAGATTCTGAGCATCAATGTGTATTTTTCACGCTGCAAAATAAAAAAACTGCGGGTATGGTGGAGCTTTTAGTGAATGACGTCAACTCTTTGATTCATTTTGTGATTTGGTGCACACATTTACTCCTCTCCTGTTCCAACATAAATGAAATCAACGTGTTTGCTGCTGAATTAAGCGCCACCCGACGTGATGTTACCAACCATACCTCTGTGGTGGCGTCCGGCTCACTGAGGGGCACATATTTCACACCATCCACTGAAATACGCAAAAACGAAGCGGGAAGAATGGATACGCCGAGCCCCGCTGACACTAATCCGACGATCGTCATGGCCTCCCCGACCTCCTGCGTGATATACGGTTCAATAGCATAATTTTTCAACAAACGAAGAATCTCGTCGTAGAGCGCGGTTCCCACTTCTCTGGCAAAGAACACAAAGGGTTCATGTGACAATTGACGCACGCTGATATGCGATTGGGTTGCTAACGGGTGAGCTTCATGCACCACAGCAACCAATGCCTCATGTAGCAACAATTGGTGCTGTAAATCCGCAGGCAGCGGATTATTACGCATAACCCCAATATCCAGCTTCCCATTTAGCAAAGGATCTATCTGCTGTTTGGTGTTCAGTTCCAACATTTGCACATGAACATCTGGATAACGTTGCCGAAAACGCAACAAGCTGCGTGAAACCGCACGAATGAATGGCGCAGAGGAGGTGAAACCGATGCGTAGCTCACCGATTTCACCACGCTGGATCCTCGCGGCCTGCGCAGATGCCTGCTCTACCTGATGTAAAATGCTCCAACACTCTTTGCGAAACGCTTCTCCTGCCGGAGTCAACCTGACATTGCGGTTGTTGCGTTCAAAAAGTATCGCACCTATTTGTGTTTCCAATGCCTGTATCTGTTGGCTTAGCGGCGGCTGAGAAATGTTGAGCTTCTCTGCTGCACGGCCAAAATGCAGCTCTTCTGCTACAGCCAGAAAATAGCGAAGATGTCGCAATTCAATGTTCATTGCAGTAAGCCCTCAGGTACAGGTGCAGAAATCAAAGATTGATATTTTAAAAATATTAATTGGTATTATTAATATATTATACAAAATATTTTTATCCTTCTATGATCTCTTACGCGTCATTCACTGCATCACATGTCTATTGCCGCATAAATTTGCTATTTTGCCCCCGTTACCAAGGAATAGTTTTGAGTACGTCACTTTCTTCAGCATCAGATTCGGTAACTGTGCCAGATGATGATCAACTCGAAGAGCCACTTATTCGCACGAAAATCACTCAGCCCAAATCACTCTACATAACACGCGGTACGCCAGCATTTATACGCGTGACACTGGCACTCTTTTCTGCCGGGCTAGCCACTTTTGCGTTGTTGTATTGTGTTCAACCGATTTTACCCGTGCTATCACAGGATTTTGGTATATCTCCCGCAACCAGCAGCCTGTCATTGTCGATCGCTACGATTATGCTCGCCGTTGGGTTGTTATTCACTGGCCCGCTTTCAGACACGCTAGGCCGTAAAAATGTGATGGTTGTCTCGTTGCTATTGGCTGCATTCTGCACGCTTATTTGCGCCTTTATGACCAGTTGGCACGGCGTCTTATTGATGCGCGCGCTCATTGGACTATCACTTAGCGGTGTCGCAGCCGTGGCCATGAGCTACCTAAGCGAGGAGATTCACCCGAGCTTTCTGGCTTTCTCCATGGGGTTATACATCAGTGGAAACTCTATTGGTGGTATGAGCGGACGTTTGGTGACCGGGGTGCTTACCGACTATTTCCCCTGGCGCATTGCCATTGGCGCCATGGGTATTCTGGCACTGCTCGCCGCCCTGATGTTTTGGCGTATTCTTCCCGAATCTCGCCATTTTCGCCCCGGTTCGCTGCGCCCCAAGTCACTATTAATTAACACTCGCTTGCATTGGCACGATGCGGGACTGCCTTGGTTATTTCTTCAGGGGTTCCTGCTGATGGGGGCGTTTGTTACCCTATTCAATTATATTGGCTATCGCCTGCTGGCACCACCCTACACGTTGAACCAGGCCATTGTTGGTTTATTGTCAGTGGTTTATCTCACCGGTAGCCTCAGTTCACCGAGAGCTGGCGCAATGACGGCCCGTTATGGGCGTGGTGCGGTAATGGCGGGTTCCGTTGGATTGATGCTTGCAGGGTTGGGCCTGACGGCTTTTGGTGCATTATGGCTCATTTTCATTGGCATGATGTTATTCACTGCCGGGTTTTTTGCAGCACATGCGGTGGCCAGTGGCTGGATTGGCGTGCGTGCCCGTCGCGCGCGTGGCCAGGCGTCCTCCATGTATCTGTTTTGCTACTATCTGGGTTCCAGCTTAGCAGGAACATTGGGTGGTCTATTCTGGTCACGCTACGGCTGGCTGGGCGTGTCATCGTTTATTGGTCTGCTGTTGCTGGTTGCGCTCTATGTCAGCCTGCATCTACGCCGCCAACTATAAGATTCAACAACAATAAACGACGCGGAATGAACGCGTCGTTTATTTATCCTCTTTTTCCCTGTAGAACTGTTTTCTACGCACTGTTGCTGACAGTGAGTGTTTTGGTAGAGTATGATAAGTATGTTGTAACTAAAAAAATATAACCATGAGGTTTTATGGACCACTATCAGCTGATCGCCGCCCTTCACGATACCTTTTCCGCTCTGGAAAAGAGGCTTGCGGAATTACGGCTGAATTTAGCACAATTCCCACTGCTCAATGCGCGTGTTTTCACCCTTCCCACCGTGGAAAAAGGGAAAGAGCACGATCCCATTACGCAGATAGCTGTCACGACACTTCTGGGCGATGCAGCGCGTGATGCTGGTTTGGCACATTTTCAGCGTCTGTTTATCCATCACTATGCCGAAACGGTCAGTAGCAAAGCGGCTATCCGTTTACCGGGAGCGCTCTGTTTTGAGGTAACTCAAGAAGAGTATGAACAAACGCGGCAGTTAACCGAAACGATTAATGCCTTGAAAGCAACGCTGGAACAGCTGATTACGCGTGAATCCAGTCTGGCTGCTGAGCAACGATTTGAATTCGTGCATGCTCATCTGCCAGGGTTGATTACGTTAAGTGCATATCGATCTCTCACGCTGCTGACCGATCCAGACACCGTACGTTTTGGCTGGGCGAACAAACACGTTGTAAATACGCTGACACGCGAGGCAGTATTGGCAAAATTGGAGAAAAGCTTTCAGGCCGAACGGGGTATTTCAGCAACGGAAAAAGCGACATGGCAAGCGCGGGTAACGCAGGAAATCATTGATGTCAAAAGATTGCCGCAGGATGCTGTCTTGAAGATAAAACGTCCCGTGAAAGTGCAACCCATCGCTCGGGTGTGGTATCAGGACGCACAGAAACAGGTACAACATCCCTGCCCGTCCCCTTTATTGGTTCTGTGCCGAGACCCCTCGCGCGCGCCGCTGATTGGCGAACTGGGGAATTATCTTGCCGACAGCACACAACCAAAATTTACGCCGAAGGCCAAACCACTGCGGCTGCTGATTCCGCGCCTTCATCTTTACCTTGATGAAAGCGCGCACGGATAGTTCCTAGCCGATATGCAAACTACCCACCATATCCTGCGGGCGTACCCACTCATCAAATTGCGTCTCAGTCAGATAGCCCAACTTCAACGCAGCAGCTTTGAGTGTTAATCCCTCTTTATGTGCCTTTTTTGCAATCTCAGCCGCTTTATCATAACCAATGTGGGTGTTTAGCGCGGTAACCAGCATCAGAGAGTCATTTAGCAATTGTTCGATACGGTCATGGTTCGGCTCAATACCAATTGCACAATGTTCATTAAAGCTTTTCATGCCATCCGCCAGCAGGCGGACCGATTGCAGGAAATTATGAATCACCATCGGGCGATAGACATTAAGCTCGAAGTTACCCGACGCCCCTCCCATATTTACGGCTACATCGTTACCCATCACCTGGCAGCACAGCATCGTCAGGGCTTCACACTGAGTCGGATTCACTTTACCCGGCATAATGGAACTGCCCGGCTCGTTTTCCGGAATGCTCAACTCCCCAATACCACACCGAGGGCCGGATGCCAACCAGCGGACATCGTTGGCAATTTTCATCAGAGAAGCCGCCAGCCCTTTCAACGCGCCGTGACCGTGCACCAGCGCATCACACGTTGCCAAGGCCTCAAACTTGTTGGGTGCAGTGATAAACGGTTGACCAGTCAATTCAGCCAATGCAGCAGCAACTCGCACAGCATATTCAGGATGCGTATTAAGCCCAGTGCCGACTGCTGTGCCGCCAAGCGCCAATTCACTCAAATGTGGAATGCTGTTCTCAATATGCTTGCGGTTATGTTGCAGCATGGCTACCCAACCGGAAATCTCCTGCCCCAGGGTTAGGGGCGTCGCATCCTGTAAGTGGGTACGGCCAATTTTGACGATGTTGCTAAACGCATCCGCTTTGGCCTGCAGCGTTGCCAGCAGCACATCGAGCTCTGGCAACAGGTGAGTATTCAGAGCAATAACGGCGGCCACATGCATCGCCGTAGGGAACACATCGTTAGAACTTTGGCTTTTATTGACATCATCGTTGGGATGAACCAAACGCGCATTGCCTCGCTCGCCGCCCAGAATCTCACTGGCACGGTTGGCAAGCACCTCGTTCATGTTCATGTTACTTTGTGTACCCGACCCGGTCTGCCATATTGCCAGCGGAAACTCTCCCGCATGTTTTTCAGCCAACACCTCATCAGCCGCCTGAATAATCGCCGCGCTTTTATCCTCCGCCAGAAGACCAAGCGTGTTATTCACCTGTGCCGCTGCACGTTTAGTTAAAGCCAATGCAAAAATCAGCGCTTGCGGCATTTTCTCTTCAGAAATACGAAAATGCTCCAAAGAGCGCTGTGTTTGAGCCCCCCACAGCTTGTTGGCAGGAACATCAATCGGGCCCATGGAATCTTTTTCGATACGTGTCGTCATTGGTTTGTTCTCCTAACATTCCTAAAAAAGATGGGGATCATGGCCTTGTCTGGCATCGTGATAGAGAAAATATTAACATGCACATCAAGTGCCATCGTCTGCAAGCAGAGGCAGTGTATTCATATTTGATGCATTTATTAACCTCTGAAGCTACATATCTTAACAATTTATATAACAATCGAGTGTGAACATGCAAAAAATGCGCAATAGCATCCAGCACTACGCCTGGGGAAGCAAAACGGCCTTGACTGAACTCTATGGCATTGAGAATAAAAATAATCTGCCAATGGCAGAGCTTTGGATGGGCGCGCATCCAAAAAGCAGCTCATGGGTGGTAGATGAACACGGCCAAGAGTTACGTTTACGCGATGTTATTGCCCAAGCGCCAGCGGAGATTCTGGGTACAAAAATCGCGGAACAGTTTGGTGAGCTACCTTTCCTGTTTAAAGTGCTTTGTGCCGCACAGCCGCTTTCCATTCAGGTGCACCCTAGCAAACAGGCTGCTGAACAAGGATTTGCCAAAGAAAACGCGCTTGATATTCCCTTGGATTCGCCCCAGCGCAACTACAAAGATGCCAACCATAAGCCTGAACTGGTGTTTGCGTTGACGCCCTTTCAGGCAATGAATGGTTTTCGGGAACATGACGATATCGTGGCGCTATTAGAACCCGTCGCCAGCGCACATCCTTCAATCATCGCCTATTTGCAACAGCCAGATGACAAAAACCTGTCTATTCTGTTCGCTAATTTATTGAGTATGAGTGGTGAGAGTAAAGAGCGCGCACTGGAGGTATTAAAAGCGGCACTGACATCGCAACAAGGTGAACCCTGGGCAACGCTACACAACATTATGCAAGTGTATCCCAATGACAGCGGCTTGTTTTCCCCTTTACTGCTGAATGTTATCACACTGCAACCGGGGCAAGCCATGTTTCTGTATGCCGAAACGCCACATGCTTACCTGCACGGCGTGGCACTGGAAGTGATGGCAAACTCGGATAACGTACTCAGGGCTGGACTCACCCCCAAATATATTGATATCCCAGAGCTGCTGGCAAACGTTAAGTTTACCCCCAAACCCGCTCAGCAGTTGTTGACTCACCCGATAGAAGAAGGCGACGTTTGTTATTTTCCGGTACCGGTGGCTGATTTTGCCTTTTCACTGCATACCCTTAAAGCCCGGCCACAAACGCTGAACCAAAAGAGTGCTACCGTTGTCTTTTGTATCGACGGGAAAGCAACATTGATGAAAGAGGGTCAACAGCTTACTCTACACCCCGGCGAATCCTGCTTTTTGCGTGCGTCAGAGTCTTCCGTCACTGTAGAAGGAAATGGGCGACTGGCGCGCGTGTATAATGGTTAGAAATTCTCTCCCCCTTAAAGGGATGCTTACTTAGAAAAGGAATCACAATATGAAGAAGTCTCTGGTTGCCGTCGGAGTTATCGTCGCGCTGGGCGCCGTGTGGACGGGTGCGTCATGGTATACCGGCAAGCAATTGGCGCAAAACATAGACATCGTAACTGCCGAATTTAACAAGCAGTTGCAGGAAGCCTATCCGAACCCAGGTTTCAAGCTTGTGTATCGTGATTATCAAGGGGGAGTATTCAGCAGTACGTTTTCGCTGGTGTTACAGCCTGATGGTACCGCATCTGAAACCCGCCCATTGGCCCCCAAAAATGAAGTGGTACTGAATGAGACCGTTTCACACGGGCCGCTGCCGCTCGCCTTGCTGAAGAAGCTGAACCTGCGTCCCAGCATGGCACACATTCATAGCGAGCTGGCAAACACCGAAGCAACAAAATCATTGTTTGATGCGCTTTCGAATCAACCGTTTTTCAGTGCAGAAACGCGTGTTGCATTCAATGGCGATACCTCTTCTATTATATCCTTACGTCCGCTTGATATCGCAGGAGATAACTCAAAATTTGTTTTCAGTGGCAGTGATATCGCGTTAGACCTTGCTCACGACCTGCGTAGTAGTCGGATTTCAGGCATCGTCTCAACGCTATCGACAGAGACAACCGACTACGAGGGCGGCAAAGAGACCATCGTGTTGGAAGGCATTGGATTGGAAGCGAACAACCATCGCGGTAAGTTTAACCTGAATCTCGGTGAAGGCACCGTGACCTTAAAATCAGGGAAGGTAACGCCAGCGGGAAGTGACCCTGTCACGTTAAATAACTTCGTACTCAAAAGCACCATGAACGAGGACGACAAAAACGTCTCAGGTGCGATAACCGTGTCACTAGATGCGCTGCTGCTCAAAGATCGCGATCTTGGCAGCATGAAGTTCAATTTCAACTTTAACCAACTCGATGGCGAAGCGACCCAACAATTTACCAAAACCTACAAGGCATTAAGCGCAGCATACCTGGAGTCTCAATCAGCAATGGATCCATTGCGCTTCCAGTATGAACTGGGCCAATCCGTACGCAACGCCCTACCCAGTTTACTGAAAGGTAACCCAAGCTTTACCATTGCGCCATTAAGCTGGAAAAATGCCAAGGGTGAGAGCACGCTCAACGCTTCGCTCGATTTAAGCAATCCGGCACAGCCCACCGAATTAACGCCTCCCGCCCAGAGCGATGAAGAAGGTGTTATCCGTCGTGCGGTAAAAAGATTGGATATTACCTTCAACGCACCGATGGCGATGGTAGCTGAAGGTATTGTTCAGGCCGGAGGACAAGCACAATCAGATCAAGAGCGTGAGCAACTGGTTGCCAGCGCGCAAGAGCAAGTAAAAATGTTAGCCAGCGTAGGGGAAATGAACCAACTCACCGTCACCAAAGACGAGGCAATCACCAGCTCGCTGCACTATGCTGACAATCAAGTCGAGTTTAACGGACGTAAACTCTCATTGGCAGAGTTTATCGCCCCCTTTATTGATATCCCTTCGGATGAAGGCGATGAAGGTGACGATGCCGAACCAGAAGCGCAAGATGCTCCAGTAGCAGTCCCCCCTCAAGCGCAATAATGCCTGTACCGCCTGTGCTGTTTGGCAGGCGGTAATCCCCTGAAGACACATAATGAATGGTCATGTTGTTGGATAAAAACACACTGGAGTCACGCCAAAGCACACTTTATTTTGCTGCGATGGCGTTGGCCTGGGGGGCGGAGCGCATTTTTCCCGAAACCGGTACTTGGGCTACGCTCATTAACCCTGCGTTAGCCGTGATGCTGTTCGTGACCTTTATGCAAGTACCACTGGTAGCGTTGGTTGATGGATTACGCAGTACGCGCTTTGTTGGCGCACTATTGGCGGCCAATTTTATCGCCATCCCTCTATTATTGCTGCTTATCCGCCCGTTATTGCCCGATGCACCTCTGGTGCAATTCGGCATTCTGCTGGTGTTGTTAGCGCCGTGCATCGATTACGTGGTGACCTTTTGCCATCTTGGGCGCGGTGATTCGGCCCGATTACTTGCCTGCACGCCACTGCTGTTGGTGATACAACTGCTGTTGCTACCGCTTTATCTGGCCTTGTTTCTTGATGATACAGCTGCCGCGCTGATTTCTCCGGCTCCTTTTGCTGATGCTTTTATCTGGCTGATTCTGGTACCGCTTATCAGCGCAGGTATATTACAAAAGGCGCAATCGCGTTTTTGGATTGCTCGCCGAATAGCCACGAGCACTGGATGGCTTCCGGTCCCGACCACGGCCGTAGTGATCTTTTTGGTTGTCGCCTCTGTCTTGCCACAGTTGGAAATGGCGATCGGCCCAGTAAGTCAAGCGTTGCCGTTTTATCTGATATTTGCCGTCCTCGCCCCTTGGTTGGGCGCATTAATCGCTCGCGCATGTAGTCTGAACGCAGCCAACAGACGCGCGATAGCATTCAGTTGCGCCACGCGTAATTCATTAGTGATCCTACCGCTGGCTTTATCGATCCCTGGTGCCATGCCAACATTGCCAGCGATCATTGTCGCGCAAACCCTGATCGAACTGATCGCCGAATCCATTTATGTGCGTGCCATCCCTCGTTGGGTGCGCGATACTCGCGAAAATCGCCCATCAAGGTAATCTGCAATGGTATTCCATGCCTGATTGCTTATACTAAACAGTACCTTAATAATTTGAATGCTCAACGCATCTTAGTGCGCGAAGCGAAAGAAGCCATTATGATCGATCCATCAATCCCCTTAACAGACATTCATCGCCACCTTGATGGCAACATTCGCGCGCAAACGATCCTCGATTTAGCCCGCCTGTTTAACGTTTCTCTCCCGGCACAGACGCTGGAAGATCTTATCCCGCATGTTCAGGTCATAGACAAAGCCCCCAACCTGCTCGGTTTTCTACAGAAGCTGGATTGGGGAGTTGCCGTGCTCGGTTCACTGGATGCCTGCAGACGCGTGGCCTATGAAAACGTTGAAGATGCTGTGCGTGCGGGCTTGGACTACACCGAACTGCGTTTCTCTCCCTATTACATGGCACAGCGTCACGCACTTCCGCTACAAGGCGTCGTCGAAGCCGTTATCGATGGCATACAGGCTGGATGTCGCGATTTTGACACCGACATTCAACTAATTGGCATTATGAGCCGCACATTTGGCTCCGAGGCATGTCAGCAAGAATTGAATGCTCTACAAGCCTGTCGTGAAAAGATCGTTGCACTTGACCTTGCCGGAGATGAGCTGGGCTTTCCCGGAGGTTTGTTTACTTCACACTTTCGGCAGGCTCGTGATAATGGTTGGCATATTACCGTACATGCAGGGGAAGCCGCGGATGCTGAAAGTATCTGGCAGGCAATTCGACAATTGGGAGCGGAACGCATTGGGCATGGCGTAGCCGCCATTGTGGATAAGACATTGATGACACATATGGCACAACAGCAGATCGCCATTGAGTCCTGCCTGACCTCAAATATTCAAACCAGTACGGTGATGAGTTTACCAGAACATCCACTGCCCCACTTTTTGCGCCACGGCATTCCGGCAACCATTAATACCGATGACCCTGCGGTACAAGGCATCGAAATTACGCATGAATATGAAACTGCTGCACCGCAAGCTGGCCTGACAATCGATGAGATTCGCCAGGCTCAACGCAACGGATTGGCTGTCGCCTTTCTTTCCGATCGTGATAAACAGCGCATCCGGGAAAAAGTACAACGTAAACGCGTCCAGACTGACGTTTAACGTTCTACACAGAGGGGCGGTATTTCGCCCCTACAAACTGATAAGACGATTAAGCCAGCACTGTCTGCATAACAGGCAGCAAAGCATATAAGACAGCGTAAAGGCCACTACACCGTAGATCACAATAAAGCCATAGACTGACAAAAAGTTGAATGCGGGATACAGACGATCGTACAGTGTGAGATTGTTAATCTCTATAACGAAAATATTGTGCACCAGATAAATACCCAACGTTTTACTGCCAATTCGACTGATTATCCCTTCCAACCAGGTAAAGCGAGTATGTAACATCAGATAAAATACGCAAACTGCAGTGATTTGTAGGGGAAGGTTATAAAATTTCCCATAGAAAAAGACGATTCCCCACTGCTGGGTTAACCATGTCAGAACACAAAAGCTCAGCAATGCCAGCGCAGCAACAGGGAAATAGTCGCGAGCAGATAATATGGTATGTCGGTACACCAAGCCAAAGTAGCCGCCAATAAGAAAACTGGTCAACCCAAATACCTGACTTGACATCAATAACGCAGGGTGAATAAAAAAAGGAATACCAAACAAGCTATTCATGATTTTTTCTACCAACGTCAAATTAGCTAATAAAATAAGTGCGACGATAAGATAAATTAACATCTGGTGATTGGCCTCAACAAACACCGGCCTGAGCAACGGCATAATGAAATAAAGACCGATAATCGAAAATAAAAACCACAAATGGCTAGCTTCGCTCGCCGTACGATCTGTATTGATGTATGACCAGAAATTGTAATGTGGCGCACCAAGGAAATACGCCAGAATGACATTGTCATACAGATAATAGAATAAGAGCCAGAACACCAGCGCTAATGCAATCGCTTTGGATTTACTCATCACATAGTGAAATTGATCTTCACGGTGATTATTCAGTAAAAAATAGCCACTTGCCATATAAAATATCACTACACCGAACTGCCCAGTTTGGCGAATAAATAACACACCAAAATCAAGCGGCTCACGGTTCATAAAGTAAAGTGAAACATGTGAAAGAATAATCAGGAAAATCGCAACAATCTTAATTAAATCTAGACTGTAAATTCGCATACCACATCCTCAGTATAGATATCAACCGAAACAACCTACGTTTGAGGAGTATTGATGCTTTTTACAATTATATAATGCAGAAAACGATTTTTACTCAGGAGAGTAATGAACGAGGCCGGTCACGAAAACCGGCCTGAGATGAATCTACTCGGTGTTTACACTCTCACGCTGATTTTACCGACTGCGCGCTGGCTTTTCTCTTTGCATAACGCTGTGCTAAAGCGGCACACACCATCAATTGAATCTGATGGAATATCATCAAAGGCAACACCATTGCCCCGACAGCCGCAGCAGGAAACAGCACGTTGGCCATAGGAATACCATTCGCCAGGCTCTTTTTGGAGCCGCAGAACACAATGGTAATTTCATCAGCAGTATTAAAACCCAATTTGCGAGCCGCCAACGTGTTGACAACCAACACAATTGCTAACAGCACAATTGAACAAGCTACCACCGCAAGCAGTGACCAACCGTTGATTTGCGTCCAGATCCCCTGCACCACGGCTTCACTGAATGCCACATACACCACTAGAAGAATCGAAGAGCGGTCAGTGACATTAATCAGTTTGCGGTGGCGCTCAACCCAACCTGCGATCAACGGGCGGGAAAGATGCCCTAACACAAACGGCACCATTAGTTGCAGAATAATCGAGCCAATCGCGTGCAGCGTGTCCGTCTCCCCACCTTGAGTATGCATCAACAATCCCACCAGAATCGGAGATAAAAACACGCCAAGAATGCTGGACGCTGAGGCGCTACAAATGGCAGCAGCGACGTTGCCTCCGGCCATTGAGGTATAGGCTATCGCCGATTGCACTGTGGCAGGCAGCGCACAAAGGTAGAGAAACCCAAGATAGAGCGTCGGTGTCAATACCGTAGGCACCAACGCAGTCATTCCCATACCCAGCAATGGAAAGAGCACAAAAGTGCTAGCAAACACCACCAGGTGTAAACGCCAATGTCCCATCCCTGCCGTAATGGCTTCACGAGAGAGCTTAGCCCCATGCATAAAAAACAACAGCGCGATGGCTGCCGTGGTCAAATATTCAAAGAAGGTTTTTACGTTACCTTCACACGGGAACACCGATGCAGTCAGCACGACTACAATCAATACCAATAAAAATTTATCAATGCGAAGACGTTGCAACCATGACAGTGGAGGGAAGGAAGCCATTGCGAGAACCTGCTGTTAAAAAAAATACAGGCGATCTTACGATCGCCTTTATCAACAAATTGCCAACGATATCAAAAAATATCTTTCATTATAAGGAAATAACGGGTAATAACGGCGATGCATCTATACAAACAAGCATTACTCGTTTTTAACCACCACGGCACGCCGTTCCTGATGTGAAAGCAAACCAAGCTCAATCAACTCCATCACCTGAATAGCCTGCTCCGCGGGCACAGGGTTCTCCCCCTTACCTTGAAGCGCATCGCGAACTGCCGCGTAATAGGCAGGATAGTTACCGGGCAAGGAAGTTACCGCCTGTTCCACCATAACCCCCTCATGATGCAAGGTTAACAGACCATGACGTGAATCCTCCCCCCAATCTGCTTGCGGCAGACGAACACCAGCCTTCAAACGATCCTCTTGCGGATCAAGACCATATTTGATGAAACTGCCCTTAGTGCCATGAATCGTGTACCGCGCAGATTCGGCAGCCACCAGCATACTGGCGTGCAACACAACACGCCGAAGTGGGTAAATCAAGGTGGCATGAAAATAGTCCGTTGCTTTGCCACCGGGCCGTAGTTGCGCTAAATCCACATTGATTGCCACCGGCAAGCCGAACAGTTGTACGGCTTGATCTAATAAATGTGGTCCCAAATCATACCAGATCCCGCTCCCCACGCTGCCATCTTCACGCCAACGCTGGCGCACCTCAGGGCGAAAACGATCAAAATGCGATTCCACGTAGACCACTTCACCTAATACGCCGCTGTGGAGTAACTGTTTTAATGTGAGGAAATCACTATCCCAGCGACGGTTGTGAAACACAGACAATAACTTGCCACTGTGAGTAGCTACCTGCGCCAGTTCTTTAGCTTGTGACAACGTCACGGTGAAGGGTTTATCCACCACAACGTGTTTGCCGGCCAGCAATGCTTGTTTTGCTAAAGGGAAATGAGTTTCGTTAGGCGTTGGAATGACGACCAGATCAATATCTGACCGGCTGAACAGCGCCTGTGGATCGTCAACCACAGTGACGTTGGACCAATCTGCATGCACTTTCTGCGCGTCACTGCTCGACACAGCGATCAGCTCCATACCCGGCACGGCGGTAATCAACGGTGCATGAAATGTTTTGCTGGCATATCCATATCCAACCAGTCCTACACGAATCGTATCACTCATGAATGTCCCCTCGGTTACCCTATTCTTGTTAGAAAACGATTAACCTGAGTATAGCATTACCGAAAACGCACTTAGAGAACAATTGTGAGGAATGCATGCAGTCCTACTGACGAAAGGCGTTGATACTCAGGGAGAGTGAGATACAGGCTAATAAGAAAAAAAAGCCAGTGGAATTTTTATTTTCATATGGTTGATTGATTTTTTAAATACGCTTTCAGAATATTAAGGTACATTCATCCTCATCAAAAAAACAGTTATAAAAAACCAATATAACACATCTAATAATAAACATGAAAATTGTCGATATAGAAAATCAAATAATAGAAAAAGCTGCTTGTTCATACGTTGATAAACCTGAGTGCAGTAATCTACTAAAAATATCAAACTCTCCTACGGAATTAAAACAAAAAAATGGATATGTCTATGCGCCATTGCTTTCAGATGATTTCCCCGATCAAATTATCGGGTTAAATTTTCGCCGTCACATAAATGGCAAATCATTATACCCTGTATTTATCGAAGATAAAGAAAAAGCAGACAAACTGATTAATAATAAAATTACAACTCTCAAAAACATGTTAGATACTTTAAATGATGGATATAATATACTCATTAATAACAGTGGCACAAAAAATACATTGTCAAGTGAATTTTTTTGTGCTATTAAAGATCAAATCACATTGATATCCATTCATATTACAACGTTACAAAAAATAAAAACTTTGTGTGCCAGAAATATAAAAAAATTAAAAGAAACTGAGAAACTGTATATTACTGGTCATGGTAAAAAAAACTATCATGAACTCGGTGCTACACAAGATGTAAATTCACAAACAATTTCAGTAATGACGCTGATTGACAACCTATGCAAACATAATTTATCGAAGAGATTCAATGATATACGTATAAATTCATGTTACAGCGCTGATATTGAGATACCCGAATCGGCACACAAGGATGATCTAGAAAAGGCATCCAACATCGTAGGAGAGGCATCATTTTGTGAAAAAATGAGTGAGTTACTTTTTTATAAAGGCTTTCACTCTTCTGTTGTAACTGGCTATCATGGTGCGGGAAGAACAACAGGAAAATTTATTCATAAAACACGCCTAATTGCTAATGACGACATCCGAAGCTCATTGGTTAAAAAGACATTTTTTGCCAATGCACAATTTGTCAACAAAAAGTAGAAAGTTAAGTAATACTCAATGATATGCCAATGCCCGACTTTGAGCATAGTTTTTTATTCTATCCTCTAAACAATTCCAGTTGCATGGTGGAAGAAAAGGAGAGAATCCCGGCTGCCCCCCATGCAACGTGAAACATGACACGTATATTATCCTCCAACAACCCGCTGAGTAGGGTGCTCATGCCACCCGATTGACTCCGTCTTTGCTGTAGCAGGATAATTTATTTCACTACTGCGACGACGAAAATCACTCGGGCTGACACCAACACGTTTGCGGAATACGCGAGAAAAATAGAGCTGATCATCATAACCAACCACTCGCCCAATATTGGCAATGGATTCTTGTGTGGTTTGCAGTAACAGTTTGGCGCGAATAACGCGTTGATCTTCACGCCAACGCAAAATATTCACACCGACCTGCTCGCGGAAAAGATGGGCCAAACGCGATGGCGATAAGCAAACGTGGCGGGCCACTTCATCAATGCGTAATTCTCCGGAAAGATTACTGGTAATAAACTGGCACGCTTCAATGACACGCGGATCCATAATGCGCTGCGGACTTTGCGGATCTTCCTCCATGGCACGGATCAGCAACCGTTCCAATAGGTTCATCCCCAGTTCTTCCGAGAAACGCCGCCCTGAACGATGGGTCTGCTCAATATTGGCAAATAAGCGATCAAACTCCAGCAACAGGTGGTTGTTAGGCAATGTCAGGCGGCCAATGTCACACTGTTTACTGTGCCACTCTAGCCAATCTGCCCAGTAGGCTCGTGGACGAAAATAGACCCAACGGTGATACCAACAATCACTGTGAGGCGAGCGACCATAAAAGTGTTTTGATTTTGGCGGGAACAGCAGCAAATCCCCCGGATTACAGAAAAAGTCCGTCTCGCCGTCAGATACACGCCCTTGCCCTTTGATCGTCAGATTGATGATATACCCTTTCATTCCGTCTGGACGGTCAATAAAGAAATCAAGAGGGCCATCAGCAAGAATGGGCGTTAAGCCCGCGACCAGATAGGCGTTAAAAGAATAGCCTGGCAGCAACGGGTTTGATTGCGATTCATGTGTCATACGCTGGTACATCGGCCCTCCGGGAATCATCGGGTGTTAACAGAATCGGGTGCCGTAAAAAAGTGACATTGTCACTTACACCCAATATCTTCTCTATTACTGATAGCTTATAAATAGCGTATCGGTAATGCTGCTAGACGGTTTTTTTCGCCATTTGTTTGTAACGGTCAAAAATCACAGCGGCCAGCAGAATCAAGCCACGTACCACATACTGGGCAAACGGCGAAATGTTAAGCAAGTTCATCGCATTTTCTACCGTGCCAAGGATGAGCACCCCTGCCACTACGTAGGAAATCTTGCCAATCCCCCCTTTCAGAGAAACCCCGCCCAGCACGCAGGCAGAGATTACGATCAGTTCATAACCGATAGAGGTCATTGGCTGCCCGCTGGTCATACGTGATGCCAAAATGATCCCAGCTGCCGCAGAGACTAATCCTGAAAGGGCAAAAATAATGATCTTGGTACGAACAACCGGCACCCCAGCCAAACGCGCCGCTTCCTCATTGCCACCAATTGCCAACGTATTACGGCCAAAGGTGGTTTTATTCAGCAACAGGCCAAACAGAATCATACATACCACTGTTATCCAAATTGGCGCAGGCAAACCCAGCCAATTGGCGTAGCCCAGCGTAAAGAAACGCTCGTCGACAATCCCTACCGCCTTACCATCAGAAATGATATACGCTAAACCGCGCGCAATCTGCATGGTGGCGAGCGTGGTAATCAAGGCGTTAATTTTTAGCTGTGCGATAACAAAACCATTGAGCAGTCCGAAAGCGACCCCGAGCAGCAAACCTGCCCCCACACCAACCCACAGGCTTTCAGTGAGGTTGATGACCACGGCGGTCGTTACCCCTGCGCAGGCAATGACCGAAGCCACTGACAGATCAAAGTCACCCGAAGCCAAACAAAACAACATACCGCAGGCCACCATCCCTGACATCGAGATGGCCAGTCCTAATCCTTTCATATTAATAAACGAGGCAAAATTAGGAACAAACAGCGCACAGGCCAGAAATAGCACGGCAAAAACCACCAGCATGCCGTAGTTATCCCAGATGCGCGACATTCCCCCGGCGCGCTTATTTTTCTCAGGTGAGGCAGACGTAACCGTTGACATAATTGTGTGCTCCTTCGCGTTTACGCGACCACAGAGTTGATTTCGGGAGTTCGTAACATCGCCAGGCTCAGCGCTTTCTGTTCGCTTGCCTCATCGTGTGAAAGTTCACCTGAAATGGCACCTTCGCGCATCACGATGATACGGTCAGCCAGTCCCAGCACTTCGGGTAAATCGCTCGAGGCAAACAGCACCGCGATCCCCTGCTTGGCCAGCGCATAAATCACGTTATAAATCTCATGCTTAGCCCCTACATCAATACCGCGCGTCGGTTCATCCAACAGGATCACTTTCATCTCTTCGGAGAGCCAGCGACCTAAAATCGCTTTTTGCTGATTGCCGCCGGAAAGGTTCATAATCAACTGTTCGGCGGAAGGGGTCTTGATGTTTAACGCCTGAATTCGGCGCTCTGCGTTCTCTTCTTCCCACTGATTATTAATGACAAATCCAGCTTTGAGACTCTTGCGACGCGCACTGATGTTGATATTATCGCGTACCGAGTGCACCGGAATGATACCGTCTGCTTTGCGATCTTCTGGGCACAGCATAATGCCTTGGCGAATCGCATCCATCGGGGTTTTAATCGTTTGGCGTTCACCGTCCAGCAGCACTTCCCCAGCAGTGATCCGCGTACCGCCGAACAGCGCCTTCATCAATTCACTGCGCCCTGCGCCCACCAGCCCAAACAGGCCAACAATCTCGCCTTGTTTAACGCTTAGCGAAATGGGGCTTCTCACACCGGGGGCTTTTACCTCGCGCAGAATGAAGCGTTCAGGCCCCAACTCACGCGGTGCGTAGCCATAGATATCGCCTAAATCACGTCCCACCATCGCCTGAACCAACTTTTCATGATTCACCGCCGCCATATCGTCAAAGGTACGTACATATTTACCGTCCTTAAACACGGTGATAGCATCGCTCAACGCGAAAATCTCTTCCATACGATGGGATACGTACAAAATCACCCGTCCTTCACTGCGCAACTCACGAATCACACGAAACAACTGTTCAATTTCACGCGCAGAAAGCGAACTTGTCGGCTCATCAAAGGCGATAATCTTGGCGTTACGGGCCAGCGCTTTGGCAATTTCCACCATTTGCCATTGCCCAATAGAAAGGTATTTCAGCGGAGTATCAGGATCGATATTCAGCCCGAGATGTTCCAGTTGCAGTTTGGATTCGTAACGTAACAACGTTTTATTGACGATGCCCTTTTTGTGCGGCAACTGGCCCAGATAGATATTCTCAGCCACGGTCATTTCGGGCACCAGATGCAGTTCCTGATAAATAATGGCCACGCCAGCGTTGAGCGCGTCCATGGTATTCGCAAAATGGACCGGCTGGCCTTTAATATGCACTTCACCGGAAGAAGGCAGATAGTTACCACTGAGGATCTTCAGCAGTGTTGATTTACCCGCCCCATTCTCCCCCATCAACGCGTGTATTTGCCCGGCGTGGCATGAAAAAGAAATATCATCGAGTGCTTTCACACCGGGAAAAATTTTCCCTATGCCGTGAAACGACAAATAAGGCGACGATGTTGCCATGTCGTTGTGTTCCATCGTAGTGCTCCACACGAGGACACCCTTGCGGGCAAGGGGTCGTCACAGTCAAGATTGGGTTACACGATTAAGGATGCCGTCTGGATTCAGGCGGCATCCCCCGTCGTTACATCAGGCCTTTTTTCTTCAACTCTTCTTTGAAGTTTTCACGCGTGATCAGCACCACATCCGTCACTTCCGTGAATTTCTGCGGTTCAACACCTTTGGTAACCCACTCATTCAACATCTGGATACTCTTGTAGCCGTGCACGTCCGGGCTTGGCAGTAGAGAACCATAGAAGCCAGTGGCTTGCCCTTTGGACAACTCATTCACCGCATCTACGCCATTGATACCAATACCAATCACGTTGGGCGCTTTAAAGCCCTGACCTTCTGTCGCACGCACGCCTCCCAGCACGGTGTTATCGTTCATCCCGACGATCAGCCAGTTTTTCACTTTCGGATGCTGCACCAGCAGCGAGTTAGCAGCGTCAAATGCGCCGGGGATATCATTGGATTTGGTAGGAATCTGATAAATCTGTTTTTCTGGGAAGCCCGCCGCTTTCAGCGCTTCCATCGAACCAGAAGTACGACGGCGTGCCGTATCCAGTTCGTTGGCGGTAATCGCCATGACCCCCGTCTCATCAACTTTCCAGCCGCGTTTGTTCATTTCTTTCCAGAGTTCTTCACCCTGACGCTCACCGATTTTGGTTGCTGCCATCATGACTAATGGCACCGTGTCCATCGGCTCTCCTTTGGCGTTGACGAACTGATCGTCCACGGCGATCACTTTCAGATCGTAGCTGCGCGCCTTGGCGATGATTGCTGGCCCCAATTTAGGATCTGGCGTACAGATAACAAAACCTTTCGCCCCGCTCGCCGCCAGGCTATCGATGGCATTCAGCGTTTTTTCGCCATCAGGTACGGCAATCTTGATAACGTCAAAACCAAGATCTTTCCCAGCTTGATCGGCAAATTTCCATTCGGTTTGGAACCAGGGTTCTTCCGGTTGTTTCACCAGAAACCCCAGCTTAAGATTTTCAGCCATAGCTGATTGTGACATAACTGTCGCCAGTCCAATGGCAGCCAGCACCTTAGTGAATTTATGCATGATGTTCTCCGGTAGGGGTTATCTTTTTTGCAGGCTGTTCACCACAACCTGCGTTATCACTCTCGGTAAGACACATTCAATCTGGTTAGAGAAAAAACACGGACTTAGTATTTATCCTCCACAGTGCAACATTCAGACGGTGTAGTTGTAGCGGGTATTTAACACCAGAATCTAGAGCGTTATCACATCCCGAAACAATGACAGATTTGTGCATAGATTTAGCGAATTTAACCTGCCGTTAACCTTTGATTGATGTCACAAAACCACGACAGGCGGCAGAAAAATGCATACTTCCAGCTAACCCTTCCTCACCCCGCGCTTTTCTGGTGACTATCGTATGTTCATCCGGAATGTGCGTTCCCGCTTATCCCGAACCATGACAACACGCACTTCTAATCGCGATCCACAACCCCCACAGTGACTGAGCAATAGGAGCTGAACGATGAACGCGGGTGCAATAGCAATCGGTCTGGATTTTGGCAGCGATTCAGTGCGTGCGCTGGCCGTTGACTGTCAATCAGGACAGGAGTTGGAAACCGAGGTGGTTTACTACCCGCGGTGGCGGGAGGGGCTATATTGTCAGCCGGCCGAAAATCAATTTAGGCATCATCCGCTCGACTATATAGAAGCACTGGAACAGGCCGTCAAGGTGGTGGTACAGCGCTTATCATCAGAGCAGCGCCTAAATATTTGCGCCATCGGCGTCGATACCACCGGTTCTACCCCTGCACCTATTGACGAAAACGGCCAGGTTTTGGCGCTACGCCCGGAATTCGCCGACAACCCAAATGCCATGTTTGTGCTATGGAAAGACCACACGGCTATTGAAGAAGCCGAGGCTATTAATACGCTGTGTCGTAGCGGCCAATTTCCCGATTACACCAAATATATTGGCGGCGTATACTCCTCTGAGTGGTTCTGGGCCAAGATTTTACACGTCTCCCGAGCCGACAGTGCGGTACTACAGACCGCCGTATCCTGGATTGAACTGTGTGATTGGGTTCCAGCACTGCTGTCTGGTACCCAGGCACCCCACAACATAAAGCGCGGGCGTTGCAGCGCTGGGCATAAATCGTTATGGCATCCAGAATGGGGCGGCGTTCCGCCCAAAGCTTTTCTCCATGCACTCGATCCGCTGTTGACCCGCCACCTACACTATCCACTGTTCACCGACACGTGGACGGCAGATTTGCCTGTCGGGACTATCACCCCCGAATGGGCGCAGCGATTGGGCGTTCCCGCTAACACTATCCTCTCAGGCGGTGCGTTTGATTGCCATATGGGGGCCGTGGGCGCAGGTGCTCAACCTTACACACTGGTTAAAGTCATCGGTACCTCCACATGTGACATCCTGATTGCCGATGAAGCACGCGTGGGAAACACACCAGTTGCCGGGATCTGTGGACAGGTGGACGGCAGCGTCGTACCGGGTTTTATCGGTCTGGAAGCGGGACAGTCTGCTTTTGGCGATATGTATGCCTGGTTTGGCAAGTTGCTTGGCTGGTCGCTACATCTGGCCGCACAAGAACATCCTGAATTTCAGCCTAAGTTGGCTCAAACGCAAGCCCATTTATTGGAAGCATTGACCACGCGTTGGGCAGACAATCCTACACTCGATCATCTGCCCGTAGTGCTGGACTGGTTTAATGGACGACGTACCCCTTTCGCCAACCAGAGACTGAAAGGGGTGATCACCGATCTCAATCTCGGAACTGATGCGCCGACGCTGTTTGGCGGATTCATTGCGGCCACGGCCTTTGGTGCTCGCGCCATCATGGAGTGCTTCGAATCCCAGGGCGTTCCGGTAGAAAACCTTCTAGCCCTCGGCGGCATTGCCCGCAAATCCCCCACCATCATGCAAGTGTGTACCGATGTCATGAATCGCCCGTTGCAAGTGGTGGCCTCCGATCAATGTTGCGCCCTGGGTGCGGCCATCTTTGGTGCCGTGGCTGCAGGGGTACACAAAGATATTCCGACCGCTCAGCACCACATGGCCAGCCGCATCGAGCGCACGCTGACGCCGAATCCCACGCGCGTGATTCGGTATCAGGCGCTATATGAACGTTATCAACAGTGGTGTCATCTCGCCGAACCTGCGTATGCTGCGCAGCGTAAAGCGACAAACTGATCACCGGTTATTTTCCGTTTTTGAAGCTACGTGCAAGCAGGAGTTATCATGGGGAATTTACAACAGCGTGAAGTCTGGTTTGTCATTGGCAGTCAACATCTCTACGGCCCGGAAACCTTACGCCAGGTAAAAGAGAATGCAGAGAAAGTAGTACAAGGACTGAATCAGGATGCTGGGCTGCCGGTGAAGTTGGTGCTTAAGCCAGTCGCTAAATCACCCGACGAAATTTTGGCGCTCTGTCGTGACGCCAACTATCAGGATAGTTGTATCGGTTTGCTGGTGTGGTTACACACTTTTTCTCCCGCAAAAATGTGGATTGCCGGGCTGAATGTGTTGGCCAAACCGCTGATGCAGTTCCATACCCAATTTAATGCTGAAATCCCCTGGGACACCATGGATATGGATTTCATGAACCTGAATCAAACAGCACACGGCGGGCGTGAATTCGGATTCATCGGCGCAAGAATGCGCCAATCACATCAGGTTGCGGTGGGTCACTGGAAAGATAAAAATGCCCATCAACGTATTGCCAAGTGGATGCGTGTAGCCGCCGCGCTTGCGGAAAGTAAGCAGCTCAAAGTAGCGCGTTTTGGCGATAACATGCGTGAGGTGGCGGTAACTGAAGGGGACAAAGTTGGCGCACAGATTCAGTTCGGTTATTCAGTCAGTGCGTGGGGATTGGGCGATCTTGCTGGCGAAGTGGATGCCGTCACCAAAGGCGATATCGACGCACTGATTGAAGAATATGAGGCTAGCTACCAACTGACCGATGCGGTCAAACTCAACGGACATAACCGCCAGAATCTGCTGGATGCCGCACAAATAGAGCTAGGCCTGACACGTTTTCTGGAAAAAGGCGGCTATCGCGCTTTCACCACCGATTTTGAAAATCTCTATGGTCTTAAACAGTTGCCCGGTCTCTCCGTGCAACGGTTGATGCAAAAGGGCTACGGTTTTGGTGGCGAAGGCGATTGGAAAACGGCCGCATTGCTGCGCATCATGAAAGTGATGGCTGAAGGGCTACCGGGCGGTACCTCATTTATGGAAGACTACACCTACCATTTCGTCCCAGGCAACAATCTGGTCGTAGGCTCCCATATGTTGGAGGTGTGTCCGAGCATCGCTAAAGAGGAAAAACCCCTATTGGATGCACAGCACCTGGGCATCGGTGGCAAAGCCGACCCGGCACGCCTGATCTTCTCTACCCCAGCGGGCCCGGCACTCAATGCCAGCGTGATAGACATGGGCGATCGTTTCCGCATGTTGGTCAACGTGGTTGATACCATTGAGCAGCCACATCCGTTGCCTAAACTGCCGGTTGCACGGGCTATCTGGCAAGCTCAACCTTCTTTGGAAGAAGCCGCCGAAGCCTGGATCCTGGCGGGTGGTGCGCACCATACGGTCTTTAGCCAGGCATTGGATCTTGATTATCTTAGGCTGTATGCCGAAATGAATCACATCGAACTTTTAGTGATTGATAATGAAACCCGTATACCGGCATTCAAAGACGCACTGCGTTGGAATGACATGTACTACAAACTCAACTCGCGCTAACCCACGCCAAGGAACCCGATTGTGAAGATCGGGTTCCACCTCTCATTTCATTATTCCTATTACGCTAGACACCCGCCTTCTCTGGCATATACTTAACCACCCTACAACATTCTTATTTAATTAAAATCATGACCACTGCTGAATACTTATTTAAGTTTCGCAAAGTGAATACCCCGGACAGTCTTGAAAAACTCTATGACCATTTAAACTATTCGTTGACTGATAATAAGGAGATTATCAACATGTCCCGCGCCGCCGATCACCGTCGTGCTGAACTTTCTGCAGGCGGGAAGCTGTTCGATCTCGGTTGTATTCCCAAATCCGTCTGGCGTTTCGTGCTTTAATCCTGACAACGGGTCGTTTCCTGAACGGTCTGCACTATCATCATAGTCACCTTGAACTTCTCATATCTTCTTGAACTTCTCGCCCAGAAGGTCTTAAATGTGACGATTTACCCCGCCAGCTGCGGGGTAAATATCCGCTTTCGGTGAATATCCCTATTCTGGGTGTGTTGTCGAAAGCCTTACAATGCCGGATAATAGTCCGGTTTTGTTTTTTAGGCATTGTAATGACCGACTATCTGCTTCTTTTCGTCAGCACGCTGCTGGTGAACAATTTTGTTCTGGTGAAGTTTCTTGGACTCTGTCCCTTCATGGGCGTGTCCAAGAAACTGGAAACCGCCATTGGTATGGGGTTGGCAACAACCTTCGTCATGACGCTCGGCTCAATGTTTTCCTGGTTGGTTAACGAGTACGTGCTGCTGCCGCTGGGGATCGTCTACCTGCGAACCATGGCGTTTATTCTGATACTGGCGGTCGTGGTGCAGTTCACCGAGCTAGCTGTGCGAAAAACCAGCCCGGAACTCTATCGCCTGCTGGGGATTTTCCTTCCGTTAATCACCACCAACTGCGCCGTATTGGGCGTTGCGTTGCTCAACGTCAATCTGTCACACAATTTTATGCAATCGACGGTTTATGGTTTTAGTGCCGCCGCCGGATTCTCTCTTGTTATGGTGCTGTTCGCGGCCATTCGTGAACGCATCGCAGTGTCAGATGTGCCCGCGCCATTTCGTGGATCATCGATTGCATTGGTCACTGCCGGTTTGATGTCGCTTGCATTTATGGGCTTTACCGGGTTGGTGAAATTCTAATGAACGCCATTTGGATTGCGATTGCAGCGGTAAGTGTGTTGGCGCTGGTGTCAGGTTTGATTCTTGGTTTTGCCTCACGCCGTTTTCACGTCGATGCAGACCCCATCGTCGAGCAGGTTGAAGCGATGCTACCGCAAAGCCAATGTGGTCAGTGTGGCTACCCAGGCTGCCGACCTTATGCCGAAGCCGTGGCATTGCACGGTGAGCAGATTAATAAATGTGGTCCTGGTGGCGAAGCCATGATGTTGAAACTGGCTGAGAAACTCAATATTGACCCGCAACCACTCGATGGCGACACGCCCGACTTGCAGCCTGCACTCAAAGTGGCCTGGATAGATGAAGGCAACTGCATCGGATGCACCAAATGTATCCAAGCCTGCCCGGTTGATGCCATTATCGGCACCACTCGCGCAGTGCATACCGTGGTGAGCGATCTCTGTACTGGTTGCGATCTCTGCATCGCGCCTTGCCCTACAGATTGCATTGAACTGCGCCCGGTAGCCACCACGACGTCCAACTGGAAATGGGATCTTGAAACCATTCCCGTTCGCCTTATCCAAGTAGAACATCATGCTTAAGCTGTTAAATCTATTCCGGAAAGAGAGAATTTGGGATTTCAACGGTGGCATTCATCCGCCTGAGATGAAAACCCAATCCAGCCGCGTACCCATGCGTCACATTCCGTTGCCAGAACAGTTTATCATTCCGCTCAAACAGCATCTCGGGCCGGAAGGCGAACTCTGTGTAAAAGTAGGCGATCGTGTGTTACGCGGGCAACCATTGACGCGCGGTACCGGTCGTATGTTGCCAGTGCATGCACCTACCTCCGGCACCGTAAACGCCATCCGTCCGCATATGACGGCGCACCCTTCGGCCTTGCCGGAATTGAGCATCATTATTATTCCTGACGGAGACGATCGCTGGTGCGATCGTCAGTGCTTTCCTGACTATCAACAACATTCGGTAGACACCCTGCTGACACATTTGCATCAGGCAGGTATTGCCGGTCTGGGCGGTGCGGGCTTCCCTACCTCAGCCAAACTTAAAGGCGGGTTGCGCGGTATTGCAACACTGATTATCAACGCCGCCGAATGTGAACCTTACATCACGGCAGATGACAGGCTGATGCAAGAGCACGCCGATGAGATTGTGCAAGGGATTGAGATCCTGATGCATTTGCTTTCGCCAGAACGCATCTTAATCGGTATCGAAGATAACAAGCCGGAGGCCATTGCGGCGCTGCGCCGTTCACTGGCGGAGCGTTCTGACATCAGGTTACGGGTCATTCCCACTAAATACCCTTCAGGCGGAGCCAAACAGCTCACTAAAATTTTGACCGGTAAAGAAGTGCCGTTTGGTAAGCACTCTGCTTCCATCGGTGTATTGATGCAAAATGTGGGCACCGCTTATGCCATCAAACGCGCCGTGATCGACGGAGAAGCCTTGACTGAGCGCGTAGTGACGCTGACTGGGGAAGCACTACGTCAGCCGGGAAATGTCTGGGCACGACTCGGAACCCCAGTGCGCCACTTGCTTAAACAGGCTGGGTTTCATGCTGAAAACAAAAGCCCAATGGTAATCATGGGGGGCCCACTTATGGGCTTTACCCTGCCCGCGCTTGACGTACCGATAGTCAAAATCAGTAACTGCATTCTCGCTCCCTCGGTGAGCGAAATGCAGACTCCAGAGGCAGAGCAATCTTGTATTCGTTGCAGCAAATGTGCTGATGCTTGCCCGGCGGGCCTGCTTCCTCAACAGCTTTATTGGTTCAGCCGTGGACAAGAACATGAAAAGGCACGCGCTCACCATTTGTTTGACTGTATTGAGTGCGGTGCTTGCGCCTATGTCTGCCCAAGCAATATTCCATTAGTGCAATATTATCGCCAAGAAAAGGCTGAAATCCGCGCTATCGATCTTGAAGCCCATCGTGCACAGCAGGCTAAAGCCCGTTTTGATGCCAAACAGGCACGCCTGGCGCGGGAGAAAGCTGCACGGGAACGGCGCCACCAGCAAGCTGCCGCCACAGTTTCTACGACAGACAAACAGGCAGTTCAGGCGGCATTGGAACGCGTGCGCAGCAAAAATGCGCTCACAGCACCGCTTGAACCGATTGTCGTTCAGCCTGACCAAACACCGGACAACAGTGCTGTCATAGCTGCACGCGAAGCACGAAAAGCACAAGCTCGAGAAAAACAGCGGATGCAGGCTGAATCCGAACAGATCACAGAGACATCCACGCCGCTAGCAGATCCACGGCAAGCTGCCGTGGCGGCCGCTATTGCCCGCGTCAAAGCCAAGAAAGCCGCTCAGCAGGTACCAGAGGGCATTTCGCCGACGGACACCATAACGCCAGAGCCCGAGACTACGCCGGCACCAGACCTGAGCGACCCGCGCAAGGCCGCCGTGGCAGCGGCTATTGCCCGCGTCAAAGCCAAGAAAGCCGCTCAGCAGGTACCAGAGGGCATTTCGCCGACGGACACCATAATGCCAGAGCCTGAGACTACGCCGGCACCAGACCTGAGCGACCCGCGCAAGGCCGCCGTGGCAGCGGCTATTGCCCGCGTCAAAGCCAAGAAAGCCGCTCAGCAGGTACCAGAGGGCATTTCGCCGACGGACACCATAATGCCAGAGCCTGAGACCACGCCGGCACCAGACCTGAGCGACCCGCGCAAGGCCGCCGTGGCAGCGGCTATTGCCCGCGTTAAAGCTCGTAAAGCCGAACAGGCTTCCATCCGCACTCACGAGGAATAGATGGCTTTCAAGATCGCAAGTTCGCCTTTTACCCATAACTATCAACGCACGCAACGTATCATGCTGTGGGTAATATTCGCCTGTGTGCCCGGTATTGTTGCCCAGACAATCTTTTTTGGCTTCGGTACATTGATACAAATCCTCCTCGCGTCAGTAACAGCGTTAGCATCCGAAGCCGTGACGTTGTCACTCAGAAAATTTGCAGTGCGCTCCACATTGGCTGACCAATCTGCTTTATTGACCGCCATTCTGCTCGGTGTCAGCCTGCCACCTTTAGCGCCTTGGTGGATGGTGGTATTGGCAACGTTTTTCGCTATTGTGATTGCCAAACAGATTTACGGTGGACTGGGTAACAACCCGTTTAATCCTGCAATGGTAGGCTATGTGGTGTTGTTGATCTCCTTCCCAGTCCAAATGACCAGTTGGCTGCCCCCCACCGCTTTACAGGTAATGCCCGTCACGTTCGTTGATGCATTACACGTCATTTTCACCGGTCAGACCGCTGCTGGCGCGCATATTCAGGGATTGATGCAAAACATTGATGGTATTACGCAAGCAACACCGTTGGACGGTTTCAAAACGGGTCTGCGCGCTGGAGAAACCTCTGCACACGTGTTGCAGCACCCTATATTTGCGGAAAGCCTGGCAGGCGTAGGCTGGCAATGGGTTAACCTAAGTTACTTGCTGGGTGGCATCCTTCTACTGCTGACCCGCACCATCCGGTGGCATATCCCCTTCAGCATGCTCCTGGCTCTGGCACTGTGCGCCACGCTCGGCTGGATATTAACGCCGGAAAAAGCCGCTCCACCGCTGTTACACCTGTTCTCCGGTGCAACCATGCTAGGCGCTTTCTTCATCGCTACCGATCCTGTGACCGCCTCTACGACCAATAAAGGGCGTTTATTGTTTGGCGCACTGATTGGGTTGTTGGTGTGGCTGATTCGTACCTACGGTGGATACCCTGACGGTATCGCGTTCGCAGTATTGCTAGCAAATATCACGGTACCGCTCATCGATTACTTTACTCAACCACGCGCTTATGGCCATCGTCGATAAGGAAATACCATGATCAGTACGATGCGACGCCACGCGACGACACTGGCGCTGTTTGCCGCTTTGACCACGGGCTTAACTGCCGTGGTAAATACCTTAACCAAACCCACCATCGCCCATCAAACACAGTTGCAACAAAAAGCGCTGTTAGATCAGGTGATTCCTCCCGATATATATGACAATAACATTCTGCAAGAATGTTACCTTGTCACTGATGAGGCTTTAGGTAGCACCGCCTCTCGACACCTGTATATCGCCCGAAAAGGCGATGCGCTGGTTGCTGCAGCTATTGAATCCAGCGCGCCGGATGGCTATTCCGGAGCCATTCATCTGCTGATAGGGGCGGATTTCCATGGTAAGGTGCTGGGAGTACGGGTTACAGAGCACCACGAAACACCGGGCCTGGGTGACAAAATTGATGCCCGTGTATCAGACTGGATAACCCGTTTTACTGGGCGTACCGTTCATGGAGCCAGCGATCGCCAATGGGCGGTTAAAAAGGATGGCGGGGATTACGATCAGTTTACGGGGGCAACTATTACGCCCCGAGCGGTGGTAAACGCAACCAAACGCACGGCACTTTTTATGCAGACAATCCCGGCACATTTAGCCACATTGCCGAATTGTGGAGCTGAGTAATATGAGTGAAGTAAAACATCTTCTGGCCCGGGGGCTATGGAAAAACAACTCGGCATTGGTGCAACTGTTGGGCATGTGCCCACTGCTTGCCGTCACATCGACGGCAACCAATGCTTTAGGATTGGGCTTGGCTACCACGTTGGTGCTCACCTGTACCAACGCAGCGATATCCGCCATGCGCCGTTGGGTGCCCTCTGAAATCCGCATCCCGATTTATGTGATGATCATAGCGGCCGTGGTCAGCTCAGTAGAAATGCTGATCAACGCCTACGCCTATGGTTTGTACCAATCGCTGGGTATTTTTATTCCACTGATCGTCACTAACTGTCTGGTTATTGGCCGAGCGGAAGCCTACGCGGCGCAAAACCCTGTCGCCCTCTCGGCGTTGGATGGGTTTGCCATGGGAATGGGAGCAACCTGTACTATGTTCGTATTGGGTTCATTACGTGAATTGCTGGGTAACGGCACACTGTTTGACGGTGCAGATTTGTTGTTGGGCAATTGGGCTGAAGCGTTGCGCATTGAAGTGATCCACGTTGACACACCTTTCTTGTTAGCAATGCTTCCACCCGGCGCGTTTATCGGTCTGGCGCTACTGCTTGCAGCCAAGTATCTGATTGATGAAAGAATGAAACGCCGTCGCGCCGCCAGCTTGGCTAACCAGAGCCCCGCCGCTATCACGAACCTGACGGGGACAGCACAATAATCGGAATAAGGATAGGACGATGAATAAGGAAAAACGTGGTGAGATCCTACGTCGTCTTCGCGACGCTAACCCCCATCCAACCACCGAGTTAACATTTTCGACGCCGTTTGAACTGCTGATAGCCGTTCTTCTGTCGGCCCAGGCAACGGACGTCAGCGTGAATAAAGCAACCGCAAAGCTTTACCCTGTTGCCAATACTCCCGAAGCCTTATTGGCACTCGGCGTTGATGGCGTGAAAGAGTATATTCGTACCATTGGCCTGTTTAACAGCAAGGCAGAAAACATTATCAAGACCTGCCGTATTCTGTTAGATAAACATCAAGGCCAGGTTCCTGAAAATCGCGAAGCACTGGAAGCGCTGCCAGGTGTTGGACGTAAAACGGCTAACGTGGTATTAAACACAGCCTTTGGCTGGCCCACCATCGCCGTCGACACGCATATTTTTCGCGTGTGCAACCGTACCGGTTTCGCACCTGGGAAAAATGTCGATGCAGTAGAAGAGAAATTGTTGAAGGTCGTGCCTGCCGAGTTCAAAATCGACTGCCATCACTGGCTGATTTTGCATGGACGGTACACCTGCATTGCCCGCAAACCACGCTGCGGTTCATGCTTGATCGAGGATCTGTGTGAATTTGGCGAAAAGATTTACGCCTGACCCCCATTAACACCCTCAGCAATGTCTGTCCAAAGTCCATCCTGATATCGCGTCCAAGGCACCGGGCGCGTAAGCAGACTGTTCTGTGGCTAAAAATCCCCACTGCGCCCAGCAAAAACGATAACGTCTGCTGGGCATGTTCTGAAAGTTCAAAAGAGGAGAATCCATTCAGCACCGCGCCAGATATCAGTATTAACACACCAATAGCACACGCTTGATCATGCCAAAGCATCCCTGTTGAGCAATAGACGACGCTATTTCACTGGCAGCGTTATATCCTTGAACATAGCTTCAATTTCCTCGTTTGAGCGCAACGCAATGGCAGAATCCACTACGTCTCGCGTCAGATGCGGTGCGAAGCGCTGGATAAAATCATACATATAGCTACGCAGGAAAGTACTGCGACGGAACCCGATCTTGGTCGTGCTATAACTGAAAATGCTGTTGGCGTTGATGGTCACCAGATCGGTTTCCGTACGCGGATCGACAGCCATGTTGGCAATAACGCCTACACCTAATCCCAAACGCACGTACGTCTTGATCACATCGGCATCTGTTGCGGTAAATACGATGCGTGGTGTTAACCCTGCACGATTAAAAGCGGTATCCAACTCAGAGCGCCCCGTAAAGCCGAAGGTATAGGTAACAATGGGATACGCCGCCAGCTCTTCAATAGTGATGTCTTTTTTCGTCGCTAAAGGATGATCGGGTTTCACAACTACCGCACGGTTCCAGTGATAGCACGGCAGCATGATGAGATCGTCATAAAGATGCAAAGCTTCAGTGGCAATGGCAAAATCCGCCGTCCCTTTCGCCACGGCTTCGGCTATCTGCGTTGGCGATCCCTGATGCATGTGCAGAGAAACACGGGGGTAACGCTCAATAAATCCTTTGATAACATCCGGCAGTGCGTAGCGAGCCTGAGTGTGCGTGGTCGCAACATAGAGTGAGCCTTTATCAGGATAAGTGTGTTCCCCGGCGACGGCTTTGATAGCATCCACCTTGGAGAGCACTTCCCGGGCAATACGTACCACTTCCTGACCTGCAGGTGTTACCTGAGTAAGATGTTTACCGCTACGAGCAAAAATTTGAATTCCCAGCTCATCTTCCAGCATTCTCACCTGTTTACTGATCCCCGGCTGCGAGGTATATAACCCTTCAGCGGTTGAGGAAACGTTCAGGTTATGATTAACAACTTCAACGATATAACGAAGCTGTTGCAGTTTCATATGTCATCCCATGTTATTGAGCATGTGCATCAGGCACGAAAAAAGTTTCTACCGTTGCTTTACTTTTCCACTACGACGCAAAATTTGCAATGCGATGAAAAGCAGACGGTTATTTCAACAGATTAAGGCCATTTAATCATAAAAAATATTTTTATATAACTATTATCTTTTCTTGGATAAAAATCGATCCCTCAACGCAGGCTGAGTCGGGTCGCTCATTCTAGCGCACAGAGACATTATCCTCTCGGCTAGATCGCTATCTTCCCACCCAGATCAAAAAAGCCAGCCCAAAAGGCTGGCTCAGATGGCTTACAACACCACTTATGCTTCGTCATCTTCGGCGGAAGCCGAGGATTTCTGTGAGAATAAACGCGTTTCTTCTGCAAGGGATTCCCGCTTTCGCGGGAATGGCGTGGGGAAGTTGGCTTTCATTCACCTGGCAGCTAATTATTTTTTCTCAGAGGTCCATTTGCCATCAACATAAAATGCTGACCAGCCAGTCGCTTTACCGTTTTTCTCCGAAGCAACATACTGCTGCTTGGTCTTACGGCTAAACCGAACCACAGCCTTGTTGCCTTCAGCATCAGCTACCGGTGCATCGGCCAGATAACGCAATTTTTCTGGCAAACGATCGCGGAACCGCACCAGCTCTTCCACCAATGGCGCACGCGTTTCACGCGATTTCGGAAAGGTGTTGGCCGCCAAAAATACACCCGCCGCTCCATCACGCAGAACAAAATAGGCATCTGATTTTTCACACGGCAGTTCCGGCAGAGGAACCGGATCTTCTTTCGGCGGCGCGACCTCACCATTACGCAAAATCTTACGTGTATTGGTACAGGCTTCGTTGGTACAGGCCATGTATTTACCGAAACGCCCCATTTTCAGGTGCATGTCTGAGCCACATTTGTCGCACTCAACCACCGGACCGTCGTACCCTTTGATACGAAATTCACCGTTTTCGATCTCATAGCCATCACAGGCCGGGTTATTCCCACACACATGCAACTTGCGCTGATTGTCGATCAGATAGCTGTCCATGGCCGTGCCGCATTTGCCACAGCGACGGCGTGCACGCAATGCATTGGTTTCCGCCTCATCCCCTTCGAGCACGTTTAACACTTCGGCTTCAGGAATCAGGTTAATGGTTGTTTTACAGCGTTCTTTTGGCGCCAATGCGTAACCAGAACAGCCGAGGAACACCCCCGTGCTGGCAGTACGAATCCCCATCTTGCGCCCACAGGTCGGGCAATCGATAGTCGTCAATACCATCGCATTGGGACGCATTCCCCCCTCTTGTGGATCCATTTCCGCTTTTTCTAACTGCTGACTGAATTCGGCAAAAAATTCGTCCAAGACCTTTTTCCATTCCGCCTGATTGTTGGCAACCTGGTCGAGGCTGCTTTCCATGCGCGCAGTAAAATCGTAATTCATCAACTCTCGGAAGTTTTCTTCCAAACGATCGGTAACGATTTCACCCATCTTTTCTGCATAGAAGCGACGGTTTTCAACGCGCACATAACCACGATCTTGAATCGTTGAAATAATGGAGGCATAAGTGGATGGACGACCGATACCGCGTTTTTCCAACTCTTTTACCAACGAGGCATCGCTATAGCGTGCAGGTGGTTTGGTAAAATGTTGACTCGGCAGCAATTTATCCAGATTCAGTACCTCGCCCACCGCGGCCATCGGCAGCGTGCGGTCTTCATCTCCTTTGCGCAAGGCAGGCATCACTTTGGTCCACCCATCAAAGCGCAGAGTTCGTCCTTTCGCACGCAGTTGATAGCCTCCTGCATTCACCAGCAGCGTTGTAGAGTCATATTTGGCCGGTGTCATTTGGCACGCAACAAACTGACGCCAGATCAGTTGATAAAGCTTCTGTGCATCAGCTTCCATATCTTTCAGGGTATCGGCCAGAACGGCGACATCTGAGGGGCGGATGGCTTCATGCGCTTCCTGCGAGTTTTCTTTACTGCTGTAGAGATTAGCGCTCTCAGGCAGGTAATCTTTACCAAAGCTGGCACTAATGTAATCACGCGCCATGCTTAGCGCATCCTGACTCAAATTGGTGGAGTCAGTACGCATATAGGTGATGTAGCCCGCTTCATACAGACGCTGCGCCATCATCATGGTCTTTTTAACGCCAAACCCTAACCGTGTGCTTGCCGCTTGTTGCAACGTAGAAGTAATGAAAGGCGCGCCGGGTTTACTGCTGGTAGGCTTGTCTTCACGCTCTGCGACGACATAGCGCGCATTTTCCAGCACGCTAACAGCAGCGGCGGTTTGCGCTTTATTAACGGGCTTGAACGGCTTGCCATCAAAATGCGTTACCTGCATTTGCAGTGGAGCACGTTGTGCCAGTAAATCGGCATGCAGTTCCCAATATTCTTCTGGGATAAACGCTTTAATTTCACGCTCGCGTTCCACCACCAGACGCACGGCGACGGACTGCACGCGACCCGCAGAGAGACCTCGAGCTATTTTTTTCCACAAAAGCGGAGAGACCATATAGCCCACGACGCGGTCCATAAACCGCCGTGCCTGCTGCGCATTCACCCTGTCGATATTTAATTTATCTGGCTTTTCAAACGCCTGTTTGATGGCATTTTTAGTGATTTCGTTAAATACCACACGGCTGAAACGCCCTTCATCACCACCAATAATTTCCCGCAGGTGCCAAGCAATGGCTTCCCCTTCGCGGTCAAGGTCGGTTGCGAGATAGACATGGTCAGCATTGGCCGCCAGCGTTTTCAGTTCAGAGACGACTTTCTCTTTACCGGGCAAAATCTCGTAATCAGCTTTCCAGCCGTGGTAAGGATCTACCCCCATACGATTGACCAGCGCAGTGCGCTCATCTTTTTTACCTGTTTTTTTGGTTTTACCTGGCTCAGCACTCTTCTTCGCCGCAGCAGAACCACTGGTCGGCAAATCACGCACATGACCGACGCTCGATTTCACCACGTAGTCATTGCCCAGATATTTGTTGATTGTTTTGGCTTTGGCCGGGGACTCAACTATGACGAGAGCTTTACCCATATGTATTGTTACCTACCGAATGCTTCAAATTAACGTGTTTTTGAGGGCGTCTGGTCCCTTTTTCAAGGGGCATATACGTCATTTCTTCTTTACCGCTACATCTGTACGCGTATTTCCAGCTTCACCGTGTGGAGTTTCAAGATTACGTAACAGTCGATAAACCATTTTATAACCACATGACCATCCACGCTTTTTTGCTGTGATGACGGTTAACTGCCCGCGATGCCGCAAACGCTTGTGCGACACCGTAAAGAATTTTTTCCGCTTAACGATACAAAATCCCACACTCTACCTGATAAATATCGCCACGCAACCTAATTAGCATGGAAACCCTGTTTTCGCCAACCCCTGCTGGTAACCACTATCGGCAAAATTGGGGGCGAGCTTCAGAAAAATTACCTTTCCTTATCAACCTGTTTTTCATACGCTCAGGGCAAGAATCGCAAAAAAGCACAAGCGAATACCGTCAGGCAGGCGTTAGAATACGCCTATTGGTTTTATAGGAGTAACACCATGTCAGACAACGTGACTACGACCTCAGAGAAAAGCACCACAGAGAAAAAAACCATCGATCGTCATACCTTGCTTGAAGAGGCTAATCGCCTGATTGAAAGCCATGATGACTATCTGCACGGCATGATTGCCACGGATGTTAGTCAGAAAAACGGCGTGTTGGTCTTTAAAGGGGACTACTTTCTGGATGAGAACGGCCTGCCGACATTAAAAACCACGGCAGTGTTTAACATGTTTAAATATTTGGCTCATGAACTGTCGGAAAAATACGTACTGGTAGATTAAGCGCTTGCCACAATAAGCATAAATGCCGCTGCCAGTTTAGCCACAAACAGCGTTCAAAGACCGGAACAAGTACGTAGGGTATGGGAAGCACGAGCGCTGTTCAGCGCTAAAATGGCAAGGAAATATATTGTCCTGGGAAAGACATTCTAGTGTGCGGCTTTTCACGCCGCACACTGGGGTAAGTGCATTAAACGAATGGATGGCTGCCCCGCTGCCACCAACGCAGCAGCAAGCGTTCTGCAGACTCTCCCGCATTGCCCATGAGTTTGTCCAACAGACGCTTACGGCGCGTATAACGCACGCTAAGCACTTCATGCGTGGCAATCTCACGAATAAGCAAATCGTCGCTGGTACCAATATCATCCACTAGACCTAACGTTTGGGCCTGGGTGCCAAACCAGTGTTCACCCGTTGCTGTTTTATCAATGTCCAACGTCGGGCGCATCTCTTTAACAAACTGTTTAAACAGGCCATGGGTCACGTTCAGTTCTTCGCGAAATTTTTCACGCCCTTGCTCCGTGTTCTCGCCAAACAGCGTCAACGTACGTTTGTACTCTCCGGCAGTATGCAACTCGACATCGATATCGTTGTTTTTCAGCAATCGGTTGAAGTTAGGAATTTGTGCGACTACGCCAATGGAACCAATGATGGCAAACGGAGCTGCTACGATACGATCGGCGACGCACGCCATCATATATCCTCCGCTGGCAGCGACTTTATCTACCGCAACGGTCAACCGAATGCCGCCATCGCGCAAACGCTGTAACTGAGAGGCGGCCAGTCCATAACCGTGAACCACACCGCCGGGGCTTTCCAGCCGCAGCAACACCTCATCTTGAGGCGTTGCCACTGCCAGCACGGCAGAGACCTCTTCACGTAGCGCACTGACTTCGCCTGCATCCATACTGCCGTTAAAATCCAACACGTAAAGACGTGGTTTTACCACTTTCTCATCGCCGCGTTTAGCGCGCAGTTTTTCTTCTTTAGCGGTAGCCTTATCCTCTTTTTTCTTGCGCTTCGCGACCAGCTTACGTTCTGTATCACTCATGCAGGTGTCACGCATTTCATTTTGCATTTCGCGATATTGTTCGCCCAGGTTTATCACCTGTAACTCCCCTTTGCGCGGGCGTTTTCGTTGCGTTACGCCAATGGACAACACGACCAGTGCACCAATGGCCAGCACAATCGTGACTACTTTTGCTAAAAATAAGCCGTACTGAGAAAGCAATTCCACAAATAACGTCCCTCGTTTACTGAGTCATATCATGACGCCGCCGATGTTAACCTGCGCAGTTGCCTGCGACACACAACACCATCATACCGCGCGCTTTACGCCACTCCACGGTTTTTCATTAAACCGGGGAAAAAGCAAAAAGACAGCCTAACGTATGGCATTAAATATGGCGATGTTATTCATGGTTTTTTTATACCTGTTGCTGTTTTTTACCGCAGAGGCGTAAGAATGCGCCCAGCGCGCATTGAAATAGCTGGCACATTGAGGCATAACTGCCGTTACGTCTTATTGTTTGCGGCGTGAAGAGGAAAGCACCGTGCATTATCAACCCATGAATGACCTTCTCAAACACCGCCTTATTCTGGTTACCGGCGCGGGCGATGGCATCGGGCGCGAAGCTGCCCTTACCTACGCGCGCTACGGTGCCAGGCTTATCCTGCTGGGACGCACCGAACATAAATTACATGATGTTCAGGCTGAAATTCTGCAGGAAACGGGTACGCAATCACTGGTTGTACCCTGTGATTTATTGACAGTGACTGACCAAGAGTGCGCGGTATTGGCCGCCAATCTAGAAAAACAGATACCCCATCTCGATGGTGTGCTTCACAATGCAGGACTGCTTGGGGATATCGCGCCAATTACGGGGCAAAATCCGACAACCTGGCACCAAGTGATGCAAGTCAATGTTAACGCAACATTTATGCTCACTCAGGCACTGTTACCCCTGCTGTTGAAAGCCACTAGCCCTTCGTTGGTGTTCACCAGTTCCAGCGTGGGGCGCATAGGGCGCGCCGAATGGGGAGCTTATTCCGTTTCCAAATTTGCTACCGAAGGACTCATGCAGGTATTGGCCGATGAGTATCGCAACCAGCATTTGCGGGTCAACTGCATCAATCCCGGCGGTACGCGCACCGCGATGCGCGCAAACGCATTCCCAGAAGAAGATCCCCAACGGCTCAAAACCCCGGCTGATATAATGCCGCTCTACCTTTATTTAATGGGCGATGACAGCAAACGCAAAACAGGCATGAGTTTTGATGCTCAGCCAGGAAGAAAACCCGGCCCGGCAACATGATAGGTACTGACAATGGACAATGAACGCCATAAACAGCGTCAGCAAAAACTGAAAGAACGGGTGGATGAGCGCATTGCTGCGGCCAATGAAGTACGCGGTATCGTTATGGTTTTCACCGGCAACGGTAAAGGTAAAACCACGGCAGCTTTCGGCACAGCGACTCGTGCGGTAGGCCATGGTTTGCGCGTCGGTGTGATTCAATTCATCAAGGGTGAATGGCCCAACGGGGAGCGTAATTTGCTCGCCGAACACGGCGTGGAGTTTCAGGTAATGGCCACCGGGTTTACCTGGGATACGCAAGATCGTGACAGTGACACCGCTGCAGCACAGGCCGTTTGGCAACATGGCAAACGCATGTTGGCCGAGGATACCCTTGATCTGGTGATTCTGGATGAACTGACGTATATGGTGAGCTACGACTATCTGGCGCTGGAAGATGTGCTGACGGCACTGCGACAGCGTCCAGCACATCAAAGTGTGATTATTACCGGCCGCGGTTGTCATCGCGATCTGTTAGAACTGGCGGATACCGTAACGGAAATGCGACCGGTAAAACACGCGTTTGATGCGGGACTCAAGGCCCAGCAAGGTATAGACTGGTGAGAAGGAGAACATGACATAGTCATTGCCGCCCCACGCTATACGCCATTATCCTGCAGAAAAATAAAAGTGATATCACCACAACAAGTACGGTTTTGAGCCGTGGTACTGAACTGTTGGCGGGGTATTCATGAATAAGCAAGAAACAACGCATCCTCGTGCAGATGTTTGTCTGCACGAGGATGAAATGAATTGAGTTAAAAGATGACGAAGAAGGCCCTGAAAGTCAGAACGGGGCAACTTAACCGTTACGTTTAGGCGTACTGCGCCGAGCCGGACCGGCCTGACCGTGACGTTTTACCGCACGACGAATTTGATTCGCTTTAACCCGACGGCGCTCGCGTTCAACCGGCAGTTTGCTGGTGGTTTCCGCAGGCAACTGCACCAACTCGCGCAAATAGTTAATCTGTTCAAGCGGCATTTCCGTCCAGCCGCCGCGAGGCAGCCCTTTCGGCAATGGAATATCGCCATAGCGGACACGAATCAGGCGGCTCACCTGAACACCCACCGCTTCCCACAGACGACGCACTTCACGGTTACGGCCTTCCGTCAGCGTAACGTTATACCACTGATTTAAACCTTCACCGCCGCTAAAGCGCAGTGTGCAAAACGACGCGGGACCATCATCAAGCTGAACGCCTTTGGTCAGCAGTTTGAGCTTGTCCTCATCCACTTCACCAAACACTCGCACCGCATATTCACGTTCCACTTCATGGCTGGGATGCATTAAGCGATTAGCCAGCTCACCATCAGTGGTAAAGAGCAACAGGCCGGATGTGTTCACATCCAGACGCCCGACCGCCACCCAACGCGAACCACGCATTTTCGGCAAGCGATCGAACACGGTAGGACGCCCATCGGGATCGCTCCGGGTACAAAGTTCACCTTCAGGTTTATAGTAGATAAGTACCCGACAGACCGCCTCTTCCGTCTCTTTAACAGACACGACATGACCATCAATACGAATTCGGGTTGCTTTAGTCACTTCGACACGATCGCCCAGCGTAGCAATCTTACCGTCCACGCTCACACGGCCTGCCTGGATAATACCTTCAATCTCGCGGCGTGAGCCGTGGCCAGCGCGCGCCAGCACTTTTTGTAACTTCTCGCTCATTGAGCAGCCTCAGAGTGTCGCCTTCACAGGCGTCGGATAAAACAATGAGTCAACGCCAACTAACGCATAACTCACTGATGAATATCTGTTTGATAGAGAACACAGAACATGTTTCTCTCTATCGATGACCACATCGCCGTACCAATACCGCGAGTGGCCGATCATTCTACATGAATTTTAGGCTAAATAGCGCATCAAGTTTGAACGCAGATGTATATCAGCCGATAATTCTCTTCCCAAGGAACCGTTAACGCGAGGCAAGCACGCCAAGAACAGAGCGCGTTTGTACAACAGGTTAAAATACCCATGACAGCCGTTTCACCACTGATTTGCCACGATGCTACACACTATGACAGCCATCAGCTCGCAGCCATACTGACCGAATGCTTCACTGACTATGTCATTCCTTTTACGCTCGACGGCCCCACCTTTGCCACTCGCTTTAACGCCGAGGGACTATCTCTGACAGAGAGCCGTATATGGAGTGCGAATAACAGCCCTGTCGCACTGGCAATTATGGTGCGACGAGGCTCGCGTAGCCGTTTAGCCGCGTTTGCCATTCACCCTCGCTGGCGGCGTGGAGGGCTGGGAAAAGCGATGTTAGGGCAATTGATTCGTGAGGCACGTCATCGGGGAGATAGCGCGATGTGGCTAGAGGTGATTACCAGCAATGCGGCGGGGATTGCCTTGTATGAGGGGATGGGATTTCTACGTCAGGACACCGTGTACGGATTTATAGCCCCCGAATCAGGTGAGACGTCAACGCAGTCAACGCGATTAACTCTCTGTGATCCCATAACCATTATCAGTACGATGATGGCACAACCTGATATGGCATTACCTTGGATGATAGACCCCCTAGGCACTGCCGCATTGCCCGCGCAAGGATACCGTTTAGAAAATCATGCCTGTGCGATTGTTGCCACCGCATTTTCAACTCCCCAGCTCCGCGCACTTTATGTCCCCCCTGAAGCCAGGCGACAAGGTCATGCACTACGCTTGTTACAAAAGCTGGCAGAGCACTGCAAGGGAATTTCCACCCCCGTAGCAATACCACAGGCGTTGACAACGTTGTTTTTACACGCTGGATGGGAGCAGCATCCCATTAAACAATTTACGCTGCGTCACCCACTTTCGGCCCCCGATGCTTGATAACAAGGCAGGTATGTTAACCTGCCCAATTGCACACAGAGCGCTTACTGAAACGGGGAGATATCACCGGTGCCTTCGCGCACTACAACCGGCGAAGCATCCGTCAGGTCGATAACCGTTGTGGGTTTTTGTCCAAGAGAACCGCCATGAATAATCAAATCCACCAGTTTACCCAAGTGTTCCTGAATCTCTTCCGGATCGGATTCCGCAAAATCATTGCCTGGCAACATCAATGTTGTCGACATAAGCGGTTCATTCAATGCTTCCAGTAGTGCCAGTGCAATCGCGTTCGAAGGCACACGCAGGCCGATGGTTTTCCGCTTTTCACTCATCAAACGACGGGGTACATCTTTAGTCGCTTTTAAAATAAAGGTGTAGTTTCCGGGCGTGTTGTTTTTAATAAGCCGAAATGCTGCATTATCCACATAGGCATAGGTAGATATTTCGGAAAGATCGCGGCACACAATGGTGAAATTGTGGTTACTGTCCAGGTGGCGAATGCGGCAGATACGCTCCATGGCGTTCTTTTCGCCCAACATACACCCCAAAGCATAACCGGAATCGGTGGGGTATACCAATACGCCACCTTTACGCAAGACATCCACCGATTGATTAATCAATCGCGGCTGCGGGTTTTGTGGGTGAATATAAAAAAATTGACTCATGATACTTCCTCAAACATCGAATTTAGCGCCGTTCGTCGCATCCATTGCACTACAGCGACGCTACGATAGAGGGCACTCACCGTCCACCGTAGCCAACACAGGATGTTGCCACACCGGCGTTACACCGCCAGGTAACCAGAGCTTACGGCCCAGTTCAATCCAGGCGCAAGGGCGATGAAAATCTGAACCCTGCGAAGCGTAGAGTTGAAAATCCTGCGCATAGCGCGCCAATTGGGTTCGCTCATCTGGCGCTTGTTGGCACTGGGCCACTTCCATCGCCTCCCCTTTTGCCGCCACAAAACAGGCCAGCAAACGCTTTAGCCATTTGGGCGACAAATCATACCGCCCTGGATGCGCCAATACCGCCACTCCGCCCGCATGATGAATAACATCAACGGCTTCTGCTATTGTACACCACTGCGGCGGGACGTATCCGGTTTTCCCTTTTGCCAGATAGGATTTAAATACCTGCCCCACGTTACTGGCTTTGCCCTGCTCCACCAGAAAGCGGGCAAAATGACCGCGGGTGATTTCACCGCCCGCAGCCAAACGCTGTGCCGCTTCCAGTGCGCCCGGAATACGTGCTTTTTCCAGCCGTTCACCGATGGCCTGCGCACGCTGCCAGCGACGATGCTTTTGCTGTTCCAGCAACTGTGTGAGGGCTGCATGGGCGGGATCGATGCCTAAACCGACGATATGGATTTCATGGTTTTCCCACAACGTGGAAATCTCAACTCCAGCGACCAACCGTAACGGCAGACTCAACGCGTCTATGGTCTCCTGCGCAGCTGATAACCCAGCAATAGTATCGTGATCGGTAATGGCCAGAACGCCGACACGCATCTCCACTGCGCGTTGCACCAGACAGCCTGGTGTCAGTTCACCGTCCGACGCTGTTGTGTGGCTGTGCAAATCGAACAGCGGATAGGGAGACAAAGCAACGGAACGTTCGGACACACTGGCACCTATAGTGATTAGCACATTTCAGGGAATCTGAGGTGCTGGACATCATGCCATTAACATGGCTTAAGGGGAACCTTACGACACAATGAACAACATCAATAAAATAAAGTTATTTCACGGGTTGACAACACGCCCACGAACTAGTTAACTAGTACGCAAGTTCAGCAAACAAATGGAATCGTGATAATGGCAATGCACTTCCTCACAAGGGTATACAGCAGCCTTTGCGGCAGCGTTAAAATCGGTGGTTGGTGGCGCTCTTCCCTGTGACGGGTTGAGTATTAGCGCATAGCTGTTATCACAACATGCAAAATCTCTAAACCCGCTAAATTGGCGGGTTTTTTTATGACTTACTGCTGGACGATGGACGCGTGATACGCCGGAAGCGAACAGCAAACAACCAGAGTAGCGACGATGCAAACATCAGCAACGATACCTTCATCGACCGACAAGCCGCAGCTCGAACTGCTGCGTATTGAAGCGGCCTATCGCGATAATCCTAGTGCGGTATTTCATCAGTTATGCGGTGCCAGACCCGCAACGCTGCTGCTGGAATCCGCTGAAATTGACAGTAAACAGGATCTCAAAAGCCTGTTGATCATTGATAGCGCATTGCGCATTACCGCATTGGGACAACAGGTATCCATTCAGGCATTAACGGCGAATGGCGCGACGCTACTGCCGCTGCTCGATAAGCTGTTGCCTGCGGAGATCCTCATCGCAGTACGGCCCAACGGCCGCGAGTTAACCTTCCCCACCGTTGATACCTTGCAAGATGAAGATGCGCGCCTGCGCTCGCTCTCGGTGTTTGATGCACTGCGTTTATTGCAAACGCTCGTTGCCAGCCCGACCTACGAACGAGAAGCGATGTTCTTTGGTGGCTTGTTTGCTTACGATTTGGTTGCCGGGTTTGAAGCGTTACCTCCGCTCAGCCAACAACAGCGCTGCCCAGATTACTGTTTCTATCTGGCTGAGACATTGTTGATTCTGGATCACCAGCAGCGCGTTACCCACTTGCAAGCGAGTCTGTTCACGCCGGACACAGCCGAGCGTCAGCGTCTGCAACTCCGTTTGACACAACTAGGTCACCAGTTGCAGCAGCCCGCACCCGCACTGCCACGTCAGACACTCACCAACATGGTCCTAAGCTGCAACCAAAGCGATGAAGAATACGGTGCTGTAGTGCGTCAAATGCAGGAGGCAATCCGCATTGGTGAAATCTTCCAAGTGGTGCCGTCACGCCGTTTTTCACTGCCATGCCCTTCTCCACTGGCCGCATATCAGACGTTGAAAGAAAACAATCCCAGCCCGTACATGTTCTTCATGCAGGATCAGGACTTCACCTTGTTTGGCGCATCGCCAGAAAGTTCGCTGAAATACGATGCGGACTCACGCCAGATTGAAATCTACCCCATTGCTGGTACGCGTCCACGAGGCCGTCGCGCTGACGGTTCACTTGACCGCGATCTCGACAGCCGCATTGAACTGGAAATGCGCACTGACCATAAAGAGCTGGCTGAGCACCTGATGCTGGTCGATCTGGCGCGTAACGATCTGGCACGTATTTGTGAGGCAGGTAGCCGCTATGTTGCCGATCTCACCAAGGTCGATCGTTACTCATTCGTGATGCATTTGGTCTCTCGCGTCGTCGGCACATTGCGTCAGGATTTGGATGTGCTGCACGCCTATCGGGCCTGCATGAACATGGGCACACTGAGCGGTGCACCGAAAGTGCGCGCAATGCAACTGATTGCCGAAAGCGAAAAAACGCGTCGCGGCAGCTACGGCGGTGCCGTGGGCTATTTTACCGCACACGGCGATCTCGATACCTGTATCGTCATCCGCTCTGCCTATGTTGAAGACGGCATTGCTACCGTTCAGGCTGGCGCAGGTGTGGTGCTGGATTCTCAACCGCAGGCGGAAGCCGACGAAACCCGAAACAAAGCGCGCGCGGTGCTTCGCGCCATTGCCACGGCTCACAATGCCAAGGAGATCTTCTGATGGCCGATATCCTGTTGCTCGATAACATTGACTCTTTCACCTACAACCTAGTGGATCAGCTTCGCGCCAGCGGTCATAACGTTGTGATTTACCGCAATCAGGTGCCGGCAGATACCATCATGGCTCGGCTACGTGAATTGGAGAACCCGGTTCTGATGCTTTCTCCTGGGCCAGGCACCCCCGCACAGGCCGGTTGCATGCCCACGCTGCTGACCCGTCTGAGAGGCCGTTTGCCAATTATTGGCGTCTGTCTAGGGCATCAAGCGATTGTTGAGGCCTATGGCGGCCATGTAGGTCAGGCTGGTGAAATCCTCCACGGCAAAGCCTCTGCCATTGAGCATGATGGTCAGGGCATGTTCTTCGGGTTACCGAACCCACTGCCCGTTGCGCGTTATCACTCTCTGGTCGGCAGTCAGGTGCCTGGTGAACTCACCGTCAATGCCCATTTTAACGGCATGGTAATGGCAGTGCGCAACGACGCCGATCGCGTTTGCGGCTTCCAGTTTCACCCCGAATCAATTCTGACCACTCACGGTGCCCGTCTGCTGGAGCAGACGTTGGCGTGGGCGTTGGCCTAAGCCTTTTCGCGAACCACACCGAAAATGATTACCGAATTTAAGGATATGTTATGCAAGCTTCTGTGAATACGCTGGCCGTCGCAACCATCGACGGCGCACTGGAAAAGCAGGTCATCCTGGAAAAACTGTTTGGCGCTCAAACAATTTCTCGCGAAGAGAGCCAAGCGTTGTTCAGCGCCATTGTACATGGCGAGTTGGAGCCAGCACAGCTGGCCGCTGCACTGATCAGTATGAAGGTGCGTGGCGAGCACCCGGAAGAGATCGCTGGTGCTGCGGCTGCCTTGCTGGCGGATGCGCAACCTTTTCCACGCCCCGACTATCTGTTTGCTGATATCGTCGGCACTGGTGGCGATGGCACCAACAGCATCAATATTTCAACCGCCAGCGCATTCGTTGCTGCCAGCTGTGGCGTAAAAGTTGCCAAACACGGTAACCGCAGCGTCTCAAGCCGTTCAGGTTCTTCCGATCTGCTGTCAGCATTCGGCATTAAACTGGATATGGCACCCGCGCAATCACGCCAGGCTCTTGACGATCTTGGCGTCTGCTTTTTGTTTGCCCCGCAATACCACACGGGTTTCCGCCATGCTATGCCGGTACGCCAGTTGTTGAAAACGCGCACGCTGTTTAACGTTCTTGGCCCGCTGATTAACCCGGCACGACCACCACTCGCACTGATTGGCGTTTACAGCCCGCATTTGGTGACTCCGATTGCAGAAACATTACGCGTGCTTGGCTACCAACGCGCTGCCGTTGTCCACGGGGGGGGCATGGATGAAGTCGCGCTGCACGCGCCAACCCAAGTGGCGGAATTACGTGATGGCAAGGTGGAAACCTATGAATTAACCCATCGCGATTTCGGTCTGGAAAGTGCACCGCTTTCTGCACTCCAGGGCGGGCTGCCTGAAGAAAACCGTGATATTCTGGCGCGTCTGTTACAGGGTAAAGGCGAGCGCGCGCACGGTAACGCCGTGGCTGCCAACGTCGCATTATTATTGCGTCTGTTCGGGCAAGAAGATTTACGTCAGAACGCGCAGCAGGCATTGGATGTTATTCACAGCGGGCAGGCATATCAGCGCGTGACAGCGCTCGCCGCCAGAGGGTAAAAGTGCTATGCAGGAATCAGAACTGAGCAAGACCGTATTGGGTAAAATCGTGCAGGATAAAGTGAGCTGGGTTGTTGCACGCCAGCAAGTACAACCCTTATCCACCTTTCAAGCGGATCTTGCTCCCAGCCAGCGCGACTTTTATGCAGCGCTGAAACACAAAAAACCCGCGTTTATTCTGGAATGCAAAAAGGCGTCTCCGTCCAAGGGGCTGATTCGCGAAGATTTTGACCCAGTGGCGATCGCCCGCGTCTACAGCGATTATGCGTCCGCCATTTCAGTACTGACAGATGAGAAGTATTTTCAGGGCAGCTTTGACTTTCTGCCGCGCATCAGTGCTGCTGTTAAGCAGCCCGTATTGTGCAAGGATTTTATTATCTCTGAGTACCAGATTTATCTGGCGCGTCATTACCAAGCCGATGCCATTCTGCTGATGCTTTCCGTACTGGACGATCATGAATACCGTGAACTGGCCGAGGTAGCGCACAGCCTCAAAATGGGCATTCTGACGGAAGTGAGCACCGAAGCGGAATTGCAGCGGGCCATCGCACTGAAAGCACGCGTGGTGGGTATCAATAACCGCGATCTGCGTGACCTTTCCATCGATCTTGACCGCACGCGCACGCTGGCACCGCGTTTACCGAAAGAGGTTACGGTAATAAGTGAATCGGGCATCCACAATACCACGCAAATCCGTGAGCTGAGCGCCTATGCTAACGGTTTTCTGGTCGGCAGTTCACTGATGTCAGAACCGAACCTAGCTTTGGCAGTACGCCGTCTGATACTGGGTGAAAATAAAGTGTGCGGATTAACGCGAGCAATGGATGCAGCCGCAGCCTATAACGCAGGCGCCGTTTACGGTGGGCTGATCTTTGTACCTTCCTCACCACGCTACGTTACACCCGAATTCGCGCCAACGGTAATGTCTGGGGCACCACTGCGCTACGTTGGCGTATTCCGTAACGCCCCGGCCGCTGAGATTGCACAGACAGCCCGTCAACTCGGGTTGTTCGCGGTACAACTGCATGGCAATGAAAACCAGGCTGCAATCGATGCCCTGCGCCAACGGCTACCCGAGACGTGCCAGATCTGGAAAGCGCTCAGCGTTGAAAAAAAACTTCCCAAGCGTGATCTGATCGGTGTGGACCGCTATTTGTTCGATAACGCACAAGGCGGCAGTGGTGAACGCTTTGACTGGAATCTATTGCACGGTGCCTCCCACGATCAGGTGCTGTTGGCCGGTGGCGTGAATGTTTTTAATAGCGCTAAAGCGGCGCGCCTTGGCTGCGCCGGGCTGGACATTAACTCAGGTGTTGAAAGCGAACCAGGGATCAAAGACGCGGTGAAAATACATGCTGCCTTTGCCCCACTCTACCCGCAATAATCACAGGGCGGTGAGCGCGATACGCTTCAATTTTTTCGATTTGCACTGACAGGACAGACAGGAACATTATGACGTTACTCAATCCTTACTTTGGTGAATTCGGCGGCCAATATGTGCCGCAGATACTGATCCCCGCGTTACAGCAATTGGAACAAGCCTTTGTTGACGCAAAAAAAGATCCTGAATTTCAGGCCGCTTTTACTGATTTGCTGAAAAACTACGCTGGCCGCCCCACGGCGCTAACGCGTTGTCGTAATCTGACGCAGGGAACGCGCGCCACGCTGTATCTCAAGCGTGAAGATCTCCTGCACGGTGGCGCACATAAAACCAACCAAGTGTTGGGCCAGGCACTTTTAGCCAAACGCATGGGGAAAACCGAGATCATTGCTGAAACCGGTGCGGGCCAGCACGGCGTTGCCACCGCGCTTGCGTGCGCTCTGCTTGGTCTGAAAAGCCGTATCTATATGGGTGCTAAAGACGTAGAACGCCAATCACCCAACGTGTTTCGTATGCGACTCATGGGCGCCGAGGTGATTCCGGTGCATAGCGGATCGTCCACGCTGAAAGATGCTTGTAACGAGGCCCTGCGCGACTGGTCCGGCAGCTATGACAACGCTCACTATTTATTAGGCACCGCGGCCGGGCCGCACCCCTTCCCGACTATCGTGCGTGAATTTCAGCGCATGATTGGTGAAGAAACTAAAGCGCAGATTCTGGAACACGAAGGGCGTTTACCTGACGCGGTTATTGCCTGTGTCGGTGGCGGTTCCAACGCAATCGGCATGTTTGCCGATTTCATTGACGAAACCCCAGTGCGTTTGATTGGCGTTGAACCTGCGGGATTGGGTATTGAAAGCGGACAACACGGCGCACCGCTGAAGCATGGCCGCGTGGGGATCTATTTCGGAATGAAATCCCCCATGATGCAAACGTCGGACGGCCAGATTGAAGAGTCCTACTCTATTTCTGCCGGATTGGATTTCCCGTCAGTGGGCCCACAGCACGCCTACTTGAACAGCATTGGTCGTGCCGACTACGTCTCTATTACTGACGATGAAGCCCTGGATGCGTTTCAGGAACTCTCCCGCCATGAGGGTATTATTCCCGCACTGGAATCATCCCATGCACTGGCACATGCCCTAAAAATGATTCGCCAGGAGCCAGAAAAAGAGCAACTGCTGGTGGTTAACCTTTCGGGCCGCGGCGATAAAGACATATTTACGGTTCATGATATTTTGAAAGGTCGGGGGGAGATCTAATGGAACGTTATCAACAACGCTTTGCACAACTGGCAGAAAAGAAGGAAGGCGCTTTTGTTCCCTTCGTCACCCTCGGTGATCCTACTCCAGCATTATCGCTGCAAATTATTGATACACTGATCGATGCAGGTGCCGATGCGTTAGAACTGGGTATTCCGTTTTCCGATCCGTTAGCGGACGGTCCCACCATTCAGGCTGCAACCTTGCGCGCTTTCGAAGCAGGCGTTACCCCCGGTCACTGTTTTGAGATGCTGGCCGCCATCCGCCAAAAGCACCCAACAATGCCTATTGGTCTGTTGATGTACGCCAATCTGGTCTTTAGCAATGGCATCGATACGTTTTATCAGCGCTGTGCTGAAGCCGGTGTTGATTCAGTACTGATCGCTGATGTACCCATTGAAGAATCTGCGCCCTTTCGCGCGGCGGCGTTGCGCCACAACATAGCGCCCATCTTCATTTGCCCACCTAATGCGAATGATGCGCTGCTCAGAGAGATAGCTTCTCATGGCCGTGGCTATACCTATTTATTGTCACGCGCCGGCGTTACCGGTGCAGAGAAGCGCGCTGAGCTGCCATTGCACCATTTGGTCGCCACGTTGAAGGAATATAACGCAGCCCCTTCATTGCAGGGCTTCGGTATTTCCGAACCCTCTCAAGTAAAAGAAGCCATCGCGTCTGGTGCTGCTGGGGCAATTTCTGGCTCAGCGATTGTGCGTATCATTGAACAGCATCGACATCAGCCAGAAGTGATGCTGGCAAAATTGCATGATTTTGTCAGCCGAATGAAAGCCGCCACCTACGCCTAATCCTCTGTTTACTCTCCCCCCGTCGGGTATTTTCCTGGCGGGGAAAGCATTTTTCACTGCATCTCCTCACGAATTCCACCGTTTATCGAGTCTGTTATTGGGTATGGCAGTGGAAAAAATATTTTTTGGTGCTGGCAATACCCTGTTTATGATTATTTTTTGAAGAAATTCGCCATGGGGAAAGTTATTTTTTAATACATTTAAATAATCAATAAAAAATATATTTCAAATTGAGTTAATTTGTAAAAATTAATTTCAAATTGAAAGATAAACTTCAAAACAGAAATATATAAAATTCAAAACAATATTTCAATTTCAAATACATAAAATTTCGCTTGATTAATTGAACGAAATCACAAAAATGAAATAGCTGAACTAATATCTGATTTTGAAGATCTTGTTCACATTACTGTAAGAAAGAATACATACAATGGACTTGCTATAAAAAAGTAGCGTCTTCTCTTCAATAATAATTCTCTTGACATGGGATAATATAATGAAAGCTAAATTACTAGCGGTGATGGTAACCTCGTTAGTCAGCATGAGCACTATGGCTGTGACAATTGACTACCGTCATGAAATGAAAGATACCAAATCTGCAAACCACGCAGACCGTTTATTGATTTCTAACCGTTTTGACAACGGCTTCGGTCTGTCCATGGAAGGTAAATGGGCACAAAGCGGTAAAGACACTACGCCGAACAGACCGTTCAGCGAACCTGTCAGCAACGGCACAGAAGTGACTGCAAGCTATCTGTACAAGTTTGACAAAACCTTCGGTCTGGAAGCTGGCCTGAACTTCGTATCTGACTCTGTCAGTTCCAAGTATCGTCCTTACATCAAGGGCACAGCAAACATCACTGATTCTCTGTACTATGGCCTGCGCTACCGTCCGTTCTACCAACGTAACAGTGGTAACATCGGCGGCGCTAACACAGATATGAGCGGTTATACTATCACCAGCACCCTGGGTTACAAACTGCCTGCTAACTTCACCGTTGAGTACGAATTCGAGTACAACAAAAACACCAAAGCGGGCTCTGCGGGTTATATCGCTGACAAAGAAAACGACAACATGACTCACGATGTGAAATTGTCCTATAAATATGACAAAAACTGGACCCCGTATGTTCAGGTTGCAAACATCGAAGGCAGCAAAACCACTGACGAACGTCAGACGCGTTTCCGTGTTGGCGTGCAATACAACTTCTAATAGCTAAGCGTTTATTACGTTAGCGTTATTGGTTTGTTTTACCCTGTGTTGAAAAACGGCGGATTAATACCCGCCGTTTTTTTGTGCTTACGAAAAATATAATTTAGTGCGTGATAGTTTACATGGAAATAAATACGGCGCTCGAAAGCGCCGCAGTTATTGGTGTTAATATTACGTTGTGAAAAAATTAAAAACGATATCCAACACCAAACATAAAGGTGAAGGGATCGAGACGTGTGCTAATTGATTGCGGCCCTGATGTGGAGTTAAAACGCACATCGGTATCAATATTCATCCACCAGACCGATGCATTAATCAGCCAGTTTTTATCCAGGTTATAATCCAACCCAGCCTGTGCGGCCACACCCCAGGAATTTTTTACACTCAGATCGCTTAATCCCAGTCCCAAATTTTTGCCACGATCGTTAAATTTCTCATCAAAGAACATGGTGTAGTTGATCCCCACCCCCAGATACGGGCGCAGTTTATCTTTTGCATCACGGAAATAGTACTGCGCCATCAACGAAGGCGGCAGATGACTGACCTGCGCAATATTCCCGATTGTTTGCAGACCAACGTTATGCGTGAACGGCGTTGCAGCCAATAGCTCAACCCCGATGTTATCGGTGATCATATAGCTGAACGTCAGTCCCAGTTGCGTATCGTTGTCGACTTTAAATGAACTGACACCCAGCACCGTATCGCCACCGGCATTTGGGCGCACGGTAGCTGTTCCTGCACGCACAATAAAATCACCAGCCTGATGCGCCTGAGCGAAGACAGGCAGCAACGTTGCGACGAGTAGAGCCAAAGACGTTTTTTTCATTATTACCCACTCCCTTTTTATGGTTTAAAGTCGTGCGCAGGATACCTCTAAGTGGGTATTCTTGTTTTAAGCCAGATCACAACTTTTACGCTAAAAAAGCGAAATTCAACACACATCAAGATGCGCTAAATACTTAAAAAATATAAAATTGATTCAAATCAATTTTCACCATAAATGACATTTAGTGCTCAGGTTAATTCTGCGTATTCACGGTGCAGAATCATTGGCGCTATAGTGGCTGTCAGTCCGGCACAGTGTGATGTCCTGGTGGAAGGGGCAAACCATGGATACGTCGAATCAGGAATCGAATATCAGTGATAACCTCAACAGTTGCCTGCAATGCGGTGCCTGCTGCGGTTTTTTTCGTGTCTCATTCTATTGGGCGGAAGCGGACGATGGCGGAGGCCTGACGCCGGCAACGCTGACAGAGCCGATAACGCCCTTTATTCGCTGTATGCACGGTACCAATAGCAAATCACACTGTCGGTGCTGCGCACTTGAAGGCGACATTGGCCAAGCGGTCAGGTGTAACATCTATGAACAACGCCCATCACCTTGCCGCGAATTTTTACGTTCGGGAGAACACGGTGAGGAAAATAGTGCCTGCAATCGCGCCAGAGCACACTATGGATTACCGCCGCTACTCCCTACGCGATAAAAATTACGGTGAATACCTTTTTCAGACGTGTAGCAAGGTGCAACCTTTTGAGGTAACAGGTTACAATGTGGAATATTGGACGCGTTGACGCGTCGTTTTCACTGTTGAATAGCCAAGGAGCCTTCATGTCTATCACGGCCGGTAACCTCTACCGTGACACTATGAATTTTACGCGTAACCAACTCATCGGCCTGTTATTGCTGTCTTTGCTTACGTCGGTCATCACTGTCATGCTAAATCAGGCATTGATACCGGCTCCAGATCAGTTACAAATCTTGAGTAATGTCAGTGGCGATCTCTCCAGTACGGGTCAATTGGGGTTGCATGATTTGATTCAACAGATGACGCCCGAGCAGCAAATGGTGCTGCTTAAAGTTTCCGCTGCCAGCACCTTTGCCGCCCTGATCGGTAATTCTTTACTGACCGGAGGTGTACTTACGCTAGTAAGACAAGTTTCTGCCGGGCAACCAACCAGCGCACTGCGCGCGATTGGCGCATCTGCACCGCTGCTGCCACGGCTGTTCTTTTTAATCCTGGTTGGCACCATCCTGGTACAGTTGGGAATGCTGTTATTGATCGTCCCCGGCGTCCTGCTGGCAATCGCGGTCAGTCTGTCTCCGGTGATTGCTGCGGTAGAGAGTAAAGGTGTATTTGCCTCCATCCGAGCCAGTGCCAAGCTCGCCTATGGCAACCTGAAGTTGGTTGCCCCCGCAGTCCTTTTCTGGTTATTGGCAAAAATTGCCTTGTTAATGCTGGTTGCACGTTTACCTCTGGCGTCGCCCACCACCATGGCCATTCTGATGAATGGGGTGAGTAACCTTATCTCTGCTATCTTTTTAATCTATCTTTTCCGTTTGTATATGCTGCTGCGTCAATAATGTCTTGGCATGCCGTCAATCGGGCGGCATGGTTTGCTGCTTAGAAAGGTAATTTTCTGCAAATTCTTACGATAAAACGGGAAGCGAATGGCGCAATCAAGGATAATGATAACCAGCAGCAGACGATCGCCTACGGGTGAATATGGATTATCTTTGGCACCTCGCGTTGTAATGGGTTGGTATAATGAAGCAACTTCTTGATTTTTTGCCTTTAATTATTTTTTTCACCGTATATAAACTGCACGATATCTTTTGGGCTACTGCGGCACTGATCGCCGCAACCCTCGCTACCTTCCTCTACAGCTGGTACAAATTCCGTAAAGTGGAAAAAACTATGCTGGTCACCGTGGTTCTGGTCGCTGTGTTTGGCGGGCTGACGCTCTACTTCCATAACCCGGAATTTATCAAATGGAAAGTAACGATCATCTACGCATTGTTCGCGGGTGCATTACTGATTGGCCAGTGGTTTTTCAACAAGTCGCTGATTCAGAGCATGCTCGGTAAAGAAATTACATTGCCGCAACAGGTTTGGCGCAAGCTCAATACAGCCTGGGCACTGTTTTTCATTGCCTGTGGCTTAATCAATATCTATGTCGCATTTTGGCTGTCAGAAAGCCTGTGGATGAACTTCAAAGTGTTTGGACTGACAGGGCTTACGTTGTTGTTTACGCTGGCCTGCGGTGTTTATATTTATCGCCATATCCCCCCCGAGCAGAATAATAATGAAAGCAAACAGTAATCATTTAACCGTTAACCTGAGACGATGATGAGCACTACTCAAACAGCACCTCACGGTGAGCTGGTTCTGCGCACGCTGGCCATGCCCGCTGATACCAACGCCAACGGGGATATCTTCGGTGGCTGGCTGATGTCACAAATGGACATTGGCGGCGCCATCATGGCAAAAGAGATTGCAGAAGGGCGCGTTGTTACCGTTCGCGTTGACGGCATGAGCTTTCTAAAACCCGTTGCCGTGGGTGATGTGGTGTGTTGCTATGCCCGCTGTCTTCGCACCGGACGCAGTTCGTTGGATATTAATGTCGAAGTATGGGTCAAGAAGGTTTCTTCTGCGCCGATCGGCCAGCGTTATCGCGCAACTCAGGCACTGTTTACGTATGTCGCGGTGGACGAAACAGGACACCCGAGAGAGTTGCCCCCCGGTAAAGGTCACTTTACTGCACCTGACCCAGAGCAGGTACAACCCTGAGCGTGAGTTGATCTTATCCGATATGGATTAAAAAAAGGGACTGCACAAACGGTTCCTCAGACTGATGACAAAGTCCGTTATTAGGCGAAGTGCATCGATGGGGTCGTAGCGGCGTGAGCCGCCGGAGTGCCCCTCGTCGTGATTTGCCGGGAAACACGGACAAGTCGAAAAGGGTTTGTCAGCAATCTCAGGAACCGCACAAGCGGTTCCTTTTTATTTTCATCTTGCAGTTCGGTTATTCGACCACGGCGCCACCATCAATTTTAAAAATGATGGTCACCTGCAAGTCTTTACCCGTCTTTCCGGCCTCATAACGCCATTTGCGCATGGCCTGACGAATATCACGTTCAAACATGTTACGCGGCTGTGCACTCAACACACGAATATTATCTACGTGCCCTTCACTGTCTACATCAAACTGAAGCGTCACTCGCCCTTCCACGCGTAGCGCAAAAGCACGCGCCGGATATTGAGGCTGTGTACGGCTTAGCGGGCGCGGCCCTGAGGACTGGGCCGACGCAGACGGTGCCGGAGCCTGGCGCACCGGAGCATTATCGCGCATTTTGCTGGCATCTTCCGAGGTAAACGGTGATGGCGGTTGTTTCTCGTCAGTCTTTTCCTGCGTTTTTTTCGGCTGTTCGACTTTTTTCTTTACGGGCTCAGTCTTAGGCTTGGGTTTCGGCTTTGGTTCCGGTTTTGGCTCAGGTAAAGGTATTGGCACTGGCTGAGGTAACGGCTCTGGTTCCGGCTCTGGTTGTTTGACGGGCTCTACTTGCGGTTCTGGCTGAGGCTCTGGTTGTGCCGCCTGAGGCGCAGGGGCCGCTTCCGTCGCCGCAGGGGCCACCATCACGACACTGATAGGCTTCGTTGCCTGAGGAAGCTCAAGCGCGTTATTAAAGGATGCGTATAACAATACGGCGATTAACCCACCATGAGCGCCAATGGAGAGTAAAAAAGACCATGATTGGCGGCGGATTCCTAATAAAGTTGTTTGCGGCATAATTTTTCGTTGTCCTCTTAGCCGCCCAAGTTTAAATGCAAATAGCAATCATGTTCAATAAGAACCCGATAGTTTGTTAAAAAAACCACCAACAGAGTATGATGGTATTTTCTCTCTATTCCCTTGAGGATAATCAAGATGTTGTACATCATTTTCGCCCAAGACGTTCCCGACTCATTGGCAAATCGTCTGGCTGCACGCCCAGCCCATTTAGCCCGATTGCAAACGCTCCGTGATGAAGGTCGGCTCCTGACCGCAGGTCCGTTACCGGCCGTTGACAGCGAAACGCCTGGTGACGCTGGATTTACTGGCTCGGCAGTGATTGCGGAATTTACTTCACTCACGGAGGCTAAGCGTTGGGCGGATGCCGATCCTTATGTTGCTGCTGGCGTATACCACAGTATCACCGTGAAACCGTTTAAAAAGGTATTTTAACCTTTCGTTAAGAGCGGTTATTTTGTTTAAGACAAAATGCGTGATACAGCACAAGCATAAAGCGTTAGCGCATTCTCGCTGTATCACGAACAGCTGCATTACGTAGAATATCCATCAATAAATTTGAAAAAAAACGCGAAATCAAAGAAAAAGCTGAAATAATATAGTCATTTAACAATGCTATGGTGCTGACTCTTGTTTATTGAGAGCCAGGACTTATGCTACCACGATTCGCGTTTCTGAAGGGAAAAGGGACATTGTTCCGCAGATTCCGACCCAGCATTTTTTTTGGGCTATTGCTGATTATCGGTTTATTTTCGCTGCTGCAACTTATGTCGATCGCGATTATCTCCAACACCATGACCCAAGTGCAGCAGGATACGGCAGCCAACGATCGTTTGCGTGAACAACAAGCACTTTTGGATCAGGCCCGCATGGCGGTGATGAACGCCAGCGATAAGTTAAACCGTGCGGGGATCTATCTGATGGTCGATAAAGAGACCGGTTCTGTGGGCAGTTGGAACAGCCTGATGGAAGAAGCTGAAGTCTCCCTTAAGCAGGCTCAAGGCTATTATCAACAGATTAAAACGCCTGGATCTGAGGACACCGACGGTCAGACGTTGCTGCGCAGTTACCAACAGCTATATCAGGGATTGGTTGAACTGGCTAACGGTCTCAAACAGAGCAACCAGATTGATATCTTCTTTATGGTGCCTATTCAGGCTTATCAAAATGATTTCACCCAGAAATACGGACATTATCTGGCCAATAATGCACAGCGCCAAAAACAGCACGGAGAACAATTCCTGATTTCTCTCGATCGTACACATACCATTTTTATGGTCGTTCTCGGGCTGTTATTAGCCGTTTCTCTGTGCGTGTGGGCAACGGTGAACAGAATCATCATTCGCCCGCTCAATGACATTATTTATCATCTCGGACGCATCGCGTCAGGCGACCTTTCGCAGCGAGTTGAAGAGAACAGCGGCTGTACGCGCGAAATCGCCGTGTTAAATCACAGTATGGTGCAAATGCAGACAGGGCTGATAGCGCTGGTCAGTCAGGTGCGCTACGGTATTGACGGGATGACGCAACACGTTGATCGAGTTGCGGCAGATAATCAGGCCCTGTTTTCGCAGGCGCGACTGCAAGCGAGTGAACTGAAAGCAACCACAGACAATATCCTTCAGCTTAATGAACAATTGGCCCAGCACACAAAGCATACCGAGCAAGCCAGCCAGCACGCATTAAATACCAGCACTATGGCGGCACACGGCGAATTGATGATGAATGACGTACATGCTGCGATGTCAGATATCACGGGACGAACCAAAGAAATGACAGATGCCATCGGGATGATTGAAAACGTCGCGTTTCAAACACACATTCTGTCACTGAATGCCGCTATTGAGGCTGCGCGAGCAGGTGAATTAGGACGTGGTTTTGCGGTGGTGGCGCGTGAAGTTGGCACATTGGCGGCCCAGAGTAGCCAGTCAGCGCAGCACATTAATGTGTTAATCCGAGATTCTGACAATAGCGTCGCGACTGGGGCTAAATTGGTTGAGAAGCTGAGCGATAGCTTGCAAAACATCATCAGTTCAGCCCAAGGCACTGGCGCTTTTCTTAACGATATTGCTGATATCTCCTCGCATCAAACCCAACATATTCAAGCAGTAACAGAACGCATTCAAACGCTGAACGATACGGTCAAACAGAATGTCAGCCAAGTCGAGGCCAGCGCAGATACCTTTAATTCGTTACTGGAACAAACAGAACAGTTACGCGCCTCAGTAACATTGTTCACCCTCCCTACGACGAATACACAGCAGATGATGCAGACCTCATCATCGACGTTATTACCTATAGCACGATAGTAATCTCAGGCCACCAAAGGTGGCCTTTGGTATGATCGTTCAGGGAAAATATGGCAGGTTCAGTTATATCATCACATCAGCATTACCACTCGTAAGCCACCGCGTACAGCAGAGCGCGACGCTGATGTTTCTGTTGCAGATAACGAGCACAGTGAATATGCCGATAAGTGCGTGACTGGGCTTCCAACCAGCGGCTTCTGCGCCGCTGAACCTGGCGTAACATGCGCCACCGGATCACTTCATTTCTGCTGCGTTTCATGACAAAACTCTTCATCGAAAACGGGAGGGGGTGCGGCGTGATAGTATAGCGCGTTCTCGATGCGATCCAAGCACTCAGCACGCTTTGCGTCATATGTCTGCACCATTTTATCCTATTCTATTCAGACGAAAGGAATTTCCTCTTTTGGCAAACTATGCGTACACTTTATGTCAATTGTGTGCCGAAGGGATCTGTGCGCTGCTATGACGACTTTTTACACTTTATTGAGTTGGCTACTGGTACTGGGTTACTGGCTGCTGATCGCCGGCGTCACGCTACGCGTTTTGATGAAACGTCGTGCAGTTCCTTCTGCTATGGCATGGTTGCTGGTTATCTACATTCTTCCTTTGGTTGGAATCATCGCCTACCTCTCTTTTGGCGAATTGCATCTGGGCAAAAGACGCGCAGAACGCGCCAGCCGGATGTGGCCGTCAACGGCTAAGTGGCTGCGCGAATTAACCGAGTATCGGCGGATCTTTGCGACAGAGAACAGTGAAGTAGCGCGCTCCTTGTTTCAATTGTGCGAACGCCGACAGGGAATTGGCGGCATTAAAGGGAATCAGTTACAGCTGCTGACCTCTTTTGAGGACACCATCAAAGCCCTGGTGCGTGATATCGATCTTGCGCGCAGTGATATCGAGATGGTGTTCTACATCTGGCAACCTGGCGGACTGGTAGAACACGTCACCACAGCATTGATAAACGCGGCTAAGCGTGGCGTCAAATGTCGAATTTTGCTTGATTCCGCGGGCAGCGTCGATTTCTTCCATAGCACCTACCCAGCACAAATGCGTGATGCAGGTATTGATGTGGTAGAAGCCCTCAAGGTCAATCTGTTTCGCGCCTTTCTACGCCGCATGGATTTGCGTCAACACCGTAAAGTCGTTCTGATTGATAACCGCATTGCCTATACCGGCAGCATGAATATGGTCGATCCTCGCTTTTTCAAACAGAACGCGGGCGTAGGTCAGTGGGTGGATTTAATGGCGCGCGTTGAGGGACCAATCACGACCACCATGGGGATTATCTACTGCTGCGACTGGGAAATGGAAACCGGACAACGCCTGTTGCCACCGCCGCCGGATGTTAATCTGATGCCGTTCGAGCAAGAGCGCGGCCATACCGTTCAGGTGATTGCCTCGGGACCCGGCTACTCTGAAGACATGATTCATCAAGCATTGCTGACCGCCGTCTACTCCGCGCGTCACCAGTTGATCATGACAACGCCCTACTTCGTGCCCAGTGACGATCTGCTGCACGCCATTTGTACCGCCGCACAGCGTGGCGTTGATGTCAGTATCATATTGCCCCATAAAAATGACTCGGTATTGGTCGGCTGGGCCAGCCGTGCGTTTTTCAATGAGCTGTTTGCCGCAGGGGTTAAAATTTATCAGTTCCAAGGTGGCTTGCTGCACACAAAGAGTGTTCTGGTCGATGGTCAGCTAAGCCTGGTTGGTACCGTCAATCTGGACATGCGCAGTCTGTGGCTCAACTTTGAAATTACGCTGGTTATCGATGATGACGGCTTTGGCAGCGACCTTGCCTGCGTTCAGGAAGACTACATCGCGCGCTCACGTTTGATGGATGAAACCAAATGGCAACAACGCCCCTATTGGCAGCGTATTGTCGAGCGGCTGTTCTACTTCTTCAGCCCGTTCCTGTGATCTTCCAGTTCCCGATAATCACCGAGTGTATACCCTCAATAATTCGAGTTGCAGAGCAAAATGTGAACGTTTTAAACCGCGCTTGCGAGCACAGCTAACGCACATACAACGTGAAGTATGGCGGGTATAGCACTGTCAATAGCTGAACCATCATGTTCTAATAGAACCATTACTGTATCAATGGAAATCGCTTATGGACCTGAACAACCGCCTTACGGAAGATGAAACGCTCGAGCAAGCCTACGATATATTTCTCGAACTGGCTTCAGATAATCTCGATCCGGCAGATATCATCCTGTTCAATTTGCAATTTGAAGAACGCGGCGGTGCGGAATTATTCGATCCCGCTGAAGATTGGCACGAACATGTTGATATCGATTTAAATCCCGACTTTTACGCTGAAGTCGTGATCGGGCTAGCGGAAAAAGACGGTGACCCGATAACTGACGTATTCGCGCGCATTTTGATTTGCCGCGAAAAAGATAACAAGATGTGCCACATTTTATGGCGTGAGTAAATCATGCGATTTACGGCCTGCACATTTGCAGGCCGTGTTGCTTTCGGCGGTTAATTTCGTAGCGGATCGACCTTGAGGCAAGACACTGCATGGGTAAAATTCCCTTCCAGCAAAGGACGCGTTTTGGTACACGCTTCACTGGCGATCGGACAACGGGTGCAAAACACGCAGCCAGAAGGCGGATCGATAGGTGAAGGAAGCTCTCCCTCTAACAGTTGTATCCGTTTATTGCGCTCTTTATCGGGATCGGGAATGGGCACCGCAGACATCAGCGCCTGAGTATAAGGGTGCAACGGATTCCCAAATAAAGCGCCATCCGTCGCTAATTCTACGGCGTGACCAAGGTACATCACCAACACGCGGTCGGAAATATGTTTGACGATGGAGAGATCGTGCGCAATAAAAATGAGTGATAGTTGCATTTCACGCTGCAATTGTCGCAGCAAATTCACCACCTGCGCCTGGATCGAAACATCCAGAGCCGAGACAGGCTCATCGCATATGATCAACTTTGGGCGTAAAATCAATGCCCGAGCAATACCGATACGCTGACACTGACCACCGGAAAACTCATGGGGATAGCGGTTAATCTGGTTAGGCAGTAGCCCTACCTTTTGCATCATACTCTTGACGCGTTCATTCACCATTTGCCGCGACAGATCCTTACGGTAGGTACGTAAGGGTTCAGCAATTATCTCTCCCGCTGTCATGCGCGGATTGAGTGATGCCAGTGGGTCTTGAAAAATCATCTGGATATCATTACGAACATGGCGCCATCCATCACGATGGATATGGCACAAATCCTTACCCAACCAGCAAATTTGCCCACTTGTAGCCTTGACTAGCCCAATGATAGCCCGTGCTAACGTCGATTTACCGCAGCCAGATTCGCCAACGATACCAAGCGTTTCGCCTTCATAGAGACGAAACGTAACGCCGTCTACGGCCCTGAGCGATTGTGGCGGTTGCCAAAACCACTTTTTGTGTACATTAACGGCAAAGTGTACGCAAAGATCCCGCACATCAAGGATGATGCGTTTTTCCTGCTGCGTTGTCATAGCACCTCCTCAACCGCGCGAAAACAGGCGCGCATACGACCAGCATCGAACGTCGTCAATGGGGGAACATCCTGACAACACTCCATCGCATAAGGACAACGAGGCAGAAACGGGCATCCTTGCGGTAGGTGCAACAAATTGGGCGGATTACCGGGAATGGTTGCCAGAGTTTCCTCGCTAACATCCAGACGAGGCACCGCATTGAGTAATCCCACCGAATAGGGATGCGAAGGACGATAAAAGACATCCCGCGCGCTGCCATACTCCATGGTTCTCCCAGCGTACATCACCAACACCTTGTCACAAATACCTGCCACCACGCCCAAATCGTGGGTGATCATGATGATGGCCGTATTGAACTCCCGCTTAAGATCGGAGAGCAGCGTCATCATTTGTGCCTGTACGGTGACATCCAGCGCTGTGGTCGGTTCATCAGCGATCAGCAGTTTTGGCTGGCACAGTAGCGCCATAGCAATCATCACACGTTGGCGCATGCCGCCTGAAAACTCATGCGGGTACATTTTCATCCGTTGCCGCGCTTCCGGCATCCGAACCGCATCCAGCATTTTAATCGCGCCATCGAATGCCTCACTTCGACTGCACTTCTGATGGAACAGCAGCACTTCCATCAACTGTTCACCGACGCGCATATAAGGATTAAGCGATGTCATCGGGTCTTGAAAAATCATGGCGATCTCTTTCGCCCGCAGCATATTCAGCGATTTTTCAGGCAGATTGAGAATTTCCCTCCCCTGGAATCGAGCTGAGCCGCTGGCATGGCCATTAGCCGCTAATAATCCCATCAGTGCGAATGCCGTTTGCGATTTTCCAGAACCAGACTCCCCCACAATCCCCAGCGTTTCGCCCTGATCCAGCGTAAAGCTCAACGCATTCACTGCCGTAACAGCGCCTTCTTCGGTAGCAAAACGAACGCTGAGATCCGTAACGCTGAGCAACGGGTGCAGTACACGCAAGGTGTTCCCTTTCTGTTCTGCGTCTTTTGCAATCATAGCGTGCTCCTTAACGATCCTTCGGGTCCAAGGCATCACGTAATCCATCACCGATAAAATTAAAACAAAACAAGGTGACGACCAAAAACGCGGCGGGACACATCAACAACCAAGGCGCCACTTCCATTGAGTTCGCGCCATCATTGAGCAGCGATCCCCAACTGCTGAGCGGTTCTTGCACGCCCAACCCGAGAAAACTTAAAAAGGATTCAAACAGAATCATGCTGGGGACTAACAGCGAAGCATAAACCACCACTACGCCAAGCACGTTAGGCACGATATGGCGCAACACAATCCCAGCAGTAGAAACGCCGCACACCACAGCAGCTTCTATAAACTCTTTACGTTTAAGACTCAGCGTTTGCCCACGCACAATCCTTGCCATGTCCAGCCACGACACCATGCCAATCGCGATAAAAATCAGCAGTAATTGTTGACCGAAAAAGGTCACCAACAGGATGACAAAAAACATAAATGGAAAGGAGTTAAGGATCTCAAGCCAACGCATCATAACTGAGTCCACCTTACCGCCAATGTAACCGGAAATTGCTCCGTACAGGGTGCCTACCAGCACGGCAATCAGCGCCGCCGCAATTCCCACCAGCAATGAGATTCGACCACCAATAGCGACGCGCACCAGCAGATCGCGGCCGTTGGAGTCCGTGCCGAAATAATGTTTTGAAGCCATATCCGGCCCCTGCGACATCATCGCAAAATCTGTATCGGCAAAATTAAACGGTGATAACAGCGGTGCCAGAGTTACAAACAGGGCAATTCCAGCCAGCACAACCAAACTTACCAGCGCAGCACGGTGGTGCAGAAATCGTCGGCCGGCATCCTGCCATAGGCTGCGGCCTTTGATTTCCAAGGCCTGGCTTACGTTCATCAGCGTGTGATGGTTTTGTTTTCTAAACATCCTCACCTCGCTCAATAACGAATCTTGGGATCGATGATGGCATACAGCACATCAATGATGGCGTTGAACAAGATGGTCAGGCCGCCCACTAAAATGGTCAGGCTAAGCACCAAAGAATAGTCGCGATTCAATGCGCCATTAACAAACAGTTGACCAATACCCGGAAGGCCGAAAATCGTCTCGATCACCATCGAACCGGTGATGATACCGACAAACGCCGGTCCCATGTAGGAAAGCACGGGCAACAGGGCTGGTTTCAGTGCATGGCGCAGAATAACGTGGCGCATGGGTAACCCTTTGGCGCGCGCGGTGCGAATAAAATTGGCATGGAGCACTTCGATCATCGCTCCACGCGTAATACGCGCGATGCTGGCGATGTAAGAAAGTGAAAGCGCGACCATAGGCAGTAATACATATTTTCCGGCCCCCCCGTTCCATCCTCCAGCGGGTAACCAACGCAACGTAATCGCAAATACCAGCACCAGTAATGGGGCGACCACAAAACTGGGGATCACCACCCCTGTCATGGCAAATCCCATGATGGTGTAATCCCATCGACTATTCTGGTACAGTGCAGCTACGGTGCCCGCCGTTACACCCAAGACCACGGCAAACAGAAACGCCGCGGCACCAAGCTTTGCAGAGACGGGAAAGGCACTCGCCACCAGCTCATTAACCGAATAGTCCTTATATTTAAACGAGGGACCGAAATCCCCTTCAGCCAATTGCAGCAGATAATTGCCATACTGCTTCAAGATAGGATCGTTGAGATGGTATTTGGCCTCAATATTCGCCATGACTTCCGGCGGCAAATTGCGTTCGCCCGTAAATGGACTTCCCGGCGCCAGGCGCATCATAAAGAAAGAAATTGTAATCAAGATAAACAGCGTCGGTATCGCTTCCAGACAGCGACGCAGAATAAATTTAACCATTATTCTACCTATAAAGGTACTAAACCTGTGCCTGAATGCCCCCTGCCGCTCATTTTTTCGGCAAGCGAGGGGGAATCATATTCAGGTACAGCGTTAATGTTTCAGAATATAAAGATCTTTCACATGAATATTGTCCAGCGGATCCTTCCCCGTCAGTCCGCCGACATAAGGTTTCACCAGCCGGGTATTAGCATAATAAAATACCGGTATTGTCACCGCATCGAGGTCTAATTGTGTTTCGGCCTGCTGGTAAACGGCTGCACGTTCTTCATCACTTGTAACCTGCAATGATTTCTCCATAAACGCATCAAACGCGGCGCTTTTATAATGCGACGTATTTGAGCTGCTATCCGATAACATACTGTTCAAGAACGAAGAGGGTTCATTATAATCTGCACACCAGCCAGCGCGCGCCAGGTCAAAATTTCCCTGATGCCGCGTGCTGAGAAACGTTTTCCATTCCTGATTTTCCAATTTCACATTCACACCAATATTTTGCTTCCAGAGTGACGCGGCAGCAATCGCCATCTTCTTATGCAGATCGGAGGTATTATAAAGCAAGGTTAACGTTAGCGGTTTCTCCGGCGAATACCCCGCTTCGCTCAACAATCGTTTCGCTTCGGCGTTACGTTTATCCTGAGGCCAGGTAAACCACTCCGGCACCGTGGTTTTTAAACCATCAATATAGGGAGGAACGAATCCATAGGCTGGCATATCGCCCTGATTTTTGACCTTATTGGTCAAAATTGTCTGATCCAGGCCCAAACGTAATGCCTGGCGCACCCGAACATCTGTAAAAGGGGCACGCTGGTTATTCATTTCATAGTAATAAGAGCATAAATAGGGGTTGACCTTAACTTCATCAGGTATTTCCTGCTTCATCTTTTGAAACAGTTCAATGGGCAATTTATTATAGGTCATGTCAATTTCGCCACTGCGATAACGGTTTACATCCGTTACCTCTGAAGCAATGGGTAAATAGGTCACCTGCTCAATCGTGGTATGGGCATTATTCCAGTAGTTTACGTTGCGTACTAATACCAGGCGCTCATTAACTATCCAGTCTTTCAACGTATAGGCTCCGTTACCCACCCAATTTTGCGGCAACGTCCATTTTTCGCCAAATTTTTCTACGGCTGTTCGATTGATAGGCGACATCGCGGGATAAACGGGTAATTTATCAAAGTAAGGCACGGCTTCACTCAACGTCACCTCTAACGTGTAATCATCCAGTGCTTTTACACCCAGCGTATCGGGCGTTTTTTTTCCAGCGATGATGTCATCAATATTAACGATATGCCCGTATTGCAGATAGCTGGCATAAGGTGATGCGGTCCTCGGATCGGCCAATCGTTGCCAACTGTAAACAAAATCGTGCGCAGTGACAGGCTCGCCATTTGACCAGCGCGCGTTCTTCCTCAAATGAAAGGTCCAAACGCGAAATGCCTTATTCTCCCAGCGCTCAGCCACACCAGGAATATTCTTGCCATTGGGGTCAGTAATCACCAGCCCTTCCAGTAAATCGCGCGACACGTTGGATTCAGGCACGCCTTCTATCTTATGCGGATCGAGAGACGACACTTCCGCGCCATTATTTCGCACCAGCACCTGTTTCGTGGCAAGTTGTTCATTGGGCAACGGTGCGGCATTCGACGTGACGGCAACTGTCAGACAGCCAATCAGCAACGCACTTATCCCTGTAAATATCCTCTTTCTTGCTTGCCGTTGAGATCGTTTTTGCACCAAAAACCTTTTTGAAGAAACTGGATAATTCAAGAATCCGTTGTCCATATATCCTGTCCTCGCTATGTTATCTGACTGATATCACATAATTCCTTTAAGGCTAATTTGCCTCGTGGGAAAGGCAAGACTTTTCCTGGCAGGCTCCTCAAACATTATTCTGGCATTGTTATTACCCGCTTCTGGATGGCTCAAATAAATGACGGGCTATTTTCGTGTAAATGTCAGGTGAATAATTTTATGGTAATCGAAATATTCAGAGAATAATCTAAAATTTTTCCTCCATACGGTAGGTTATAAATGCCAACAAACAAAACAATTGCAATACATTTAACTACATTAATTAACAAATATGCTTGCTGAATGGAGTCAGCATTTTTGAATCGAGAGGAAGATCACACAAAAGCCCCTTACAAGTAGGTATGCTGCCCTCAGAGTGTTAAACAGAATACGCGGAATGAACCACTATCACCCAACGGGAAGAGAGGAGATTACGCCACTGCTGGTCCAGAGCCCTTTCAGGCAATGAGTAGGTAAACCCATGCTTTCGTCCCCGAATGCGATGTCGTTATCTATACTTAGTGTCTTGTAAAAAATGATTTAGCAGAAAATGGTTTTGCAGATCATTGCCTGAAAGAGTTTAACATTATCAGGAGAGCATTATGGCCGTAACAAACGTTGCTGAACTCAACGCATTGGTTGCACGCGTGAAGAAAGCACAGCAAGTCTTCGCCAACTATACTCAAGAGCAAGTCGATAAAATCTTTCGGGCTGCTGCCCTCGCTGCTGCCGATGCCCGCATTCCGCTGGCAAAAATGGCAGTGGCCGAATCGGGCATGGGTATCGTGGAAGACAAGGTGATTAAAAACCACTTCGCTTCTGAATATATCTACAACGCTTACAAGGATGATAAAACCTGTGGCGTTTTGTCAGAGGATGACACCTTCGGCACGATTACCATTGCCGAACCTATCGGATTGCTTTGCGGTATCGTCCCGACCACCAACCCGACTTCTACCGCGATTTTCAAAGCACTTATCAGTTTGAAAACCCGCAACGGTATTATCTTTTCGCCCCATCCACGAGCCAAGAACGCCACCAACAAGGCAGCCGATATCGTGCTTCAGGCCGCTATCGCCGCTGGCGCACCGAAAGACATTATTGGCTGGATTGATGAGCCCTCTGTTGAATTGTCGAATCAGTTAATGCACCACCCAGACATCAATATGATCCTCGCTACCGGCGGGCCGGGCATGGTAAAAGCCGCGTACAGTTCCGGTAAGCCTGCTATTGGCGTGGGCGCAGGTAACACACCGGTAGTGATTGATGAAACTGCTGATATCAAACGTGCCGTTGCATCAATTCTGATGTCAAAAACCTTCGACAACGGTGTTATTTGTGCCTCTGAACAGTCAGTCATTGTGGTAGACAGCGTTTACGACGCAGTGCGGGAACGTTTCTCCACTCACGGTGGCTATATGCTGCAAGGCAAAGAACTTGATGCCATCCAATCGATTATCTTGAAAAACGGTTCGCTCAATGCCGCGATTGTCGGCCAAGCTGCGCCGAAGATCGCTGAAATGGCCGGTTTCACTGTTCCTGCAGGCACCAAAGTGTTGATCGGTGAAGTTACCCAAGTGGATGAATCTGAGCCTTTCGCTCACGAGAAACTCTCACCAACGCTTGCCATGTATCGCGCTAAAGATTTTGACGATGCGGTAGTCAAAGCAGAGAAACTGGTCGCCATGGGAGGCATCGGTCACACCTCATGTCTTTATACCGATCAGGATAACCAACCAGAGCGCGTTAATCATTTCGGTGCCATGATGAAAACTGCGCGTATTTTGATCAATACGCCAGCATCACAAGGTGGTATCGGCGATCTGTACAACTTCAAGCTGGCGCCGTCGTTGACCTTGGGTTGCGGCTCATGGGGCGGTAACTCTATTTCAGAAAACGTCGGACCCAAACATCTTATCAACAAGAAAACGGTAGCCAAGCGAGCTGAAAATATGTTGTGGCATAAACTTCCAAAATCCATCTATTTCCGTCGCGGTTCCCTGCCCATCGCACTGAAAGAAGTGGCCGAGGATGGCCATAAACGTGCGTTTATCGTCACTGACCGTTTCTTGTTCAATAACGGCTATGTGGATCAGATCTCCTCTGTGCTGAAACAGCACGGTATGGAAACGGATGTCTTCTTTGAAGTAGAAGCAGACCCGACGTTAAGCATCGTGCGTAAAGGTGCAGAACAGATGCAGGCTTTCAAACCTGACGTGATCATCGCGCTCGGTGGCGGTTCGCCAATGGACGCAGCAAAAATCATGTGGGTAATGTACGAACATCCGGATACGCATTTCGAAGAGTTGGCCCTGCGCTTTATGGACATCCGTAAGCGTATTTACAAATTCCCGAAAATGGGCGTGAAAGCGAAGATGGTTGCCGTCACTACCACTTCCGGTACCGGTTCTGAAGTAACACCGTTCGCCGTCGTAACTGATGATGCCACAGGGCAAAAATACCCGTTGGCTGACTACGCGCTGACACCGGATATGGCTATCGTTGATGCAAATCTGGTGATGAACATGCCGAGATCCCTGTGTGCCTTTGGCGGTCTGGATGCGGTTACCCACTCTCTTGAAGCTTACGTCTCTGTGCTGGCCAACGAATACTCCGATGGGCAAGCGTTGCAAGCACTGAAACTGCTCAAAGAGAATTTACCGGCCAGCTACCGTGATGGTGCAAAAAATCCGGTCGCACGGGAACGCGTTCATAACGCCGCGACGATCGCCGGTATCGCCTTCGCAAACGCCTTCCTGGGTGTTTGTCACTCCATGGCGCACAAACTGGGTTCAGAGTTCCATATTCCGCACGGTTTGGCCAATGCCCTGCTGATCGCCAACGTCATTCGGTATAATGCGAATGACAACCCGACCAAACAGACTGCATTCAGTCAATATGACCGCCCGCAGGCACGTCGTCGTTATGCGGAGGTCGCCGATCATTTAGGATTAAGCGCTCCTGGCGATCGCACTGCGGCGAAGATTGAAAAGCTATTGGTTTGGTTAGATGAAATCAAAACTGAACTCGGCATTCCAACCTCAATTCGCGAGGCTGGTGTGCAGGAAGCCGATTTCCTGGCAAAAGTCGATAAACTGTCTGAAGATGCCTTTGACGATCAGTGTACTGGGGCGAACCCACGCTACCCACTGATCTCTGAGCTGAAACAGATCATGCTGGATACTTACTACGGTCGTCCTTTCACTGAAAGTGTTGAAGAAGAAAAAGCGCCCGCGAAAGCGGAGAAGAAAGGCAAAAAGGCTAACTGAAAACCGGTAAACCGTAACTGATCTCCCCACCCTACGGTGGAGCCACATCCCCAGCGACGCACAGCATCGCTGGGGATTTTTATGTGTATCTCAGGTTGATGGTTACATACGCGTTAATCCCAACGAACTTTTATAGTGTTTACGACACACCGAAACATAGCGTTCATTGCCGCCGATAACGACCTGAGCGCCTTCGCGTAGTGGGTTTCCCTCGGCATCAAGACGCAGTACCCGATTCGCCTTACGTCCACAGTGACAAACGGTTTTCAATTCAATCAATTTATCTGCCCAGGCAAGCAAATATTGGCTTCCAGAGAATAATTCTCCCTGAAAATCAGTACGTAAACCGTAGCACAGCACGGGGATATCTAATTCATCAACAACGTCTGAAAGCTGGCTCACCTGTTCACGCGTTAAAAACTGGCACTCATCAATTAATATACAGTGCAAGGGGCGCTCATGTTGCTCATTAACTGACACAGTAAACAAATCGGTTTGCGAATTAAACACCAATGCTGGGGCAGAAAGCCCAATACGCGAGCTAACTCTGCCGATACCATCACGATTGTCTATTTCTGCCGTTAAGATCAGTGTTCTCATACCCCGTTCTTGGTAGTTATAAGAAGACTGTAATAATGCGGTGGATTTTCCCGCATTCATTGCCGAGTAATAAAAATAAAGTTGCGCCATGTATATAACCCCAGAAGAGAGCCTGACCCGCGCAGCGCGCGGCAGCGGATTGTAACATATTATGAAATAAGTGACATGACAGTACGTGCCGCTACATCACTACAGCCGCGATGGTGGTTAGGTCAAGGCGATGCATAAGGTGTGCCGCAATGCTGAATCTTATAGGGATATATATGAATTAGATAATTGCGACAAATCCTATACTCCGCGCAAACATTAACGGCATGAGCGTTATTTAGCTTTAATAATTGGCAGTGTATGATATCGACTCGGACACATCATGGCGCCCTCTTTCAAGGAAGAAGTCAACATGTGAGTTACTTGATTTGTGTTAATGGACACAGACAGCGAGAGAACACTGAAACACTGCGCCCGGTAATCAACAACGCTTATATCACAACATGAGAACATCGTCGTTGGCAACTGAGCTATGCTTACAGGTAATAGACAAGTAAAACGTATTTCATTCGTTAACAAAGTGGTTTTATTATCATAAGCCGCAACGTGATATCGGTTTTAAAAACGCCATTTTTTAACAATCTTACAAAATTGACTATTGCAGAAAATAAAATAGCCATCTATTATCTCCCTACATACGCCACCAATAATATTATTTGAGATTATCACAATGAGCGAAGCACTAAAGGTTCTAAACAACATCCGTACTCTGCGCGCGCAAGCGAGAGAATGTAGTCTGGATACTTTGGAAGAAATGCTGGAAAAACTGGAAGTCGTCGTCAATGAACGTCGCGACGAAGAAAATCAGGCGCAAGCGGAAATCGAAGAACGCACGCGTAAATTACAGCAATATCGCGATATGCTGATTGCTGATGGCATCGATCCGAATGAATTGCTCCAGTCTTTGGGTGCAGCAAAAACGCCGGGCAAAAGCAAACGTGCAGCTCGCCCAGCCAAATACCAATATACCGATGAAAACGGCGAAGCAAGAACTTGGACCGGTCAAGGCCGTACCCCTGCCGTGATTAAAAAAGCAATTGAAGAGCAAGGTAAATCGCTGGACGATTTTCTGCTGTAATTCGTTGCCATAATTGTTGCGCTTATATAGCAAAAACCCCCGATTAAACGGGGGTTTTTTATATTCTTTTTTCATGGCGCTCTGCTCATAACTGGCAATGCGCCATCACAACCAAATTACTTCACATCACCGTCATTAACCGTTTCGTTAAGCCAGTTGGCAAAATCATTACCCAGCGTATTGTGACGTAGGCCGTATTCCACAAATGCACGCATGTAACCTAATTTGTTTCCGCAGTCGTGGCTTACCCCTTTCAAGTGATAGGCTTCTACTGTTTCTTTTTCCATCAGCATAGCAATGGCATCCGTCAGTTGGATTTCATTACCTGCACCCGGCGGTGTTTTTTCTAACAGAGACCAAATATCTGCTGAAAGAACATAACGTCCAACAATCGCCAAATTTGAAGGTGCTTCAGAGGCTTTCGGTTTTTCTACTACACCCACCATCGGCGCACTATCACCTGGCAGCAATTTTTGTCCCTTGCAATCCACTACACCATAGCTGCTTACTTCTTCAACCGGTTCAACCATAATTTGGCTGTGTCCAGTTTCAGAAAAACGGGCCAACATTTCGCTCAGATTATCTTTCTTCAGATTGGAGGCAAACTCATCAATGATAACGTCAGGCAAAATAACGGCTACGGGTTCATCACCCACCAAAGGATGCGCGCACATTACTGCGTGACCCAATCCTTTTGCCAGCCCCTGACGTACTTGCATGATAGTAACGTGTTTAGGGCAAATAGATTGAACTTCTTCCAACAGCTGGCGCTTAACACGTTTTTCCAACATCGCTTCCAGCTCAAAACTGGTGTCGAAGTGGTTCTCAATAGAATTTTTAGACGAGTGTGTAACTAAAATAATTTCGTTCAAGCCTGCCGCAATACACTCATTGACGACGTATTGAATGAGCGGCTTATCAACCAGCGGCAACATTTCTTTTGGAATCGCTTTTGTTGCCGGCAACATCCGTGTCCCTAGCCCTGCGACGGGGATGACCGCTTTTTTAACTTTTTTATTCACCGTTGACATAACAACCTCTGATATACCGTTCAAATAATGAACTTTATTGCCGGGTTTAATTCGGGATACACCAGCCAGCTCGGCCAGACACGACACCCAGTAAACACGATGGCTATGATAAAAATAAAACAACGCTTTATATAGTAGGAAATAAAAATTAATAACGAAAGCGAAGAGTATGCAACAAATTGCACGATGAACACCTATCAGACAATTCCGTAGGCATCATCAGGCAGTTGGTAGGTTCAATCAGCTGATAGCATGAGCCGCAACCGTCCTCCGCGCCCCCACACCTGACACTCCCAAGTGGCACATTCATAGTTTAACTGGTTCAGATAAGCACCATCCAACGTGCCAAGGGGTATGCCATTGTTCAATACCAACTGTTCTTCTCCGGCATTTAGCATGGCGTGTAAACCGGCGGAAATAAGAATTAGGCGCTGCAATCCTCGGTGATAGTATCCGACCAACAGAGGAAAACGTCCGTTGAGATTGGCCTGACGCAACAATTGATTCACCTGGCGCAGCAATACGGGCAATTCTGGCAAACGGTGTTGTTGATTAGCCAAGTGTTCCTGCAGCAACCCATTGAACAGTGTGCGCAGCAACAAGGCGGCCAGTGTGCCGTTATTGTTCACCGCTTGCGTCACATCAAGACAGTAGAACGCCAGATCATCGTCAGACAATGCGGCAATATCTAGCACCAGGCCTGGCTGTTCCACCGACGTCAATTGTCGGTAACGCACACTGCAACCGGCAATGTTTTGTTGCACAGGCGGTTGTAGCTGAGCCAACAATTTATTTACTGCTTCTGGCGATTGATTAAGTGAATCCATGTCCTGCATCAACTGTTCAACCTCAATGGCCTGAGAGGTGAACATATCAGGATACATACAGGTCATCACAGCTTCACGTAGGCGTGCATAATCTCGGATGGGTTTGAGCATCACATCCTGTACGCCCAGGCGCAGCACTTTAGCGACATCCCCCATCTGGCTGGTAGCAGACACCACCAAAATTGGCGTACGGTTATCCTGCATTCTGAGCGTTTCAACGAACTCAATTCCTCCCATCAGAGGCATTTCCAAATCGCACACAATCAAATCGGGGAGGTAGTCTTTCATCACGGCTAATGCATCAACGCCATTGACAGCTTCACGCACAGTTGCACCGAGCGATCTCAGATAGCCAGCGATCACTGAACGAAACACTGCCTCATCTTCAACAATCAAAATGAGCTTATCTGTTAATGGCTGACCCATTGATGACCTCATACGTCCACTTCATGCAAATTCCCTCGCGTTCTTTGGCCTAAACCCCTGCCATCCTGCAATGCTAGCGTTTTTGAATATATACAGGCTGCAACGCCTAGCGCTGACCTGAGTCTTGGGTTACTAACTGTTGCAATTCTTCATGCTTTTTCTCCACCGCCAGCCGCCCTGCGGCAATCGCCTCTTGCGCACGGTGAAAATCCAGTGTGGCAATTTGTGGACAATAGGGCTGCACCACCACATCAGGTGGATCGCCAGCCATACGATGCATTTTTAATCGGTTCTCCAGCACCTGAATCGACGTCGTCATAATATCCATCGCCGAAGGTGCACGATTGACCCGCTGGCGATGTAACCCCATAGCCAACCGCTGCCTGAGCTTGTTTTGCCAGTTAAACCGCGTCACGGCAGTATTATTTTCCGTCGACATCGGGGTAACCGACAGCATGTCGTCATGACCAAGCGTGGCGTTATGCTGCAAATCCACGGCAATCACTACATCAGCACCCAGCGCACGCGCCAAAGAAACAGGAACCGGGTTCACCACTGCGCCATCGACCAGCCAATAGGCGTTGTGAGGCACGGGAGCCAACAGCCCAGGCATACTGCATGACGCCCGGATCGCATGATGCAAATCACCTTCGGTCAACCACAACTCTCTCGCCGTCGTCAGGTTAGTGGTTACCGCACCAAATTTGATAGCACACTCTTCAATCTGCTGCGTACGCAAGATGTGTCGTACCTGGTTAAAAACCCGATCGCCACGCAGTAATCCACCGCGTTGCCAAGAGAGGTCCATCAGCCGAATCACATCCCAGTGATGAAACCCGCATACCCAACGTGTCATCGCATTCAGGCGGTTTGTTGCGTAAGCCGCCCCAACCAACGCACCGACGGAACAACCTGCCACCACATCAACCACAATGCCCATTTCAGTCAATGCTTGAATAACACCAATATGCGCCCACCCTTTCGCCGCACCGGACCCCAGTGCCAGTCCAATCTTTCTCTGCTTCATGATGTCCTTCTCATCCTGCTATTCATTTTAGCGCACATTGCTACTCACCGAGATTGTTAGGTAATATATCGCCACGACGTTGAGTGATTTTCACGCAAATAACGATATTTTTTAATTATTTTTACTGTTGGTTAAAAATACAGGAGACACCGTGCCGCAAAGCTGTCATTGCGGTAGTGGCAAGCAGTATACCGCATGCTGCCTTCCCTATCTGCAACACACCGCCATCGCGCCTACACCGGAAGCATTAATGCGTTCACGCTATTGTGCTTATGTTGTTCATGACGTTGATTATCTTATTGCTACCTGGGATCCCGCACATCAACCAGAAAAATGGCGCTCCTCAATCACCGAAAGCTGTCAGGATACACAGTGGCAAAAACTGAATGTGCTGGCCACCAGTTCAGGACGCGACGCAGATGAGGGCTATGTTGAATTTGCTGCCCGCTATACCGATGCCTCACGTCCAGGGCAAACATCGCTAATGCGCGAACGCTCACGCTTCCTTCGCCGCCTCGATCGCTGGTACTATGTAGACGGTGTACATCTGCAGACAGGCAGAAACGATCGTTGTCCGTGCGGTTCGGACAAAAAATACAAACAGTGCTGCGGGCGCGGATAGGCGCGCAGTGTAATGATATACCCTAAATAATTCGAGTTGCAGGACAAAACGTTAACGTTTTGAACAGCGCTTACGCTGGCCCTTTAGGGCGAGGCTCATTTATGAGTCTCGTAACGCGGCAATCGAAAGAATCCCGATGAGCCTACTCAGGTAGGTGATTCGGGTGACTGAGAGCAGCCAACGCACCTGCAACTTGAAGTATGACGGGTATAAACAATGTAACCCGTAGTGTGCTTCCCCTTATCGCGGCGATAAATCGCGCGAACATGGCCGCTTTCGGGGATGATGACAGACGTTTTGGACAGGGTTTTTATTTCCATGCAATCCCAAAATATGCAATCTCAGGCAATACAACGAAAAGTGTTGCGTACCATTTGCCCCGATGCAAAGGGGCTTATCGCTAAAATTACCAACATCTGCTACAAGCACGAATTAAACATTGTACAAAACAATGAATTTGTCGATCACCGCACCGGGCGCTTCTTTATGCGTACCGAATTAGAAGGGATCTTCAACGATACCACGCTGCTGGCCGATCTGGACGGCGCACTGCCCGACGGCTCTGTGCGTGAACTGAGCGATGCAGGTCGTCGCCGCATCGTAGTTTTGGTCACAAAAGAAGCACACTGTCTGGGCGATTTACTGATGAAAAGCGCCTACGGTGGGTTAGACGTTGAAATTGCAGCCGTCATTGGTAACCACGATACGTTGCAGACGTTGGTTGAGCGATTTGATATTCCATTCCATCTGGTCAGTCATGAAGGGCTGTCACGCGAAGCCCACGATCAGCGGATGATTGAACAAATTGATGCCTACAAACCGGACTATGTTGTATTGGCCAAATACATGCGCGTATTAACGCCTGCTTTTGTTCAGCACTATCCGAATCAGGTGATCAATATTCACCATTCATTCCTGCCAGCTTTTATCGGCGCACGCCCTTATCATCAAGCGTATGAGCGCGGCGTGAAGATCATTGGCGCTACAGCGCACTATGTAAACGATAATCTGGATGAAGGCCCGATCATCATGCAGGATGTGATTAACGTTGATCACACGTATACGGCAGATGATATGATGCGCGCGGGACGCGACGTAGAGAAAAACGTGCTCAGCCGCGCGCTTTATCGCGTACTGGCCCAACGGGTGTTTGTTTACGGCAATCGTACTATTATTCTTTAAGCCGCTGTTTTTCCACTCAACTCTGGGTGGAAAAAAAGCAAGGCGTGTGAAAAAACGGCAAACGAACCTGATTTTTTGTGTTCGGACTTTACAGGGGCGTCGCATTTGGTATGATGCGCCCCGCTTACAAAGAAAGCATACAATCAGTTAGGCCATGGTGGGGTTCCCGAGCGGCCAAAGGGAGCAGACTGTAAATCTGCCGTCACAGACTTCGAAGGTTCGAATCCTTCCCCCACCACCATCTTGAAACATTCGTTGTACTTCATCCCAACCCAACTTTCTCAAATTCCTACGTTAAGATATCAAAGGTCGGTTTTTTACCCTTCTAACGCTTTTTGCTCATGGTATTTATTGTACTCTTTTTTGCATACAAAAGAGCCGGAGAGCATGAACAAGGTCAAGATGGCGAGTATAACCAGTGTCAATTCCGCCCCCATAAATCCTAATGAGTAGCCTGCCACCAAACTACCAACACCTGCGCTGATTTTTACCAGCGTGCCGCTCACGGCTGAGATTCTCGCAGCAAATTTCAGCGGCATTTCCTGAATGGTGAACACGTTATAGCTGACATTCCATACCCCTCCCATGATGGCCTTAAACACAAACAACACAAAGACAGATACTGGATCGGTGAAAACAATAAACCCGACAAAAATCAGCACGCGACAGATGTTTATGATGAGAACCAACTGCCTGAGTGAAAATAAATTAATCACTTTGCGTGAAATAAAACTACCAATAAGGCCACCGGCGCCCAAACCAGAAAGGACCAGTCCCGTTATTTCAAAGGCAGTATTCTGCTCTTTCAGATTCCATACCACTGTAAGATAGAGAATAGGATGCAAAAAATTATTAACCGCTGTCAGGATGACAATCACGGTAAACAACGTATTTTGTCGAAACCATCGAAACGCCTGTTGTATCTCATCACGCGTATTCGACTGAGCAGAGCGCGATGTCGGAGGGAAATCAATGCGGATCATGAACAACAAGAGCATGGCAAAAACCGAAAAAATCAGGTTAGCGGAATAGGGAAAGAAAACATTTACGGATATCAGATACCCACACAACGCTGGCGCAACAAGCTGAACAGCCCGGGTTCTGATTTCATATGTCGACAAGGCGGAAGTGGATGCATGTCCCTGGATCAGACCCTTAATAAGCACTGGCTCAGCAACTTCAGTAAACACCGTAAATACGCCATAAATGAGCGAAACAGCCAGAATCCAAGGGAAACTAGCGTCACGGAAAAAGGTGAGAAACAGGATAAATAGCGCTAAACAAAGAATACGGCCGAACTCACTAAATTTCAGTACATTGATTTTATTTAATTTTTCTATAAACGGTGATGATATTATTTTGATAAAAATCACTGGGCAATAAAATGCAAATACACACCAGCTAATTTGAACAGGGTCAAGGTTAAGGCTCAACGCCAGCAGGGGTAACGTGATATGGTAAATCTCTATTCCCAATAGTGAAAACGCAGAACTCGCGACAAAAAAGTTAAAGTTGTTCTTCATAATATCCCTGATAGCTGGAGACGCCCAGATCCGTCGATAACACCGCCTCCGGCCAACAACATATTTTGGGTACGGTCTCTACTTCCCATCTAAAAGGTAAAAACCCGCCGTGGACATACTCGTTGCCGGTAAAGACAAAAAACGGTACACCGTTTCATTACCGATTACGTTGCAGTTGCCCGCAAATCCTAACACCGGTCGCGTTCACGCAAAAAAACGCACTACCACGCGGAGTAATAGTGCGATGTGATGTAGCGGGTTCAGCCCTTTTTATAATGTTGTACGCGGCGATAATACTAGGCTTTTCCCTTCCAACTGCCCGGCGAGTAGGAAAATACCGGCAGTTGCCATGACCAACGGATCGCAGCCAGGCGTAGTAACAGCCCCAATGTAAACGAAACCAACAGATTAATATCGTGGTTAACCTGCAATGCTTTCAGTCCGAGATAGAGCAGTGCCACCAACAGTGATACGCTGGCATAGAGCTCCTTTCTGAGTACCATTGGCGTGCGGTTACAGAAGATATCGCGCAGAATACCGCCAAAGATCCCAGTAACAATTCCGGCCATAATGACCACAGTAAAGGAATAGTTCAGTTTCTGCGCCACATTGCAGCCGATAATGGTAAAGGCAATCAGCCCCATTGCATCCAAAATGAGAAAAAGACGGTGTAGATGGTGCATGATCCGTGCGATGACGATGGTAAACAGGCCCGCACCAATCGTCAGATAGATATAGCCTGGGTGCTGCGTCCAACCAATAGGATAGTTGCCAAGCAGAATATCGCGAACAGTTCCACCGCCCAATGCGGTGATAAAGGCGATCATCGCTACACCAAAAATATCCATATTTCTACGCCCAGCAGCCAATGCACCAGACATGCCTTCAGCGGTAATTGCGATCAGATAGATGTAAGTAAGCACACAAGTTTTCCTGTGAAATGTGCCTCTCCCCCTGTCCGTTTTACCTGAGAGTTTATGCAGCTTACGCCGCTTGCCCCTTCGGTGGGTGGCTACGCAAACAAACAGCGTGCACACCGCTCTCCAGTCGGCGTATCAACAAATTGCAGTAAGGTGGCCTGAGCGATTATGGGAGTTTGCGCCTTCGGCGGGTCGCGCTTTGCGCGGTCCTCTCTCCTGCGAGCTGCGAAGTATAAGGGCTTACTATCGCCACTTCAACCTTCGGTTCAATAAGCAGGCGAAGATGTCATCCGCAGCGCGTCCCTGGCGTGACCTTTGCCTCTTCTTTCTGGTACCATCAACATCACAATTTCCTGACATGGCAGTGACGATGAAAGTTGTTTCTTTTAATATCAATGGGCTGCGAGCCCGCCCTCACCAATTGGCCGCCATCATCACCCAGCATCAGCCTGATATCATTGGATTGCAGGAAACCAAAGTGCACGATGATATGTTTCCCTTCGAAGAGATACGAAAGCTTGGCTATCAGGTCTACTACTATGGTCAAAAAGGCCATTATGGCGTAGCGTTATTGTGTAAAGAAACGCCGATCGCTGTACGCTACGGATTTCCGACCGATGAACCCGACGCGCAGCGGCGTATCATCATGGCTGATTTCGCCACGCCAGCAGGCACGCTGACCGTGATAAATGGTTACTTTCCTCAAGGCGAGAGCCGTGACCACCCGATAAAATTCCCAGCCAAAACCCGCTTTTATGGCGATTTACAGACCTACCTGACACAGCATCATACGCCGGAGCAACCGCTGATTATCATGGGCGATATTAATATCAGCCCCACAGATCTGGACATTGGCATTGGCGAAGAAAACCGTAAGCGCTGGCTGCGCACCGGTAAGTGTTCGTTTTTACCCGAGGAGCGTGAATGGATGGCACGTTTGCTTGATTGGGGATTGGTCGACACCTTCCGCGCGCTTGCGCCAGACAGTACCGGTCGCTACTCCTGGTTTGACTACCGTTCAGCCGGTTTTGATGACAACCGTGGCCTGCGTATTGATGTGATCCTCGCGAGCCAGACGCTGGCAGCGCACTGCACGGCCAGCGAGATCGATTACGACATTCGTGGTATGGAAAAACCCTCCGATCACGCTCCGATTTGGGCAACGTTCTCGGGGCTGTAACATCTTGGCATCAGGCAGCCGTTTGCGGCTGCCTTGCCTAACACCATTACTGTTTGAGCACTTGCCAGATCAAATTATTGGTGCCCAGCGTCTGCCTGTCGCGTACACACTGTAACAACACACCTTCCGTTCTAACCACTGCCCCTTCGGTATAGTTGCGATTTTCGAACACGCAGCAGCGCATACAATTATTTTGAGGCTCACGCCGGGTAGATCCATTGTTATCGCCCCAAATCACACTGGGGGGAACGCCAACCACAATATCCGTATTCCCGCGAGAAGGGGTCGTTGTCGCGGTGGATTGCGCCCACACTGGCAGAGAGACCAGCGCCCCGGCAACTAACATCACCAGTGATGATTTCATCCGTTCTGCTCCTTCGCGGCTTTTTTTGCCGAGGTTTTACGTGTTTTCTTGTGTGCTTTTTGCGGCGCTTGCAGCCCGCGAAACGCAGATACAGACCGATTCTGGCGCGCTTGCTCAATCAATCCGCCAAGTGTTTCTGTTAACGGTTGCATAAAATCCTGATAGCGACGCTGCTTTTCGCTGATCAGTGTCAACGTGGCCTCCCAATTGGCCGTCATGTCTGGCAAGGCTGCACTGGGAGGAAGTGCGTGAATCAACGCCCGCCCCGCCTCGCTGGCATGTATATATCGCCCTTTTTTAAACAAAAAGCTTCGTTTAAAGAGTAGCTCAATAATACCGGCTCGCGTGGCCTCGGTACCAAGACCATCCGTTTCACGCAGTATTTTCTTTAGCGTTTTATCCTGCACAAAACGCGCAATCCCCGTCATGGCAGAGAGCAACGTTGCATCGGTAAAGGGGCGTGGTGGCTGTGTTTGCCGTTCCACCACCTCCCCCTTCTCACACAGCAGAACATCGCCTTTGGCCACCACCGGCAGCGGCAAACCGTCGTTTTCGTCATCGCGCTCTTTAGCCCCCAGCAAGGCACGCCAGCCAGCGTCAGCGAGAAAACGCGCTTTGGCAATAAATTTGCCTCCGACAATATCAAGGGTAATAACGCATTTACGAAACACCGCGTCAGGGCAGAACTGCATCAGGTACTGTCTGGCAATCAGTCCATAAACCTGGCGCTCATTCTCATTTAATGACACGCTGGTGCTGCGTGCAGTGGGAATGATAGCGTGGTGCGCATCGACTTTCCCGTCATCCCAACAGCGGTTGCGACGTTCAAGATCAACCACCGGTTGCGGTAATAACCCAGACGCGTGCACCGTAATCGCGTTGATAACCGCGTGGCGGCCAGCGAAATGTTCTTCTGGCAAGTAGCGGCAGTCCGAACGTGGATAGGTAATTAATTTATGGGTTTCATACAAGCGCTGGCAGGTATCCAGCACCTGCTGCGCGCTAAGGCCAAAGCGCTTTGCGGCTTCAATCTGTAATGTAGAGAGTGAATAAGGTAAAGGCGCTGTTTCCGATTCGCGTTTATCCGTGTAATCAGTGACCGTAGCAGGCTGCCCGGCAATGCGTTTTACTACGTGCTCAGCCAAAGGTCGGTGCAGTAAACGTCCCTCTTCATCCTGATACGGCTCGCAGGATTCGCTCGGTTGCCATAACGCGACAAAGCGCTCATCGGCAGGCGTTACAATATGCGCCTTAACCTCAAAGTAATCTTTCGCGACGAAATTTTCGATCTCTTCATCTCGTCGCACCACCAGTCCCAGCACCGGCGTTTGTACCCGCCCCACAGACAGCACACCGTCATAACCTGCATTGCGACCGAGTAATGTGTAGGCTCGGGTCATGTTAATGCCATAGAGCCAGTCAGCCCGCGAGCGTGCCAGCGCCGAGACACACAACGGCACAAACTCACGGTTATCGCGCAAGCGCTCCACAGCACGTTCCACCGCCTGGGGGTTGAGATCGTTTATCAGACAACGCCGTACCTGCTGACGCTTTTCCTGTGCCAGCTCCAGATACTCTAGCACTTCATCCACCAGCAGTTGCCCCTCGCGATCCGGGTCACCGGCGTGGATGATTTCATTCGCTTCCCCCAACAGTTTCCTGATGGCATTAAGCTGCTTGCTTACGGAAGGGCGCGGCATCAAAAGCCACTTTTCAGGGATAATAGGCAGATCGGCCAATGACCAGCGCGCATAGCGGGCATCATAGGCATCAGGTTGTGCTTGCTCAAGCAGATGCCCGACGCACCAGGTGACAACATCCTGATTTCCGCACGCAATGTAACCCTCACCTCGCCGATGAGGTTTGGGCAAGACATCCGCTATCGCCCTGGCGAGGCTGGGTTTTTCAGCAATAAACAGTCGCATTATCAGAAATAACGGACAAACTTTTCCGTGTCCAACGGAACAACCGTGGTGGACGCTTTTAATTGCGGTGTTCCCAAATAGAGAAACCCGACGATTTCATCTTGTTCACGGCAGCCAAAGGCTTCACGCACATAAGTATGGTGAGTCCAAGGGCCGCTGCGCCAGATGCCATTAAATCCCTGCGCCAACGCAGCCATTTGCATCGCTTGCACGGCACAGCCAGCAGAAACAACTTGCTCCCATTTGGGCACTTTGGGATGGTCTTCACAGTGGGCAATCACAGTGATGACCATCGGCGCACGAAACGGTGCCTGGCGGGCTTTGTCCTGTGCAGCCTCATCCAATCCATCCTGTTGGGCTGCACGATGTAATACATCACTCAAGCGCGTCAGGCCGTCATCTTGCGCAATCACAAAACGCCATGGTTGCAACGTACCGTGATCGGGCGCACGCATACCGGCATGAATAATGTTTTCCAGCACGTCACCGTGCGGTGCCGGGGCAGCCAGGCGCGATGCCGAACGGCGATTGATTAACAAGTCCAGTGCATCCATCATTTTCTCCTCTTAGCGACCCGCGCGAAAAACAACGCAAAGCTGTACCACGAAAAGCCATAACATAGAAAAATAGAGGTATGGCATGTGATTGCGCGCCACGGTATCACAAGTCAGGGTGCGTCAGTAACCGTTTTGTAGCAATCCTATCATAGCGGATACGGGTGACGACTTTTGTCTAATGTAATAATTCAGGGCTCGGTCCTGACTTCGCCCATCCCACAGGCAACTGCATAATTGCACTCACATTATTTTTAATGAACGAGCACCTTTTCTCCACACTCCCCGTATGTAAACCCGTGTTTCATGTCTAATACAGTCCACCGAATTCGGTGTCTCATCCTGTCGAGCAATGACAAGCATAAATGTCTGAAATTTTATCGCGACAGTAATAGAGTTTTTTTTACAAAATAGACACACTTTTATCAACGAAGGACACTAATGAAGTTGGCATTTTCCTGTACGCTCATTAGGATAGAAGATAAGTTTGCCCTTATCAGCGTAGATGTCGCAGGGCGGCCGTTTTCTGCTTGCTCTCCTGTCCAAAGGAATAACGAGCAAGCATTATGTTTGGCGTTTTCGGAGATAACATGCGCACACTGTGGCGAATCTTTAGCGGTCTTTTCAAGTGGACATGGCGTCTGCTTAATTTTACCCGCGAGTTTATTCTTAACCTGTTCCTGATCGTGTTAATTTTGGTGGGTGTCGGTATTTATGCGCAGTTCAAAAATACGCCGACTCAAACTCCACAGGGAGCACTGCTCGTTGATTTAACAGGCGTAGTGGTCGATAAACCAACGGTTAATAATAAGCTGCGTCAGTTAGGCCGGGAATTCTTCGGTGCCTCCAGCAATCGTCGTCAGGAAAATTCGCTGTTTGATCTCGTCGATACCATTCGTCAAGCCAAAACGGACAACAATATTACCGGTATGGTGCTTGATCTGAACGATTTTGTGGGTGCCGATCAGCCTTCGCTCCAATTTATAGGTAAGGCACTGCGTGAATTCCGTGACAGTGGTAAGCCTATCTTCGCGATTGGTGACAGCTACAGCCAAACGCAATATTATCTGGCCAGTTTTGCTACCACTATTTCCCTGACGCCACAGGGCAACGTCGATCTGCGCGGTTTCGCGACTAACGGCCTTTACTACAAATCGCTGTTGGAAAAACTGGATGTGACCAGCCACGTTTTTCGTGTAGGCACCTATAAATCCGCTGTCGAACCCTTCCTGCGTGACGATATGTCACCTGAAGCACGCGAAGCCGACATGCGCTGGGTTGGTGGGTTATGGCAAAACTATCTGAACACGGTGGCAGCAAACCGCCAAATTACCCCGCAACAACTTTTTCCCGGTGCCAGTGCCATCATCGCGGGCCTTCAGGCTGTGCAAGGCGATACCGCACGCTATGCGCTGGAGAATAAGTGGGTGGATGAAGTCGCTTCACGCTCGGTTATCGAGCAGAAACTGGTGAAAACGTTCGGTTGGGACAACAAAAACCAAAGCTTCAACTACACCAGCATTTACGACTATGCCGAAAAACCAGTAAACCAGACTGGGGCGCAAATTGCCGTTATTTTTGCCAGTGGAGCCATTGTTGATGGGCCTGAAACCCCAGGCGTGGTTGGCGGTGATACCACTGCGGCCCAAATTCGTCAGGCAAGGCTGGATCCTAAAATCAAGGCAATCGTATTGCGTGTCAACAGTCCCGGTGGCAGCGTAACCGCCTCAGAGAAGATTCGCGCTGAGCTGATGGCCGTGCGATTGGCTGGCAAACCGATTGTTGTTTCCATGGGGGGCATGGCCGCCTCAGGCGGCTACTGGATTTCCACGCCGGCTAACGCCATTATCGCCAGCCCGAGTACTTTGACGGGCTCAATTGGGATATTTGGCGTGATCACCACCTTTGAAAATACCCTCGGCGCTATCGGGGTACATACCGACGGCGTCGCCACCTCACCGTTGGCCGATCTCAGCATCACCAAAACACTGCCGCCTGAGTTTTCTCAAATGATGCAGATCAGTATCGAACGCGGTTACAAAAACTTCGTCGACCTGGTTGCACAGTCGCGGAAGAAAAGCCCGGAAGAGATCGATAAAATCGCGCAAGGGCATGTCTGGACTGGTGATGATGCCAAGATAAACGGGCTGGTCGATCAGCTAGGTGATTTTGACGATGCGGTTAAAAAAGCCGCAGAACTGGCCAAGCTGGGTCAATATCAACTCAATTGGTTTGAGGAACAGCCAAGCCTGCTGGACATGATGTTAAACCGTGTCAATGCCGCTGCCCACGCCTGGTTACCTGCCAAGCTGCAGGCTTTATTACCCGCGCCAGTGGCACAGTTGGCTGAGGTGGTACAAGCACAACCGGCGTTGCTCAATACGTTTAACGATCCTCAGCACCGCTATGCCCTTTGCATGGCCTGCGGTGAAGTGAAGTAAACGCATAACACAGAGTTCTCCCGCAGCCCGGCTTATGTCGGGCTGTTTTTCATCTTTTTTCATAAGAACACCATGCAAAAGAAATCCATCTATGTTGCTTACACCGGCGGTACCATTGGCATGCAACGCTCAGCCAATGGATACATCCCGGTTTCTGGCCACTTGCAACAGCAGTTAGCCAACATGCCGGAGTTTCATCGCCCAGAGATGCCAGACTTCACTATCCATGAATATGACCCGTTGATTGACTCCTCAGACATGACCCCAGCCGATTGGCAGGCCATCGCTGAGGATATTCAGCAGCATTATGATGAATACGATGGCTTCGTCATACTCCATGGCACTGATACCATGGCATTCACCGCATCGGCCCTTTCGTTCATTATGGAGAATCTGGCCAAGCCATTAATTGTGACAGGGTCACAAATTCCGTTGGCTGAATTGCGCTCTGATGGACAAACCAACCTGCTGAACGCACTGTATGTTGCAGCTAACCACCCGGTAAATGAAGTCAGCTTGTTTTTCAATAACAAGCTACTGCGCGGTAACCGCACAACTAAAGCCCATGCCGACGGGTTTGATGCTTTCGCTTCCCCCAACTTCCCCACGCTGTTGGAAGCAGGTATTCATATACGCCGCTTAGTACCACCAACGTCAGATATCCCCAACGTACCGTTGATCGTACACCCCATCACCCCACAGCCCATCGGCGTGATCACCATTTATCCGGGAATTTCAGCCGATGTAGTCCGTAATTTTCTACGGCAACCGGTAAAAGCACTGATACTGCGTTCCTATGGTGTAGGTAACGCCCCGCAAAGCCCAGCGTTGCTGGATGAACTTCGCCAGGCGTCGGCGCGGGGGATAGTGGTAGTCAATTTAACCCAGTGCATTTCTGGCCGTGTGAATATGGATGGCTACGCCACAGGCAATGCACTGGCGCAGTCAGGCGTAATTAGCGGTTTTGATATGACAGTTGAAGCTGCACTGACAAAATTGCATTATCTGCTGAGTCAGCCAGATTTAACACCTGACGCCATTCGCCTTTTGATGCAACAAGACCTGCGCGGTGAACTGACGCAGGACGCATAATCCTCATGCCGGAGTTGCCATGAACCATGCATTGATGAACCCTGCATTCAAAAACCAGGCATTACTGTTGATTGATTTGCAAAATGACTTTTGCCCAGGCGGTGCACTGCCAGTAGCAGAGGGCGATGCCACTATTGATGTTGCGAACCACGCCATCGCCGCAGCAAAAAAGGCTGGCATGCCCGTCATTGCCAGTCAAGATTGGCACCCGGCAAATCACCTGAGTTTTGCGGTTAATCACCCTGGCGCTATCATAGGGGAATGCGGAGAGCTGGCAGGTTTGCCACAAATCTGGTGGCCAGTACACTGTGTGCAAGGTCAGCGAGGTGCAGATTTCCACCCTCGCCTCCATCATAACGCCTTTGATGCAGTGATACAGAAAGGAACACAGCCTGAGATTGACAGCTATAGTGCCTTCTTCGATAACGGTAAACGCGCAAAAACCCCGCTGGATAACATGTTACGTCAACAGGGGATAACTCGGTTGACTATCATGGGACTGGCGACGGACTATTGTGTCAAATTTACCGTGCTTGATGCACTGGCGTTAGGGTATGAGGTGCAGGTAGTTCAAGACGGCTGCCGAGGTGTCAATCTCCAACCAGATGATAGCGAGAAAGCACTGGCAGAGATGTGCCATCACGGTGCTCGTCGCCTCACGCTGGCTGAGTTCATTGTGGCATCAGCAAGCCAACACGCCTAAATTGCCCCAGCGCAATCCGGGGCACCAGACTATTGCCGCTCCCGCTGAATCAGGTTGTTCATCGCAAACGCCTGTTTCAGATCTTGCTTACTCTTCATTACCAGTTCGCCGTCAGTATTGATGGTCATATGCTCTGCATCAACATTATGGCGCGACTGCCAAAGCATCACCATTTGCAGGCAATTTTCTTTCTGTTCCTGCGTTAAAGGAACACCATCGGGCCATTTGCCCAGCTCCACAGCGGTCGCCAGACGCTGGTAGATGTCCGGCGTCAGTGCCGCCACAACCTCATCAAGCTGTTTATCGAGCATCGTTATTCTCACTCTGTCACTGAAAACTGCAAGCTGAAACGTTTTAGCTGCTATAATTCTGTCACGCAGTCAGCCATCCACTTTTTCACCGTCAGTGCCGTCAATAAAACTTAATGAAGCGGAATTGACGCAGTATCGCTCACCGGTAGTTTGCGGTCCATCGGGAAACACATGCCCCAGATGCGCATCGCATTTACCGCAGCGAATTTCGATACGATGCATGTTATGCGAAAAATCTTCCAGATAGCGGATCGCACCTTTTGCCACTGGGCGGTCAAAACTGGGCCAGCCGCATCCTGAATCATACTTGTTATCTGAGTAAAACAGTGCAGTCTGGCAGCACAGACAGTGATACACCCCCGTACGCTTGTTATGCAGCAGCTTACCTGAATAGGCGGGTTCAGTACCGCGTTGCTGCGTTACATAACGTTGCATTTCGGTTAATGTTTCCGTGTCTGCAGGCACGGAATTTGAAACTGGCTTTTCCATGATCTTCTCGTCATTATTTCTTTGGCATTGCTTAGTTTAACAAAAATTAACATCCTCATAACGTTTTTTCCGACTAAAATGAGTAGTAACCACCCAACGCCCTAGCAATTGTGATACGCATCACATTTATCAGGCTTGTGGGCTTTATATTGGTGCAAACGCTCCGATTTAAGGGAAAGATGTTCCTAAGTTTCATTACGGCGCTTTTTCGTGCAACCGTTGTGCATTAGATTTGACTTGCCGCAACTATTGACACGATTCCGCTTGACGCTCAGCAAGGTTTTTGTAATTTTACAACCAACCTTTATTCACTAACCATTATTCACAAACCATAGCTGGTGGAATATATGACTATCAAAGTAGGTATCAACGGTTTTGGCCGCATCGGCCGCATTGTTTTCCGTGCTGCTCAGAAACGTTCTGACATCGAGATCGTTGCAATCAACGACCTGTTGGACGCTGACTACATGGCTTACATGCTGAAATACGACTCAACTCACGGCCGTTTTGACGGCACCGTTGAAGTGAAAGACGGTCAGCTGATTGTTAACGGCAAAAAAATCCGCGTTACCGCAGAAAGAGATCCGGCTAACCTGAAGTGGGACGAAGTTGGGGTTGACGTAGTTGCTGAAGCAACCGGTATCTTCCTGACTGACGAAACTGCACGTAAGCACATTACTGCTGGCGCGAAAAAAGTGGTTCTGACTGGTCCGTCCAAAGACAACACCCCGATGTTTGTTCGTGGTGCAAACTTTGACAAATATGCTGGACAAGATATCGTTTCCAACGCATCTTGCACCACCAACTGCCTGGCACCGCTGGCGAAAGTGATCAACGACAACTTCGGCATCATCGAAGGTCTGATGACCACTGTTCACGCCACCACCGCTACCCAAAAAACCGTTGATGGCCCGTCTCATAAAGACTGGCGCGGCGGCCGCGGCGCATCCCAGAACATCATCCCTTCCTCTACTGGTGCAGCTAAGGCTGTAGGTAAAGTCCTGCCGGAACTGAACGGTAAACTGACGGGTATGGCGTTCCGCGTTCCGACGCCGAACGTTTCTGTGGTTGACCTGACTGTACGTTTGGAAAAAGCAGCAACTTACGAAGAAATCAAGAAAGCCATCAAAGCCGCTTCTGAAGGCGAACTGAAAGGCGTTCTGGGCTACGTTGAAGATGACGTGGTGTCCACCGATTTCAACGGCGAAGTTTTGACGTCTGTGTTCGATGCCAAAGCGGGTATCGCGCTGAACGACAACTTTGTAAAACTGGTTTCCTGGTATGACAACGAAACCGGCTACTCCAACAAAGTACTGGACCTGATCGCCCACATCTCCAAATAAGGCGACGGTGCGATAAGCGATGTAAAGGGCGACGTAATGTCGCCCTTTTTATTAGCTACGTTCCGCCATGATGCAACACGAAATACAAATAAAACAAGGTAACATCATGAACGATAAAATTTTTTCACTTCCCATCAAATCTGAATTTTCATCCACTCTCAGTCAACGCCAAATAGATCAACTGCCAGTCATTGTCGTTGATCATCCACAGGTACGCGCTGCCGTTACGCTACAAGGTGCTCATCTGCTGCACTGGCAGCCGCTCGGCGAACAGCCCGTGCTCTGGTTGAGTGACAACACACCGTTTACTGAGGGTGTTGCCATCCGTGGTGGTGTGCCGATTTGTTTCCCGTGGTTTGGTCCGTTTGCTGAACCTAATCACGGTTTTGCCCGTTTGTTACCGTGGGAGTTCACTGCACACCGTGAGGATGCAGAAGGCGTTGAATTGACATTTACGTTGCGCGATACGCCAGATACGTTGGCGAGCTGGCCGCATGCCTTTACACTCACAGCGCGCTTTAAACTCGGCAAAACCTGCACTATTGAGTTAGAAGCCCAGGGAGATTACAGCATCACAAGCGCCCTGCACACTTACTTCCAGATTGGTGATATCGACCATATCCATGTGAGTGGCCTGGGCGATACCTTTATCGATAAGGTCAATCAAGGTAAGTTGACGGTACAAGGTGGGGATCTCACGTTCAAAGAACGCACTGATCGTATCTACACTCACCCTCAAGCAGTCAGCGCCATTGTAGACCCAACGCTGAAACGCACTATCGAAGTGCACCACACGCACCATAGCGACACCGTTGCCTGGAACCCGGCTGCAGAATTGTCTAAAACCATCGCCGACATGCCCGATGACGGTTATAAAACCTTTGTTTGCGTGGAAACAGCCCGTGTCACTCAGCCATTTGTGGCTACCCCCGCAGCACCTGCCCGTTTATCCACAGTGATCAGCGTAAAACGTTAATCAACGACGCGAATTTACGTCAATAAATTCGTAAAGGATAGAAACGCCGCTCGCCTTCCTGCGGGCGGCGCAAAGCAACTAAAAAGGCAAAACATCTCCGAACGGTCTACACCACATCCAAAGGCTGTTTCCCTCTAGGCGCAGGAAAAGCGGCATCCAGTGCAGCGATATCCTCACTGTCTAATATCAACGTAAGCGCACGCGCATTTTCTTCTACGTGAGCCACTGAGCTCGCTTTAGGAATGGCAATAACACCGGGTTGCCTTAATACCCACGCCAGCATTACCTGCGCGGGTGTCACCTGATATTTGCCTGCTATACGCGTTATCACTGGGTGTGAAAACAAATTGCGGCGCAGCGTGCCCGCTTGCGCTAACGGGCAGTAGGCCATCACTGGCATCGCGCGCGACTGACACCAAGGCAGCAGATCAAACTCGATCCCGCGCGAAGCAACATGGTACAACACCTGATTGGTCATACAGCGTTCACCGCCAGGCAATGACCACAGTTCATTCATATCCGCCACATCAAGGTTGGATACGCCCCATTGCCGAATCTTACCTGCCTGTTGCAGCATTTCCATCGCAGCAATAGTCTCTTCCAGCGGGATGCCTCCACGCCAGTGCAGCAGATACAAATCCAGTACATCGGTTTGCAAGCGCTTTAGACTGCGTTCACAAGCCTCAACCGCACGCCGCCCTCCCGCATTGTGAGGATAGACCTTGGAAACCAGAAAGGCCTCGTCGCGACGCCCGCGCAACGCGGCACCCACAATAGTTTCTGCACCACCATCCGCGTACATTTCAGCGGTATCAATCAGCGTGAGTCCCAGATCGAGCCCTGCCCGTAATGCTGTAATTTCGCGCGTTTTCTCACTGGCGTTTTCACCCATGAACCAAGTACCCTGACCAATAGCCGGCAGGCGGGATCCATCAGGGAATCGAATTTGTCGGGTCGTCATCGCTATCTTCCTTTCATCCTCTTGACCACGATACATTAGCCACCACGCACCATAAACGTGCAAATGGGGTGAAATCACCCCATTATTGTGCAGCGCTTGCTCTGTTTTTACGCATTAGGTATTAGAAACGGTAGCTAACTCCGGCACCAAATACCACGGTATAGCTACGATCCACCATTGGGCTATCTTTCACTTCATCCGACAGACGCACATAACGCCCTGTGGCCCAAGCGCTCCAGCTATCATTAATACGGTAGTTAGTGCTCAACTCGGCATACGGAGACCAGTCACCATCTGGACTGTAAGCATTGAGCCCAGAACGGGATGCCTCTTTGCCGCTGATGCCAAAGTAATAACGGTTCAATCTTTCGCTGCTCCAGGTAACACCAACGCCCGGCGTCACCGTCCAATCACCCAGATCGAAGCGATAGAGGTAAGTGTTATCCCACAGATAACCGTCGCTATAGCCCAGTGTGTCTGCAACCACGGAGGTACGCAGGATACCCCACGATGCGGCATGGGAATAGGCCAGCCCAGCCATCAGGGTGCCGCGACGCCTATCCAATTGCTTCATCTGTGCATCGTCGTTATCACCCGGTTTGAATCCTAATGGAGAATAAAGTGCCGTTACGGATAGGCGATTTTGACCATCATTCCACAGGTAATATCCCCCACCTAACCCACGGAAATAAAAATTATCACTTTCATACGTCACCATTGGCACCGGATACAGCGCATTATCGCCCCCGCGATAAGGACTAATAGAACCTAATACCCCAGCCCCCAGTGAAAAATCCGCCGCAACAGCGGTTGTTCCTGCCAGCGCCCCAGCAAGCAGTAAAGAGGTATAAATGACAGATAATTTTTTCATAACGTTATTATTCCCATTACTGATATGAATTACCAAAATCGTATTTCGCTCATATCAAGCATAATCGTTAAATGTGCTATGCGCATGGCAATAAAGCACATGCCGCACATATCGTTGCCCTATACGGGCCAGCAGCCCGAATTCCCAGTGGGTACAGCCATTGTAGCGGCATACATCGCAGAGTGAGTTATTGAAATATCTTAAAAAGATGTTTTCTCCAATGAGGAAATTTTGCAGATGCCAACTACGCTTAATGACAGGGAGATGAATGTTCCTGAGTTCGCAGATCAGCATGAGCGCGTTCACCTGCTTTCCCACCTCGCCTTATGTGGGTTAAGGAAAACGCACCTTGTCAGTGTAATAACATCAGCATTGCTGCGAATTTGGCATAAGGGTTGCTGTGTTCAGAGAAATCATCTCCCAGAGGGCTACACATCTATGGCCGCATAAATAACGCCGCACATTATTTAACAGGCTCTCTAAATCTGTGCTAATCGACGAAGGACGGGCATCGCTATGAACATATTTGATCATTACCGTCAGCGTTATGACGCTGCCAAGGACGAAGAATTCACGTTGCAGGAATTTCTTAACATCTGTCAGCAGGACCGCAGCGCCTATGCGAGTGCCGCCGAGCGATTGTTGATGGCTATCGGCGAACCCGTGATGGTGGACACTGCCCATGAGTCTCGCCTTTCCCGTTTGTTTTCTAATCGGGTCATTGCGCGCTATCCAGCCTTTGAAGAGTTCTACGGCATGGAAGATGCCATAGAGCAGATAGTCGCTTACCTGAAACATGCCGCGCAAGGTTTGGAAGAGAAGAAACAAATTCTCTATCTGCTCGGCCCGGTAGGTGGCGGGAAATCCTCACTGGCAGAGCGTCTGAAAGCCTTGATGCAACGCGTACCGATTTATGTATTAAGCGCCAACGGTGAACGCAGCCCCGTTAACGACCATCCGCTGTGCCTGTTTAACCCACAAGAAGATGCCGATATTCTCGAAAAAGAGTATGGCGTTCCGCGTCGTTATCTGGGCACCATTATGTCGCCGTGGGCAGCAAAACGGCTGCGCGATTTTGGTGGTGATATCACTAAATTCAAAGTGATAAAAGTGTGGCCTTCCATTCTTGCACAGGTTGCCATCGCCAAAACCGAACCCGGTGATGAAAATAATCAGGATATCTCAGCACTGGTTGGGAAAGTGGATATTCGCAAGCTGGAGCATTTCGCGCAAAACGATCCCGATGCCTACGGCTACTCTGGCGCATTATGCCGCGCCAACCAGGGCATTATGGAGTTTGTGGAGATGTTCAAAGCGCCCATCAAGGTGCTTCACCCTCTGCTGACGGCGACGCAGGAAGGTAACTATAACGGCACAGAAGGTATTGCCGCGCTGCCTTTCAACGGCATTATACTGGCCCACTCTAACGAATCGGAATGGGTGCAATTCCGCAACAATAAGAACAACGAAGCCTTTTTAGATCGCGTGTACATCGTCAAGGTGCCCTACTGCCTGCGTGTTTCCGAAGAGGTGAAAATTTACGAAAAACTGCTCGATCATAGCGAACTGTCGCACGCGCCTTGCGCACCCGGTACGCTGGAGACGCTGGCTCGCTTCTCTATTCTGTCACGTTTGAAAGATCCGGATAACTCCAGTATTTACTCCAAAATGCGCGTTTACGACGGAGAGAGCCTGAAAGATACCGATCCCAAAGCCAAATCGTATCAGGAATACCGTGATTACGCGGGCATTGATGAAGGCATGAGCGGCCTCTCCACCCGTTTTGCCTTTAAAATACTCTCTCGCGTGTTTAACTTCGATCACAGCGAGGTGGCTGCCAATCCAGTACACCTGTTCTATGTACTGGAACAACAAGTTGAGCGTGAACAGTTCCCACAAGAACTGGCGGAGAAATACGTTGAGCATCTGAAAGGCTATCTGATCCCGAAATATGCTGAGTTTATTGGTAAAGAGATTCAGACCGCTTATCTGGAATCTTACTCCGAGTATGGGCAAAACATTTTCGATCGTTACGTCACTTACGCGGACTTCTGGATTCAAGATCAGGAGTACCGCGATCCTGATACCGGGCAGTTGTTCGACAGGGAATCACTGAATGCTGAACTGGAGAAAATTGAGAAACCCGCAGGCATCAGTAACCCCAAAGATTTCCGTAACGAGATTGTCAATTTTGTGCTGCGAGCCCGCGCCAGCCACAGCGGTCGCAACCCGAACTGGACCAGTTACGAGAAACTGCGTACGGTGATTGAGAAGAAAATGTTCTCCAATACGGAAGAGCTGCTGCCGGTGATTTCGTTCAACACGAAGACCTCAACGGAAGAGCAGAAAAAACATGACGACTTTGTCGATCGTATGATGGAAAAAGGCTATACCCGCAAGCAAGTGCGCCTGCTGTGCGAATGGTATCTGCGCGTCAGGAAATCATCATAACGGACGGGTCGCTTGACGATGTCATGCGGGGGAAATATGGCCTATTTCATAGATCGACGACTAAATGGTAAGAACAAAAGCCTGGTGAATCGCCAGCGCTTTTTACGCCGCTATAAGTCGCAGATAAAACAGTCGATTTCCGAGGCCATTAACAAGCGTTCGGTAACCGACATAGACAGCGGGGAGTCTGTATCGATCCCTCAGGGCGACATTAGCGAACCGATGTTCCACCAGGGTCGCGGCGGGAAGCGACATCGCGTCCACCCCGGTAACGACCACTTTGTTACCAATGATCGCATCGAGCGGCCACAAGGAGGTGGCGGCAGCGGTGCCGGACAAGGCAACGCCAGCAAAGATGGCGAAGGCCAAGACGAGTTCGTGTTTCAAATTTCCAAGGATGAATATCTCGATCTGCTTTTCGAAGATCTGGCGCTGCCTAACCTGAAAAAGACGCAGCAGCATCAGATGAATGAGTACAAAACGCACCGTGCGGGCTACACCGCCAACGGCGTGCCCGCCAATATCAGCGTGGTACGATCGCTGCAAAATTCGCTGGCGCGACGTATGGCAATGACGGCAGGTAAACGGCGTGAGTTACACCAACTCGAGGAGGAGCTGATAGAGCTTGAACACACCGAACCTGCCCAATTGCTTGAAGAGGAACGGTTGCGGCACGATATTGCCGCATTGCGCGAAAAGATTGCCCGCGTCCCCTTTATTGATACCTTTGACCTGCGTTTCAAGAACTATGAGCGCCGCGCTGAACCGTCAAGCCAGGCAGTGATGTTTTGCTTGATGGACGTTTCCGGATCGATGGATCAGTCCACCAAGGACATGGCGAAACGCTTTTATATTTTGCTCTATCTGTTTTTGAGCCGAAATTATAAAAACGTGGATGTGGTCTACATTCGTCATCATACCCAGGCAAAAGAGGTCGATGAGCAAGAGTTTTTCTACTCTCAGGAAACCGGTGGCACCATTGTATCCAGCGCACTGAAGCTGATGGAGGAGGTGATCAAAGCGCGTTATGACCCAGCACAGTGGAACATTTACGCTGCGCAGGCATCCGATGGCGATAACTGGGCCGATGATTCACCGCTGTGTCACGACATTTTGGCTAACCAGTTGTTGCCTTTTGTTCGTTATTACAGCTACATCGAAATTACGCGTCGCTCACATCAAACCCTGTGGCGCGAATATGAAGCGTTGCGTGATACCTACCCCAATTTTGCCATGCAGCATATTCGCGATCAGGATGATATTTATCCGGTGTTCCGCGAATTGTTCCGCAAACAAACGGTTAGCGGTTAATCCCCCTACCTTCCGCCAGCCTTGTCGCTGGCGGAAACCCAACCTATGTCAATGCGTATCAAATCCAGGCATGGTCTCTGGCAGGGTCGAATCGCCTTCGCCCAGCGCACGCTGTAGCATCACAGTGTCAAGCCAGCGCCCGTGCTTCAACCCCACGCTAACGAGCGTTCCCACAAGGGAAAAACCAGCCTGAAGGTGTAAATGCAGTGACCCCTTGTTTTCACTGTTACCCACAATGGCAATCAGTTGGCGAAAGCCATGCTGTTCGGCCCAATCAATGGCGTGGGCAAGGAGTGCTTTCCCCACGCCCTGCTGTTGGTATTCAGGATCGATATAGATCGAATCTTCAAGCGCATACTGGTAGGCACGGCGCTCACGGTAACGTGAAAGATAGCAATACCCTGCAACGCGACCGTTTTTTATGGCAACAAACCAAGGAAGCCGGGCCTCGTTGTTTTTCTTTAATCGGGCAAGCATCTCATTTATATCAGGGGGTTCCGTCTCGAAAGAGGCAGTACCGTGAATGACGTGATAAGCATAAATCTTCTGGATAGCGGTAATATGCGGTTCTTCAGCTTCAATAATGTCCACGGTTTTACTCCCAAAGCAAACCGATCATAGGCTAGGTGAAATCAGGTGAGGCATATCCCCACCTACGCTTATATACCCATCATGCTTCAAGCTGTATGGGCGTTGGCTGCATTCGTTATTCGGTCCATCCCTCGGTCTCACCTCTCACGAGACCGCTGCAAGCAGCGTTCAAATCTGCTCTCGGCAGATTTGTCACCCGAATCACTTACCTGAGTAAGCACATCGGGATTAATGAACCTTATCCCTGAGGCTCCGCCTTCGGGAAAGCGCTGCAATTCTAATGATTTAGGGTATAGATTGCATAAAGGAAAAGAGGGATTGCATCAATAAAAAGTGACAGTGTCACACAAAAATACACGAAGCCCACAGTTAGGTAAAGTGCGTTACTAGCCATAAATATATATCTGATGCTTCAGACTCATTAAAAACGCTTTCAGCGTAGTAAAACATCCCCTTTCTGCCGTACCATTTGCTACAGTGTGATTGTGCTCCCGCCTTTCCTGAAAATGACTGAAGGCAAGCACTACGAGATCAACACACTTGCCAGGGAATGGAATTATCTTGTATGACCATGCAGAAATTTGTGCTGTTGTTACTTATTTTGGTGCTTCTCGGTCCGTTAGCCATTGATCTCTACCTTCCGGTGATCCCTGCTATTGCGCAAGGACTCAGTAGCGATACTCCCACCATTCAATCCACCATTTCGTTGTTTATCATGATCATGGGGTTGGGGCAGTTGGTAGCGGGTCCGCTGGTTGACCGCGTTGGCCGTCGCCCAATGGCACTCATTGGTATCGTAATCTACATCATTGGTGCTGTGATTTCAGCGCTGGCAAACAATGGAGCGGTATTTATCGCTTCTCGTGTACTGCAAAGCGTTGCCGTTTGTTGCACCGCCGTGGTGGTGTTTAGCTGTGTACGAGATCGACTGAACGGTGACGACGCGGCACGCACATTTGGTTTTCTCAATGGTACGCTGAATATCGTACCTGCTCTGGCTCCGTTTTTTGGCGGTTTGCTTTCAGAAGCGTTCGGCTGGCGGGCTTGTTTCTGGTTTTTGACGCTGTATGCCTGCGTAGTTCTGTTCATTGCTTTGCGCTATCTGCCAGAAACGCGTCCGGCAAACACCTTGCGGCTGCCGGGTTTGCCCGTGAAGCAATACGTCCGTATCCTATTCACGCCACAGTTCCTCGGTTTTTCCGCCAGCAATGCGGGCATCATGGCGATGGCACTGACCTATCTTTCAATGGCATCGGTGGTGTTGATGGTGCACGGTGGGCTGTCGTCGTTACAGTTTTCTCTGGTATTTGGTGCAAATGGATTTTGGGTGATGGCGATGAGCCTGCTGGCAACGCGTATGATCGTTAAAATTGGACGGCCAGTCTGCCTGACGCTTGGCGTGATACTTATCAGCAGTGGCTTTTTGTTACTGTGCGCCATCATTCTGTGGGTACCTGAAACGCTACAATCTCGCTGGTGGATCTTTATGTCGCCTATTGTGGTGGCATTTGCTGGTCTGGCTTTTGCCATCGGTCCGGCCACCAGTTATGCGCTAGAACCCTACGCCAACGAAGCAGGTACTGCATCGGCGTTGGTTGGCTTCGTGCAGATGGCTGGGGGCGCGATTGTAGGCCTGGCGATTATGGCACTTCCGCTCTCACCACAGGCCACCCTGGCGTTGTCCATGCTGTGTGCAGCCTTACTGGCACTGCGAGCTCAACGTTTAAGCAGAAAAATGCGCGGTACCCTCACCGCGCTGACAAGAGACGCCGTGTGAAGTGAGTTAACTCAGGCGCGGGCGTAACGGAAGATAGACAAATCATCATGGGCAATATCGGGTGTTTTGCCAGAGATTATATCGGCCAACAGCTGTCCTGAGCCACACGCCATCGTCCACCCTAACGTGCCATGTCCGGTATTGAGATAGAGATTAGATAATGGCGAACGCCCTACCAACGGCGTTCCATCTGGCGTCATCGGTCTCAAACCGGTCCAGAAGGTCGCTTGTTCCACTGGACCTGCATCAGGGTACAAATCACGTACCACCATTTCCAACGTTTCACGGCGTTTTGGGTTAAGTGCCGTGTCAAAGCCAACAATTTCCGCCATCCCTCCCACACGAATGCGGCGTTCGAAGCGTGTTACCGCCACTTTATAGGTTTCATCGAGCACAGTAGATACCGGTGCCCCCTCTTCATTGGTGAGTGGCAATGTTAACGAGTAACCTTTGAGAGGATAAACCGGTAGGTGCATCCACTGGCGTACCAGTGCCGTTGAGTAAGAGCCACACGCCACTACATATGCGTCTGCCGCTAATGTCTGTCCATTGCAACGCACCTGAGTAACACGTCCCCCTTCAACCTGTAACTGTTCGACGGACTCGCCAAATCGAAAGGTAACACCCGCAGCCTGAGCCAGCACAGCCAGACGCTGGGTAAAAAGTTGGCAATCACCGGTTTCATCGTGAGGTAATCGCAATCCACCACTCAGTTTATACGCGACGGATGCAAGTGCGGGTTCTACCGTTGCCAATTCTGTTGAGGTCAGTAACTGGTACGGCACGCCAGCTTCACGCAATACGGCAATGTCCCGGGCCGCATTTTCATATTGCTGTTCGCTGCGAAACAGCTGCAGCGTTCCTCCCTGCCGTCCCTCGTATTGAATGGCGGTACGGGCACGCAGCGCCTGCAAACAGTCACGGCTGTATTCTGCCAGCCGAACCATTCGCGCTTTATTGATCTGATAATGCGTTGAATCGCAATTCATCAACATCTGCCACATCCAACGCAGTTGTTCGCTAGTGCAATCAGGCCGGATCGCCAACGGTGCATGACGCTGAAACAACCATTTGATAGCTTTTAAGGGAATACCCGGTGCAGCCCAAGGCGCCGAATAACCGGGAGAGATTTGCCCTGCATTACCTGCACTGGTTTCCAGCGCAGGTGCGGGTTGCCGCTCTACTACTGTGACCTCATGCCCTGCCTGACACAAATACCACGCCGTACTAACGCCAATAACACCACTGCCTAAAATCACAACCCGCATGTTGACTTATCTCCGTGATAACTCGCCGTTTGCGGCGCAATATGCTACTTAAATTGCCATTACCCGAAATAAAAGACTAATGTAACATGGGTTTTACCGTTGTCACGCTTGGCTAACATACTATTTATCTATTATCACATTGGCAAAGTACGGTTTTATGCTGCAGGTATCGCCGCAATATCGTCTGCCAAACACCCGTTTTAACGACACTTTTTTCAGAGTGAGCTACGATTAATAAAGTCTGTACGAAAGCGTGCAGATGGCAATATGGGGGGTGCGCTGATGGTGACAAAAACAAAAGCTCGAATACCGCAAAATGAGACAAGGTTGAATGATGGACCAGACTGGACGTTCGATTTACTGCAAACCTATCTCGAGGAAATCGATCGTGTAGCAAAGCACTATCGCCTTGATACCTATCCGCATCAAATTGAGGTGATTACTTCAGAGCAGATGATGGATGCCTATTCAAGTATCGGTATGCCCATCAACTATTCCCATTGGTCTTTCGGTAAACGATTTATCGAAACAGAACAGCGCTATAGGCAGGGCCAGCAAGGGCTGGCTTATGAGATCGTTATCAATTCCGATCCTTGCATCGCTTACTTGATGGAGGAAAATACCATCACGATGCAAGCATTGGTGATGGCACACGCCTGCTATGGTCACAACTCCTTCTTTAAAGGTAATTATTTGTTTCGCAGTTGGACGGATGCAGGTTCCATCGTTGACTATCTGATATTTGCCCGTCAATACATTGCCCAATGCGAGGAACGCTACGGTGTGGAAGAAGTTGAGCAACTGCTTGATTCTTGTCATGCACTGATGAATTACGGCGTGGATCGCTATAAACGACCACAAAAAATTTCACTGGAAGAGGAAAAATCACGTCAGAAAAGCCGTGAGGCCTATTTGCAAAGCCAGGTGAATGAGCTGTGGCGCACGTTGCCGCGTCGTGACCCGGAGATTTCCCCCGAGGCAGCACGTCGTTTCCCGCGCGAACCCCAGGAAAACATACTCTATTTTATGGAGAAGAACGCACCATTACTGGAGCCCTGGCAACGCGAAGTGTTGCGTATTGTGCGTAAAATCAGCCAATACTTCTATCCGCAGAAGCAGACTCAGGTAATGAACGAGGGTTGGGCGACATTCTGGCACTACACCATTCTCAATCATCTCTACGATGAAGGGAAAGTGACAGAGCGGTTTATGATGGAGTTCCTACACAGCCACACCAATGTGGTCTATCAGCCGCCTTACAACAGCCCTTATTACAACGGCATCAATCCTTATGCACTTGGCTTCGCCATGTTTCAGGATATCAAACGCATCTGCCAGACGCCGACGGAGGAAGACCGCTACTGGTTCCCTGATATCGCCGGCAAAGATTGGCTGGAAACGCTGCATTTCGCCATGCAGAATTTCAAAGATGAGAGTTTCATCAGCCAGTTCCTGTCACCCAAGGTAATGCGTGATTTTCGACTATTTACCGTGCTGGATGACGATCACAACAATTATCTGGAGATTGCAGCAATCCACGATGAAGAGGGATACAGGATGATCCGCCAGGAACTGTCGGCACAGTATAACCTCAGCAATCAGGAGCCCAATATTCAGGTCTGGAACGTGGATCTACGTGGAAACCGGTCACTGACCTTACGTTATGTTCCCCATCATCGTGCGCCGCTGGATAAAAGCAGCCACGACGTGATGAAGCATGTGCACCGGTTGTGGGGGTTTGACGTGTATTTGGAACAACAGAATGCGGATGGCAGTGTAGAACTGGTTGAGCGCTGCCCACCGCGCAATACTGGAACTAATTAACGCCAACACCGCGTGTTTGCGCAAAATGACAGCGCAAACACGCGGCAACATCAATTAACGGCGAACATCAGCAATATCACGAGGGATCTGGTTTTGCATGCTATGCCAGATAGACCCACTCTCTTTACCGTATGTCCTGACTGCATCCATCACGCGCTCATGCTGCCCTTCTTTGGCAATAACCTCCAGGCGAGCATAAAAATCGATAGCCAGTTTGCGTGCTTCAGGGTTAGAAAAGTAGTAGCGCCCAACCCGCATATACAGTCCTTTAAGCCCGTTGAGAATTAATCCATAAATCGGGTTGCCTGAAACAAATGCCAATCCGCGGAAAATATTATAATCCAACTGCGCAAACGCATCGGCGTTGTCTTCAACACTTGCTCGTTGTACTAATACTTCCTGGCTCTTGTCCGGATGTTGACGTAGGGCTGTACGAATAAAAATCGCGGCAATATTGGTGCGCACGGCCAACAGGTTATCAATCAGTTGCGGCACGCTATCATGGTCAAGCCGCGCCAGCGTTTCCAGGATATTCAGACCGGATGTTTCCCAGAAATTGTTGATTTTCGTTGGTTTACCGTGCTGAATTGTCAGCCAGCCATCCCGTGCCAGGCGCTGTAGCACCTCGCGTAACGTGGTTCGGGTCACCCCGATCAATTCTGATAATTCACGTTCTGCGGGTAAGATGGAACCGGGAGGAAAACGATTATTCCAAATGCTTTCGATAATATATTCTTCCGCGAATCCAGCAGGACTTTGCGCCTTGATTACCATGTGTTTGATGTTCCGTTGCGATATAAAAGCGGACTCATCATACCAGAGCAACACGTTATCACATAGCGCAGCAGGGTGACAAAAACAGAATTCCGCCAGAAACTGTGATACTCCACAAGCTGGTTTATTTAAAAGTCATAGCAATGAGCTTAGTATTTACAGGGTCCTTCACCGTTGGTGAGGGAAAAATCTTATATCGCACCGCTAGACAAAAAGGAAACAGCGAAAACATGACGGACATCTCCATAAGCCGCGCGCTGCAAAATAACTTTCTGGGACACTGTCCCGGCTGGTACAAATTAACCCTGCTGGGTTTTCTTATCCTCAATCCTCTGGTGTTCTTTTGGGTAAGCCCGTTCTTAGCCGGTTGGCTACTGGTCGCAGAGTTTATTTTTACGCTAGGTATGGCATTAAAATGCTATCCCCTTCAACCCGGCGGACTGCTGACCTTGCAAGCCGTGTGTATCGGCATGACCAGTCCAGACCAGATTTGGCATGAAGTATCCCGCAATATTCCCGTCATTACCCTTTTGATGTTCATGGTAGCGGGTATCTACTTTATGAAACCACTACTGCTGTTTGTGTTCACCCGTTTGCTTTTGCGCATCCGCTCCAAGGTAGCACTGGCATTATCTTTCTGTCTGGCAGCAGCGTTTTTATCGGCCTTTCTTGATGCTTTGACAGTCATTGCCGTGGTGATTGGTGTCGCCAGCGGGTTTTACGATATTTATCACCGCTACATTACCGGACTGGATCAAAACCCAGCAGCAATAAGCAGCGATGAGCATGCGCAAACACTGGAGCAATTTCGCGCATTCCTGCGCAGTTTATTGATGCACGCAGGAGTGGGTACAGCTCTTGGTGGCGTGATGACCATGGTTGGTGAGCCACAAAACCTGATTATTGCAAAAACAGCAGGGTGGGATTTTGCCAGCTTTTTCTTGCACATGTCTGCGGTGACCCTTCCGGTATTTGTCTGCGGCATCGCAACATGCATTTTAGTGGAGCGTACGCGGATTTTCGGTTATGGCGCAACGCTACCGGATACGGTGCGTAACGTTCTGGAGGATTACGAACGTCAAACCAGCGATGCGCGGACGCAGCAAGAGCGCATTATGTTGTGGATCCAGGGCGTTATTGGCATCTGGTTAATTGCTGCACTGGCTTTTCACATGGCAGAAGTCGGTTTAATCGGGCTGAGCGTTATTATTTTGGTCACCTCGTTATGCGGCATCACAGAAGAGCACGCCATTGGCAAAGCCTTTCAGGATGCAATGCCTTTTACGGCATTGCTCACCGTGTTCTTCGCCATTGTAGCAGTCATTATCGACCAGCAGCTCTTCACACCGCTGATTCAATTTGTGCTGCAGGGCTCTGCGCAAACTCAACTGACTATGTTTTATCTGTTTAACGGCCTGCTCTCCTCTATTTCTGACAATGTGTTCGTCGGTTCCATCTACATTAATGAAGCATATCAGGCGTTCGAACAAGGTCGAATATCATTGGAACAGTTCGAGCTTTTAGCGGTAGCAATTAATACCGGCACGAACCTACCTTCGGTCGCAACACCTAATGGACAGGCTGCGTTTCTCTTTTTACTGACCTCGGCGCTGGCCCCTCTCATTCGTCTTTCTTATGGCAGAATGGTGATTATGGCGCTGCCCTATACGATAGTGATGACGCTGGTTGGCTGGTTGTGTGTCGCATACTTGTTAGTGCCAGTAACGCAGTTGCTGACTGATTGGCAGTGGATAACGCTGCCAAAACTCTAAACACAGACGCATCGCTAAACACAACTATCGTGTATAGTGAAGGAGTTGCAACGGTTAACCGTAGCGTGCGATTTGTCAAAGGATGACTATCGCAAAAATGATATATAAAGAGTATCAAATAAATAGATTGTTACGTTTTGCTCAGTGAAATGATGGCGGCATTGCCTGTACCGTCTGTGCCGCCTAATCGATCATTTTTTTTAGCATGGAATATTCGTTATGTTGCGATTTCTTAACCGCTGCTCACGTGGGCGCGGTGCCTGGCTGTTAATGGCTTTGACGGCGTTTGCCTTTGAGTTGGTCGCGCTTTATTTTCAGCATGTCATGTTACTCAAGCCCTGTGTGCTCTGCATTTATCAACGTAGCGCGCTATTCGGTGTGATGGGAGCAGGTTTGTTGGGTGCTATCGCGCCAGCCACACTGTTGCGTTATCCTGCGATCTTCCTGTGGATTTACAGCGCAGTTGAAGGATTAAAGCTCGCGTGGGAACACACCAATGTCATGCTGCATCCCTCACCGTTTGCCGTTTGCGATTTTTTCGTTAATTTCCCGTCATGGCTACCGCTAGACAAGTGGCTGCCATCTGTATTTGTCGCCTCAGGTGATTGTGCCGAGCGCCAATGGCAGTTCCTCTCATTGGTTATGCCCCAGTGGATGCTGGTTATTTTCGGTGCGTTTCTGGTAATGGGTGTACTGGTGCTGATTGCCCAGCCGTTCAAACCCAAACGTCGCGATCTGTTTAGCCGTTAATCCTGCTGCCAGATGGTCTAGGCCATCTGGCCCCCTCGGACAGCATTAGGATGAGTTGTTGAAGCGTTGCCCGATGACAGCCCCCGTAGGGGTAATGACGCAGACGTTAAGACGAGTGATGGTACGGGGGGCTTAATGGATAGCGAAAATCTTTACGCGCTTCATCCAGCGCAACAACCCGTATATGACGATTACAGATAAACCATATTTCATCACGATCGTTTGCCAATATGTAATAGGCATCTGATGTTTCAGAGGGGTTAAAACAGCCAAGCACGCGATATGCTGTGCCTGTCGAAAATCCACTTTGTAGGGGTAATGGCCTGGGGCCGTTATCCAACTCTTGAATTCTGATATATAAACCTTGCTCTAGCCAAAGCATCTAGCCTCACACAGCCGTTAATCACACAAATTGAAATGTAGTTAACCCAGGCCGATACAGGCAAGTTTTCAAGAATAAATTAACGTTTCACTGTTTATACCCTAAATAATTCGAGTTGCAGGACAAAACGTTTACGTTTTGAACAGTGCTTACTCTGGTAAGTGATTCGGATGACAAATCTGCCTGGAGCAGATTTGAACGCCGCTTGCGGCGGCCTCATAGGAGGTGAGGCCCAGGGATGGCCGAATAACGAACGCACCCAACGCACCTGCAACGTGAAGTATGACGGGCATATTGACCATATCGCAACGATTTACTCGGCACAGTAATAGCCGCGATAGCAACGTTGCAATACCCCACACCCGCCCCAAACCTTAAACCAACAGCATAAATATCTTTACCTAGCCCACTCTGGTTTATTCAGGATATGGTCTTGCCAATCAATAACGTCACTTTCACGTACTGCGATATGGCGTACGGAGATGCGTTCACTGTGCATCAGCGCTTTGTTGCCCGCTCGCAGTGGGTGCCAGCCCGGCAGATCCTTGCCCTCATGAATCAGGCGGTAGGCGCAAGTAGCAGGCAACCAGTCGAACGAGAGCAGATTTTCCCGCGTCAGTTTGATGCAATCGGGCTCATATTCAAACCGCCGCGCATAATTGCGACATTGACACGTTTTGATGTTTAACTGATTACAGGCGACGTTGGTAAAGTAAAGTTCTTCCGTGTCTTCATCAATGAGCTTATGTAAACAGCACTGGCCGCAGCCATCGCACAAGGACTCCCACTCTTGATCGGACATTTCAGACAACGTTTTTTTCTGCCAAAAATCGCGTTCGCTCATGCACAGTATCTCATCAGTCATTATCTTATCAGGCAACGCACAAACGCCCCGCCACCTCACCAGCAAAGTGAAGGAGGGGTATAACGGATTTAGCGAGATGAGGCAAGTGGTTTACCCGTTCCCGTTGGGAACGGGTATGAGACAGATCAGATAATCCGAGTAGACAAACTGCGATCATTGATAGTGATGGTCAGCATATCACCTGAAACAATCGGACCAACGCCTGCTGGCGTCCCGGTCAGGATCACATCGCCAGCGCGCAGCGTAAAAAAACGACTCATATAGGCAATCAATGGCAAAATCGGCGTAATCATATCGCGCGTATTGCCTTGCTGACGAATTTCATCATTCACCTTCACGCCTAAATCAGTCTGCTGCGGATCGCCAAACTCGGCAACAGGAATAAACCCGGAAATAGGGCAAGCGCCATCAAACCCCTTGGCTTTCTCCCATGGGCGTCCCGCTTTCTTGCATTCGGACTGAATATCACGCAGCGTCAGATCCAGTGCTACTCCGTAACCCGCAATTGCGCGCGCCACGCGCTCTTCATTCGCCTGCTTAAGCGGCGTGCCAATCAGCACGGCCAATTCAACCTCGTGATGTACTGCTCCGAGATTTTTCGGAATCGCTACCGGTTGGCGCAAATCACACAATGCCGTTTCCGGTTTAATAAATAGTACGGGCTCAGGGGCAACCGAATTTCCCATTTCTTTGATGTGGTCCGCATAGTTACTCCCTACACAAACCACTTTATTTACCGGGAAATCGAGCAGCGCGCCCTGCCAGTCTCTGTGTTGATACATGGATATCTCCTGCCCTGTCAGTTGAAAATCACGTTCAGATACCCAGAACATCAGGTAAACCGGTGGGTATCCCATTTACGCTAGGGGTTTATTTATACGTCTCTGTGCCGATAAAACAAGTCTGAGAACGGTTATGCAGAAAAATATAAGTAAAGAATTCAACGCCAGATCATACTTTTTCACGGCAGTTCTCTGCTGGCAGATCACAAACATACACAATAGGGGGTAAGTAGCAGGTTAAGAAAAAACCGAATTTTCTTCCCTTGCAGACCGTCAGCGTTATTTGCAGGCACCCTGTCGTGATGATAATAAATTTTCGGGCGGTGGTGGCAGTTGAAGATAAAAGCCCTCTTCTTTAAGCGCCAGTTTTACTTTTTCAATGTCGGCAGACGCTAATTTCTTACTGCCATCAAGCGGTAATAGCATCACCAAATGTGGAGTGCCAAAGCTTTTCATCAGCGCTTCCGGCACGCGGGAAAAATCGTCTTTTTTATCGACATAGAGATAAGTTTGATCGCGTTTCGTACTTCGATAGATCACACAAAACATTTTTTTACTCGATTAGATGGGAATGTCATCTTGCCTGTATATAATTGTGACTATAACATGCTTACAGCACTCTGGAATATCATGTTGCTATGCAAATCCGGGGATTTAACAGGCTGAAACTGAGTCAGGATAGATGTCACAAACGCCAATAGAGCTAAAAGGCAGCAATTTTACCTTATCGGTTGTTCATTTGTATGAGTCGCAACCTGAGGTAATTATTCAAGCATTACAGGAAAAAATAGAGCAGGCCCCTGCATTTCTAAAAAATGCGCCTGTGGTTATTAATGTTGCCGCGCTGACAGCTGAAATAGACTGGTTATCTATCCAGCACGCTATTATTTCCACGGGGTTACATGTGGTTGGCGTGAGCGGTTGTAAAGACGACATACTAAAGAAAGCCATTATCAAGGCTGGATTGCCGCTGTTAAACGAGGGAAAGTCATCCCGTAGGGTTCCTGAACCTATTCCCGTTTCACCTGCGATAGCCAAAACCAAACTGATTACAACGCCGGTTCGATCCGGCCAACAGATTTATGCCAGAGATGGCGATTTAATCGTACTGAGCAGTGTCAGCGCAGGTGCGGAAGTTATCGCCGATGGCAACATCCATATTTACGGCATGATGCGTGGCCGGGCATTGGCTGGCGTCTCGGGCGATGTACAGAGCCAAATATTCTGTACGCATCTTGCTGCCGAACTGGTCTCTATCGCAGGGCGTTACTGGCTCAGTGATAAGATACCAGCGGCCCACGTCGGGCAGGCTGCGCGCCTGAAACTCGACCTGCTCGCAAACGATTTAACCATACAACCTCTAGACTAAGCCCTTTAACAAGGAACTATTTATGGCACGCATTATTGTTGTTACATCGGGTAAAGGGGGCGTTGGCAAGACTACTTCAAGCGCGGCCATTGCTACCGGTTTAGCCCAGAAAGGAAAAAAGACGGTTGTTATCGACTTCGATATTGGGCTACGTAACCTTGATCTTATCATGGGATGCGAACGCCGCGTGGTCTACGACTTCGTCAATGTGATTCAAGGTGATGCTACGCTCAACCAAGCATTGATTAAAGATAAGCGCACGGAAAACCTTTATATTCTCCCAGCATCTCAAACGCGCGACAAAGATGCACTCACGCGCGAAGGCGTGGAGAAGGTGCTTGATACGCTGGCGGAGATGGAGTTTGATTTTATTATTTGCGACTCCCCAGCTGGGATTGAAACGGGCGCACTGATGGCGCTCTACTTTGCCGACGAAGCGATTATTACGACCAACCCGGAAGTTTCTTCGGTACGCGACTCTGATCGTATTCTTGGTATCCTCGCATCAAAATCGCGCCGAGCTGAACGGGGTCAGGATGCCATTAAGGAGCACCTGTTGCTCACCCGTTACAATCCAGGCCGCGTCAGTCGCGGTGATATGTTAAGTATGGAAGATGTACTGGAAATTCTTCGTATTTCGCTGGTTGGCGTTATCCCCGAAGATCAGTCTGTACTGCGTGCATCAAACCAAGGGGAACCGGTGATTCTCGATATCGCTTCCGACGCGGGTAAAGCATACGCTGACACCGTTGATCGCTTGCTGGGTGAAGATCGTCCCTACCGTTTCATTGAGGAAGAGAAAAAGAGTTTTCTTAAACGCCTTTTTGGGGGATAAATTATGGCATTACTCGACTTCTTTCTGTCCCGCAAAAAAAGTACCGCTAATATTGCCAAGGAAAGGTTGCAAATTATTGTTGCGGAGCGCCGTCGTGGAGACAGCGAGCCGCATTATTTGCCACAATTAAAACGGGATATTTTGGAGGTGATCTGTAAATACGTACAGATCGACCCAGAGATGGTGACAGTACAGTTAGAGCAAAAAGGAGATGATATTTCCGTGCTCGAACTTAACGTCACACTGCCGGAACCGGAAGAGCCCGCTAAATGAGTCAATGGTATTAATAACCCCTGCATAATGTGGGGGTTATCTTGTTGTTACCCTTCTCGCGCTAACAGTTCACGCAATGGCGCTTCAAATAACTCAGCTCGCCAGCCTTTCAACATTTCAGGCATTGTTCCTTCCTGAGCAAACAGTTTCCAATGCCAATTCAGCAAGCGGTTGATCTGACGCCGAGAGGCTAACAGTTCTGCAGAAAGTCCAGTCTGTTCGCTTATCTGTACCACAAGGTTTTTGATTTCCTTGAACACTCTCTTATAGCCCGGATAATCAATCAAATTTACAATCGGCGCGGGATACTGAGACTCTGCCAGCGCATTTGCCTGGGTAACCAAATCGAGCAGCGTTTTACCGTGATAACGGATTTCTGGACCACTTAGCCCCAGCGAACTCAACTCGCCCAAAGAGGAAGGCATACAGCGAGCCACCTGAAGTAAATTCTCTTCCCGCACGACAAAGTTGACTGAACTGTCACGCTGACGCGCCAAGGTCAAACGCCACTGCGCCAACATTTGCAAACAGGCTAATTGTTTACCGCGCAACTGCCAGGCATTACCAAACTCTCGGTAAGCCAATTCCGGAGCGAGAATATCTTGCTTGCGCTGGCATAGCAGCCCACATTCATCCAGCGCAGCGTCCAGCCAGCCAGCTTCTCGAGTATCCGCCACGATTTTCTCTGCCATCGGCAGCAAATAGAAGACATCGGCAGCCGCATAGTCACACTGTTTTTCACTCAATGGGCGAGCCAACCAGTCGGTACGCGATTCAGTCTTATCCAGCGTGACACCTTGATAGTCTGCCACCAGTGCAGCAAATCCGTAGGACAACGGTTTTCCGAGAAACGCGGCCAAAATTTGTGTATCGATAAACGGATGTGGCAGAACGCCAAACGCGTTGAGAAAGACCTCCAGATCCTCACTGCTAGCATGCAGGAACTTAGTGACCTGGGCATCCTGCAACAACGCCACGAAGGGCTGCCAGGCGCTAATAGTAAGAGGATCAATCAGAGAGAGGGTTTCACCATCATAGAGCTGGATAAGGCCCAACTGCGGATAATAGGTGCGGGTACGAACAAATTCGGTATCCAGCGCAACTTGGGTGTGCTGACGCGCCTGCTGACAAACCTGTTCCAGGCCATTGTTGTCACTGATTAACTGATAATTCAAAACATGTTCTCTTGTTTTTGACTGTCGGCTACTGCAAAAACAACGCCGGTTTAGCCGGCGTTGTTAACCTCTTGCTATGATAGCCTTTCCCACCACGAACTGTCAGACGTTTTATTGATTTCCATCATACTGCAAGGTGCAGATGCATTGGCTGCTCCCGTTCACGAGGTTTAAGGTACCTCAGGAAACGTTCGTTGCAGCCTCATTAGGAGGCGTTTTGCTGTGGTTTTCTGTACGTAGCTCGCGGCGCAGAATTTTCCCCACGTTCGATTTCGGCAACTCCTCTACAAACTCAACCAGTTTTGGCACTTTATACGCGGTCAGATTACGTCGACAGTGAGTGATAAGCTCATCTTTGCTCAAGCTGCTGTCACGGGTAACAACATAGGCTTTTACCGCTTCACCAGTCAGTTCACTTTCCACGCCAATTACGGCGGCTTCTGATACCTTGGGATGACGTGCGATCACCTCTTCAATTTCCGTTGGATAGACATTAAACCCGGAGACCAGAATCATGTCTTTTTTACGATCGATAACGCGCAGGAAGCCTTCTTCATCTGCCGTAACGATATCTCCGGTCGCAAGCCATCCCTCTTTGAGAACCTCTTGCGTCGCTGCCGGCTGCTGCCAGTAACCCAACATCACCTGTGGCCCTTTCACCCAAAGCTCGCCAGACTCCCCAGGTGATACGTCGTGACCGTCATCATCCACAATCCGCACATCGGTGGAGGGTACGGGTAAACCGATACTGCCACTATAGTGTTTTAAATCATACGGGTTGCCCGCCACCAGTGGAGAGCTTTCCGTCAGGCCATAACCTTCCAGCAGATGTTTCCCTGTAAGCCTTTCCCAGCGCTCCGCCACCGATTGCTGTACCGATGCTCCACCACCAACTGACAAGCGTAAGGTAGAGAAATCGAGCTCGTGGAAAGCCTTATTATTAAGCAGTGCGTTAAACAGCGTGTTAACGCCTGTCACCGCCGTAAACGGGTATTTGCCCAGTTCTTTCACCACCGCAGGAATATCTCGCGGATTCGTGATCAACAGGTTTTGTCCCCCTAGCTCGACAAAAAGCAGGCAGTTTACCGTCAGCGCAAAGATGTGATACAGCGGCAGCATGGTCACCACCAATTCGTGGCGCTCTTGCAATACCGGACCGTAAGCTGCTTTCGCCTGCGCCAGATTCGCCTGCATATTGCGGTGAGTCAGCATTGCCCCTTTTGATAACCCCGTCGTACCGCCGGTATATTGCAGAAATGCCAGATCAGCATTCACTATCTGTGGTTTGATGTATTGAAGACGGCGGCCTTGTTGCATCGCACTACGAAACGAAATGGCATCAGGCAGATGGTATTTCGGCACCAGGCGCTTGATGTACTTGACAACAAAGTTGACCAGCGTTCCTTTGGCCGTCGAAAGTTGATCGCCCATGCGCGTCAAGATGACATGTTTGACGTTGGTGTTGTAGACCACTTTTTCTAGCGTATGCGCAAAGTTGGAAACAATCACAATCGTGGTGGCGCCACTGTCTTTCAGCTGGTGCTCCAACTCACGCGGCGTGTAAAGCGGATTAACGTTAACCACCACCAACCCTGCGCGCAAGATGCCAAACAGCGCCACCGGGTATTGCAACAGATTCGGCATCATCAATGCTACACGATCGCCCTTTTGCAAGTGCAACTGGTTTTGCAAATAAGCAGCAAACGCGCGGCTACGCTCTTCCAGCTTGCGAAAGGTCATCACTTCGCCCATGTTAATAAACGCGGGCAGATCGGCATATCTGGCGACCGCATTTTCAAAAAGATCGACCAACGACGTATAACTATCCGGATTAATTTCAGCGGGCACGTTCGCCGGATAACGCGTTAACCAAATTTTTTCCAAGGCATCACTCCCGAGGTATTTTTTTAGTGGCATGATGATTCCCCCACCGCTCGATTAATTAACATTATTTTAACTCAGCTTACCAGTTACTGCTGAGACAATATCGAGGTTGAGAGTTCGATCACGCCTTATTGTTAATCATATGTATCAAAAAAATGAGGCGACCTGCGTCGCCTCGTTGTACCCAGTTTTTCTAAAGGAGAAAAACGGCCTGCCGGAATAGTCTATTGCGTCACAATGGTCTCGATACGCGCCGGTCCCCAGTCATTGCCAAAGCCCCAACCACGCCTATAACGCCAATCCCATCCCCACGGATCGCCAGCACCGGGAGGTAATATTACCTGCTGAGTTTCATTCCAACGTTGATAACCATTAACATTGATTACGACAAACCGATAGGGCCTGCTGCCAATCTGCCCCTGCTCCATTTCAGCCACAGACCCGACTACTGTCACCAGTCTTCCCTGAAAATCGAGGGGTTCAAGGAATCCTTTGACATTGGCGATGAATCGCCCTTCCGAGACACTCTCCAACTGCGGACGCGCCCAGCGATCCAACGGCAGGCTGACAATCACCAGCCGCGTTCTGTCATTCTCGTTGTGGACGGATACGACACGACCGCCGAGACGGGCTTCTTGCCCCAACGCTATCTGTGGCATCAGGGTGATCTGCGACAAGCGATCGTAAGGTCTCTCGGAAGTGCCCTGGATGGATTCAGGTATGGAAGAACAACCCGCCAGCACAAGAGCCAGCATCATTAACACACTCTGTTTTGACCAATAGGCAATCGTCATAATACTGACCCTTTGCAGTTACCTACTCATTAGAGTAGGCATTAATGCAATAAGTTGCGCTTTTATCAGGCGCGACCGGGTAATTTTTTCCAGGCGACGTCGTTACGTAAATAGCGAGGTAAGGCATCAGCAACAGAGACCGCATTGCCATCATGCCACTGATGACAGGCTAACGGCAGCATATCCTGCGCCTGCGGCAGCAGCATCTCGCCCGGAATCAACTCAATCTCATCGTGGACAGCCAACGTCGGGTATGTTTCCCATCCGGTCCCGACCGTTGCCCACTCCCCGCTCAGCGATAGTGTGCGCTCCAGCACTTGTTGCGGCGTTAATACCGCTTCGCTTTCATCACCCAGCCAGTTACCGTCTGCATTGCGTTGGTACTCAGCCCAGTAGACTTCCCCCATGCGAGCATCGATCGCTGCCAGCACATGCGTTGCGCCCGTGCGACGCCAGGCACCTTGCGCCATGGTTGCCAGCGTGGAGATCCCAAGCATCGGTAAATCAGCCCCCAGAGCCAGACCTTGTGCGATACCGATACCAATTCTTACACCGGTAAAGCTGCCGGGACCTTGCCCAAATGCCAACGCATCCAGGCTACTTAATGCCACCCCGTTTTCAGCCAACACCTGTTGCACCATTGGCAACACGCGTTGGGTATGTTCACGGGGACACACTTCATAGAGGGAGAAAATTTGACCATCATTCCAGAGCGCAACGGAACAGGCTTCCGTCGCGGTATCGAGCGCTAAAATTCGCGTAGACATGCCGACCTCAGGCAGGGAAACATAATAACGCGGCGCATAGTAGCACACCGCGCGTCGAATTACTTATACCCTTGATGTTTCACCCTATGGGTGCGCCCGTGGTCTTACCCCATCTGCAACCTGAAATGACGGGTAAAATCACATTATGCCGTCTCGGCTCGAGACAGGAAACGTATCGCTTGCGTCAGATCGCGAGTGCGCGCTGCTGGCGGCAAGCTTTGCAAAAAGGTTTTACCGTAAGGGCGCATCACCAAGCGATTATCACAGATAACGATAACGCCACGATCGTCTACATCCCGTATCAAGCGCCCAACACCTTGTTTCAGCGTGATGACCGCATCGGGCAGTTGCACTTCGTCAAACGGATCGCCGCCACGCAACCGACAATCTTCTATGCGCGCTTTTAGCAACGGGTCATCTGGAGAAGTAAATGGAAGCTTATCGATAATCACACAAGAGAGCGTATCACCACGCACATCTACGCCTTCCCAGAAGCTGCTGGTTGCCACCAACAGTGCATTCCCGGCAGAGACAAACTGCGCCAACAGCTGTGCCTTGCTGGTTTCTCCCTGAAGTAACACCGGCAATGTTAAGGAGGCTCGAAATTCTGCCGCCAGATCGCGCATCATTTGATGCGACGTGCACAGCATAAAGCAGCGACCGCGATTGGCTTCGATGAGGGGACGTAACTGCGTTGCCAACCGTTGCGCCGCACCGCGTTGCTGCATTTCTGGCAGGAAACGCGGCACGCAGAGCAACGCCTGCTGCGCATAGTCAAACGGACTCGGCAGCAGCATGGATTGCGCATGGTCCAGTCCCAGGCGTTCAGTAAAATGCTCAACACGCTCGTTGACTGACAACGTTGCGGAAGTAAATATCCAGGCCGCTTTCTTCTCTTGCATCAACTCGCGGAAACGGTCGGCTACGGAAAGCGGTGTCAGCGCTAACACAAAATGCCGCGCATTACATTCATACCAGTAGCTGTAGCCCGCCTGTTGCACATCCTGCAGGCGTTTCAACCGCGCGCGATACAAGGTGGCGCGTTCAAATGCAGCATCCAGCAGCGCTGAACGCCCCAGCGAGAGTTTGGCGACGTCATAGCAGAGTTCAAGGGCATCATCGAGCAGTAACAGAGCACGTTGCAGCGACGGCTGCGCCAGCACATCGCGGAGATTACCGCGAAAACCCGGCTCACCGAGAGCCAAGCGAAAATCTTGTGTGCTTTGCGATAGCCGATCGGCAGACTTTTGCAATTGCGCAGCATCACGCACTTCAGTGCGATAGGCAATGACGATGTCTTTTGCCAGATCGAGCAGTTGCCGGCTTGTAAGTTGCTGACCAAAATAGTGGCTGGCGATATCCGGTATCTGATGCGCTTCGTCAAAAATTACCACATCGCTATCAGGAATGAGTTCAGCAAACCCGCTCTCTTTGACCACCATATCCGCCAAATAGAGGTGGTGATTGACCACCACCACGTCGGATTCCATCGCCTTACGGCGCGCTTTCACCACAAAACAGTCTTTGTAGTGCGGGCAATCTCCTCCCAGGCAGTTGTCGTTAGTGCTGGTAACTACTGGCCAAACTGCGCTATCTTCCGCCACTTCTGTACACGTACTGATATCGCCGTCCACGGTGGCCGATGACCATCCACGCAGACGCACCAGTTCACTTAGCGCTTCACCGTTAAGGGAGTCCCCTGCCAGTGACTGCTGCTCCAGTCGTTCGATACACAGATAGTTCGAACGACCTTTGAGCAATGCAACCTGTCCGGTATACCCTAACGCCGCTGTGATTCGAGGTAAATCTCGAGCAAAGAGCTGATCCTGTAACGCTTTTGACCCGGTGGAAACAATCACCTTGCGTTCTGAGCGCAGTGCGGGCACCAGATAAGCGTAGGTTTTACCCGTCCCCGTGCCTGCTTCAACCACCAGAGCATGCTGTTCGCGAATGGCGCGCTCCACCGCAGCGGCCATGTCACGTTGGGGTTGACGTGGTTTAAAGCCTTCAATGGCTTGCGCCAGAGTACCCTCGGGAGAAAAATCGTCCTGTACAGAATGTTTTGTCACATACGCTCTCTATTCTTCACAACGAAAACCGGATAGGTGCCGTAAGGCTATTGTCCAATTATGCCCATTGTCGCCCTTGGCAGCCACCCTGCATCTTGATAACAGCGCCTCAAGCGGCGGAATTATGGTAGGCTGCATGGTAATTTCACTCCCCCAATTGGTTTATTCAGGAAGACAGCCCATGACAGACATAATCAGAATTCAACCTGAAGCACGCTGGTCAGATGCCGTGATTCATAATGGCACGCTTTACTACACCAGCGTGCCGGAGAATCTGGAGGCTGATGCACAAGCCCAAACCGAGAATGCACTGGCAGCACTCGATACCATTCTGGTTCAGTCTGGTTCAGATAAAACGCGTCTGTTAGATGTAACGATTTTTCTTGCCGATGCAGCAGATTTTGACGCTATGAACATGGCATGGGACGCCTGGGTTGTTGCAGGCCATGCCCCAGTACGTTGTACCGTAGAGGCACGCCTGATGAACCCAAACTATAAAGTGGAAATCAAAGCCATCGCAGCCCTGTAGAGCGTTGCTGAATGCATGCGAGGCTAACGGAGAGATTATTCGTCAGCTTCGTGTTCATCATAAGTGACGGCGTCACTTCCGTACTGACGTCGTAAATCCGCAGCAACCAATGCGATGGCCTCTCCGCTGCTCATGCCTTCAGCCATAAGAGATTGAATACGCTCCACTGCATCTTGCTGCTGCGCGTGGGTCAGGGGTGGCATATCGTTAAACATTCAATCAGGTTCCTTATACGACGTTGGCGAATTATGCTAGGCTACGCACTCGCGTGGTCTATCCCCGTCATACTTCAAGTTGCATATGCGTAGGCTGCACTCGTTCACCCTACGGGCCAGCGCAAGCGCTGTTCAAAACGTTAATGTTTTGTCCTGCAACTCGAATATTTAGGGTCGATAAGCGCGTATCATAACGCTAACGACGATATTAATCAGCACCTGCACGATGACATTACAACCGATGGATTCTCGTTTACCTGACTATTACTCGCTGCCCTATCAGCCGGATGCCCTGTTACACCTGTTTGCGCCCTTTTCCCACCAGCCGTGGGCCATGCTGCTGCATTCTGGGTTTGCCGAACACCAGCACAACCGTTTTGACATTATGGTGGCCGATCCGCTTGCTACGCTAACCACTCAGGGCGAAAACACACACATTGAACGTGCAGGATTCACGTTGCATTCAACACAAGATCCTTTTTTACTGCTACGTCAGGAATTATTGCGCTCGGGACTAGAAGCACAAGCGCATGCCGATCTGCCTTTTCAGGGTGGAGCACTTGGCCTGTTTGGCTACGATCTCGGGCGGCGCGTCGAAACGCTGCCATCGCTCGCAGCACAAGATATTCACTTACCGGACATGGCAATAGGGATTTACAACTGGGCGCTTATTGCCGATCATCAGCGGCAGGTGCTTACGCTGGTGACCTATGGCGATCGTGATGCTCGACTGGCCTGGCTGGCTTCACCGCCGGATACATCGTCTCAAGGGGATTTTGCATTAACCACCTCTTGGCAGTCCAATATGACGCGAGATGAGTACGGTATTAAATTTCGACATATTCAGGCTTATCTGCGGGCGGGAGACTGCTATCAGGTTAATCTGGCACAACGTTTCAGTGCTCGTTATCACGGTGATGAATGGCAGGCCTTTCTCGCGCTCTCCCGTGCCAATCGTGCACCGTTCTCTGCGTTTATCCGTCTATCGGCCCAGTGCGTGATCAGCGTTTCGCCAGAGCGATTTTTGCAATTACAACATCATCGTATTGAAACGCGCCCCATCAAGGGCACACTACCGCGGGCCACCGATCCGCAGGAAGATGCTCGGCGCGCGGCAGTGCTCGCGGCCTCAGAGAAAGACAGAGCAGAGAATTTGATGATTGTCGATCTGCTGCGTAACGATATCGGCCGTGTTGCGGTACCCGGTAGCGTAAAAGTGCCTACCCTGTTCTCCGTTGAACCTTTTCCGGCAGTACACCATCTGGTCAGCACCATTGAGGCCAGATTACCAGAAACCAGCCACGCTACGGACTTGCTGCGAGCCTGTTTTCCAGGTGGTTCTATCACCGGTGCTCCCAAAATCCGGGCCATGGAAATCATTGAAGAACTGGAGCCCCATCGACGCAACGCTTATTGCGGCAGTATCGGCTATATCAGCGTCTGTGGCACCATGGATACCAGCATTACCATTCGTACGCTGATCGCCGAGCAGGGCCATCTTCATTGCTGGGCGGGCGGCGGTATCGTCGCAGATAGCCAGGAACAAGCGGAATATCAGGAAACTTTTGATAAACTGGGACGTATTCTTCCCCAACTGAAAACAGCGCAAACGTTATGACAACGGTTTATCGCCCTGACACCTTTTCTTTCACCCAGTCTGTTGACTGCGATCTGGCTAATTTTGTCACGCGCTTTCAGCTACAGTGCGCACCACAAGCCAAACCTGTACGTCAAGTGCGCAAGGCCGCTGTGCTAGTGCCCATTGTATGCCACCCCGATGCTCCGACGCTGCTGTTGACACGGCGAGCAAGCACATTACGCAAGCATGCGGGGCAAGTTGCCTTTCCCGGCGGCGCGGCAGATAGCAGTGATACCAGCCTGATCGCCACGGCGTTAAGGGAAGCTGAGGAGGAAGTGGCGATCGCACCTGAGGTGGTTACAGTGTTAGGCACGCTTCCGCCGCTGGATAGCGTAAGTGGCTTTCAGGTCACGCCGGTTGTCGGCTTGTTACCTGCCAATATTCGCGTTGCTCCCAATGCGGATGAGGTCGCTGAGTTGTTTGAAATGCCCCTTACTGATGCCTTCTCGCTGGCACGTTATTACCCGTTGGATATTGAACGGCAACGCCAAACGCACCGGGTTTATCTCTCTTGGTATCAGCAGCAGTTTGTCTGGGGGCTCACTGCCGCCATCATTCGCCAACTTGCCATTCAAGTTTCGGCGCCAACAACCTGAAAATTAGTATTTTATTCTGATTGCCCTAAACAGTAATTTTAACCACACATAAACAGGGGTATTTTCACTCCCTTAACTTTCCCGCTTATACACAAGTGTGACGGGGCTCTACTATAAGTTATGTTGAGCTTTTGCATAAGATTTTTTCATGCGAAAAGCACACCCTCGCCATATATTCCCCACTACAATAGCGCGATCTAAGGAGTATTATTCTAAACCTGCGCTTTTTTGGAGGAGTTCTCGCGTGATAAGCGTTTTCGACATGTTCAAGATCGGTATTGGCCCTTCAAGCTCTCATACGGTTGGACCGATGAAAGCCGGTAAGCAATTTGTCGATGATTTGATTGAGCTGGGTAAGCTTGGCGATGTTACTCGCGTTGCCGTTGATGTCTACGGTTCCCTCTCTCTGACCGGGAAAGGCCACCACACCGATATCGCCATCATTATGGGACTCGCAGGCAATATGCCGGATACCATCGCCATCGATTCCATCCCAGGATTTATTCGTGACGTTGAACAGCGCGAGCGCCTGTTGCTGGCAAACGGTCAGCATGAAGTGGATTTTCCGCTTCACGGTGGCATGAATTTTCGCAGTGAAAATCTCTCTTTACATGAAAACGGTATGACCATTACCGCCTTTGGCGGAGACCTCCCTCTGTATCGCAACACGTATTATTCTATTGGGGGTGGTTTCATCGTTGATGAAGCCCACTTTGGTCAAAGCAGCTCGGGTGACGTTCAGGTGCCGTTCCCCTTCCACTCAGCGCGAGAAATGCTGGCACATTGTAAACAGCACGGTCTGTCGCTTTCAGGGTTGGTGATGCGTAATGAGCTGGCGTTGCATAGCCGTGATGAAATTGAACACTACTTTGCTGATGTATGGCAGACCATGCGTGCCTGCATCGATCGTGGCATGAATACCGAAGGCGTACTGCCCGGTCCGTTGCGAGTGCCACGGCGCGCCTCGGCACTGCGCCGTATCTTAGGTGCTGCGGGCAAACACTCTAATGATCCGATGGATGTGGTCGATTGGGTCAACATGTTTGCATTAGCCGTGAATGAAGAAAATGCCGCTGGTGGCCGTGTAGTGACAGCACCGACCAACGGTGCCTGTGGAATTGTTCCAGCCGTATTGGCTTATTACGATCACTTTATTGAGCCGATCACTACCGATATTGCTCTGCGTTATTTTCTCGCCTCCGGCGCAATTGGCATGTTGTACAAAATGAATGCCTCCATATCCGGTGCAGAGGTCGGCTGTCAGGGCGAAGTCGGTGTTGCCTGTTCGATGGCGGCAGCAGGCCTGGCAGAGTTGCTCGGCGCCAGCCCGGAACAGGTGTGCGTTGCTGCTGAAATCGGTATGGAGCACAACCTTGGTCTCACCTGCGATCCTGTTGCGGGGCAGGTTCAGGTGCCTTGCATTGAACGTAATGCGATTGCCTCAGTAAAAGCGATTAATGCGACACGCATGGCCATGCGTCGCACCAGCGAACCGCGCGTATCGCTCGATAAGGTGATTGAAACCATGTATGAAACAGGCAAAGACATGAATGCCAAATACCGCGAAACCTCACGCGGCGGTCTGGCAGTGAAAGTACAGTGTGATTAACTGAGTAGCATTGACACAAAGAAAGCCCTCGACAGAGGTGTGAGGCTGCTGACAAGCTGATTTAAACCACTTTTCTGTCATTCCCTCCCCGTCATTCCGCAAAAGCGGGAATCTCTTGCAGGTGAAACGCGTTTCTTCTGACAGAGATCCCCGGCTTTCGCCGAGGATGACAAGGGGGGAAGAGGTTTTTTATTATCCGCCGCGGACGATTACTCTTCTTCATCCGCATAAGGATCGGCCAAGCGAGTCACCCGCACCAACTCGATACGGTATTCCGACACCGCCATAATCTCGAATCGAAAATGATGCAGCTCAATCACCTCTCCCACTTTAGGAATTTCATTGCTGTGCGCCAACAGCAAGCCTGCCAATGAGGCATATTCTTCTTTGGGGTCGACCAGTTCATGGCTGTCAAACACCTGCTGCAACGTGTGCAAATCGGTGCCGCCTTTCACCAGCCAGCCACCCTCCTCGACCACAATATCCGGTGTTTCATCTTCATCGGGGAATTCCCCCGCAATCGCTTCCAGAATATCCAGCGGCGTAACCAGCCCTTGCACCACACCGAACTCATTCGTCACAACAACCAGACTTCCCTTGGCGCGACGCAATACCGGCAGCAAATTAATGGCATCCAGCGTATCCGGCACAACCAGCGGCGGTGTAGCGGCAGCAAAGCTCTCCACATCCACACCACTCTCTAACGCCACCAGTAATTCTTTAGCACGCACAACGCCGACCAACTCATCTAATGAACCACGGCACACCGGGAACAGGCTGTGCGGCGTATCCAACAGCTGCTCTCGGATTTCGTCTATAGACCGCTCGCTGTCGACCCAGGAGATCTCCGTACGCGGCGTCATTACGCTACGCAATGAGCGTGATGCCAGCGTCAATACACCGCTGATCATGTAACGCTCTTCTTCTGCAAAGGTTTCCATGGCCGGAGATGCCGGCTTTTCTTCTTCATCATCTGTCGATTTGCGTGCCCCCATCAGACGCAGGATCGCTTCGGCAGTCCGCTCACGCATTGGGCGGCGTGATTGGTGCTTGATGAAATTACGGCGTGCAATCTGGTTAAACAGTTCAATCAGAATCGAGAAGCCGATCGCTGCATACAGGTACCCCTTCGGTATATGGAAACCAAACCCTTCCGCCACCAGACTCAGGCCGATCATCAACAGGAAGCTGAGACAGAGCACAACCACGGTAGGATGAGCATTAACAAAGTTCATCAGCGGCTTGGATGCCAGCAGCATGACAACCATCGCAATAACCACTGCCGTCATCATCACGCCGATATGGTTAACCATCCCGACGGCGGTAATTACCGCATCCAGTGAGAAGACCGCATCCAGTATCACAATCTGCGCAACAACCGCCCAGAAACTGGCATGAACTTTAGGTCCGTTGTGCTCATGCGGCCGATTCTCCAGCCGTTCATGTAGCTCCGTGGTGGCTTTGAACAGCAAAAATAGCCCCCCCGCCAGCAAGATCATATCGCGCGCCGAGAAGCTGTAATCTGCGATCGTGATCAGCGGGTTGGTCAGTTTCACCATCCATGAAATTAATGACAGCAGCCCCAAACGCATCAAGAGTGCGAGTGAGAGGCCTATTACGCGAGCCTTGTCGCGCTGCTTCGGCGGCAACTTGTCCGCCAGAATGGCGATAAAGACCAAGTTATCGATACCCAGAACGATTTCCAGTACTACCAGCGTCAAGAGGCCCGCCCAGATTGAGGGATCTAGCAAAAATTCCATGTCAGACTCCAGAAAAGGCGCAAGCAGACAGCATCAACACCGCTGGTGTGATGTGGCGCAGCATTGGGGAAACAGCAAGAGTATAAATACCGCCCTGGCGGCTATCGGTGGTTGGGTGACCCGTCAGGTCAGCCCCAGAAACAACACCGGCGCAGACCGGTTGGGTAAGAAAGGATTGTCGGTGACGGTCCATATAGAGTGGGTCGAAACCCTGTGCTCCTAAGCAATTAAACAGGATGTTACTCTAGCAGGTTGTTTCCATTTTTTACAAAGATTTCTTTGCCACCAAAAAACGCGCACGAACGATTGTTTCTTAACATGCCCGTGATGTTGTTCTCAATCGCATAACAAACGGTGCTTAAACCGACAAATACGTAAGCAACATCACACTATTTATTTTTTCAGTGGGTAAAATAAATCGAATATGTCACCCAAGATGGGGAGCCTGAATCGTTTCATAGCATATAACGCTACAGCGCATCCTTTTTTATTCTTTTATGATTCTTGAGTAAAAATGTGCGTTTATACCCTAAATAATTCGAGTTACAAGAAGGCGGCAAGAGAAGGAATCCCGATGAGCTTACTAAGGTAAATGATTCGTGTGAGTGAACGCAGCCAACGCACCTGCAACTTGAATTATGACGGATATATACTGATATCACTTCGGTTAATAGTCACAGCTCTTAACCGAATGCATTGAGTACCCCTAAATAGAATGAGGAGGTAGCAAGTGAGTATTGCAATTATGTTATGCACTCACGGATCCACCGCCGGACCGCTGCTGAAAACGGCAGAAATGATTCTGGGTGAACAAAGTAACGTTGCCTGGATTGATTTCGTTCCCGGTGAAAACGCGGAAACATTGATCGAGAAATATCAGGCTAAGCTTGAGACGTTGGATACGTCGCTTGGCGTGCTGTTTCTTGTCGATACCTGGGGGGGCAGCCCGTTTAATGCCGCCAGCCGCCTTGTAACAGATAAAGCCAACTATGACGTGATTGCCGGGGTAAATATCCCGATGCTGGCAGAAACGTTTATGGCGCGCGATGACAACCCCTCCTTCGATGAACTGATTGCCATCGCACTTGAAGCAGGACGCACGGGTGTAAAAGCGTTGAAGGCTGCTGAACCCGAGCCTGCCGCCAAGCCAGTGCCCAAAGCCGTCGCACCAGCACAGGTTGGCCCCGGTGGGCATATGAATATTGGTCTCGCACGTATTGATGACAGATTGATTCACGGTCAGGTAGCAACTCGTTGGACCAAGGAGACGAATGTCAGTCGCATTATCGTCGTCAGTGATGAGGTTGCCGCTGATAACGTGCGTAAAACGTTGCTGACGCAGGTTGCCCCTCCCGGCGTAACTGCCCATGTTGTGGACGTTGCTAAAGCAATTCGTGTGTATGAAAACCCGAAATACGCCAATGACCGCGTCATGCTGTTATTCACTAACCCCACTGATGTGCTGCGACTGGTCGAGAATGGCGTTGAGATCAAGTCCGTCAATATTGGCGGCATGGCCTACCGTCAGGGTAAAACCCAGGTCAATAACGCCGTCTCCATTGATGCCAAAGATATCGAAGCGTTCAAAGCGTTGGATGCACGTGGAATTGAACTGGAAGTCAGAAAAGTATCAACCGATTCTAAACTTAAAATGATGGATCTGATTGCCAAGGTTAATAACTAACCTGGTGAAGACCATAGTATTGAGAACGCTAGCCCGATAATGCGGTGTCTCGACTATGTTTATTCAGATAACATTTTTTATTAAGACAATGTTTTTTATTAAGACAATGTTTACTCAGACAGTTTTCTCATAGGAGAAGTACAATGGAGATAACAACACTTCAACTTGTGCTGATATTTCTCGTCTCATGCGTATCGGGGATGGGGTCTATTCTTGATGAGTTCCAGTTTCACCGTCCTCTGGTTGCCTGTACGTTGATTGGCGCCGTGCTCGGTGACTTGCAAACCGGGATTATCATCGGCGGGACCCTGGAAATGATCGCACTGGGATGGATGAATATCGGCGCTGCCGTAGCACCAGATGCTGCTCTGGCATCAATCATCTCTACCATTCTGGTTATTGCTGGCGGTCAAGGCGTTGGCGCGGGTATTGCGCTGGCCATTCCTCTTGCCGCTGCAGGTCAGGTTTTGACCATCATCGTCCGTACCATTACGGTTGCCTTCCAGCACGCAGCTGACAGCGCAGCAGAACGCGGCAATTTGAGCGCCATCAGTTGGATTCACGTATCGGCCCTGTTGCTACAAGCCATGCGTATCGCCATTCCTGCGTTGATTGTCGCTGTTTCCGTTGGTACCGAAGCTGTCCATACCCTGCTGAACTCGATTCCAGAAGTTGTGACCAATGGGCTGAACATTGCGGGTGGTATGATCGTCGTTGTCGGTTATGCGATGGTTATCAATATGATGCGTGCAGGCTACCTGATGCCATTCTTCTACCTCGGCTTCGTAACCGCAGCATTTACTCAGTTCAACCTGGTTGCTCTGGGTGTTATCGGCATCGTAATGGCGATTATGTATATCCAGTTAAGCCCTAAATACAACAAGGCACAGGGGCAACCCGTCGCCGCGCAGGGCAGCAACGACCTTGATAATGAACTGGACTAACAGGGGTGAAAGAAATGGTTGATTCAACGCAAGAGAAAAAACTGACGCCCAGCGATATTCGTGCGGTGTTTATTCGCTCCAACCTGTTTCAGGGCTCGTGGAACTTTGAACGTATGCAGGCGCTGGGATTCTGTTTTTCTATGGTGCCGGTGATTCGTCGCCTGTATCCCGAAAATTCAGAAGAGCGCAAACAGGCCATCAAACGTCACCTGGAGTTTTTTAACACGCAGCCTTTCGTAGCCGCTCCGGTACTGGGTGTCACCATGGCGATGGAAGAGCAGCGCGCAAATGGTGCCCCGATCGATGACGGCGCGATCAACGGCCTCAAAGTGGGCCTGATGGGCCCCTTGGCTGGTGTTGGCGATCCGATTTTCTGGGGCACAGCGCGTCCTGTATTCGCCGCACTGGGTGCAGGTATTGCCATGAGTGGTAGTCTATTGGGCCCTATTCTCTTCTTTGTGCTGTTTAATCTGGTTCGTTTGTTAGTGCGTTATTACGGTGTGGCCTATGGCTACCGTAAAGGCATCGATATTGTCAGCGATATGGGCGGCGGGTTCCTGCAAAAGATGACCGAGGGGGCATCTATTCTGGGCCTGTTTGTGATGGGGGCGTTGGTTAACAAGTGGACCCATGTAAACATCCCGATGGTGGTCTCACGGGTTACCAACCAAAACGGTGAGACAACCGTCACCACGGTGCAATCCATTCTCGATCAGTTGATGCCTGGATTAGTACCACTGTTACTGACATTTGGCTGTATGTGGCTATTGCGCCGTAAGGTTAACGCGCTGTGGCTAATTATTGGCTTCTTCGCCATCGGTATCTTTGGCTACTGGATTGGTCTGCTGGGGGTTTAACCCATACGCCTTTGGCAATGGCGATGTGCGGAGTTTGTGCCGCTCATCATCGGTAAGCCTGTGATAAACTATCGGACGCGCCGTGACCAACGCCGCGTCCTTTCTTTTACGCTGTACGAGTGCTACCTACTTAACGCGAAGACTCAGGGGAATGCTATGTCAACAACGGATATTGTGCTGGTTGTCGTTATTGCGCTTATGTTGGTCTATGCCATTTTTGATGAATTTATCCAACCGCTACGCCAAGGTGGAACTCGTTTGCAGGTGCCCTTACGTCGCAGCAATCGCCTGGATACGCTGATTTTCATCGGTCTTATTGGTATTCTTATCTATCAGAACATCATTCATAACGGAACGGTATTAACAACCACGTTATTAATATCCCTGATCGTGATATCCGTTTATCTCTCTTATATTCGTCGACCAAAATTGTTATTCAAAGCGACCGGATTTATATATGGCAACATCTTTATTTCTTATACCCGCATTCGTAACATGAATTTATCCGAAGACGGTGTATTAGTGATTGAACTAGAAAAACGTCGCTTGCTGATCAATGTGCAACAATTAGACGATCTTGAAAAAATATATAAATTTATGATTGAAAATCAATGAGTTGAACAAATTGTTTTTTTTCATAAAATCTGTTTTTTTAGTCAGTAACCACATAACATCAGGTCATATTTAACCCTGTTAACACTGTTATTATTTTGTGAATTTCATGCCGCACATGATAATGAAAACAATTATCAATTACATTTAAAACATAAATAATGAAATCCCTGCTTTTTATCGGTTGTTTCACGCGTAAATATTATGATAAGGTTGCGCCGTCATTTGGGGAGTAGCCAATTTCTGAATATCGGATTCAGAAATGCCCGTATCAACATACTCGTTTTATACCGTAAGAGGATTCAGCAGGCGGTATAGCTAAAACGTGGTGCGGGCGGCAGTGATGCAGGCGAGACCATAGACACATGTCCCCTATTTGGGTTGGGAAGGCGACATGTGGATATGGAGAATCGCCCAGCCGAGGCTATTACTATGAACCTTTCTGCTACACTCATTCTTGCTTTTGGCATGTCGATGGATGCGTTTGCTGCGTCTATCGGTAAAGGTGCCGTCCTACACAAACCACGTTTTCGAGATGCGATTCGCACGGGTCTGATCTTTGGGCTAATTGAAGCGATTACCCCACTGATAGGTTGGGCTCTGGGTTTCTTTGCCAGCCAGTATATCCTTGAATGGGACCATTGGGTTGCTTTCACACTGTTAGTCATTTTGGGTGGACGGATGATCATGGAAGGCATGCGTACCTCGCATGCAGAGAATAATGATGAACCGGTTCGCCGCCACACGCTGTTTGCCTTGATTTGCACGGCCATAGCCACCAGCCTTGATGCAATGGCGATTGGTGTAGGCCTGGCGTTTTTACAAGTGAATATCTTCCATACCGCAATGGTCATCGGTTGCGCGACGATGATTATGGTAACATTGGGTATGCTGATTGGCCGCTATATCGGCCCACTGATGGGCAAAAAGGCTGAGATTTTCGGTGGTGTGGTGTTGATTGGAATAGGTAGCAATATTCTCTATGAGCACCTGTTCAGCGTCGCTTGATACCTAAACTCCCTGTGGGAGAACAACACGGAACGACAATCCGTTAGGCAAAGACTCGCATTACACCAGAGAGGAGGAGCCTGTGTCCCTCCTCTCTTTTTAGTCCTCATTGCGCTGATGAAAACGAATAATAAAGTCCGTTTCACACTGAAAGTTGTCAGCGTCCAAAAGTCGCTGTCTCACCTCTTGAGCTGCACGCCAGGCAAACGGCGTCATTTGCAGCAGTGAGGCAGCTTCATCTCCCCGCAATGACATCCAGTAAGCCAGCGTCTGTTCTTCTTGCAGTGTGAACCCTGGCAGAACCTCTGCTTTTATCGGATGTAGAATGACAGCGTCATAGACCTGCGCTTTCAATTGGAAGAGATGCCGTGGGCCGGGAGAAACGGTAATGACCCACCCTTGCGCTTTTACGGTTCTGGCCAGTTCATCACCATCGCAAGGTGCATAAATTTTCAATATCCCATCCAGCGCTGCATTGCCAAACGGTAACCGACGGCTTGAGGCAACACAAAATTCAACTTGGGAATAGCGTTTTGCAGCCCGCTGAATGGCCGCCTTAGAGATATCCAAGCCATAAACCTGTATAGCAGGTAAGTGTTCAGCCAGCGCCCCTGTGTAATATCCTTCACCGCAGCCAATATCCAGCAATGCCTGCGCCTGTGAAGAAAGCACGCGATCGCTATGTTGCAGTAATGCAGTCTGCAACGGCTGATAGTGTCCAGCATCGAGAAATAGGCGACGAGCACGCATCATCTCTGCATTATCACCGGGCATTTTAGAACGCTTAAACTGTACCGGTAACAGATTGACGTATCCCTCTCTCGCACGATCGAAGTGATGAGTACCACACGACAACTGACGATCGCTCGCCATTAACGGCTGGTGACAGAGCGGACATTGATAAAACATGAACATATTTTCCTACAGAGAAATAAACACAAATACAGATACAAGGTCAGTGAAAGGAGAGAAAACAAAAAACCCGCACCATGGCGGGTTTTGCACCGGGAACGGTAAATTACAGCGTGGTTACGTTAACAGCAGAAGGACCTTTCTGACCGTCTTGAATTTCGAACTCTACGCTCTGGCCTTCAGCCAGCGTTTTAAAACCGGTACCTTGGATTGCAGAGAAATGAACGAACACGTCTTTGCTGCCGTCAGCAGGCGTAATGAAACCAAAACCTTTGGACTCATTGAACCACTTAACCTGACCTTTAATCTTTGCCATTTTACACATTTCCTTTAATTGTTTAAACCGCCCAAAGGCGTTATACAGACAAACCAAAGTCGTTACTGCTTTGAGGCACTAAGATAAGGATCGGCAGAGAAGTAGTGCGCAACGCTAACGGTTGTATCATTAACTTCCTTACTGAAAATGCCACTCATATACAGAACTGTACCTCGTTTCACCCAGATGCGTTATTACACACTCTGAAAACGATGGCAAGCCATTTTTCTTCAGTCACGGACGTGCCGCACAGAATAAGGCCTCAAACCCTGTAACAGCCCTATGAAACACACTGTTAACGTCACATGAGACCTACAGTTAACCTACTGAATATTTGTGGTTTTATCTATTAATCCAACAAATGTAACTTGTTAATCAACCTTGCTACTGTTAGTACATCTTTTCCATAGCAAAATGTTATAAATTTAGAACCAATTCGCGATAAGAAAATAAAAGGAGCAATTTCTTATTATTATGCTACCAGGAGGAAAATGCATCACGTGCCGCACTTTCCTCTTAGTATGATCCATTAATACCCTTGAACCATCACGCCAATTAATAATGCAAGTACAACCAATAAAATGATACTGGCTAACTTCCAGCGCCTTTCTGATTTAGCTCCCATTGCGATTACCCTCCCAACATCGCATACTTCCATTGCACACTTTTTTGTATATCGGCCACTTAGCATTTTTGTTTACGCTTGTTGTGCCACTATTCATCATTTTGCTGCCGATGAAAAAACACCATAAACAGAGCAGCAACAGTTAGACTTCATTCGTTACGTTAAGTAAGATTTGTTAACTGGGATCACGATTTTACAACAGGGTAACGTTCACGATATGCATAGATCGCGCAAATACACAGGGTGGAGTAAAACGGGTTCTCGGCATCGCAGTTACGGTAAGTGACACTTGACTTAAATGCGATTGAGAATTATTTTCATTTAATGATTAACCCATCGCGATTTGTAAGGATATGTCTATGCGTTTCTTTCAGGCCTTCACACTTTCTCGGATGTTAAAGCTTACCCTGCCCCTGGCGCTCTTCGCTGCTTTCACCCTCGTTTCACCAGCGAATGCCAAAGACAAACTCAAAGTGGTGACAACCTTCACCATTATTCAGGATATCGCGCAGAACGTTGCAGGAGATGCAGCAATTGTGGAATCCATCACCAAGCCAGGTGCAGAAATCCATGATTATCAGCCAACGCCACGTGATATTGTCAAAGCGCAGTCTGCTGACCTCATCTTATGGAATGGCTTGAATCTGGAACGATGGTTTAGCCGTTTCTTCGAAAATATCAAAGATGTGCCCGCCGTTACGGTGACTGAGGGGATCACACCACTGCCCATCCGTGAAGGTACCTATAACGGCAACCCTAACCCACACGCTTGGATGTCTCCCAGCAACGCATTGGTTTACGTAGAAAATATTCGCCAGGGATTAGTGAAATACGATCCTGATAATGCCGAGGTCTATAACCGTAACGCAAAAGCCTATGCAGAAAAAATAAAAGCGCTGGATGCCCCACTGCGCGAACGCTTGGCACGGATCCCTGAAGCACAGCGTTGGCTGGTCACCAGCGAGGGGGCCTTTAGCTACCTCACCACGGATTATCAATTCAACGAGGTCTACCTCTGGCCCATCAATGCCGATGAACAAGGATCTCCCCAGCAAGTACGCCGCGTAATAGATATCGTGCGGGAAAAACACATCCCTGTGGTATTCAGTGAAAGCACCATCTCTGACAAACCGGCCAAACAGGTCAGTAAAGAGACCGGCGCCAAGTATGGCGGCGTACTGTATGTTGACTCGTTATCCAATGAAAAAGGCCCAGTTCCCACCTACCTGGATTTGTTGCAAACCACGGTAAACACCATCGCCAAAGGATTTAATCAATGAGCAGTACACCTGCATTAGCGCTTACCGTCGATGACGTCTCCGTGACTTATAGCAACGGACATCAGGCAATTCGTAATGCAACCTTTTCACTGGGCGGCGGCACTATCTGCGCTCTGGTCGGCGTCAATGGCAGCGGTAAATCCACATTATTCAAAAGTATCATGGGGCTGGTGAAACCCTCCTCAGGTCAGGTACGTCTTAACGGTGAAGCCATAGGCGATGCGTTGAAAAAAAATCTCATCGCCTATGTGCCACAAACTGAAGACGTGGACTGGAATTTTCCCGTGCTGGTTTCCGATGTGGTAATGATGGGACGTTACGGCAAAATGAATTTTTTGCGCATTCCACGCCAACAAGATCGGGACGTAGTGAACGACGCCATGGCGCGTGTCGGGATGAGCGCGCTAAGCCAGCGGCAAATTGGTGAACTCTCGGGCGGGCAAAAAAAACGCGTTTTTCTCGCGCGTGCTTTAGCACAGCAAGGATGCGTACTGTTATTGGATGAGCCTTTCACTGGTGTAGACGTGAAAACCGAAAACGCCATTATCGATCTGCTACGTACCTTGCGCGATGAAGGACATCTGATTTTGGTTGCCACCCATAATCTCGGCAGCGTACCCGAATTTTGCGACAACGTTATTCTGGTTAACCGTACCGTATTGGCTGCTGGCCCAACCGCGACCACCTTCACACAGAGTAATCTGGAGAAAACCTTTGGTGGCGTTCTGCGTCACATTAATCTCGGTGGTGAGCATCTACATGACGACGACGATGTTCGTACCGTCACAGTATTGACCGATGATGAGCGCCCAGCCGTCTTTTATGGCGCAACGCCCAGCGACACCCCCGCATTCCGCTCACGGCCAGAGGATAACTAACGTAGATGTTCGAGCTTTTGTTACAACCGTTCCACTACAATTACATGGTAAAAGCGATTTGGGTGAGTGCTATCGTAGGCGGAGTGTGTGCCTTTCTATCCGCCTATCTGATGCTAAAGGGTTGGTCGCTAATGGGGGATGCGCTCTCTCACTCCGTCGTGCCCGGCGTCGCTGGCGCTTACGCGCTGGGGCTACCCTACGCGGCAGGTGCTTTTTTTACCGGAATGCTGGCCGCGTTAGCAATGACGCTTATTCGCCATATCACTCGTCTGCGTGAAGACGCCATTATTGGCTTTATCTTTTCCACTTTTTTTGCTGCTGGCTTGCTAATCATCTCACTTAACCCAACTTCGGTTAACGTTCAGTCGATTATTTTTGGCAATATTCTGGGTATTGCCGATGAAGATGTGCTCCAGGTTGAAATTATTATTGGCATCACATTCATCATCATGTGTGTGTTGTGGAAAGATCTGCTGGCGGTATTTTTCGATGAAAGCCATGCCCGATCTATCGGGTTATCGCCACTGAAACTGAAAATTCTGTTTTTTACCCTGCTCAGCGCCTGTACCGTCGCTGCATTGCAAACGGTAGGGGCAATTCTGGTCATCGCCATGGTGATCACGCCGGGCGCCACCGCTTATTTGTTGACTGACCGCTTTGGCCGATTGATTGTGATTGCGATCGCGCTGGGGGCTATCAGCAGCGCATTAGGCGCCTATCTCAGTTTTTATCTTGATGGCGCGACAGGCGGTGTAATTGTCACCTTGCAAACGCTGATTTTCCTTCTTGCGTTTCTGTTCGCCCCTAAACATGGTTTGCTGGCAACGCGGCGTGCACGCCACCGCGCGGCAGAGGGAGACATACAATGACAATGCTGTTTGATTGGGTCATTGAACCGTTGGCCTATCCGTTCATGCAACGCGCTTTACTTGCCGCAGTTGTCACCGGCATTGTATGTGCTGTGCTCTCTTGTTACTTGGTGCTCAAAGGGTGGTCATTAATGGGCGATGCGATCTCCCATGCTGTACTGCCCGGCATTGTTGTGGCTTTTTTGCTCGGCATTCCTTTCGCTGTGGGTGCATTTGCTTCCGGCGTGCTGTGTGCGCTCGCCACCGGTTACCTAAAAGAACATAGTCGTGTCAAAGAAGATACCGTGATGGGCATCGTTTTCTCTGGCATGTTCGCCCTCGGACTGGTCATGTTTGCCCGTGTAGACACTGACCAACATCTGTCACATATTCTTTTCGGCAACGTATTAGGGATTACGGCACAGGAGTTGACGCAAATCCTGCTGATTGCAGGTATCACTCTGGTTATTGTCATGTTTAAACGCCGTGACCTGATGCTTTATTGTTTCGATCCACACCATGCTCGTGTAATTGGCCTGCCCGTCAAATTACTTCATTACGGCTTACTTTGCTTGTTGGCGATGACTATTGTCGCTTCGTTACAAGCCGTTGGGGTCATTTTGGTCATCGCCATGCTTATCGCCCCTGGTATCGTCGCGTTTATGGTGTGTAAAACGTTTGATGGTATGTTGATTGTTGCCACCTGTGTATCGGTGTTTTCCTGCGTTGCCGGTACGCTGATAAGTTTTTATCTGGATGGCGCAACGGGGCCATGTATCGTGTTGGTGCAAGCGCTGTTCTTCGCTTTGGCTTTAACCCTTCACCAGATTCGCACCCGGCGCCAGCGTACAACGCAAACCGCGTTGTCTTAGCAGTTGCATGCGCGTCAGTCAGGGGAATTATTCAGCCCGCTGCTGACGATTCGGGTTATACTGCTCTTGAATTCAGGCAGCATGGGCGATTGTCCATGCTGTGCGACAGCTTCAGGTTTACTGATAAGGAATACGCTAAGGTAACAATCTCTACGTAACATCATCAACGGGGGTGGCGCTATGTGGCAAGCAATCGGCAAGCTATTGGATGAACATCTTGGAACCGCTGATATCTTCGAGTACCAGACGTGTGAAGCCGGCGAGATGCACACTGTCTGGCAGGTGAAATACGGGGAGTATGATGTTTTCGTAAAGAGCGATATCCGAGAGATGTTGCCCAAATTCACTGCTGAAGCGGATCAACTTGCGCTGCTTGCACGCAGTCACACAGTGCGTGTCCCTGCTGTGTATGGCGTAGGCAGTTCGCGCGATCACAGCTTTCTTCTGATGGAATACCTTACACCTAAACCGCTGGATGCCCATAGTGCCTGGTGCCTCGGTGAGCAACTGGCCCATCTGCATCAATGGAGCGATCAGCCTCAGTTTGGCTTGGATTTTGATAACGATCTCTCCACCACGCCGCAGCCCAACTGTTGGCAGCGCCGGTGGGCTACCTTCTTTGCCGAACAACGCATCGGTTGGCAGTTACAGTTGGCTGCCGAAAAAGGGATGTACTTCGGTGATATTGATACGCTGATCGCGCGGACAGAATCACGCTTGGCCGGGCATCAACCTCAACCCTCACTGCTGCATGGCGATCTCTGGCCTGATAACTGTGCAAGTTATCATGATGGCAGTTTTCTGTTCGACCCTGCTTGCTATTGGGGGGATAGAGAGTGCGATTTGGCAATGTTACCCCTCACACCATCACTGCCGCCGCAAATCTATGACGGTTACCAAAATGTCTGGCCACTGGATAAAGGGTTTATTGAGCGCCAACCATTATATCAAATCTATTATTTGCTTAACCGCGCTAATCTGTTTGGTGGACAACATGTTATCGCCGCACAACAGGCCATTGAGCAACAACTGTCCAACTGACGATGCCCCCCTTCAGGCATGTGCCTGAAGGGGTATTTTCATAATGGAACACCGATTAGCCGCAAAACAACGTAACCTGCGACTGCCGTGATAACGGGCATGATATAGAGGGGGAAGTATTGCAAAAAGATCGTGTGATGTGGCACTTCAACACGCGACGCCAGTTCTTCACGCGAACGCCCTTCACTCCCTTTCATTTTCTCAAGAATCACCTGATCTTCAATACCTTCACGTACCGCTCGAACCTGACGCGTCATGCGTGCACCACTCACTTGCAGTGCCAGCCCCACAAAAATTAGCAGATAGATAATCCAAAACATGATGCTGGCGGCGGCGAATGGCCGAGAGAAATCCGGCATCGGCGAGTTATACCAAAACAGGTTAAGAAATGGCGTGTTAAAGCGCGTCATGTCGATCATCAGGTGCATGAAATCCAAAAGTACCGCATCAATACCCTGCTTTTTTTGCGTGTATTGGTATAAATAGTTCGCCAGCGAAATGCAGGTTGAGAGCAGAGCCGGGATAAAAAGGATCCATCCTGCAATGCGTTTTACAATTGCAATAAGACCCGCCTGTTGATACGTCATGAGTTCCCCTTATAAATGACGCGATAAAAATAACGCTCCCCGGAACATTCAGTTCCAGAGGATCGGACTGGCAACGTCGAAACAGAGGTCGCTGGCATATCCTGTTGCATTATAACCATAATAAGCGTCGATAGGCAGTGTAGTCATGAATACACGATGCCCCTTGGCACTGAAAACTGTGGTAGCCTGCAATGGCAGGGCTGATATAAACGGACGGAAACGGCCAACGCCAGCCAATGACCTTTTTTCCCGACAGGAGACGTTGCATGATTGTAGCCAAAGCGCCTCGCGCCGCCTTGTTTGACATGGACGGTTTATTGATTGATTCCGAACCATTGTGGGAACAAGCCGAGGTAGAAGTGATTGCAGCCTTAGGAGTGGATACCTCTGTACGCGACACTATGCCAGACTTGTTGGGACTGCGTATCGATTTGGTGGTTGATCTATGGTACCAGTACGCTCCCTGGAAAACGCCCAGTCGCGATGAGGTAGTCAAACGTATTATTAATCGTGCAATTGAGCTAGTGGATGAGCGCCGTCCGTTGCTGCCTGGCGTGGAGCAGGCATTACAGCTATGTCGTGAGCAGGGCTTTCGTATTGGACTTGCTTCGGCTTCGCCGTTGTTTATGCTGCAACATGTTTTGCAAACCTTTGGTTTGACAGATTACTTCGATACGCTGGCCTCAGCTGAATCACTGCCGTTCAGCAAGCCACACCCTCAAGTCTATTTAAACGCGGCACACGCGTTAGATATTTCTCCCCTGCGCTGTGTAACGCTGGAAGACTCCATCAATGGAATGATCGCGACTAAAGCAGCTCGTATGCGCTCTATCGTGGTGCCAAGTGCTGAGCACATCCGGGATCCACGTTGGGTATTGGCGGATAAAAAGCTAAATTCACTGGAAGCATTAACGCTTGAGGATTTGACAGGAAACTGATTGGGAAACTAAACCGGCCAATCACTTGGTCGGTTTAGTATGCTTAGATAAAACCAAGCTTAGAGGAAATCTGCGCGCTTCGGATTGAAGGTATCAATCAAGATGCTGCCATCTTCCAATGACACCACGCCGTGCATTTCATTCTTAACGGCAAGATAGGCATCGCCCGTTTTCAGAATATGCTTTTCCCCTTCGATCACCACTTCAAAGCTGCCCGCAGCAACGTAGGCGATTTGATCGTGGATATCGTGCTTGTGCGGCGTACCGATAGCACCTTTATCAAAGTGCACCAACACCATCATCAGGTTGTCGGTCCAGGTCATGATTTTACGTTTAATACCACCGCCCAGCTCTTCCCACGGGGTTTCATCATCAATAAAGTAGCGTTTCATGGTCACTCCTTCCTAGTCATTATCATTGCCCAACGCCTAACATCATACGGGTTGGCACAGTATACGGATCCGGCCATTCTAGTAACATTCATCACGAACGAAACTGAAAAGGTGTAAAAGCATGACGGCCTTCAAGAAATAAATAAAACAATATTTCACTTTTATTGAATTACTATACCATCTGCTTTACGCTTCTCCAAACATGAAAGCGTCGGGCGCGCACCGGAACAGAACATGTTGTTACTGCCACGCAACGTAATCTGTTTCGCCCGACGCTTTCGTCCTCTCGAGGGTGAGCAAGCACAAATGTGGCGTACCAAGAACCAATATGGACAGGCAAACTACGCTAGCAGCATTCCGGTTCTTTACTACACTTCTCTGGTTTCACCAATGAAAGCAATACGGTAGCAATACCGACGCATAACAAGCTGACCAACTCACACATTTTTTTAACAGACCACGCGAAAGGTTCCAACAGTGTGTTTTCTTCTATTTATATTTCAGTTAGTTAGTTAAAGCACGGTGGTACATCTCTCATAAAAACCACCATCTTAAAAAAAATTAAAACAACGTTCCGACTTTGATCACACTTTCGAGATTGCGTGCATGACGAGGAAGCAAATAGCGCAATATAATCAATCGAAACAGTGTTTCTATTTATAAGGAACTGCACAGCAGTTCGATAAGAAGGTTCTCGATGAGTATTTTTACGACTTTACGCACCAGCTCTGGAACGACGCTAAACGAATGGTTAGCTGCGTTAGATAGTCATATCGCTCGCGTATCGCAGGCTGCTCAAAGCCGTAAAAACCCTTCGCCTCTGCTGGCAGATGGCTTTGATATTGCTACTCAGGAACCTGTGGTGTGGAAATTCCCCGATGGTCACGACGCACCCATTGCGAATTTTGCTAGCCAACAGAACTGGTTAAGAACCTTAAGTGCAATGAGCGTCATAACGGGTGACGCTCGTTATGAACAACAGGCAACAATTTATACTGACTATTTTTTCCAACATTATGTTGATGAAAATAGCGGTTTGTTTTATTGGGGTGGGCACCGTTTTATCAATCTTGATACGCTTGGCAGCGAAGGACCAGAATCTAAAGCCATGGTGCATGAATTAAAACATCACCTGCCCTATTACACATTGTTACACCGTGTCAATGCAGAAAAAACGTTGAACTATCTTCAGGGATTCTGGAATGCCCATGTAGAAGATTGGCAGCAATTGGATCTTGGCCGCCACGGTGATTACGCCAAGAAACGTGATCCAAACGTCTTTGAACATGCACGCCACGATGTCGTTAATCCAGCGCTGTGGCCAGAACTGCCGCTGACCAAAGGATTAACCTTTGTCAACGCAGGGACCGATCTGATTTATGCAGCGTTTGCTTACGCACGCTTCACAGGTGATACATCAGCGGCTGCATGGGGCAAACATTTATATCGCCAGTATGTACTGGCGCGCAATCCCGAAACAGGGATGCCGGTTTATCAGTTCAGTTCACCGCTGCAACGCCAGCCGGTGCCCGCTGATGATAACCAAACGCAATCCTGGTTTGGCGATCGTGCGCAACGCCAATTTGGCCCTGAATTTGGTTCCATCGCGAAAGAAGCCAATGTGCTGTTCCGCGATATGCGCCCCTTGTTGATTGATAACCCGCTGGCAATGCTGGATATTCTGCGCCAGCAACCTGATAGCGAAATCATGGCGTGGGTTATTTCGGGATTAAAGAATTACTACCAATACGCCTACGACGTCGTCAGTCATACATTGCGTCCGATGTGGAACAATGGACAGGATATGACAGGTTTTGTTTTTCCGCGTGATGGTTATTACGGCAAAAAGGGAACAACATTAATGCCCTTTGCGCTTGAAGGCGATTATTTGCTGCCGTTAGTGCGCGCCTATAGCTTAAGCAATGATGATGAGCTGTATGCACTGATTGAGACAATGGCAAAACGCGGCGAGCAAGATGGCTTGGAAAAAGGCGCAACGCCTTTCCTGTTAGTCGCTCTCACTGAGCTCGCAGAGAAGACACAGTCCCCAATGTGGGCAGAACGTGCATGGCGCGTAGCGGAAGCCTTATTCAAACAGCATTTTCATGATGGTTTGTTTGTTCGGTCGGTACAACATCGTTATTTACGCTTGGATGATACTTTTACTCTGGCATTACTGACGTTTGTTGCCGCCTGTCACGGTAAGCGTGACGCGGTACCGGCACTTTTAACGCAAGGTGGATACGTCCACGGTGATTTTCGCTTCAATGGGGAAAACAGAATTGTTTATGACGTGGAATTAATTTATCCAGAGTTATTAACACATTGATTTTTATTTTAATGGTTCTCAATTACTAAGTAGGTAAGCATTATGAATGAAAACAAAAGGCTGGGGCTAGCCTATATCTCCCCTTATATAATAGGGTTGATAGTTTTTACCGCTTTCCCCTTTATTTCATCGTTTGTGCTCAGTTTTACTGAATATGATCTGATGAATCCACCTGAGTTTACCGGTTTGGAAAACTATCACCGGATGTTTCTGGAAGATGATCTCTTCTGGAAATCCCTGTGGGTTACCTTTGCCTATGTATTCCTGACCATTCCGTTGAAATTGATTTTCGCACTGCTGATTGCATTTGTGCTCAATTTCAAATTGCGTGGTATCGGTTTCTTCCGTACTGCTTACTATGTACCGTCTATCCTCGGTAGTAGCGTAGCCATTGCCGTATTGTGGCGTGCTCTGTTCGCCATCGACGGTCTGTTGAACAGCTTCTTGGCCGTATTCGGTTTCGACGCTATCAACTGGCTGGGTGAGCCTTCGCTGGCGCTGATGTCGGTAACGCTGTTGCGTGTATGGCAGTTCGGTTCCGCGATGGTTATCTTCCTCGCCGCATTGCAGAACGTACCGCAGTCTCAGTACGAAGCCGCAATGATCGATGGCGCGTCCAAATGGCAGATGTTCTTGAAAGTTACCGTACCGTTGATTACGCCGGTTATTTTCTTCAACTTCATCATGCAAACAACGCAGGCCTTCCAGGAATTTACCGCACCATACGTCATTACCGGCGGTGGTCCGACCCACTACACCTATTTGTTCTCGCTCTATATTTACGATACGGCATTCAAGTATTTCGATATGGGCTACGGTGCAGCACTGGCATGGGTTCTGTTCTTGGTCGTCGCTGTATTCGCATCAATATCGTTCAAATCGTCTAAATACTGGGTGTTCTACTCCGCCGATAAAGGAGGAAAAAATGGCTGATATCCATTCCAATCTGTCATCGGCGCAAGCCCTCGCAGAAGCAGAAGTTCGTCGTACATTGCGTAAAGAGAAAATCAGTGCAGCAATTCGTTATACGATTTTGTTGTTCGTCGGTCTGTTGATGCTCTACCCATTGGCGTGGATGTTCTCAGCATCGTTCAAACCGAACCATGAAATCTTTACCACACTGGGACTGTGGCCTGAGCATGCAACCAGTGACGGTTTCGTTAACGGCTGGAAAACCGGTACTGAATACAACTTTGGTCATTACATGCTGAACACGTTCAAGTTTGTAATCCCGAAAGTGATTCTGACCATTATTTCTTCGGTTATCGTTGCATATGGCTTTGCTCGCTTCGAGATTCCTTGGAAAAACTTCTGGTTTGCGACCCTGATCGCCACCATGCTGCTGCCCAGCACCGTACTGTTGATTCCTCAGTACATCATGTTCCGTGAAATGGGCATGCTGAACAGCTACATGCCGTTGTACTTGCCTTGTGCATTTGCAACCCAAGGATTCTTCGTCTTCATGTTGATTCAGTTCCTGCGTGGTGTACCGCGTGATATGGAAGAAGCGGCGCAGATTGACGGTTGTAATTCCTGGCAGGTGTTGTGGTATGTGGTTACGCCGATTCTGAAACCGGCGATTATTTCCGTCGCATTGTTCCAGTTCATGTGGTCTATGAACGACTTTATCGGCCCGCTGATCTATGTTTACAGCGTGGATAAATACCCGATTGCGTTGGCTCTGAAAATGTCCATCGACGTAACAGAAGGCGCACCCTGGAACGAAATCTTAGCAATGGCAAGCATCTCTATCCTGCCATCCATCATCATTTTCTTCTTGGCACAGCGCTACTTTGTTCAGGGCGTGACCAGCAGCGGAATTAAAGGTTAATTGAGGATTTATCATGGCTGAAGTAGTTTTCAACAAACTGGAAAAAGTTTACTCCAACGGTTTCAAAGCGGTTCACGGTATCGACCTGACCATCAAAGACGGTGAGTTCATGGTTATCGTTGGGCCGTCTGGCTGTGCCAAGTCCACTACCCTGCGTATGTTGGCTGGTCTGGAAACCATTAGCGGCGGTGAAGTACGCATTGGTGAGCGCATTGTCAACAACCTGGTGCCGAAAGATCGCGGTATCGCGATGGTGTTCCAGAACTATGCCCTTTACCCGCACATGACGGTACGCGAAAACCTGGCCTTCGGTCTGAAACTGGCTAAATTGCCAAAAGAGAAGATTGAAGAGCAGGTTAACGAGGCAGCCAAAATTCTGGAGTTGGAAGACCTGATGGATCGTCTGCCGCGCCAGTTGTCCGGTGGTCAGGCACAGCGTGTGGCCGTAGGCCGTGCCATCGTGAAAAAACCGGACGTGTTCCTGTTTGACGAACCGTTGTCCAACCTGGATGCCAAACTGCGTGCTTCCATGCGTATCCGTATTTCTGACTTGCACAAACAACTGAAGGCAAGCGGCAAGCCAGCCACCAGTGTGTACGTTACCCACGACCAGACCGAAGCCATGACCATGGGCGATCGCATCTGCGTCATGAAATTGGGTCACATCATGCAGGTTGATACGCCGGATAACCTGTACCATTATCCGAAAAACATGTTCGTGGCAGGCTTCATTGGTGCGCCAGAAATGAACATTAAACCGGGCAAACTGGTTGAAACTAACGGTCAGATTGCTCTGCACGTAGGTGGCTATACCCTGCCCCTGAATGCAACTCAACAAGATAAAGTCCGCTCTCACCTGACACAGGACATCTTCTTTGGCGTGCGCCCTGAATATGTGTCTGTTTCCGATACGCCGTTTGAAGACAACCACTCGGTCGGTGAATTGGTGCGTGTAGAGAATATGGGTCATGAATTCTTTATGTACATAAAGGTTGATGGCTTTGAGATAACCAGTCGTATTCCTTCTGAGGAAGCACGATTGATTATTAAGAATGGCCTGAACCGTCAGGTGTTCTTTAAGTTTGATATGGATAAGTGCCATATCTTTGATGCAAAAACAGAACAAAATATCTCTCTTTAACAGGAGTAGTTACCGATGAAAAAAGCGATCCTACACACGTTGATAGCCTCATCTCTGGCATTGCTGGCGCATCAATCTTTCGCAGCAGATGATGTTGAACTGCGTATGTCCTGGTGGGGCGGCAATGGCCGTCACCAGCAGACGCTGAAAGCGATTGAAGATTTCCAGAAGGCAAATCCGAATATCAAAGTTAAAGCAGAATACACTGGTTGGGACGGTCACCTGGCACGTTTGACCACACAGATCGCTGGTAATACCGAACCTGACGTGATGCAGACCAACTGGAACTGGCTGCCGATTTTCTCCAAAAATGGTGAAGGTTTCTACGATCTGAACAAACAGAAAGGTGTTATTGATCTTAGTCAGTTCGAACAAAAAGAGCTAAACAACACCACTGTTGACGGTAAGCTGAATGGTATTCCGATCTCTGTGACTGCACGTGTGTTCTACTTCAACACCGATACTTGGCAGAAAGCAGGTTTGGAATATCCTAAAACATGGGATGAGCTGCTGAACGCAGGTAAAGTGTTCAAAGAAAAACTGGGCAGCCAGTACTACCCTGTTATTCTGGAGCACCAAGATACGCTGGCATTGCTGAACTCTTATATGGTTCAGAAATACGGTATCCCAGCTATCGACGTGAAAAACCAGAAGTTCGCGTACAATGATGCACAATGGGCTGATTTCTTCGGCATGTACAAAAAACTGGTTGATAACCATGTTATGCCGGACATGAAGTACTACGCCTCTTTCGGCAAGAGCAACATGTATGAAATGAAGCCGTGGATCACCGGTGAATGGGCAGGTACTTACATGTGGAACTCCACCATTACCAAGTACTCTGATAACCTGCAACCGCCGGCTAAACTGGCGCTGGGTAACTACCCGATGCTGCCAGGTGCAAAAGATGCGGGTCTGTTCTTCAAACCGGCTCAGATGCTTTCTATCGGTAAGTCTTCTAAACACCCGAAAGAAGCTGCAATGCTGATCAACTTCCTGCTGAACAGCAAAGAAGGTGTTCAGGCACTCGGTCTGGAACGTGGCGTACCGTTGAGCAAAGCCGCAGTGGCCCAATTGCGTAACGATGGTGTGATCAAAGATGGTGATAATGCCGTTGCTGGTCTGAACCTGGCTCTGCAATTGCCGCACGAAATTGGGGTGTCTCCGTACTTTGATGACCCGCAAATCGTAGCGCTGTTTGGTGATACCATTCAGTCTATCGATTACGGCCAGAAAACGGTTGATGAAGCGTCTAAATACTTCCAGCGTCAGTCTGAACGTATTTTGAAACGCGCAATGAAGTAATATATTTTATGTAATCTTCACGTTAAATCCCTGTCATTCTGCATGGCAGGGATTTTTTCATTTTAATTGAAACACATTTTAATTCCCCGCTGATCAAGTTCACATTTTGAAACCCCATTTTACTTTTTGTTACTCAAGAAGATCCGGATCACAAAATAGAATTTGAGAATAAATAAAATAGAACTTGTTCCAATAAGCACAAATGCGTCTTTTAGCATAATTTTATTACTCGATGGGAAATATAAAATGAAATTAAAATTATTAGCTCTGGCCGTGACGTCGATTGTTAGCGTTAATGCAATGGCTGTTACGATTGACTATCGTCATGAAATGATGGACACCCCGAAAAACGACCATAAAGACCGTCTGTTAATGTCCCACCGCTTTGCAAACGGCTTTGGTCTTTCTCTGGAAGCTAAATGGAAAAATGGCGAGCCTTCAAAAGAAACTACACCAAACAAACCTTATCACGAACCGGTAAGTAACGGCACCGAAGTTGTTGCCAGCTATGTTTACAAATTCAACAAGACTTGGTCTCTGGAGCCAGGCTTCACCATGGCAAGCAGCTCTAGCGCTAACGAATACAAACCGTATTTGCGTGCCAAAGTTAATATCACTGACGATCTGTCCTACTCTTTCCGCTATCGCCCATACTACAAACGTACCAGTAGCAACATCGGTACGTCCAAAAACACGGGTGAACATGGTTATAATCTGACTGGGGTGCTGAGCTATAGCTTCCTCAAAGATTGGCAGGTTGACTATGAAATGGACTACAAACAAGCCAACAAATACGGTTCTTTCCAATCTGATAACGAGAATTGGAAATTGGATCATGACGTAAAAGTATCCTACAAATGGGATAAAAACTGGAAGCCATACGCTGCTGTGGGTAACGTAGCAGATAGCGGTACTAACGATCACCGTCAAACACGTTTCCGTGTAGGTGTTCAATATAGCTTCTAATCGTTATTAACGATTAAAAGTTAGGCAAAAAATAGTACAGGGATATTCTGGTTGACAATTTGCGATAGCGTTACGGAATATCCCTTTTTATGTCTTAGTTGTAGTCAGTTCAACAGTTAATTTGGCAGTGCGATAGCTAGTTTTAGTTTATGTATTCTGTGTCTGAATTACCCTCTTCGTGTATGAACGTTATTTTTTGATATATATTTTGTGTTTCTTAGGGTGTTCATTTTCTCTCCGATGTGATGAATACCCTTTTTTTTTCCTCTCAAATTATCCATGCTACCTCACCCGTTCTCTTAATGACTTCCTTGCGAGTGATATACTATGATTTTGCGTTCTCTTATTGCTGGAGCCTTATTGGTGTCAACGTCTGGAATCTGTTTTGCTAACACCACATTCCCTGTATGGCCTCAGGGGGAAGCGCCGGGCGCGGCAACTTCATCGACGAAACCGGAGGTCGTTGAGCGCAGTAAAGACCCTGCGTTGCACGATCGCGCTGCAACCGGGATCAGAGCGCCTGAAATTACCGTCTATGCGCCAGAAAAACCGAACGGTGTGGGTATCTTAGTGACTCCCGGTGGATCTTATCAACGCGTGGTCCTGGACAAAGAAGGGAGCGATTTGGCCCCGTATTTTAATGCTCAGGGTTATACGCTATTTGTTATGACGTACCGTATGCCAGGAGAAGGCCACAAAGAGGGAGCGGATGCTCCGCTGGCAGATGCGCAGCGTGCGCTGCGTACATTGCGGGCACAAGCACCAACCTGGAAGCTCGATCCACACCGTATTGGTGTTATGGGATTTTCTGCCGGAGGACATGTAGCAGCCAGTCTTGGTACCCAATTTGATCGGGCCATTACGCCGCCTCAAGATGACATTGACAGCATGAGCGCGCGGCCTGACTTTATGGTACTGATGTATCCTGTCATCTCCATGCGCAGCGATATTGGCCACACTGGTTCGCGTAAGCAATTGTTGGGCGAACATCCTGATGAAGCAGGTATTGTGCGCTATTCCCCGGATCAGCATGTCAACGCACAGACACCACCATCATTTTTGGTGCATGCCGTAGATGATCCTTCGGTGTCTGTCGAAAACAGCGTGTTGATGTTTTCTGCACTGAAGGCCAAGCACATTCCTGTAGAAATGCATCTGTTTGAAAAGGGGAAACACGGTTTTGGCATCCGCGGCGCGCAAGGTCTGCCTGTCGCAGTCTGGCCACAGTTAGTGCACACTTGGCTGAGCGCATTGCCCGTTGACGACGCAACCAGCAAGAAATAACTGTACGACATAAATAGTTACGCCGTCACAACTTCCGCAGCAAAGAATATTTCTCTATACTGTATAAAATAACAGTTTACTGAGAGATGCCATGACTGCGGAAGGACATCTACTATTCTCCGTTGCCTGCGCTATTTTTGCCAAAAATGCAGAGCTTACGCCAGCGTTGGCGAACGGAGATTGGTGGCATATCATTCCAGGCGCCCTGCTGACAGCATTGTTACCCGATATCGATCACCCCAAATCTGTGCTGGGGCAGCGACTAAAATGGATCTCAGTGCCGATCGCCCGTGCTTTTGGACACCGTGGTTTTACCCACAGTTTATTGGCTATTGTGGCAGTCATTTGCTTTATCCGCCTTCAACTTCCCGCCGATTGGCCCATCCCCACTGATGCCTATCACGCTATGCTGATTGGCTACCTCAGTCATATTATGGCCGATATGCTCACTGCCGCCGGTGTTCCCCTCTTGTGGCCGTGCCGCTGGCGTTTTCGTCTGCCACTGCTCAACAGCCAGAAAGGCAACCAGCTTGAACGCGTGTTATGTCTGCTGCTAATTGGTTTTTCACTGTATCACTCACCGCGCACGGGTGCCTGTTACGGCTATGAGCCAGCATGCCGTTGGTATGATTCTGCTCGTAGTCAGTTTATTCAGCTACTCAGATAACTGCGCCTCACGCGACCCGTAGACCATATGCGATTTCAGCAGAAGATACTGCGCATTGATATAACGGGATCTGCCGAGAACTGCTATTCTAACGCGTTTTTTTATTTTAAGGAGGGGAAGACATGTCCCTTGCGCTATTGGCTAATATTGTCGTTTTTTTGGCGTTGCTTGCTCTACTCGCTTATGCCGGCCGTAATCCTACGTGGAGTCTGGCGAAAAAGGTTCTTCTTGGTCTGGTTATCGGCGTTGTGTTCGGCTTTGCACTGCATATGGTGTACGGCGGTAACGACCCTGTTATCAAGGCCTCTGTTGCCTGGTTTAATATCGTTGGAAACGGCTATGTTCAACTGTTGCAAATGATCGTGATGCCTCTGGTCTTCGTTTCAATCCTGAATTCGGTAGCCAAACTTCACAATGCGTCATCGTTGGGGAAAATTAGCGTACTAACACTGGGTACCTTATTGTTCACAACCCTGATTGCCGCGCTGATTGGCGTATTGGTTACTGTGCTGTTTGGTCTTAGCGCATCGGGCTTGGTACAAGGCACGCAAGAGACGGCGCGCCTCAGTGCGATTGAAAATAATTATGCGGGCAAAGTGGCCGACCTAAATGTACCGCAGTTGATATTGTCCTTTATTCCGAAAAACCCGTTTGCTGAACTGACTGGCGCTAATCCAACCTCAATTATCAGTACGGTAATTTTCGCCGCCCTGCTCGGCGTTGCCGCGCTGCAACTCCATCGCGATGATGCTGCAAAGGGTGAGCGCGTCCTGGCAGCAATTGACACCCTGCAATCTTGGGTTATGAAATTGGTTCGTCTTGTTATGAAGCTGACACCCTATGGTGTTTTGGCTCTGATGACAAAAATGGTCGCCACCTCAAACTTGCAGGACATACTCAAACTGGGCAGCTTTGTTGTTGCTTCCTACCTTGGTCTCGCCATCATGTTTGTCATCCATGGAGTACTGTTGTCCATGACAGGCATCAATCCGCTACGTTTCTTCCGCAAGATTGCGCCTGTGCTTAGCTTTGCGTTTACCAGCCGCTCGAGTGCTGCCACTATTCCGCTCAGCATTGAGGCTCAAACGCGACGTATCGGCGTGCCGGAATCCATTGCCAGTTTTGCTGCCTCATTTGGTACCACCATAGGACAAAACGGCTGTGCCGGACTCTACCCCGCAATGCTTGCTGTAATGGTTGCACCCACTGTCGGCATTAACCCATTAGACCCTGTGTGGATTGCCACACTGGTAGGGATTGTTACCATCAGTTCTGCCGGCGTTGCAGGCGTCGGTGGTGGAGCCACCTTCGCTGCCCTGATCGTTTTGCCCGCCATGGGGTTGCCCGTAACACTCGTCGCGTTGCTTATCTCTATCGAGCCTTTGATTGATATGGGGCGTACCGCGCTTAATGTAAGCGGCTCCATGACTGCGGGTACGGTAACCAGCCAATTGCTGAAACAAACTGACAAGACACGTTTTGCTGCCGATGATGAATCATCATTAAGCACCACCCACGCTTAACACTGAATCTTTTGGCAAAACCGTCAAAAAACCCGACAGGTACTACCTGTCGGGTTTTTTATCATGTATGCGGGATAATATTAACGTTGCGGGTTGGTATCATACGCTTCGCAACTTTGGAAGCCTTTGTTCAGCACTTGTCCGCGCTCGTTGAAACTCACAAAATAGTTCTGAGCTGTGCCATCGCGGTTTTTCAGCAGGTAGTTAAAGCAGGTTCCTCTGGCATTTTTCAACCGGACTTCTGATGCGGGCGCGCCGGCAATTTGCAACACCTGCTGTTTGCTCTGCCCGGCTTTAACCTCTTTAACCACCGGCTCGGTAAAACTGCTTTCCGCACGATTATAGGCCGAACACCCAGAAAGAAGGATAGCCCCTGCCGCACCAAGACAAATCAGTAGTTGATTATTTTTCATGTCATTACCTCATTCATTAATGGGTCACTGACAAGGCTAGATCGCTCATTGCAATTTTTCAAATCGGCTGAAGACCTCATTTTTCACCCAAATGACCGTTTTTATGCCAATAAAAGTAAAAATACGCACGCGCGGCTTGTCCTTTTTCTTCACGCCGATTAGCTTTACACTCTAATTATCAGGGTAATTATTTCGCAGTATCAACAGGTTCAGGAAGGGGGCCATCATGTCATTACAGCAAGAGATCATCCAGGCGCTGGGTGTTAAGCCTACCGTCGATCCCAATGCCGAGATTCGTATCAGCGTTGATTTTTTAAAGAATTATCTTAAGGCTAATCCCTTTATTCGTTCGTTGGTGCTGGGGATCAGCGGCGGGCAGGATTCCACGCTAACAGGAAAATTGTGTCAGACTGCCATCAATGAGTTACGTACCGAAACCGGTGATTCGCGTTACCAGTTTATCGCCGTGCGTTTACCTTATGGCATTCAGGCCGATGAAGCTGATTGCCAGGATGCTATCGCATTTATCCAACCCGACAATGTGCTAACGGTCAATATCAAGCCTGCAGTAGAAGCCAGTGAAGCTACACTGGCTGCGATTGGTGTGACATTATCCGATTTTGTCAAAGGTAATGAAAAGGCACGCGAGCGCATGAAAGCGCAATACAGCATTGCAGGCATGAATGCGGGTCTGGTGGTCGGCACGGACCATGCAGCAGAAGCCGTCACGGGTTTCTTTACTAAATACGGCGATGGGGGCACGGATATTAATCCTATCTTTCGTTTAAATAAACGACAGGGTAAAGCGTTGCTAAAGGTACTCGGTTGCCCACAGCATCTTTATACCAAAGCGCCTACGGCAGATTTGGAAGAGAACCGTCCTTCTTTGCCTGATGAAACAGCCCTGGGTGTCACCTATAACGAGATTGATGACTATCTCGAAGGGAAAACTCTCGACGCCGATCGCGCCGCTATTATCGAAAATTGGTATAAAAAGACCGAACATAAGCGCCGTCCTCCTGTTACCGTATTTGATGATTTCTGGCGCTAACGACGTCAGTTTAGCGTTCTACGGATGTCGGGGACGGCATCCGTTTTCTTTTGGGAACAATGATAATTAGCATGGATATGACCCCACAACGTGCGACCCTTGCGGGCCTGTTAGCCATTCTGCTCTGGAGCACCTCTGTCGGCCTGCTGCGCAGTTTAACCGAAGCCCTTGGCCCTGTAGGTGGGGCCGCAATGATATACAGCACCTGCACGCTCTGCCTGGTGCTATTTTCGGGTATGCCTACACTGCGTGGTTTTTCCAAAGGGTATTTGTTCGGCGGTGGCTTGGTTTTCGTTTGTTATGAAATCTTTTTGTCTCTCTCCATCGGTTTTGCTGATAATCGCGTTCAAGCGATGGAAATGGGGATGATCAATTACCTTTGGCCAAGCCTGACGTTGCTGTTCGCTGTTTTTTTCAACCAACAAAAGAGCAGCATTGGGTTATGGGTCGGTGTCGCACTCGCGCTGGTGGGTATTGTCTGGATGATGAAAGGCGAAAGCCAATGGTCACCCTTAGTCATGTGGCACAACATTCTGACCAACCCTTTAGCCTACAGCCTCGCTTTTGCTGCTGCCATATCTTGGGCGCTGTATTGCAATATCACCAAACGCCTTGGTCAGGGGAAAAGCGGTAATACGCTGTTCTTTTTTGTAGTCAGTATCGTACTGTGGATTAAATATGCTTTTTCAGCCACAGCGCCAATGGCATTTTCCCTTACTACCGGACTAGAACTGCTGTTTATGGGGGCGTCAACCGCCGTCGCCTATTCTGCCTGGAACACCGGCATCCAGCGCGGCAACATGACGTTATTGGCCACGGCATCCTACTTTACCCCAGTGTTGTCAACGCTACTGGCAGCGCTTTGGTTGCGTACCGTCCCCGATGTGGCCTTCTGGCAAGGTGTTGTGATGATTACTCTCGGTTCATTGGTGTGCTGGTGGGCAACACGCGAAACACAAAAATAGTATGGATTTGTATGACTCCCCACAGTCAGCAATACCTGTTATAGTGCATTTCACATTTATTTAACTCATTTCATCGTATTGTATGTTAAAGCGTTTTTTTGCTTACTACGCCCCTTACAAGGGGCTGTTTGTTCTTGATTTTGGTTGCGCCATCATCGCCGGCTTACTTGAGCTCGGCTTTCCCATGGCCATCAAAGCGTTTATCGACAAGCTGCTGCCTGCGCAGGATTGGTCGTTAATTTTACTGGCTTCCGTCGCATTGTTGTTTGTCTACCTGCTCAATACTGCGCTAATGGCAATCGTCAACTATTGGGGACACGCCCTCGGTGTTGGTATCGAAACCGATATGCGCCGTCAGGCTTTCGAACACCTGCAAAACTTGCCGTTCCGCTATTTCGATAATATGAAAACCGGACATATCATCACCCATGTGACCAAAGATCTTGAAGAGGTTGGCGAAGTTGCACACCACGGCCCGGAAGATCTTTTTCTTGCGATCATGACCTTTATCGGCGCCTTTATCCTGATGGCTACCGTACATCTGCCTCTGGCAATGATTACCGTAGTTATCGTACCGTTTATGACCTACTTGGTCAGCCGTTACGGCGCGCAGATGACAGAGACCTGGCGGCGTTTATTCGGTCAGGTTGGTAACTTTAATGCTCGCATTGAAGAGAGCATCGGCGGTATTCGCGTGGTTAAGGCGTTTGCCAATGAGTCTCATGAAAAGGCGCTGTTCGCACAGGATAACGAGAACTACCGTACCATCAAGCTACAGGCCTACCGCATCATGACCGCGAGTCTGACGCTGAGCTATCTAAGCACACGGTTGATTCAACTGATCATCATGTTGGCGGGGATTTGGTACGTCATCCAAGGTGAGTTGTCCTATGGGGGTTTTATCGGTTTTCTGCTGCTGATTGAAGTGTTCTTTCGTCCGGTGGCCAAGATCACTTCAGTGCTGGAAAGCTATCCGAAAGGCATTGCAGGATTTAAGCGCTTTACCCAATTGCTGGATACCGTGCCTGAAATCAAGGATGCCCCCGACGCACGTACTGTCTCACACCTTCATGGTGATATTTGCTTCGACCACGTTAGCTTTGGCTACACGCCGGACAGGCCAACGCTACATGATATTACCCTGTCAATCCATGCCGGAGAGACAGTGGCCTTCGTAGGTCCTTCTGGGGCGGGCAAAACCACCTTGTGTTCTCTGCTACCACGCTTTTATGATTTAAATGCAGGAGCCATCACCATTGATGGTATTGATATCCGTAGCATGACACAGGCATCGCTGCGGCATCAGATCGGTATTGTGCAACAAGATGTCTTCTTGTTCGGCGGCACCATTCGCGAAAATATCGCCTACGGCAAGCTTGGGGCAAGTGACGAAGAAGTGATGCACGCAGCCCAACGCGCTAAGCTGGATGAACTCATCGCCACACTACCAGACGGATTGGATACGATCGTTGGCGAACGAGGAGTGAAATTCTCTGGCGGGCAAAAGCAGCGTTTGTCTATTGCGCGGATCTTCCTTAAAAACCCACCGATTCTGATTTTAGATGAGGCAACCTCAGCACTCGATACCGCAACAGAGCAGGCTATTCAGCAATCGCTGAGTGAGCTGTCCAGCGGTCGCACTACGCTCGTGATCGCACACCGACTGGCGACTATTCAAAATGCCGATCGTATTGTCGTGGTGGATGATGGACGTATCATTGAGCAAGGCAGCCATCAAGCTTTACTTGATAACAGCGGCAGTTATGCCAGCCTGCATCAGGCCCAGTTTGGTCAAGCGTAATCTATACCCTAAATCTGACGGGTATATCCAATCAGTTCTTGTAATATCACGGCGGGGGATCACCTCGCCTTTTCCTGCCCACGCCTTTTTTCCCTACTTTTTTAACACTTGACGGTTTCCCATTCATGAAAATGCATTTAAAATGCATCAATAAAAATAAACGGATGGAATGCGAACCATGGCACGAAAACCGATGGGTAAACATCGTCAACGAGAACGCCATACCGTTCTACTGATGATAGATCTCTACGAAAAGCACCATCCTGTGGACATTGAAAATGACCAACGTTATCGGCAACTTGCGGCTTATGCCACTAATCGTCTTGAACGCTGCCAGTTTGGTGAAGAGAAACCCGCCTGCAAGCACTGTCCCATCCACTGCTACCAACCGGCAAAACGTGAAGAGATTCGAGCCATCATGCGTTGGTCAGGGCCAAGAATGTTGTTGCATCACCCTATCCTGGCGATACGCCATTTGATTGACGACCATCGTCCGGTACCCGCACATACGCCTCGGCAGGAAACACCACCACGGGATGCGCGCCCAATCCAGGACGTAAAAAAAGGCCGCTGACGCGGCCTTTTTGTGAATCGCATGTAAGAACTACTCTTTGGGAGAGGCGTTCTCTACTCTGCTTTTAAGCTTTTGCCCTGGACGGAAGGTAACCACCCGGCGCGCCGTAATCGGAATATCTTCACCCGTTTTAGGGTTACGTCCCGGCCGTTGGTTCTTATCGCGCAGATCGAAATTACCAAATCCCGATAACTTTACCTGCTCACCATTTTCCAGAGCACGGCGAACCTCTTCAAAAAAAAGTTCGACGAGTTCTTTGGCATCCCGTTTACTCAGCCCAAGCTTTTCAAACAGGTATTCTGACATTTCAGCTTTAGTAAGCGCCATAGGTTCAATCCCTCAAGGATGCTTGGAATCGCTGTTTTAGTGCCTCTACACATCGTGATACGGTAGCGGCAATTTCCTCTTCTGCCAGTGTACGAGAGGTATCTTGCAATACCAGACTGATCGCCAGGCTCTTATACCCTTCTTCCACGCCCTTGCCTCGGTACACGTCAAACAAGTTTACGCCAACTAACTGATTTGCGCCAACTTTCTTACATTCTGATAAAACTTCGCCTGCCGACACGTTTTCTGACACCACAACCGCGATGTCACGACGGTTTGATGGGTAGCGAGAAATTTCGCTCGCATCAGGAACCACGCGGTCTGCAACCTTGTTCCAGCTCAATTCGAACACCACAGTACGGCCATTCAGATCCAGTTTACGTTCCAGCTCTGGATGGATAACACCAATGAAACCAACCGGTTCCCCTGCAAGATAAATAGCTGCACTCTGGCCTGGGTGCAATGCCGGATGTGATTCGGCTTTGAACGCAATTTCCGAAAGTTTACCCGTCAGTGACAGCAGAGCTTCCAAATCGCCTTTGAGATCATAGAAGTCAACCGTCTGACGCGCCAGATCCCAATGTTCATCATAGCGATTCCCGGTAATCACGCCAGCTAACATAAGATCCTGACGAATACCGAGTTTATCCTGACTATCAGGAACGAATCTTAAACCGCTTTCAAAGAGGCGCAGGCGACTCTGCTGGCGGTTTTGGTTATACACTACGGCACCTAACAAGCCACTCCACAGCGACAGGCGCATTGCTGACATTTCCGTGGAAATCGGGCTCGGTAGAATCAATGCCTCTTCACCGGGATGAATCAACGATTGTACTTTGGGATCGACAAAACTATAGGTAATCGCTTCCTGAAAGCCGCGATCAATCAGAAGGGTCTTCACGCGTTTCAACGAGAGATCGGCTTCACGGTGCGATGTCATGGTCAGCGGTGCATGGGTTGGAATATTGGGAATGTTGTTGTAGCCGTAAACACGGGCAACCTCTTCCACCAAATCTTCCTCGATCTCCATGTCAAAACGCCAACTCGGCGCTACCGCTGTCCAACCTGTGTCGGTACGTACAACGTTGCAACCAAGGCGGGTCAGGATATCGTTCACCTGATCGTCCGAAACAACATGCCCGATCAAACGATCCAGTTTTTCTCTGCGCAAAGTAATGGTGGCGCGCACAGGCAGGTGAGCCTCGCTGGTCACATCAACGACGGGACCCGCTTGACCGCCGCAAATGGAGAGCAGTAACTGTGTAGCACGCTCCATGGCTTTGTACTGCAATGCCGGATCGACACCGCGTTCGTAACGATGAGATGCATCCGTGTGCAAGCCGTGACGACGAGCCCGCCCGGTAATGGCCAGCGGATTAAAATAGGCACACTCCAGCAGTACATTACAGGTTTCGCCGTTAACACCTGAGTGTTCACCACCGAAAATCCCACCCATTGCCAGCGCTTTGCTCTGATCAGCAATCACCAAGGTGTCTGCATTCAACGTTGCCTCATTGCCATCCAGCAGCGTCAGGGTTTCACCCTCTTGCGCCAAACGGACCACAATGCCACCGTCCAGGCGATCCAGATCGAAGGCATGCATCGGCTGCCCCAGTTCCAGCAACACGTAGTTAGTCACATCCACCACTGCATCAATAGAGCGGATACCGCAGCGTCGCAACTTTTCACGCATCCACAGCGGTGTAGCCGCTTTCACATCGATACCCTTAACCACACGCCCAAGGTAGCGCGGGCAGGCGTCTGGTGCCTCTACACGAATCGGGAAGGTGTCAGTAAGAGTTGCAGCGACCGGTGTAATTTCCGGTGCCGTCAGAGGCAATTGGTTCAACACAGCAACATCACGCGCCACGCCAATGATACTCAGGCAGTCTGCTCGGTTAGGCGTCACGCTAATTTCAATTGCGTTATCATCCAGTCCCAAATATTCACGAATATCGGTACCGATCGGTGCATCATGCGGAAGTTCGATAATACCGCTGTGATCTTCAGAAATACCTAACTCTGAAAACGAGCACAACATCCCTTCAGAGGGTTCACCACGCAGCTTAGCCGCCTTGATTTTGAAATCGCCCGGCAATACAGCACCAATAGTAGCGACAGCAACACGTAGCCCCTGGCGGCAATTAGGTGCGCCACACACGATATCCAGCAGACGCTCGCCCCCTACGTTGACTTTCGTTACGCGCAGCTTATCGGCATTTGGGTGCTGACCACATTCGACAACTTCGCCGACCACCACGCCATGAAAAGCCCCTGCAACCGCCTCAACGTCATCCACTTCCAGGCCAGCCATGGTAATCTGTTCTGACAGTTCCTCACTGCTGACAGCCGGGTTAACCCACTCGCGCAGCCAATGTTCACTGAATTTCATAATGCTGTACCCGCCTTACTTAAACTGTTTGAGGAAGCGAAGATCGTTTTCGAAGAATGCGCGTAAATCGGTTACGCCATAGCGCAACATGGTCAGACGCTCCATCCCCATACCAAACGCAAAACCGGAGTAAACCTCTGGGTCGATGCCAACGTTACGCAATACGTTAGGATGTACCATGCCGCAGCCGAGCACTTCCAACCACTTACCGTTCTTACCCATCACATCCACTTCTGCAGATGGCTCAGTAAACGGGAAATAGGAAGGACGGAAGCGAACCTGCAAATCTTCTTCAAAGAAGTTACGCAGGAAATCATGTAGCGTACCTTTCAGGTTGGTAAAGCTGATGTTTTTATCTACGATCAACCCTTCCATCTGATGAAACATCGGCGTGTGCGTCTGGTCGTAGTCGTTACGGTACACTCGACCTGGCGCGATAATACGGATGGGTGGTTGCTGTTTTTCCATGGTACGAATTTGTACCCCAGAAGTTTGGGTACGCAGCAAACGCGTGGCATCAAACCAGAAAGTGTCATGATCGGCACGCGCAGGATGGTGGCCAGGAATATTTAACGCATCAAAGTTGTAATAGGCATCTTCGATTTCTGGCCCGGTTGCCACAGAGAAACCCAATTCACCGAAGAAAGTTTCGATACGATCGATCGTACGCGTTACTGGATGCAAACCACCATTTTCCATCGTGCGCCCTGGCAAGGAAACATCGATGGTTTCTTCGACCAGACGCGCATTTAGCACCGCTGATTCCAGCGTCTGTTTGCGAGCATTCAGCGCCTCTTGTACATCCTGCTTCGCCTGGTTGATGACCGCACCCGCCGCAGGGCGTTCTTCCGTGGGTAAATCACGTAGCGATGTCATTTGCAGGGTTAAATGCCCTTTTTTGCCCAGATATTCGACACGCACATTTTCCAGCGTCGCAATATCTTGAGCCGCGTCTATGGCTGTTCTGGCATTCGCTACCAGCTCTGCGAGATGTGGCATTGCATTCCTCTTCTTCTGCCTGTATGGCCAGTTATCATGATTAGAACCAAACGCAAACAAAAAAGCCTCCCGGCGGGAGGCTTCAAGCGCTATTTTTCGTTTCTTTTCTTACGCGCAAAGCCCCCTGAGATCAGGTGCTAAAGTAAAAAAAGAAACGGAAAATAGCAGTAGTCATACTTGCGTTACCTTAATGTCAATACGCTTGCGCGTCACCAGTGTCGATGTTTATCGCCAATACCATGACCGGCGGACACGTTTACGGTAAAAATGTTACTACAAACAGCACTGTCTTATTGGAAATCGGGGCGAGTGAAAAGTCAATCACTACGTTTACAGATATCGCTCAATGTGACACAGAGGCTGCACTGACGACACCTTAAACGAAAAGAGGGAGCTACGCTCCCTCTTTCCACTGGCTTACGCCAGGGCTGCTTTCGCTTTTTCAACCAGGGCAGAGAATGCCACTTTGTCGAATACGGCGATATCAGCCAGGATCTTACGGTCGATTTCAACAGAGGCTTTTTTCAGGCCATTGATGAATTTACTGTAAGACAAGCCATTTTGGCGGGCTGCTGCATTGATACGTGCAATCCACAGCTGACGGAATTGACGTTTACGTTGACGACGGTCGCGGTAAGCGTACTGACCAGCTTTGATTACTGCCTGGAAGGCAACACGATAAACGCGCGAACGGGCACCGTAGTAACCTTTCGCTTGTTTCAGAATTTTCTTGTGACGTGCACGAGCAACCACACCACGTTTTACGCGAGCCATATGCTCTCTCCTAAAGTCTTATTCTTGATTCAAAAAGGTTACTTATGCGTACGGCAGACATGCGACAACCAGGCCCAGATCTCCTTTGGAGACCATACCCTTCGGACGCAGATGACGTTTACGTTTAGTCGCTTTTTTGGTCAGAATATGACGCAGGTTAGCATGCTTACGCTTAAAACCACCTTTGGCGGTCTTTTTAAAGCGTTTAGCGGCGCCACGTACTGTTTTGATCTTTGGCATGTTAATTTCCACTTCGCATTGTTGATATAATGAATCAGCTAAGGCGAACAAAACCCGCGCGATGCGGACACCGCACGGGTTCTATTACTTGAATGCCTTACTGTTTCTTCTTCGGTGCAAGCACCATGATCATCTGGCGGCCTTCGATCTTCGTTGGGAAGGATTCGACCACTGCCAGTTCACTCAGATCGTCACGAACGCGGTTAAGCACTTCGATACCAATCTGTTGGTGCGCCATTTCACGTCCACGAAAACGCAGAGTGATTTTGGCCTTGTCACCGTCTTCCAGAAAGCGAACCAGGTTGCGTAGTTTGACCTGATAGTCGCCATCATCGGTACCAGGACGGAATTTGATTTCCTTAACCTGAATAACTTTTTGTTTCTTCTTCTGTTCCTTGGTGGCCTTACTCTTCTCGTAGAGGAACTTGCCGTAATCCATGATTCGGCAAACCGGCGGCTCGGCGTTAGGACTGATTTCAACTAAATCAACACCTGCTTCCTCGGCTTTCTCTAACGCTTCATTCAGACTGACAATGCCAATCTGCTCGCCATCGACGCCTGTTAGACGTACCTCTTGCGCGCGAATTTCTCTATTGATGCGATTAGGACGCGCCGGTTGAACTCGTTTTCCGCCTTTTATACCTTATTCCTCCAACTGATGAAGACTACGGCTGCGAATTTCTTGCTGCAGCTGCTTGATCACTTCGTTAACGTCGATGCTTCCCAAATCCTTGCCGCGACGGGTACGAACGGCCACTTTGCCCGCTTCCACCTCTTTATCACCACAAACAAGCATATAGGGAACACGTCTTAAAGTGTGCTCGCGGATTTTAAAGCCTATTTTCTCATTTCTCAAGTCCGCTTTTACACGAATACCTGCATCTTGCAGTTTTCGCGTCAATTCACTGACATATTCAGACTGCCCATCGGTGATATTCATCACCACGGCCTGCACGGGAGCCAACCAGGTTGGGAAGAATCCAGCGAACTCCTCGGTAAGAATACCGATGAACCGCTCCATCGATCCCAAAATAGCACGGTGAATCATCACCGGCACTTGGCGCTCGTTGTTTTCACCAACATAAGAGGCACTTAAACGGCCCGGCAGCGAAAAGTCGAGCTGCACCGTACCACATTGCCAAGCGCGATCCAAACAATCGTGCAAAGTAAATTCAATTTTAGGGCCATAAAATGCCCCCTCACCCGGCTGATAATCAAACGGAATGTCGTTTTCCGTCAGCGCAGCCGCCAAATCGTGCTCCGCGCGATCCCACAGTTCATCACTACCGATACGTTTTTCAGGACGGGTGGAAAGCTTAACAACGATTTTTTCAAAACCGAAGGTGCTGTACATATCGTACACCATCTTGATACAGCTATTCACCTCTGCACGGACTTGCTCTTCAGTACAGAAAATATGAGCGTCATCCTGAGTAAATCCACGCACGCGCATCAGCCCATGCAGAGAACCCGACGGCTCATTACGATGACAACTGCCAAACTCAGCCATGCGCAACGGTAAATCGCGGTAGGACTTCAGACCTTGGTTAAAGATCTGCACATGACCCGGACAGTTCATTGGTTTGATGCAATATTCGCGGTTCTCTGAAGATGTCGTGAACATGGCTTCTTTATAGTTTTCCCAGTGCCCGGTTTTTTCCCACAGCACGCGGTCCATCATAAAGGGCCCTTTCACTTCCTGATACTGGTATTCTTTGAGCTTCATGCGCACAAAGGCCTCCAGTTCACGGAATACCGTCCAGCCGTCGTTGTGCCAGAACACCATACCTGGTGCTTCTTCCTGCATATGATACAGGTCAAGCTGTTTACCAATCTTGCGGTGATCGCGCTTGGCCGCTTCTTCTAAGCGCTGTAAATAGGCACCCAGCTGTTTTTTATCTGCCCATGCTGTGCCGTAGATACGTTGCAACATCTTGTTTTTGCTATCGCCGCGCCAATAAGCGCCCGACGTTTTCTGCAATTTGAAATGATGGCAAAAACGCATGTTGGGTACGTGTGGGCCACGACACATATCGACGTATTCTTCGTGGTGATACAACCCCGGACGATCGTCGCGGCTGATATTTTCATCCAGAATGGCAACCTTATAGGTCTCGCCACGCGCAGTGAAAGTATCTCGCGCTTCCTGCCAACTGACTTTTTTCTTGATAACGTCGTAATCTTTATCAGCCAGTTCATGCATACGTTTTTCAAGCAGATCGATATCTTCCTGCGTCAGCGTACGATCCAAGTCAACGTCATAATAAAAGCCGTTATCAATGACAGGGCCGATTGCCATTTTGGTATCCGGCCACAACTGTTTGATGGCGTGTCCTAACAAGTGGGCACAAGAGTGGCGAAGTATTTCCAACCCCTCTTGGTCCTTGGCGGTGATAATTGCCAATTGGGCATCGGATTCGATCAGGTCGCTGGCATCCACCAGTTCACCATTAACACGTCCGGCGATACAGGCTTTCGCCAGACCGGGACCAATATCCAGTGCAACATCAAGAGGAGAAACAGCACGATCGTATTGACGCTGACTTCCATCAGGAAGAGTAATAACAGGCATTGTAGTTCCCTTATTCGCAGTGGTGACCCACACGAAAGATCACATACGAAAATGAATTCATTTAATTTTCATAACGTTGTGTAACCATCTAACCAACCGTTGTTAAATTGGTACACTTGGTACAAAATCAAAATCCCACAAAATGTGGGATTAGTGACAGGCATTATGCTATCACCATTACCCCGGCTGAACCAGCCACATCCGGCAACACTTATCCTATGTTATTGCGGTATTATCGTGTTTACCGGTGTCAATTTGTCTTACCCGTCACAATTCACCACACAATTATCATGGTGATAACGTCATTTTGTTAAGCCGAACACTTTATTTAACTAAAGTCAGCGGTACGCTTCATCCACTCTTGGTGCCCGAATTTGGCCCCAATAGACAGATTGCCTCACTCATTTGCACACAAATACACTGATAAGAATTTGAGGATGAAACCATGAAAATGAAGTTCATACCCATTGTTGTAGCGAGCCTTTTCGCAGTAGGGGTTCATGCCGCCGATGGCGCTATCAAAGACGGGACATACCGTGCTGAAACCGTCAATTTCGACGATAAAGGGTGGAAACCATTTGTAGAAGTCACTTACAAAGACGGGAAAATTGCTGCAGTAAAATTCGATTACAACAGCCAAAAGGACGGTCATCTGAAAACCACTGATGTGGAATACAACAAAAAGATGAAAGCGGCAACCGGAGCGAATCCAGAAGAGTATACGGTCAAACTCGCTCAAGGATTGGTGGAAAAACAAAATCCTGAAAATGTTGATGGCGTAACCGGTGCCACTCATTCCAGCGAAGATTTTGTCGTGTTGGCAAATGCGGCAATTGCTAATGCAAAAGCCGGCAAGACCGACGTAGCAAAAGTCGAATAACACACAGAACTACACAGCACTACATCTCGTCGCCGGTGCCAACGTAACGCCACCGGCGATATCAGCAAGAAATCGCTTTATCTCACTATTCTTTCGCACCCAGTTCCAGCATTTCTGCCGCTTTACGTCGTTGGGACAGGCAGAAACCAAACCAGATAAACGCCACCCATACAGGAATCAGCAATACAGAGACGCGGATATCGGGCGTCATTAGCATGATGATCAGAATCGCGGCCAAGAAAAGCAAACACAAGTAATTGCCATAAGGATAGAAAATAGCCTTGAAGTGGGTGACCACACCGCGCTGGTCCATCGCCTGACGAAAACGCAGATGTGCCACGCAGATCATGATCCAATTAATCACCAACGTTGATACCACCAATGCCATCAATAACTCAAAGGCCTTACCCGGCATAATATAATTAATGAGTACGCCAATAGAGGTTGCCAGCGCCGAAAGTGCAATGGAACGTACAGGTACACCACGCGTGTTGACACGAGAAAGCCAACGCGGTGCATTTCCTTGAGAAGCAAGGCCAAACAGCATGCGGCTATTGCAGTATACCCCACTGTTGTATACCGATAATGCGGCGGTTAACACCACCAGATTCAGCACGTTAGCAATGGCATTACTGTCTAATGCATGGAAAATCATTACAAAAGGGCTACCACCGCTAATCACGTTTTGCCACGGATAAAGCGATAGCAGGATACCGAGCGAGCCAATATAAAAGATCAGAATACGATAGACCACCTGATTGGTCGCCTGCGGAATGGAACGTTTAGGGTCGGCTGCCTCGGCCGCCGTGATCCCGACAAGCTCCAGCCCACCAAAAGAGAACATGATCACTGCCATCGCCATCACCAATCCATTGATGCCGAGTGGGAAAAAACCACCGTGCTGCCACAGATTACGTACCGTAGCCTGCTCTCCACCCTGCCCGCTTATCAGTAACCAGGCACCAAAACCAATCATGCCGAGGATCGCTAACACTTTAATGATGGCAAACCAGAACTCGGTTTCGCCATACAGCTTCACGTTCACCAAATTAATAGCATTGATCACGACAAAAAATACCGCCGCTGATACCCAAGTGGGTACATCAGGCCACCAATATTGAATATAGATCCCGACGGCAGTGAGCTCAGCCATCCCCACCAGGATAAACATCGCCCAATAGTTCCATCCAGCGAGAAAACCAGCAAAGCTACCCCAATACTTATAGGCGAAATGACTGAACGATCCCGCAACCGGCTCCTCGACGACCATTTCACCTAACTGACGCATAATCAGAAAAGCAATAATACCTGCAACCCCGTACCCCAACAGCACAGAAGGCCCTGCCATCTGAATCGTCTGAGATATCCCTAAAAAGAGCCCAGTGCCTATCGCACCACCTAACGCAATTAACTGAATATGGCGATTCTTCAATCCCCGTTTTAAAACCAGCTCGCTCTCTACCGCCATGTTGTATTCACTTTTCCATTTGCTGTTTTTGATTACTGTGCGCTGCAATAACGCTTGCTGTGTGCATTACGTAGAAACGCTGCAGGCGAGCATCTGATCCGTTGCAATCAGCCTTAGCGTTCGGGAATAACGTTGAACGCATCAAGCTCTGGGACGGATTCATCCGACGGATGCAGCACGCTTTCAGGCTCAGGAGGTGTAATCACCGCAGTGGTGGGTGCTAAAGTTTGGAGCAATGCCGTTTGAATACGTTGCTGTTCCAAAATTTCTTGTAGCAGGCGGATCTTCTCATTAGCACGAACGCTGGCTCGGTTGACAAAAAACCACACCAGAGCAGCAAACAGCACCATCAACATGATAAAAATAATCTGTAAAATGTTCACAACAACCCCAACTCATACTCTAAAGCCAAGCATATCGGGGGTCATACTATCACTTCGTAGCCATCTGCGCCTATTACATCATGCTCATCAGTTTTTTTCCTGCTGAGAGCGTCTGATCTCTGCCAGCGTTAGGATCTGTTTACCTCCAGCATCGAAATTTTCCTTCGCCAGCCAGGCAATAAAGCTGCGCTTAAGTTGCGACCATTCTCTATCCAACAAGGAAAACCATGCGGTATCGCGCGTGCGGCCTTTGTAAACCACCGCTTGACGGAATATGCCTTCAAACGTAAAGCCCAGGCGCAGAGCTGCATGACGCGACGGCACATTAAGGCTATCGCATTTCCACTCGTAACGACGATATCGCAGCTGTTCGAAAACATAGCCCATCAGCAAAAAATGTGCTTCTGTCCCGAGCGGTGTGTGTTTTAATAATGGGGAAAAAGCAACCGACCCCACCTCGATAACACCACTGCCCATATCTATTCGCATTAACGAGAATGTACCAACCGCCTTATCGGTCAATACATCTATAATTACGTAACATTTAACATCCTTGCGTTGTTCTGTTTCGTTCAGGTAATTACGGTATTCATCACTATGTTGAAATGGACCTACGAACATATAGGTCCAATCTCTTTCGTCAGACGCGGAGGAATAGGCGGCATAAAGCGCATCGGCATGCAATGTGGCATTTAAGGGCTCAACCCGGCAAAAACGCCCGGTGAGAATAATATCGCCAGGGAAACTGCACGCTGACCAGTTAGCCAGAGATTCGCCGACGGGCTGTCCATACTGGTTTAAATTATCGCGCATTATCATCCTCTCCTTACTCTGCCGTTTTTATGCCATCTCTGTGATAGTCGCAAAGAGTATCAATAAATCAACCTTGGTCACCTACTGCCGGACCCCAACAGCGAGGCGGTTGAAAGCACTCATCAACGCAATTGCGAAGCACAGATCTGAAATTTCCGCGTCTGTGAAATGCGCCTTCAGTGGCAAAAAATCATCATCAGGCGCATGTGTTTTATCAACATTGACCAGTGATTCTGTCCAAGCTAATGCCGCACGTTCTCGTTCTGTGAACAGAGCACTCACTCGCCAACCAGACAAACTGTCCAACCGGGCATCTGTTTCTCCCGCAGAACGTAGCGACGCAGCGTGCATTTCCAGACAGAATGCGCATCCGTTGATTTGAGAAATACGCAAGTAAATCAACTCCACCAAGGCTTTACCCAGTGTGCTGGTGTCTAAGGCCTGTTTGGTCGTAATAAGTCCCTGATAGGCTTCTGGTGATAACGTTCGATAAGGCAATCTGATGGCATTCATAATGATGATCTCTTTGTTTAGATACTGCTATTCTAAAAAAATTACGCCCCACTCATAGATACAAGAATTGAGTAAATGACCAGGACATCATCATTAACCTTGCCATCCATTACACTGGATCGCGAAACCAATATTCCTATTTATCTTCAGTTATATCGCCGCTTTCGCGATGCGATTGTCAGTGGATCTTTAAGACCAGGGGACAGAATTGCTTCCGTGCGTAGTTTGGCAAGTGAGTTACATCTGGCGCGGGGAACCGTTGAAATGGCCTACCAGATGCTAACGAGTGAAGGCTATTTTTTAGCGCGAGGTCCAACAGGCACTTTCGTATCACATCAATTAAATGGCCTCAGCCAGTCAACATCCAGTGCACCTGTCAGCAATGCTCGACAAAGCCACCCTTCTCCGTTAACTGCCCAAGGCATACTCCCTTTTCAGACGGGTATTCCTGCTCTCGATGCATTCCCACGAAAAACCTGGTCACGTCTGATGGGACGTCGCATGCGTTCGCTCGATACCGCAGCGTTGCACTACCCAGAACCAGAGGGATACGGACCACTTAGACAAACTGTCGCCGCTTACCTCGGGATCTCCCGTGGCATCGCCTGCTCTTATGAGCAAGTATTCATAACGGCAGGTTATCACGGCACATTGGCGCTTATTTGTCAGGCATTATTTCAAAACGGCGATACTGGATGGTATGAGGATCCAGGCTACCCCCTCGCCAGAGACTTCCTTCAACGCGCAGGAATGCAACTGATTCCTGTCCCGGTCGATGATAATGGCCTTAATGTTAGCCATGGGAAACAGCTAGCCCCCCAGGCCCGTTTTGCTTTGGTTACCCCCACACACCAGTTCCCTCTGGGCGTCGCTCTTTCTCTGGCACGACGCTTAGAGTTACTCGCATGGGCAAACCAGCAACAATCTTGGATTATTGAAGACGACTATGACAGCGAATTCCGTTACCGAGGACACCCGCTTCCTGCGCTTAAAAGTTTGGACCAGCGTGGCCGGGTACTTTACTGCGGTACGTTTAGCAAAGTGCTATTTCCTGGCTTACGTTTGGGCTATTTGGTTGTACCACCAAAATACATTCGTCGTTTTGTGGATGTAGCAAAAACGTTACCCGGCCCAGGCTTTATTTTGCCGCAAGCCACCGTTGCTGATTTTATGGAACAAGGTCATTTCACCCGCCACCTTCGCAAAATGCGCCTACTTTATGCAACGCGACGAGGTTATTTGGTTGATGCTTTGGGACAAACATTTGGCAATCGGTTCACACTCCCATCGCTCGCGGGAGGCACACATTTGCTGGCATTACCGCATGAAGCACGAACGGATAGAGCATTGGCCGAAGCGGCTCAATCACAAGGACTGGCAATTAAGGCAATTAGCAGATGGTGTATACAAGAAGCCAAACAAAATGGATTATTACTTGGTTTTACCAATATCAATGGACCAGAAAATGCACTGATGCTGACACAGCAATTACAAAGGGCACTCGATATGGAGTAATCGGCAGTTAACAAAATAGTGACAATAAAAAGCCTACCAGCAGGCAGGCTTTTTAAGCAATAACCGTCGGTTGCACAAAAAGGAGTCAAAACGGATAGTCGTGATAACCCATCTGCTCAGAGATATTTTTTGCCGCGTGATGCAACATGGCAACATATTCATGCATGCTATCTTCTGCAAAGCGAATGGTGGGGAATGAAATACTTAACCCGGCAATCACTACGCCGAAACGGTCAAAGACAGGCACAGCGATACAGCGCAAGCCTTCTTCCTGTTCTTCTTTATCTTCGCCATAACCCTGCTGACGCACAGTGTCGAGGAGAGGCAACAAGGCCTCAGCGCTGCCAACTGTATGCGGCGTACTGCGGGTAAATTCTACTTTGCTCAGAATTTCTGCAGCTTCATCACGATCGCGCCATGCCAACAGCACTTTACCGATTGCTGTACTGTGCAGTGGATTACGGCGACCAATACGCGAATACATACGCAGGTTGTACATGGAATCGATTTTGTGAATATAAACGATACCATCTTCATCCAACGCACCAAGGTGGATTGTTTCTTTCGTCAGCGTAGACAATTCACGCATTTGGATATCAGCACTACGAATCAAATCCACATTTTGTAATGCTTTGGCGCCAAGTTCGAACAATTTTAGCGTCAAGGAATACTTCTCGGATTCGCCTTCTTGCGCGACATATCCCAAGGACTTCATCGTCTGCAAAAAACGGTACACTGTACTTTTCGACATCATGACGCGCTGAGAGAGTTCCGTAATACCGATCTCTCTTTCCTCACCTAATGCCTGCAAAATACCAAAAACCTTCAAAACGGACGACACGGAATCGGGCTGTTTATCTAAATCTGCAATAGCCATTTTTTTGGGTACCCTACTCAGTTTTTTTTGTTTTAAAAAAAATAGAACGATGGTTTCAGTATAAAGGGAACACGCTGATTATGGCAATGGAACAATAACGATAATCAAGGGGATTGCTTATTATTAAAGTTATTATACCCGTCATACATCGCACTACAGTGGAGTTGACTATGCCCGCTCCCCTAAATCACTTATCAATGTAAGCTCATCAGGATTGATGAACCTCATCCCTGAGGTTCACTACGCGGGCCAGCGCAAGCGCTGTTCAAATTTGTTCCAGACAAATTTGTCACTCGCTTGCCGCTTTACTGCAATGCGAATTATTCAGGGCTTATTCGTCACTGGTAAACCAGAGACGATAGAAGAAACCCCATTCCGTTACCGTAATGGGGTTCTGGGCTTACTTCCAAACTGAATCAGGTACGGTGGCAAGATAAAGCGCTGGCTTGCCATCAACATCCGATGTGAACAGGATGCGCTTGTTATCCGGAGTAAAGGACGGATGCGGGTGCGTTACCTGACGATCGCCTTCCAACACCTTCCAGGATGTATTGTGCTGCGCAACACGGTGTTCTTTACCGGTCTTCAGGTTAAACACATACAGGAACGGATCGTTTTCGATTTTGTAACCACCATCATCCTGCACATCCACAGGCGCATCGGAACCATCACCGACCAGCAACGTACCATCGTAGTTACTCATCAAGTGAGAGCACGGTGGCATCACACGCAGTTGTGTATCTTCCAACGTAACCGGATTGATGCTGCGGATATAGCGGTTGGTATCATCTTTCAGGTACGACACATAAATCATTGCAGAACCATCCGGCACCCAGAATTCATGCGTGCAGCTTTCACCTTCAGCATGTTCTTTAACTTTACGCATGTTGCTGCCATCTTCATTGATGAACCACATACGGGCATCAACCAGATCGTGCGGACCTTCATGGCAGAAAGCCACCGTATTGTCGTCGCCTGGACGATAAATTGGGTGGCCCAACCAGCGTTTTTCTTGGAGAATGGTTTGCGCCTCACCGGTTTTCAGATCGATACGAATCAGGCGACAGCATGGATTGGTAAAATAAAATTCCTGGAATTTTTTCCAGTCGGTCAGAGGCTGCCAATCTTCTTTCTTGATCTCGATACCCACCATCTTGGTGCAATCGGAGTTGGCAACCCAAGTGCCGTAGCCTACCCACTCATCCGGTACTTGATAAATAGTGGTTTCTTCCAGCGTGTTCAGATCTACGCGCATCAGGTTGCGTGTATTTTTCACATAGTAAAGCGCATCATCTTCAGGAGACATAAAACCACCAAAGGTGTTGTCGCCCTTGCCTTCCGTCAGTTGCGTCGCTTCCTGTGTGTTCAGATCCAGCAGGTAGTAGTTCCATGGGCCATCAAACGCGCCGCCAAACAGCAGTTTACTGCCATCATTAGAAAAACACTTCTGGTAGAAATAGTTGCGATGGCAAATAACATCGGGAGGCGTTAAACGCACCACGTCGGTGCCAGTTGCTGCGTCTTGATAGGTATGAAACGAGAGGGGAATCTTTTTGCCTTTGGCCATCGTAAATCCTTAGAACATATCGAAAAGAATACGGCTAGCATCAGCGGACGACACAAGTCTTGTGACCAGCCGTCACCCTGATGCGATAGATCTGTAATACCAGCATTATAGAAACAATGTTTCATTTTTCCGTGATCACGGTTTTATTTTATGAAACATTCTACTGATTTTCATCCCCTGTTTTCCCAGTAAAAAAGGAATTTATGCTATCAAGACAGAGGTATAAAGGATAACACGTTATTGAAGACAGGGGGCTCAAGAAGAGCTCCCTGTTGTAGAATGGTTTGTTTTTGCGGGAATTTTACTTAAGATACGCACCGCTGCGCAGCGCTTCAATGCGTTTATCCAACGGCGGATGCGACATAAACAACTCGCTAAAAGATTTTGATTTGCCGTTGATGCAGAATGCCATCATGCTGCTTTCTTCCTGCGGCTCATAACTGGTTTTCAAACGCTGCAATGCGGCAATCATCTTCTCGCGACCAACCAATTTTGCTGACCCGGCATCCGCATGAAACTCACGATAGCGGGAGAACCACATGGTAATGATGCTGGCCAGAATGCCAAACACCAGTTCAAGCACCGTTGCTACCGCAAAATAGACCAACGGGTTGCCATTGCTGCTCTCACCGTCATCACGGTTGCCGGAAAGAAAGCCGGATGCCACCTGAGCAATGAGACGCGAAATGAAGATGACAAACGTGTTCACAATACCTTGAATCAACGTCATGGTGACCATATCACCATTCGCCACGTGGCTGATTTCATGGGCGATTACTGCTTCTGCTTCATCACGGCTCATGTTTTGCAGCAAACCGGTACTTACCGCCACCAAAGACGCATCTCGCCGTGCTCCTGTTGCGAAAGCATTAATATCCGGCGCGTGGTAAATGGCAACCTGCGGCATCGCAATGCCAGCTTGCTGCGATTGCACCCGCACGGTGTCAAGCAACCACCGTTCTGTTTCATTACGCGGCTGTTCGATCACTTCACCGCCCACCGAACGTAAAGCCATCCATTTGGACATCAGCAGTGAAACGAACGCACCACCAAAGCCAAACAGGCCAGCCATGATCATAAGCCCCTGGACACTGCTGGATCGAATTCCCGTCAGGCTGAGAACCAGTCCGAAAACCAACATCACCGCCAGGTTGGTGATCAGGAAAAGCGCAATACGCATCATAACAGTCTGATTTCCTCTCTAAAGGGATTAACATCACTCACAACACGATGGTATGGGTTATCACGCCGTTTTCAAGCATTCTTAATCTTCCCATCGCTAAAACGACATAACTTTACATTTTGTAATAAGTTTGCCCGTACTGACAGCAAGCTTAGTCGCTCTGCATGAAATGACTAGTCAATCATGAAGTCGGTTTAACGCCATAAAAAAGCCCCCGGGTTTAACCCAGGGGCCTCTGTATAATAAGGCATTTATCACGTTAGTACAGTGTATTACCCTCGTGCATGTGCAACACTCGCGGGCATGTCGGGTTGAGAATGTGTGTACTTAGGGGGGGTGATCCACAGCGCAATCAGCAGAGACAGCGTTGACAGTATCGCAATGGCGATAAAGGTGGCATGAAAGCCGCCCAGCTGTGCCGCAATGAAAGAGCCCGATAATGCACCAATACCAAACCCCTGATAGATAACACCATAATTTTTGCTGTGATGCTTCAGGCCAAAGAAATCGCCCACAATGGCTGGAAACACGGTGATGTTTCCGCCGAAACAGAAAGCGATGGCGCTAACGCAGATGAAAAATAGCACCGGCGACAGCGGCAAGAATGCCATAACGGTAACGGCCAGCGCGGTCACTAGCAGCGTTCCACTGACGACACGCAAACGGCCAACTTTATCTGACATTGCACCCAGCACAATGCGACCTACCGTGTTAAAAATAGCGATTGCCGATACCGCATTGGCCGCCATTTGTCTATCCATGCCTGCCATTTCCACACCAATATCTTTAACCACGCCAATCAGATACAGGCCGCTCATGCATGCCGTAAAGAAAATTACAAACAGCAGATAAGCCTCTTTCTTCCCCAGCATTTCGCTCAGCGTAAAATCATGTGTCCCGTAGGTAATTTGCGTTTTTCCATTGGCCGTCTGTGTTGGCGGTTCTTTTAACAAGGTGCTACCAAGCCCGATCATGACCATAGCCATCAGCCCCCAATAGAAAAAGGCGTGTGATACTCCGACTTCTGCTATCAGGAAACTGTTGATATATTTGAATACCAGACTCCCAGTACCAAATGCACCCACAGAGACACCTGCAATCAACCCCTTACGTTCAGGGAACCACTTGATCAGATTTGACAACGTCGTGATATAGGCCGTGCCGTCCGCAAAACCAACGACAATCCCCATCAACACATACATCCCCAGCAAGGATGTTACGCCTGCACTGGCCATTAATCCCAGACCAAGCACGATACCGGCACATAGCGTTAAACGACGAATACCAATCCGGTCCTGAAATTTACCGGCAAACAACGTAGCAAATGCCAGACTGAAACTGGTGATGGAAAACGTCGTCGCTACAGCGCTGAGCGACCAACCAAAGGTGTCCACCAGCGGTTGGTTGAACAAACTCCAGGTGTAAATAGTCCCGAGCCCCATTTGTGCGATAATCGTGCCGAGTACGATCTGGCCGCGGCGAGTTGGTTTGGCGTTCATAGGCCGACCTCTTAGTAAAACGGTTCCTTAGAGGAACATCAAAGAAGGTAAGCTAAATGGGCAATAGTGCTGTCACCACTGTCCACCCGCTTACGTGTTGGGGTCAGTCTACAAGCGGGATGGCGTGAAAAGATCGAATCGGGAACGAGATGCCGTCAGAGTGGAATGAAATGCCGTTACAAACGCATCAATGCACGAAAGGTTTTTACCTTGCTACGGCTTACCGGTACTTCAAATTCCAATTCATGCAAACGCAGAATGTAGGTGTTATTAAACCAGGGAACAATTTCGCGAATTTTGGTCAAGTTGACGCAGTAAGAACGGTGGCAGCGAAAAAAAACATCCTCAGGTAATCGACTACAAAATTCAGTGATATTCATCGGCATGATGAACGTCTCTCGCCGGGTGTATACCAACGTCACTTTCTCTTGTGCGGCTGCGTAATAGATTTGGTTGATGTCGGTGACAATAATACGTTCATCCTTCATCAGGTTAATGGTGTGCTGCCCAAGTCGCATAGCATTCGCAGAACTGACATTCTCCAATGCGGGAGCAGATTGCCGTAACTGCCAGGCATTCTCCAGCTTCTGCAGCATGGTGACGATGCGCGCTTCGTGATACGGTTTGAGAATATAGTCAAAAGCATCCACTTCAAAAGCTTCAACCGCATGCTCTTTATACGCCGTGATAAAGATAATGTAAGGTTTTTGCGCAAATTTGCTGATATTTTGCGCCAGAAAAACGCCATTTAAAGATGGAATATTAATATCAAGAAAAATGGCATCAACATCATTTTGTTGCAGATATTTCAGCACATCCATTCCATCATCAAAGGTCGCCACGATCTCAATATCGCTGTGCTGTCGGATCAAGTAACTGAGCTCTTCCTGGGCAAGGAATTCATCTTCGACAATAATGGCCTTCACCGTTTATCTCCTGCAACCTGCGAGTCCTCTACTACCAAAGAAGTCATCTCGTTATTTTCAGGCACCATACGCGATGGTTCTGCTGCGCGAGGAATGTAGAATACAATTTCTGTACCAGGCTCTAATCGCCGTATGTGCAGGCCATCACCATAAAGCAATCGCACGCGGTGGTGCACATTGAGTAAGCCAATTTTATTACCGGGCACTTCATTACGCGCTACGCGTTCAATCGTTTGTTGATCGATACCATGGCCAGTGTCCGTTACTGCCACGCGCAGCCGCTCTCCCTGATCTTTTACCGATATGATGACCGTGCCTTTCCCGCGGCAGGGTTGAATACCGTGCACAATGGCGTTTTCCACCAGCGGTTGAATCAACAGGCTTGGTATCTGATAAGCGAGATCGTCATCAATGTCATAAATCACCGTCAGCTTGGCACCAAATCTAGCCTGCTCAATGGCGATATAGTCACGGATCTGATAAAGCTCTTTTTTAACATCAATCAACGCATCATCATTCAACTCAAGGTTATAACGCAAATAGCGTGACAGATTAATCACCAGTTGACGCGCCGTATCGGGATTAATGCGGATTGATGAAGAAATGGCATTTAGGGCATTAAACAAAAAATGTGGATTGATTTTGCTCTGCAACGCTCTGAGTTCAGCCTTATTGGCCATATCGCGCAGTTGCTCCGTGCGCGAGACCTCTATCTGCGTTGACATTATTTGTGACAAACCGATAGCCATCACCTGCAACGAGTAGGTTATTTTATGTGCGTGACGATAATAAATCTTCAATGTTCCTGTGACCTGCCCATGTTCGAGCAGAGGAATCACAATCATTGAATGGATTTCCGGCGTCAAATGCTGTTCATCATTATTCTTTATAATGATCTTGCCATCATGGATAACCTGTTGCGTCATGGGACTTATGATGTCGTGACCGATATTGTATTTTTCCTCACCCACACCGACATAGGCTAAAATATGCTGCGTATTGGTCATCGCTACTGCATCAGCGTTGATTTCGGTACGGATGATACGGCAGATGGCCGCCAGCGAATGACTATTGATATTGCGAAAATAAGGCAATGTCTTATGAGCGATATCCAGCGCCAGTTTCGCTTGTCGCGCGGCGATAACCTCTTTTTCATTTGCCACACTCTGCACTAATAGTACGATTAGGCCGATACAAACGGACCCCGTAATCATGGGAACAGCAATCTTTGAGACAATATCCAATCCCAACGCAGTGGGTGTAGCCCATAGCACCACCAACAACATTGTCAGTGATTCGCACATCATGCCACCTAAAATACCAATGCTCCATTGCTGCTCTTTCTTTACCTTGCGATTGATATAGCCCGATGTAACCCCCGCAATAATGCTGGTGATCAGACAAGGAACCGAAGTGATACCATTGATATCGATCAGATAGCGGTGCACACCGGCCACAGTGCCGGTAGCAATGCCCACCCAAGGACCAAATAGAATTCCTCCTGACATCACAGCAATCACCCTGACGTTAACCAAGGAGCCTTCGACGTTGATGCCGGAATACGTTCCAAAGAGCGCAAATAAAGAGAAAATCGCCGTCACCGCTACACGTTCGCGTAGGGAGTGCTCCTCTTTTTGCAATAGCTGACGAAATTGCCGCGTCCGCGTTAAAAAAAATAGGCAAATTAGCATTAACGCAGCGCGTTCAAACACCGCCAGTAACATCTCGAAGATTTCGTGCACAGCCAATCCTACAGGTAACGCAACACAGACCCATCACTATAGAAAAAACGTGATCTATATTCCATTTTTTGTTTACGCGTCATAGGTGGGACAATGGGGATGCGTTGCGTTAGCGGAATTCCGAGACAATCTGAGCACCGAGTTGCTGAGTAAAATCATCTGCCGTCATTGGGTGGCCGAACAGATAGCCTTGTGCTTCTTCGCAACCTTTATTGCGTAAGCGCTCGCACTGCTCCATGGTTTCAACACCTTCAGCAATGACATTCAGACCAAAACTTTTACCTAAATAGAGAATGGCGCGAACAATCGCTGCATCCGGGGGAGAATCGCACATAGCACGTACAAAAGTTTGATCGATTTTGAGTCTTGTCACTGGATAGTTCTTTAACATGCTTAACGACGCATAGCCCGTACCATAGTCATCAAAAGCAATACCAATACCGGCATCTCGTAGCACTTTCAGCGGTTGCAACATATTTTCGTCATAGCGCAGAATGACATTTTCCGTAATCTCCAGTTCCAGTGAACCTGCACCAAGCCCTGTGTGGGCCAGTACATGCTCAATCTTTTGCGCCAGCGTGCCAGAGCGGAACTGTGCGCTAAATAGATTAATGCTGATACGGAAGTTTTTTGCCCCAGAATCACACCACATTGCCGCCTGGCGACACGCGGTTTCAACGACCCAGTCACCGATGCGTTCAGCCCAAGGGCCGCTTTCCAGCGCGGCTAAAAAAGCACCTGGCCCTAGCAACCCTTTTTGGGGATGCCGCCAGCGTAATAACGCCTCTGCGCCAATAATCTCATTGGTGATCAGATTGACCTGGGGTTGGTAAAAAACTTCGAATTCGCTCTGCTCGTAAGCACGAATAAATTCCAATTGGAAGGCGTGCTTGGCTTGAAAAATTTCACGCATTTCTCGTGTAAAAAAACGATGACAATTACGTCCTTCTGCTTTCGCCTGATAGAGTGCCAAATCCGCACTCGTCAGCAAATCTTGCGCAGTAATGCCATGCGTAGGGTAAAGCACCATACCGACGCTGGCACTGATATTAATCTGGTGCTCCTCTACAATCATGGCCTGCGAGATTTCATGGATAATTCGCTCTGCCGTCTCAGCTGCAAGCTTGAAATCACTCACCCCAGGCAAAAGTACCGCAAATTCGTCACCGCCCATACGCGCCACAAGATCGCCGGCACGCACGCTAGACTGAATTTTTTTCGCCACGCTGACCAGTATTTCATCACCCCGTGCATGACCAAGGCTGTCGTTAACATCTTTAAATCCGTCAAGATCGATCATCATGACACAAATGGCCGGCTCATCTTTCAACGCCTGTTCCAGACTGGTGGTTAGCAATGTCCGATTTGCCAACCCTGTCAGTGGATCCATATGTGCTAATAAAAACAGGCGCTCTTCGTTACGTCTACGCTCAGTAATATCACGCAGAATAGCGCCGTAACTCACGGTATTATTATCCGCCCACATAGAAACGGAAAGCTCGACCGGAATCATGGTACTGTTACGACTTTGCACGTTTAACTCAACCGTTACACCTTTAATCAGGGCTTCCCTGTCGCTAACTACGGCGTTAAATTTATCGATGAAGGCCTTGGGAACAATGGTATCAATGTTATTGCCGATAATGTCTGCGCGAGAGTATTCGAGCATTTTTTCCGCAGATGCATTCCAAAATGTGATAATTCCCTTTTCATTCACACAAATAATCGAATCGGGTGAGGTATTGGCAATATTCTCAAAGCGAACCTGGCTGGCGTTGCGCGCCAATTCAAGTCGCCGCATTTCCAGTCTCTCCATTACCAGCGCGGCTAAATCCTGCATGTTATGTTCGTCTCGGGCGCTCAGCGTGCGCCGGGGTTTAAGGTCAATGATGCACAATGTTCCGATAGCATAACCTGATAGCGTGCGTAACGGTATACCTGCATAGAAACGGATATGGGGTGCCCCCACCACCATCGGGTTGTCTTTAAAGCGTGAGTCCAGACGCGCATCAGGAACCACCATAATCTTGCGGCGCAAAATAGTGTGTGCACAAAAAGAAGCATCGCGTGAAGTTTCGCAAACAGAAATGCCCAGCCCGGCGGCGAGCAACTGGCGCTGTTCGTCAATCAAGGACACCAATACGATAGGCACATTGAATACATTTGCCGCTAAATTGAGCAAGTTATTCAATCCAGTATCCGAAAGCACATGGTCGATGCCATACTCGCTCAAGGCAGCCAAGCGTTTCGCCTCGTCTTTTATCGTTGGAGCCTGGCCCATATTACGCCCTCTACTCTTCTTATCGTCATGATTTTAAGAGAATTATGCCGTATGGAGGTCAAACGTGCAGGTATATAACGCGTCTCCAAGTCACATGGGTATAGCAGTTCTGGGGAGCCCCCACATTACCATCACTACACGTCTGTTCGAACTAGTGATTACGCTTGCGATAGCTGCGCTTATCTTCAAGCGTAGCAAAAACTGAGTAAAAATCTGAGCATGCATTAATAGTATGGTCGCGTTTTTTACCCCTGTAACAAAAGGTATAAAAATTAAGAAACATCGCATACCTTTGGCAACATCATCATCACCGAGGCGTGATAAACATCACACCACTCGATTTATAGGTTGAAATTGGTCTTACCATTTAGATTCTCACACACGGGTAACAATATATGGATATTAAAAGACCTAATAATACCAACCACTTTAAAAAGAATTTTGAATAATATATGTGTTAAATCGCTAAACTGCAGAACAACAGTCAGTAAATGTGTCGGTGAAATATTTGACCACACTGGCATATACTCGAAGAGTGAATCTCAGAGACAGGATTCATCGTTCCCATTAGCTTACTTAGATAAATGCTGTGTATTGTAGCCACTGCATCCGTACTTGAAATAGGGCGATCTCAAAAAAGAGAACACTACAATGGCTCATGGAGAATGAGGGAGCGCCTATACTCATCATATTTCAATTTGTCTGTGCAGCACACGCCCATCCGAATAATTTACCTGAGTAAGCTTATTAAGATCCACCCTATAGGCCAGAGCAAGCGTTGTTCAAATGGGTCCCAGACAAATTTGTCACCCCCCTACCATCTTTACTACCTACAACTCGAACTATTAGAGTATATAACAGTGAACACCCACCATTTTGGATGTCCACTGTTATCCCATTTATGAATAACGCTGTTATCATGCAGGGAAATAGCTAATGGAGTGCTCAGGCGTATCATTCTTTGCGTGAATAGTTAGATTCCATTCGCCAGTATAAGGAACGGTAAAATAAACCTCATCCTCAGCACTAATGCTAATACTGTTGTTCTGCACCACCTCCGGTGTGGTATTCAATTCCGGCGTCGAATCGCTCATGTGAATATCAAACGTATTAGAACACCGTACAATTACTGTATCACCACCAAACAGGTTAAGGCATGTGCGAATAACCGACATATTTCCTCCGCAGCATAACGTATTCGTTATACCTTTCTCGAATCAGTTTATATTAATGGAATCATTTCCCAAACGACGGGATTTTCATAACAACAAAAAGTGAGGCCATAGATTGTGATTTAGATCAAGGTTTATTCACGTTTTTACGGTAAGCCTCATCCATTAAAACTGAATACGAAACAGCCCAATAATGGCAATGCAATGGCTACTGTTTAGATACATTCCTGTTGCGTTATCACAACATATCTTTGGTATTACACCAACCCAGATAACCCGCGTATATCTTTAAATGCATTAGCATCACCGATCCTTTGCCACGTTGACAACTGCACAAATTTGGGCATTGGTCTTGCGACCTTATTACCAGGTACGCCAGTGTTATACTCTTGAACCTCCTTGTTACCACCATGGCGTAAAATGGTTTGCAAAAGTGTTTGTTCATTACTGCTCAACAGGCTTCCCGGAATGCTAACACCCGATGTTTGTTTGAAAAGTCCAATTTCATGCTGATGCATTTTAACTATTTCACGTTTGATTTCTGCATCCAGCATACCTGTTCTATCCTTACCACTTTTACAGTTCCAACACGGCATAGCACCAATTTCATGTGCCAATAATGAAACACGCAATGCAGCTTTATAGGGTTCTCCACCATCACGGTGGTGTGTTTTTTTAGCCCAAATCGCTTTCAACTGCTGGCTGAGTGTTCTGACTTTTTGTGCATTTTTCGCCCTTGGATGTTGAGATAGATAGGCGCCGACCCACCCTTTTGGCAAAGCTGTCACACTTAAATCATCTCCGAGTAACGTTTTTAAAGCCTCCACATTATACCCGTCAGCTTGCTTCCATCCCTTATTGCCTTTGAGCGCAAACTCATTAACACCAAAATTGAAAGCCGCTACACGCAGATTCACAGAAGCATGAAAAATATTGCCTTGCTCATCTCTTAACGGAACCAGTACAGGTTGCTGGCTACCCAGCACTGACCATGCGCGCATCTGATCGTCCATCATCTCTTTTTCAGCCCCAATACCACCTGTGACCAATGATGTTGATGCCAGATTCAGAGACACGGTTTTTCCTTGTTCCGCTTCACGCAGCAAGTCAGGACGAGCGAAAAGAGCGGCCGTGACCACCTCCATGGCGCGTGCTTGTGCCCCGACAAAACGCGCATCCGAATTTTTCGCTAAACTGTAGGGTGACAATATGCCGTGGCGCACTCCTGTGAACAGCCGTTCCTCTGTTCCTTTTTCACTGGGAACACTCACTGATGATATCCATAAGTTAGTGGCATGGGTCGTTTGTTGAGAGGAAGATGAAGCAACGCCGTTGTCGTTGTATGGCGTGTGGAACACATTATACCCACCACGTTTCATTTGCCCTGCAGGTGTAAGGGTACACTGGTAGCCCATACCGTTATGCTGAAAATGCGTATCGATAGTTTCCCATTTTCGGGCGTTGAACACCTCACGCAGACCGTCTGCAAAGGCTTGCCTGGCTTGTGTATGTGCTTCCTTTTCAGGAAACCCCAGTTTGATAAACTCCCCTTTTAGGGTATTTATCAATTGGGTTTTCATCGTTTTGGTTTCCTGTATATCCTGCTTGGTCAGCGTTCTGTTTTCCACCTGCTGCTTTTTCACGCTTTGGCTCAGTAACACTGCTGGATTTCGGCCTAATTCCAGCATGGCATGACTCGCGGCACTCAGATAATGCTCCTCCAAAACGCCCAGAGTTTTTGTTGTGCGAGATATTGTGGCTAATTCGTTTTGAGTTTCGACGTTCACTCGTTTTACCGGCTGAGACATCTGATATTTTTTAACAAGCTGCGCGGTCGTGCCAGTAAAAAATCTTTTCGTATCAGCGCTGGCAATCAATGCCGGTTTTACACTTACCTGCGCCGTTGACTGAACGTGATTAGCCAATGACTTTCTATCCTTAACATCGACCACATTCTCTGTTTTCGTTTTTAAATTCAAAAGATTACTTATGCGATACTTTTGCAGGTTGACACGAGCAAAAACCTTCATGACCATATCATAGTTCCCTCATTAAATGAGCAGCAAAATTACGGATATCAGGTAGGAGCGGCTATTAATAATCGCTCAATTTATAGGCTAGTGGCTATTACAAGCTGACAAGGATGGCATTTGAGGCGAGGTAGATTGATAGCGTTTTGATAAACGGGCTCTTTTTCGTCCCTGAATACTATTTCCTAAGAAGAATGGTGATATGAGGTGTTAAAGAAAGCAGATTGCCGCTGCGCTCCTTTCATCATTCAACCAATGACTGAGATTTATAGATGCTCCGGTAATGCTCCAGCCGAGCTTCAAAATAAGCCCTTTTTTCCGGTGGAATTTTCTGAGCGATTGTCTCTGCGCATATTTCGCGCTTCTGGCTTTCCATAAAGGCCACTGTGGATGCAGCAAAATCTGCATACTTGTCACTGTATTCGAGAATCATCTTTTCAAAGTTAATCATACCCGCAGAACCTCCCTTGTGGTCAGCACCATGCTGTACTAAAAATATACAACAACAAGTGTAAAACACGCGATATGAACGGCAAAAAACATTGATATAGATCACAAAGCGAGCAGTCGATTTTCCTATCAACAGGGATGCAGGTAACGCTGGATGCAATGTCCCTAAATGCCGTATAGTTTTATCTTTACTGACTGTATAGAGGACATACGTGGTGTTGCGGCATTCAGTCACATCGTCCAGAATTCTCACGATCGGTTACGATCCCCGAAAGCGTATATTGGAAATTGCTTTCCATAACGGAGAGATTTATCAGTATATGGATGTTCCGGAAAACATTTATAAAAAATACATGTCCGATGCAGTGGTTTCAAAAGGCCGGTTTTTTGATGGAGTGATAAAGGGCAAATTTTTATGCCGTCGATTGGCATAGATCATCTACGATGTTTCTGAGCAACCTGGCGTCAAGGGGAGTAAAAATACAAACGGGAGCATCGCTCCCGTTTGTTAATTAAAAAGGGGTATGTGTCGAGGCAATCGCCTGGCGAGTACCGATTACGGCTGCTTACCGATGTAAGCCAGAATGCCACCGTCAACGTACAGAATGTGACCATTCACGAAATCTGATGCATTAGATGCCAGGAATACTGCTGGCCCTTTCAGATCGTCAGTGGTACCCCAGCGCGCAGCCGGAGTTTTTGCAATGATGAATTGGTCAAACGGATGACGAGAACCGTCAGCCTGAATTTCGCGCAACGGTGCAGTTTGCGGAGTGGCGATGTAACCAGGGCCAATACCGTTACATTGAATGTTGGCTTCACCAAATTCAGAACAGATATTCTTGGTTAGCATTTTCAGGCCGCCTTTTGCTGCCGCATATCCGGCAACCGTTTCACGACCCAGCTCGCTCATCATAGAGCAAATGTTGATGATTTTACCGTGACCTTTTTTGATCATTGACGGCAGCACTGCCTTGGACACGATGAAAGGCGCGTTCAAATCAACATCAATAACTTTACGGAAATCAGACACTTCCATTTCAAGCATTGGAGTACGCTGAATAATACCCGCGTTGTTGACCAGAATATCGATCACACCCACTTCTTCTTCAATTCTCTTAACAGTCGCGTTCACTGCAGCTTCATCGGTCACATCAAAGACATAACCGTGCGCTTTCAGACCAGCGTCTTTATAAGCGGCCAAGCCTTTCTCGATCGCTTCTTGTTTGATATCGTTAAAAACGATTGTCGCCCCAGCTTCGCCCAATGCACTGGCAATGGCAAAACCAATACCGTAAGAGGCCCCTGTGACCAGAGCCACTTTACCTTCAAGAGAAAATTGCTGCTGATAATTACTCATTTAACCATTCCCATATCGATTTAGCGAAGAGATTAAGAGCGATATGATTCACATCATCGCATCTCTGTAACCGCCTCTTCATACTCACGTCATCTGATATCGATTGACCAGAAGTACGGCGCTTACTGTGAGGCTACTGCGTTAGAACAACGTAATCATATCCAGTCCTAGAGTCATAAAATACCACACACCCCACAAAAACGAAACATTGTTTCATTTTAAAAGCAACGATATTTTGTGAAAAAGCTATGGAGATCAAATTTTACAGCGCTTTGCTCCGCGTCTGCGCAGTTCAATCACGCGAATACGCTTTTTCGCCTCCATTTACTGTGAACGACATCAACAAAATCAGAGCACCATCGAGACGATACGTAAAGAAAGTGCAATTTGAAGTAACAATGAAGGAAATCGCTGGATAAGCGGAAGACCTTAACACTATCATAGCGGCGTATATGAGGAGTGTGCCTTATTTTGATACACACCAGGGCAGCTTGCTTGCTGGAGAGAAGGCATCCCCTCAGGTATTGGGGTTTTCGTCCCTGTGTGCCGCTTACAGAAAGTCTGTTTCTTTATGCGATACATCCCCTTTCTCTGTATAGTGCGTAAAGGAACACCATGAGTTCGACCGTCCGTTTTTGTCCTGCCCTTTTCCATCCCCGCTACTGGCTAACTTGGTTTGGCGTTACAGTGCTATTCCTTTTAGTCCAGCTACCCTATCCCGTGCTTATTCGGCTAGGTGCATTATGCGGCAAGCTGTCACGCCCGCTCCTAAAACGTCGTGAAACCATCGCGCGTAGAAATCTAAAACTCTGCTTTCCTACATTAAATGATGAAGAGCAAGAGCGCCTTATCGCCGGCAACTTCTCTTCTCTTGGGATGGCGTTGGTTGAGACTGGCATTGCCTGGTTCTGGTCCGATGAACGAATTCGTAAGTTATTTGACGTGCAGGGGTTGCCAAACCTTCAACACGCGCAAGAAAACAAACGCGGTGTCATGGTTGTTGGTGTACATTTTATGTCGTTAGAATTGGGTGGCCGGGCAATGGGTCAGTGTCAACCGATGATGGCGATGTACCGTCCTCACAACAACCTCCTATTGGAGTGGATACAGACCAAAGGCAGAATGCGCTCCAACAAAGCAATGATAGACCGCAGAAACCTGAAAGCCATGGTGGCAGCGTTGCGGCAAGGAGAAGCCGTCTGGTTTGCTCCCGATCAGGATTACGGTCCAAAAGGCAGTACCTTTGCCCCCTTCTTTGCCGTAAGCAACGTAGCAACAACCAATGGCACCTACGTACTTTCCCGATTATCAGGCGCTGCAATGCTGACGATTACGCTGATTAGAAAACCAGACCGTACTGGTTATACATTGATTATTGAGCCAGAGCTGATGGATTATCCCAAGAACGATGAATCTGCAGCAGCAACCTACATCAACAAGGTCATTGAACGTGAAATTTTGCGAGCTCCCGAACAATATCTTTGGGTTCATCGGCGTTTCAAAACAAGACCACAAGGCGAAAAATCGCTGTATATATAATGATACCGCCAAAGTAATGAGGAACAATGCATGAGTAAAATCACGATGGTGATGATTGTTGTAGCGATCATCGTCGGTACTGGCAGCTATCTGGGCTGGTGGTAAAGCAAGAACGCAATACATGCACATCTATTTTAATAATACACTCCCGGTTCTAACTAACTGACAGCCCCGCATTATCGCGGGGCTGAGGTTATGTCAATTGACGCCGTGTTTCTTCTTCCAGGCAGGATATACATCTGTCAGGTATTTCTCGGCATAATAACCATACCACCCATAGCCAGTTCTACGCTCACGGGCTATATCGCCATAGTTATAAACGCGTTTTCCATCACGGTTGGCAAAGATAGCCGAGTTGTCCTTGATGTCGTAGAAACGAGCCCAGATCCGTGGAGCCTTATCGTATTTTTCGATCCTTCTATCCCAATTAGTTGAATGATAGGCATATTTCTCTTCTGGAGCATCAAATTTTACCACTTTAAACCCTGTGAATGCTGAACGAATCAACCATTCAGACGCGGCATTCACTGCTGCTTTTATCTCGGGGGAAGGTTTATCTATCGACGTCAGATAATTTAGTACACCTACTGTTTCCTGAGAGAGTATCCCTGGCAGCTCAAATGCACGTCCACCTAAGGGTTGCAGCGTCTCTGGGTCATACTGCCCTGCCCAACCGGTCTTGACTCCATCCTGAACAATTTGTAGCTTCAGAATACAGTCATCTCCGCTTTTCAGTGCCGCTTGCACCTTAGCCAACAATTCCCCATCAACAAAATTGTAAGTGCTTCGATCTTCCACGATATCTCTTAACAAACGCAAAATACCGGAGGTAACATCATCCGCATGTGTAATCGCTCGTTGATAATCCGTATTCTCTGTCTCGGTTGATGATTTTGGCGGAACGGTATGGGGCCAACCGCCGCAAACATTGTATTGCTGATTGAGTGTATACTTTATTCCATGCAATGCCGCATCGCGATAACGTGCATCTGGAATCTGCTTATACGCCTGAGCCAGATATTCGATTTGGGAATAAGTATTCCTGTTATCAAAAGAAACCCTTATATTATTTTTTTCTTTAATAAAAGTGTCCTTTTCAGACACAGAAAGTACACGTAATGGGTCCTGGTTCTCAATCCACCCTCCGACATTTTTCTGATACATCAAAATATTTTCTGAAATACCTTTAACATCCTCAACGGGGAGGCGATTATACTCTTTTCCATTTTTATTTTGATAGTGATGGATTGCATCAGCAAAACCATCAATATTGACTGAAGCCCCGACATACATTGGTGCCATTGAGATGATAGCCAAGAGAGGTATTGAATATGTTTTCATAAAATAAAATCGCTTTTTGTTTTTAATGGAATCACATTCTAACCACTACACATAATTTATATGTGTGATAATTGTCACAACAGAATTAATATCATCTGAAAAATAATAGTCTCAGTTTATGATTTTTTCGCACTGAGAAAAAATAAGAACTTTCCCCTTTACTTTATTCTTTTTCATAAAAATATAAACCTGAATTTTTTTCTTAACTCTCTATCCAAGGTAATGAGATATCTTCGTATAAAATTCTTCGCTCAGGCACACAAGGTCTTCAACAGACCCGTTATGAATATGCTCAATGCACCAATGCCCTATTTTGCAACATAAATGAGATTGCTTAACACAGATTTCACATACTGCTGTCAGTACAAAGTGTACCTCTTAAATAAAATGACTGACCTTTAAAGCTAAAATTACCAGACAACACGCGATAGCAACATTCAACCAAGCGTGAGAACTTCCGATACCAATCTTATGCCACACATCTATGCTTATAAACAACAATGAAGCATTTAATCCAGGACTCAAGATGCCATACCCATCATACTTCAAGTCACAGTTGCACTGGCGGTGCTCGGTCATCCGAATTACTTACTACTGCAAGCTCATCGAGATTGATGAATCTCATCCCCGAGATTCCCCACTTGGACCAGCGCAAGCATTGTTCAAATCTGTTTCTGACTGATTTGAACAACGCTTGCCGCCTTACTACAACTCGAATTATTTAGGGTAAATAATTTTATAATTCTGACAGAGTGTGTTATCCATTTGAGTTGTAAATCGATATTAATATACTTATTTATATGGGTGTTACACTAATCAAACATACTCTTTATGTTGCAACGAAAAAAACAATTAACGTGTTATATCAATTAATTTTTTGTGAGTAGATTCTTTGTTTTTCACTACAGATCCGTTCGACAAACAAAATAACGTTAAAAAACAATATATTAAAGCCAGTCTTTTCTGTGTTGAATTTTCCGATGAGAAAGCAGTGTTAAAATGATGGTAAAACCCTATTAGTTTTTATACGGGGTAGCTGCTCATAATGGACATGACGGATCCTATGATAATCACTGAGTTTCACGACACGAAAATTTGTGTACTTGCTCCAGACGACAAGTTTGAAAACTGTCCAGAAGGTTCCTATGCGATTATTGAAGACTCTGGTTTCTACGTGACGATGCTTGTCATAGGCAACAACGCCTGGACTATTCATTCCAATCCTGTTGCAACACTTGAGGATGCGCTCGACATTATCGCCGACCGCCGTCAGATTTTCGTTTAAACTGCTGGCATTTCATACAATGTTTCCGGTCACTCCTCAGTCCATTAGTTATCTTCATCATCGTCTCCGTGAAAGGTGAAAATATTTTCTTTTATCAAAGATATTTTTGTTTCCATCAATAAACGGTATTAGTTAATTTTTGCTAAATAAAAAGCGTATTCATGCTTTTGAGCATGGGCCTCATCACATGCAGAAAGCTCCGCGGTACTCTCGCGTCAATATAAAGCCAGCCCAACCATTGTGATACATTATTCCTTATACTGAACAGGAACACATCAAAGTCATCAGTGGATATTGAAGAGGCATCACCGCCTCCCTCTTAACCTTGCTTTTTTTAAGTGACATAAGTAACTATATATAATCATTGGATTTTATTTGAAGTCAACCATCATCTGTTGAGGTATAGATAAATGGCGAGTACTATTCACACACAAGCCAATATAATCGGTGAATTTTGGGGGTTTCGGCATTCCAAGATTTAATAGTTTATGATTATCAAATCGAACATTTAGTTCTGCAAAATGTCCATATAAATACATTGCTTTGAGCATAATACGTTCATTGCATGGACCAAAAATTCTTTTCAGATCACGACGCATGTTTTGTAAAACATCGTAACTCACCTTTACATATTTATCGCCAAGCGGGGGCCTATCCATTGCATGAGCTATTGCATTATCAATCTCCATGAATTGTACACAACATTCTTCACCTGCTGATATATGAACTACATCCCCGTTGGGCAAATCTCGATTAAGAAGCATTATTATAGCTTCAGCGCAATAATCTACAGGGATAACATCGATACGATCTTTCATTGAGCACATGAATTTCTTTAACATCAACCCCATATTGAAAACCCAAAAGATGCTACTGGACGGTTTACAACCATGTATAGTGTGCCCCACAACAATAGATGGACGAGCAAATAAAAGAGGCATTTGTGGACAGTGCTTGCGCATTAGCTTTTCAATTATCAATTTTGAGTGAGTGTATTCAACAAAATGATTATTCTTTTCAATGAAAAAACTATCCTCAGCAACCAGCGTATTTGGTTCTGGAGTGCAAGACATCGCTGTGCCTACATGTAAAAAACGCTGTAACCCCTTAACACTAGCCATTTTTTGTGCCAAAGCCAAAGTACCATCAACGTTCACTTTCCAGATCATAGGGTTATTACCAAATGACGCTATGGCAGCACAATTAATCACATGTGTTACATTGTCTAATCGAATGTCGTTCAAATATAACTCTGGTTTACCAAGATCGCCCAAAAGTATATTGCTCTGATCTATTCTTGATAGTTTTTCTTCAGAAACATTAAAATTACGCATATTTTCATGTACACGCTTCACTGCATCATCATAAGAACTGGCACGAACGAGAAGAAGTAAATCACAGCATATCTCATTATTAATGATATTTTCTAATATAGCTCCACCAATAAAACCAGTCGCGCCAGTAACTAATATTATATTCATTTTATCTCACAAATTTACTTATTTTATAACACGCAGAAGTGCATTTAAATCAAATGGACAGATCTATTTACATACATAGTATGCCAGTGTCATTACCTTACTCCGGTTGTCGTTCATGATAGCACTATTAACAAGTTGATAAGGGATTTACATGTAGCATATGAATTTTACATACATCATTAACGAGCAATAACTGTCATAATACACGAAAAAGCATCACCTAAATTTTATGCATATACGAGCCATGCCAAATTAGCGTATTCCGCATGAAAGAAATCAATCCCATACATTATTTAACACATTTTTTTACTTCTGGAACTAAATGTTAATATACACTATATTTCTCTTCTCTCGGTTAATCGATAACGGATGGAAATATTACATACAAGTTATTAAACAAAGTTTCAATAGATACATGATGCATTTTTATTTAATTCTTGTTGGAAGCCTAAGCAGCATCAGTGATACAGCAGACAAATCTCCGTGTTCATCCTCAATCAATTATTGGATACCGTCTTGCCGAAAGCTCTAGCCAAATACCGTGACATACCATCAACAAATATCTTTTTTATTTTCATCATGCTACTTCCTCCCCCCAAAGGAACAGGTTTCAACAAAGACATGGACGTCAGAGTTTAAAAAACGAGCGATAAAAGTGGTTTGAAATGGGATGCCTTTTTCGGAAAGACTATACCGCGATCAAGGGATCGATACTCAAAAATTGTTGGGTCATCGCACAAGTAAAATGACTGATATACCCGTCATACTTCAAGTTGCAGGTGCGTTGGCTACACTCATTCACCCGAATCACTTACTTGAGTAAGCTCATCGGGATTCATTCGCTTGCCGCCTTCCTGCAACTCGAATTATTTAGGGTATAAATATAACGATGGCAGAGAAAAAGACTGGGTGGTTATCGGCAATAAAACAGCCTGATTTTTGTACAGTGGTAAGGCATGGTTTTGAGGAAAGGATTTTCAGATAAAATAAGGGGCCAACATTGGCTGACCTGCTCCCCATTGATTAACACACCGCGATGTTAGTAATGTCTTCATCAGCAACATGAGGACATCCCCATGAAGAAGCGTTTTTCCGACGAACAGATCATCAGTATCCTCCGCGAGGCCGAAGCTGGCGTTTCTGCCCGCGAACTTTGCCGTAAGCACGCCATTTCCGATGCCACTTTTTATACATGGCGTAAGAAGTTTGGCGGCATGGAGGTTACGGAAGTTAAGCGGCTTAAGTCTCTTGAAGACGAGAACGCCAGACTCAAGAAGCTACTCGCCGAAGCCATGCTGGACAAGGCGGCGCTGGGACGAAAGTACTGACGACAGGCCATAAACGGGAAGCTGTAATGCTGATGTGCCGTACAACGGGTC
>JADMXW010000064.1 GCA_015548865.1 Serratia marcescens | reverse complement strand
GGACCGGTCACGTCCAGCACCGCATTGTCGCTGTCGTGCGCCTGGTTGCCTGCCACATCGGTGGCGGTGGCCTTCGCATCCACCCGGCCCTCGGCGAGTGAACTCAGGTCAACGCTGGTGCTCCACTGCCCGTTCACCACCGGCACCCCGGTCACCGTGACCGTCTTGCCGTTCGCATCCGTGAACGTCAGGTCAACAGAAGACTCGCTGCTGGTGCCGCTGATGGCTGTACCGGTCGATTCCTGGCTATTGATAAAGCCATCGTCACCGGCAAAGTGGGTGATATCCACCGCCGGACCGGTGACGTCCAGCACCGCATTGTCCGTATCGTGCGCCTGGTTGCCTGCCGCATCGGTGGCGGTGGCTTTCGCATCCACCCGACCTTCCGCCAGGCTGCTCAGATCTACCGTCGCACTCCACTGACCGTTCACCACCGGCACCCCGGTCACCGTCACGGTCTTGCCGTTCACATCGGTAAAGGTCAGATCGACCACGGATTCACTGCTGGTGCCGCTGATGGCCGTACCGGTCGATTCCTGGGTGTTGATAAAGCCGTCATCACCGGCAAAGTGGGTGATATCCACCGCCGGACCGGTCACGTCCAGCACCGCATTGTCCGTATCGTGCGCCTGGTTACCCGCCGCATCGGTGGCGGTGGCCTTCGCATCCACCCGCCCCTCGGCGAGTGAACTCAGGTCAACGCGGGTGCTCCACTGACCGTTCACCACCGGCACCCCAGTCAGCGTGACCGTCTTGCCGTTCACATCCGTGAACGTCAGGTCAACGCGGCTCTCGCTGCTGGTCCCGCTGATGGCCGTACCGGTCGATTCCTGGGTATTGATAAAGCCGTCATCGCCGGCAAAGTGGGTGATGTCCACCGCCGGGCCGGTCACGTCCAGCACCGCATTGTCGCTGTCGTGCGCCTGGTTGCCCGCTGCATCGGTGGCGGTGGCCTTCGCATCCACCCGACCTTCCGCCAGGCTGCTCAGATCCACCGTCGCACTCCACTGCCC
>JADMXW010000063.1 GCA_015548865.1 Serratia marcescens | reverse complement strand
TATTATGGTGATCCCCTGGGCGAAATGCGCCTGGTAAGCAGAGTTTTTGAAATGTAAGGCCTTTGAATAAGACAAAACGCTGCCTCATCGCTAACTTTGCAACAGTGCCCCTAATCGTGTTCAGCAGAATAGCCGGAGGAAGTTTCCTACTGTCGATAAGAAAGGATTGGCACAGGGAGTGTGAATATCGAAACACCATCACAGAATAATGCCAGATAGAAATGCGATAGTAGGGGTGGATATTTAAATAAGGAGCATCCCGACTTAAAATGAATATGACTGCGTAACCAGGCGCAATAAAAAAAGCGAAAGAATCGCTTTTATTCTGGTTGTTTTTTCGAAGAGTGACCGTTTTCTGAGATGACAAGAAATAAGGAAGTCCTATGATCGCTAGCGGAATAGTTCAAAAACTGAATGCGCAAATGAATCAGGAGTTTTATACCTCAAATTTGTATCTTCAGCTCAGCCAGAGGTGCAGCGAGAATAGCCTTAATGGCACCGCACTATTTTTGCGTCATCAGGCGCAAAATACGGTGACGCAAATGATGCGCATGTACGAATACATCAAACAGAGCGGCGCCACGCCGGTGTTACAGGAGCAACACGCCCGGTGCGGTGAATTTTCCACGCTGGAAGATCTGTTTGAGCAGACGGTAAGCGATTACCAGAAGCGCATTAATGCGCTGACCTCTTTGACGGAAGACGCCCAGGCAGCAAACGATAAGTCAGCGATTAACTTCCTGAAGCGATACAGAAAAGAGGAAATCGTGGACGGGACGCTGTTGCAAATCATTCTGGATGAAGTCCGCAGCGCTAAAAAAGCGGGCATCAACATGCAGCAAACCGACCACTATCTGGTTGGCGTGATCGATCGCTATCACTAAATCAATTTCGCAGTACGAGGAGGTTTTACGCCTCCTCAGAAAATCTGTTTTACATCAGAAACAGAGGTTTATGCCAGTGAACATTTGATACCCAACACGTCATAGTGATTTTTTAACTTAGCGTTTTTATATCGTGCCAAAAATGTCTCTGCTTGTGTCTTTATATTAAGGAAGGTGCGAATAAGCAGGTCATTTCTTCCCAAGCTGACTCGCTGATTAAAATTTCGCGGATCTGGGCCGATTTTT
>JADMXW010000062.1 GCA_015548865.1 Serratia marcescens | reverse complement strand
GCGATTAAGCGATAACTTTGGCAACAACGCCCGCGCCAACGGTACGACCGCCTTCACGGATTGCGAAACGCAGACCATCGTCCATCGCGATCGGCGCGATCAGATTTACGACCATCTTGATGTTGTCGCCAGGCATAACCATTTCTACGCCTTCCGGCAGTTCGATGGTGCCAGTCACGTCAGTCGTACGGAAGTAGAACTGCGGACGGTAGCCTTTGAAGAACGGCGTGTGACGGCCACCTTCATCTTTGCTCAGGATGTACACTTCAGATTCAAACTGAGTGTGCGGCTTGATTGAGCCCGGCTTAGCCAGAACCTGACCACGCTCTACGTCATCACGTTTGGTACCACGCAGCAGAACACCTACGTTCTCGCCTGCACGGCCTTCGTCCAGCAGTTTGCGGAACATTTCAACGCCAGTACAGGTGGTTTTCGTGGTGTCTTTGATACCCACGATTTCCACTTCTTCACCCACTTTAACGATACCGCGCTCTACACGACCGGTAACAACAGTACCACGGCCAGAGATAGAGAATACGTCTTCGATAGGCAGCAGGAACGGCTTGTCAATTGCACGCTCTGGTTCCGGAATGTAGCTGTCCAGTGCTTCAGCCAGTTCGATGATTTTTGCTTCCCACTCAGCTTCGCCTTCCAGCGCTTTCAGCGCGGAACCACGGATAACCGGCGTGTCATCGCCCGGGAAGTCGTACTGAGACAGCAGCTCACGCACTTCCATCTCAACCAGTTCCAGCAGCTCTTCGTCATCAACCATGTCACATTTGTTCAGGAACACGATGATGTACGGAACGCCTACCTGACGACCCAGCAGGATGTGCTCACGGGTCTGCGGCATCGGGCCGTCAGTCGCAGCAACAACCAGGATCGCGCCGTCCATCTGGGCAGCACCGGTGATCATGTTTTTCACGTAGTCGGCGTGTCCCGGGCAGTCAACGTGTGCGTAGTGACGGGTCGGGGTGTCGTATTCTACGTGGGATGTGTTGATGGTGATACCACGTGCTTTTTCTTCCGGCGCGTTATCGATCTGATCGAATGCGCGTGCGTTACCGCCGTAGGTTTTTGCCAGAACGGTGGTGATCGCTGCGGTCAGCGTTGTTTTACCATGGTCAACGTGGCCGATAGTACCGACGTT
>JADMXW010000061.1 GCA_015548865.1 Serratia marcescens | reverse complement strand
CTAAATAGCTGCGCCTAATACCGCTACACTTTTGCCTGACCATGTTTTCCTCCGGGGAATGGGCTGGCGGTTTCCATAAAATGGCGGACCTTTTTCAGTAACTGCCACATTGAGCGGCACTGATGATTACGGGTTATCGTGTCATGAAGTGCCTGCCATAGCCGTTCCACATGATTCACCCACGGCGAGTAAACCGGCTGGTAAATTACCCTGAACTTGGGATTTGCTTTCAACCAGCGCTGTGTTTCGCGGCTTTTATGGATAATGTAGTTATCAACGATCAGCGTGATTGTTTTCGCCCGCCGGTAAGTGGCTTTCAGGTGCTTCAGCAGAGCGATAAACAGCGCTGAACTTTTGCTGTTGCCGCCCACGTAGCTGACTTTACCCGTGCCACTGTGCAGTGCGCCGGCCAGATAGTATTTTTCGTTCTGCCCCGGCGTCACTACCCGTTTCTGCTGTCCGCGCAACTGCCAGTCCGCACCGATTTTAGGATTAAGGTGGATATCCACTTCATCTTCATAAAATACCGGATGCTCTGCGCTGCATTCATCCAGCGCTTTGTGGATTACCGCCATCTTTTCATCTTTATGTGGGTCACGGATACGCAGAGTTGGCGCGGCCCTGCGCCATACAAGCCCCGCAGATGGCAACCAGCGGCGAACGGTTCCTGCATGTAACTGGCAACCGGTTATCTCATTGATTTTTAATGCCAGTAATTCGGTGCTCCAGCGTGAACGTTGATAACCAAAATCGCCGGGAGAATGCTTTATCAGCTCACGTAACAGGGTGCAGATATGTTCAAAAGGCCAGCGTCGGGAGCGCCCTGCGGGTAAGGATTTCAGGCCTTCAATACCTGAGTGCGTAAACCAGTTAATCCAGCGACCAACGGATGAACGAGCACAACAGAGAGTTCTGGCAACATCGCTGACCCGTTCACCCCGATGAAGCATCAGCATGGCCGTGAGTCTGCGGGCATGATTTTTATCGCGCGTTTTATGAATAGCTTTCTGCATCAGGCGTCGTTCGCCACGGGGTATTGGTGCTATGATCGGCATCGCTCAGTCCGGTTGGTGGTTTTGGTTGGTTTGGCGATTGATCAGATCGCACAATCCGGGCTGAGTTCCCTTTCAGTGATCTACTATTCCGCGCATCTATTTAG
>JADMXW010000060.1 GCA_015548865.1 Serratia marcescens | reverse complement strand
TATTATGGTGATCCCCTGGGCGAAATGCGCCTGGTAAGCAGAGTTTTTGAAATGTAAGGCCTTTGAATAAGACAAAAGGCTGCCTCATCGCTAACTTTGCAACAGTGCCAGAAAAAAGTAACTTTTTCGTGATTGTGTGCTCAGTAAAATCTGATGCGGTAACCCCATACTCTGGATCGGCGGAGGGCAGTATATTACTGTTCCTTCACAAGTAATGAGTTCTGATCTCTGTAAGCATACCTGTCACATTCAGCACCCTGAAACCGTACCCCGGAACTGTCTGGTGTCAGGACAAGTCCACCTTGTGCAGCATGTACGTGGAGAAGCTTATCCCCACCCGACACATTCAGATGTAGTGCAGGCACGCCATGATTGATTTCCAGTAAAACACCTAAGCAAAGCTGACCTGTATCGTCCGCCACCTCGATTGAGGTCTGGTTATCCAGATGGTAGGTGGCCGTATAAATTCTGCTATCCGCTTCATGGCAAACCGGTTCACCTTCAGGGATACGCCAGTCCGTCATTCGTTTAATAACAGGAGCACCGACAGATTATTTTTGTGCGGCCACAATAAGCAGAGATTGCAGGGCAGCTCTGTCAGAGTTTCGGATCGCCCTGTCGAGGATAGTTTCCTGTCCATCATCTGCCCAGGCTTCAACATGATAATTTGACCATACGTTACGTTCAGTCGAAGGCAGACGGTCATCGGGTTCAATGTGGAGTGTGGGGGTACACTCTATGTCTGAAAGATAGGGCTTTGCGACATCGCCATCCGTAATGCCGTTGACCCGTCCACCACAGTGATCAGCAATTACCCGCCCTATATCCAGCATGAAGGCCTGGTGCGCCTCACGGGAGTCAAGTTCACCCAGCAGTTCAGGTTTAATAAGAAGACCGGTTACGATTTCAGCCAGTTCATTGGGTAATATTTGCTTTGTCATAATGCCTCACAAAATAGACAGATCAGTACAGAAGAGTGGAGGGAGAATGCCCGGACCAAAGAGAGTCACATGACGTTCAGGTACGATTTCATCACCCGGAACTCATCAGGAGTGATTGGTTTCATACTGGATTTTTTGATGGCAGAGCCAGAACTAAATTGGGCACTGTTGCAAATAGTCGGTGGTGATAAACTTATCATCCCCTTTTGCTGATGGAGCTGCACATGAACCCATTCAA
>JADMXW010000005.1 GCA_015548865.1 Serratia marcescens | reverse complement strand
TTCAATCTGAGCCATGATCAAACTCTTCAATTTAAAGTTTGATTTGCTTCTGCTCGAGAAGCGATGCTCAAAGAATTTATACTGTTAGTTCGTAATGAATTAACTGTTGTTCACTCTTCAAGACTTTTATTTTTTAAGCCCGTAGGCTTTGCGATAAAGTCCTGTGAGTGCCCACACAGATTGTCTGATTAATTGTTAAAGAGCGTTGCCACATCTACCGTGGCGCGGGCTGCGTAATTTACGCTTTCCCGGCAGAAAGTCAACATCTTTCGCTTAACTTTCTGACTTCTTGTTTACCACCACCACAACCGCGATTCGCTGCTGCCGTGTCAGTGGAGGCGCAGTATAGACACTTCTCGCGCCCTGACAAGGGCTAATTTCAATTTTATTTCTGAGTGCGTGTTTTTTCGGCGAATAGCATATCAAACCAGCATAGCTGACTCTATTTTATTCCAATCGCCCCATTTGCCGATGCGCAACCGACTCGCGTATCACTAACTCCGGCGTTAACACTAACACTGCAGGCTCCGTATCGGGATGTTCCAGGCGATATAACAGTGTATCGACCGCCAGTTCTCCCAATTCATCTTTAGGCTGATGAATGGTCGTTAAAGGCGGAGACATATAACGCGCCAGCTCTATATCGTCATATCCCACTACGGCCATATCCTCAGGAATAGACAATCCCGCCTGATAAAGTGCGTGGTAAACCCCAACCGCCATAGCATCGTTACTACAAAACACAGCATCAGGTCTTTTCACCAGCGACAGAAGTTTACGCATCGCCTGATATCCAGCTTCAAACTCGAAATCGCCTAGCACAACATAATCATCTGGAATCGGCAACCCTGCGCGCTGCATCGCCTGCCGATAGCCCAACAATCTGTTATACGCTGTTGTTTTATCTTGTGGACCGGCAATGCAGGCAATATTACGGTAACCGCTGTCTATTAGATGACTAGTTGCAATATCCCCACCGAGCAGAGAGTTGTCTTTAATAACATCACTGACACCTTCGAACGGCGACCAGTCCATCATAACCAGAGGAATTGATGGATAACGGTTAATCGTTTCCGAGGAAGGGCGATGACTTTCAGTACACATGATTAATAGGCCATCAACCCGTTTTTGCATTAAGGTTTCCAGGCTACGGTCCAGCCGGTGATGATCGCCTTCAGTATTGCACAGGATCAGACTATATCCGCGCTCGTAGCAACTGCGTTCAACGCCCCGCACGACTTCAGCATAAAACGGGTTACTACTGGCCGTTAGCAACATCCCAATAGTTTGCGTTTGATTGATCTTCAAGCTACGCGCCACAGCAGAAGGGGCATAGTTGAGAGAATCAACGGCTGCTAATACTCGCTCACGCACAGTGTCGCTGACGAAACGATTATTATTGATCACATGTGAGACTGTTGACGTTGACACGCCCGCCAGGCGAGCAACATCCTTCATTGTGGCCACGTATCACCCCTGGGAGTGTAAAAATGCGTCTATTTCATTGCGCCACGGCACAGAAGGTTGAGCGCCAGAGCGAGTTACCGCAATTGCTGCGGCAGCATGAGCAAACTTCACTGCTGTTTGCATCGGTTGATTTTCAAGAAGTGCCGTTACCAGAGCACCATTAAAGGTATCGCCCGCCGCAATCGTATCTACCGCCTGAACCTGAAAGCCGGGAATGCGCTGACCTTGTCCGTTTTCGCTCAGCCACACTCCTCGGCTACCCAGCGTAATCAATACGCTAGTAATGCCTTTATTATGCAATATTTGCGCAGCCTGTGCGGCATCTTGCTCGTTTTGTACAGTGACACCTGTAAGACGCTGCGCTTCTGTTTCATTCGGCGTGATCATATCCACCAGAGCCAGCAGCTCATCAGGCAAATCACAGGCAGGGGCGGGATTTAAAATTACACGAGTTTGATGCTGATGTGCCAACTGAGCCGCAGCGATAACTGTCTCCAATGGAGACTCGAGCTGCATTAATAAGGCTGAAGCATCAATGATTTTTTGACGGTGGCGTGCGAGAAAATCGGGGGTAACCGCCGCATTTGCCCCAGCATTAATACCAATCATATTCTCTGCGTCGCCATTAACAAAAATCAGCGCTACGCCTGTAGTTTCATGCGCCACAGTTTCAACAGCAGAGACGTCTATCTTATCGCGAGTGAGCTGCTCACGAATACGGACACCAATATCATCCTCACCCACGCCTGCGATAAATGCGATATCTGCACCACTGCGCCCGGCAGCAACAGCTTGGTTAGCACCTTTACCACCAAAAGCGACCTGATATTGCTTACCGATCACCGTTTCCCCTGGTTGTGGGAAGTCCGCCAGATTGAGGATATGGTCGGCATTAATGCTGCCCAGCACCACGAGTTTGCCCGTTTTCATAGAAATAAACCCCAATGATTAAAAGCGCCGCCTTATCTCAGCGGCGCAGTTTGTTCTTTGTTGTAATAAGTTACTCTTTGGCAACCAATTTCAGGTCAACCGGGATAATGGCTTGCACCTTTTCGCCTTTGATGACTTTGTCAGCCGTTTGTACACCGATCTCACCAATTTTTTCAGGGCGCTGTGCAACAGTGGCGGCCAGCTTCCCGCCCTCAACGGCTTTGATGCCATCCTGTGTGCCATCAAAGCCAACTACCATCACATCCGTTTTACCTGCAGTTTGCAGGGCACGCAGTGCGCCCAGTGCCATTTCATCGTTTTGAGCAAAAACAGCTTTTACATCAGGGTGCGCAGTGAGCAAGTTCTGCATTACGTTCAACCCTTTAGTACGATCGAAATCAGCAGGCTGACTCGCCAAAATAACGAATTTGTTTTTCTCTGCAGATTTCATGAAACCCGCTCCACGCTCACGGGCAGCGGAAGTCCCTGCGATACCTTCCAGTTGAATCACTTTGGCGCCTTCACCCAATTTTTTAGCGATGAAATCACCGGCGACTTTACCGCCAAATGCGTTATCAGAAGCCACATGGCTCACAACGGTGCCGCTGCCCGCCACGCGGTCCAACGTAATAACCGGAATATTGGCTTGATTGGCCAGTTTCACCGCATTACCTACAGCATCAGAGTCTGTAGGATTGATAAGCAACAGCTTGGCACCGCGTACTGTCAGATCCTGAACGTTAGAAAGCTCTTTTGCCGGGTTGTTCTGCGAATCCAATACAACCAGGTTGTAGCCCAATTTATCAGCTTCTTTTTGCGCGCCGTCTTTCAGTGACACGAAGAACGGGTTATTCAGGGTAGAAACCACCAACGCTATCGACTCTTTTGCCAACGCATTGGCGCTCACAGTGGCACTTAATGCAACAGCAGAAACCAGCGTAGCCAGTTTTTTCATATTCATAATCCAATTCCTATGCGTGTGAATGAAGGTTATTTACTGCTTTTGTTATCTACCAAAACCGCCAGCAAAATAACGGCTGCCTTGACGATCATTTGGTAGTAAGAAGAAACACCTAACAGGTTCAGTCCATTGTTGAGGAACCCAAGAATCAACGCGCCAATTAGCGTGCCGACAATGCGCCCTTTACCGCCAGCCAAACTCGTTCCGCCCAGAACCACGGCTGCAATCGCATCCAGTTCATACCCCGTGCCCGCCGTCGGTTGCGCTGATGACAAACGCGCAACTTCAATAATCCCAGCCAGTGCGGACAACAACCCACATAGGGCATAGACGATAATTTTGACTTTATCGACGCTAATGCCCGACAGACGCGTTGCTGCTTCATTGCCGCCCAGCGCGTAGATATAACGCCCGAGACGCGTGTGATGCAGCATGTACCAGGCAGCAATAAAAACGACAACCATCAGCCAGATCGGTGTCGGAATTCCGAGAGGACGACCAATACCAAACCAGCCGAAGGCATCGGCTACATCGGAAAAGCCGGTATTAATTGGGCTACCGTTGGTGTACACCATAGTGACACCGCGCAACAGCAGCATCATCACCAGTGTGGCGATAAATGCCTGTACCTTCCCTTTGGCGACAATAATGCCGGTGCCCGCGCCAATTACCGCACCGAGCGCCAGCGCGCCAAATACCGCCAACAGCGCATTCACTTCCAGGCCAACAATCGATGCAGCCACCGCCCCGGTCAGCGCCAACAGCGATCCGACCGATAAATCGATACCCGACGTCAGAATAACCAGCGTCATCCCTACTGCCATAATGGCGTTCACAGATGTCTGTTGCAGGATATTGAACAGGTTATTGATGGTGAAAAAGTTGGGGCTCATGGACGAGACCACTGCGATAAGGATCAGCAGGGCAATCAGCGACTTTTGCTCCAACAGCCACTCTTTACTGAACCAGCGCTTTGCTGTGATAGATTCGGAACTCATGTCTGACTTACTCCTGCTTTACGCTATATTGCTTGCCAACTGCCGCCGCCATCAGCACCTCCTGAGTGGCTTGCTCAATAGAGAATTCACCGCTCAAATGCCCCTCATGCATCACTAAAATACGGTCGCTTATGCCTAGCACTTCCGGCATTTCTGACGACACTAAAATGATGCTGAGACCTTCTTGTTTGAACTGATTGATTAACTGATAAATCTCTTTCTTCGCCCCAACATCCACGCCACGGGTGGGTTCATCAAGAATCAGCACTTTTGGCCGCGTCATTAGCCCGCGAGCAATCGCCACCTTCTGCTGATTACCGCCGGATAACAGTCCAATCGGCTGCGCCATTGAGGGGGTTTTGATATTAAACAAACGAATGAAATCGCTGACAGCAGTGCGTTCTTCCTCGTGTTTGAGCGCACCGAAACCACGACTGAAATAACGCAATGCCGTCAAAGACATGTTCTCTTTCACGGACATGCCAAGTACCAGTCCATCACGCTTGCGGTCTTCGGAGATATAAACGATGCCGTTCGCTAGCCCATCTTGCGGGCTGCGCGTTACCACCTCACGCCCATCCAACGCTACGTAACCGCGTGTGCGAGGGAGTGCGCCATACAGGATCTTCATTAGTTCGGTACGCCCAGCCCCCATAAGACCGGAAATCCCCAGAATTTCCCCCTGTCGCAGCGTAAAGCTAACCCCTTCTACACCGGGCCCAGTCAAGTCTTGAACATCCAGACGAATGTTTCCTGGCGCTTTGTTCAGTCTGGGATACTGTTCTTCCAGTTTGCGCCCTACCATCATTTCAATAAGCTGTTCTTCGTGCAGTTGGTTGACCGATCGCTCACCGATAAACTGACCGTCGCGAAGCACAGTCACGTCATCACAAATTTCGAAGATCTCTTTTAGACGGTGGGATATATAGACGATGCCACAACCTTGTGCGGTCAACTCCTTAATGACAGTAAACAACGAGGCAGTTTCGGTATCCGTTAGCGCATCAGTAGGCTCATCCATGATGATCACTTTAGATTGAAAGCTCAGCACCTTGGCTATCTCGACCATTTGCTGGTCGCCAATTGACAGATCCCCAACCAGCCGACGACTGTTGTAGCGCAGATTGAGCTTCTTCAGCAGTTTATCTGCCTCGGCGTACATCTTTTTCCAATCGATACGCCCCAATGCTCCGGTGAATTCACGGCCGAGAAAAATGTTTTCGGCAATCGTCAGTTGGGGAATAAGGTTGAGTTCTTGGTGAATAATACCGATGCCAGCATGTTGTGACGTTTTTGGTCCGTTAAAGGCAACTTCTTCCCCGAGAAAGCGAATATTGCCGGCATCCTTACGATAAATACCGGTAAGGACCTTCATTAGGGTGGACTTTCCGGCGCCGTTCTCTCCCACCAGCGCCATGACCTTACCGGGATAGACATTCAGGGCAGCACCAGACAGCGCTTTCACGCCAGGAAAGGTTTTTACTATTCCCTGCAACTGTAATAAAGGTTCCATCTCAACCTCAGAAGGTTACGCCAGCACACAAAATAATATTGGCATAAGGCGAGCATTCACCGCTGCGAAAAACGGCCCTGCTTTGCCCACTTTGCGTCTTGAATGTCTCGTGACTGACATACTGCAACGCGATGGTGTTTCCCTGGTGTTGTTCAAGCTGTTGCAAATGCTCACGAATAGCTTCATGGAGCACCGGGTTCTTCTCAATAATCTCTTGCGCAATAATGGCGGCTTCCACCTGCATCTCCTGCGTAATCACGCTTAGCACCTGTATAAAGGTAGGCACATTGTGTGTTAGCGCCAGATCGACACGGGTTGTGGTTGCTGGAATAGGTAATCCTGCATCACACACCACCACTTGGTCGGTATGCCCAAGACGGGCAATCACGCTCGAGACTTCGGAATTGAGTAATACGCCTTTTTTCATTGTTAACTTCACTCGCCTTAATCTCTATAGCGAAACGTTTCGCTTGCGGTAAAGTTTAAGAAAAAGTCTTGATAAAGCAAAAGAGTGTTTGCGGAATTGTGATCGTTATCGAAACGTTTCGCTCTAGCCCAAAAAGAGAGATAAGAAAAACATTGGGTTAGAAAATAGCCATTGATCGCAACGGTTAGGAGGTTGATCACAGTCACAAAGGAAAAACAAACAATGGAACGAAATAGTGTTTTTATTAAAACACTGTTTCTTTTTTCGCATGATTTATCTCACTTCTTTTAGCACATATCACCATACTCACAATTTAAATAATAACGGCATCTTGGCACCTGCCGAAAAACTCTGGTTTGTTAACAAGGACATTAACGATGAAAAAGCTCCCTCTCTCTTTGGCAGCTATCTGCTGCATGGCAGCGCTCGCCGGTCAAGCACACAGCGCAGATCGTTTAACCATTGTAAAACAGTATGCCGATACTGTTCTGGATAAAGCGGGTGACCATTACCATGGTTCTCAACCTTCTCCCCTATTGGCCAGTGGTGTTGATCCTCGCACCGGTAAACAGCTTGAGTGGGTTTTCCCCGATGGACGCACCGCGGTACTCTCCAATTTTTCCGCGCAGCAAAACTTCATGCGCGTATTGGTTGGCCTTTCTAACTTAATGGGGGATGATCGTTATCAACAACGCGCAAAAACCAGCGTGCGTTACTATTTCGATCGCTACCAGGATAAAAGCGGCCTGCTTATTTGGGGGGGACACCGTTTTGTCGATTTGAAAACGCTACAGCCCGAAGGACCAAGTGAAAAAGAGCTGGTGCATGAGCTGAAAAATGCCTATCCCTACTACGAGCTGATGTTTGCTGTGGATAAGCCAGCTACTGTTCGTTTCATCCGCGCATTCTGGAATGCCCATGTTTATGACTGGCAAATATTGGAAACCAGCCGTCACGGTCAGTACGGTAAGGAGATCGGTAAACTGTGGGACAACAGTTTTACCCAGCAACCGCCCTTCTTTGCTACCAAAGGGCTTAGTTTTCTTAATGCCGGTAACGATCTGATCTACTCAGCTTCTCTACTCTATAAAAACAACAATGAAAACAGAGCACTGGTGTGGGCAAAACGGCTTGCTGAGCAATATGTTCTGCCGCGTGATAAAAAAACAGGTCTGGGCGTTTACCAATTCACTCAAGCATTAAAACGTGCTGAAACCACAGACGACAGCGATACCAATTCCAAATACGGTGATCGCGCTCAACGTCAGTTTGGGCCAGAGTTTGGACCTGCTGCGCTGGAAGGCAATATGATGCTGAAAGGCCGCACCAGTACACTCTATTCTGAAAATGCGCTGATGCAGTTACAACTGGCTAAAGATTTAGGTAAAGATGGAGACGATATTAAAAAATGGACGCTGGACGGCCTGAAAGCGTTCGCTAAATACGCTTATGACGAAAGCAACAACACCTTCCGCCCAATGCTGGCCAACGGTACCGACCTCTCTAATTACACTCTGCCGCGCGATGGTTATTACGGTAAAAAGGGCACGGTGCTGAAAGCCTACCCGGCCAGCAGTGATTTCCTGTTGTCCTACGCCCGTGCTTATACACTGGAGAAGGATGCCGATCTATGGAAAGTAGCACGCGGTATCGCCAAGGGATTGGATCTGGGAGATATCGGCTCGGCACCCGGTAAAGGCGTCAGCGTCAATGTCAGCACCAAAAACAGCGACCCGTATGCTATTTTTGCGCTGATCGATCTGTGGCAGGCGACGCAGGATAAAACTTATCTGGCGGTGGCAGAAAAAGTGGCTGATAACATCGTTAGCAATAACCTGCACAACGGCTTCTTTATGAATTCCGCCAAGTCGCAATATGCGTCTATAGATAGTATCGATCCCTACGCTCTGCTGGCACTGGAAGCTACGCTGAAAAACAAACCACAGGCTGTTGCCCCGTTCCTGAACGGTTCTGGCTTTACCGAAGGAGCTTATCGCATGCCGGACGGCAGCGCCCGCGTATCCACCCGTGATGATGAACTGTTTGCTCTGAAGGAAGGCGAAACCTTAAAACCGAATGGGAAATAATCGCCTAAAAATGACGCCCTCTATCAATGAGGGCGTTATACACTAAATTTCGACCTGAATCCCCAACTCAATCAATCGGTTCGGCGGTATTTCAAACTGATCGGCAGCACGCAACGCATTACGACTCAGCATCATAAACACTTTGCCGCGTATACGCAGATACCAAGGTCGTTTGCCCATGGTCAGTGACTCATTGGACATGAAAAACGATGTTTCCATCATTTGGCAAGCCAACCCCTCCTGCCAGCAGCGGTGAAACACCTCTTCTACGTTGGGCGTTTCACGCCAGCCGTAATTGGCAATCACGCGCCAGAAGGTGGGAGAAAGCTGTTCAACGGTAACGCGCTGCACATTATGTACATAAGGAACGGCTTCAGTGCGCATGGTCAGCAACACTACCCTTTCATGCAACACTTTGTTGTGCTTGAGGTTATGCAGTAATGCAAAGGGGATGACATGGGTCGCACGCGAGAGATAGACCGCAGTACCCGGCACCCGCACTGGCTGGTTTTTCTCAAGTGAGGCAATCATCGCATCCAGTGAATTACCATGTTCATGTAAACGACGCAGTAAACGGAAACGCTCGCTCTTCCAGGTCGTCATAATGGTGAACATGATTAACCCCAGTGCCAGCGGCAACCAGCCCCCAGAAAGAATTTTGACCACGTTGGCAAGAAATAGAGGAATATCAATCAACAACATAGCCACCAGCAGTAGCCACACCAGGTATCGATGCCAGTGCCAGTTTTTTACCGCCACGGTCGCAGAAAGAATACTGGTGAGCACCATGGTTCCGGTTACTGCAATACCGTAAGCCGCCGCTAAATTCCCCGAATGCTCAAAGCTGACGATAACAATCACCACCGCCATATACAGCAACCAGTTCATCGCAGGAATATAGATTTGCCCGGATTCCATATCAGAGGTGTGAACAATGCGCATCGGCGGCAGATATCCCAAACGCACAGCCTGACGCGTTAGCGAGAATACCCCGGAAATTACCGCCTGAGAGGCAATGATGGTAGCAAGCGTTGCCAGAATCAGCAGGGGTATCAACGCCCAGTCGGGCGCTAATAAAAAGAAGGGGTTTTTAATGGCTTCTGGATTACGTAGCAGCAATGCGCCCTGACCGAAATAGTTGAGCACTAACGATGGCAGTACCACGGTAAACCAGGCTAAACGAATGGGGAATTTACCAAAGTGCCCCATATCCGCGTATAGCGCTTCTACCCCAGTGATCGCCAACACCACGGCTCCCAGAGCAAAGAAGGAGATAAACTTGTATTCGATAAAGAAACGCACGGCATAAACGGGGTTCAATGCCTGGAGCACCTGCGGCGTTTCCATCACGCTGCGAGCCCCCAGCACCGCCAGTGTTAAAAACCAAATCAACATCACGGGTGCAAATAGCTTACCCACACTGCTGGTACCATGCTTCTGAATGGCGAACAGCAACGTAAGGACAATCACCGACAGCGGCACGATGTAGCTATCCAGTTCAGGAGCAGCAATCTCAATCCCTTCCATCGCAGAAAGCACTGACATGGCAGGCGTGATCACCACTTCACCATAAAAGAATCCGCCGCCAATCAGCCCCATGATCACCACAATGGATGTCATACGATCGCTAGTGTGGCGCCCAGCCAGAGACATCAGGGTCAAGATGCCCCCTTCACCAGCGTTATCAGCTCGCATCACATAGGAGAGATATTTGAGCGACACCACCAGTATCAGTAGCCAGAAGATCAGTGATAGAAAGCCAAACACGGAATGTGGCTCTACACCAAACCCAAACTGTCCGGAAAGACATTCCCTTAATGTATAAAGCGGGCTGGTGCCGATATCCCCATACACCACGCCAATAGCCGCCAATGTAATGGCAGGAAGCGATTGCTTATGCTCTGAGCTCATAACGCCTATCTTCTGTTGTTTTCACTTTGCGACTTCCGCTGTTTTCACTGCGTATAGAGCAACGCGTTTTTCGTTGACCTCGCCCGAAAGCGCACAGTATGCATATATTCATGCAAAAACCTATCCCTTCACCCTGAATCGAAACATCCAGAAATAAAGTGGTTTATTGATTAACATAGCCAAAGATGGCAATAATCGATGCTTACATGATTAAAAAAAATCTGTGATCTGCCGTATATTATTGCATCGTCGTTGATGACTTCATCTCTTGCCACCTTTTCCAGACGTCGCTGCGCTAAGGTGATGATTTTTGCCTACAGGCAACAGTAACAGCCCCCTTTGTTTGGGGTCATCAGAGAAAAAACGGATTCATTATGCTTCAATCAGCTTCCCTGGCCGATCGTATTACGCGCCTGAGTCAGGCTCTCGAGCATGGCTTATATGAGCGCCAGCACGCTATACGCCTGTGCCTGCTTGCAGCACTCAGTGGTGAAAGCGTATTTCTGCTGGGACCACCGGGTATCGCCAAGAGCATGATCGCGCGTCGCCTGAAGTTCGCTTTTCGTGACGCTCGCGCTTTCGAATATCTGATGACCCGCTTCTCTACTCCAGAAGAGGTGTTTGGCCCGCTATCCATTCAGGCACTAAAAGATGAAGGGCGCTATCAGCGCCTTACCGGCGGCTACTTACCAGAAGCAGAAATTGTTTTTCTGGATGAAATCTGGAAAGCCGGCCCGGCTATTCTTAATACCCTTCTGACAGCCATCAATGAACGGCGCTTTCGTAACGGCAGCCATGAAGAAACGATTCCCATGCGACTGCTGGTTACCGCTTCCAACGAACTGCCCGAATCAGACAGCAGTTTAGAGGCACTCTATGACCGCATGCTTATTCGCCTGTGGCTGGATAAAGTTCAGGAAAAACAAAATTTCCGCGCACTGCTGACACACACAGGAAACGATCGTGACAACCCGGTGCCACCGTCTCTAAGTGTTAGCGATGAAGAATATCAGGCGTGGCAAAGCGCCATTGATCGTATCGCCCTGCCAGATGCCTGCTTTGAACTTATTTATGCGTTACGCCAACAGTTAAATACGACGGACAACGCACCTTATGTCTCCGATAGACGTTGGAAGAAAGCACTGCGCTTACTGCAAGCTTGCGCTTTCTTCTCTGGCCGTGAAAGCATCGTTCCGCTCGATGTCATCTTGCTGAAAGATTGCCTGTGGCATGATATGGATTCGCAAACACTGGTGGAACAGCAAACCGAGCAGCTCGTTACCACACACGCCTATCAACAACAGGCATTGCTGTTCCGATTGCAGCAGCTAAACGTGAAACGGCAGCAATATCAGCAACAACAAAGTGAGCTACAGGCGATTACGGTCGAAAAGCAGGGGGCATTTCTCAGTCGAAAAGCCCACTATCTACTGCCAGAAACGCTGAATAAAGAGACGCTGACATTGGTGTTGCAGCGTCCGTTGGTACTGAATAATATTGACGTTACACATATAGTGTTAGAAAAAAACGCCTTGCAGTTATGGCTGCAAAAAGGCGGAGAAGGTGAAATCAGGGGAAAACTCAACGGCATCGGTTTTACCCAGCATCTCGATATGTACGTGGATGACCACCTGCATCTTGCGGTGCGTGATATCAGCCTACAGACCACCATTCTTTCTTTACCTGAAAAACGAGACTGTACCTTACCAACAGAACTTACTGATGAATATGAGAAATTGCGTCAGCAACTGCGCGAACAGCGACGTCTATTTCACCACCATCAGCCGTGTTTGTTTGTCCCTGCCGACTGGCTGGCAAAGATAGAAGACAGCCTGCAGCAAGTCGACGAACAGATACAGCTCTCGTTACAGGATTGATCGAATGTTGACGTTGGAATCGCTGGAAATGCTGTTGTCCATTGACGAAAACGAGCTCTTGGACGACCTGGTTGTCGCGCTACTGGCTACGCCACAGCTTGTGACATTTCTTGAACAGCACCCGAGAATGAAAGCGGCGTTGCTGCACGATCTGCCCGAATGGAAAGCATCACTAAAACAGCGCCTGCGCGCAACTGTTGCGCCAGCCGAGCTGGAGCGGGAATTTACCTGTTATCAAAACACACAGGCCATCGACAATCTGACTTTCCAGTCACGTATTCCGCGCATCGTTGATACGCTGCAAACGGTGGATTCTCCCTTTCTTCCACAGGCAAACAAACTGATAGCACATGCAGAACCCACGCCTGGGCAGCGATTTAGCAACGCATTTCACTCCTTGTTCTTACAGCGCTGGAAAATGAGCCTCTCTTTGCAAACGGTCTCATTACACCACCAATTAATGGAAGCAGAAAAAGAGACCCTGTTAGACGAATTACAGCAGCGGCTGACCTTGACCGGCAAGTTAGAAGCGGTATTGGCAGAAAACGAGACTGCCGCAGGAAGATTGTGGGATCTCAGCGCAGGTAAATTGATAAAGACCGAACTGCAAACCCTGATCAATTTCTGTGATTTTCTGCAAAAACAGCCGTCATTACAGCGCTTGGCCGAGCGTTTAGGCCGTAGCCGAGAGACCAAATCCGTTCTCTCAACCGAGGCACCGCGCGAAGCTTTTCGTGTAATGGTTCGCGAACCGGATACCGTGCCCGAGCAAGTTGATGGTATCCATCAAAGCGATGATATTCTGCGTCTGCTCCCTGCTGAATTGGCCGCGATGGGCATCAAAGAATTAGAATATGAGTTTTATCGTCGTCTGCTGGAACGGCGGTTGCTGACCTACCGTCTGCAGGGAGAAAGTTGGCATGAAAAGGTGATAGAACGCCCGGTTTCACACCAGCAAAACGAACAGCAACCCAGAGGACCCTTTATTGTTTGCGTAGATACCTCAGGGTCTATGGGGGGCTTTAATGAACGCTGCGCCAAAGCATTCTGTCTGGCTTTAATGCGTGTCGCCCTCGCGGATAATCGCCGTTGCTACATCATGCTATTTGCAACCGACATTGTGCGCTATGAACTGACAGCCATAACCGGTATTGAGCAAGCCACGCGTTTTCTCGGTCAATCGTTTCGTGGCGGTACTGACATGGCTGCCTGCATGACATCCCTGTTGGACAAGTTGGAAGATGATATTTGGCACGATGCAGATGCAGTGGTGATTTCCGATTTTATCGCACAGCGCTTGCCAGAAGAGACAGTGCAACGCGTTCGGCAGAGACAGCAGCAACATCACCATCGTTTTCATGCAGTAGCGATGTCACAACATGGAAAACCCGGCATCCTGCACATTTTCGATCATATCTGGCATGTGGATACCGGGTTAAAAGGGCGTTTATTGCGACGGTTGCGCCACGCCTGAACGAAGCGCAATCGAAATATCCCTACTACAACAATGCAGGTACGGACTCTCTGACCGGTTGCGGCCATACGCCACACTGAACCTGGCCAATATGTGCCAGTTGCAGCAGCAACATCACTAAGCGAGACTGACCGATACCGCCACCGATGGTTTGCGGCATTTCACCGCGTAATAACGCCTGATGCCATTCAAGTGCCAGACGATCAACATCTCCCGTCAGCGTCAATTGGCGTTTAAGCGCATCAGCATCCACACGAATCCCCATGGAAGAGAGCTCAAAAGCATCATTCAACACTGGGTTCCACACCAAAATATCGCCGTTTAATCCTTTTAAGCCCTGTTCGCCCACTGACGACCAGTCATCATAATCCGGTGCACGCAAATCGTGACGTTCACCGTGAGATAATGCTCCACCAATGCCGATAAGAAATACGGCACCCAACTCTTTGGCAATGGCGCGTTCGCGCCCTTTGGCATCCAGTTCTGGATAACGCTTGAGCAGCGTATCGCTGTGCACAAACTGAATGTTTTCCGGCAGGAAGGAGGCCAGACCAAACTGACGACTGACTTCTGCTTCGGTGCTTTTTATTGCCTGATAAATATTCTCAACGGTAGATTTAAGATAATCGATTGAACGCTCGCCATCCCCCATCACGCGTTCCCAATCCCACTGATCGACATAAACAGAGTGGATCGGACTTAAGCGATCTTCATCCGGGCGTAACGCCTTCATGTGGGTGTAGATCCCTTCCCCGGCGCTAAAGTCATAGTCACCCAAGGTTTTACGCTTCCATTTCGCCAGGGAGTGCACCACTTCGAACGTGGCGTCAGGCAATGCTTTCACGTGCACCTGTACCGCTTTCTCGCTGCCGGAGAGGTTATCCTGAGTGCCATCGCCAACGCGGCTTAATATCGGAGCCTGAACTTCAATCAGGCCCAGTTTCTGCGCCAACTGTGCAGAGAAAAAGGATTTCACAAATGCGATTTGTTGTTGTTTTTCGATATAGCTCTTTTTCATTTACCCATGTCCATCGTCACTGTCTATTGTGCAATTAAGCAATAGAATGGCGATGAAACTCAATAATCCAGCAAAGAAACAGGCATCATGGTTTTGATTCCTCATTTAATGCATGCTAAAAATGAGAAAGAGCTAAATATAAGGAAAAATTATGACTGAAATTTATCAGATCGATAATCTCGATCGCGGCATCCTTAACGCTTTAATGGAAAATGCCCGCACCCCTTATGCTGAATTGGCCAAGCAGTTTTCAGTTAGCCCCGGTACTATCCACGTTCGCGTCGAAAAAATGAAGCAGGCAGGCATTATTGTCGGCACACGGGTCGATGTCAGCCCAAAGCAGCTTGGCTACGACGTGTGCTGCTTTATCGGCATCATTTTAAAAAGCGCCAAAGATTACCCCTCTGCCCTTGAGAAACTGAATAATCTGGAAGAAGTGGTAGAAGCCTACTACACCACTGGGCATTACAGCATATTCATCAAAGTAATGTGTCGCTCCATCGATGCACTGCAACACGTACTTATCAACAAGATCCAGACCATTGATGAAATACAGTCTACAGAAACCTTGATCTCGCTACAGAACCCGATCATGCGGACGATCACCCCGTAAACGTCAACAGGTATATCCCTATTATCCACAGGTAGATAACAGCTCGATCACAGCGTACAATACCGCATCTTTTATTTGGGCGGGATCGAGCATGGCAGACATTACGCTTATCAGCGGCAGTACGTTAGGCAGTGCGGAGTACGTAGCAGAACATCTGGCCGAGTTATTGGAACAGCAAGGCTTTCCCACTGATGTTCAGCATGGACCGCAACTGGACGACCTCCCGCAGAGCGGATTATGGCTACTGGTGACGTCAACCCACGGTGCTGGTGAATTACCGGACAACCTGCAACCATTGTTTAAACAAATTAGCGATCGGCAGCCGGATCTTTCACAGGTTAGCTATGGCGCGATCGGGATCGGCAGTAAAGAGTACGACACCTTCTGCGGTGCGATCGTTACAGTGGATCGTATTCTCGCGGATCGCGGAGCAAAAAGGATCGGCGAGATGTTGCAGATCGACATCACCGAACACGATATTCCTGAAGATCCTGCTGAAGTTTGGTTGGCTCCATGGGTAAAATTACTCGATTAAGCGGTTTATTTAACCACTTAATTGTGTATAACTTTAGGTATATCCGGGTGAAAACCGGTAGTTATCCCAATAACAACCGTTGTTCATTTTTTGTCTTGTGAATAACCCTCTGTTTTGATCCCAGCCTATACGGTATGGGATCACCGATCATTCACAGCAAACGATCATCAACAATTTATTGATCTTCATATGGAAAAATTACTTATCCACAAGCAGGGTGGATCCTAATAGAAGATCTAATAAGAAGATCTCTATATAAAAAGATCTTTCTTTAACTAACGACGATCCAACAGACTTGGTCGTTTGCGTAAACTTGAGTAGAATCCCCTTCCCCAAGGCAAGCAATGATCTTAGACACACATCGTTAGCTCGACTATTCTCGTTAACACCACGCGAGGTGCAGTACCATGTTTTATCCAGATCCTTTTGACGTCATCGTGATCGGCGGAGGCCATGCCGGCACAGAAGCCGCTATGGCAGCGGCGCGTATGGGGCGTCAAACCCTGTTATTGACTCACAATATCGATACGCTGGGACAAATGTCCTGCAACCCAGCCATTGGCGGGATCGGAAAGGGACATCTGGTTAAAGAGATCGACGCCATGGGAGGCTTGATGGCTCGTGCAGTCGATCGTGGAGGCATCCAGTTTAGAATACTAAACAATAGCAAAGGTCCCGCCGTTCGCGCTACGCGTGCACAGGCAGATCGCGTGCTTTATCGTCAAGCGGTACGCACGGCGCTAGAGAATCAGCCAAACCTGACGATCTTCCAGCAGGCAGTTGATGATCTTATCGTTGAGAACGATCATGTTGTCGGCGCAGTGACCCAAATGGGGTTGAAGTTTCGCGCTAAAACCGTCGTGTTGACTGTTGGGACTTTCCTTGACGGTAAAATTCACATTGGTCTGGACAACTACAGTGGCGGACGTGCTGGCGACCCGCCATCAATCCCGTTATCGCGCAGACTGCGTGAGCTGCCCTTACGTGTCAGCCGCCTTAAAACCGGTACGCCACCGCGTATTGATGCGCGTACAATTAATTTCAGCGTGCTGGCACAACAGCATGGTGATAACCCAATGCCCGTGTTCTCGTTCCTGGGTAATGTCAGCGAGCACCCAGCGCAAATGCCGTGCTACATCACGCACACCAATGAGAAAACCCATGAGGTGATCCGTAATAATCTGGATCGCAGCCCTATGTATGCCGGAGTGATTGAGGGGATTGGCCCGCGCTACTGCCCGTCGATCGAAGACAAGGTCATGCGTTTTGCCGATCGCAATGCGCATCAGATTTTCCTTGAACCAGAAGGGCTAACCAGTAACGAGATTTATCCAAACGGCATTTCCACCAGCCTGCCCTTCGATGTTCAGTGGCAAATTGTCCGTTCCATGCAGGGAATGGAAAATGCCAAGATCGTGCGCCCTGGTTATGCCATCGAGTACGATTTCTTCGATCCTCGCGATCTCAAACCCACTCTGGAGAGCAAATTTATCCACGGTTTGTTTTTTGCAGGGCAGATTAACGGCACGACTGGTTACGAAGAAGCCGCGGCCCAAGGCATGTTGGCCGGTTTAAATGCGGCACGCTTGGCATTCGATCAGGAAGGTTGGTTCCCGCGTCGCGATCAGGCTTATCTGGGCGTGCTGGTGGATGATTTGTGTACGCTCGGTACCAAAGAACCTTACCGCATGTTCACTTCACGTGCTGAATATCGCTTGATGCTGCGTGAAGATAATGCTGATTTGCGTTTGACTGAAATTGGCCGTGAGCTTGGCATGGTGGATGATTACCGCTGGGCACGCTTCAACGAGAAACTGGAACATATCGAGCAAGAACGTCAACGCTTACGTGAACTTCGTGTTCACCCTCACAGTGAGCAGCGTGACGCCGTAAATGCGTTGCTAAAAACGCCTCTGTCGCGTGAAGCGACCGGTGAAGAACTCCTGCGTCGCCCTGAGATAGATTATGCCACCTTGACTGCTTTACCGATGTTTTCACCCGCACTGTCGGATATTCAGGCAGCGGAGCAGGTTGAAATTCAGGTTAAGTACGAAGGATATATTGCGCGTCAGCAAGATGAGATTGAAAAACAGCTTCGCAATGAAGGTACTGTCCTGCCTGCCGATCTGGATTATCGTCAGGTTAGCGGGCTTTCAAACGAAGTCATCGCCAAACTTAACGATCATAAACCGGGATCCATTGGACAAGCTTCGCGTATTTCGGGAATCACCCCGGCAGCCATCTCAATTTTACTGGTTTGGCTTAAAAAACAAGGGCTGCTGCGCCGCAGCGCCTGACAACCGTGTTGCGAGAATAACGCACTACGGTGAGTCATTTTGTGGCTGTTCCTGACAGCCACATTTCATCAGATATGGCAGGATAAGCGCGTGAAAGACAAATTAGACGCTCTATTGCAGCAAGCTGGCATCTCAGTAAGTGAACAACAGAAAAATTCGCTACTCCAGTATGTCGAGATGCTGCACAAATGGAACAAGGCCTATAATCTCACGTCAGTGCGCGACCCGCAGGAGATGCTGATACGTCACATCATGGATAGCATCGTGGTTGAGCCCTATTTGCAAGGCGAGCGGTTTATCGATGTCGGGACCGGGCCGGGATTACCGGGCATTCCACTGGCTATCGTACGCCCATCTGCGTCATTTACCCTGTTGGATAGTCTGGGAAAACGCGTACGTTTTCTGCGTCAGGTTCAGCATGAACTCAAGTTGGATAATATCTTTCCTGTCCAGTCTCGGGTGGAGGAATTCACCGCTGAGCCGCCTTTCGATGGGGTTATTAGCCGAGCCTTTGCCTCTGTACTCGATATGCTTGAGTGGTGCAAACATCTGCCTGCGCCCGTAACCGGACGTTTTTATGCCCTGAAAGGGGTTGTGCCTGAAGAGGAATTAACGGCGTTACCTGCCTTGATAGAGGTAGAGCGTGTTGTGCGTTTATCGGTGCCTGAACTTGAAGGTGAACGTCATTTGGTGATTCTTAAACCAAACTAATGTTGAGTTTTATCAAATAAATTATAACTAATTGTATCAGAAAGACCATTTATACCTGATGGGTATTATTTGCGGAAAAATGGGTACCGATCACCATTTTTTTACAATCCATAGTGGCATTGCACAAAATTTGTTTTCATTTGAATAGTAACTCGAGAAATTAATCGCTACTGTGGATATAGGATGATAAATCCACATGTTAAAGACATAAGAAAATAATGTTAATGATGTCAATACTCGGTTTGTTGGATGTTTTTAGGGCGTTTTAAAAAGGTCTATTATTTAACTATTTGAATTTAATTAAGATAAATAGCTATTTTTGCTAAAGACTTAAAAAATTCCGATCTGATATAAAGCATATATGTCATTTTTATGTGATTGATATCACATATTATCGCGTAATTGAAAGGCTTACGGGCCGCGGCTGCTGCCTGGATTGTTAGTAAAAATAAGGCTTGAGAAAGAGATTTAAATTATTGTTCACCTTTTTGCTACTTATCGATTGAATTCGCAGGCGTGAACCGTATAATTTGCTCGTTTTTTGCCGCTTGACTCGATGGAATAAAGGCAGTTTTATACGTCAGTCAGTCACTAGAAAAGGAACGAAGAGCAAAACGCATGTCTGTCTCCCTTTACGGTGGAAAACCAGCCTTTTTGGGGCTGATGTTGCAGGCGGCTACGTTCGTATTAATCAGTGCCGTTTTTTGCCTGCGCAGCGTCGAGGCGGGCGCTTCCGCTTTAGCGGGAGGGCTGGCGGTGTGGCTGCCGAATGTGCTTTTTGTTCTGTTCGCCTTACGTCATGAGGTGGGCAAACCAATAGAAGGTCGCGTTGCCTGGTCGTTTGCTGTTGGCGAAGCGTTGAAAGTATTTATCACCATCGCGTTGCTGGTGGTGGCGTTAGGTCTGTTCAAGGCGGCGTTTGTTCCCCTTGGCCTGACGTATCTGGCGGTGCTGATAATGCAGATAGTGGCGCCAGCCATCGTTAACCGTAAGATTCGTTAACCGTTACCGTATTAACAACAACAGGGTAAGGAACATCATGTCTGCATCTACTCCCCAAGAGTATATCGGTCATCACCTGAAACATTTACAGGTAGGTTCGGGATTCTGGTCGATTAACGTCGATTCGATGTTTTTCTCAATCGCACTTGGGATCCTGTTTCTGGTCATTTTCCGCAAAGTTGCAAAAAACGCTACCAGTGGTGTGCCCGGTAAATTGCAAACCTTTGTGGAGATGATCATTGGTTTTGTTGATGGCAATGTGCGAGACATGTTCCATGGCAAAAGCAAACTTATCGCTCCTCTGGCGCTGACCATTTTTGTTTGGGTGTTCCTGATGAACGCCATGGACCTGTTGCCGATCGATCTTCTGCCCTTTATCGGTGAGCATTGGATTGGATTGCCTTACTTGCGCGTAGTACCGACGGCGGATGTTAACATCACGCTTTCCATGGCGCTGGGCGTGTTTATCCTGGTGCTGTTCTACAGCATCAAAATGAAAGGGGTTGGCGGTTTTGTTAAAGAACTGACCATGCAACCTTTCAACCATCCTGTCTTTATTCCCATCAACCTGATTCTTGAAGGTGTCAGCCTGCTGTCCAAACCGGTTTCACTCGGCTTGCGACTGTTTGGCAACATGTATGCGGGTGAGTTGATCTTCATCCTGATTGCCGGTTTGCTGCCGTGGTGGTCGCAATGGTTGTTGAATGTGCCTTGGGCGATATTCCACATCCTGATCATTACGCTTCAGGCCTTTATTTTCATGGTTCTGACGGTTGTTTATCTCTCGATGGCATCTGAAGAGCATTGATTTTTCTTTCAACACAATAACGTTCTAACTGAAACAAACTGGAGACTGTCATGGAAAACCTGAGTGTGGATCTGCTGTACATGGCTGCCGCGTTGATGATGGGTCTGGCGGCGATCGGTGCTGCGATCGGTATCGGCATTCTGGGTGGTAAATTCTTGGAAGGCGCGGCTCGCCAGCCTGACCTGATTCCTCTGCTGCGTACACAGTTCTTTATCGTTATGGGTCTGGTTGACGCCATCCCGATGATTGCTGTTGGTCTGGGCCTGTATGTGATGTTTGCGGTCGCCTAACCCGGTAACGCCGGTTAGGTATTTAACATCAATTATTTAACTTAAAAGAGGCATTGTGCTGTGAATATTAATGCAACAATCCTCGGCCAAGCCATTGCGTTCGTCCTGTTTGTCTGGTTTTGCATGAAGTTTGTATGGCCGCCGCTGATGGCTGCCATCGAAAAACGTCAGAAAGAGATTGCTGACGGTTTGGCTTCTGCGGAACGTGCCAAAAAAGATTTGAACTTAGCGCAGGCCAATGCTACCGATCAGCTGAAAAAAGCCAAGGCGGAAGCTCAGGTGATCGTAGAGCAAGCCAATAAACGCCGTGCTCAGATCCTGGATGAGGCCAAAGCGGAAGCAGAAGCTGAACGTAGCAAAATCGTGGCGCAGGCGCAGGCTGAAATTGAAGCCGAACGTAAACGTGCTCGTGAAGAGTTACGTAAACAGGTTGCCATGCTGGCTATTGCCGGTGCCGAGAAGATTATTGAACGTTCCGTGGATGAAGCTGCTAACAGCGACATCGTTGATAAACTGGTCGCTGAACTGTAAGGAGGGAGGGGCCGATGTCTGAATTTGTCACGGTAGCTCGCCCCTACGCCAAAGCAGCTTTTGACTTTGCGGTTGAACATCAGGCCGTTGAACGCTGGCAGAACATGCTGGCGTTTGCCGCTGAGGTCACACGCAATGAACAGGTTGCCGCTCTGCTGTCTGGTGCTATGGCACCGAATCTGCTGGCGAGCACTTTCATTGACGTTTGTGGCGATCAGTTGGATGAGCCCGGCCAGAACCTGATCAAGGTGATGGCAGAAAATGGGCGTTTGCTGGTGCTTCCTGAAGTTCTGGAACAGTTTGCGCAACTCCGCGCCGCGCAGGAATCGACGGTTGACGTCGAAGTTACCTCCGCAAGTGCACTGAGCGAACCGCAGCTGGACAAGATTACTTCCGCCATGGAAAAACGCCTGTCACGCAAAGTGAAGCTGAATTGCAAAATTGATAAGTCTGTTGTCGCAGGCGTGGTGATCCGCGCGGGTGACATGGTGATAGATGGCAGCATCCGCGGTCGTCTGGAACGCCTCGCAGACGTCTTGCAGTCTTAAGGGGACTGGAGCATGCAACTGAATTCCACCGAAATCAGCGAACTGATCAAGCAGCGCATTGCTCAGTTCAATGTGGTGAGCGAAGCTCACAATGAAGGTACTATTGTTTCCGTCAGTGACGGGATCATTCGCGTACACGGCCTGGCCGATGTTATGCAGGGGGAAATGATCTCCCTGCCCGGCAACCGTTACGCTATCGCCCTGAACCTGGAGCGCGACTCCGTAGGTGCAGTGGTGATGGGTCCGTACGCTGACCTTGCCGAAGGCATGAAAGTCAAATGTACTGGCCGTATTCTGGAAGTGCCAGTGGGTCGCGGTCTGTTGGGCCGTGTGGTGAACACGCTGGGTGCACCTATCGACGGCAAAGGCCCGGTTGAGAACGACGGATTCTCTCCGGTAGAAGCTATCGCACCGGGCGTTATCGAACGTCAATCTGTTGATCAACCGGTACAAACGGGCTACAAATCCGTTGACGCCATGATCCCGATTGGTCGTGGTCAGCGTGAATTGATCATCGGTGACCGTCAGACGGGTAAAACCGCACTGGCGATTGATGCCATCATCAATCAGCGTGATTCCGGCATCAAGTGCGTGTACGTCGCTATTGGTCAGAAAGCTTCCACTATCTCCAACGTGGTTCGTAAACTGGAAGAGCACGGCGCATTGGCCAACACCATCGTTGTTGTAGCAACGGCGTCTGAATCTGCCGCACTGCAATATCTGGCTCCGTATGCCGGTTGTGCGATGGGCGAATACTTCCGTGACCGCGGTGAAGATGCACTGATTATTTACGATGACTTGTCCAAACAGGCCGTCGCTTATCGTCAAATTTCCCTGCTGCTTCGTCGTCCGCCAGGTCGTGAAGCTTACCCAGGCGACGTTTTCTACCTCCACTCCCGTTTGCTGGAGCGCGCGGCACGCGTTAACGCCGATTATGTAGAAGCGTTTACCAAGGGTGAAGTTAAAGGGAAAACCGGTTCATTGACGGCGTTGCCGATCATCGAAACTCAGGCGGGTGACGTTTCCGCGTTCGTTCCGACCAACGTAATCTCGATTACCGATGGTCAGATCTTCCTGGAATCTAACCTGTTCAACGCCGGTATTCGTCCTGCTGTTAACCCTGGTATCTCCGTATCCCGTGTGGGCGGTGCAGCGCAGACCAAGATCATGAAGAAACTGTCCGGTGGTATTCGTACCGCACTGGCGCAGTATCGTGAACTGGCTGCGTTCTCCCAGTTTGCTTCGGATCTGGATGATGCAACGCGTAAGCAGCTGAATCATGGTCAGAAAGTAACCGAATTGCTGAAGCAGAAACAGTATGCGCCAATGTCCGTTGCGCAGCAGTCTCTGGTGCTTTTCGCTGCGGAACGTGGCTATCTGGCTGATGTAGAACTGGCGAAAGTAGGCAGCTTCGAAGCGGCGCTGTTGGCGTATGCCGACCGCGAGCACGGCGATCTTCTGCAACAAATCGACCAGACTGGCGCTTATAACGATGAGATCGAGGGTAAGTTCAAAACTATCCTTGATACCTTCAAGGCAACCCAGTCCTGGTAACGCCCGTAGGCCTGCCTGATGGCAGGCCTTCAGGCATTGAGGAGATGCAAAGATGGCCGGCGCAAAAGAGATACGTAGTAAGATCGCAAGCGTCCAGAACACGCAAAAGATCACTAAAGCGATGGAAATGGTCGCCGCTTCCAAAATGCGTAAATCGCAGGATCGTATGGCGGCCAGCCGTCCTTATGCAGAGACCATCCGCACGGTGATTGGTCACCTGGCGTTAGGGAATCTGGAATATAAACATCCGTACCTGGAAGAGCGTGACGTTAAGCGCGTCGGGTATTTGGTGGTGTCCACTGACCGTGGCCTGTGTGGTGGATTGAACATTAACCTGTTCAAAAAACTGCTGGCAGACATGAAAGCCTGGAGCGATAAAGGCGTACAGAGCGATCTGGCGATGATCGGTTCCAAAGGCGTTTCGTTCTTCGGTTCTGTGGGCGGTAACGTTGTTGCTCAGGTTACCGGCATGGGGGACAACCCTAGCTTGTCCGAACTGATCGGGCCGGTAAAAGTGATGCTGCAAGCCTATGACGAAGGTCGTCTGGACAAGCTGTACATCGTGAGTAACAAGTTCATCAATACCATGTCTCAGGAACCCCAAGTGGTTCAGCTTCTGCCTCTGCCGCCTGCGGAAGATGGCGAACTGAAGAAGAAATCCTGGGATTACCTGTATGAACCCGATCCTAAGTCGCTGTTGGATACCCTGTTACGCCGCTATGTGGAGTCTCAGGTTTATCAGGGCGTCGTAGAAAACCTGGCCAGTGAACAGGCCGCTCGTATGGTTGCGATGAAAGCCGCAACGGATAACGGCGGTAGCCTGATCAAAGAGCTGCAGTTGGTTTACAACAAGGCTCGTCAGGCCAGTATCACGCAGGAACTCACCGAGATCGTATCGGGAGCCTCCGCGGTTTAAACCAGGTTTACGAATTACGTATTGTCGAATTACGTAGAGGATTCAAGATGGCAACTGGAAAGATCATCCAGGTAATCGGCGCCGTGGTCGACGTCGAGTTCCCGCAAGATGCCGTACCTAATGTGTACGATGCGCTTGAGGTTGAAAACGGTGCTGAAAAACTGGTGCTGGAAACACAGCAACAGTTAGGCGGTGGCGTTGTTCGTTGTATTGCAATGGGTTCTTCCGACGGTCTTCGCCGTGGGCTGAAAGTGAACAGCCTGGGCCACCCGATCGAAGTTCCGGTAGGTAAAGCTACGCTGGGTCGTATCATGAACGTACTGGGTGAACCGGTCGACATGAAAGGCGAGATTGGCGAAGAAGAGCGCTGGGCAATCCACCGTCAGGCACCGAGCTATGAAGAGCTCTCCAACTCTCAGGAACTGCTAGAAACGGGAATCAAGGTTATCGACTTGATGTGTCCGTTCGCCAAGGGCGGTAAAGTTGGCCTGTTTGGTGGTGCGGGTGTAGGTAAAACAGTAAACATGATGGAGCTCATTCGTAACATCGCGATCGAGCACTCTGGTTACTCTGTATTTGCCGGTGTAGGGGAACGTACCCGTGAAGGTAACGACTTCTACCACGAAATGACCGACTCCAACGTTATCGATAAAGTATCACTGGTCTACGGTCAGATGAACGAGCCGCCAGGCAACCGTCTGCGCGTAGCACTGACTGGCCTGACCATGGCGGAAAAATTCCGTGATGAAGGCCGTGACGTACTGCTGTTCGTCGATAACATCTACCGTTATACCCTGGCCGGTACGGAAGTATCCGCATTGCTGGGCCGTATGCCTTCTGCGGTAGGTTATCAGCCAACGCTAGCGGAAGAGATGGGCGTGCTGCAAGAACGTATCACCTCGACCAAGACCGGTTCTATCACGTCTGTGCAGGCCGTATACGTACCTGCGGATGACTTGACTGACCCGTCACCTGCTACCACCTTCGCCCACTTGGATGCGACCGTGGTGCTGAGCCGTCAAATCGCTTCTCTGGGTATCTACCCGGCCGTTGACCCGCTGGATTCCACCAGCCGTCAATTGGATCCGCTGGTGGTTGGTCAGGAACACTATGACGTAGCGCGTGGTGTGCAGTCTATTCTGCAACGTTATCAGGAACTGAAGGACATCATCGCGATTCTGGGTATGGACGAGCTGTCTGAAGAAGACAAACTGGTCGTTGCCCGTGCGCGTAAAATCCAACGCTTCCTGTCGCAGCCGTTCTTCGTGGCAGAAGTATTTACCGGTTCTCCGGGTAAATATGTGTCACTGAAAGACACTATCCGCGGCTTTAAAGGCATTATGGAAGGTGAATACGACCATCTGCCAGAGCAGGCGTTCTACATGGTTGGCTCCATTGACGAAGCAGTGGAAAAAGCCAAGAAACTGTAACGCCTGTTAGGAGGGTGATATGGCTGCAATGACTTACCATCTGGATGTCGTTAGCGCAGAACAGGAAATGTTCTCCGGCCTGGTGCAGAAGATCCAGGTGACGGGGAGCGAGGGCGAACTGGGTATTTATCCGGGCCATGCCCCTCTGCTCACTGCCATTAAACCTGGTATGGTGCGTATCGTTAAGCAACACGGTGAAGAAGAGTATATCTATCTGTCCGGCGGCGTCCTTGAGGTGCAACCGAACTCCGTGACCGTGCTGTCCGATACCGCCATCCGTGGGCAGGATCTTGATGAAGCGCGCGCGCTGGAATCGAAGCGTAAAGCGGAAGAGCACATTCGCAATTCTCATGGCGATGTGGATTTCGCACAGGCATCCGCTGAATTGTCGAAAGCGATTGCGAAACTGCGTGTTATTGAGCTGACCAAAAAAGCGATGTAATGCGTAATAAACGTTAATGAAAAGCCGGTCAAATAGACCGGCTTTTTTTATAGATAAAATTACTTTTTTATTAAGTTGATTTCTTTTACTCTCAATCTTTGAGGTGAGTGTATATTCATCTCTCGCTATTTTATAAATATATTATTAATTTTTTGCGAGGGATAGTACATGATTAATTCCGTTGGATTATCTTCACAAACAGTCAATTTACTTACTCAATCTAATGAAAATGCTCGCAATGCCTGTGTTTGTGAGTTGAATGGAAATCACATTCCAAATAGCTCTCAAAGAGAATTTATAAAAATGGTTGTTGAACATTATGAAAAGGCAGAAAGTAAAGTAAAACGTGATGAAATTGCTGTGGAAATTAAAGCATTTATGAATGATGTCAGTAAAATGAGAAATGATGTTTTTGAAGTGGTTAATGAAAATACAGATCACGTTTTTGGAAGGTTGAAGGCCAATTGTACCGAAGTTGATAGAGATAGATATATTCAAAAACTAAATACTATCTTTGAGCTCAATGATGAAATTGGAAAATCTAAAGAGTATAAGGGGTTTGCAAATGGTGAAGTTGATAAAGCCTTGTGGCTTCATCATTCAAGCAGCCTCTATGGTGATTTGGAGAGCCTTGCGGCTGTGCGGGAAGGTGAACGTGAGCAAGTTCCTGCACTAACATACAATAAAAGTTCTATTCAATTTGGCTGATAATATAAATGATGCCGATTCTTTTATAATAAATCGGCATCATTTTAGCTTCTACATTAGGATTTATTTTTCGAAGCGTTTTTTACTTCTTCTTCAGGAAATCACCCAGTACCAGATTACCTTTCGCATCACGCGTGAAGGTTTCCGGCACAGCTACAGAAATAAAATCTTTCACGGTGATCTCTTTCCCTTGGGCGTTAACAGAGCGACCATCTTTGATAAAGAAGTTGCTGTTGTCCACATTACCCACCACGGCGTCGTCGTACTTGCCTTCTTTGGTTTTCAGGGAAACGTTGTTTTTAAACACACCTTGTTTTTCCGGGCCAGAGTAAGGGCTTGGGCGGAAAATAAAGTTGAAGCGTTGGTTATCCAGCGCCGTGTTGTTTTCTACCACCAATGCACCGGGGTTAAAGTTATCAGTAAAACCATCCAATTGGTTGCCAACAGCGATGCTGTTTTTCACCTTGTGTGCCACGGGCTGTCCTTCACCACCCATTTTGAAGCCGTTGCTGGTGTTATTCATGGCAATTGAATTCTCGATCACCACAACGCCATTAGCGCCGTCTTCAATCTTGTTAAACAGGTCGAAGCCATCATCAATATTGTTGTGAGAGAAAGCGCCACGGATCACGTTGCCTTCACCTACACGCATTTTGACCGCGAAACCGTCGGCGTTGATTTTGCCTGGGTCTTGGTTACTGTGTGATTCTGAGTTCAAAATCAGGTTATGGCTGGCCCACAGCGGACGACCTACATCACCGGAAGAGGAAACCTGAATACCAGTATCATCACAATGGTGCGCCAGAACCTGTTCGATGGTGTTGTAGCTGCCTTCAATACGGAATGGCTTCTCAGTGATTTCGATGCCTTTCACATGCCAGTAGTTGGCGTTCAACTGCAGCCCGTGAATCACTGCTTTTTTGCCCTGAGCGAACAGTTTTTTCGGCGCTTTCTGACTGCCGCTGGCGCTGACGGGAATAGAAGAAGCACTGTAATCGCCGTCTGCTAGCCATAAGGTTGCTCCTGCTGGCAATACGCTAATTGCGGTTGTGAAATCTAACGGAGCATTTTTGCTGCCATCGTTACTTGCCTGACCTTGTGCAGAGACATAGACATTTTTGGCATCTGCCAATTTGACTTTCTCTACGCTAAACGCGGCTTCTTTCGCTGCTTTGTCATCACCCTCTGTTGGCAGATAAGCGATTTTGAAATCATTTCCTGCACTCAGTTTGGCTGGAACGCTCAGTGTCTCACCCGCTTTAATGGCATGTGCACCGCCCAGCGCTTTGTCACCTTGAGTGATCGTAACTGTACCGGCGTAGTTAGCGCGCACCTGTACGTCATAGTTGTCACTCACACTCTTGGTGGAGGATGTTACCTGCAATACCGGAGCAAAAGCGGCAAATTTGAATTCCGGCGAAGCCTTGGTTTGTGCTGGGGATGTTGTTAACTGGGCGTCACTGACGGTTATCTTGGCGTTACGCGAAGCAAAGAAGCCTACATAGTAATGGTCTTTGTCCAGTTTAGTGACCAGGTCTGCACCTTTCACATCTTTGGTTACCCAGTTATCGCTGTCTTTTGGCGCATAGGACGTTACAAAACCCTCATTGGTACGTTCCACCTTCATACGGAAAGAAGGGGTTTGCTCCAAATTAATTTTTTCCTGAATATTGGTTTTGGTTATCTTGGCACCCGCATTGCCCCATGGTTGCATCACGCCGTTACGGACGATAGCCTGCAACCGAACTTCGGTATGGGATTTCTTATCCTGCGTCATGATGGCATTCATCACCATGTTGGAGGCGGCGGGGAACTCCTCATAGCCTTCCTTCAACGGGTTTTGACGCGGAGCACCAAGAATATCGCGCACCAGAATCCCGGCCCCTTCTTGTGCGGCCGGTTTAGCACCATTTTCTGGGCCAAACTGATCGACTGTCACGGTCGCTTGCAAGGTGAAGTTCACATTGGCAGGTAACGTTGTGTAGAAGAAAGTTAGCCCATCGTGCGTATTGGCGATTTTACCGCCGCGACTTTCGATGGTGATTGGGGCTGAGAGGTCTGCTTTATCCTCAACAGTTAGCTTTTTGCCATTGATGGTGACATCGTTAACGCCAACCTTTTCTGGCAGAACGTTGGAGGAGAAGTTAACGTCGGTTGACTGGCCGAAGGCGATGCTATGCCATACAGGAGCGGGTTGTTCAGTTGCGTGTGCTGTCAAGCTAAGGAACAGAAAGGACGGCGCCAGGGCTACCGTGGCAAGCCGTAAAGCACTGAGTTTCATTATATCCCCTTGGGTATTGATTATTGAGTTGTGGGACTATAATGACAAAAATGAAACGCTGTTTCTTTTGTGTTTGTCACAAATGGAAACATATAGAACGAAAGTCTGTTTTTTCTGAAACCTGAATTCAATATCCATTACTGTGTTTTAGCCACTTTTCAGAGAAAAATGAATAAAAGAAACCATCTGCACGGGGTAGAATTAAAGCATTCTTCTTTTCCTTGTCCGGCGCAACGGGACGGTATTTTTCGTTGAAAAATATGTAGTAATCCGCGTCGATAACGGGTTTACTTTCATTCAATTGGATCCGGTGGGCTATCAATTCGTTTTATCAGGGTGGTGCATGTCTAACAGTGTCATGAGCGTGGTTATCCTTGCCGCTGGCAAAGGAACACGCATGTATTCCGATCTTCCAAAAGTGCTTCATCCTCTCGCGGGCAAACCGATGGTTCAGCATGTGATTGATGCAGCAATGGAAACGGGTGCCAAACAGGTGCATTTGGTTTACGGACACGGTGGAGATTTACTGAAAAGCAGGTTAACTCATCCAGATTTGAATTGGGTACTGCAAGCGGAGCAGCTCGGTACTGGGCACGCCATGCAGCAGGCCGCACCGTTCTTTGCTGATGACGAAGATATTCTGATGCTTTACGGCGATGTCCCCTTGATATCACCCGCTACACTGGCACGTTTGTTGGCGGCTAAGCCACAGGGGGGGATTGCGCTTCTGACGGTGAAACTGGACGATCCTACCGGTTATGGCCGCATTGTGCGTGATGAGAAAGGATCTGTTGTCGGGATTGTCGAACATAAAGATGCAACAGAACAGCAGCGCCAGATTAATGAAATTAACACGGGTATTCTGGCTGCAAACGGTCAGGATCTGAAACGCTGGTTAAGCCAGTTAAACAATAACAACGCTCAAGGCGAGTATTACATCACGGACATTATCGCCATGGCTGCATCGGAAGGCCGTCGTGTTGAAGCGGTGCATCCCGATAATCTGAGCGAAGTGGAAGGGGTTAATAATCGCTTGCAACTGGCGACACTGGAGCGCGTGTTCCAACGGGAACAGGCCAATAAGCTGCTGCTGGCGGGCGTCATGTTATTCGATCCAACGCGTTTTGATCTGCGTGGGACATTAACGCATGGACGTGATGTTAGTATTGATGCGAATGTGATTCTTGCAGGTCAGGTGGTTTTGGGTAACCGCGTTGAGATTGGTGCGGGCTGTGTCATCAAAGACAGCGTTATTGGAGATGGATGTATCCTCAGTCCTTACACCGTGTTAGAAAATGCAGTTCTGGAAGCAGACTGTACGGTGGGACCGTTCGCACGCTTGAGGCCTGGGGCTGAGCTGGCACAGGGAGCGCATGTCGGTAATTTTGTCGAGATGAAAAAGGCGCGTTTGGGTAAGGGTTCTAAAGCGGGGCATTTAACCTATCTTGGTGATGCTGAAATTGGCGATGATGTGAACATTGGCGCGGGTACCATCACCTGTAACTATGACGGTGCCAACAAGCACAAAACCGTGATCGGCGATCGGGTTTTTGTCGGTTCTGACAGTCAACTGGTGGCCCCTGTGACAGTCGCCAGTGGCGCAACCATTGGTGCGGGTACCACGGTAACGCGTGATGTGGAAGAGAATGCGTTGGTGATAAGCCGCGTGAAACAGCGCCATATTTCTGGTTGGGAACGGCCCGTTAAGAAAAAATAGTCCGTTAAGAAAAAAATGTTATCGCCTCCCGACTCGTGGAGGCGGTTTTGCTCAGTGTTTTAGGCTAAAGCACTACGCAAAACATAATAATCCCCAACTCTCTACAAGGCTCGGGGACGCCGGAAAAACCGGCACGATCAGGTCAAAGACGTCGAAAGTGACACAATATGTCACGCGTATAGGAATACACATCCATGTGTGGAATTGTAGGTGCAGTTGCGCAACGCGATATTTCTGAAATTCTGTTAGAAGGGCTTCGCCGCCTTGAGTACCGTGGTTATGACTCTGCGGGGCTAGCAGTGGTTGACAGCGAAGGGCACGTTGCCCGCGTTCGTCGTTTGGGTAAAGTGCAGATGTTGGCACAAGCAGTGGAAGAACATCCGCTGGCGGGCGGTACGGGCATTGCCCATACCCGTTGGGCAACGCACGGTGAGCCTTCAGAAGAGAATGCTCACCCCCATGTTTCCGGCCCTATCATTATTGTTCATAACGGCATAATCGAAAACCACGAACCACTGCGTGAAACGTTGATTGAGCGCGGCTACCGTTTTGTCTCTGAAACCGATACTGAAGTGGTTGCACATTTGGTGCATTGGGAACAGCAACAAACCGGCGGCGCGTTGGTTGACGTGGTAAAACGCGTGATCCCGCAGTTGCGTGGCGCTTACGGGATGGTGGTGATGGACAGTCGCGATCCGAGTGTGCTGGTGGCTGCCCGTTCCGGTAGTCCGCTGGTGATTGGTCGCGGCATGGGGGAAAACTTCCTCGCTTCTGACCAACTGGCCTTGTTGCCGGTGACTCGCCGCTTTATGTTCCTGGAAGAAGGGGATGTGGCTGAGGTGACGCGCCGTACCGTGCGTGTTTTCAACCGCGCAGGCGATTTAGTTGAACGTGAAGAAATTGAATCTAAAGTCAATTACGATGCGGGTGACAAAGGCGCTTACCGCCATTACATGCAGAAAGAAATTTACGAACAGCCAATGGCGATCAAAAACACCCTGGAAGGGCGTTTTAGCCACGGTGAAGTGAACCTGTCTGAACTGGGTCCTAAGGCGGACGAACTGCTGGCCAAGGTGCAGCATATTCAGATTATTGCCTGCGGTACTTCCTATAACTCGGGCATGGTTTCTCGTTACTGGTTTGAAGCATTGGCGGGTGTCCCTTGTGATGTGGAAATCGCATCGGAATTTCGCTATCGCAAACCAGCGGTTCGCGCCAATAGTCTGATGATCACCCTCTCCCAGTCTGGTGAAACGGCGGACACGCTGGCAGCTTTGCGCTTGTCCAAAGAGCTGGGTTATTTGGGATCGCTGGCAATTTGTAATGTGGCGGGATCGTCTCTGGTACGTGAATCTGATTTGGCGCTGATGACCAAAGCCGGTACGGAAATTGGCGTGGCGTCCACTAAGGCGTTCACCACCCAGTTAACGGTGCTGCTGATGTTGGTAGCTCGTATCGGTCGCTTGCGTGGCATGGATGCAAATATTGAGCATGATATTGTCCATGGCTTACAAGCATTGCCTGCGCGTATCGAGCAAATGCTCTCGCAAGACAAACTGATTGAGTCTCTGGCAGAAGGTTTCTCTGATAAGCACCATGCGTTGTTCTTGGGACGCGGCGATCAGTACCCTATTGCGATGGAAGGGGCGCTGAAGCTCAAAGAGATCTCTTACATCCATGCGGAAGCCTATGCTGCGGGTGAGTTGAAGCATGGACCTCTGGCGCTGATTGATGCGGATATGCCTGTTGTTGTGGTTGCGCCAAACAATGAGTTGTTGGAAAAACTGAAATCCAACATCGAAGAAGTGCGTGCGCGTGGCGGCGAACTCTATGTGTTTGCCGACGAAGAGGCGGGTTTTACCAGCAGCGAAAATATGCGCATCATTCCGTTGCCGCATGTGGAAGAAGTAATTGCCCCCATCTTCTACACCGTGCCGTTGCAGCTGCTTTCTTACCACGTGGCGCTGATTAAAGGTACTGACGTTGACCAACCGCGTAATCTGGCGAAATCGGTTACGGTGGAGTAACTGCCCGATTATTATGCTAAGACCTGCCCTTTCTGGGCAGGTTTTTTTATGTGCTAAGCATTCAACGCCGCGCTAGAGCCAGCAACACCCCCAACCCAACCAAGATTCCCCCAAAGGTTCTGTCGATCCAATGGCGCACGTCGAGCAGCCGTTCACGTATTGAGCCAGAGGAGAAGAACAAGGCGACCAGGCAAAACCATGAAATGTGCGCTACAGAGATAAAAATGCCGTAACCGATCTGTACCGCTAACGGCGTCTGGGGGCTTACCACCTGCATAAACAGGCTGACGATGAATACTGTCGCTTTGGGATTTAATGCATTAGTGAGGAAACCTGTGCGTAACGCTACCCAATCGGAGACAGAGGCAACGCCCATGTCTGTCTGTTCGCTGGTCGGTTTGGCACGTAACATCTTTATACCTAACCAGATAAGGTACGCTGCTCCAATCAGTTTGATCATATTGAACAGCCACAGTGATTGCTGAATGATCAAACCAATACCGATCAAGGTATAGGTTACATGGACCAGTATCCCCCCACCAATCCCCAACGCTGTGAATATTCCTGCCCGGCGCGACAGCATCAGGCTATTGCGTGTCACCATAGCAAAATCAGGCCCAGGGCTAATAACGGCAAACAGTGTGATTGTGAATACGGCAAGATACTCGACCATACATTACCTTTTGAATATCAAATTAGATATCAATATGCTATGCAAACTATACAGGGATAACTAACGATGATTTCTGACCATAATGGTGAGTTAAACTCACCATCTGATGTAAATCAGACCCGACTCCCTTCACTGATAGCATTGCGCTGTTTTGAAGCAGCAGCTCGATTGGAAAACTTCACGAGAGCGGCCGAAGAGTTGCATTTAACGCACGGTGCGATTAGTCGTGCGGTGCGTATGTTGGAGGATGATTTAGGGGTTGCTCTGTTTGAAAGACGCAGCCGCCGCGTTTTTCTTACTCAAGAGGGGCGCTCGTTAGCGCAGGCGGTACATGAAGGGCTGACAGTAATGCAGCGTGCCACCAGCGAACTTCGTGCCCGCGCGCGTCAGCAACGGCGGTGGGTCGTGTCATGTGAACCTACATTGCTTATGCGTTGGCTTATTCCTCGTTGGCCTGCATTTCAGGCAAAACATCCAGATAGGGATATTCATCTCGTTGCTGGCGGAGGCGCATTTTCATTTCATGCAGGCATTGATTTAGCCATTCGGCGCGATGATTTCCCATTACCTGATGGTTACCATGCAGAAGGCTTGTTTAGCGAAAAAGTCGGGCCAGTGTGCCGACCTGATAAGATTGATGCTTGGTTTTCTCTCGGTGAAAACGGGTTGTCATTGCGAGACGACGCGCCTCGGCTACACAGCCGCACCCGCTTGAGCGCTTGGGAAACGTGGAGTGAAATAACACAATACTCATTTATTGAAAGCGGTGGGCAAACTTTCGAGCATTTCTATTTCAGTTTACAGGCTGCTGTTGCCGGATTAGGGGTTGCCATTGGGCCATGGCAATTGGTTAGAGATGATATTGCCAGCGGTGTTCTGGTTGCGCCATTGGGATTTGTTGAGGAGGGATCCTGTTACTGTTTGTTGTCGCCTTCTCCTTTATTTCCTGATACTTTTCAAGCAGATTTGCTGGATTGGTTGCGCTCTATGGCCTGAGTTAACGCCGCTCTTTTTCAGATAAAATGCCGTGTGCAGTGCCATTCACCATGAACATTTTTTCTTTGTCATAAAACTGTCATATTCAATACATTTTACTGTCATGTAATTGTCCTATTTTTCCTCCTGCGAACTACACTCTGATCAATAAAGAATCTGGGTCGACACCTTTAAAAAATCCCACAGGAGGGATTATGAAACTGATGCGTACCACGATTGCCGGTCTCGTTATGGCAACCTTTTCCCTGACGGCGGTTAACGCCTCAGCTGCCGTTAACCTTACTGGTGCAGGTGCTACGTTCCCAGCGCCGGTCTATGCCAAATGGGCAGACTCTTACCAGAAAGAAACGGGTAATAAAGTTAACTACCAAGGTATTGGTTCTTCTGGCGGCGTTAAGCAGATTCAAGCAAAAACAGTTGATTTCGGTGCGTCTGATGCTCCGCTGGCTGATGAGAAGCTGGCTGAAGATGGTCTGTTCCAGTTCCCGACCGTCATCGGTGGTGTGGTACTGGCGGTTAACGTTCCGGGTATCAAATCTGGTGAATTAACGCTGGATGGTAAAACGCTGGGTGATATTTACCTGGGTAAAATCAAAAAATGGAACGATGCGGCCATCACGAAACTGAACCCAGGCGTTAAACTGCCGGATCAGGATATCGCCGTTGTTCGTCGCGCGGACGGTTCCGGTACCTCTTTCGTGTTCACCAGCTATTTGGCGAAAGTGAATGCAGAATGGAAAGAAAAAATTGGTGCAGGCTCTACGGTTAACTGGCCGACCGGTCTGGGCGGTAAAGGGAATGATGGTATCGCAGCGTTTGTGCAGCGTCTGCCGGGTTCTATCGGTTATGTAGAGTACGCTTATGCCAAACAGAACAACCTGGCTTACACCAAGCTGGTTTCTGCTGACGGTAAAGCCGTTCAACCTACAGGACAATCATTCAGTAACGCTGCCAAGGGCATCGACTGGAGCAAATCTTTTGCTCAGGATCTGACCAACCAGCACGGTGCTGACGCATGGCCAATCACCTCCACCACCTTCATTCTGGTTCACCAGAAACAAGAAAAGCCTGAGCAAGGTGCTGAAGTGCTGAAATTCTTTGACTGGGCGTTCAAGAAAGGCGGTGAGCAAGCAGTGGCTTTGGATTACGCCACGCTGCCAAACGAAGTGGTTGATCAGATTCGTGCCGCATGGAAAACCAGTGTGAAAGACAGCAGCGGTAACGCTCTGTTTAAATAAGCATTGAAACGTTATGCAAGCCCTTGTGCTGTTAACAAGGCACTGACATAAGTCATGGCGGATGGGCGGGAAGCCCGTCCGCCTTTGCCTGTCAAATGATTAACATTGAAGAAGAGAGTCCTATGGCTGAGTATAAGCCAACCATGAAAGCCCCCGGAAAGCTGGGCGACGTCATCTTTAGCGCGATGGTAAGGTTCTCTGCGCTACTGACGCTGCTGCTGCTGGGCGGCATCATTGTGTCCCTGATCGTGGCATCCTGGCCGAGCATTGAGAAATTTGGCCTGTCGTTCTTGTGGACAAAAGAGTGGGATGCGCCTGCCGGTCAGTTCGGTGCGCTGGTACCGATTTACGGTACTGTTGTAACCTCTTTGATTGCTCTGATTATTGCGATACCTATCAGTTTTGGTATCGCTTTGTTCCTGACTGAATTAGCACCGAACTGGTTAAAACGCCCGTTAGGTGTTGCCATCGAATTATTGGCCGCTATTCCGAGTATTGTTTACGGTATGTGGGGTCTGTTTATCTTCGCACCGTTGTTTGCCAAATATTTCCAGCAACCGGTAGGAAGTATCCTGTCCGGTATTCCTATTTTGGGCACGCTGTTCTCTGGCCCTGCGTTTGGTATCGGTATTCTGGCTGCTGGTGTGATTCTGGCCATTATGATCATTCCTTATATAGCCGCCGTAATGCGCGACGTGTTTGAGCAAACACCGGTGATGATGAAAGAGTCAGCCTACGGCATTGGTTGTACAACGTGGGAAGTGATTTGGCGCATCGTATTGCCTTACACCAAAAATGGGGTGATTGGCGGTGTAATGCTGGGGTTAGGGCGTGCGCTGGGTGAAACCATGGCGGTGACCTTTATTATCGGCAACACCTACCAACTGGACAGCCTATCGTTATTTATGCCTGGCAACAGTATTACCTCTGCGTTGGCGAACGAATTTGCTGAAGCGGAATCAGGACTGCACACCGCGGCATTAATGCAGCTTGGCCTGATCCTGTTCGTGATTACCTTTATCGTGCTGGCGCTGTCTAAGTTGATGATTATGCGTTTGGCAAAAAATGAGGGGGCGCGCTAATGGCTGCGTTAGGAATGGAACAAGAAGCCACTCTGGCGCGTACCCGACAGAAAATGCAGGCCTGGCGTCGGCAGAAAAACCGCATTGCGTTGTGCCTCTCGATGACCACCATGGCCTTCGGTCTGTTTTGGTTGGTGTGGATCCTGTTCTCGACAGTGGTGAGAGGGATTGATGGCATGTCGCTGGCGCTGTTTACCGAAATGACGCCTCCGCCCAATACCGCGGGTGGCGGGCTTGCCAATGCCATTGTCGGCAGCGGGTTGCTTATTTTCTGGGCAACAGTATTTGGCACACCACTCGGTATTATGGCGGGTATCTATCTGGCTGAATATGGGCGTAAATCCATTATTGCTGAAGTGATTCGCTTTATTAACGATATTTTGCTGTCAGCCCCCTCTATTGTGGTTGGTCTGTTTGTCTACTCAGTTGTCGTGACAAAGATGCAGCACTTCTCGGGTTGGGCTGGTGTGATTGCGCTGGCGCTGTTACAGGTGCCTATCGTCATTCGTACCACAGAGAACATGCTGAAATTGGTTCCCGATAGTTTGCGCGAAGCAGCCTATGCGTTGGGAACGCCGAAGTGGAAAATGATTTCTGCCATCACATTGAAAGCCTCTGTCTCAGGCATTATCACCGGCGTGCTGCTGGCAATTGCCCGCATCGCGGGGGAAACCGCGCCGCTGCTGTTTACGTCGCTGTCTAACCAGTTCTGGAACACCGACATGATGCACCCGATCGCTAACCTGCCCGTCACCATCTTCAAATTTGCGATGAGCCCGTTTGTCGAGTGGCAGCAGTTGGCTTGGGCGGGGGTGCTACTGATTACGCTGTGCGTGCTATTACTGAACATTGTGGCGCGTATTTTGTTCGCGAAGAAGAAACATTAATGGATTCAACGGCGTGTCGGACGATGCGCCAGTTAAAAGAGAGAAGTCTTAATGAGTATGGTTACCGAGACATCCAACTATAAAATCCAGGTGCGCAATCTGAATTTCTATTACGGAAAATTCCATGCGCTGAAAGATATTACGCTGGATATTGCCACCAATCAGGTGACAGCGTTTATCGGCCCGTCTGGGTGTGGCAAATCCACACTGTTGCGCACGCTGAACAAAATGTATCAGCTTTATCCTGAGCAGCGCGCGGAAGGGGATATTTTGCTGGATGGCAACAATATTCTCACTGACAAGCAGGATGTAGCATTGTTGCGCGCCAAAGTGGGGATGGTGTTCCAAAAGCCAACGCCGTTCCCAATGTCGATTTATGACAATATTGCCTTTGGTGTGCGTTTGTTCGAAAAGCTTTCTCGTGCTGATATGGATGAACGCGTGCAGTGGGCATTGACCAAAGCCGCATTGTGGCAGGAAACCAAAGATAAGCTGCATCAGAGCGGATATAGTCTCTCGGGCGGTCAGCAGCAACGTTTATGCATTGCGCGCGGTATTGCTATCCGCCCCGATGTCCTGCTGCTTGATGAACCCTGTTCGGCACTGGATCCTATCTCCACAGGCCGCATTGAAGAGCTGATTTCTGAGCTGAAAAAGGATTACACCGTTGTGATCGTCACCCATAACATGCAACAGGCAGCACGCTGTTCGGATCATACGGCATTTATGTACCTGGGCGAGCTGATCGAATTTAGCGATACAGATACCCTGTTTACCGCGCCCAAACAGAAACAGACCGAAGACTACATTACCGGTCGCTACGGTTGATTACAGGAAGCATCATGGACAATCTGAATCTGAACAAACACATTTCCGGGCAGTTCAACGCTGAGCTTGAGCATATTCGCACCCAGGTGATGACCATGGGCGGTTTGGTTGAGCAGCAACTGACGGATGCTATTACGGCAATGCATAACCGTGACGCGGAGTTAGCTCAGCGCGTGATTGAAGGTGATGCCAAGGTGAATTTGATGGAGGTGACCATCGATGAAGCCTGTGTGCGTATCATCGCCAAGCGTCAGCCAACGGCGAGTGATTTGCGTTTGGTGATGGCAATCATCAAGACTATTTCTGAACTGGAGCGTATCGGTGACGTGGCGGATAAAATCTGTCGTACTGCACTGGAGAAATATTCGCACCAGCATCAGCCTTTGTTGGTCAGTCTGGAGTCGTTGGGGCGCCATACGGTAGAAATGCTGCATGACGTACTGGATGCCTTTGCGCGCATGGATCTGGATGAAGCTATCCGTATCTATCGCGAAGACAAAAAGGTCGATAAAGAGTATGAAGGCATTGTACGCCAACTGATGACGCACATGATGGAAGACTCACGCACCATCCCGAGCGTATTGACCGCCTTGTTTTGCGCCCGCTCCATTGAACGCATTGGCGACCGTTGCCAGAACATCTGTGAGTTTATTTTCTACTTCGTTAAAGGGCAGGATTTCCGTCATATTGGTGGTGACGCGCTGGAAAAACTGCTGGAAAAAGAGAAAAACGGACCTGCGCCTCAGTGATCTTCGCTTTTTGATACGCCCCGAACGGGGCGTATTGTTGGTGTCTGCGTTATACCCGCCATATTTCAAATGGCATGTGCGTTGGCTGTACTCGCTAGCCAGCCAATAGGCTCATCGGGATGAATGATTTTGTGGGTATAAACCTGCTGGCTGGTTGATTCATCCAGTTTCCCCTCTTTCTACTTACGTTTTATCTCTCCTTGTACGTCATCTCTGAGTCTGAAACTCGGTTATGTGCCATAAGATTATAATATTATCCATTTTTATTATTTCCTGACTCTCGCCCAGCTTGATAGCCTGCTCGCTAACAAAACTTATAAGGGTGGCAAGGGAAATGATGAAGAATAAAGTTATTGCATTAACGTTGCTGGCAGGTTTGATTTCTGTTTCTGGTGCTGTTCAGGCAGACAAGCTGGATGATATTCAGAAGGCGGGTGTAGTGAAAATTGCTGTGTTCGACAGCAACCCGCCGTTTGGTTTTGTTGATCCGCAAACCAAAAAGCTGGTGGGCTATGATGTGGATATCGCGGAAGCCATCGGTAAGGCGCTGGGTGTGAAAGTTGAACTGCGCGCCACCAACCCGGCTAACCGCATTCCCTTGCTGACGTCGCAGAAGGTCGATTTAATTGCCGCTAATTTCACCATTACGGATGAGCGCGCCAAGCAAGTTAATTTCAGTATTCCCTACTTCGCCACTGGGCAGAAATTTATCGCCCGTAAAGGCGTGCTGAAAACGCCGGAAGACATTAAGGCACTGCGTATCGGCGCTGACAAAGGAACCGTTCAAGAGATCACGCTGCGTGAACATTATCCGACGGCAAAAGTGATCTCTTACGATGACACTCCACTCGCTTTCGCTGCACTGCGTAATGGTAACGTACAGGCCATCACTCAGGATGATGCCAAGCTGGTTGGCTTACTGGCTAACGTGCCAGATGCACAAAAAGCAGAGTTTGAAATCTCTCCGTTTAGTATCACGAAGGAATACCAAGGGGTGGGCGTACCTAAAGGCGAAGATCGCCTGACGCAAAAGATCAACGATACGCTGCTGCAATTGGAAAAATCAGGCGAAGCTAAACAAACCTATGATCGTTGGTTTGGGCCAACCACCAAATCAGCTCAACCTCGTGGCGACTTCACCTTCGCTCCGTTGGATAAACAACCTAAAGCCTGATGCCATTACTCACCTTCATGCGTCATCGTGACGGTGTAAGAATCTTCAGGTAGCATCCTCATCCGCCCTCTGTTGTACAGAGGGCATTGTCGTTTCTGCAACAGCGTGTTTTTGCTACTGCGAACAGGTTATGACATTGACTGAAAACGTTGCTTCTTTTTTGGAAAACTGGCTGTTGGCACCTCATTATTTGTCATGGCTCTGGCATGGTTTTTTGCTGACACTGTGGCTTTCGCTGTGTGTTGTTGTGCTATCAACGTTGCTGGGAATGGTGCTTGCTGCTGCTAGAGACAGCCAACGTAACCTATTGCGCTGGCCAGTAATTGCTTACAGCGCCTTGTTTCGCAACACTCCGCTGCTGGTGCAATTGTTCTTCTGGTATTTTGGCGCAGCGCAGTTGCTGCCGAGCTCGCTGTTGCAATGGCTGAATTCGCCCCATGATGTTGCCATTGCGGGTAGGGTTTTGAGCTGGCCTTCTTTCGAGTTTCTCGCAGGGTTGGTTGGCTTGACGCTTTACTCCAGCGCGTTTATCGCGGAAGAGATCCGTGCAGGAATTAGTGGTGTAGCGCGCGGGCAAAAGTATGCGTCTCTGGCGTTAGGGCTGACGCCCTGGCAAGCCATGCGTTATGTGGTACTGCCTCAGGCGCTGAAGATTGCATTGCCACCTCTGCTGGGGCAATACATGAATATTATCAAGAACTCCTCTTTGACGATGGCGATTGGCGTAGCTGAGCTCTCTTATGCATCGCGTCAAGTGGAGACGGAAACCTTGCGAACCTTCCAAGCATTCGGCGTGGCGACAGTGCTGTATATCGCTATCATCGCGCTGATCGAAGGATGGGGAATGTGGCGGCAACAACGTCAATTGGCGCGAGGGCACTAACATGGATTTTACGATAATCAGTGATAACCTCAGCTATCTGCTTTGGGGCACGTTCCCAGATGGGCCGATTGGTGGCGCTGCATTGACGCTGGTTATCAGCGCATTGGCCGGCATCGTTTCCGCAGTTTTGGGTACTGTGCTGGGGGTTGCGCTGGCGATGTCTCGAGGCTGGCTGGGCGCGTTGCTGGCGCTGGTACTTGGGTTTTTCCGCGCTATACCTGTGATCATGCTGATTTTCTGGACCTATTTCCTGCTCCCCATTTTGTTTGGTGTTGATATTCCAGAAATTACCACCGTGGTGTGCGCACTGGCGTTTATTGGGGCGGCTTATCTGGCGCACGGTGTTAAAGCAGGGATTGTTGCTATTAGTCAGGGTCAGTGGCAGGCAGGGCTGTCACTGGGTTTCAGTCGCTGGCGAGTACTCTGGTTTATTGTGTTGCCTCAGGCGCTACGTATGATGGTACCGTCGTTTATCAATCAGTGGGTTTCCTTAATCAAGGATACGTCGCTGGCGTATATCGTTGGCGTAGGGGAACTGACGTTTCTGGCAACACAGGTGAACAACCGCAGTATGGTCTATCCCACTGAAGTATTTCTGTTTGTGGCACTGGTTTATTTTGTTATCTGTCTGGCGCTGGAGTTATTGGCGCACCGCGTCAGCCAGCGCTATGCGGTGCATACACTGGTTGACGCGCCAAAACGTCGTTTTTGGTGGCGATGGTTGGCCGCGCCAGGCATAACGCGGCTTAATTCTTTTAGGCTGTGATGTTCCAGCCTTTTTCTCGCCACAGTTGCGGTAATTCACGCATATTGTGGAATGTGGTGACCAGCGGGTGATCGATCGGTGGATTATGCGGATCGGCGCAGTAGTAATACACCGGAATACCCGCTGCTATACCTGCTTCAACGCCCGAAAATGAATCTTCCACTAACAGACAGTTCGCCAGATTGACCTGCATCTGCTGAGCGGCGTGATAAATAACAGCGGGATCGGGCTTCCATTTTTTCAAATCATAACCGCTGTACAGGCGATCGGCGAAGTGCTCACGTAGTCCGGTTAATCCGAGCGAGTGCTGCATTTTACTGACCGGACCATTCGATACCACACCCATTGGCACGGTAATGGCGGCAAGCAGTTCTGGAATGCCGTCTATGGCTTGCAGTGATTCCTCAAACAGCCGCGCAATCTCTTCACGAAAGTGTTTTTCCAGCGTTTCAGGCACCACAGTCAGGCCATGCTGTGCACTCACTCTGTCGATAATGTCGTAGAGCTTGACGCCTTTGTAGGTTTTGATGACCTCCTCCAGCGACAACTGTAAACCATAGGGAATGAAAATATTCACATAGGCTTGGCAACAAATCACTTCGCTGTCGACCAGCGTGCCATCACAATCGAAAAAAACACATTCAATCGAAGACATGGGGTTCCTTATTGGTAACTCGTGTGGTTCACCTACTACTTTACCCCACCGTGCCAGCATTGTGACCTTGTAGGGCATAAACACGATAAAAGCCTGTTTTTCACTTGGTTTTCATTTTTTGTTCTGAAGGGGATATTTATGACTCCTTCGTTCTTTTCTCGCGTATTTACGTAAAAAAGTATACCCGATGTATTTGAGGGTATCGGTTACGATAACGTCTACTTATAGCGAGAAAAAAAACCTGCCAACGGCGTTAATCTCTGCACATTTTGTTATAGGATACCCTCCGACCATAATTCCTTATCTGGAACGTTGATAATGAAAACATCACAACCTGAGCTTGCGGGAGAGCAAAGCTTATTGGAGCGCGTATTCAAACTGCGCCAACATGACACTACGGCGCGTACGGAAACGATTGCTGGGTTCACTACCTTTCTAACTATGGTATACATCGTTTTCGTTAACCCGCAGATTCTGGGTGTCGCGGGTATGGATACCCAGGCGGTGTTTGTTACCACCTGCCTGATTGCTGCTTTTGGCAGTATTTTGATGGGACTTGTGGCTAATTTGCCCGTTGCATTGGCTCCTGCGATGGGACTGAATGCCTTTTTCGCCTTTGTCGTCGTCGGTGCCATGGGGATTTCCTGGCAGGTTGCGATGGGGGCAATCTTCTGGGGCGCGGTTGGATTTCTGATACTGACCATTTTCCAGATTCGCTACTGGATGATTGCTAACATCCCGATCAGCTTGCGTTTAGGGATTGCCAGCGGTATCGGTTTGTTTATCGGCATGATGGGTCTGAAAAATGCCGGTATCATCGTTGCCAACCCGGAAACACTGGTGACCATCGGCAACCTGACGTCTCACAGTGTTCTGCTGGGTGCGCTGGGATTCTTTATCATTGCGGTGTTGGCATCACGTAACATTCACGCCGCTGTGCTGATTTCCATTGTGGTGACCACGGTTATTGGCCTGCTGTTGGGTGACGTGAAATTTTCGGGTGTCTTTTCTATGCCGCCGAGCGTCACCTCTGTCGTAGGTCAGGTGGATTTGGCTGGGTCACTTAATTTGGCGCTTTCTGGTGTTATCTTCTCTTTTATGCTGGTAAACCTGTTTGATTCCTCTGGCACCCTGATTGGTGTGACGGATAAAGCTGGGTTGGTGGACGCACGCGGCAAATTTCCACGCATGAAGCAGGCGCTTTACGTTGATAGTATTAGCTCGGTGGCGGGTTCCTTTATCGGTACCTCATCAGTGACGGCGTACATCGAAAGTTCTTCTGGTGTTTCGGTTGGCGGGCGTACCGGACTCACGGCCGTTGTGGTGGGTATTTTGTTCCTGCTGGTGATTTTCCTCTCTCCGTTGGCTAGCATGGTGCCAGCCTATGCGGCGGCAGGTGCGCTGATTTATGTTGGGGTGTTAATGACCTCCAGCCTGGCTCGTGTGAAGTGGGACGATCTTACTGAAGCGGTGCCTGCGTTTATTACTGCGGTAATGATGCCGTTCAGCTTCTCTATTACGGAAGGGATTGCACTGGGCTTTATTTCCTATGTGGTGATGAAGGCAGCAACCGGGCGTTGGCGTGAAATCAGCCCTTGTGTGGTGGTGGTTGCAGCGCTGTTCTTGCTGAAGTTTATCTTTATCGACGCGCATTAATTGCATGCGCAGTCAGCCTCTTCGTCGTCCTCGGCGTAGGCTGGGGATCTCTGTCAGAATGAACGCGTTTAGCCTGTACGAGATTCCCGCCTGTGAGAGAATGACAAGAAGTAGGCGGGAGTGACAGTTTTAAGTAGGTTTGGCATCAACCTCAGCCCCGCTTGCGGGGTTTTTTTATATCAAACCGAGGGGATCTTCTCTGAAGCATGGCTAGTGAGCTTGATGTAACTGCGAGATTGTCTCTGCTGCTGGATTATCTCACCGGTTTTACTCATCACGCCGTTTCCCTGATAAACCCAGGTGACTAAATGAGTTATCGTTGGAATACGCGCACAGGCCCAAGCCAGATAACCGTCGATGTCGCTAATCACCTCAAGGGAGGGAAAATGTATCGAGCGTAATCGACCGGAGGCTGGGTGCAGCCGCAGGTTATTGCCACTAATGAACTCTAATTCTGGCTCCGTCATCTTCAGGATGGCCTGACGAATAGTGTAAAGCTGCGTAGCGGCCTCTAGCGGATCGCTCTGGGCGTTGATCCAAACGGTTTCTGCTGGTGTTTGTGATTGTGCGTGGTTCGATGTGACATAGGCAGGGCGCAAATGAACAATTTCGATATCAATCCCCACTTTTCCTTCTTCACTCAGTAGTATTGCCAGAGTATTGCCCGCGTACGCCAGGCTGAAATCGGGAAGACAGGGATCGATAAAACGAGGACGCACGTTAGGCGAAAGTGTTAATGCAGGTAATCGTGGGTAGCCGAAAAAATAGAACATCATCTCGGCCAGTAGTGCGCGACTTTTCAAGTAACGTTCACGCCGCCAGACAGGTAGCTCCTGTGCAGCGGCGATCAGCTCATCGGGTAAACGCTGTAGATCGGGTAATGCCTCCGTGCCGGTCCACCCAACAAAATGGCAGGTCATGCTCCACTCCGTGATGATAACCAGAGAGCGAATGTGGTCCGATTCGCCCCGATAAAATATAAATCATACGCATATTAACAGACTATTATATGAACAAAAGTAAAAATGCCCATAAGCCTGTGATACCCGCTATCAGCAGAGTCAGCGATTTTTAGCTATAACAAACGGATGTCTGCATTATCTCGCGCCGCCTGCTGCTGTTTTTTGAAGCTCCTTTGTTGCAACTCACTGCTGCTTACCAACGTCAGTGCGGATGTTGGACATACCCGCACACAGGAGGGAGAAGCTGCAACATCGACACAGAGATCGCACTTGTGTACCTCGCTTTTTGATGCTGCATTTGGCGATGATGTAACCACCACATCAATTGCACCAAAGGGGCAAGCAATGACGCAACTTTTGCAACCAATGCATCGAGATTGAATGACCTGGATACTGTCGTGATGACGCACCAGTGCATCATGCGGGCAGACGCTGGCACAAGGTGCATTTTCGCACTGGCGACATAATACCGGCACACTGACTTGCGCACCTTTGATCACTTTTAAACGCGGGAAGAAGCGGGTTTTATCGACAGTGGCATCAGCACCACTCGCGTGGGCGACGGCACAGGCAATTTCACAGGTGCGGCAGCCAATGCATTTACTGGCATCGGCAATCACAAACGCGTTCATTAAAGCATCTCCTCGCGCGACGAGTTGAATTGAGAGGCCAGTGAGACGGCCGGTAAAGACGCTACCGTGCTCTGTAACCCCATTTGTTCGAGCATGCTGATGGCAGCCTTGCGCCCATCGGCGATGGCAGTTACCACCAAATCAGCGCCGCGCACGGCATCCCCACCGGCAAATATACGCGGATGGTTGGTTTGGCATGGACGCCGACCATTGCCGCGTGCGGGTGCGTTAATGTGGCCCCAATCATCCAGCCTTACTTTAGCTTCTTCGAGCCACGGCATGCTGTGCGGCTGGAAGCCAAACGCGGTGATGACGGCTTCGGCGGGTTGCACAAATTCGGAATCGGGGATCACGCGGGGCCGACGGCGACCGCTGGCATCGGCCTCACCCATCTCCGTTCTGACCAGGCTAATGCCGCAGACGTTACCCTGTTCATCCAGACAAATCTTTTGCGGCTGAACGTTAAACATAAATTCCGCGCCCTCTTCGCGTGAGTTCTTCACCTCTTTTTTCGAACCCGGCATGTTGGATTCATCACGACGATAGGCGCACGTTACCGATGCCGCTCCCTGTCGCAATGAGGTTCGCAAGCAGTCCATGGCCGTGTCTCCACCGCCGAGTACCACTACGCGCTTTCCTTCCATAGAGATATAGGGTTCATCTTCCAGATCGGGTAACCCCATAACCCGTTTGGTGTTGGCGATCAGAAACGGCAGTGCATCGTAGACGCCGGGTGCGTCTTCATTTTCGAGACCTGCTTTCATAGAACGGTAAGTCCCAACGCCAAGGAACAGGGTTTCGTATTCCTCCATAATCTGCGACAGCGCGATATCTTTCCCTACTTCGGTATTGAGTTGGAAGTGAATACCCATTTCGCTAAACAGGTGGCGGCGATGGATCAGCACTTTTTTGTCCAGCTTGAAGGGAGGAATACCAAAGGTCAGCAGGCCACCAATCTCTGGGTGACGATCGAACACGGTAACGTCTACACCATTGCGTGCCAGCACGTCTGCACAGGCTAAACCAGCGGGCCCGGCACCGATGATCGCAGCACGTTTGCCTGTGGGCGTAACACCGCTCATATCCGGTTTCCACCCCATCGCCATGGCGCTGTCCGTGATGTAACGCTCGATATTGCCGACGGTCACTGCACCAAATTCTTTACCCAATGTGCAAGCACCTTCGCACAACCGATCCTGCGGACATACGCGACCGCAGATCTCAGGCAGGCTGCTGGTTTGGTGCGAAAGTTCTACCGCTTCGAGTATGCGACCCTGTTTCGCAAGGCTGATCCAGTGAGGAATACTGTTGTGCAGCGGGCACGTCCATTCACATATGGAGTGGTTGCCACAGGAGAGGCAGCGGCTAGCCTGATCTTGCGTCTGTTCCGCGGAGAAGCCGTGATAAATTTCGTCAAACGTGGTTTTACGTAGCTCAATCGGCTTTTTCTTTGCCTCTACACGAGGCCAATTTTGACGTCGTTTGAGAGGATTGGCACTTTTGGTTGGCATGACCGGCGTGGCACGCTGCCAACCGGTTGCTGAACGCTGTGCCATTGCTTGCTGTTTGGCTTTTCGCTTCGCTTCCAACGTCTGTTCACTCACTAGCGTTAGCGCTTGTGTCGGGCAGGCTGCTACGCACGCCTGACCTTCTGGGCGATCAATGCATAGGTCACATTTATGTGCGAGCGAGGTCGGGCTCGTTGGTTCTGCGACCATCGACATTGCGCCAAACGGGCAGGCAAGCACACAGGTTTTACAGCCGATGCATTTATCTTTTAGCAGTTGGATGCTGTTGTCTTTACGTACCAGTGCCTGCGTAGGGCATACGCTGGCACAGGGCGCATCTTCACAATGGCGGCAGGTTACCGCTGACCGTAATTCTGGCGTATTAAAGGCCTTGATGCGGGGTAAAAACGCGTCCGCGCTCGCGGGATACTGGTTGTCATTGTGTGAAATGACACAGGCGATTTCACAGGCTTTACAGCCCATACAATCTTGAGCGTTAGCAATAACAAAGCGATTCATAACCTCTCCCTGACACATCTAGCCGATAAAAAAGAACCCAGAGTGGTGACGACAAACGTCCCGCAGCATTTTTTGCCGCGCACATTCCCTGCGCCGGATCAGCAAAGATCATCGGCGAGGCGTTACTCTCTGATTGTTAACGTTCGATTTTTTGTCTGGTCACCCAGAAAGCGGTTTGGAAGGGGTTGGCACGGGTCTCGCACTCGCAGGAGAAAACACAAGAAAAAATACAACTTCCCCCCATTTACTGTCTCTCATCCTACTGTCTCCCCGTATCTGTAATCTTGATGTAGGACATGTAAATAGAGAGTTAATGGGGAAGGCTCGTTGAACAGAATGAAAATAAAATAGTGTGTTGATTCAGTGGGTTCCGTGACGATGTTTTACTTAGAACAACATTGTTTATTCAGCATAATGTGCCAGGAAATGACGAAATAATAAACGATAACCTTGGTTTTATCATGGTTTAAGGGTTTTTTGTTATTAAAAATAAGAGAAACAGATAGTGACAGGTCTTTACATTCATCATATTGTAGTGATGCGAATAAATTACATTTAACATTATGAATTTATTAGCGATTTATGTAACTCCTACTGAAGTGGTCGGTAAAGACCACAAAAGAATATTTATAAGGGATTTGTCTATGAAGAAAAAAGCCACCCTGGGTGCTCTATTGGTATCCGCAGCATTATTAAGTGGATGTGCAACAGAATCCTCACGCAGCGTTGAGACACCTAAAGTGACCTCCTACCAAACGGCGTATCAGGGCGTTCGTAGCCCGATTTCTGTCGGCAAGTTTGAAAACCGTTCTAACTACATGAACGGTATCTTCTCTGATGGCGTTGACCGCTTGGGAAACCAATCAAAAACTATTCTGGTGAGCCATCTTCAGCAGACGGGCCGCTTCAATGTGCTGGATCGCACCAATATGGATGAGATCAAGGCAGAAGCCGGTATTAAAGGCCAGCAGCAAAAACTCAAAGGTGCGAGCTATGTCATCACGGGTGATGTAACCGAGTTTGGGCGCAAAGAAGTGGGTGACCACCAGTTGTGGGGCATACTCGGCCGCGGAAAAACGCAGGTTGCCTACGCAAAAACCACGTTGAATGTGGTCAATGTGCAAACGTCGGAAGTGGTTTACTCGGTACAGGGGGCGGGTGAATACACGCTCTCTAACCGTGAAATTATCGGCTTTGGTGGCACGGCAAGCTATGACTCCACCCTGAATGGCAAAGTGTTGGATCTTGCTATTCGAGAAGCAGTGAACAACCTGGTGTCAGGTATTGAGAGCGGCGCATGGCGCCCGAGTAACTAACAGCATAGGGATTGCTACGTATGTCTTATGGAAAGAAAGGCGCACTGCTGCTGGCCGCAGCAGTGTTAGCAGGTTGTGCCTCTGAACCCAAAACGATTTATAGCTGGGATAACTATCAACCTACGTTGTATCAATATTATCAACAGGACAAGACCAGCCCTGAAGAACAGATCACAGCGCTGAATCTTGCACTTGAAAAGGCCAAAGCGAAAAATAAACCGGTTCCACCCGGATTGCACGCTCAGCTCGGTCTACTCTACGCCAATACCGGACGGGGCGCGGAAGCCCGTCAACAGTTTGAAACGGAAAAAGCGCAATTTCCAGAATCTGCACCGTACATGGATTTTCTGTTGAGCAAAAACAAAGGAGCAGTCAAATGAACCGTCTGTTGGGATTTCTCGGGCTGGCATTCGCTTTGCTCTTGACCGGTTGTGCCAAGCCGACACCTTATGATTACACCGCATTTAAGCAAAGCCGACCGAAATCTATTCTCGTTTTGCCACCGCTCAATCACTCCCCGGATATCAAAGCGGGCCCTAGTATGTTGACCCAGGTGACCTATCCGCTGGCGGAAGCAGGATATTATGTGCTACCAGTGGCGGTGGTGGATGAAACCTTCAAACAAAACGGGATGACGACGGCGCAGGACATTCATGCTGTTAGCATCGATAAGCTACGCCAGATTTTCGGCGCTGATGCGGTGCTCTATTTGGATGTCAAAGATTACGGCTCTAAATACATGGTACTCAGCAGTGAAACCCGTGTAACGGCGGAAGCAAAGCTGGTGGATTTGAAAACCGGTAAACAGATTTGGAATGGTGTTGCTACCGCCTCGAGCAGCGAGCAACAGTCCAACTCTAATGGCATTCTTGGTGCGCTTGTGCAGGCGGCCATTGAGCAGATCGCCAGCACGGTGTCTGACAAAGGGCATGATATTGCTGGTATCACCAGCGTGCGCCTGCTCTCTGCGGGCACGCCTCGCGGCGTGCTTTATGGTCCACGTTCTCTGCAATACGGCAAAGATGGTCTGTAAGTTATACCCCATCTAATACGTAATCTATACTCGTAATACTTTAAGTTGCATGCAGCCTTACTGCAAACCGAATTATTTAGGGGATATCATTAGGGAGCGTTATATTTTACGCTCCCTATTTTATGGCTTATCCAGGCTATTTTTCTTGCTATTTTTGCTCCGGGTTGTGTTTGAAACCTTCACGTATTCCGTTTACGCTCCGGTTTCTGTGCGCTATTATTGACCAAACGGACTGAATAGTGAGCGGCAAACAATGATTCGAGATTGTTTCCTTCTCCTCCAATAGCTTTTGAGGTATCTAACCTGATGTTCAAAGCCCCGTCCGGTGCACTCACATTAGCGTCATGGCCTCAAGTTTCGTTTTTTGTGCGACATAAATCGCTTTTTCTATTTTTAAATGATATGTAAAAATAAAAAATTAGCATAAGATACTGTTAATATTTTTATGGTGTCTATTTTTTGGAATTAAATATCGGTTTTTGTAAAACCATTGTCTCCGGTTAAATGCCAGTGAAAAAGTTTACGTTCGTGATAGATCACGTCGGCCATACTCGTCATTCGAACCATCGCATAGCATTACCTTCAAGAGGTCTATGTATGTGAAAAAAACTTGATTGTGGATTATTTATCAACAAAATCAATCACCTAAACAACCTTGTAGGCGCGTGGGTTTTGTACCTGAGGTTTCCAACCAGCTTGTGAAAAGCCGATTATTAATAGTTAATTTAAGAAAAAAAACACATTATCTTTAATTATGATTTGTTTTTTATTTTAATGTTGAAATGTTAAGGATAAATAAATGACTACAGGTATTTTAAGGAAAGTTGATGGTTATGTTTTAATTTCACCACAAATCAATGTTGGCAATGGAAACGGGGTTAATAAATCGACACTATTAGTAAAGAATTTATATTCTGTTGATAACACCCAAAGCCTTTTAAAAACAGGGAGTGTAAAAGAAAAAAGTACCATGATACTCAACAAACAGGGTTCTCTTTTTTTAGGGATGCCAAAGATGGCTATGCCAATGAAACCAGGTTATATCAGAAGCCTTTCTGATGAGCGCAGAGGTATTGATACTTCAGTAAAGTATCAAGGTGGATCCGTTTATAATCCTCTGAACAAACAGGGCAATCCATTTCAGGGAATCCATAGAAGTGCAACAACAACACGGCCTGGTTTCATCAGGAGTCTCACTGATGAGCAACGTGGTGTAAACAATGCGGTGAAATATCAGGGGGGAGATATTTATAATCCATTGAACAAACACGGAAATAGCTTTCAAGGAATCCCCAGAAGTGCAATGCCAACGCAACCCGGTTTCATCAAGAGTCTTGCAGATGAACTGCGTGGCGTGAATAACACGGTGAAATATAAAGGTGGCCCTATTTATAATCCATTAAATAAACATGGGAACGCATTTCAAGGGATTCCAACTAACATGAAAAAAGAATTCATGGAAGCAAAAGACATTTCTAAAAATAATGATTTTAGCATGGATTTTGATGAATACTTATTTGAAGATTATTTATTGTTTCCTGAGAGTAATAAAATAGAAGAAAATATTGAGTCCTCAACCCATGAAGATAATAAATATTCTTTTACTTTTAAAGACAATAAACCCTATTACCAAATTTCATTTTGATATGAATGTATACTTCGTTTTCTCTGTTGTTGCATGAATATTAATTATATTGGGGTTCTATGAGTGTAAGTTTATTAGGTAGCTCGGCATTAAATAAAAAGAATTTGTCTAATCTTATTATTTATAATGATAAAAGCAAGGCTACAGAACTTAGCTTATGGGATAGGTTTGTTGATCTTTTTAAATCTTACAAAAAACAAGATGTTGTTAATACGTTTTACACCCTTATTCATGGAGGAAATAATAATATTGGTACTAATGAAGAAAATAACAAATTTTATTGTTTTGAACAATTAAAAAGATTAGCTGATGTTGATCATCAGCATTTGTTTGAAGTACATGTGGAACGACATAGTGTCTATACGAGCAAATATACATTCTCGATTGATGGTGATGATATCCTTAGCTTTTTTTCTGAAAGAAATGGATGCTCACTGACTGAATTAAGTGTTGATAAATTACCACTAGTGGATAATTATGAGTTTATTGTCTACAACTATATGAAAAGTAACCAAGAACGCTTTTTGATTGATTATAAAGACACAAAAGCGAATGTTTATTTTAGCGCAGATGAGTTAATGGATTATAGCTGTTTTTTTTTGAAAAATAATCATGATGTAAGAAAGGCATTTTTGGAACATGGTCTTATAAATATGGATGTTATGGACATCCTAAGGGATGATATGAATAATCATTGTCCTCTTGAGGATAACCGAAGGGATTATGTACTCACTGTAATCACGAGTTCACTAAGATCCTTGAATCAGTTAAGTAGCGACTGTATGTGAAACAGGACGTATTATTCGGTGCTCGGGTTTATATTCAATGCAGGAAAAAACGCTAACGTTTTTTCCTGCAATTTTATGTATGGCGGGTATATAGTTCATTGAGATAATGGTATGAACATCAGCTAGCGGACAGAACTTGCTAGAGCGCGATCGCTTTCCTGCCGTTCTAACGCCAGTTCGATCAATGCAGTAATGAGGTCGGTATAGCTCAAGCCGCTTGCTTGCCAAAGTTTTGGATACATGCTGATGTTAGTGAATCCCGGCAGCGTATTCACCTCATTGATAATCACTTCGTTGTTATGTGTGAGAAAGACATCCACGCGTGCCATGCCCTGGCACTCCAGCGCCTGAAACGCTTGCAACGCAATGTGTTGAATTTTGCTGTTGATTTCAGGCTCAAGCTCTGCTGGAGCTCTAACTAACGCACCTTGTTCGTTGATGTACTTGGTATCGTAAGAGTAAAACTCGTCGCTTAGCACAATCTCACCGCAGACACTGGCTTTCGGATGATCGTTGCCTAACACTGCACATTCGATTTCTCTGCCAACAATCGCGGCTTCCACCAGTACCTTGTGATCGAACTGAAAGGCGAGTTCGATGGCCTGTTGAAACTCGGTTTCGTTTCTTACCTTGCTAACACCAACGGATGAACCTTGGTTGGCTGGTTTGATAAACAGCGGCAGACCAAGAGAGGCGCTTATGCTGTCAAAGCTGTGACGCTGGCGATTAGCACGATTCAGAGTGACAAACGGTGCCACCAACAGGCCTGCATCACGCAGCAAGCGTTTGGTTACATCTTTATCCATACTCACCGCAGAACCAAGTACGCTGCTGCCAACAAACGGAATATTGGCCATTCTCAGCAATCCTTGCAGTGAACCATCTTCTCCCAGTGTTCCATGCACAATGGGGAAGATAACGTCCAACTGCGTCAGGGCGTGGGCATTCTGGCTTTCGATCACTTGCTGGTGAGTTTGACCAGGGATCAGGGCGACACTCTTATTAGAATGATTTAAAGCGATAAGCGCAGGATTTTCGGCATTAAGCAGATAGTTTGACGCATCGTTGATATGCCACGTTCCTTGCTTGTCGATACCAAGCAGAGTCACGTCAAACTTTGATTTATCAATGGCATCAATAATATTCTTGGCCGATTGTAAAGAGACCTCGTGCTCAGCGGATTTACCGCCAAAAATGATGCCCACGCGTAGCTTTTTCATGCGTTGATTCCTGTGTTGTAGTGCTGAACCCGTAGCGCTTAGGATACTGATTAGATAATCAAGTGCTTCTACGATCAAGCGATTAGCTGTATTTCAGAGAAAAAAACTCGGCATGAGAAAGGTGTACGCATGACGGATTGAAAAGACATTGTACTATTGTTTTGAATCTGTGACCTATGCTAATAGGTCTGTATTTATAAAAATTGGAGTATGAGAGAAATGAAAGTTGAATTTTTAGGGGAAAGAACTTTAATGTATTGTGATATAACAAACCTGGTGAAATACGATGATAAAAAACAGGCGACAGTATTGACTTTATGGCAAAGGTTTCTTGATTTATTCAGGGGGGTTCCAAAAAAAGCAGTTATTGATTCTCTCTATGAAAATATCAATGAAAACCCCATGGCGAAACTCGGTGGTGCTGTATATCATCGTTTTTACAATTTTGAGAAATTAAAGTCTCTCGCCTTGCCTACGTATAGAAATTTATTTAAGGTGGATGTTCAAGCATTGGGAGAGAAAGGTACTAAATACACTTTCTCAATAGATAAAGTTGATATTTTTAGCTTTGATACACCTAATAATTGGGATTCTCTTTCTGAAATGATGTTTGAGCACAAACCATTAGTTGAGAATTATAGTTGTATTGTTAAAAAATTTTCTGCTGATAATCATGTTGAGTTTTATAAACAATTTCCTGATACAAAGATAAAAGATAACTTTGGTGGAGATGAAGTAATGGATTACAGCTGTTTTTTTTTGGAAGAAAACCCAGATATTAAACTCGCTTTGCTTGAGTATGGTCTTTTTGATCTGAATATATTGCTCTCTTTTGTTAAAGACATGACGGAGCAACTCAGGGGCGATGATGATAGGATCGGAAAAATAGATTATCGGCTGACAACATTGCAAGTCTCGCTCAGATACCTTGAAGAAAGAAAGTTGATGGTGTGATACAAGATATTGGCAGTATCGTATAGTACGGCATACTTTAAGTTGTATGAGCGTTGGCTATGTTCAATCGATTCCAGACAGATTTTTATTCCCTTATGGTGTCACGAGACTCACCATAAAGCACCAACGCAAGCGTAGATTAATACGTTAACATGTTGTTCTGTAACTCTAATTATTTAGAGCATAATGAATTTGCTCATGGCTGTTTATTCTATCGCCGTGAGGTGCTGATTGTTATCACTTTTTAGATAATGACTGGCTGTGTCTTTCGTTAACGCTACTCATTAATATATAGCTGGCGTCTTTTCGCTTATGCTGATCGATCATAGGCACAAGGCGTCTAAAGTGTTCACTGGCGCAATGTTCATCCAGCGCCGAACGGTCTGGCCACTCTTCTATAAATATGAAATGCCCTTCTTCTTTCTCATCAATATAAAGGTCGTAGGCAATGCATCGAGGTTCTCTTTTAGTAGCTTCAACTAACTCACGGTAAAGTGGGAGCACGGTTTCAACCGCTTCTGGTTTAATAAAATCTTCGGCAATCACTTTTAGCATATTGGGTTCTCGTTTTTTAAGGAATTGCACGATCATCAGATAATTTTCTTGCCTCACTTTCCGATACAGAAACTCGAGAAAATCCGTCCCAATAAATCATCAGAGGTAAATTCGCCTGTGATTTCACTCAATGCTTGTTGTGCCAGCCGCAGCTCTTCTGCCAGTAGTTCACCTGCGTAAGCGCTCACTAACTGTTCTTTGCCCTGCTCCAGATGCTGTGCGGCAGTTTCCAGCGCTTGCAGGTGGCGACGTCGTGCCAGGAAGCCCCCTTCGATGTTGCTGGTAAAGCCCATGCTCTGTTTTAGATGGTTACGCAGGATGTCCACACCGTCTCCGGTTTTGGCGGACAAGCGAATAAGTGAGTGGGCATTCACTTCTTCAATGCCTTGTGTTTCACCGGTAATGTCAGCTTTATTGCGTACCACGGTGATGGGCAGTGTGGCGGGCAGGCGCGCCATAAATTCCGGCCAGATTTCGGCAGGCGATGTGGCGTCAGTGGTGGTGCTATCGACCATAAACAGCACGCGATCTGCCTGTTCAATCTCTTGCCAGGCGCGTTCAATGCCGATGCGTTCCACTTCGTCGCTGGCATCGCGCAACCCTGCTGTGTCGATGATATGCAGCGGCATGCCGTCGATATGTATATGCTCACGCAATACGTCGCGAGTGGTACCTGCGATAGCGGTCACTATCGCGGCTTCGCGCCCTGCAAGCGCATTTAGCAGACTGGATTTCCCTGCGTTTGGGCGTCCAGCAATCACTACTTTCATGCCCTCACGCAGCAGGCTGCCCTGATGCGCTTCTGCTTGAACGCCGGCCAGATCGGCCATCACGCCGTTTAGTTCCGCTTCAATTTTACCGTCGGAGAGGAAATCAATCTCCTCATCAGGAAAGTCAATGGCAGCCTCAACATAGATACGTAAGTGGATCAGCGCTTCTACCAGACGGTGAATCCGGGTGGAGAATGCGCCTTGCAAGGAGTTAAGTGCCGAACGTGCCGCCTGCTCAGAGCTGGCATCGATCAGATCTGCAATGGCTTCTGCCTGAGCCAGATCGAGCTTGTCGTTGAGAAATGCGCGTTCAGAGAATTCTCCAGGGCGCGCAATGCGTAGGCCAGGCAGTGCCAGAATGCGATGCATCAGCAAATCAAGAATAACCGGGCCGCCGTGCCCCTGCAGTTCCAGCACATCTTCGCCGGTAAAGGAGTTGGGGCCAGGAAACCAGATAGCAATACCCTGATCCAGCGTGCTGCCATCGGCATCACGAAACGGCAGATAATCTGCATAGCGCGGTTTGGGTAATTTACCCAGCACGGCGCGCGCCACATCAGCAGCCTGTTGGCCGGACACGCGCAAAATACCTACGCCGCCGCGTCCGGGAGGCGTGGCTTGGGCTACGATGGTATCGGTATGGCTCATGATCGTTTCTCTGTTGCAATTAAACAAAAAAATAAGGCGGCCAGTAGCCGCCTTATTTTCAGACTGGTACAGTCCGCTTATTTTTTCTCTTTCTTATCGCGACTGTGCAGGCCTTTCTTCTCCAGCCCGCGGTAAATCAACTGCTGCTGAATAATGGTGACCAGGTTACTGACGATATAGTACAGCACCAGACCAGATGGGAACCACAAGAAGAACACGGTAAAGATAACCGGCATGTAGGTCATGATCTTCTGCTGCATCGGGTCAGTCACTGTGGTCGGCGACATCTTCTGAATGAAGAACATCGTGATACCCATCAGGATCGGCAGAATGTAATACGGGTCTTGTGCAGACAGGTCAGTGATCCAGAGGATGAACGGCGCATGACGCAGTTCAACCGAGCTCATCAGCATGTAGTACAACGCCAGGAAGATAGGCATCTGGATCAGCAGCGGGAAGCAGCCGCCCAGTGGGTTCACTTTCTCTGCCTTATACAGCGCCATCATCTCTTGGCTCATGCGCTGCTTGTCATCACCGATACGCTCGCGCATGGCTTGCATTTTCGGCTGCAACATACGCATTTTCGCCATCGAGGTGTACTGCGCCTTGGTCAGCGGGTACATGATGCCGCGCACGATAAAGGTGATGGCAATGATAGAAAAGCCCCAGTTACCGATGAAGCCGTGCAGGAATTTCAGCAACTTGAACAATGGCTGGGAAATAAACCACAGCCAGCCGTAATCCACCGACAGGTCCAGATGCGGTGCAACGGCCGCCATCTTATCTTGAATTTCCGGGCCAACCCATAGCACCGCGCTGATGTCTTTCTGCGCGCCCGCGTCAACGGTTACCGGTGTGGCTTTAAAGCCAATGGCGGCCAAACCGTTACCCAACTGCGAGGTATAGAAGGTATTGGCACCTGCGGTGGTCGGAATCCACGCGGTAGCAAAATATTGCTGCAGCATCGCAACCCAGCCACCATCAGTGGTGACGTTTAGGTTTTCTTTCATGTCGCTGAAGCTGTATTTCTTGTACTTATCGTCGCTTGAGGAGAACGCTGCGCCACGATAGGTATGGAGTGCAAAGTTATTGCTGCCAGTGTCGCGGTGTTTAGGCAGGTCAATAGACTGTTTCAACTGACCAAACAGCGTCAACTCCAACGGTTGCGCGCTGGTATTGTTCACGTTGTAGCTCACGTTCAGCGCATAGTCACCACGCTTGAGTACGAACGTTTTGGTGAACGTCACGCCATCAGCGTTGGTGTAGGTCAACGGAATGGTCAGTGCATCTTGCCCGTCTGCCAGTTCAAAATGATCCTGTGGGGCCGTAAACAGCGGACGTGCGCCGTTTGCAGGATTATCCGGACCGTTTTTACCCGTCAGCCCACTCTGTGCCTGATACACGAATTCCGGCGTGGTTTCCAGCAGCAGGAATGGTGTAGCGGAATGCAGTTTATCAGGGAACGCCAGCAGATTGGCTTGTTCGATATCGCCGCCGCGCGTATTGATAGTCAGCGACAGCACGTCGGTTTTCACCGTGATCAGTTTACCCTGACCACTATTAGGCACACCCTGGCTGGCGGTATCACCGTTGACTGCATTCGTCGCTTGCTGAATTGCTTGCGTTGAAGCGGCAGGCGGATTTTTATCCGTCTCCCACGTCTGCCAGATCAGAAAGCTTACGAATAGCAGAGCGATGAGAAGAAGATTGCGTTGCGAATCCATCGTTAATGTTCTCTGTTATTGTCGGGTTTTGGCGGTACGGGATCATCACCACCAGGGTTCAAAGGGTGGCATTTTAATACGCGTTTGAGCGTCAACCAACTGCCTTTTATCATGCCGAACCTGCGTATGGCCTCAATGCCGTATTGTGAACAGGTTGGGCGGAAACGGCAATGCGGTCCTAACAACGGACTTATAACGAGTTGATAACCGCGTATCAACCCGATCAGGAAGCGCGAGCCAAGCGACAGTGCCGTTGCCATAATTTTTCCAAAGCTTCCGTCAACGCACGGTTATCCAGATCGGCCACCCCTTTTTTAGCAACTACGACAAAATCCATCGCAGGTAGGGTGTGTTGATGTAAACGGAAGCTTTCCCGCGTCAGACGTTTAATCCGATTACGTTCATGCGCACGCTTAACATGCTTTTTGGCGACAGTAAGACCGATACGAGGATGCCCCAGCGAATTTAGGCGGCCGAGGATGGTGATTTGCGGCGTGCCAGCCCGTTGTGGCTGCTGGAAGACGAAAGTGAAATGGCTGGGAGTTAACAAACGTAACTCCCTGGGAAAAGCGAGCTTAACCACTCGGGGGGTTAGCTTTTATTACTTAGAAACGGTCAGACGAGCACGGCCTTTTGCACGACGGCGGGCCAGAACTTGACGACCATTTTTAGTGGCCATACGAGCACGGAAACCGTGGCTACGGTTACGCTTCAATACGGACGGTTGGAAAGTGCGTTTCATGGCGATTTCTACCTAAACTTGGATAATTGACTTCACAGTAAACGCGTTTGGCGCTCCGGCTCGAACACTTACCGGCGTGAACACTGACCGACGCCTCAATCGCATACATCAAAGATAAAGAGGCGGGATTGTAATAATTGTACAGTCCTGAGTCAATTGGCATCACACGCCTATGGAGCCCTTTCCGCAATAAATTTGGGGAATTCTCTGTCTGAAGCAGCACAGAAGGGCATCAACGCATCGGGCTGAGGATTATACGTACTCTGCATTAAATCGCAAGGATCCTGACAAGATCCTCAATGCGGGATCATGATCGCTATCACTCCAGCATGAACAGTGATTGGGTTATGCTAGGTTTTAGCCCAGCACAAGCCCGTATCATCGCTGTGCGGCACGCGGCGGCCAAGAGTGATAAGAATAGCCTGTGGATAAAAAGGATCAAAACTGTGCGGAAAGGGAAGATCTCTGCCGAGGATTAGGTTATGATCCGCCGTCCCGTGAACGATCCTTCTTCGGGATCGTCTCGGCAACCGCATGGACATCATCAGATGCGCGGTGCACTCAGGATCCTGTCATAGCAGCTTCCGGGTCATAATCATGAATTACACTAAATAACGTATCTGATTCTTTTCTATTTTAATCTTGTTCGAGTGGAGTCCGCCGTGTCACTTTCGCTTTGGCAGCAGTGTCTTGCCCGTTTGCAGGATGAGTTACCTGCCACAGAATTCAGCATGTGGATACGTCCGTTACAGGCGGAACTGAACGACAACACGCTGGCGCTCTATGCGCCAAACCGTTTTGTGCTGGATTGGGTAAGAGACAAATACCTCAACAACATTAATGGGCTGCTGAACGATTTCTGCGGTATGGATGCGCCTTTACTGCGTTTTGAAGTGGGCAGCAAGCCGCTGGCTGCGGCAATCGTGAGCCAGCCCGCCAGTCCGCAGGCCGCAGTGCAGCCGGTCAGGCAGGCACCTGTGCGCCCGAGTTGGGACACACCGGCAACGCAGACGGAGCACACCTACCGTTCCAATGTTAATCCAAAGCATTCGTTCGACAACTTTGTTGAAGGTAAGTCAAACCAACTGGCACGCGCGGCGGCGCGCCAGGTAGCCGACAATCCCGGCGGCGCCTATAATCCCTTGTTTCTCTATGGCGGCACCGGTTTGGGTAAAACACACCTGCTGCACGCGGTGGGCAATGGCATTATTGCGCGCAAGCCAAATGCCAAAGTGGTCTATATGCATTCTGAACGCTTTGTGCAGGATATGGTCAAAGCCTTACAGAACAATGCGATTGAAGAATTTAAACGCTATTACCGTTCAGTAGATGCCTTGCTTATCGATGATATTCAGTTTTTTGCCAACAAAGAGCGCTCTCAGGAGGAGTTTTTCCACACCTTCAATGCGTTGCTAGAAGGCAATCAGCAAATCATCCTGACTTCCGATCGTTATCCGAAAGAGATCAATGGGGTAGAGGATCGTCTGAAATCGCGCTTTGGGTGGGGATTGACGGTCGCGATTGAACCGCCGGAGCTGGAAACGCGCGTGGCGATCCTGATGAAGAAAGCGGATGAAAACGACATCCGCTTGCCAGGTGAGGTAGCGTTCTTTATTGCTAAACGGCTGCGTTCCAATGTGCGTGAGCTGGAAGGTGCACTGAACCGTGTGATCGCTAACGCCAACTTTACCGGCCGCGCCATTACTATTGATTTCGTGCGTGAAGCGCTTCGCGATTTGTTGGCATTGCAGGAAAAGCTGGTGACCATCGATAATATTCAAAAGACGGTCGCGGAATACTACAAGATTAAAGTTGCCGATCTGCTGTCCAAGCGGCGATCCCGATCGGTGGCTCGTCCTCGCCAGATGGCGATGGCGCTGGCGAAAGAGCTGACTAACCACAGCTTACCGGAAATTGGTGATGCGTTTGGCGGTCGTGACCATACCACTGTGCTGCATGCGTGCCGCAAGATCGAGCAGCTACGTGAGGAAAGTCACGACATCAAGGAAGATTTCTCTAATTTAATCAGAACATTATCTTCATAATATTATGAAATTCATTATAGAACGCGAGCATCTGCTAAAACCGTTGCAACAGGTGAGCGGCCCGTTAGGTGGCCGTCCGACATTGCCGATTCTGGGCAACCTGCTGTTAAACGTCACGGACGGCGCGCTGTCGTTGACCGGCACCGATCTGGAAATGGAGATGGTCGCCAGGATTGCGTTGTCACAGGCCCATGAGCCTGGTGCGACCACGGTTCCAGCACGGAAGTTGTTTGATATCTGCCGCGGTTTGCCTGAGGGGGCTGAGATTACTGTCACGCTGGAGGGCGACCGTATGTTGGTGCGCTCTGGCCGCAGCCGTTTTTCTCTTTCGACGCTTCCTGCATCTGATTTTCCCAATCTGGATGATTGGCAGAGTGAAGTGGCGTTCTCCTTGCCGCAGGCGACGCTGAAACGTCTGATTGAAGCGACGCAGTTTTCCATGGCGCATCAGGATGTGCGTTATTACCTCAACGGCATGTTGTTTGAAACCGAAGGGGAAGAACTGCGTACCGTCGCGACCGATGGTCATCGCTTGGCAGTATGCGCCATGCCGATTGGTCAGTCGTTGCCGTCCCATTCGGTGATCGTGCCGCGTAAAGGTGTGATTGAGTTGCTGAGGTTGCTGGATGGTGGTGATACGCCACTGCAGTTACAGATTGGCACAAACAACATCCGCGCCCATGTGGGGGATTTTATCTTTACCTCCAAGTTGGTTGATGGTCGTTTTCCTGACTACCGTCGCGTGCTGCCGAAAAATCCGGACAAAGCGCTGGAAGCGAGCTGCGATTTGCTGAAACAGGCATTCGCGCGTGCGGCTATCCTGTCTAACGAGAAGTTTCGCGGTGTGCGTCTGCACCTGATTCAGAATCAGTTGAAAATCACAGCTAACAACCCGGAACAGGAAGAAGCGGAAGAGATCCTGGATGTACAGTACGACGGCACAGAAATGGAAATCGGCTTTAACGTTAGCTATGTGCTGGATGTATTGAACGCACTGAAATGTGAAGATGTGCGTCTGCTGCTGACCGACTCTGTTTCCAGCGTGCAGATTGAAGACGGTGCGAGCCAGGCGGCGGCATACGTTGTGATGCCGATGCGGCTGTAACGGTATTCTCTTGATCTGCCCTATTTTTTGCCTGAGTGCCGACGCTTGCCGTCGGCATTCGTGCAGGTTGTCGCGAACAGGATCTGGTTGTCCATGGCTCTGACCCGCCTTCTGATTAAAGATTTCCGCAATATCGCCTCTGCCGATTTGGCGCTCATCCCCGGATTCAATTTTCTGGTGGGTGAGAACGGCAGCGGAAAAACCAGCGTGCTGGAAGCCATCTACACACTGGGGCACGGGCGTGCGTTTCGTTCTATACAGGCAGCGCGCGTTATCCGACATGAACAGCCGGAATTTATTCTCCATGGTCGGCTGGATGGCATCGAGCGCGAACGCTCTATCGGCCTGAGTAAAAACCGGCTGGGTGACAGTACCGTGCGTATTGATGGCAGTGATGGCCATAAGGTGGCGGATCTGGCGCAGTTGCTACCGATTCAACTCATCACGCCGGAGGGGTTCACGCTGCTTAACGGTGGGCCAAAATACCGTCGTGCCTTTCTTGATTGGGGCTGCTTTCATCATGAGCCCGCTTTCTTCGCTGCCTGGAGCAACCTGAAACGGCTGCTGCGCCAGCGTAATGCGGCGTTGCGTCAGGTGGGACAGTATCGTCAATTGCGCGCCTGGGATCAGGAATTGATCCCGCTTGCGGAGCGCATCAGCGCTTGGCGGGCGGATTACACCGCTGCGATAACCGCGGATATTACCGCGACCTGCGAGCAGTTTTTACCCGAGTTTGTTTTGACCTTCTCTTTCCAGCGCGGCTGGGATAAAGAGAGCGACTACGCCGAACTGCTGGAACGGCAGTTTGAGCGCGACCGACAGTTGGGCTACACCGCACTGGGGCCGCACAAAGCGGACTTTCGTATTCGTGCTGGCGGTGTGGCGGTGGAAGATATGCTGTCGCGTGGGCAACTGAAGTTATTGATGTGCGCGCTGCGGTTGGCGCAGGGTGAGTTTCTCACCCGCCATAGCGGTGCCAAGTGTATTTATCTGATAGATGATTTTGCTTCCGAACTGGACAGTACCCGCCGCCGTTTGCTGGCTGAACGGTTAAAAGCCACTCAGGCTCAAGTATTTGTCAGTGCTATCAGTGCTGAACAGATAGATGACATGATCGGTGAAAAGGGCAAGATGTTCCGCGTGGAACAGGGTAAAATAGCGGTTCAATTACAGGACTAAAATGAGCGAGAAACGTTGATGTCGAATTCTTATGACTCCTCAAGTATCAAAGTATTGAAAGGGCTGGATGCGGTACGTAAACGCCCGGGTATGTACATCGGTGATACGGATGACGGCACAGGCCTGCATCACATGGTATTCGAGGTTGTGGACAACGCTATCGACGAGGCACTCGCTGGCTTCTGCAAAGACATTGTTATTACCATTCACAAGGATAATTCGGTTTCGGTGCAGGATGATGGCCGTGGCATTCCAACCGGTATTCATGAGGAAGAGGGGGTCTCTGCTGCGGAAGTGATCATGACCGTGCTGCACGCGGGCGGTAAGTTTGACGACAACTCCTATAAAGTCTCCGGTGGTCTGCACGGTGTAGGGGTGTCTGTGGTCAACGCCCTGTCTGAGAAGCTGGAACTGACCATTTACCGCGATGGCAAGATCCACCACCAGGTTTACCGACACGGTGAACCTCAGGCTCCGCTGGCTGTGATTGGGGATACTGAACGTACCGGTACTACGGTGCGTTTCTGGCCGAGTATGGAAACGTTTAGCAACGTTACTGACTTCGAATATGAGATTCTGGCTAAGCGTCTGCGTGAACTGTCGTTCCTGAACTCCGGCGTATCCATTCGCTTGAGTGATGAACGCGAACAGGGTAAGGCCGATCACTTCCACTATGAAGGCGGCATTAAAGCATTTGTTGACTATCTGAACCGCAACAAGACGCCGATTCACCCTCAGGTGTTCTATTTCAGCGCAGAAAAAGACGATATCGGCGTGGAAATCGCCATGCAGTGGAACGACGGATTCCAGGAAAATATCTACTGCTTTACCAACAATATTCCACAGCGTGATGGCGGTACGCACTTGGCGGGTTTTCGCGGGGCGATGACGCGTACGCTGAACAGCTATATGGAAAAAGAAGGTTATAGCAAAAAGGCCAAAGTTAGCGCTACCGGTGACGATGCGCGTGAAGGTTTGATTGCCGTGGTGTCTGTGAAGGTGCCGGATCCGAAATTCTCCTCTCAGACGAAAGACAAGCTGGTTTCTTCCGAGGTGAAAACTGCGGTGGAATCGCTGATGAACGAGCGTCTGGTCGATTATCTGATGGAAAACCCGGCTGACGCAAAAATTGTGGTTGGCAAAATTATCGATGCCGCGCGCGCGCGCGAAGCAGCGCGTAAAGCCCGTGAAATGACACGTCGTAAAGGTGCGCTCGATCTGGCGGGCCTGCCGGGCAAGCTGGCGGATTGTCAGGAGCGCGATCCGGCGCTGTCTGAACTCTACCTGGTGGAAGGGGACTCCGCAGGCGGCTCAGCCAAGCAGGGGCGTAACCGTAAGAACCAGGCTATTCTGCCGCTAAAAGGTAAAATCCTTAACGTGGAGAAAGCACGGTTTGACAAGATGCTCTCTTCTCAGGAAGTGGGCACGCTGATTACTGCGTTGGGCTGTGGTATTGGCCGTGATGAATACAACCCAGACAAACTGCGTTACCACAACATCATCATCATGACCGATGCTGACGTCGATGGTGCGCACATTCGTACGCTGCTGCTGACCTTCTTCTATCGTCAGATGCCAGAAATCATCGAACGTGGTCATGTCTTTATTGCCCAGCCGCCGTTGTACAAGGTGAAGAAAGGCAAGCAGGAACAGTATATTAAAGATGATGAGGCGATGGACCAGTACCAGATTGCGTTGGCACTGGATGGCTCCGCGCTGCACATCAATGCTCAGGCGCCTGCATTGCAGAGTGAGCAAGTGGAACTGTTGGTGAAAGAGCATCACAGCGTACAGCGCTTGCTTGATCGTATGGAGCGCCGTTATCCGCGTGCGTTTTTGAACGCCTTGATTTATCAGGACACGCTGACAGAAAGCGATTTGCAGGATCGCTCCAAAGTTGAAGGTTGGTTGGCCGCGTTGGTCAAAACCCTCAATGAGGGGGATGTGCATGGTAGTAGCTACAGCGGAACGTTAAGCAATAACCAGGAGTTTGCCGAGCCGGTGTTGCGCGTGCGTACCCATGGTGTAGATACTGATTATGTACTGGATGCAAACTTTGTGCGCGGCAGCGAATATCGCAAAATTGTGCTGCTGGGTGAAAAACTGCGCGGCCTGTTTGAAGAAGGTGCGTACATTGAGCGCGGTGAGCGCAAACAGCCTATTAGCAGTTTCGAACAGGCACTGGAGTGGCTGGTGAAAGAGTCGCGTCGCGGGTTGAACATTCAGCGTTACAAAGGGTTGGGCGAAATGAACCCGGAACAGCTGTGGGAAACGACCATGGATCCGGAAAGCCGCCGCATGCTGCGTGTGACGGTTAAAGACGCCATGGCTGCGGATGAGTTGTTTACCACGCTGATGGGCGATTCGGTTGAGCCGCGTCGTGCCTTCATTGAAGAGAACGCGTTGAAAGCCGCCAACATTGATATCTGATATGATGTTGTGACATAAAAAATCGCCGCGTTGCCTGAGCACGCGGCGATTTTTTTTAGTTGTCAGACAGCGGCGGCGGCGCGACGTTTGCTGGCACGCATTTCCTGCGCCAGCGTGATGGCAGCGGTGATAAGCATGAAGATGACCGCAGACCAGAAAATGGCATGGGGATGACCATTATCCAGTAACCAGCCGAACAGCACCGGACCCGCGGCACCGCCGATATTGAACCCAGTGGATACAATACCAAAAACCCGCCCTTCTGCGCCCTTCGGTGATGCAGCACGTACTAGCATATCCCGAGAAGGGGCGATCATGCCGGATAAAAATCCCGCTGCAGCCAGCAGCGGCACTAACACCATCGCCGGTAATGGATAGACAGCGACAATCGCTACCAGCACGGCGGTGATGGCTAATGCGCCAGTGGCAACCAGACCGTGGCGCTCGGTTTTATCTGCCAGTGCACCCCCTGCCAGTACGCCAAAAGCGCTGGCAAACAAAAACGCGGTCAGCACTGCGTTCGCATCGGACAAGGGCAGATCGTAGCCTGTTACCAGTGCAGTTACCGAAAAGTTCTGAATCGAGTTCGTGCTCAAACTCAGCATCAAAAATAGACCCAGTAGCGCCATGATGGGCAACGAAAACAGCGCTCGGGCACTGGTTTTTACCGGTGCTGCACCGCTTTTCTGAGGTGTCGATTTAAGCCGTGCTGGTTCATCTTTATGCATCAGTAGCATCACGACAACCAGCAATCCAACCACACCCGAAACAATAAAAGCAGCATTGATGCCCAGCCATGCTGCCACCGCGAGCAAAATACCCGGCGTGATCGCGTTGCCCAAAAAACCGGAGAATGTGTGAATTGAGAAAGCGCGTCCCATGCGTTTGTCATCAATCCCACGCGAGAGCAAGGCGTAATCAGAAGGGTGGTAGACTGCGTTGGCCACACCAGCGAAACCCATTGCGATGAGCAGCCAGAGGTAGTGTGGTGTCAACCCAAGCGACATAAAACTCAGGCTGCCGAGAGTCAATCCAGCAACCAGGGTACGTCGTGCGCCAATACGGTCAACGGCAAAGCCGATAGGCGTTTGTACGCAGGCGGAGACAATATTAAAGACGCTGATTGCCAACCCCAGTTCAACGAAGCTGATGTCGCGTTGAGCGGACAGCAGAGGAATCAATACTGGCAGCACCATTATGTGAAAATGGCTGACCAAATGCGCACAGGAGATCTGGGCGAGCAGAGGAAGTTTCATCGTTTTCATGTTTGCACTAAGACGTAAATGAGGGCGTAGAGCGGCGCTGCTAAATGAAAAGCGTCGTGGTCACGTCCAGAGGGCGAAGATGCGGTAAGCGTAACATATTGTTCGCGTTTGTCGTGCTTTCTCTCGTGCGATTTTTGACCTCAGACAAGCCGAGAGTTCTCGGCCTGTCTTGTCAGGTTAGGAAAGACGGAACACTTTTACTGTAAGCGCCAATTGGCGCGCTTGCTCGTCCAGTGATGTTGCCGCTGCAGTGGCTTCCTGCACCAGTGCGGCGTTCTGTTGAGTAACGCCGTCCATTTCGTGCACTGCCTGTGTTACCTGGCTTATCCCGCGTGATTGCTCATCGGATGCGGCAACAATGTCATCCATGATGGTTTTGACCGAGGTGATGGCATGTAGCATCTCTTCCATGGTATGACCGGCGTTTTGCACCAGTTCGACGCCGTTTTTGACACGAGAGGAGGATTCACCGATAAGTGCCGTGATGTCTTTCACCGCAGCGGCGCTCCTCTGTGCCAGGTTGCGCACTTCACTTGCCACCACGGCAAAACCGCGCCCTTGCTCGCCCGCCCGAGCGGCTTCCACCGCCGCGTTCAATGCCAGAATGTTTGTCTGGAATGCAATGCTATTAATAATGCTGGTAATGTCCGCGATTTTACGTGAACTGTCGTCAATATCCCCCATAATGTTGACTACCTGTCCGACGATGGTATTTCCCCGCTGTGCTATATCAGTCGCGTTTTGCGTCAGTTCGGTGGCGCTATGTGCATTGTCAGCATTCAGTTTAACCGTTGCAGTAATCTGCTCCATGCTGGCGGCCGTCTGCTGTAATGCAGCCGCCTGTTGCTCAGTGCGTGAAGCCAGGTCGATATTGCCTGCGGCGATTTCTGTGGCGGCGAGGCTGACGGATTCGCTGGTGGTTAGCAATTGCTGAGCAATATCACGCAACTGGTTTTGCATGGTGTGAATAGCATAGAACAGACTGCTGGTGTCATTGGGCTGAACATGGATAGTGTTGGTGAGCTGTCCGTTGGCAACGGACAATGCGACGCGCGCCGCTTCTGCTGGTTCGCCACCGATAGGGCGCAACACCTTGCGGGTAAAAATGAGGCCCAGTGCGGCAGAGACCACGATAATGCTGACGACCATCAGCAGTAACGCGATATTGCGCTGGCGCTCTGTTTCGGCAAGAACGACATCAATGGGGGCCGACAGTCCCAATATCCACGGAGTACCCGTATTGCCAATGGTCACCGGAATGGTGAGGTCGTAGGATGCCGTTTTCAATAGCGTATTTTCAGCGCTGGTGCGTACCGATACCCCTTGAGATACCGATTTTAGAAGACGTTCAGCATTGACGGCGGGTTTGGTAATCAGTGCCTTATCAGGGTAAGCGATATAGGCACCGGATTGTGATAACAGCTCGGCGTAGCCCGTTCCTTTATAAGGCTTAATGGCATTGATAAGCTGTTGCAGTGTATCCAGTGAAAAATCCGCTGTTACCGAGCCAAGAAAAGTGCCATCAACCACGATAGGCACAGCAATGGAAGTGAGCAGCACATCTACGCCGTTATAAGGGTAGCTGTAAGGCTCAAGAATGACATCCTGTTTCATCTTGCGCGGCAGCAGATAATAGTCACCGCTACCGGGAGTTTCGTAGTCAGTCAGATTGTGCAGCACCACGTTACCGGTAGTATCACGATCAACATAGCGTACATAGCGGCCTTTTGGATCTTGCTCGGGTTGCCCGGCAAACAGCGCATCATTGCCATCAAAGGCATTAGGTTCCCACGCTAGCGACATTGAAAGGAAATCTGGATGATTTTGTAGCGCATTTTTCAGCAGGGTGTCAGCCATTTCGCGATCCGCGTGGCCGCTATCGCGCAGGCTGAGTACGCTTTGGCCCAAATTGCGCGCCACCGTTAATGCCAGATCCAGTTTGCGCTGCACCAGATAGCTATTGGTATAGGCTGTTTGTGTTAGATACTGTTGTGCATCGCTTTTCTGTTGCTGTGTGGACTGCCAAATCAATAAACCGATAGTGATGGCAAATCCGAGACCGATGGTTACGATGCCCGCTAAAAGCATTAGCATACGTGTCGAAAGCGTCTTTTTTTTATTATCAAAATGGGGGGGCAGTGAGGCTTCAGAATGAAGTGCCGTATGAGATAGCGACGTTGAAGGTGCGGATGGGACATAAGGTTGTAGGGATTTAGACATGGTGGTTATCCTCCCTGGGATAGACATTTTGTCAGAAAGCTAATTTAGTGTTCAAAAATCAATAAGTTAATTTTCATTTTTGCGCTGTATCCTTTCCTGTAAAGTCCTGTTTTATGTGATAAGGATCACAGCATGATCATCGGCAGAATTCCGTAAATCTTTATCCTTCACTGGCTCATGACGATAACTCGCGTTAGCATGCGAAAAAACCATTACGGCAGGATGAAGCATGACGATAAAGCTGATTGCAATTGATATGGACGGTACGTTGCTTGATCCGCAGCACCAGATTTCACCCGCAGTAAGCGTGGCGATTGCGGCGGCGCGGAATCAGGGGGTACATGTAGTATTGGCGACTGGGCGACCCTTTATTGGGGTAAAACGCTATCTGGAGATATTAGGTCTGGATAAAACCGGCGGCTACTGCATTACCAACAATGGCGCGTTGGTTCAGCGAACCGATACGGGGGAATGTGTGGCGCAAACGCCGCTGAGCTTTGATGACTACCTCTATTGCGAAGCGCTTTCCCGCAAATTGAATGTGCATCTGCATGCGTTGGACTTCAACACCGTCTACACCGCAAATAAAGACATCAGTCGCTATACCGTTTATGAGTCTCACCTGACGGGAATGCCATTGAAATACCGCGCCGTTGACGAAATGGACAGCACCCTAACCTTCCCAAAAGTGATGATGATTGATGAGCCTGAGATTCTCGACAATGCGATTCGCCATATCCCTGACGAGGCGAGGGCTCGCTACACCATTATTAAGAGCGCGCCCTACTATTTAGAGATTATGGATAAGCGGGTTAACAAAGGCGAAGGCGTGCGGTTGCTGGCGGAGCATCTCGGATTGACGGCAGAAAACGTCATGGCGATTGGCGATCATGAAAACGATCTGGCCATGATTGGCTATGCGGGGACGGGGGTTGCCATGGGGAATGCGATTGATGAAGTCAAGGCGATCAGCCAGTTTGTTACCCGCCCCAACACTGAAGACGGTGTGGCCTATGCGATTGAAAAATTTGTCCTAAAAACAATATATTGAGTTGTTATGACCATAAAAAAACGGCGCTTCTCCGTGAGGAAAAGCGCCGTTTTGTCTGGGGCTACAGTAGGTAATTATTTGTAGATAATCGCCGTACCGCGCAGCAGGTCGCTACCGGTAGTATTGGTGATAGAGAAGGCCTTTGCGCCCGCTTTATCTGCTTTCTCAGCCAATTGTTCTTGGAGCGAGCTCAGATCGTGTGCGCTGCTCACGGAAATAACGCCAAACTCTTGGTATTTAGCGGCTTGCTGAGTACTGATACTTTCAGCAGCAAAAGCACCAAAGGAAAGTGACGCAAGTACGACAGCGGCAGCGATGGTTTTTACGTTTTTCATGATGTCTTAATCCTGTTTTTGAATGTGTGATTGAAAGAGGATGTCTTTCGATGAAGGGAATGTTACGCCTTTGCTAAAACATTAAAAAACGGATGTTGTTGATAAATTCTTTCAATAAATTTGAATTTGTTTTTATGATATTTTTTTGTTTTTATTCTTTTAATTCATGTTGTTATTGTTGTTTTTATTATTTATTCTTTGTGTTTTTTATGGGTTTATTGTTGATCTTGTTTTATTGTATTGATGTTGATGAGTAAGAATGTGCAGGCCTGCGTATGACAGGCCTATAGATGATTTTAGGATAGATAATTTACTGTTTTATTAGAAAATCTCGTTAAATTCCTTCACGTAGACAGGGAGATTTTTTGTGTGCTGTGGAGTTAGGGCTGAGAGATGTTTACTTTGGTTCCCGTTGGTGTTTATTGCATTTCTTTTTGCCAAAACGGCGCTCAGCTCACTCATAAGAGAAGCCTGTTGCTGTTGATGTGTTGTTATGGGCTGACTTTGTGCCCTGATCAATGGAGCGTGTGATTGCTTCTGTTGCAGCACTGGCGTGTTAGCCACCTGCTGCTCGATGTTAACTGCATTTCTTTTTGCCAAAACGGCGCTCAGCTCACTCATAAGAGAGGCCTGTTGCTGTTGATATGTTGTTATGGGCTGACTTTGTGCCCTGATCAATGGAGCGTGTGACTGCTTCTGTTGCAGCGCTGGCGTGTTAGTCACTTGCTGCTCGGCGTTTACTGTATTCCTTATTACTAAAGTGCCACTAGATGCCGTGGGCCGTTTTTGTACTTGTGTTGGCGGCGGCGGTGCTGGTCGTAATGGGGGAGACGATATTTTTCTATTAGGCCTTGATGTTGCCGGAGAAACTATCCATTTGTTGTAGGCCTCTGTTGGCGACAATTGAAATTCGCGTAGCGGTTGCGCCAGAAGTTGGGTCAGGTCATGGTGAGGTTCAGATAAAGGTAGATGATAACGGGTCATTTTTAATGTGTTGTTTGCTAACCGGTCTCGTGAGGATATTCTCGATAAATGATTTTCTACCCTCATGATGGGGGCGTTTCTTTTTAAAATGTCATTGTTATTTAATTCATTGTTTTTTATGGTTTTTGTTTGTTTTTCTCCTGTGTTTTTTGCTATTAATAAATTCTTTAAAAGTACTAATGTATTTTTTTTGCTTACTTCCAATTGTGAGTAAACGGCAGAAAGCCCTCTGATTAAATAATTTGTGTTTATATTCATAATAATAGCTTTTAGATAAAAAAATTAGTCTACTAAAAGCGTGAAAGGGAGCATTCAAAAAACACACATAATCCCTAATCCCTGTTTATAAAATATCATTATTTTATATTTCAAAACCGACGAATATTGTCCTTGTAGTGCTACTACGATGATACGAGCGCCGTACTTTAAAAACAGACACCGCTTTGTTATCCAATTGTTAGTAATTGTCAAAATTAACCTCATTACTTTCAATCGGTTATTTTTTGTACCTCGATCAATCTCACAAATTAGGGCTAAAACCGTTGAGTCTTCGTTTACCTTGAAATAGATTGCTAACTCGAGTTAGCAATGAGGTTTACGCAATGACTAACGCAGATTTCAGCGGAAAAACCGTTATCGAAAAAGGAGTTAACCCCTCTTCAGAGAGTACTGCGTGCTTTATTGGTGTGGATGTCGGCTCTGCCAGCGTCAGAGCGGGCGTTTTTGACAGCCACGGCCAACGATTGGCGTTTGCTGTACGTCCCATCAGCCAGTTCCATCCTCGTGCCAATGTCGTCGAACAATCATCTGCTGAGATCTGGCAGGGTGTCTGCGTGTCAATCAAAGAAGCGGTAGCCCTGTCCGGTGTATCACCGAAAAATGTGCGCTCAATTGGCTTTGATGCCACCTGCTCACTGGTTGTGGTTGGCGCGAATGGGCAGAGTATTTCTGTTGCCGAAGATGGGGAAACCACGCGCGACATCATCATGTGGATGGATCACCGTGCCGCAGAGGAAACGGCGGACATCAATGCGACCGGCGATGACGCGCTACGTTATGTCGGTGGTGAAGTCAGTATCGAGATGGAATTGCCAAAAGTGCTGTGGCTGAAGCGCCACTTCCCCGATCGTTATCGCCAAGTTTGGCGGCTGTTCGATTTGGCTGACTATCTGGTATGGCGCGCCACCGGGGCTGATGTTGCGAGCGTATGTACCCTGACCTGCAAATGGAACTACCTGGCACACGAACAGCGCTTCAGCCAGTCGCTGTTACAGGCGGTGGGGCTTGATGATTTGTCAGAGAAAATTCCTGCCACCATTCTGGATTTAGGAATAAAAGCTGGGCAGTTGCTGCCTGATATCGCTCAGGCATGCGGCTTAAGTACTGATGTGGTTGTTGCCAGCGGCATGATTGACGCCCATGCGGGCGGGCTGGCGCTGGTGGGCAGTCAGCCCGAGGGCAGTCTGGCGCTGATCAGCGGCACGTCCAATTGCCACATGTTGGTCAACCGTGAACCCGTGATGGTGCCCGGCGTGTGGGGGCCGTATTGGGGCGCAATGTTGCCAAACGGTTGGTTGAACGAAGGGGGGCAAAGTGCCGCCGGTGCGCTGGTTGAATGGACGCTGCGTCAGCATGCAAGTTGGACTGACGCGCAACAGCAGGCGGTGCAGCAGGGCGTGAGCGTTTATACCCTTTTGAATCATTGGGTTGAAGACTTAGAGCGGCGTGAGCCCTTCCCGACCCGCCATCTGCATGTGTTGGCCGACCATCATGGTAACCGTTCACCGCGTGCCAACCCACACGCGCGTGGGGCCGTTTATGGCCTGACGTTGGAACAGGGGCCGGATGCGTTGGCGCGACTCTATCTCGCCACATTACAAGGCATTGCCTATGGCACGCGCCATATCATCGATAGTATGAATCAGGCCGGGCATCAAATTACCCGTGTGGTGATGTGCGGCGGGGCGACAAAGAATCCGCTCTGGCTACGGGAGTACGCCAATATTACCGGTTGCGATATTCACCTTGTCAGCGAAGAGGATGCCGTTACGCTCGGCGCGGCGTTGCTGGGTGCGGTGGCAGCAGACTGCTACTCCTCGCTGCCGGAGGCTGCGGCGGCGCTGGTTCGCCCTGGCGCAACGATCGCCGCAGACCTGCAATACGGTGAGTTCCATGCGGCTAAATATCGCGTCTATCTCCAGATGTATGACGATGTGCAGCGTGCACAACGGCTGATGCAGGATTAACCGGTCGCTGTCGCATTGCGGCAGCGCTCGAGAGCATTTATTTGAATCAGGAGCAGAACATGTTGAAATTACATCTCCCCCCTTCCCCAGCCACCATCAGTGCACAGGCAAATGAGGTGCTGTTGGTGACTAACGCCGATCTGCGCGAGCCTGCCAACGTGACGTGCTGGCCTACGCAGCGTGACTATGAAGCACGCTTGGGTGTGGCGCTGGAAAAACTGGGCTATCAGATGAAGCGTGCACACGCGGTGAATAATGAGCGCGGTCATGGCTTTATCAGCAGCCAGAAAGAGGGGAGCGATTTGTTCGCCGCTATTGATCCGGACGCGCCGGTAATAGTGTTACTTACCGCGTGGCAATACTCCCACCATATTGCACCGTCACTGGTGCACCATCGTGGTCCGATTCTTCTGTTGGCAAACTTTGATGGCACCTGGCCGGGTCTGGTAGGAATGCTGTGTATGGCGGGATGTCTTACCAGCCTGGGACGCCCCTTCTCACGTCTGTGGTCAGAAACGTTTGATGACACATTCTTCCATCAAGGTCTTGAAACCTGGCTGCGCGATGGTGCGGTCAGCCACAAAACCGGTTACCTACGCCCGGTTACAGCGACCCATCCGGTTGTTGCGAGTGAAGCGGGAAATATTGGCCGTCAGGTCGGTGAGCATATTTTGCGCCACAAGGCGATTGTCGGGCTGTTTGATACCTTCTGCATGGGGATGATCAATGGGGTATTCCCGCTTAAAGCGATGGTGGATATCGGCATTCCGGTGGAGTCGCTGTCGCAGTCGGCGTTGCTGGTGGAGATGGCGAAAGTCCCGCCCGCGTTACGTGAGGAATGCCTTGCATGGTATGAAACGCGCGGCATGCAGTTCCAGTTTGGCAAGGACGGTAGCCGTGAGCTGACGCGTGAACAGGTGCTTGAGCAATGCGCCATGATGATCGCCATGGCCCGCTTTGTGAAACGCTTTGGGCTTTCAGCCGTTGGTGTGCAGTATCAGCAGGGGCTCAAGGATAGCTGCGCGGCTTCTGATTTCGCTGAAGGCGCGATCGGCAACCAGGAGCGTTTCCCCATCCCTGATGAGAACGGCGACACTATTTGGCCCGATCGCGCTATTCCTTGCGTAAACGAAGTAGATATGGGCAGTGCCATTCCTCAGGTGATGCTGGGACAACTCCTTGAAGGTCTGGGGCTACCAGCAGAAACCACGCTGCATGATATCCGTTGGGGGAGCGACTATCAGGGCACCTTCTACTGGGATTTGGAAATTTCTGGTGCTGTGCCGTTTGCTCACCTCAAGGGAGGTATTGCGGGGGCTACAGGGTATCGCCAGCCCGCCATGTTCTTCCCCTACGGCGGTTCGACCATTGCCGGACAGGGTAAAGCCGGGCGCTTTATCTGGGCGCGCGCTCACTATGAGGGTACCCAGGTGGTAATGCATATTGGCACGGGCACGGGTGTTGAACTGCCCGAAGATGAGTTCGAGCGCCGCCGCCGCGCCACTAACTATGAGTGGCCGCTGCTTAATGCCGTACTGGATGGTGTGAGCCGTGATGACCTGATGGCTGGACATCAAAGTAACCACCTGACGATCGCTTATGTTGAAGAGACGTTGTTGAGCGAAGTGCTGCAAGCCTTCGTAGCTCAGGCCCTGACGCAGAATATCAAGGTTTACACCGCTGGGGATGCCTGGCAGTTGCTTTCAAAATAACAGGTTGCCGGGCGAGAGTATGCTCAGCGTTTGTGGCTCTTGCCTGTGGGGTTTATCTCGGTGGTATGCATGCGTACCACCGGGCAATACCGGGGAAAACGCTAAAAATTATAATTCGTTAAGGTAAAATCGCCATGGCCCAGAAACAGGATGCACAGCAAAAGTATGTCGGCATTTGGCCCGTGATGCTGACGCCGTTTGATGAGAAGCGGGAAATTGATTATGACTCACTGGCACGTCTGATCGAATGGTATCTCGCAGCGGGGGTTCACGGTCTGTTTGCCGCTTGTCAATCCAGCGAGATGTTTTTCCTGAGCGATCGTGAAACACAGCAATTGGTGCGCTTTATTGTGCGACAGGTGGATGGGCGTGTACCGGTGGTAGCCTCTGGCCATACTGGCAGTAGTGTGGCACAGCAGATTGAGCAATTGAGCGGTGTGGCAGAGAGCGGTGTGGATGGTTTGATTCTCATCAGCAACCGTTTGGCATTGCAGGGGGAATCCGATGAGCAGGCATTGCAGGCGCTGCAAAACCTGACTGCACAGTTGCCAACGTCAGTGGATCTGGGGATTTATGAATGCCCGTATCCCTATAAACGATTGCTGTCAGAAGAAACGGTTGCGTGGTGTGCACAAAGTCAGCGTTACACCTTCATCAAAGATACCTGCTGTGATTTACCCACTATCCGTCGCCGTTTAGCGCTGGCACAGGGGAGTCGCCTGCATTTGGCAAACGCGAATAGCCAGACACTGTTGGCCTCGTTTCAGGCAGGCTGCCAGGCTTACAGCGGCGTGATGGCGAATTTTCATCCGCAGCTTTATGTCTGGTTGTATGAGAACTGGCGCACGCACCCGGAACAGGCGCAAGCGCTGGCGGATTATCTGGCAACGGCGGCGCTGGCGGAACATCTTGATTACCCAGCCTGCGCCAAATATTTCCAGCAGCAGGTGGGGAATTTTGCTACCCATGCTTGCCGAGTGCGCAACAGCGCGGGCTATGTCTCTACCTTTTTCCCAGCGGCCATTGATAGCATGATGCGCCTGGGAGAATCGCTGGGCCAGCGAGTGACGAACCAATAAGAGGAGATCTTGATGCTGACCACACTGGCTCGAGAAGCACTGTTACCTGCGGATCAACGCGATTTCGCTAATTGCCATGCCTCTACCCTTGCCCTGTTGCCGCAGGAAAATGTGGTGGTGGCCTATTTTGCGGGTACCAAAGAGGGGGCCGGCGACACTGCAATTTGGCTTTCACGCCGTGAGCACGGTGCTTGGTTACCCCCGCAGCGGGCGATTGCTGAGCCGGGACTGGCGCACTGGAACCCAGTGCTGCACTGGCAAGCAGGACGGCTCTGGTTGTTTTATAAGGTGGGCCCGGACGTTCACCATTGGGTGACGCGGGTCGCCGTATCTGACGATGGCGGGGTGAGTTGGTCTATACCTGCTGCGTTAGTGGAAAACGATCCGTTACCGCGTGGTCCGGTGAAGAACAAGCTGCTGGTGATGTCGAACGGTGAGTGGCTGGCACCTGGCTCGGTGGAAGATGAACGCCACTGGGATGCTTTTGTCGATATCAGCGCAGACAGCGGCACATCGTGGCAAAAATCAGCGATCCCTTTGCAGCACCAAGCTCCTGCTGCGAGCGAAGAACAACAACTCTGGCAGGGATTGCAGCAGAATGCGCTGTGGGAGAACGACCTGAACCGCGTGTTTCAGTGGGACGGTGTGATTCAACCGACGGCGTGGGAGTCGTCGCCGGGCCATGTGCATGTGCTGATGCGCAGTACTCGGGGACATATTTACCGCAGTGATTCACAAGACTACGGCAGGCATTGGTGTTCCGCCTACGCCACCACTTTACCCAACAATAATAGCGGGATCGATGTTGTCCGCAAACCGGATGGCAGTCTGGTGCTGGTGTTTAACCCGATCACTGGAAACTGGAATCGGCGTTATCCGCTGTCAGTGGCCGTTTCCAGCGATAACGGTGAGCAGTGGGAAATGGCGGGCGCACTGGAAACAGAGAACGGAGAATTTTCTTATCCGGCGATCGTTTGCGGTGAAAATGCGCTTCACATCACATATACCTGGAACCGGACCAACATCATTTATCAGAAAATCAACATTATGCAGTAAGTTATCCCTTTTTATCCGACCCTACCAATAAGAACGGAGAATACAATGAAGAAGACCTTGCTCCTGCTTTTGGCGTCAGTGATGCCGTTCTGCGCGAACCAGGCGTTCGCGGAACCCTCAACGATAAGCTATGCCAAGAAAAACATCGAAGTGGTTATTCCCAAAAACCCCGGCGGTGGCACCGATACCTCTGCCCGAACCCTGATCGAATTTTCCAAGGATCATTTACCGAAAGGTGTGATTTTTGTACCGGTAAACAAACCGGCTGGCAACGGTATCACTGGGCTGATTGAAGTCGCCAGAGCGAAACCGGACGGTTACAAGCTGGTGATGACCACGGTGGAACTGGCGATGTTCCCCCACCAGAACAAATCACCGGTCACCTATAAAGATTTCACCCCGCTGGTCACGACGATTGCCGACCCGGTGGCTATCGTGGTGCGTGCCGATGCAGGCTTTGACACGCTGCAAGCCTTTATCGATTCTGCCAAGCAGCAGCCGGGCAAGCTCAAGGTGGGCAATTCTGGCATGGGGGCGATTTACCATCTTGCTGCCGTGAACATTGAAAAAACTACCGGCACCAAATTCAACCACATTCCTTATAACGAAGGCACCGGGCCGTCGATTGCTGCACCGATTGGCGGGCATATTGATGCGGTGTTAACCACGCCGGGCGCGGTGAAGTCGCAGGTAGATGCAGGCATTCTCAAAGTGCTAGCGGTGATGGATGAGAAACGCTTTGAACTTGTGCCTGACGTACCGACCATCAAAGAAGCATTAGGGTTGGATGCGAACGTCAAGATGCGCGCTTGGGCGGTGCTGGCGACCACGGCGAAAGTGCCGCCGGAAGTGGCCGAACAACTGGTTAAAGCCTTTACGGAAGTGGTGAATACCCCCGCTTATCAGGATGCAGTGAGAAAGCAGGGCATCATGCCGGTGACCATTGTCGGACAGGACGCTTACAACATGATGCGTGAAGATGATGAGCTCTACAAACAGCTTATTGCCGATACGCTGAAGAAATAACGCTGTCGATACGCTTGTCGGCCTGGTGCCGGCAAGCGGGAGAATTCCTATGCGTAAATATGATGTGTTAGTCGGCTTGTTCTCCTTGGGGTTTGGCCTGCTGATATTGTTCTTATCCCGTGACATGTCGATGTTTGATGAATATGGCGTTCCAGGGGAACGTTATTGGCCCTTTGGACTGGCGTGTCTGTTTATTCTGTTAGGCGTGCTGCAATGGGGAGTGGTGTTCAAAAACCGCCTTATGGCGGACAGAAAGATCGATTTTTCTTCCGTGAATGTGCGCAAGGCCTACCTGATCGGCGCGCTTGCCGTGGGTTATGGCATCGTGATGGCCTGGGCAGGATTCATTATTTCGGCAGTGATTTTCATTCCCTGCACCATGGTGCTGATGAAGGAAAAGCGTATCTGGTTTGTGGCACTCTCCACGCTGCTTATCGTCACTGCGGTCTACCTGTTTTTCACCTACCTGTTCAACTCGCCGCTACCGACGGCGGAGTTTAGTGATTTGGGCTTCTAGCGATGAGGCTTTTTCAGTCAGGTGCTTTACGCAGGCACTGACGTGTAGCAAACATGTAGCGAACATAAAGAAGGGCAGTATCATGAACGAAGTCCTTGCCGCGTTTTCCGTGGTATTCAGCTTTGACACGATTGCCGTGATTTTTCTCGGGGCGCTTGCGGGCATCCTGATAGGAATTATCCCCGGCCTGACGGTCAATATGGGTATCGCATTGTTATTACCGCTGACGTATTCATTCCAGGGTGTGAGCGGGATTCTTCTTCTTCTCGGGGTGTATTGCGGTGCTGTCTATGGTGGCTCTATCACCGCGATACTGATCAGTACGCCGGGTACGCCTGCCTCTGCCGCCACCGTGCTGGATGGTTATCCGATGGCCAAGCGCGGTGAAGCTGGGCGCGCGCTTGGGCTATCCACGATGGGATCGCTGTTCGGCGGCATATTCAGTACCATTGCGTTGATTGTGATAGCGCCGATGCTGGCGACCGTCGCGACCGGATTCTCTGCACCGGAATACTTTGCGCTAGCGATTTTCGGTATCAGTATCATTACCAGCGTCTCATCGCAGTCCATGATAAAAGGGCTGATCGGTGGCGGTATCGGGCTGGCGATCGCCACGATCGGGCTGGATCCGATGACCAGCGGTATGCGTTTCACGTTTGATTCTGTGTATCTCATGGGCGGCATTTCTTTTATCCCGGTGCTGGTGGGGCTGTTTGCCTTTTCTCAAGGATTACTCAGCGTTGAAGAGCATTTCCGTGAAGGTGGTGTAGTACAAAAATCTGTGGCGAAAATCACCCGTATTTTACCGAGTTGGGTCGATTTCAAACGTTGCCTGCCGACGTGGGTGCGTTCGTCTGTGATCGGCACTGGTATTGGTACCATTCCCGGTGTAGGCGGCGATATCTCGTCCTGGATTGCCTATAACGAAGCGAAACGCTGGTCAAAACATCCGGAAGAGTTTGGTAAAGGTTCGCCGGAAGGGGTATCTGCGCCCGAAGCTGGGGTCAATGCGGTTTCGGGTGGATGTATGGTGCCATTGATGACACTGGGTATTCCGGGTGATGGTGCAACGGCTATCATTATGGGGGCGTTTCTGGTGCAAGGGTTGGCGCTGGGGCCACAGCTTTTCACTGAGCATCCGGTTGAAGTAAATACCATTTTTATTGGCCTGATGATGGCGAATATCTTTATGGGATTGCTGGGTTTCATGGGCATGAAGTTGTTCGTGAAGGTGATGGATGTACCGCGCACACTGCTGGTGCCGGTTATTTTACTGTTGTGCGCCGTGGGCGCTTACACCGTTAACCACAGCATGATTGACGTTTTCGTCATGATGGGGGCTGGGCTGGTGGCCTACATCCTGATCAAGCTTGATTTCTCCATGTCGCCCATTGTGATTGGTATTATCCTTGGCCCGTTGGCAGAAACTAACCTGCGCCGCTCATTAATGATGTCACAGGGGGATGTCTCGATATTCTTTACGCGCCCAGTGTGTGCCACGTTCATTGTGATTGCGGTATTAACCCTGTTCCTGCCCATCGTTTCACCGATGTGGAAAAACTGGCGTCAAAAAGCGCTGAAAAAAAAGCAAAATGCGCAAAGTAATCAGCCAGGGGTATAACCGTCGTGCATTATTGGTCACACAGCGGTGCAATGTTGTACCCTGAATAATTCGATTTGCAGGACAAAACGTTCACGTTTTTGAACAGCGTTTGCTGCGGCCTCGTAAGAGGTAGGGCCCAGGGATGGGCCGAATAATGAGTACCACCAACGCATCCACAACTTGAAGTATGACGGGTATATACTGCAGGCTGCGCTTCCCGTCGCGGGAACGCTTTTCGGGGTTGCGTTATTTAGGGAATAACTATGGCAAAAACGGTCGAGCAGATCGCCAACGATTTAAATCTCTCCATCACCACCGTTCGGTTGGTGCTGAACGGTAAAGCCGAGCAATACCGTATCAGCGCCAAGACGCAGCAGCGGATAACTAACTATGTGACGGAGCACGGTTACACCGTTAACTACACGGCGCGCAGCCTGAAGTTAAACAAAACTGACACGCTGGGTCTGATTATTCCTCGCCTCTCTAACCCATTTTTCTCCACGTTGGCAGAGAAGCTGGAGATCCGCTGCCGTGCCGCAGGATATCAGCTAATGATTAGCTGTACCTACAGTGATGCCAAGTATGAGAACAAGCTGGTAGATGCGTTGCTGCAACGTAACGTGGACGGCCTGTTTGTGGTGCCCTCTTCTCGCCAAACACAGCTTCACCATGTGAAAATGGTCAACAGACCGCTGGTGGTACTGGACCGTGATTTTGGTGCGCAAGATGTCTCCTTGGTGGTGAGTGATAATTATCAAGGCGGTGTTCAACTGGCTCAGGCTATGTTGGAATGCAATCTCGATAGGGGAGTAACGCTCAGTGATGAGCCGCTCTATTTTATGGCGGGAGATACCCGACAGCCTGCGATCAAAGAGCGTCTCAAAGGGTATCAGCAGGCGTTGTTTCGCCACGGCATCAAAGCACCCGCAGAATGGATCTTGCAGGCGGAGCACAACCGCCGCGAAGATGGTATCGCCATGATGCAAACTTTTCTCGCGCGCCATGCCGAAGCACCCAGGGCCTTTATTGCTTCGTCTTTGCCTGTATTGGAAGGGGTATTAAGCGCATTGCGTGAACGTTATGGCGCTATCCCTGCCGACATGAATATTGGTACCTTCGATGAGCATGCCATGTTGGGATTCCTCGCCAATAACCTCTGGTCAATGCGGCAGGATGAAGACGCTTGGGCAGAGCAGGCATTCGCGCTGATGCAGCGTGCATTGCTTGGAGAAAATCAGCTGGCACGCGCTATTATTCCCATGACGCTGATTCATCGGCGTCAGGCAATTGGTGACAATCCCTCGTAAAAATAAGCCTTACATCGCGGTAATCACATCGAAAACGCAAGAAAATAGTCATGTAAAGTGTGTATACTCCTGATACGAGTATACTTTTTTTTCATGGCAGCTGATTGGGCAGCAAGGTCAGTCTGCATCGTCGTCTTCGTGGATATAAAGCACAGTAGTGTAATACGCGATTAAAAAAAGAGGCACGTTGCGTGAAGCGATCCTATTTTTTATATTTTGGCAGCAATAGAAATAAGGAAGATGTTAACGCGTTGTTGAGTCAATATTGGGATATCGTTTGTGCGGCACACGATAATTATTACTGTGGTCGCTATTATTTATATTCCGGTTTTTATGCCGATCGGCTTACCGTGAAGGATAATAGAATTGCAGGGACTGAGGAGTGGCTCGATGAAGATAATCGCCATTACCGTACTCTCATCGAGGTGTCTTTTATTCACGGGCGTAATACGGACAAATTGAATCGGTGCGAATTTATTAAAGAAGCGTTCGCACAATTGAAAATCGCTGAGGCAATCGGCGATAAGTGTATTGAAGAGATTTAGCGCCTATCTCAGTAAGGCTACTTACCATTTTGCCCTTGGTTGCGAGCGAAATCCTCGCATACTGCGTGTACGCTCTGGCTTCTGTGGGTTGCCCGTTGCCAAACGGATCGCGCCAATGATGCTTATTGGAATAGGCTATTAACGCCATTGTGTTTATGCCTCGGTATCATCATCACTGAGCGCCAATTGTGCCAATGTGACCGGCTTAAGAGGGAAACGGGCGCGCGCGTACCCTGTTTCTGATACGTGTCGCTGCTGTGTGTCTGCTAAAACAACGGCTGCATTGTGCCCGCACATACGTCCCTGACAGGGGCCCATTCCACAGCGGGTAAACGCCTTCAACTGGTTCATTCCAATGCAGCCAGCGCGCGCAGCCTGGCGAATCTCCCCGGCGCTAACCTGTTCACAGCGGCAGATAGTCACATTGTCATGCGGATTTTGTGCTTCTCTGGGAATGGGGTAAAGCGCTGCCAGAAAGGGGCGCAGTGAGCGTAGCGCGGTACGCTGTTGCCTCAGTACAGCGCTTTGTTTCTGATAGTCATCTTCTGAGAGCTTACCTACCGCATGCACAATGCTTAATGCGGCAAGATGTCCGCTGAGAATTGCTGCTTCTCCTCCTTCAATTCCCCCCGCGTCCCCTGCGAGATAGATGCCGGGCTGGCTGCTTTCCTGGCGCTCGTCCACTTCCGGCTGCCAGTAGTGTTGCTCATCATCCCAAACCAGTTTGCAGCCGAGAGCATTGGCGCATTGCGTCGCCGGGATCACCCCAATATGACTCAATACCGTTGAGGTAATGCGCTGTCTCGTATTGCCACGATGTGAAAAGCGCACAGAAGTGACCTGAGTTTCACCCTCTACGGCAATATCTGTCACGCCTGAATAATAAGGTACTTTTGCGTGTTGCAGTTCGCGCAACAGCTTTAAGCCTTTGAACAGATCGCGTGAAGTATGTCGTAATGCCTTCGGCAACCGTGGCAGCGCATGCAGATAATCCTGCGTGCGTGTGGTATCCAGTACCGCTTGAATTCGGCCTCCTGCGCGGACCACCTGCGCGGCGAACAGTAACAGCAATGGGCCGTTGCCCACCAGAATGCTGTCTGTGGGGGGCAATAATCCCGCCGATTTCATTAAGAGTTGCGCGGCACCCACCGTCATCGAACCCGGTAATGTCCAGCCCGGTAGCGGAAAACTGCGTTCTTGTGCGCCGGTTGCCAGCAGAATAAAGCGAGCCTGCACCACATGCTGGCGTGGAGACTCTCCCTGTTCTAGCAGGTAGGCTTGTTTCTCCGGCGTCACCTGCCAGACAGCAGTGCGAGCCAGATAACGCACGCGGGGAGAGAAGACGGTTTCTGCCAAGGTACGGCGTGCGCTGTACTCTTCGCCGAACAAAGTTTGTGGGGTGGTAAACGGTGACTGGGTGACCTGTCGCAGCAGTTGGCCACCCGGTAGGGGGTTTTCATCTACCAGCCAGACGGATAAACCTGCGGTGCTGGCGATCTGCGCCGCTTTCAGCCCGGCCGGGCCAGCGCCAATAATTAACAGGTCGCAGACATTAACAGCCGTGGAATGCGTCATGATAGTGCCCTCACACCCTGAGGCAGGGTCACGCGCATACCGTCACGCACGGGCGTCATGCAAGATTGCACATTGGGAATATCATCCACCGTGACGCGGCATTCGAAGCAGACACCCATCATGCAAAATGGACCGCGCGGCTGTTGGTCAATGGCAGTATAGCGAGTGGTGGTAATGCCGTTTGCCAGCAGCGCAGCGGCCAGCGTCCAGCCAGCGCGTGCAGTAATTGGCTCATCGTTCACCCACAGGGTAATTTGCGGTGCATCAACCGTGGGCAGCGGTTGGAACCGGAAAACGCTGGACATGAAATACCTCGAAAAGCGAAGGAAGTGCGCCACCTAAAATCCACTCTGGGAGAAGATCGCTATGCAGTGCTGCCAGCGTAACACCGCTGTGGCAGGTGACAGCAAAAGCACCGGGGTAGCGACGGGATTCATCATAAACCGGCAAACCATCTGGCGTCATAATACGTAGTGCACCCCAGGTGCGTACAATCTGCGCGTGGGCTAGGCAGGGGAACGCGCGTATTGCCCGTTGGGCAATCTGCTGTAGAACGTCGGGCTGCGTCTGGGTGTTGAACCCGGCATGCTCTTGCGAGTCCCCGATCATCACCGTACCCTCCTGCGTCTGGCGTAGCAGGTTGGAGGGATAGTGCAGAAAGGGAGCCAGTCGTTCGGTCACTAATACCTGACCACGTACCGGTTCAATTGGGATCGAGAGATCGACCTGTGTCCCAAGACGCGCATTTTCCAGCCCAGCGGCCAGTACGATACGTTTGGCATGCCATTTGCCCTGCGGTGTGTGCAAAGTAAAACCGTCCTGATGGCTTTCAATATCACTGACCGGATTGGTTGGGAAATAGTGCCCGCCCGCCTGCTGAAAGGCGTACGACAGCGCGCGCAGCGTCAGCAACGGGTTGACATGACCGTCATGGGGAGAATAGATGGCGCCGGCGATCTGGCTTGATGCTTCAGGCACATGTTGGCGTAGCGTGGCATTTTCCCACACCTCATAGGTAAAATCCGGGTTGCCCTGTTGCAGTTTGCTGACATTGCGTACGGCGCTGTCCAGCGCGTCTGACGTCAAACAGAAATTGATACCACCGGGCTGAGACAACCCGCAATCAATACCTGTTTCGGCACGTAGACGCTGCGAAAATTCGGGCCAGCGTGTGGATGCCAGACAGGAGAGTTGGCTGTAAGGTGGGCAATTAACGCCTTTGCCCTGTACCCAAATCAAGCCAAAGTTACCGCGCGAGGCGCGGAAATCGGTGTCGCCCCCATCGAGAATAGCGGTACTGGTCCGTTGGCGCTGCAAACCATAAGCAATGGCGTGGCCGACGATGCCACCGCCGATCACGATAACGTCATAGCGTTGTGTCATGAAGGCGTTACCTGATGAAAACTTGTTACCGGCACCAATTTTCTCCCCCATCATAAGCACGCGGTTGTAGCGCACCATAAAACCAGCGAACCAGCGATACGGTGTCGAATACCGGTAGGCCAAAGTGGCCATGCAGCGTGGCGCTGAAGGGGGCAAGGTTGGTGCATTCGAGTACCAATGCCCCGGTTTGCGGGTAGCGCGCCAACGCCTGTTGCGCGGTTGCCAGCACTTCTTGCTCTAAAATAGCATAAGAGACGCTGTCGTCACCGTCACGAATTGAACGCACAAACTCAGAGTCCGGGGCCATACCCACTACGTGGGCATCGTTGGGGATGCCCACTTTTTCCAGATAATCACCGCGCAACGCACGATCGTCGAAGGTCAGAATCAGGGGTGTTTTTCCGGCGGGAAGCAGGCGCTGCACCAACGGGTACTGTAGCAGGCTGCTGGTGACAATCGGCACTGGCGACCAGGCAGCCAACTCTTGCTGATAGTATGAGAGGAAGCCACAACTGGTGGTCAGCCCATCAACACCCTCTTCAATTAATGCCTGCGCTGCACGTTTGAACGGTTCCAGCAAATCGTGTTGATCGAGGCTCCCCATCCGTTGTGGAATGGCCTCTTCCACCACCCGATAGCGTACCGGAAACGGCCAAGTGTCGGGGTTACCAATATCGCCAAGATAGCGGCGAAAGTGAGTTTTCACCATCAAAATACCGAGCGTGGCTTGCGGTGTGACCAAACCGGTGTGAGTCTCTGACATGGTTAAGGTTCCGTTAAGTGCGTCGTGAAGCGGCAATGATTGCGTCCAGAATTTGTTGCAGGAGAACCTTGGACGTGGCGAAGTTAAGGCGGGCAAAAGCTTCTGCTCCGGGATTAAAGGTTTCACCCGCACTGAGCGCCACTTTGGCGTGTTCCAGATAATAAGTACCTGCGGCAGTCGGTAAGCGCAGCCCGCTAAAATCCAGCCAGGCGAAATAGGTTGCTTCTGGTGTATGGACTCGAACTTCTGGCAGCGCGGTGCGCAATGTGGTAATCACTTGTTCGCGCCGTTCCAGCAGGTAATGGCGCGCGCCTTCCAGCCAGCTGTGGCCCCGATCCCAGGCTGCCACGGTAGCATCAATGCCAATACCGGAGGGATACCCTAAAATTCGGGCGGGCAGACGTTGGGTAAAGCGCTGTTTTAATGCACCGTCACCAAAGTACATCAGCGCACATCGCAGTCCGGCGATATTGAAACTTTTACTGGCTGAGTTAAGGGTTACAGTGCGTGCAGCAAGGCCTGGCGCTATCGTAGCAAACGGAATATGTTCTTGTTCGGGATACACGAGATCGGCATGAATCTCATTGGCAATCACGATCAAATCATGGGCTTCAGCCAATGCTGCCAGCTTTTCCAACTCATCGCGTCGCAATGCGCGGCCAGTAGGGTTGTGTGGGTTGCACAGAAGCAGGATGCGCGTCCTGGTATCAATCTGGCTGGCGAGATGCTCGAAATCGATTTCATAGCCCTGGCCGTTGTCCACCAGTGGGCTCGCCTGTAAGCGGCGACCGGTGTCATTAATGGCATCATAAAAAGGCGGATAACTGGGGGTTTGCAGCACTATACCGTCACCCGGTTCACTGAATGCCAGAATCAACAGATAGACAGCCTGCACTAATTCGTTGAGCGCCAATACGTTGGCTGGATCGGTTTCCCAGTTAAATGCACGTGCTGTATAGCGACTGAATGCGCGCGCCAGCAGATGTTCCGCTCGGTCGCGTTGCCGATAGGGATAGCCCGTATCCTGAGCCAGATACCAGTGACGTAATACGTCAGAAACGGCCGGGGCTGGGGCGAAATCCATCTCCGCTACCCAGGCAGGGAGAATATCCAACGCGTGGTACTGCCATTTCATGCTTTGACGGCGGCGCAGTACTTCCAGCGGCAGCGTGTATTGTTCTGCAAACTGCTGCGCGATACCGGCATCGTAATGAATGCTCATGTTATACGACCTGCGGGATGTGTTTCAGTAAGGAAATCTGCAGCCAGGAAACCGACGTATCAATACGCAGATGCATAAGAATTCCTTCTGTTTTATTTGCCGTTGACAAGCCAATCCTGGTTGGCTAAGTTGCGGTCAAATTAACAAATATATATTTTATATTGTATAAACTTTATCAGCTATGCATTGCCAATTAACGCATATGGCAGTGCGGTTATCCTGGCCGATAAATCAGCAATGAGGGTGCTATGGATCAGACTGACGCAGCAAACCGGGCCAGCCCGGCTCCCCTTCCCACAGTGGTGGTTGACCGGCGACCGCTGACTGACCGCGTGGCGGACTACGTACGCGATCTGATCGTGCAGGACATCTTGCAACCCGGCGATCCCATCAATGTTCAAAGCATTTGCAGCACCCTGCAAATCTCGCAAACCCCATTGCGTGAAGCGCTGAAGATGCTGGCAGCTCAAGGACTGGTGGATCTACGCCCCAATAAGCGCGTGGTGGTGGCGTCTCTGGCGGCGAATGAGATCGAAGACATGCTGGTGGTGTACACCGAAATGGAAAAACTGGCAGGTCGACTGGCGGCACTACAAGCGACGAGCGATGATCTTCGCGCGCTACAGCAGCAGGAACAGGCGCTGATGGCGGCGTTTCATGCTGGGGAATCGCTGCGTTATTTTCATGCCAATCAAGCGTTTCATCAGGCGTTGGTGCATGCTTCGCACAATGCCACACTGATTGAGTTGCACAATAACCTCAATGCACGTCTCTACCGCACTCGCTTCAAGGGAAATCAGTGGAACGCACGCAGCGGCGACTGGCAGCGCGTGGCTGAAGAGCACAGTAAAATTCTGCGTGCCATTGAGACGCGAAACGGCGATCTGTGTGCTGAGTTGCTGGCCAGCCACCTGAACGGTGCGCGTGCTTCCTTGCACGCGAACTGATCCTGTTAGCCTCCCCGCTGATCTAGCGGGGAGCATCTTAAGGTTTAGGTTCTACCCATACTCCTGCCAAATTTCCTTCAACACCATCTGCCGTCGGAGAATGGTCGTGAACGCGCGGATTGTAAATGGTGATGAACTGCGGCGACAGCAGGTTAATGTCCGGCGCGTCATGCATCACAATTTGCTGGAATTGGCGGAACTGCTCAATGCGTTTGGCGTTGTCGTTTTCCGTCTGCGCAGCCTCCAGTAAGCGATCGACCTCGGTATTAACATAGTGTGAGGTGTTGGAGAACGGCAACCCGACGCGATAGTTCTTCGACCAGTAGAGACGCTGTACGCCTGCGGTAGGATCGTACAAGTTGGCGAACATGTTCAATGCCAGCGTAAAGTCTCGATCGGTATAAACACGTTTGGTATGCGACGAAATATCCGATGAGCGCAACGTTACGGCAACGCCAATTTTTGCCAGCGACGCCCGTGTGAAATCGGCGATACGACGGAAAGCATCGTCATAGGTGTTGTAATCCAGCGTGATGCTAAAGCGCGTACCGTCTGCGCCGCGCGGGTATCCGGCCTCATCTAGCAGACGGTTGGCGGCAGCCAGATCGAAAGGATATGGCGTCGGAGACGGATCGTGAAAGGTTTTCAAGCCGGGGGCAACGGGGGATGCAGTCGGCGTCGCCAGACCAAAGTAAGCAACGCGAACCAGAGCGTCTCTGTCAATGGCGTGAGAAAACGCCTGACGCACGCGCAGGTCTTTGAAAATATTATCATCCAGATTGAATTGCAGTGACGCGACGCTGTAGGAGTAATTATTCCCTTTGGTTTCAAATCCCAGTTTACCCTCTTTCTTCAATCGGGCAATTTCACTCAGCGCAACCGGCGTACGGTAAGCAATGTCAGCATCACCGGTTTCTAGCGCCAGCGTGCGCACAACGGCATCCGGCGAGAACTTGACGATCAACTGATCCAGATAGGGTTTTGGGTTATCCCAATAGTTAGGATTACGTTTGTAGATAATATGGCTGCCGCGCACCCATTCGCTGAAAATATACGGTCCGGTGCCGACAGGCGCGTTGTTATTGGCATTTTTCAGCGGATCGCCGCCCGGTATGTCATAGATATGTTTTGGCAGAATCGGCGTTTCACCGGCAGCAAACGCGCGTAACAAATACGGCGCTGGGTGTGATAACTCAAAGATAGCAGTCAGCGGATCGGGCGTTTTAATGTCACTCACGTTAGCAAAGGTGCTTCTGGCTCGCGGGTGTATTTGTTTAAGCAACTGAATGGAATAGGCCACGTCAGCAGAGGTAAAAGGCTGACCGTCATGCCATTTTACGCCCTGCCGTAGATGGAATGTATAGGTTTTTCCATCGGGGCTGATGTCCCAGGACGTTGCCAGTTGAGGCTGCGGATTAAGGTCGTAATCGTAGGTCAGCAGACCTTCCGTGACTTTGCCACTGACCGCAATAGCCGGTTGAGCAACGGTTGCGAGTGAAACCAATGTGGACGGTTCACTGGACAGTATCAGTGTCAGTGTACCGCCGCGCTGCGGTGTGGTGGCAGCGTGCGCGCTGGCGACCAGCCATCCTGAGAGCAGGAGCGCGTTGCCTCCCCAGCGAGACAAACGGGTAAACCATGACATAAAACCCCCTGGTTGAAGATCGAAGAAAACGCAAAAATGGGCGAACGAAATTCAACCTAACAAATATATATTTTATATTGTATAAACTTTATGGGATAACCATTTGCGTAAACTGCAAATACACCTCGTGCGCTTGTGTGCGCTGCCATGAGCTTCACAGCGCTTTCTCACGATCTCCTGGCACGATCACCTCTAAAGATGCAGAGAGCCACACGCGTTGTGCGCAAGATGTTTGGCGGAAAGCGACCGTGCCAGCAGGTGGCATCGGTGTGTGGTGGCAACGCCTTAATTCGACATTGCTGTTATCTACCTGATAAACCTGGCTCTGAGTGCCAGGCTTTTTAGGTGCCTGGAGAGCAAATTTCCCTTGTTGGGAAGGAAACAAGCGGGAAAGGCAGTTTAGCTTCATTGATGTTCGTAACCATAGGAGTTCAGAGGGCCGAATGCCCCGAAGTAATGATGCTATTATTCTGATAAATAAAGATATGTCTGCCAAAAATCGTTTATCGGGATGCATCCCGATAACGTCTTTGCTTAAACAGATTACGGATGAGGGGTACTTGATTGTATGGTGTTAACCGGAATGATGGCGGGCTGTTCATCGTGATGGATGCGCGCGCGTAGTGAATCGTCCGGCTTTTCTTTGCCCGAGCGCGAATAATCATAAGGCAGCAATAAGGTATCCATGACGGCAGAAAACGGCATATCCAGAATCACCAGTGGCGTCATGGCCCAACTGGTATCGTCGCTGTTCAATACACCAATATTGGCGCGAGTACCGGAATAATATCCCTGATCGGGGCCGGTATGCGTCATTACGCTGGAACATCCGCCGGTAAGCGTCAGCCCACTTCCTGCTATCAACAAAGAGAGTGCAGTACGTCTCAGTATGATCATATCGCTGTCCATTCAGAAATGGTCGGCTAACGCCAAGCCTCGCCCATGTATAACAGGGTACAAGTTAAGATGTCATGTTTTGTATTTCGGTGGTAGTACTTCATTTTCTGATAAATTTTTCAGAAAAGGAAAAATTGTCCTCTTCGCAGCCTTGAAAATTTGAACCCGGTCCCCATCTTTATGGTAACCCCAGATGATGACGCTATGCCGACAGGGTAGCTGATGGGGTATAGGGCCTGTCTATCAAAGAAGGTTCATGTTAATCCTCGCTGAATTTTTAGGAGGCTGTAATGCGTAATTTTGATTTTTCTCCCCTGTATCGCTCTGCCATCGGTTTCGATCGACTGTTTAATCTGCTGGAAGCCGGGCAAGGCCAGGGTAACGGTGGATATCCTCCCTACAATGTTGAATTGGTTGATGATAACCATTACCGCATTGCCATCGCTGTCGCGGGTTTTGCCGAGAATGAGCTGGAGATTACCGCTCATGACAACCTGTTGATTGTTAAAGGTGCACACAGCGGTGAGCCGGTAACACGTAATTATCTCTATCAGGGCATTGCTGAACGCAATTTTGAGCGCAAATTTCAGTTGGCCGAGCATATTCAAATTACGGGCGCCAATCTGGAACATGGCTTGCTGTACATCGATCTGGCGCGCGTGGTGCCGGAAACGATGAAGCCGCGCCGTATTGATATCAAGTAATACGACTTTTACGTTTTAACACCCGCCCGCCGTTAGGGGGCGAATTCAGTGGAGCTTGCCTGCTCCCCTGAAGGCATATCCTCGCTTCAAAGAAGGAGTCACATTATGCGTAACTATGATTTATCACCGCTGCTGCGTCAGTGGATCGGTTTTGACAAATTAGCCAGCTCAATGCAGGGCAGTCAGGAAACCGTGGAGTTTCCTCCCTACAATATTGAGAAAAAAGACGACAACCACTATCGCATTACGCTGGCCCTGGCGGGGTTTCAGCAAAGCGAACTCGCGATCGAAGTGGAAGGACCTCGTCTGACGGTAAGCGGTACACCGACGCTGCCGGAGAAGAAAGTGGAATATTTGCATCAGGGTCTGGTATTTAAACCGTTCACTCTGAGCTTTACGCTGGCGGAGCACCTGTCTGTCTCCGAGGCGAAATTTGAACTTGGCTTGCTGCATATCGATCTTGTTCGTGAAGTACCGGCAGAACTGCAACCGCAGCGTATCGCCATTGGTGGTAGCCGCCCAGAGTTGACACACTCACCAGAAGCGGCCAGTGATGCTTAACCCGTAAAATAATGCAGTAAGTCTGTTATCCATCCCCGGTTTTTGCCGGGGATTTTTTATTTCCCCATCACCCATAAGGATTTGTGCTGGAAGGCACGGATTCTCGCTTTCCCTTCTGCCAGACTGCCTGTCAGTGGCGCTTTTGTAGCGTAGGTCTAGACTGATTTTCAAGCGAAAGACGGCTGCACAAGGATACGGCTATGAGTGATATCGCGCTTACCGTGAGTATGCTCGCGTTAGTAGCAGTATTGGGACTGTGGATAGGCAATTGGCGTATCTACGGTGTAGGGTTGGGCATTGGCGGCGTGCTGTTCGGTGGTATTGTCGTGGGGCATTTTGCTCAGTACTTCCAGTTCACGCTGAACAGCGACATGCTGCACTTCATTCAGGAGTTTGGCCTCATCCTGTTTGTCTATACCATTGGTATTCAGGTGGGTCCTGGCTTCTTCTCTTCACTGCGTGTTTCCGGTTTACGACTAAACGGCTTCGCGCTACTGACAGTGCTGTTGGGCTGCATTGTTACCATCATCATTCATAAGCTGTTTGCCGTTCCGTTGCCGATCATACTGGGGATTTTCTCCGGTGCGGTAACCAACACGCCTTCTCTGGGGGCAGGGCAGCAGATTCTGACTGATTTAGGCTCTAACCCAGCGCAGGTCACCCTGATGGGAACGGGTTATGCTATGGCCTACCCGCTAGGAATCTGCGGCATTTTGCTGGTGATGTGGCTGCTGCGCGTGGGTTTTCGTGTCATGGTTGAGACGGAAGCCAAGCAGTTTGATACCCGTAACGGCCATCATCATGAGCAGTTGCAAACCATGAACATCAAGGTGAACAACCCGAACTTGCAGGGGCTGGCCATTCAAGATGTGCCGATACTCAATAGTGATGCGATTGTGTGTTCCCGGCTGAAACGCGGCGATACGCTGATGGTGCCCGCGCCCTCCACCTTGATTCAGTTGGGGGATTATCTGCATCTGGTAGGGGCCCGGCATGATTTGGAACAGGCTCGCTTGGTGATTGGGGATGAAGTAGATACGTCGCTCTCCACGCGTGGCACGGATCTGCATGTAGAGCGTGTCGTCGTGACACATGATAAAGTGCTTGGACGAAAAATTCGTGAGCTGAATCTGAAGCAGAACTATGACGTGGTGATCTCACGGCTCAATCGTGCCGGTGTTGAATTGGTCGCCAGTAATAATGCCACGTTACAGTTCGGCGATATTCTTAACCTTGTGGGGCGTAAGACGGCGATTGATGCGGTGGCCGATATTGTTGGCAACGCTCAGCAGAAGCTACAGCAGGTACAAATGCTGCCGGTGTTCATCGGCATTGGTCTTGGCGTGTTGGTTGGCTCTGTGCCGCTGTTTATTCCCGGTTTCCCCGTTGCGCTGCGGCTTGGGTTAGCCGGGGGGCCATTGGTGGTGGCTCTGATTCTCGGGCGAATCGGTGGGATTGGGAAACTCTACTGGTTTATGCCGCCCAGCGCGAATCTGGCCTTACGCGAATTGGGTATTGTGCTGTTCCTTTCTGTGGTCGGGCTTAAATCGGGCGGCGACTTTTTTGATACCCTGCTGTACGGTGATGGCATTTGGTGGGTAGCCTACGGTGCTTGTATCACCATTATTCCGTTATTGATCGTCGGCGTACTGGCACGAACGGTCGGGAAAATTAACTATCTGACCTTATGTGGGATGCTGGCGGGCTCGATGACAGATCCGCCTGCGCTGGCCTTTGCCAATGGGTTGCACCCCACCAGTGGGGCTGCGGCACTCTCGTATGCGACCGTTTATCCTCTGGCGATGTTTTTGCGTATTATGTCACCCCAGCTGCTAGCCGTATTATTTTGGAGCCTGTAGGTGAGAATAATGAAAGCGAGATAATAACGCGGTACTATTTACCGCGTTATTATTTTATTTTTGCACATCACTTTTTCTAATAACTTAATTTCTATTTATTACATCGTGATTGGCCGCACTTTTTCTCTATTGCATGTACCTGTCATACTTCAGGTCGCAGGTGCGTTGGCTACACTCGTTATTCGGCTAATCCTTATACCTCGCCTCTAACGATGCCGCTGCAAGCGACGTTCAAATCTGCTCTCGGCAGATTTGTCATACGAATCACTTACCTGAGTAAGCCCATCGGGATGAATGAACTTCATCCCTGAAATTCACCCTTACGGGCCAGCGCAGGCACTGTTCAACAGGTTAACGTTTTGTCCTGCAACTCGAATTATTTAGGGTATATATGATGCTAAATGACCAATATATTTAAACTATTAAATCGTTTTAGTAAGTAAAATAACAATCATTAAACTGCCATTTACTTTATTATGTTCTACGTTAATCATACGATTTGATGGGGCGAGAAAAATACCCTGACCAATTGTTTTCTCGCCTTTTTTTCTACTGCTGATGTATCCGCTTTACAAAATATCCTTATTACCGAATTAGAATGAAAATCAAGAGAATAAGATATTGGTAATCGGGGTGATGAAGGAAGAATAACGAAACACCGCTCCTCCGCACTGCATTGCGTGGAAAAAACGAATTCCGTTTTAATCTTTTAGCGTGGTGTTTTTATGTCTGCAAACAATAGCAGGTTAGTTAAGCTCCTCATCATTATCGGTATTGCTGTCGCGTTATGGTTATTACCTGTGCCGGAGGGCGTCAAGCCTGATGCCTGGCATCTGATGGCTATCTTTATCGCCACCGTTATTGGTCTTATCCTCTCCCCGTATCCCCTCGGTGCCATGGCGATGTTCAGTTTGACGTCTGTGGCGATCCTTGGCTTGCTCTCCATTAAAGACGTGTTGGCTGGGTTTAGCGACCCCACCATCTGGATGATTGCTTGCGCCTTCTTTATCTCGCGTGGCTTTATCAAAACCGGTTTTGGCCGCCGCATCGGTTTATTGTTCATCAGCAAACTGGGTAACAGCTCGCTCGGTCTGGCTTATGGCCTTGTGTTTACTGACCTGTTGTTTGCTCCCGCGATGCCTTCCACCTCAGCGCGTTGCGGTGGGATTATCACCCCGTTGTTCCGCTCTATCTCCGAAGCCTATGATTCTACGCCGGAGAAAGGCACTCAACGCCGTATCGGGGCGTTTCTGGTGCAGTCCATTTTCCAGTGTAACGCTATCACCTCAGCCATGTTCATGACGTCTATGGCCGGTAATCCGATGGTAGCGAAACTGGCGGCACAACTCGGTATTCATATCAGCTGGACCGATTGGGCGCTGGCAACGCTGGTACCCGGTATCCTTTCTCTGGCGCTGATTCCCTACCTCATCTACCGCTTCTACCCGCCTGAATTAAAACAAACCACGGAAATGCGCGCCATTGCCGTGGAGCGCTTGCGTGAAATGGGGCGAATGACGCGCGACGAATGGGTGGTGTTAGGGGTATTTCTTGGTCTGGTTACCTTCTGGGTGCTGGGATCAACGCTGAATATCGATGCGACCTTAACCGCGCTGGCGGGTCTGAGTGTACTGCTGTTGAGCCGCGCGCTGAGCTGGGATGACGTGGTGGGTGAAAAGGAAGCCTGGCACACAGTGGTATGGTTCGCCGTTCTGATGACCTTGGCAGGGCAACTGAACAAAATGGGGCTGATTGCCTGGTTAGGCCAACTGGCGGGTAACGCTGTTAGTGGGTTCCACTGGTTGCCGATGCTGGGTGTCTTGCTGTTGGTGTACTACTACAGCCACTACCTGATGGCGAGTGCAATTGCCCATATCAGCGCCATGTATGCCATTTTCGTTTCTATTGCCTTAGCTGCGGGTGCGCCACCGATGTTGACCGTGCTGGCATTTGGTATCTTCAGTAACCTGTTCATGTCCACCACGCACTACTCAAGCGGCCCTGCGCCTATTCTGTTCGGTTGTGGTTATATGCCGCTGGCAACCTGGTGGAAAATTGGTTTCTTTATCAGTCTGGTCGTGATTCCTATCTGGTTGGGTATTGGCGGCATGTGGTGGAAAGTATTGGGATTCTGGTAATCCCTGCCGGCCTGCGGTTTTCGTTGCCCCGTAACGCGGGGCAATAACGCAGGACGATAAATACGGCAAAACAGGTTAAGATAAGGATATCCAAGGTGATTCCGGAGCAAGACATGAGCAGGACAAAAGCACCGATGAAGCTGGGAACATCCGTTTTTCTGATGGTCTCTGTCGTGCTAGGCGCAGTGTTGCTGGTGGTCTACGCTCTGCTGTTTTTCCGCATTAATCAACTCTCCGAAGACAGCTTGCGCGACAAAGCGTTTGCCATTGCGCGCACCTTTGCCGCTTCCCCGGTGGTGATTGATGAACTGCAAGGATTGGGGAACCCCGAAGCGGTGCAGCGCGCCGCCGAGACCATTACGCACCGCAATCAGCTGTTGTTTGTCACCGTAACCGATATGGATACTGTGCGCCATACCCACCCGGAACGGGAGCGCATCGGCGAGCATTTTGCGGGTCGCGACATTTACCCTGCATTGTTTGGGTTGGAAAATACCTCGATCAATCGCGGCACGCTGGACCCCGCGCTACGGGTGTTTACACCGGTATTTAACTATGACGGCAAGCAGGTTGGCGTCGTGGCGTTAGGGATTGCCCTCACCAGTGTTCAGAAAGTGATCAGTGAAAACCGCTGGATGATCCCTTGGGCACTTTTGGCTGGGGCATTGGTTGGCGGACTTGGTACGCTGGTGCTGGTGAAAATCCACAAGCGCATCATGCTGGGGTTTGAGCCCTATGAAATTTCCAACTTGTTTGAGCAGCGTAACGCCATGCTTAAGCAGATCAAGGAAGGGGTGATTGCCGTAGATGACAATGGCCGTATTACGGTGATTAACGATGAAGCGCGAAGGCTATTCCGACAAGGCAATATGGCAGCTAATGCCTCGGCAGAAACTATCAGCGAGCAGTGGATGGAGCACCTTCGCCTTAAGCAGGTGCTGGAAAGCGGCATCGCCCAGCGTGATGAAGAGATCAACATTAACGGCAATTTGCTGCTCACCAACACGGTTCCTGTGACGGTAAAAGGTAACGTGATTGGTGCCATCGCCACGTTCCGCGACAAGACTGAGATTGGGCAATTGTTGCAGCGTTTGACGGGGATGTCTTATTACGCCGATGCACTACGGGCACAGTCCCATGAGTTTATGAACAAACTGCATGTGATTTTAGGCATGCTGCATTTGAAATACTACTCGCAGTTGGAAGACTATATTTTAAAGACGGCGAACAACTATCAGGCAGAAATTGGCTCCATTATTCGCAAGGTGAAATCGCCTGTTATTGCCGGGTTCTTGCTCGGTAAGATTAATAGGGCACGCGACCTTGGCATACAACTGTCAATAACCGAAGAGAGCCTGTTGCCTGAAACCGACGATATGGATGCCACCAATGAGTTGATCACCGTTTTGGGTAATCTGATTGAGAATGCCATGGATGCAATGAGTAACATGGAGAACGGTGAAATCAGCGTGAGTTTCCATCATCAGGATGGGCGTTTGCACTGCATCGTAGGCGATGATGGCCCTGGTATTACGCCGGAAAATCAGCATCGTATTTATGAACAAGGATTCTCCACCAAGGGATCTGGGCGCGGAATCGGTCTTTATCTGACCAAGCAGAGCCTGGAAAAAGTGGGCGGCAGTATCGATTTTGAGTCGGAACCTGAGGTGTATACCCAGTTCTTCGTGAATATCCCTTATCAAGCCAAGGCTGTTTAACCATGATAAATGTACTGATTGTTGATGACGATGCCATGGTTGCAGAACTTAACCGTTCCTATCTGAGCCAGGTGTCTGGGTTCAACTGTTATGCAACGGTGCCAACGTTACAGCAGGCGCGAAATTTACTGATGCAGCCAGATTCCGAGATCGATCTGGTGCTGCTCGATATCTACATGCAGCAGGATAATGGATTGGATCTGCTGCCGACCATTCGTGAATTCAGTGAACAAACGGATGTTATTATCATCTCTTCTGCCAGTGACGTTTATACCATTAAGAAAGCGCTGCACTATGGTGTGGTCGATTATCTTATCAAGCCATTTCAATTTTCTCGGTTTGAGCAGGCGTTGACGGCGTACAGGGAAGAAGCTAATTTGCTGAAACACCGAGAATTTGTTGCTCAGTCGGACATTGATAGCCTGATTCGTCGCACCAGTGGTGGCATGGCAGGCGAGCGTAAAAAGCTGCCGAAAGGGCTGACCAGCCTGACGCTACGCACCGTATGCGAATGGATTGAGGGTAATCAAGGGGCTGAGTTTTCCACGGAAATGTTGGCAAATGCGATTGGCATCTCTCGTGTTTCTTGTCGTAAATATCTGATTTATCTTGCTGATACTAATATTCTCGCCACCAATATTCTCTACGGATCGACTGGCCGCCCTGTCTACCTCTACCGCCTGCTGCCCGAGAAACAAGACGCGCTGCGCCAGTATTGCGAGTAATCGCTGTTTCTCTCCTCGCGCTATCGTATAGGCGATAGCGCGATGTTTTTACCATCATGTTCTTTCTATTTTATCCGCTCATTATCATCGGTTTGGTCTTGGTATCTTCATATCGTCTTCTCCTCCTTTTTGTATTTCAATCAAGACTCAATAAAGAAGTATTTTCTATAAATAAATAATCATCGGTGATGCTAAGTTGACTCAGTAGTTGCTAACGTTTATTCGTTTTCCAGATTCGGTTTTTGCAGCGAGCGACTGTACGTTAAATTGTAAGAAAATATAATAGTAGAGGAGTATGGATGCACTCTGACCTCAAACTGTATGGCCTATTTGTCGGCTTAAATGTGACCATAATGGTAACCTGCGATACGCTTGTATATAAGGTCTATGAAATAGCTGATTTTAAAATAACAGCAAGCGGCATTGTTTTTTCGTTTTGCTTTTTGTTTTCAACGCTTCTTACTGAGGTGTATGGATACAGGCTGGCTGTCCGCTCTATATGGATCATGGTTTTTTGTCAGTCGTTATATGTTATTTTATTAAATATAAATTCGTTGATTCAAATTAATAATAATGATATTTCAAAACACTACTACGGACTTTATCATGACTTTTGGCGAGTAATGATCGGATCGTGGCTGTCAGTCCCTATTTCTTATTTTATAAACGGTTTCATTATATCTAAAATGAAAGTCATATTCTCCGGTCAATGGTTTTTTGTCCGTTATGCTCTCGGTTCAATGTGCACTCAAGCTGCATTATTGCTGACATCTTATCCTATTAGTCTCTCTGGCAAGTATTCTTTTGATGAGTTGGTGAATATAATATCTACCACATGGAGCTATAAGGTGGTTATTTCTATTTTGTTATTGCCTTTAGCAATATATTTGGTTGGTTTAGTGAAGAAAGTAGAAAAAATAAATCATTTTGATTTTAAAACATCTTACAACCCATTTAATGTTTATGGCGCTAAAAAAAATAAGGAAGATTAAGTGCGAATTTTACACATCACCGACCCACACCTTTTTTCAGATGAAAGCAGCGTGCAGGCGAAAATTCATTATGACGGTTTTATAAATTTCATCAGTTATTTTAATGAAAATAGAAAAATTTTTAATGTTGATCGTATTATCGTCACAGGAGATATTTCTCATGATGGCGGCACATTAAGCTATGAACTGTTTTTTAAAAATATGGATAGGCTGAGTCTTCCTTATGCTGTTTTGCCTGGAAACCACGATGATGTAGGCAATTTATACGCTGCAATGGAAATAGCCAAGAATGCAGTTACTGTTGAGCAGTTATCTAACGCATCATGGGCGTTATTTGGCTTAAACAGTGTTGTGCCGGGGGAAGACTATGGAATCATACACAATGATACATTGTATAAACTGCGAGAGAATTTAAAAAACACAACATGTGAGAATATTGCAATTTTCTTACATCATCATTTGATACCTGTTGGTACACCATTAGTTGATGTTTGTAAGTTGGTGAATGCCGATGATTTGCTTAATATCTTTCATGATAGTCCGGTAAAATTTATCGGTACAGGTCATGCTCATACCTTGTTTCAGCGTAAGATAGGGAACATTTTGGTATCTGTATCACCAGCGCTCTGCTCACAGTGGGAAAATGGGACATCAACTGTCAATATTGTGAATAATTCTGGTTTCAGCATTATCTCTTTTGATGAAAAAATATTTATAGAAACACATTTTATTTAATGATCGTTAGCGTAGGTTTACCTCTTTCTTTGTTTGATGCATTTAGGGTGGAAAGATATTCAGCGATCTCTCTGCCCTTTTTAAATCCGGTGTGATAGGCTATTCTTGATGCATCCATGACATCTGTACAGTTTACAACTTCACGATCTTTGATAAATTCTTTGCCAGTGATATTGATTTTTTTTCCTTTGCTGGTTAATGTCCATATATCCATTCTGCTTTCTTTACTGATATAAAATTTATCACTATTTATTTTTCTCATCGCTTCAACCTCAGCGATAAGCGCTATATCTTTTGGGTTTACCTGTCGTAAAAAATCACCACCTTTCAGTTGCGCCCAACTCTTTTTTACAAAAGTATGAGTGCCATATTCTTTAAAAACCCAATTTATTTCATTGGTATAGTCAATTGTTCTATCAAGAGTATAAATGAAGGCCGGAGAGAAAATTCGTTTAATTTTGTTTGTTATGAATAATAAATAAATTTTCATTTATTTTAACCTGTTTATTTTGTTAAGTAATACGCCGATTATGACATATTCTGTACATTCAGTAATGTTAATCTCTGACTCTAGAGAAATATTGCAGAACTGGAACCCATTAACACCAACAAAAACGCGGCGAAAGCATATGGGATATTCTTTGATTTTTACTAATGCAATATCGCCATCACAAACATTTTCATTAGCTGACACAATGCAGATGGTTCCTCTTTCAAACTCCGGTGATAGCGCGTTGTTTGATATTTCTATGCAAAATAAAGAATCATCTTGCAGATTATCGACTTCTGTGGAATATGTTTTTGTCGCAAAGAAGGTCTTGGCAAGATATCCATCTATTTCATCATATCGTATTAAAGGTAATGATTTTACTTTTCCATAAGAGCTTGACTCTTCTGAAAGACTGTTGTCGGTTAACTCCCCTATGCTTACTTGAAAGAAATCGGCTATTGCAGATAGCGTCATAATTGTTGGGTTGCCATGCCCTTTCTTAAGGTTGTTAATGGTCGCAATGCCAACGCCTGTTCTATCGCTGATTGATTGTGCATCTATGTTTTTTAATGACATCAAATAATTTAAGTTTTTACTAATGTTTTTCAGATGGTTATCAGCTTCTTCTTCAGGAATATCATTTTTTGATTGCATTATATTACCTGGTTTCTACATTATAATGTTACTGTTGATGATATATTGTACAGGAGGGTATTATCATAACATCGTAATTTTATAATAACTAGGTTTGCTAGTTGAATGGCACATGATTTTTGATATTCGACACCAGGGATGTTTTTTTAAAATTACCTTATAACGATAATTGAATAGATGTAGTAATAATTTTTAGCCCAATGAAATGACATTCTTTGTTATTTATGTGTGTGACTTAGCCATTTGCTTATGCGCGAAAGTGTCTTTGGGATAATATGAAGCAATCGTATTTTCAGCCATGAACATTTTTTTTGGCACTAGTGAACAGTCTTCTTTACCGCTTGCTGCCCGAGAAACAAGACGCGCTGCGCCAGTATTGCGAGTAATCAGTGCATTTAAGTGAATAAGAGAGACCGCGACAGGCTGAGTTATTCCCACCCTGTCGCGGCCTTGTTTTATGTCACCTTGCGTTCAACGATTACGCTTCCTCTTCGAGAAAACAGACTCTGAGCCGGTGACCGTCAGGATCGAGAACGGCAAAGGAATAACCAAAGTCGAGCTGGGCAGGTTTTTGGATCACGGTGACCTGATGCTGCGTACCCCAGGTTTGATAAAGCGTATCAACCTCTGGCTTATCCTGTACCGTAAACACAATCTCACCCGAAGGTATGCTGGCAATCTGGTTGACGCTGGGTTCTACGGTATAGCATGACCATAGGCCGAGCTTGAAGCCATTTTCAAACACAAACAGCGCGAAGGTGGGGCTTTTTTCCACAGGGTTGATGCCAAACAGTTGTGCGTAAAAATTACTGCTTTTCATCACATTACTGACGTACAAAATTGAAATGTCGGCGGATAACATGGCGGTCTCCTTAGTGGTAGACCGCCATGTTAATCAGGTGCAGTGACAGTTTTTGTCAGCAGCCTATACCCGTCATACGTCAAGTTGCAGGTGCTTCGGCTGCGTTATAAACAGTGGCGTGTCATTACAGCAACCAGCCCATCAACAGCGTTGCGCCGATCACAGTAGAGGCACCACCGATGCGCGTTGCGATTTGTGCAAACGGCATCAGCGACATACGGTTGGACGCCGAGAGAATGGCGACGTCTCCGGTGCCACCCAAGCCGCTGTGGCAGGTGGTGACGATTGAGGCTTCAATTGGATACATGTTCAGGCGCGGGGCAATCAGGAAGCTGACCAGCGCCATAGAAAGCACGACTGAGCCACACACGATAACGTAGCCCACAGAGAACACCGCGACCACGCTTTCCAGTGGAATATAGAGCATCCCCAAACCAATCATCAACGGCCAGACCAGCGAACTGGAGACAAATTTATAGACGCTGTGCGCGCCGGTTTCCATCGTGGTGGGAATAACGCGGCTGTATTTACAGAACACGGCAATCAGGATCATCAGTACTGGTCCAGGAATGTGAACCAGCTTCTCGAACAGGCCGCCGACAATAAAGAAAGCGCAAATCATCAGCAGACCGCCACCCATCAGATGGAAATCCACTGGTTTTGGTGTGTCGTTTACCGTGAACAGGTTCTGCTCTTCGTCACTGCGCACCAGACGCCCTTCGCCGTTCAGATCCTTACGACGCATACCGAGGCGAGACAGGAGACCTGCGCAGAAAATAGCGAAGATATTGCCCACCACTGCCGCAGGGGCCAACTGTGCTACATAGACATCCGGTGCCTGACCCAGCAGTGCAGAATACGCCAATGACAGCGGCAAAATGCCTTCGCCGATACCGCCGCCAATAATGGGCACAATGATAAAGAAGAAGGTGTGATACAGGCTGTAGCCGCACAACTTACCCACCAGCAGCCCCGTTACCACGGCGGTGGCGGTGCCGATCACCAGGGGAACGAACATGCGTACCATCCCCTGAATCAGGATTTTACGGTTCATTCCCAGAATACTGCCGACAACGAGGCAAGCGATAACGAAATAGAGAAAATTCGCTTCCTTCATCAGCAGGTGTACGGTCTTCATGGTGTTGTCGTTAAACAGGTGAAAATAGACCAGGATTGACGGCACCATTAAACACAGGATTGCAGGGCCGCCGATATCTTTGAATACCGGGATGGTATGGCCAATGTGTGCAAGCAAAAAACCAAGCGTCATAATAACGGCAAAACCACCGATCATATTTTTCGGCAGATAGCCTTCATAGGCGGCAGCAAAAACAACTGCTGCGATAGCAATAAATAGTGCAACGGGTACAGCGCCAATTTTTGTTTTTAAAAATTGGGCGAAGAACGACATTTGAGACGTTGATTCGGCAGCGATCGTGCTCTCGTAGAGGACATCGGTTTCAGTTCTTTTCATTATGTTTACTCCGCGTAAACGGGTTATATATTTACGGGTTATTCTTATTGTTGGTAAGATAAAGTGTTTTATTATCAATAGGTAATTTGATGCTAAAAGAAGGCGGTTGTATCAGTGGATATATTGTCCATGAGTAACCTGTCATGATTAAATGTTAAATATAATAAAACATCCATGAGTAAATGAAATAATTGTGAGGTTGGCGGCAACTCTTTTTTAAATAAGTTATCTCAAATTAATGTAATTAAATTTATTTTTTATTTCCAAGATGAATTTGAATTGATGACATTAATATTTATTAAATTATTCTATCGGTAATATAATTAAACAAGATGATTTTTAATTTAAATAACCACTTTTTGTAAGGGTTTTGGGAGGTTGATTCATCTATTTTTAATAGATATTGTCAGGAATTTCTATCAGAAGTTTTTTTATGCGGCGTAACTAGTTGGTGTATGACTTATGATATCTGTGATGATTATCACTAATTCTTATGCTCTTTCGGAATTTTTACCTGACATTAACGTTTTTAACAAGCTTTGTTGCTCATTGATTCATCATTTGACATAAGATGTTTCATGTTTTTTTTGTGGTGATAATTTCTTTTATAACAAAAATTTACAGATAATAATCTTGTTATTATGGATTTTTTTATTTTCTAAAACTTATTTTTTTTAAATTCATTGTATTTTGTGCTATTATTGAAGATGTGGCAATTTTGTAAATCCACACCCATTATATTGACGTTGGGGTGATCTGTTGCCACATTGACGGGGTTGGAAGGGGGGACAACGGATTGTCAGGCTGATGCCGGGTTCGCAAACCTATCCGCAGGCCACTCTCACATGCTGCCTCGTCTCCCTCCTTATTAAGTGAATTTTATATCCAAAATCATTCAAGTTGCAGGAAGGCGGCAAGAGAGTGAATCCCGATGAGCTTACTCAAGTAAGTGATTCGGGTGAACGAGCGTAGCCAACGCACTTGCAGCTTGAAGGATGACAGATATAGCCTTCGGGCAAAAAAGTACAGATCACAGCCACCACATGACGCGCTGCGTCGATGCTGATGAGAACGGCCTCTTGTCGGCGGCGAGTAAAAATATCCTGGTCTGACTTTCATCAACACACAACATCCACAATGGAGTACACGTAATGGAAAAATCCTTGGCAAAATCAAGGGTGCTCAAAATCGGACTCGGCTTGCTGGCCATGTCTGTGGCAGCCGGTCTCCAGGCAAAAACCCTAGTCTACTGCTCCGAAGGTTCTCCTGAAGGTTTTAACCCGCAACTGTTTACTTCCGGCACCACTTTTGATGCCAGCTCAATTCCTATTTATAACCGTTTGGTTGAGTTCAAAAGCGGTACGACCGAAATTGAACCGGGCCTGGCAGAAAAATGGGATATCAGCGAAGATGGCAAAACCTATACTTTCCATCTGCGTAAAGGCGTGAAGTGGCAAGACGGCAAAGAATTCAAGCCGACGCGCGAATTCAATGCAGATGATGTGCTGTTCTCCTTCCTGCGTCAGCAAGATCCGAACCATCCGTACCATAAAGTGTCTGGCGGCAGTTACGAATACTATCAAGGCATGGGCATGCCGGAACTGATCAGCAAAATCGAAAAAGTGGACGATTACACTGTCCGCTTCGAGCTGACCCGTCCGGAAGCTCCGTTCCTGGCCGACCTGGCGATGGACTTTGCGTCGATTATGTCCGCAGAGTACGGTGCCAATATGCTTAAAGCAGGCACCCCAGAGAAGATCGACCTGAACCCGATCGGTACCGGTCCGTTCCAGTTGCAGCAATACCAGAAAGATTCCCGTATTCTTTACAAAGCGTTTGATGGCTTCTGGGGCAAGAAACCAGGCATCGATCGCCTGGTGTTCTCTATCACACCGGATGCGTCCGTGCGTTATGCCAAGCTGCAAAAAGATGAGTGCCAGATTATGCCGTATCCTAACCCGGCCGATCTGTCCCGCATGAAAGAAGACAAAAACATCACGCTGTTGGAAAAACCCGGCTTAAACGTGGGTTACCTCTCTTTCAACGTGCAGAAAAAACCGCTGGATGATGTCAAGGTCCGTCAGGCTCTTACCTACGCGGTAAACAAGGGCGCCATTATTGACGCGGTGTATCAGGGTGCGGGCCAGGCGGCCAAGAACCTGATCCCACCGACCATGTGGGGCTTTAACGACGATGTTAAGGATTACTCTTATGATCCGGAAAAAGCGAAAGCATTGCTGAAAGAAGCAGGCTTAGCTGATGGCTTTACCGTGGATCTGTGGGCGATGCCGGTTCAACGTCCGTACAACCCGAATGCACGCCGCATGGCGGAAATGATCCAGTCTGACTGGGCCAAAGTGGGTGTGAAAGCCAAGATTGTTACCTACGAATGGGGCGAGTATTTGAAACGCGCCAAAGCGGGTGAACACCAGACGGTATTGATGGGATGGACGGGCGATAACGGGGATCCGGATAACTTCTTCGCGACCTTGTTCAGTTGTGATGCGGCAGAGAAAGGCTCTAACTACTCCAAATGGTGCTACAAGCCGTTTGAAGATTTGATTCAGCCAGCGCGCGAAACGTCTGACCACCAGAAACGTATTGATCTGTACAAACAGTCACAGGTTGTGATGCACGATCAGGCTCCTGCGCTGATTGTCGCGCACTCCACGGTCTATGAGCCTATCCGTAAGAACGTGAAAGGTTATGTGATCGAGCCTCGTGGCGTACACAGCTTCAATAACGTGACCCTGGACTAATTCAGCCTGCCATTTCATGGACACCTTGGCCCTGCCCTGAACGTACTGCTGGTGCGTTTGGGGCGGGGCTTTGGTGCCCGTAAAAATCTAGCTGTGAGCATTGATAAGCCTGGCAGCCTATGAGCCGCTGGGCACTTATATACAGAGAGTTCGGGATATGTTTCAGTTCATACTCCGGCGTTTGGGGCTGGTTATCCCAACGTTTATTGGTATTACCCTACTGACGTTTGCCTTTGTGCACATGATTCCCGGCGATCCGGTGATGATCATGGCGGGTGAACGCGGCCTTTCTCCTGAGCGCCATGCACAGCTGCTGGCTGAGCTGGGGCTTGATAAGCCGCTATGGCAGCAATATGTCACCTATATCAACGGTGTGCTGCACGGCGATCTGGGTATTTCCCTCAAGAGCCGCATTCCGGTGTGGGATGAGTTTGTGCCGCGCTTTAAGGCCACCCTGGAACTGGGTGTTTGCGCGATGATTTTTGCCGTGATTGTCGGTATTCCTGTGGGCGTGCTGGCGGCAGTTAAACGCGGTTCTATTTTCGATCACACCTCGGTTAGCCTGGCGCTGACGGGTTACTCCATGCCCATTTTCTGGTGGGGCATGATGTTAATCATGCTGGTGTCGGTCAATCTCAATCTGACGCCCGTCTCGGGTCGTATCAGCGATACGGTGTTTCTGGACGACAGCCTGCCACTGACCGGCTTTATGCTGATCGATACCCTGTTCTTCGGTGAGCCGGGGGATTTTATCGATGCCGTGATGCACATGATTTTGCCTGCCGTGGTGCTGGGGACGATTCCGCTGGCGGTGATCGTGCGTATGACCCGTTCTGCCATGCTGGAAGTGCTGGGTGAGGATTACATCCGTACTGCTCGTGCCAAAGGGTTGAGCCGCCTTCGGGTGATTGTGGTGCATGCGCTACGCAACGCCATGTTGCCGGTGGTCACCGTTATCGGCCTTCAGGTGGGGACGATGCTGGCAGGGGCGATTCTGACCGAAACCATCTTCTCCTGGCCTGGACTGGGGCGTTGGTTGATTGATGCGCTGCAACGCCGCGACTATCCGGTGGTGCAAGGGGGCGTGCTGCTGGTGGCGACCATGATCATTCTGGTCAACCTGCTGGTCGATCTGTTGTACGGCGTGGTGAATCCACGCATACGTCACAAGAAATAAGGGGAGAGGCGAAGATGACTCAAGTCACTGAACCGGCTGTTGATAATGCGCCCGTGCCGATGACCCCGTTACAGGAATTCTGGCATTACTTTAAACGTAACAAAGGCGCCGTCGTGGGCCTGGTGTACGTCACACTGATGTTTATTATCGCCATCGGTGCCAATGTGTTGGCGCCGCACGCGCCCGCAGAGCAGTTCCGCGACGCATTGCTGCGTCCGCCGGTGTGGCAGGAAGGCGGTAGCTGGCAGTTCATTCTTGGTACCGACGATGTGGGCCGCGATATTCTTTCTCGTTTGATGTACGGTGCACGCCTGTCGCTGCTGGTCGGCTGTCTGGTAGTGGTGTTGTCGCTGATCATGGGTGTGGTACTCGGGCTGATGGCGGGCTACTTCGGCGGTATAGTCGACACCCTCATCATGCGTGTGGTCGACATTATGCTGGCACTGCCCAGCCTGCTGCTAGCGTTGGTGCTGGTAGCGGTTTTCGGGCCGTCCATCGTCAATGCTTCGCTGGCGCTGACCTTTGTGGCGCTGCCGCACTATGTGCGCCTGACGCGCGCGGCGGTGCTGGTCGAGGTCAACCGTGATTACGTTACTGCTTCCCGCGTGGCGGGGGCTGGTGCGATGCGTCAAATGTTCATCAATATCTTCCCCAACTGTTTGGCACCGCTGATCGTGCAAGCATCGTTGGGCTTCTCCAACGCCATTCTCGACATGGCCGCATTGGGTTTCCTCGGTATGGGCGCACAGCCGCCAACGCCTGAGTGGGGCACCATGCTGGCCGACGTGTTGCAGTTTGCGCAAAGTGCCTGGTGGGTCGTGACCTTCCCTGGACTTTCGATCCTGCTCGCGGTGTTGGCGTTTAACTTGATGGGGGACGGCTTGCGTGACGCTCTCGACCCCAAACTCAAGCAGTGATCTGGGGGAAGAGATGGCATTACTCAACGTAGAAAAGCTGTCGGTACATTTTGGCGAAGGGAATAACCCGTTTCGTGCCGTTGACCGTATCAGCTACAAAGTAGAACAAGGGCAGGTGGTCGGCATTGTCGGCGAATCGGGCTCCGGTAAATCGGTTAGCTCGCTGGCTATCATGGGGTTAATTGACTTCCCCGGCAAGGTGATGGCAGACAAGCTGGAGTTCAACCAGCGTGATTTGAAAAGCATTTCGGAAAAAGAGCGGCGTCAATTGGTCGGTTCTGAAGTCGCGATGATATTTCAAGACCCGATGACAAGCCTTAACCCCTGTTACACCGTGGGCTACCAGATTATGGAAGCCATCAAGGTACATCAGGGAGGGAATCGTAAAACGCGCTATCAGCGTGCTATCGATTTGCTGACACAGGTAGGGATTCCCGATCCGGCTTCGCGGTTAGACGTGTATCCGCACCAACTTTCAGGCGGGATGAGCCAACGCGTGATGATCGCGATGGCCATTGCGTGTCGGCCCAAACTGCTGATTGCCGATGAGCCGACGACCGCACTGGATGTGACCATTCAGGCGCAGATCATTGAACTGCTGCTGGAATTGCAGCAGCGGGAAAACATGGCGCTGATCCTGATTACTCACGATTTGGCGTTGGTGGCGGAAGCGGCACATCACATTATCGTGATGTATGCCGGTCAGGTGGTGGAATCCGGTAAAGCGGCGGATATCTTCCATGCACCGCGCCACCCGTATACTCAGGCGTTGCTGCGTGCGTTGCCGGAATTTGCGGTAGATAAATCACGTTTGGCCTCGTTGCCCGGCGTGGTGCCGGGTAAATATGACCGACCGTTGGGCTGCTTGCTTAACCCTCGCTGCCCCTATGCCAGTGCGCTCTGTCGCGAAGCAGAGCCCGAATTGCGTGACATTCCGGGCCGTCAGGTGAAATGTCATACACCGCTCGATGATGAGGGGAGGCCCGTCGCATGAGCCAGAGTATGAATGCCGCCGGGCAGCATTACCTGTTGCAGGCGATTGATTTAAAGAAACACTACCCGGTCAAAAAAGGGCTCTTTTCCCCCGAGCGTGCGGTGAAAGCGCTGGACGGTGTCTCCTTTACCCTGGAGCGTGGTAAAACGCTGGCGGTCGTGGGGGAATCGGGTTGCGGTAAATCAACCCTTGGCCGCTTGTTGACCATGATCGAAACTCCGTCTGCGGGTGAGCTTTACTTTCAGGGGCAGGATCTGCTGAAACCCGATCCTGCTGCGCAGAAATTGCGTCGCCAGAAGATCCAGATCGTGTTTCAGAATCCGTACGGATCGCTTAACCCTCGTAAGAAGGTGGGGCAAATCCTGGAAGAGCCGTTGCTGATCAATACCGAGCTGTCTAAGGCAGAACGTCGTGAAAAAGCACTGTCGATGATGGCGAAAGTCGGCCTGAAAACCGAGCATTATGACCGCTATCCGCACATGTTCTCTGGCGGCCAGCGCCAGCGTATTGCGATTGCGCGTGGTCTGATGTTAGACCCTGATGTGGTGATTGCCGATGAGCCGGTATCCGCGCTGGACGTGTCGGTGCGTGCACAGGTGCTGAACCTGATGATGGACCTGCAGCAAGAGCTAGGTTTGTCCTACGTGTTTATTTCCCACGATTTGTCTGTAGTCGAGCATATTGCCGATGAAGTGATGGTGATGTATCTGGGTCGCTGTGTGGAGAAGGGGAGCAAAGAGGCGATTTTCAATAATCCGCGTCACCCTTACACTCAGGCACTGCTGTCAGCGACGCCACGCTTGAACCCGGCACTGCGCCGTGAGCGTATCAAACTGATTGGGGAACTGCCCAGTCCACTGAACCCGCCGCCGGGCTGTGCATTTAACGCGCGTTGCCAGCATCGTTTTGATACCTGCGTGCAGTTCCAACCCACGTTAAAAGCCTACGGCGACCAACTGATTGCCTGCTTTGCCGTCGATCGGGATGAAGCAGGTTCTATCGTCTGAATGATTCGAGTTGCATGAAGGTAGCAAACTCAGGCCAGGGATACCCTGGCCTTTTCATTACAGAATATCGTCGACCACACCGCCATCGACGCGCAGTGCCGCGCCTGAGGTGGCAGACGCCTGCTGCGAGCAGATGTAGACCACCATGTTGGCGACCTCTTCCACGCTGGCGGCACGCTGGATAACCGAACTGGGGCGATGCGCCATCACGAATTCCCGCGCCAAGACGTCAAGGGATTTACCGGTGCGCGCCACTTCGTCTTGCATCATGGTCGCGAAGCCGTCGGAAATCGTGGGGCCCGGCAACACACTGTTCACCGTCACACCAGAGCCAGCGACCCGTTTTGCCAACCCGCGAGCCAGCGCCAACTGCGCCGTTTTCGATACGCCATAGTGGATCATATCAGCAGGAATGTTGCGCGCGGACTCTGAGGAGATAAATACCACCCGTCCCCACTGTTTCGCCACCATGCCCGGCAGGAAAGCGCGCGATAAACGGACACCCGACATTACGTTGGTTTGCCAGTAGTCTTCCCACACGGCATCGTCGGTGTCATAGAAATCACGCGGACCGTAAATACCGGCGTTATTGACCAGAATGTCGATGAACGGTACCTGATCCAGCAGCGCCGTTACCCCTTCGGCACTGCCCAGATCGGCCACTGCACCGCGAAGACGGGCCTGCGGGAACTGCTGTTGCAAACGGGACAACGCGGCTTCTACCGATGCGTTACTTCGGCCATTAACGATCACCTCAGCATGGCTTTCCGCCAACCCTGCTGCAATGGCATACCCAATGCCGCCGCTGGATGCGGTGACCAACGCCGTTTTTCCTGACAGATCAATATTCATACAGAAACCTTCCTCCGAGGAATGGACGCCGTGCCTTGCGCGGCGTTAGCGACGGCCAAAAAACCGGCCGCCAACCGGAAACCGTTCCCCATTGTAGGCCACTTTGTTTTCTTTTTTTATCCCCACATAAGCGAAAGACCTTTGCTAAAACGTTGATAATCCCCCTTTCAGTCAATGAAAATAATGCTGTAGTCATAAGATTCGCTTACTTGTTTTTTTGTGAGCGATGTTTCATTTTAGGAAGATGAAATAGAGCAAGCGGAGCTATCGCTTACCCGCTGGGGAATAAAATGTCAGTAAAAGATTGGCTGTTGGCGCTGTTCGTGGTGGTTGCCTGGGGCGTTAATTTTGTGGTCATCAAAGTCGGTTTGCAGGGGATGCCACCGTTTTTGCTGGCGGGACTTCGTTTTACACTGGTAGCGCTGCCTGCCATTTTTATTGTGCCGCGCCCGCGCTTACCTCTGCGCTGGTTGGTCGCCTATGGCATGACCATCAGCTTCGGCCAGTTTGCCTTTCTGTTTCTGGCGATAAAACTTGGCATGCCTGCGGGTATTGCTTCGCTGGTGCTACAAGCACAAGGTTTTTTCACCCTGTTGCTGGGGGCGTTGCTACTGGGTGAAGCCTTACGTTGGAACCATTTCCTTGGCATTGCCATTGCCACACTCGGCATGTTTGTGTTGGCGGAAGGCGGCATGTTGAATCAGACCACCACTGGGCTGACGTTGCTCACGATGCTGCTGACGTTAGGCGGTGCGCTCTCTTGGGCATTCGGTAATATCAGTAACAAAGTCATCATGAGTCGCCACGGTGCGGGTTTGAATGTGATGTCGCTGGTGGTGTGGAGTGCGCTGGTGCCCATTGGGCCGTTCTTCCTTTGCTCCTGGTTGTTCGACGGTCAGGAAGCGATTGCTGCCAGCCTGACCAACATTCATATGGCCACGATACTGGCGCTGGGTTATCTGGCCTTTATTGCTACCATCATGGGATTTGGTATCTGGAGCAGCTTGCTAGGACGTTATGAAACCTGGCGTGTCGCACCGTTGACGTTGTTGGTACCGGTGTTCGGCATGCTGAGTGCTGCGCTGTTTCTTGACGAACACATGACCCTGCTTCAGGTAGCGGGTGCGTTGCTGATCATGGTAGGACTGTTGGTCAACGTGTTTGGCGGACGTCTTGCTTTGTTGGCACGTAGTGCCTCTTAACGAATCCTCATACTCGATGTGCTTATGCCGCTTTTCTTCTGTTGGAAAAACGTAAATTGCAGTCAAGCGGCAAGCCTGTCGTGTCATCCCATAGCGTGGCGTTCAAATCTGCTTCTGGCAGATTTGTTACCAGAATCATTTAGCTGAGTAAGTGATTCGGGATGAATGAGTCTCATCCTGAGATTTCCCCAGCGGGCCAGTGCAAGCGCTGTTTAATACGTTAACGTTTTGTCCTGCAATGCGAATTATTTTTGGGTATATGCATTTAGCTCCATATTTTGCTTTCTCTTGTATCAATGTCCCTCTGTCGCTTTTGCACTGAGTTTGGCACTGCGAGCCTGATGCTGCATTTTTCCCCAACCGCTTAGCACGTAATTCTCACCGCTTAATACGCTATGCCGCCGTCGATACAAATTGCTTCTGCGCGCTCGCGCGCATTACCGTATCGTCCCGCCATCACCACACCCCACACAGTCAACGATTCCTGCCTTGTCCGACATGGACGCCAACGGCGTGGTGGATACTCGATATTGTTCGATAAAGATTAAAAAACAGACCATTAAGACTTAATTTGCCTGAAGGATGTCTTATGAAAAGCAGTACCATACTCAAACACATTCCCTGGGTGATGCTTGCCGTCATCGGGGCATCTTGCCTTGGCGTGGTTGCACTGCGCCGCGGCGAACATGTGAGCGCACTGTGGATTATCGTCGCTTCCGTGTCCGTCTATCTGGTGGCGTATCGCTACTACAGTCTCTATATCGCACAGAAAGTCATGCAGTTGGATCCAACCCGCGCTACGCCGGCGGTGGTTAACAACGATGGCCTGAACTATGTGCCCACCAACCGTAACGTTCTGTTCGGTCACCATTTTGCGGCTATCGCAGGCGCAGGCCCGTTGGTAGGGCCGGTGCTGGCAGCGCAGGTCGGTTACTTGCCGGGCACACTATGGCTGCTGGCAGGGGTAGTACTGGCCGGTGCCGTGCAGGATTTCATGGTGCTGTTCCTCTCCGTTCGTCGTAACGGTGCGTCGCTGGGGGAAATGGTCAAGAAAGAACTGGGGCCGATTCCAGGCACCATCGCGCTGTTCGGCTGCTTCCTGATCATGATCATCATCCTGGCGGTGTTGGCGTTGATCGTGGTGAAAGCACTGGCAGAAAGCCCGTGGGGCGTATTCACTGTATGTTCTACGGTGCCGATTGCGCTGTTTATGGGTATCTACATGCGTTACCTGCGCCCGGGCCGTGTAGCGGAAGTTTCCGTGATCGGTATCGTGCTGCTGGTAATGGCTATCTGGTTTGGTGGCGTGGTTGCTCACGACCCGTACTGGGGCCCAGCATTAACCTTTAAAGACACCACCATTACCTTTACGTTGGTGGGTTATGCCTTTGTTTCTGCTCTGCTGCCGGTTTGGTTGATTCTGGCACCGCGCGACTACCTAGCTACCTTCCTGAAAATCGGCGTTATCGTTGGCTTAGCCATCGGTATCGTGATCCTGAGTCCGGATTTGAAAATGCCAGCGGTGACCCAGTTCGTTGACGGCACCGGTCCAGTATGGAAAGGCACTCTGTTCCCGTTCTTGTTTATCACCATCGCGTGTGGTGCAGTGTCTGGTTTCCATGCGCTGATTGCTTCCGGTACTACGCCGAAACTGCTGGCGAATGAAAATGATGCGCGCTTTATCGGTTATGGCGCGATGCTGATGGAATCCTTTGTTGCGATCATGGCTCTGGTAGCCGCGTCCATCATTGAACCGGGTCTCTACTTTGCCATGAACACCCCGCCGGCTGCATTGGGCATCACCATGCCTAACCTGCACCAGTTGGGCACGGCAGATGCGCCGATGATCATGGCGCAGTTGCAAGAAGTCTCTGCGCACGCTGCCGCGACCGTTAGCTCCTGGGGTTTTGTTATCTCTCCTGAGCAGATCATGCAGACGGCAAAAGATATCGGCGAACCTTCTATACTGAACCGCGCAGGTGGTGCACCGACGCTGGCAGTAGGTATTGCGCACGTATTCCACCAGATTATTCCTGGTGCCAATATGGGCTTCTGGTATCACTTCGGTATCCTGTTCGAAGCGCTGTTTATCCTGACGGCTCTGGACGCAGGCACCCGTTCTGGCCGCTTCATGCTGCAAGATCTGTTGGGTAACTTCGTACCGTTCCTGAAGAAAACCGATTCACTGGTTGCGGGTATCATCGGTACAGCGGGCTGCGTTGGTCTCTGGGGTTACCTACTGTATCAAGGTGTGGTCGATCCGCTGGGCGGCGTGAAGAGCCTGTGGCCGTTGTTCGGTATCTCTAACCAGATGCTGGCTGCTGTGGCGCTGGTGCTGGGTACGGTTGTACTGATCAAGATGAAACGCGCTCAGTACATTTGGGTCACCGTAGTGCCTGCTGTGTGGCTGCTGATCTGTACCACCTGGGCGCTGGGCCTGAAACTGTTTAGCGACAACCCGCAACTGGAAGGCTTCTTCTACATGGCAAACATGTTTAAACAGAAGATTGCTGAGGGTGGCGCCGATCTGAGTGCGCAGCAGATTGCCAACATGAACCACATCGTGATCAATAACTACACCAACGCAGGTCTGAGCATCCTGTTCCTGTTCGTGGTGTACAGCATCATTGCTTACGGTGTGAAAGTGGCGATTGAAGCGCGTCATGAAGATAAGCGTACCGATGGCGAAACCGATTATGTGCCGGTTCCGGCTGGTGGCGTGAAGATCTCTAACGGTCACTGATACGCAAATGCCCGCATCTTTACCGCCGCAAAGTGTGGCGGTAAAGATGACGAGTCGCCATACCCCGTATATACCCGTCATACTTCACATTGCAGATGCGTTGGCTGCATTCGTTATTCGGCCCATCCCTGGTCTAACGAGGCCGCCGCACGCGGCGTTCAAATCTGCTCCCAGCAGATTTGTCACCCGAATCACTTACTTGAGTAAGCTCATCGGGGTTCATTCCTTTGCCGCCTTCCTGCAATTCGAATTATTTAGGGTATGATATATACAGGGTGATTTTTTAGGAGACCAGCGATGTTTGGCAACCTTGGCAAAGCAGGAAAGTATTTGGGACAGGCAGCGCGTATGCTGATTGGGATTCCGGACTATGAAACCTATGTCCAGCATATGCAGACCAACCATCCCGATCAACCACCGATGACCTACGAAGAGTTCTTCCGTGAGCGGCAACAGGCCCGCTACGGTGGCGATGGCAAAGGCGGTATGCGCTGCTGTTAACCTCGTTCAGCACAGGAAGAAAACACATTATTATCAGGAGCCGCGATGACGCAGCCAATTCATGTCACCATTCTGTCCGGGTTTCTTGGGGCAGGTAAAACCACCCTACTCCGGCATATTCTCAATGCCGACCATGGTTATAAAATTGCCGTTATTGAGAATGAGTTCGGCGAGGTGCCGATTGATGATGCGCTGATTGGCGAACGTGCCAGCACCATTACCACGCTCAGCAACGGTTGTATCTGCTGTACCCGCGCTAATGAGTTGGCTGATGCGCTGCTCGATCTGGTGGATGGTATTGATAAAGGTGCTCTGGATTTCGATCACGTCGTGATTGAGTGCACCGGCATGGCGGACCCCGGCCCGATCACTCAAACTTTTTTCTCCAATGAGCTGATTTGCGAACGCTTTATGCTGGATGGCATCATCACGCTGGTGGATGCGGTGCACGCACAGCAACAGCTCGATCAGTTCACCATTGCGCAATCGCAAATTGGTTACGCCGATCGCATCTTGCTGACCAAAACCGATGTGGCAGGTCAGGATGACGCATTGCTACAGCGCTTGCAGCGTATTAATGCGCGCGCGCCGATTTACACTGTGGTCAACGGCGAGATCGATCTCGGCCTGTTGTTCAACGTTGATGGCTTTATGCTTAACGACAAGCTGACGGTGAAAGCGCCGCTGTTCCGTTTCGTGGCACCGCAGCAGAACAACGTGGAGTCTATCGTCGTGGAGCTGGATCATGCGGTGGATTTCGCGGCGGTTTCCGACGTGATGGAAGGCTTCTTACTCAAATATGCCGATAACCTGCTGCGTTATAAGGGCATACTTGCCATTAAAGGTGACGATCGCCGACTGCTGTTTCAGGGGGTTCAGCGCCTGTACAGTGCGGATTGGGACAGAGAGTGGCTGCCAGAAGAAAAGCGCGGCTGCATCATGGTCTTTATCGGACTGGAATTGCCAGAACAGGAAATCCGTGACGGTTTTGCCCGTCTGATGTGACTTATCATCAACATCCGCCTCTCCACTGCTCGCGAGAGGCGGGGGGTTGAATACGCTAGACCGCACTGGCCTCCTGCACGGGTTCATTATGCAACCGCTGACGCTGGCGCAGTGACGGGAACCATTTCATCCACAGTGCCACCACCAACAGCGTGCCAATGCCGCCGAGCGCCGCTGCGGGCACCGCCCCCAACCACGCGGCCAGCAGACCGGATTCAAACTCGCCCAATTGATTCGACGTATTGATAAAAATGGAATTGACCGCACTCACGCGACCACGCATCTCGTCTGGGGTATCAAGCTGCACCAGTGAGGCGCGAATCACCATGCTCACCATGTCAAATGCCCCAAGGGCAAACAGCGCCAGTAACGACAGCCACAGTTGAGTGGACAGCGCAAACACCAGCGTCGCGACACCAAAACCGGCCACGGAGGCGAACATAATCTTGCCGACGTTACGCTCCATGACATGCCGGGCGAGCCAAAAGCCCATCAGCAGCGCCCCAACGGCGGGCGCACCGCGTAGCAACCCTAACCCCCACGGACCGGTGTGCAGGATATCTTTGGCAAAGATGGGAAGCAGCGCTGTCGCCCCGCCCAGCAATACGGCAAACAGATCCAAAGAAATAACGCCTAGTACATCAGGTCGGGCACGGATAAAGCGCACTCCGGCAAACAGTGTGGCGAAACTGGCTGGCACGCGCCGCACCGGTTCTTGTACATAGCGCAGTCGGCTGACCATAACCATTGAGATCAGATACAGCAGCGCGGTGGCGAGATACACGGTTCCGGCACCTGCCACGTACAGCAGGCCGCCCAGCGCAGGGCCGACCATCATGGCGGCTTGTCCTGCCGCCGAGTTTGCCGCCATGGCACGCGCCAGCATGTTAGGTGGCACCAGTGCAGGTAGCATGGAAAGCATCGCCGGGGCTTCCATGGTTTTGGCGATGGCAATGAGCAGCACCAGCCCAAGAATGGTTAACTCATCCGGCGGCCGCGTAAAGGCCAGTATTGCCAACAGGGCAATGGCGAGCCACTCGACGAACTGACCGATTAACACGATACGTCGGCGGTCAAACTGATCGGCGATATGTCCAGCGGGCAACGCCAGCAGCACGGAAGGTAAAAATTGCGCCAGACCAATCAGGCCCAGATCGAACGCGCGGCCGGTGACAGAGTAGATCTGCCAGCTCACCACGATGTTAAGCATCTGAAAACCAAACATAGATGCGGTGCGGGCCAGCCAAAATGCAACGAAAGAACGTTGACGCAGCAGAGAGTCTGCGCCCGGTGAGGCAAACAAAGCCATGGTGAATCCTGGTGTTAATCCAATACAACTATTCCCCGTTGGCGGGGTTTAGGGGGGAGAGACGTTATTTTTCTTACCATCCATGGCGGGGCGTAAGCAAGATATTTTCGTGTTGGGCGAGCGCATTGCGCACGGTATGCGCTCGGCCGATACGATGAGGGTTTACCGAGAGTTCGCCAGCGCGGTGGTGCGTTTCACCGCCGCCAGCACGCTGCGCTGGAGTCCGGCTGCGAAATCACTGTTGTTGAGTTCATACAAACCGTGCATACCAACGCCTGCAGGTGAGTTATTGATATCCAGCAGTTGGCGTGGGTGCTTTCCGCTCAGGCGCAGCATTTCCACGGCGCCCAGCAGATTTTCCTGCACTACTTTGGTTGCCAGCGGGCGCGGCAAGCCTGCCAGCACGCCGGCATCGGTCAGCGATTCGATAAAGTAATAAATATAGTTTGGCCCGGCTACGCCAAAACCGGTGAAGACATCGATCAAACGCTCTTCCAAGTACAACACTTTGCCGAACGCGGTGAAGAACCCATCGAGCTTTTCCGCCTGCGCATGCTGATTCAGCGTCACGCCGCTATAGCCGTAGCCCGTGTCAGTCAGGGTGTTCGGAATCACACGGGCGATGGCGCGCGTTTCACCCAACAGTGTCGTCAGTTGTGCCAGCGTAACACCGGCCACAATGGAGATAACCGTGCTGTGCGCGGAAGCAAGCTGGTTAATGCGCTGCGCCACGGCCGGAATATCATCTTGCGGGCGAACGGCAATCACCACTAGGTCCGCGTGTGACAACGCGCTATCCGGCGTTTGAGCAGGCAACGCATAGGTGTGGGTCAGGGTAGCGACGCGTTCGGCATCGATATCTTCAATGCTGAACTGCGCATCCGCCAGCGCTGGGTTGACTTGTGCAGCGCGGATAATGGCTTCTGCCATTTGGCCTGCGCCAATAAAATGAATGTGTGCCATGGCATTTCTCTCGTAAGAATAAAAATCAGGCCGGTTTGGTGTCTTGCGACAGGCGCACGGACTTCAAGGTGCTGGCGCGTACCGCCTGATAAATGGCAGCGCGGAAACCTTTGTCTTCTAACACCGCGACACCTTCAATGGTGGTGCCACCGGGGGAGCAGACGTTGTCTTTTAGCGCACCGGGATGCTGCCCACTTTCCAGCACTAGCCTGGCGGAGCCCAATACGGTTTGTGCAGCAAACTGATAGGCCTGTTTACGCGTCAGGCCGCCAGCCACTGCGGCATCGGCCATTGCCTCAATCAGGATAAACACAAAGGCGGGAGCCGAACCGCCGACGCCCGTGACGGCGTGGATCAGGTATTCTGGCACCTGTTCGTAGCGGCCAATGCTGCCGATCAGCGTGTTGACTTGTTCCATTTCTTCGGCAGTCACCTGTGGGTTGGGTGTCACGGAACAGATGGCTTCACGCACCAGCGCTGGGGTGTTCGGCATGACGCGCACTACCTTGCGCTCTGCGCCTACGACAGCGCTGATAGCATCAAGTGAGATACCGGCAGCAATTGAGACCAGAATCTGGTTGGGGTTGAGCAACGCAGCAATATCATTCAGCGCGCTATTCACGACATCCGGTTTCACTGCCAGAAAGATAATATCTGCCTGAAGGGCCAAGTCGGCATTACTGGTTGCTGCGATAATGCCGTGTTGATTGGCAAGCTCTGCGGTAATATCAGGAATGATATCGTAAGCAATAATCTGCTGCGGTGAGACCACTTGGCTGGAAATTAACCCTAACAGGATGGCGTGGCCCATATTACCGCAGCCGATAAAACCAATTTTTTTATTCATGATACTGTCTTTTTATTCGATTTTTTTATTTAAAAGTGATAATGTAATAAGCGAAAATTAATCTGTGAGTGAATATTAAACAAACCGATATTCACCGCCGCCCAGAATCACTGATTGACCTTTGACAGCCTCATTATCCGTGGCGATATGCAACGCTGTGAGACGGTTCTCATCACCCGGTTGGAAAATAAATTGCTGCTCACCGATATACAGCGTTGTCGGCGTTTGTTCACTGGCTGAGAACTGGAATAACGTTTGCCAATGCTGCGCCACTTGCTCTGGATGCTTCACCGTGAAGACGGCCGCTTGAAGACGAGCCTGACCTATTGGGTGCGGTCTGTCTATGTGATGGCTGCGTAGGAAATCGAGGCGGGCGGCGTCATTGGTTTTCCATTGCAGGACAAAAGGATAAGGCACGCCTTGGAAATCACCGCTGATGGTGAAGATGCGCCACTCGATCAAATTACCCTGTTTATCATGGCGTTTGCCCTCCACGATGGGCGACAGCGTTAACCCCTGCTCACGCAGCGCCCGATGGGTTGCATCAATATCATCGCTGCGCAATGCCACGCGGTAGAGCACCTGCTGTTCTGGCAGTAAGCGTTTTGCATCCTGAGACAGCAGAAAATCTTGCGCCTGTTCCAGCTCCTGTACATCACGAATGCTCAGGAATTCGAGGTAAGTCAGGCCAAAATAACTTAACGCATTGTGGGTGCCCCAACCGGGGTGTGCACCACCGGGAAAAGCAACCAGCTGATTATCGGTAAAAGCGGTAATCGCGTCATCCAGGTGGTTGACATAATGTACGGCGTGATCCCAGCGTAATGTAGCCATTATTTCCCTCACTAGATAAAATAATACTCGAACATTAGAAAGAGATTAATGAAAGTTAGGTAGTGATTTTTTTATCTTTGTTTTTCTGAAAAATGAATATAGCGATGCAAAAAATGATATATGCCAATTTCCTATTTCGATATGACGAAACATCATTTACATAAAAATTATTACTGACTTTATGCTCTGCGCTATTCTCTTATTAATTCGAGTGACGATTCATGAATATTACCCGCAGACGTTTATTGCTTTCGACCGCCGCCGTGACGGCAACCTTGCCCTTTACGTCTTACTTATCTGCCGCGCAGGGAACGGGCGCGACGGCAGCGGGCACCCCGGTGAAAGGGGGCACGCTTAGCGTACATCTGGCTTCTGAGCAACGTATTCTCAACTCAGCGTTGCGTGCATCCACTGGGGTATACATTGTCACCAGCAAGATTATTGAATCCCTGGTGGATCTGGATGCATTGGGCAACGTGGTGCCGCAGTTGGCGACGGGGTGGCAAACGTCGCCAGACGGCAAACGCATCACCTTTACGCTGCGTCAGGGCGTAAAATGGCACGATGGCAAGCCGTTCACCGCAAGCGACGTGCAGTACAATGCGCTGGAATTGTGGAAAAAACACCTGAACTACGGCACCGCCGTGCAACAGTATCTGGAAACCGTAGACACGCCGGATGACCACACGGTGGTGTTCAACTACTCACGCCCGATGCCGATTGGTTTGCTGCTGCGCGCCTTGGCGGATCTCGGCTATGTGGTACCACGCCACGTGTATGAAAACACCAATGTGCTGGAGAACCCGGCCAACACGGCGCCTATCGGCACCGGGCCGTTCAAGTTTGTCCAGTACGAACGCGGACAATACATCGTTGCCACGCGCAACCCGGACTACTGGCGCGAAGGACAGCCTTATATCGAACGTATTGTCTGGCGCATCATCACGGACAAATCCGCCGCGACTGCCGCGCTGGAAACTGGGCAGGTACAACTGAGTGCCTACTCGCAACTCTCACTGGCTGACCTGGATCGCCTGCAACACCATCCGGATTTCGAGGTTACGCCGCGCGGTTCTGAAGGCAATATTTTCAACAATACGGTGGAATTTAACTTCCGGCGCAAAGAGATTGCCGATATTCGCGTACGCCGCGCGATTGCTCATGCCATCGATGTGCCGTTCTTTATCGAAAATTTCCTGTATGGGCAGGGTAAGCCTGCCACCGGCATTATTCCGTCTACCGCCACCAACTTCTATCCGGCGAACAGCAAGCAGCCCTATCCGTTTGATCGTAAAAAAGCGGAAGCGTTGCTGGATGAAGCAGGCTACCGCCGCCAGGCTAACGGCACGCGCTTTACGCTGAAGCTGGTGCAGATTGTTAACGGCGAAGACGTGCCGCTGTTTGCCACTTTTATTCAGCAATCGCTGGCGGAAGTGGGCATCAAAGTGGAGATTGCCAACTACGACTACGCAGGCGCATTGACGGCAGTCTACAAAGAACACAACTTCGATATCGCCACTGGCTGGCACCAGTATCGTGGTGACCCGGCGGTTTCTACCACCGTGTGGCTACGTTCCGGCAGCCCGGCGGGCGCTCCCTGGACCAACCAATATGGCTGGCAGTCTGATGATATCGACAAACTGATTGATGATGCTGCATCAGAAGTTGATCCGCAGAAGCGTCGTGAGCTATATGCCACGCTGGTCGCGCAGGTGAACGAGCAATTTCCGGTGTGGTTTGCTACCGAACGCCAGTTCCTTACCGTCATCAATAAAAAGGTGAAGAATGCATTGAACACGGCGCGCTGGCCTTCCAGCAGTTGGCATGACACCTGGCTAGAGGGTTAATCACCGATGAGGCTGTTACTGCTGAGCGGTCGCCGCTTGGCAGCAGCGCTTCCCGCGCTGCTGTTGATTCTGGCCGGATTGTTTCTGCTGCTGCAATTGGCACCGGGCGATACCGTTGATGCGCTGGTAGCACAGGTCGGCGGTGCCGACCCCACCATGATTGAGGAACTGCGCCGTTATTATGCGCTCGATCAGTCTACGTCGGTGCGGTTGTGGGACTACCTGTGGCGGCTGGCGCACCTCGATCTCGGGCAGTCGGCCATTTACGGCAAACCGGTCGCCAGTGTGATTGCAGAACGCTTGCCCGTAACGCTGCTGCTGATGGGAACCTCGCTCGCCTTTGCCATCCCGGTCGGTATGGTGCTGGGTATTGTGTCTGCTCGTCGGGTTAACCGCTGGCAGGATACGGTGATATCCCTACTGGGCCTGCTCTGCTACGCCACGCCCTCATTCTGGTTCGGGCTGATGGGTATCTTCCTGTTTTCCATCTACCTCGATTGGCTCCCTTCCGGCGGTTTTGAAACCATCGCCAGCGGGCTGACGGGCTGGACCAGAGTGCTGGACATCGCCCATCATCTGGTGTTGCCGACGTTAACGCTGGCACTGATTTTTCTGGCGATTTATCTGCGCATTATGCGCGCATCAATGCTAGAAGTGTCGACGCTGGATTTTGTGCGCACCGCCCGCGCCAAGGGGGTGCCGGAGACGCGCATCGTGGTGCGCCACGTGCTACGTAATGCGTTGTTGCCGCTGGTGACGCTGATTGGGCTGCAAACCGGCACCATGCTGGGTGGCTCGGTCGTGGTAGAAAGCGTATTCGCGCTGCCTGGGCTGGGGCGATTGGCCTATGAGTCGGTGATGCAGCGTGACTTGAATACCCTGCTCGGCATTGTGTTTGTCTCTGCGCTGTTAGTAATAGCAATCAATTTTCTGGTGGACTTGCTGTATGCCCGGTTGGACCCCCGTATTGCAGGTGAAGGCTGATGGTGAATTTTTTTAAACGCTATGCGCGCAGCCCGAGTGCGTTGTTTGGCTTGATCTTGTTGGTGCTGGTGATCGGCATGGCACTTTCTGCGGGCTGGTTCTTCCCTGCTGATCCACTACGATTAGCTGGGCGTCCGTTGCAGTGGCCACTGCATAACGCCCGCTTCCTGTTAGGCACGGACCATACCGGGCGCGATATCGCTGCGCAGATTTTCCACGGTGCGCGCGTGTCACTCACCATTGGCGTGGTGGCGACAGCGATCGCCATTGCCATTGGCATTGTGGTAGGTGCGTTGGCCGGTTTTTACGGCGGCGTGGTAGATGACATGCTGATGCGCCTGACCGAAGCGTTTCAGATCCTGCCTAACTTCTTGTTGCTGCTGGTGTTGGTGGCGGTGTTTGGTTCTACGCTATCGACGGTGATTCTGGCGATTGGCGTGGTCTCCTGGCCGCCAGCGGCGCGGTTGACGCGGGCAGAGTTTCTGTCACTGCGCCACCGCGAGTTTGTGCAAGCGGTGCGCTCATTGGGGATGCGTGACATGCCCATTGTGTTCCGGGAGATTTTGCCTAACGCACTGCCACCCATCGTGGTGTACGCCAGTGTGATCATGGCCGTGGCGATTCTCTTGGAGAGCGCGCTGGCGTTCTTAAATTTGTCCGATCCCAACGTGCCCTCGTGGGGCAATCTGATTGGTGGCGGACGCAGCGTATTGCGACAGGAGTGGTATGTCTCTGCCATTCCCGGCGTGGCTATCTTATTGACCGTGCTCGCTGTCTCTCTTGTGGGACAAGGGCTGAATGATGCATTGAATCCAAGGCTGAGAAACCGATGAGCGTACTGTTATCCATTAATCATCTCAGCGTGGCGTTGCCGCCGGATGCCGATCGCCCTTGGGCGTTACGCGATTTGTCGCTGGACTTACGCTATAACGAAATTCTGTGCGTGGTTGGCGAGAGCGGATCGGGGAAATCCATGACCGCAAGCGCCATTATGGGGTTACTGCCGGAACGGGTACAACCGACACAGGGTAGCATTTCCTTTGAAGGGCGTGATCTACTGCAACTGACGCAAGAAGAGCTCCGGCAGTGGCGCGGTGCGCGCATTGGCATGATTTTTCAGGACCCGATGACGGCGCTTAATCCGCTGCACCGGGTAGGTGACCAAATTGCCGAAATGTTTCTTATCCATCGGCCCAAACTGACCAAACAGGACGTGGACGCGCGCGTCCTGCGCTTGCTGGAAGACGTGCATATACCCGAACCGCTTGCTACGGTGCGAGCCTATCCGCACCAGCTTTCTGGCGGCCAGCGACAGCGCGTGATGATCGCCATGGCGCTTGCGCTTGAGCCGCTGGTGCTGATCGCGGATGAACCGACAACCGCGCTGGATGTGACTACACAGGCACAGATTCTGCGCTTGATTCGTGAATTACAGCAGCGGCGCGGTACGTCGGTGTTGTTTATTACCCATGATTTTGGCGTGGTGGCTGATATTGCCGATCGCGTGGCGGTGATGCGCCACGGTGAACTGGTGGAGCAAGGCCCGGCGGCGCAAGTGTTGTATGCACCGCGCCATGAATATACCCGTTCTTTGATTGCTGCTGTGCCGTCGCTGCATCCGGCGCTGCCGCGCACGACGCAAGAACAGCCTGCGCTGCTCACCTTGAAAAACATCAATAAAACCTTCCGTGAGCCGGGGCTGTTTCGTCGGCGCCAGCGGCAGGTAGCCGCGGTGCAGGATGTCAGTCTGACGCTGCCGCAGGGCAGCACGCTGGGCATTGTCGGTGAAAGCGGTTCCGGCAAATCGACACTGGCACGCTGCATCGTGCGGTTATATCAGCCGGATTCGGGCGAAATTCACTTTGACGGGCACGATCTTGCCCAGCTTAAATCTCGCGCGCTGCGTGAACAGAGCAGAGATATTCAGATGGTGTTTCAGGACCCGTTCGCCTCGTTGAACCCGCGCCAAACGGTGGGCGAAATCGCTGCCAAAGGGCTGCTGATTCGCGGTGTGCCACGCGCGCAGGCGCTGGATAAGGTTAAAGAACTGTTTGCGCTGGTGGGGTTGGATGCAGGTGCGATACACCGTTATCCTCATGAATTCTCCGGTGGTCAGCGTCAACGCATTGGTTTGGCGCGTGCATTGGCGGTGGAACCGAAAATTCTGGTCGCCGATGAGCCGGTATCGGCGTTAGACGTCTCTGTGCAAGCACAGGTGCTGGCCCTGTTAGCGGATTTACGGCAACGCTTGGGCTTATCTCTGATTTTTATTACCCACGATCTGCGCGTGGCTGCGCAAGTGTGCGATCGCATTATCGTGATGAAATCTGGCAAGATCGTGGAGCAAGGGCCGACCTATCAGGTGTATCAGCAGCCGCAACATGCTTATACGCAGCAACTGTTGGAGGCGATTCCGGGGCGTGAGTGGCAGGTGTCGGCGGCGTGAATCCGCCTGCTTCTACCATTCTGTCGTTAGGTAGATAGCAAGTTCATCGCTGCTATACTCGGGGAGTCTGTGTTTTGCCACGGGCTAAACGCGAGAACAAAAAAGAGAGGGTGCAAATTTATCATAAATTTGTTTCTTCCACGCCAAGTATTGCGTAAACTAAAGTGAGTGATAAGCCGCTTCCCCGTGTGGGCCGCTTATCAAAAGGCGTGGATAGCGTTTTATTCGTCTGAGCGTAAGCAGACATTCATCTGCTTATACAACACGAGTAGGGTACAACGGTAGGCAGCCAGGACCGCGGAGGGCTAACTACCGTCAAGTGAGTGACACTTTACCTTGTAACAATAAACCTTTTAGCAGAATCACTCACCTGCGAGGAGGTATCCGTGAGGGTAGTAACTATGACAACCACTATGTCCCAAAAAGCAGTTCGCGAAAGCCTCGGCAATCCAGAACTTTTTGAAGGCGGCGTGTATGTAACAAAGAATGGCACTGCTGAACTTTTTGTTCAGACGGCTGCAGAACGGGAGGCTGAACTTGCCGAACGTGAGTATCAGCGCCAACAAGACGCTCTGTTTCGGATCTTAATGCGGTCTAAACAGGATTTTGCAAACAACCGCAAGATGACCCCCGAAGAAGCTCTGAGGAGGCTGAATGCAACAACCTAACACCGGAGATTAAATGCCTAAATCTATATACCTTTCCGAAACGGCCTATGTTTCACTGCATGAAATCAAATCTCGCCAGGTCGACATGGCACGTATCTCCGGCCACTCAGAAGAAGAGAGCCAGAAAATAGGGACGGAGCTTGTCCAGAACTTAGTCAATGAGGCCACTCAGGCTTTATCAGGTATGATTACCTGGCCCCTCGATCCACAAATGGCCTCCCGTGGCTACCCCTTCCGTAAATGGCGACAAGAAAGCACTGGTTATTTGTGCCAACATGAAGTCACTGACGCCGAGATCCAAATCCATTTCTTTTGCCACGGCAAAACAGATTATGTGAATGCCTTTTCCCGCCTGACTACCGTATACACTTACGTCCCTTATTACCTTCCCGGTGATGATCCTCACTAGGTTTTAACTCTGCATAAGTTCGGGAGAAAATGAAAATACGCAAGGTGTGTTTTGAGGCTACGACCGATGACAGAGTAAATCCGCTACAGAGGCGGATTCACTGAAATCTCGATGATGTGTCAGAGCGTTGTCCGATATTGTTATTTTTGTTCTATTCGTATTTTTGTTGTACTTTTTGTATTTTAGTGTATCGTATCACTCATATTGAATGATGCGAGGGTGATTTCATGAGTGAGTATTCTGGGTTTAATCTAAAAAAATCAACGGTTGATAGTCTTAGGAAGTATGTCACTGATTTTGGGATGACTGTTGATGATGTTGTTCTAAATTTAATTGAAGAGAATAATTCATTAAAATTGTTACTTGGACAAAGCTCTTCTTTACCCGATGATAAGGATATGCATCGCTTCAAAGAGTATGTGATCCATAAACTTCCTAAAGGGAAGATTCTTGTCACTAAAGATGGGATTAAGGCCAGTAATATGAAGAAGATATTAATTGAGGCTGGCAACGCGATAGGTATGGATGAAAGCGAACTTAATCCGGATTTTACCACCTATGAGATAGGTCGTTTTCTCTTTAAGCACCTCCAAATGTGATCAACTTGCCGCCCATCAACGTGACAAATTGAGATTCATGGTCCAGATGTTATGTGAACCCGGTTGGCTGTCAAGGCTGCCGGGAACCCACATTGAGTCGCCTACTCCCTCTCATTGGAAACAGAATAAAAAACGGCTTGCTGCCGCCCGAATGTGCAGGGTATAGTCTGCCCGTTGCCGCAAAATCGGCAACCGGGCGTTGCAACCTGTCTAGTCTACTGGCGACATAAGACGCGTTATGCGTTTTTTTTGTGTCGTAGCCTTGGCGCACCTATTTTTACGGTATCACTCTGTACTGAATCAATGGTGGCTCAGGCGGGGCAGCCCTCGGGCTGGCCGGTGTCCAGTAGGCCGGTATTGCAACCTCCGTCTGGGCTACCACCATTCAAGAGGGTTGCAACTCTGGTGGTAGCGTTCTACTACTCACTGGAGGTTGACACCATGTCATCTATCCCTACCCAAACTCACACTGAATTTCTTACCGATCCCCCTCACCCCCTTGTCTGGCATGCGTTGTTGTGCTGGCTAGTTATCTGTGGGAGGGGCGTGTGATGTTTGATAACACACCACTGGAATTGGAGGAGATTATTGACCAATGCCGGGTGCTGGTATCTACATTGGTTGAAATGAAACAGCCTGAAACTAAAGAGATTCTGACCTTTATTTTGCAGGAACGATTGGAGATATTGCACCGCACCTTTCACCAGGCGGTAGCGGAGGAATAATCGCGCTGAGATCACGGCCATTCGTGATCGTTGATGGTATCGCGGAGGTTACCGTGGATGTCTCAGCGGCTACGCCATGTAGGTGACAGAAGAACAGGCGAGTATTCGCGCACGAAGTCTTGCGCGGTACTCGCCCAAGAGCGTTACGCGGTCCGAATCAAATAATCAAACGCACTTAACGACGCTTTCGCACCTTCACCGGTGGCGATGATGATCTGTTTGTAAGGCACGGTGGTGCAGTCACCGGCGGCAAACACACCTTTAACGGTGGTTTCGCATTTGGCATCAATGATGATTTCGCCCATGCGGTTGCGTTCCACGCTGCCTTCCAACCATTGGGTATTCGGCAGCAGCCCGATCTGCACGAAGATCCCTTCCAGCGCCAACGAATGTTGCGTATCGTCTACACGGTTGAGGTAGCTCAGGCCAGTCACTTTCTGCCCATCGCCTTTCACTTCCGTGGTCTGCGCATTAAGGATGATATCGACGTTCGGCAGGCTGCGTACTTTCGCCTGCAACACCGAGTCTGCTTTCAGTTCGGGCGCAAATTCCAGCAGTGTGACGTGCTTCACCACGCCTGCCAGATCGATAGCGGCTTCCACGCCGGAGTTGCCACCGCCAATGACGGCAACATGCTTGCCTTTAAACAGCGGGCCATCGCAGTGTGGGCAATAGGTGACCCCACGCGTGCGGTATTGATCTTCACCTGGCACGTTCATGTTGCGCCAACGTGCGCCAGTGGCAAGAATGATGCTGCGCGCTTTTAGCGTCGCGCCGGAGGCGGTTTCAATCAGGTGCAGTTCACCGGGTGCTTTGGCTGGGATCAGCTTGCTGGCCGTTTGCAGGTCAATGACATCCACATCGTAGTCATCAACGTGGCTTTTCAGTGCGGTAGCCAGTTTGGCACCTTCGGTTTTCGGCACCGAGATGTAGTTTTCAATATCTACCGTATCCAGCACTTGGCCGCCAAAGCGCTCGCCCATCAGGCCAGTGCGGATGCCTTTACGCGCGGCGTAGACTGCCGCCGCCGCACCCGCAGGGCCGCTGCCAATAATCAACACATCGTAAGGTGCGCGAGCATTAAGCTTAGCGGCTTGTTTGTCGCTGGCACCGGTGTCAAGCTTCGCGACGATTTCGCCCAAACTCATGCGGCCCTGGCTGAAGTGTTCGCCGTTCAGGAAAACAGTAGGTACGCCCATCACGTTGCGGTCCTGTACTTCCTGTTGGAAGACGCCGCCGTCAATCGCAGTGTGGGTAATGTTGGGATTCAGGATCGCCATCAGATTCAGAGCCTGAACCACGTCTGGGCAGTTATGGCACGACAGTGAATAGAAGGTTTCAAAATGGTAGCTGCCGTCAATGTCGCGCACCTGTTCCAGCAGTTCCTGAGTCTCTTTCGATGGATGACCGCCAGTTTGCAGCAGTGCCAGTACCAGCGAAGTAAATTCGTGGCCCATCGGTGAGCCCGCAAAACGCGGACCGCTGTGGGAGCCGGGATTGGTTATCAGGAATGAAGGTTTACGCTCTGCGCTGGCGTTATCTTCTTTGAAGGTCACCTGCGCCGATAAACTCGCGATATCCGTCAGTAAAGCGCGAATTTCAGCAGATTTTGCCGAGTCGTCCAGCGTGGCGATTAACTCGACAGGTTTGGTTAATTTTTCCAGATAGGCGGCTAACTGGCTTTTCAGATTGTTGTCGAGCATAGGTCATCCTTACGTGGTGCGACAAAGCGGGGATTAAGATTGCTGACAACCCTTTTTCGGCGAGCCCGTGTTTCCCGGTGAATCACGACGAGGGGCACTCCGGCGGCTTACGCCGCTACGACCCCGTCGCCGCACTTCACTTAACAGCAGGCGCTGCCAGCAGTCTGAAATCGGGTACAACTCACCCGATTGTGACAGGCAAAAATCAGATCTTGCCAACCAGATCCAGAGACGGCGCCAGCGTAGCTTCGCCTTCCTGCCATTTGGCCGGGCATACTTCGCCGGGGTGGGAAGCAACGTACTGTGCCGCTTTCACTTTGCGCAGCAGGTCAGAGGCGTCACGGCCAATGCCTTCCGCAGTGATTTCTACTGCCTGAATGATGCCTTGCGGGTCAACGATAAAGGTACCGCGGTCGGCCAGGCCTTGATCTTCGCGCATGTTTTCAAAGTTACGCGTCAGTTGGCCTGTCGGGTCACCGATCATGGTGTATTGGATTTTAGCGATGGTTTCAGAGCTGCTGTGCCAGGCTTTGTGCGTGAAATGGGTGTCGGTGGACACGGAGTAGATTTCTACGCCCAGTTTCTTGAATTCTGCATAGTGGTCAGCTACGTCGCCCAGTTCGGTCGGGCAAACGAAAGTGAAGTCAGCCGGATAGAAGAAGAACACGCTCCATTTGCCTTCGATATCCCTTTCGGTTACTTCAACAAATTTGCCGTCTTTGAATGCTTGGTTTTTGAATGGTTTGACTTGCGTGTTAATGACAGACATCACGTTATCCTCATGTGTTGGTATGAGACATAAGGTACAAAAGTGTGATCGTTATCGCTAATGCGTTGTCTTTATCGAATCAATAAGTCATACCTTACAACGCACTGGCAAGAACACCTCGACTGGCGATAAACGCGTTGGCAGCGGCATGTACTCGTTCATCCTCACTGTGCTGTGCAAGGTGAGCGATATAGTACAGATCGCTCTCATCGATGTGCATTAACCCTAATGCGCAGATGGCGTGAGTCTGGATATCCGTGTTTGGCGTACGTATCAGATGATACAGCGCTTTCTTGATGGCGCTGTCGTCACTGTGGCCTTTGAACAAGCAGATGACATTTATCGCTTCTTTACGTAGCGGCGTCTCTTGTGCCTTGTCGAGGGCGATGCACAGAAAGAAATCGCATAACTCTGCATCAAGATTCTGATTAAAATTGCGCAGATAGGCAATCTGCTCTTTCGGGGAGAGGGCAAGATAGTCACTGATGATCTTTTTACTTCTACGCATTATCACACCTGTTGCCATAGGTTTTTCTTATCTGTTTTGACGCACGCATCCCTCTGTGGTTTGCGTAATGCGTCATCCTATCCGTTTTTATGTCGAAGAGGTAAGGAAACTGTGGCTTGTTTATTCTGCAAGAGAGATGTTGTCCCCTTCCACCTGCCGTGCAACTTTTCATGCATGTAGCGGCTTACGCACTATTTAAAGTCCGAATACGGTGTGGGGGGTTGCGGTGGGCTATCCAGATCTCCTTGCCAACCCGCGAAAGAGTAACGTAAATAGAGCATGCCATGGCTCGGCGTGTAATCTTTTGCTTCCTGAATATCGATGGCGGCACCCAGCGTCCAGTGTGATGTAAGGCGACGTTCGATCAAGGCGCGCAACGTGTAGCCGACGCCGGAACTGCTGCCGCCGGTTTCAATGCGATCCCGTTCATCTGCGGTTAATCCGGCTGTGCTGACCAGATTGCCTAACGGATAACGGCGCTGATTTTTGGTCTTGGCATAAGACCAGGAGACAGTGCCGCCTAATTCCCACGACCAGTTTTCGGTACGCTGACGATAGTTGATGGGGAGCCCAAACGAGACATACTGTTGCGGGCTGTAATAGCCCCCTTGGCCGAGGGAATAGCCGCTGAGATCTTTCTGGTAGCTCCACCACATGGTGTTCGCCCCAACGGTGAGGCGGCGATTATCTTCATTGATCAGCTTGTAGTAATAGCCCGTCATGGCGCGTGCACGGTGGTTATCCGCGACATTTTTCCCGGTAATCTGGTGGAGACTCAAATCGCTCCATACACCATGTTCTTTACCCTGATCGTAACTCAGTCCCAGACTTACACCCGTTGCACGTACGCCCCCCCATGTCATACCGGTGATGGGATCTTTAGCGCCACCGAATGCCAGCAGTGAGCTGGATATGGGGCGACGCGAAGCCGTGGCCGTCCAGCCTAACTGCTGCCAGTCACCGCTGTAGCTGACACCACCGACCACGTCTACCACCTCGAATCCGATAGGTGTGGTGCCGATATCTGCTGTCCAGCGATCGTTTTTCCAGCCTGCCGCGACACCGGTGCCCGAGGTTTTCTGCGTTCTGCCGCTGTAGCAATCCAGCGTAGCACAGGTGCCAAATATGCTGCGGAATGCCCCGTTGCTGTTGGTGGTAAAGCGCCCTGCATTCATATTTATCGTATCTGTGCGCACAAAGCCTCGGCCTTGAGAGAGCGGAAAATCGACTTGCAGTATCGTGTCGTGGGCCTTCAGATTGGAGATTCCGTTAGTGCCGCTGGAGCGCCAGTAATCGTGGCCTAGGGTCACGTTGATGTCTTGCTGCCGATACTGTTCAGCCGCATCGGCACGAATGCTGCGTTGCAACCAGTCATCACTTTGTTGTGAGCGCGTCAAACGGGTATAGCTGTCGTTATCTTGCGGTGGTGTTTTGCTGATACCACTGGCAACCATAGCCTGGCGGTAATCGGCCTGCGCTTCGACGGATTGACCCTGTTGCGTTTCCAGACGCGCCGCATCGCGGTAGATCCACGCTTTAATCTTGCTAGGTGGTGCTTTCTGTGCACGACTTTTTGCCGTTTGCAGTGTTTGATTAGCTAACGACACGTTGCCGACGGCATACCAGGCATTGGCGATACGGCGCTGGGTATTGAGCGAACTGTCATCGGCTATTTTTAGTGCGTGCAAACGCTGACGCGCCTCGTCGCGCTCTTCGGCGGAGATTAATGCTTCTACTTCCCCTAATTGGGCGTCTTCGTTTTGCGTATCCTGCGCCAATATCTTACGGTAGAGCGTTAGTGCTTGGGCAGAGTTGCCCCGTTGCAGCGCCCAGTCTGCCAACATCAATGAAATTCGGGTATCAGCGGGTTGCTGTTGTAAGTAGGCGACGGCACCGGCTTCATTGCCGGTATCATATAATGTCTGGGCGTGCGCCAGCGTGCGTTCCATGGTGAGTCGTTGCGCCAGTTTTCGTATATCGTCATTCCATTGCGCTTCGGGCAGCGTGTGCAAATGCGTCAGCGCCTGTGCCTCTCGTTGGGAGCCTGATAGATAGAGAGCGTAGGCATAAGCACGCTCGGCGCTGGCGGGGGGGGTGTTGGCCATACGCTGCATGATGGTGTCTGCTTGCGCGTTTTGGTTGAGTTGGTGTAGCACTTGCGCGTAGTGATAAGGTAGCCAGATATCATCGGCAGTAGGTTGATAGACCTGTCGGTAGGCTTCTGCTGCCTCACGCCATTTCCCTTGTTCCGCGAAGCGATCTGCTTGCTGGCTAATGATGTCACGTTTAAGTGCATTCAGTGTCTCTTGCAGAGGCCTCCGTTGGGCGGCAGAAAGATGGTTGATGTAGTCCAACTCGGCTTGAGGCGATTGACGACCATAGAGGGTTGCCATGCTGCGAATAGCACTGCTGTTGGTGGGTTCTCGCTGTAATGCTTGCTGGTAGAACTGCTTGGCGGCAGCATCATTCATTTGTGCTGCGGCCACGTCACCGAGCCCAATCAAGGCGTAGGCGTCGTTGCTGTCTATCTGTTGGGCCTGCTGATAGTGTTGTTGCGCTTGGGCCAGATTATGGGCTTTGAGCGCACGGTCTCCGGCGTCAATCTCCTGCCAGTAGCGGGTGCTTTTGATGAGTGCATCCCATTTGTCGCTGTTTTCATGATTGATATCGGCCGTTTTCGCTTGCTGGAACAGTGCCAGTGCTTTGGTGCGATCGCCACTGCGCATATAAGCTATGCCTAATGCACCAATCAGGTTGGGATCGTTGGGCGTTTCGGTAAGCGCCTTATTCAAATCTGCGATAGCCGCGCTGCCGCTAGCACCTTGCTCGACGCTTGCCAGTCCGCGTAGTCGCGCTTGATAAGCGGGGTCGGCCAGCATTTTTTGCTGCCGGTCCAGCTCTTGCTGCGCGCTAGGAGCACTGGGATCGTCAGCGAAAACGATGAGAAAACGGTTAAGTTGCGCGATACTTTGCGGAGATACCGTCATACGCTTCACCATTTCCATCCACATGCTTGCTGCTTGGCTGCGTCCGATGGGGTCATCTGCCAGTTTTTCCAGCAGCGCATAACCTTCGGTATCCCGATCCTGGCTGAACAGGCGGCGCGCTAGTGTCAGCCGTAAATTGACGTTACCGGGATAGTGCTTATCCAATGCCTCTAATTGCTGAATTGCCGCGGGCTCTTGCCCAGGTAGTCGCGCAACCAGACGCCAATATTCAACAGCCAAATCGAGTGACGGTGGTTTGCCGTGAAACAGTTCATCGTAAACTTTTTTCGCCGCTTCGTAATGCCCTGCGGTGGCTTCCAGCCGGGCTTGTTCCAGCTTCTGGCGTGTGTCCTGCTGTGTGAGAGCCAGCAGCATTGATGATTGCTGGTACTGTTCGGAATCTGGCGCGACGTTGTACAACTTCTCCAGATGTTGCCGTGCTTGAGCCTGATCTCCCTGACGCAGCGCCAGACGCAACTGCGCAGCGAGCACATCCGGGCTGTCGGGGTCGATCAAGATAAGACGAGCCAGGGATTGTCGCACCAGATCGTCACGGTTGCTTGCTTCACCCAGCCTGACCTGCTCCATGAGAAAAGCATTGGGCGCCACGGTATCCGCCCCGGCAGTGAGCGGCATCAGCGTCAGGCTTAACGAAAAGAGTCCTGCTTCCATTATGGTGAAGTTGCGCATTGCTTATCCCAGACAGGTAAAAGCTCACCCTGTTGATTGAATCGGTAGCGTTGTTCATCCCATCCCTGACCGAATAGCGTCAGGGATGCAGAAAAATAGGCATTGCTGTCAGGCGGTGCATCGTGCAGACGCAGACGCTGAACATCGCGCGCTGCTGAGTTTGCTGCCAGCAAAGGCAGCAGTGCGGCGGAGAAGCCGACAGAGCCCGTGCCCTGTGCTTTCCCTGTCGCTGTGTCTACCTGTTCTGGCGGTGTACCCGATTGTGCCGTCAGGGTCGCCATGGGCTGAAAATGGGTGACTAGTGCGGCACGCTCCTCGCTCTCTTCCGCCAGCATGGCAGCCCACAGATAGACGCGAATCGCATCGTAGCTGCCAATATTGGGTTTGGTTTCATCCGCTTGCCAACCTTGTTGCTTATTCCAAACGACCCAATCAGGCGAGAAACCTTTGGGGGCACTCTCTTTCAGTAGTCTCAAATTTACCGCACGCATCGCTTTCCATGGACCGTTGAGCGTGGAGAAGCGTGTGAGTAGCTGGGGAGGCAGGTAGCTCGGGTTAAGTCGCCAACGATCGCCGTGCACGAACCCGACTTTACCCGGCAGCATCATCACGCCCAGGCCGGGAATCTCGGCCACTTCTTCACGAGCAATACGTTGCAATAACAGCGTGCCCAGTGTGAGAAAGCGGCGGCTTTGCCACAGTCTTCCTGCTTCCAGCAGGTTATAGGCAATCCATAAATCGGCATCGGAGGCAGAATTAGGGTCTAAGACGTCCCAAGGTGAATCCTCTGCTTGCGGGACTTTTTTCCCCCATTGCCAGGCGGGAAGGTGGGCGCTGAGATCGCCGGAGGCCAGATTGTCTTCAGTCCACTGTAGCATCTTTTCAAACATCGCTCGGTCATTGGCCACCAACGCGAAAAACAGGCCGTAGCTTTGTCCTTCGGACGTGGTTATCTGGCTGGGCGTGGAGGGGTCGATAACACGCCCCTCCGTGCTGATGTAGTCACGTTGGTACTTATCCCAAGCGGGCCAGTGACAGACGCCTGCGGCAGTCACAGCATAGTTGCCAAACAGTAGTGTCAACAACAGGACACGCCACAGGATACCCATGGATTAATCCTTCTCATCAGCCGAGAGACGCCGACGGCTAAGCACTTTCAGGCCGCGCCACAACAGCCAGGCGAAAATGATCGTGACCAAAGCGGAAATGCTGGCTAACCAGAGCGGGTGCAGCGCCAGTGCATGCCAGATGCGTTCCCACCACGGAAGATGGCCCACGTAGTACATATCCCCGACGCGCAAGCTGCTGACACCTGAATCACGGATAACTGCCGCTGAGCCAAAAACCGTGGCGCGTTTGGTGCTGTCGATCAGGGCATTGTTGAGCAAAGTGTAACCTTGTGGGCTATCTGCCAGTAACGCAACAATGCTGCGCTGTGCAAAGTGGGGGGATTGCGTGCCGACGATGGCGGCCATAGCTGTTTCGGCGCTGATATCGGTTCTGCTGTCAGGTCTGCCATCAGTTTTGGGTGAGCCTTCATCCGGCAGCGCTGTTTGTCGTACCGGCATCTTGACCCAGCTTTTCGTGGTTTCTGTGAGTAATCCCACTTTGGCTTCATCGCGCAGCGATTCGGGCAATTCGCCGATCAAAAGGATATCTTTATCCACCTGACTGAGTTGTGCCGGATCGTTTGTCAGCTGTAGCGCCAACGCAGGATAGCCCGTCTGGGCACCGATGTTGCCGACGGCATTAAGCAGCGCGCTGACCTGTTCCGGATGCGGTTCTTTGCCGACGAGTACCACGCTTTGCGACATGTCTGCCAATCGACTGAACGGGAATCCGGCGTTGGCGAATGCGCGCAGATCTGGCATCGCCATAAAGTGGCGGTAACCTGAAAAATTGATGGTAGAGCTACCATCAATTACGGTGTGGTTTTCGATGGGCGCGATGGTTTCACAGCGCTCCGGTGAAACATTGCTGCTGGTAACCGTGGCGTAATCGAAGTCAAAGCGCAGCTCATTGACGGTACCCAGTTTCAGGGCCGGAATGGACAGGCTCTTATCCGAATCCAATAACCCTTGTGTAATAGGCAAGCGAAGCAGCAATGCGTTTTTCTCGCGCTCGGGAACCAGATTAAAGGCTTGGACAAACTGATTATTCAGGTTGACGGCTAGACGCGATCCATCCAGCGTACGCGGTGCGGTATAGCGATATTTCAGGTGCATATCGATACCTTTGCTGCGGATCAGGAACAGATCCGGCGGCAAATTCAGCGTCATCATCAGGGGATCGGGATCGATGCCACTGCTTTGTAATTGCTCCGGGTATTGCTGCAATTCGGCAAACGTCATGGGGCGATCGGTACGGATCCAGTTCGGGGCATCGTAGGGTTGGCGCGGTGCCAGTTGTTCAACGCGATCGACGCTGACATTCTGCCCACGGAACAGGATGTTACCTTGTGCAATCCCTTTGACGGCGGTGATCAAGTCATTGTCATCGCGGCCCTGCACTAGCAGGAGCTTAACGTAAGGCGTCTGCGGATGACTGATGACCTCAACCACCGGGCCGTTCACAGGTGGGTAATCACGAAGAAAATCTGGGCGTTGTGTATTGGTGGCGAACACCACGGCGTGGCGATCGGGCAGTTGATTGAACAACGCCGGGAAGGACTGACCGCGCCACTGCGCGCGGGCACCAAACCAGGAGGCGAGAATCGCGGCGGCTTGCTGCTGTACCAGATCCGGCTGCTGATTAAACACCATGGGCAGCGTGAGCGGCTGGTTGTCGCGTACATCAAAGAACGGGATGGGAAATGCCGCCAGATCGTTTTTCAGCGGTAGCTTTTGCACCTGCAAATTGAGTGAGCTGGCCTGGCTGATGTTAAGCCACAGAGTGTTGCTGGACGGGTCTTCGCACACGTTTTTGTAATGCCCAATAAACTCCAGCCGCACGCGGTTAAAATCGGTGATGTAACGCGGATCCAACGGCAAGGTCGCCTGTGTTGGTTTGCCTACTTGCTCTTTGGTGATGACAATGACGCCCATCAACACCTCGTTGAGATAGACCTTGAGATGCGATTCAACCGGTATCAGCACAGGGGATGGAGTGAATTCCAACTGTAGAGATGCTTGCGTCACCACTTCATCGTGACGCACGCCAAACTGGATATAGCCGACAGGTGAGGTTCCCCTTAGCGCGAAGCTGCCTGGTGCGGGGGCAAGTTGCTTAAATGCCAACTGCTGGCTGACAACGGGCGCAGTAGCCGCGCTGCTGGCCTGTGTGACCAGCGGGGCTGCGGTCTCAGCCTGAGATAACGGTACCATGCTCAGAGCAAGAGCGGTAAACCAGGTTATTTTTTTCGTCATCATGTCATCGTCACGGTTAGGGGCCGTGCTGGCCGTTTTGTTTAGCTGCGCCTTTTTATGCCTGTTCCGTTGGCACAAACGCCGGGGGGGGCCCGACATAGCGCGGGATAAAAGAGACACACCAAGCGATGGCAGAGGTAAAGGCGACAAAAATGCCGCGAATATGCGGTGGGGCATAATCTGCCATGCGCAAATAGCCTCTGAATCCTAATGTCAGCACGTCGCCCAGGCTTTCCATCGGCTTATCTTCCGGAAAACTGTCCTGCCATAGCGCCCAAGTATCGGCGCGCGCGAAAGTGCACTGAATAAAATCGATATGTTGCTGTGTCGAAAGGTTAACCATTTTCAGCCCAATTTTGGCGCCGAAAGCGCGGGTGACTTCGAACGGGAAAGCGTACTCCTGCGGGCCGCGATTAAGCAGCAGCGACCCCTTATCGCCCTCTTTTAACAGGCCGTCAGCATGCATCTCGATGCCGACGCCTCCGTCGGAATAATCTCTCAGCGTACAGGAGTAAAGGAATCCGTCTGCGCGCAGGATGGCTGCTGGGAGGGCTATTTCTACGCGATGCGATTGGCGCACCTGTTTGGCCTCTACGGAAACTGCGACAGCACCGCCGAGGATCGTCATGTTATAGGCCACCCACACCAGACTGATGATTACCGTCATGATTTCTTCCGGCGGGCCATAGACCATACGCCAAGCACCAAAGGCCAGACCTAACAGATTGAGCACCACCAGGAACAGGTAGGGGCGAGTGATTACCCAGTCAACGTGTACATCCTCTACCAGCCCACCTTTGGCTGTAACGTTGAATTTGCCTTTATGTGGGTTGAATAGCGCAACCGTGGTGGGACGCGCGATGTACCATGCCAGCACGGTTTCATAAACCTCACTCCAGAATGAGTGACGATAGCGGCCCTGAATGCGTGAGTTTGTCAGGCTGGAGTGGATCATGTGCGGCAACACGTAAAGCGCGATGGCGAGTGCTGGCGCATAGATGATGTAAGCGTGCAGCAGCAGAAACGCCAGCGGGGCCGTCAGAAAAATCAAACGCGGAATACCAGACAGGAAATGCAGCATGGCATTGGCGTAACAGAGGCGTTGCCCCAGCTTCAATCCTTTACCGAGTAGCGGGTTGTCCAGACGAAATATCTGCACCATGCCGCGTGCCCAACGGATACGTTGGCCTATATGTGCCGACAGGCTTTCGGTGGCAAGTCCAGCAGCCTGTGGGATGCGGATATAGGCAGAGGTGTAACCGCGCCGGTGTAAACGTAACGAGGTGTGCGCATCTTCCGTCACTGTTTCCACAGCGATGCCACCCACTTCATCCAGCGCGGTGCGGCGCAAAATGGCGCAGGAGCCGCAGAAGAACGTTGCGTCCCACATGTCGTTGCCGTCCTGCACTAGCCCATAGAACAACGTCCCTTCATTTGGTGTGCGGCGAAAACGACCCAAATTGCGTTCAAACGGGTCAGGTGAGAAAAAGTGATGCGGCGTTTGTAACATGCCCAGTTTACGGTCCCTGAGGAACCAGCCCATGGTCAGTTGAAGAAACGAGCGTGTCGGCACATGGTCACAGTCAAAGATCGCGACAAACTCGCCGTGTGCCTGCTTTAGCGCATGATTGATATTGCCCGCTTTGGCGTGTTCGTGTGTTGGGCGTGCGATGTAGTGTATGCCGACGCTGTTGGCAAATGCCTTGAAAGCGGGGCGATTACCATCGTCTAACAGGTAAATGTTGATTTTATCTTTCGGCCAGTCGATTCCCAATGCCGCGTAAAGTGTGGGTTTGACCACGCTCAGTGATTCATTGTAGGTCGGCACCATAATGTCGATGGTGGGCCATGCCCGGCTGTCTTCTGGCAGGGCCGTTGGCTGGCGGTTGAGCGGCCAAATGGTTTGGAAGAAGCCGAGCACCAGCACGATCCAGGCGTAGGTTTCTGCCAGCAGTAACAGCAAACCACATATTAGGCTGAGCGGGTCGTCCCAGTTGAGGGTGGAAGTGTAGCGCCACCACAAGTAGCGGCTGGAAACGGTCAGCGAGAGCACGATCATCATCAGCGTGGGTAAACGCCCTGGTACCCGTCGCACCAGCATGGCAATGCCCCACAGCAGCAGCATAAACACAAACTGCGCCAGCAGATCGAGCGGTTGGGTAATACACAATATCGCCAGTGCTGTAGTGGCAAGGGCGAGGAGAATCAACAGCAGCGTTTCCAGCGACGATACGGAGGGAGACTGCGTATCGGCAGACTCCTCTTGTATACCCATCCGCTGCGGCAGTTGCTGCATCATATTGAGATAGCGCTGGCGCCAGCGCGGTAGAGCAGAAAACAGATTTCGTCGGGCTGCAGGGGTTTGCCCGTTGCGTACCACCAACAACCATAACCCCTGTGCCAGATAACGCAACGGATCGGCAGGACGGGGCCGATGCGGTGAAATATGGGGAAACCAGAAAGCACTTTGGCTGCGTATCCGTTGCCAACAGGGCGACTCAAGGCGTAAAAACGTCCAGCCCAGTACCGACAGCAGCGTCCCCATACCTGCGGTGAACAGGGTCGCCCCCTGTTTGAGATAGTCTCGGTAGCGCTGGCGTATCGCCGCATAAGCCGGTGGCACCAGCAGCAAATTCAACATGGTGCTCATGGTGCCTCCACCGTTAGATTGATCAGGCACCAGTTGGCTAATGTCAGCATCTCTTCTGCAGCGAGGCTTTGCGGGCTGTGCTCTCCCGTGGCCAGTTTGCTGGCGAGGGATTCGGCTACCGCTTCATCGCGGTGGATGACCAGCGGCAATAGGTTAGGTAAGGTATGCAACCACAAGTGATGCAGATCTTGCTGCAATGTGCTGATAGTGGAAAATTGGTTTACTAAAAAATGGCAGCCAACGGGCAGCGTTTGCTGGTGAAGGCGGATATGACAATTGGCATCTGGCACGATAACGGTAAAGACGGCTTCTGCCTGAGCCAGTGCTTGCTGTACTGCAGGTGTGGAAGATCCGGCGGGCAGATCGAATAATATCCAACGATAACGGCCAAGTCCGGCGAGGTGGTGCAGGTTATCACGCCAAAAAAAGGGCTCATGTTGCAGACGTTGGGCCAGTGTTTCATGCTCCTCTGGCGCAAGTGTGCCAAAAGGGATAAACGCCAGTTTGGGCAGATATTGCATAGCACCGCGATGCCAGGCATCACCGTCTAACTCGGCACGAGCCCAACCCCGCGTATTGTGCGCGGGCATATTGAAATGAAAGCGCAGCAGGTTGTCCGCCGAGAAATCAATAGCCAGCACTGGCTCGCCGAGCTGCTCAAGCGCCCAGGCTAAACCTGCCGTCAGAGATGTCGCGCCAACGCCGCCACGAATCCCTTGCATCGCAATCACCGGCATACGTCTTATCCTTGTTGTTCATTGTGCTGTGATTCAGTGGAAGGAAAATGTGCTAACTCTGCCAGCAATGGCCAACGTGCCATCATTTGCGTCAGACGTGCCTGATGTGAAATATCGATATACGTGACAGGCGGTAAAGCGAAAGCGTGGCGCAAAACATCTAAATCGTCATGATGGTCTGCGAGAGTAATTGCATTTTGGTGAGTGATGTTATTTTCCACGGTTCCCTATGCCTCTCGTAAATTCCTACTATTGCTTATTCAGATATATACCCGTCATACTTCAAGTTGCATGTGCGTGGGCTGCGCTCATTTTTCGGCTTATCCTTGGGCCTCACCTCTTACGAGACCACCGCATGCAGTGGTCAAATCTGTTCTCGGCAGATTTATCACCCGAATCACTTACCTGAGTAAGCTCATCGGGATTAATAAATCTCATCTCTGAGGTTCACCCTGCGAGCCAGCGCAGACGCTGTTCAAATTTGTCACTTGCTTGCCGCCTTCCTGCAGCTCGAATTATTTAGGGTATAAATAGCGTGCCGACAAATACATGTCTACACCGTCTCATTTTTTGTATTTTGGAGCGAGAGCTCAGCGCTATCCCCTTGTCATCAGTCGAAATATTACCAATTAAGTAATAGAACACTTTTTTAGATTTGGTAAAGATTTCGCGAGCAATAGTGAAAAAATGTTTTTCTATCATGATGCTGCGATTTTTGTTATTTGTGAATAGCGTAACTATACTCGATATTTGCAAAGAACGGTTCAGCAAGGGACCGTGCGTAGTATTGTTTTAAGGGTTCGGCCAACGCACAACGTGTTATTCCATTTCTTTAACGATAAAGACAACTTCCATGGTGCCACGCTTTTTATTAGGGCTTCGGGAACTCCAGGATGAATTAACTACCATGCAGGTTCCTGGACTGTACTGGATTAATTGTGACAGATCTGTGGATGCCGAATTGCTTTGTCGGCAATGTGTCGGTGCGCAATTAGAACAGGCGCGCGTGACCCTTATTCGTAGCAACGCTATGGATGATGTTCCTTTTACCCCATTATTGCCCACTGCACTGGTGCAGTTCTCACGCTACCGCTTGGTGGAGAGCAAGGCGGCGTTGATGGCGCTGACCGATGATATAAACCGGGCGATGGCTCCTCGTCAGCGCTTGTTTGTGTTGCTGTTGCCTGCGACGCAGTGGAAGGATTTTTCAGCCGAACAGCTTCAACGCTGGATTGCACGCGTGGGGGCCTGGTTGACCCAGCGGCAATGTGCGTTGGTAGTAGTCGCTTACGGTAGTGGCGTAGGGAGATTGCGTGGAATACTGACCACGCAGCACCGTACGCTGTATGGACTGGCGCATCTGCAATGGCAGCAAGACCGTGCCCAATATCTGATTTCCTGGTGGAGTGAGGGCGGTGGCATCAATGCCAATCAGGCTGTGTTGATGACACCGCAAACACTGGGGTGGCAACTGCTGCGCGATGACGAGGATGATCCTGCTTCCATCACGCCGTTACTGAACGATGAAAACCAGTTCTATGCTGAACGCAGCGTTCTGGAAGGTGCGCCCGCATTATCTGACCATTGGCAATTGCTGGACAGCAACGCTGAGCTGGCACAGCGTGGGCAGCTTACGCACTCTGCGACGCTGATATTTGCTCTGCAACAAACGCAGGAAGTGGATATGCTGGCGCGCTGGGTACACAGTTTGCGTCGTCAGCGTGGCAACGCCTTGAAAATCATGATTCGCGAGATGCGGCCTTGTCTGCGATCCAGTGATGAGCGTCTGCTGCTAGCCTGCGGTGTGAATATTATTGTCGCCCATTCCGAGCCGCTATCTCGTTTTTTGGCGCGCCTGGAGAGCGTTCAGGGGCAGCGTTTTGTGCGTCATGTGCCCGCCGATGTGGAAACGCTGCTGACGACGATGCGCCCTTTGCAATTCAAGGGCTACTTGCCTCAGGCCGCGTTCAGTAACGCTGTGCGTATGCTGATCGAACACTCCCTGATGCCAGAAGGCGGAAAGGGCATTCTGGTTGCGCTGCGACCAGTGCCAGGATTGACCGCTGATCAAGCGCTAACGCTGTGTCAACTGCGCCGTTTTGGTGATGTGGTGACGGTGGCGCAACAGCGCCTGTTTATTTATCTCTCTACCTGTCGTCCTAACGAACTGGAAACAGCGTTGAAATCCATTTTCCGTTTGCCGGTCAACGAGATTTTTAGCAATCGGCTGGTGTGGTCTCAGGATGTGCAGATGCTTATCGAGGTGAAATCCTTGGCTCAAGCGCGTGAAGAGAGCGCGGTTTCTAGCATTGTTCAGTCCGTGGTGCTGCCACGCGAGGAGCGCCCGGTATCAGTGCCAATTCGTCGCGAGCCTATTGCTCTGGCGCTTTTTGAGGCACCTTCGGAGGGAAAAACACTATGATGCTAAGCGATATTCTCCAGATTATTGTACTGAGCGCATTGGTTTTTTTCCCTCTAGGTTACTTGGTACAGCGTTACTTTTCACCACGTTATCAGTACTGGAAAAACCGGCTGTTGCGGCCACGCTACCTGAAATCTGAGGGGATGTGGGTACGTGATGGGGACGCATCGCAGGCGGATAAATAACATGGATGCAAAAAAAAACATGTTACCTAATCAACAACTCTGGCACTACTGGCGTGGACTGGGGGGGTGGAATTTCTACTTCCTGCTGAAATTCGCACTGCTGTGGTTTGGTTACCTGAATTTTCACCCGCTTTTAAACTTGGTGTTTCTGGCGTTTTTGCTGTTCCCGTTACGTACTGAGGGGTTGCACCGAGCGCGCAATATCATTGCCATCCCTATTGGGATTGCCCTGTTTTATCACGATACCTGGTTACCGGGGCTCAACAGTATCCTTAGCCAGAGCAGTCAAGTTGCAGGCTTTAGCGCCGCTTATCTACTTGAACTGGTGAGCCGCTTTATTAATTGGCAGATGGTTGGGGTGGGTTTTGTTCTGCTGGTGGCGTACCTCTTTCTGTCGCAGTGGATCCGCATTACGGTATTTACTGTTGCGGCAGTAGCCTGGCTGAATATTCTTACGCTGGGTGGCCCCGCGATTGCGTTGCTGCCATCGTCATCGACAGCTTCTGGGACACCAGCGCCGTCCAGCGAGGGGAATGCGCTAGTAGCGGCAGCCTTGCCGCCCACCAATGAAAACCTGACGGCCTACCTTAATCAGTTCTATACGCGGGAAAAATCGCGCGTCAGCGCGTTCCCTGCTTCGCTGCCCACGGATGCACAGCCCTTTGACGTACTGATTATCAATATTTGCTCGCTCTCCTGGTCAGATTTGCACGCCAGTCATCTCGATACCCATCCGCTGTGGAAACGTTTTGATGTGATGTTCTCCCAGTTCAACTCAGCGACGGCGTATAGCGGCCCGGCGTCGATTCGCCTGTTGCGAGCAAGCTGTGGACAAACATCGCATCAGGGGTTGTATCAACTGGCCAACCAGGAGTGCTATCTGTTTGATAACCTAGCTAACCTTGGCTTCAAATCACAATTGATGCTGGATCACTCCGGTGTGTTCGGAAACTACCTCAAAGAAGTGCGAGAAGAAGGTGATATGCAGTCACCGTTGATGTCACAGCAGGGCATCAGCCATCAGATCACCTCTTTCGACGGCGAACCGATTTATAACGATCTGGAACTGCTCAACCGTTGGCTCACAGGTACCACACAGCAAGGCGCTGCGCGTAGCGCAACCTTCTTCAATATCATTCCGTTGCATGATGGTAACCGTCTGGTTGGCACTAACACCTCGGCGGATTTTGCTCCACGGGCCAAAACACTGTTCGATCAGTTGAATGCGTTCTTCGATGAACTGGAAAAATCGGGGCGCAAGGTGCTGGTTATTGTCGTGCCGGAGCACGGTGCGGCGCTGGAAGGCGATAAGATGCAGATGTCCGGTTTGCGTGATATCCCAAGCCCCAGCATTACCCATGTTCCTGTCGGGGTGAAACTGTTTGGTACTGTTGCGCCACATCAGGGAGCACCACTTGAGATTAAAGCGCCCAGTAGTTACCTGGCTGTCTCGACGCTGGTATCCCGTCTGGTGGACGGTAAAAGCTTTGTGGCACCTGCCATCGATTGGGCCGCATTGACGCAAGATCTTCCGCAAACTGAGGCCATTTCTGAGAACGAGAATGCCATCGTGATGCCCTATCAGGACAAGGTCTATATTCGTCTCAATGGTGGTGATTGGGTGCCTTACCCTCAGTAATATGCGGTCAATCAGGCAGGCTCGCATTGAGTCTGCCTCTCGATCTTCTTGTGCGTCTCCCTTCCTCAGCGCTTGTGCGCCACAGTTCGGATTAAGATGAAATCCCCCTGGGGTTGTAAAAGGGCATTGAGACGCGCTTAAGCTGGCCTATACTAGCGCGATCGTGCCCGGTGAACCGTGCCAACTGAACAAGCGCTATAGACGGAGAACAGGTTTGCGGTTGAGACGCTCTTTGACGATCAAACAGATGACGGCGGTTTCCGCCGTGGCGGTGGTGACGCTTACCCTGTTTATTGTGATACAGCTTTTTCACTTCGTGCATCAGCGACGTGAAGATTATGCCAGGCAACTGGAGAGTATCGCTTTTTCCGTGCGCGAACCGCTGACGGAGGCTGTGCTGCGCGGTGACGTGGTTCGCGTAGAGGCGATCCTCGATAACTTGCTGCCCGTGGCATTTTTGAGCCGTGCCGACGTGATGCTGCCTGGTTACCTGCAAACGCTGCATGCCCGCTTCCCCAGCGAGCGCCCGGTGCCCGCGTGGCTCGCGCACGTATTCAAATTACCTATTCGTATCGCTGTGCCGCTCCATGCGCTGCCGCAGACGCCCACATCGACACCGCTGGCGACGTTGGTGCTGCAAGCAGACTCCTACCGTATGTTCCAGTTTATCGTCAGCACCTTTTCCATGTTGTTGGCGACCTATTTTTTGTTGGCGTTGATTCTGTCGGTAGCCGTGACCTGGTGTATCAACCGCTTGATGATTCACCCACTGCGGGCGGTGATTACTGAGTTGCAAGCAGTGCCGACAGAACAACTCCTGCAGCATCGTCTGACGCCGCCAAAGCATCATCAGGATGATGAACTGGGCGCGCTGGTACGCAGCTATAATCTCAATCAGCAGCGTTTAGCACAGCATATAATGCGCGACGAGGTGGTTGCGCAGTCCAAATCTGATGATGTTGCTCATTAATTCATGCCATTAAGGCGATATTGTCTTCTTTATTGTTACCGCTTGATAACATTGATGATTAACCATACAAAACAAAGGTTTTTAATCTTTCAATTGTATTTTATGGTTTTTTTTATTTTTCATGTTCAATGGACTGGTTAAAATGTCGTTATATGTTGCAAGAAAATTGCTTGTATGTTTGTTTTTGCATTATCGCTGATGTGATTCAGCTCTTATTTTTAACCTGACGTTCACAAACTAAAGTTATAAAACATTTCCACTCTGTTACTGCAATGTTATTTTCCGCCGCAGTCACAGAGGCGTCGTTTGCGACCCTATGTGTTTCCCTACCATAGGATAAGTATATGAAAACGTCTATTTTCAAAAGTCTTTATTTTCAGGTTCTTACAGCGATTACGATAGGGATCCTACTAGGACATTTCTACCCAGAACTGGGTGCGCAAATGAAACCGCTGGGCGATGGATTTGTTAAACTGATCAAAATGGTGATTGCACCCGTCATCTTCTGTACCGTGGTAACAGGTATTGCCGGTATGGAAAGCATGAAGTCAGTAGGACGTACCGGTGCTGTCGCCCTGCTTTATTTTGAAATTGTCAGTACCGTTGCGCTGATTATCGGTCTGCTGGTCGTGAATATTATGCAACCGGGCGCAGGCATGAACGTTGATGCTTCAACGCTGGATGCCTCTGCGGTAGCGGTCTATACCCAACAGGCACAGCAACAGGGTGTGGTCGCGTTTCTGATGGACGTGATTCCCGCGAGCGTCGTGGGTGCTTTCGCCAGTGGTAACATTTTGCAGGTGTTGCTGTTTGCTGTGATGTTTGGTTTCGCACTGCACCGTCTGGGGGAGAAAGGGCGTGTCATTTTCAATGTGATTGACAGCTTCTCTCATACTATTTTCGGTGTGATCAATATGATCATGCGCTTGGCACCGATTGGCGCTTTTGGTGCGATGGCGTTCACTATTGGTAAATACGGTGTTGGTTCACTGGTGCAACTGGGCCAGTTGATCATCTGTTTCTATATCACCTGTTTGCTGTTTGTTTTTTTGGTGCTGGGCAGCATCGCACGCGTTACCGGATTCAGCATTTTCAAGTTTATCCGTTATATACGTGAAGAATTACTGATTGTGCTGGGGACCTCCTCTTCAGAGTCGGTACTGCCGCGCATGCTGAATAAGATGGAAAAAGTAGGCTGCAAAAAATCGGTGGTGGGTCTGGTTATTCCTACCGGTTACTCCTTCAATCTGGACGGCACGTCTATCTACCTGACCATGGCGGCGGTGTTTATTGCCCAGGCCACAAATAGTCATATGGATATCTGGCACCAAATCACGCTTTTGGTGGTTCTGCTGCTCTCTTCTAAAGGTGCTGCAGGCGTTACGGGTAGCGGGTTTATCGTGCTGGCGGCGACTATCTCTGCCGTTGGACATCTGCCGGTGGCTGGTTTGGCGCTGATCCTGGGTATTGACCGCTTTATGTCCGAAGCTCGTGCCTTGACCAACCTGGTCGGTAACGGCGTGGCGACTATCGTGGTAGCCAAGTGGGTGGGTGAGCTGGATGAAAAGCAACTGGAAAGCGAACTCTCTGGACAGAAAAAAGACGACACGGCTGCACCGACAGTGCTCTCATAAATCCGTTTTACCCCGCGCCAACACCCTGTTGGCGCAGTCATAACGGGGTATCCCCGTATGCGCTTCTCATGATTCCCCGTGATTGCGGCTTGCCATCACGGGGAATTTTTCATAAGGTTGCGGCCAGGCAATCGCGTTGTGCACGGTCTTGTATCGAGGGCATAACGATCAAAAACCGCTTATTGGTCATCATTTCGTCTCTATTTCCAAAATTATTTCATCGTATTGAGTGACATAGGCAAAAGTGTGCGGTCTAACGTAAGGGTAAACTTATCGCTCTGATTTCCCCGTAATATCTCTGCTGGCGTATCCCGGAACGGGAATACCCACCCGGTGGGAAGGGAGCGTGCAGGCCTTATTGTAACAATCGTCTTTTACTATGTTGGATAGTCAGTTAAGTAGGGGTTCACATGCAGGGCACCAAAACAGGGTTATTAGTTGGTGGAGTGTTGCTGGCGTTGGCTGGTAGCAACGTGCAAGCTGAAACACTACAACCCGATCCCGCCTGGCAGCAGGGAAAGCTGGATAATGGTTTTACGTGGCAGTTGCTGACCACGCCACAGCGCCCAGGGGATCGGATTGAATTACGTTTAGTCGTGAATACCGGTTCGCTGGTTGAGAGCGCTCAGCAGGCGGGCTTTGCGCACCTTATTTCTCGTCTGGCACTGACGCCGGGTGATAACTTACCTGTCGCACAACTTCCTTCACTGCTGATCCCCGAGGCAAATGGTGCGAAACCATTGCCGCCTGCTTTCGTCTCGTATGATTTCACATCCTACAATCTCAGCTTGCCCAATAATCGGCCTGAATTGTTGAAAGATGCGTTGAACTGGCTGGCTGAGACGGCAGGGGGAATCAAGATTGATGATGGCAGTATCGCTAATGCATTGCGTATCCCGGATCAAGTGGTGAGTGTTCCTGCCGATCCGCAGGACCCTGCGTGGCGATATCGCCTGAAAGGCTCATCCTTGCTGGCGCACGATCCTGCGCAAAATGTAAAAACGCGGCCAACGGCTGAACTGATATCACAGTTTTATAAAGCCTGGTATACCCCCGATGCGATGACGCTGTACGTAGTGGGCCATGTGGAAAGTCGCCAGATTAATGAGCTTATCAGTAAAGCATTTGTGTCGCTGGAGGGGAAGCGAGTCGCTCCTGCTCCGATGCCGACACTCTCACCGCTGCCTACAGAGCCCATTGGTTTTATGCTTGATAAGGCAAAACGAGATACGCTCTCGCTACTCTGGGATATGCCATGGCATCCAATACGTGAATCGCAGGCACTTACTCGCTATTGGCACAGTGATTTGGCGCGTGAAGCGCTGTTCTGGCATGTGCAACAGGCGTTGGAAAAGAGTGCGCTAAAAGAGACCAGCGTTCGTTTTAATTGTGATGTTTACTATACCCGTGCACAGTGTGGCATCCACCTTGATAGCCCCAACAGTGAGAATGCTGAGGCTACATTGACCTTTCTGGCAAAAGAGTTGGTAACGTTGCGTGACAAGGGGCTTACACAGCAAGAGTTTGATGCGTTGATGGCGCGCAAGAGCGAAGAGCTTAGCAAACTGTTTGCAACCTACGCGCGTACCAGCACTGATGTGCTGATGCAGCAACGCTTACGCTCACAGCGCAACGGTGTAGTAGATATTGCACCTGAACAGTATCAAAAGCTGCGCCAGGCCTATTTGTCTGAGTTGACGCTACCTTTGTTGAATCAAGAACTGCATCAACAGCTTTCTCAGGAAACTACGCTAATGCTGAAGCAGCAAAAGGGTGAACCGGAAGTGAATACGAAAGCGTTGTATGAGGTGTATAGCAAAATAATGACGCCTCCTGTTGAGGCAGCACCGGCTATCCCGTCAGAGGATGTGGTGCAGGCAAAACCGGCGCAGTAAACGGGCTATTGGCGTTACGCTAATAGCCTATCTCAGCAGGCGTAATTATACCCTAAATAATTCGAGTTGCAGGAAGGTGGCAAGCGAATGAATTCCGATGAGCTTACATAAGTAAGTGATTCGGGTGAATGAGCGTAGCCAACGCACCTGCAACTTGAAGTATGACGGGTATAGCGAAGCCAGTTTGATTACGGACAGCGCTCAGAAACAGATCGTACATGAGTACGTAATGATTTCGAGCGCTGCCCAAGGCCAAAATAGCAAGGAAAGTAATCTAATGGCATATACCGTCATACTTCAAGTCGCAGGGAGCACTTGGAAAAATATGTTGTGAAAAAAATCACTTTTTTATTCAATACGACAAAACGCTGACCCCATCTAATTACTCTGCTCCCTCTGGAAGTGTATTGAAATTACAGTGCATGTGTAGAGAGATGCTAAACTACCATTTTCTAAAATCGATAAAATCGTCCTTTTGCCCTATCTATAATGGGCGCGTAATATATTATATATATATTCCTATAATTTCACAGATGAAAGGACTTTATTATGGCGCTTCAGGTAGGCGGAGGATTATTTCCTGCTTATATAGCCAGTGATCGGCTTCACGAAATTTGTACGCAAGATACGCCCCCTATAATGAGTTTATGGGAAAGAATAAAAGATTTCTTCTTAGGTAACAAACAAAGAGAAGCATTGGACTGTTTGTATAAGCTATGTCATCCCTCAATACATTTTACAAGTGAGGAAGCTGAGGATATTTTCTTCAGATTAAAAGAATTAGCTTCCAAAGGGCACAAGGAAAAATTTTGCCACAACCATATTTACAGCTCATGCACGAGTAAACTTCATATTAAAGATAACCAGGACAACGATCTATTATGTATTGAACAGTATGGCATGTTGTGTAATTACACAATTTTAGGAAAACGTTTCGTTTTTTACGATGAATCTATTCCTTTTTCACCGCCAAGATACCGACCCGGTGAACTGCCAATATCGGTGACATTTCATAAAGAAACGCCACCGATCAAAGAAGATGAGCAATGGATGAGAAATGGTGTTTTATGCCTTTCCTCTAAAAAAAATATTCTCTCTTTAGATTTTAATGAATTGTCCAATGAGATTATTAATGCTGTAAAATTGAGTTGTGAAAATATCCATTTTAATGAATGGAAATATCAAGAAAAGACCACATATTGGTCGGCCATTGTCAATAAAAGCATAGATGACAATGTTGTGAGAATGGGAATGGCTTTATCTAACACGGAGAGAAAGGAGATTTTTGATATCGTACAGAAGAATTTGGATATTAAAGATTTAACACTGGATATTGTTTGTGCACAAAGCTCAATAAAACATATTGTACTGACAATGCTAAATAAAAGAAAGGAGTTAATTGATTTTGTTGGTACGGTATCTTCCTGCAGAGATGAAGGCAGCAAGATAATGTCAAAAGTTGTTAATGCAATAGCCCATCGTATTTATGAAAATCTTTTCAACGAGGATGGTGATTTGGCATTCCTGGAGCAGCAAGTGAATAAGATACACACTGCCGTTGATACATGGTTAAGGGAGAAAGAAACGGCCAACTAACGTATTTTCCCTTTAACGTCGTTTATTCAAGGTTCTTTTCGGATCGTATCAGGAGACTCTGAATACTGTGTTCAGTTTTTCAGGCTTATTAGGAGTATGGCTGCAAGAGCAACCTAATAGCGAAAATAACGCGCTTAAGGGACTATTCAGTTAGGGCTGTTTTATCTGCCATTTTTGGCTCTGGGCAGCGCTCGAAATGCGTGTACGATCCGGTTTTTGCGCGCTATCCGTGATCAGGCTGGCCTCACCAGGAGCGCCTATCTGGATAAACGCTAAAACTGTTTCCATACGTTAAGGGGAAGCCATTATGGCTTCCCCTGTTTGTTCTACTACGGTCTTTTATCAGACTGGCATGGCATCCAGTGGGATAATGGCACCACGATACTGAATTACCGTGCTGGCTGTCAGGTGGCCGCGTTTGGCCGCTGCTTCCGTTGAACCGCCACACAGGCGAACTGACAGATAACCTGCGCTGAAGGAGTCACCCGCAGCAGTGGTATCCACTACGCGTTCTTTCGGCAATTTAACCGCCGGAACATCCACTAACGGTTGGCCGTTTTCAGAAATCAGGCAGGAGTCTGCGCCGCGTTTAATCACTATTTCAGACACGCCGAAACCATGAGTACGTGCCAGCACGGCATCTACTGGCTGTTCACCCCACAGCATGTCTTCGTCGTCCAGCGTCAGGAAAGCGATATCGGTGCAAGCAAGGATGTCACTGTAGGCTTGCTGTGTCTCTTCTTTACTTTGCCACAGGCGCGGGCGGTAATTGTTGTCAAAAATAACCTTACCACCGTTGGCACGGCAGGCGCGCAGCAAGGCCAACAAACGCTGGCGACTGGCTGGGCTAAGAATCGCAACGCTGATGCCGCTCAGGTAGAGATAGTCAAAGGTGGCCAAACGTGTGCAGATGGCATCGGCATCTTTGCCGTCTAACCAGAAACGCGCAGCGGCGTCATTACGCCAATAGTAGAAAGTGCGCTCACCGGTGTCGTCGGTTTCAATGAAGTAAAGGCCTGGCAGTTTGTTGTCCAGACGCTGAATCAGAGATGTATCAACCTTCTCTTTTTCCCAGGCCGTCATCATTTCCGTGCTGAAGCTGTCCGTGCCCAGTGCGGTCACGTAGTGGACGCCCAGAGCATCGGTATTCACCTGGCGAGCGATATACACAGCGGTGTTCAGGGTGTCGCCACCAAAGCCGCGGTTGAGATCCGCGCCCTTTTGCGACAGTTCAATCATGCATTCGCCAATCACGGCAATGTTTTTAGTGGTCATCAGAAGCTGGCCCGTTCGAAAAAGTGAAGAAAAAGGTCATCAAAAAAGGGTGCAATAAGCTCCAGTCTCAACGTTCGCAGGCATTGAGTCAATAGTCTTAAAACGATGTTTTATTTTTTCATGACCTGGATCGGGAAAATTGACCAATCCCGATCCTTCTGGCGCTCAGCGCAGTGAATCTCAGGGCTTCGGCTTGCGCAATTCGGTGACACTTTCGCCGCCCAGCCCCCAATTATCGGTATCCACTTCATCAATGATGACGGTGGTGGTAGCCGGATTTTTACCCATGACGTCAACCAGCAATTGGGTGACGCCCGCAATGAGTTGACGCTTTTGCTCTGTGGTTGCGCCATCGCGCGTAATTTTGATGTTAACAAATGGCATGGGATCTCCTGTTAATGGTTATCGTTGTGTGTCATCCGCTGATTTATCGCCTTTATAGTTCGCTGTTGCAATCCATGCCGCACAAAACAGCGTAAGGCGAGCAAAGAAATAAAAGAATGCCATCAGGCCAATCACCGAACCGAAAGCTGCGCCGGAAGGGGTGCTGGCAAGTTTTGGCAATGCGACTGTCATGGCGAATTTGATGACTTCAAAACCCACCGCCGCCAGCAGTGTGCCACGCAGAAGCGCTTTGTGTTTGGGCTTATGTCGGGGCAATATCATAAAAATCCAAAGAAATACCAGATAGTTAGCGGAAATGGAGATGGTGAGTGTTATCACGCGTAGCAGGGGCCGCAGCCACTCGATGCCCTCCAGTCCCAGTGCGGAAACGATGGCACTTTGTGCCGTACCCGCCGCCGAGGTGAGAAACATCGTGATGGTCAATGCGATCAGTAGCCCTATCAGGGAGAGGAAATCCCGCACGTACTGAAAATAGATTTTTTCTTCTTCGTGTGGTTTACGTTCCCACACATCGCGAGACTGGGCGCGGATTGCTTCACGCAAATTGCCCATCCAACTGATACCGGAATAGAGTGCGATCAGCAGCCCGGTTACGCCGACAGTGGTGCGCTGCTCAACGGCGGTCTTTACCGTATTTTTTAACGTCAGCGCCAAGTTGGGATCGCTGATACTGTTGACGATGCGGTCGATCAACTGCGTCAGCATATCGGGATTAGAAGCGAGTACGAAACCGACGGTGGCGAAGGACACCATCAAAATCGGGATCAACGACAGAAAGGAAAAATAGGTGATTGCTGCGCCAAACTGGTTTCCCATCCGATCGTTGAAACGCTCCCCGGCGCGGATCAGGTGTGCAATGCTGGGGATAGCCTGAACTCGTTGTGCAATACGCTTACACCGCGAAAGCCATGAAGATGCCGCCTTCTGTGCTGATGAGGCGGTGGATGTTGAACGATGCGGATCGACCGGTGCGGGCATCCGTTTCCTCCTGCTCAATGAAAAAACCGACGTGCAGATAGTTTATGTCACGCGATGGTTTATATAATCAACGGGTTATATAAACACATGTAACCGCAAACGTCGTACAGAGATGGATTGATTATAACCAACAATCGGCATAGGAAGGCGTTCTTTGCGTCTTTGATATGTCTGATGTTCAAGCAGGAAGATAAAAATGCACAGGCAAAAAAATCAGGACGACCTGCGCCATAATTCAACATGTAAAAAATTTTTAACTAAATAATCACGTAAGTGATGATGTGGCGCACATTTACGATGAAAGCGTGTTGACGCTTGTTTATACTCGTCCAAGACCATTTGAGGTCTGTTTTGGTAGGCGCTATTGCGCTGATGCTGCCACGCCGTTAATCGAGTAAAACCTTTCATGCCTGCTTCAGAGTCTGCGCCAAGCGCGTTGCGCCTTAATTTGCGTATTTTTTCCGTGGTGATGTTCAACTTTGCCAATTACCTGACCATTGGGTTACCGCTTGCGGTATTACCGGGCTATGTGCATGAACATCTGGGGTTTAGTGCCTTTTGGGCGGGGTTGGTGATCAGTTTGCAGTACTTCACCACGCTGTTGAGCCGACCGCAATCTGGGCGCATCGCGGATGAGAAAGGGCCGAAGAAAGTGGTTGTGCTGGGGCTGTGCGGTGCCGTTGTCAGCGGGGTGTTTTATGCGTTGGCTGCCTGGAACGACAGTTCACCGATCGTTGCATTGACATTGCTGTGCATCGGGCGCTTGATTCTGGGAGCGGGGCAAAGTTTTGCAGGCACAGGTGCGACGCTGTGGGGCGTGGGTGTGGTGGGGTCGCGGCATATCGGGCGGGTGATCTCCTGGAATGGCGTGGCGACTTATGGTGCGATGGCGATCGGCGCGCCGCTCGGAGTATGGATCAATCACATCGGTGGGTTAAAGCTGGTGTCGTATACCGTCATCGCCATTGCCCTGCTGTTTGTGCTGCTCGCGCTGCCGCGCGAGGCGGCGAAAGTGACGCCGGGTAAAAAACTGCCGTTTCGCGAAGTGCTGGGTAAGGTGTGGGTCTACGGTATTGTGCTGGCGTTGGCATCCGTCGGATTTGGTGTGATCGCCACATTTATCACCCTGTTCTATGCCGATCGGCACTGGGAAGGGGCTGCGCTTACTCTGACCATTTTCAGTTGCGCTTTTGTCGGCGTGCGTCTGTTGTTTCCTAACAGCATTAACCGTTTTGGCGGGCTGCGCGTGGCGATTGTCTGTTTTACGGTGGAAATTATCGGGCTGTTGTTAATCTGGAGTGCAGCGCTGCCGCTGATGGCGGAATTGGGTGCCTTTCTGGCCGGTGCCGGTTTCTCACTTGTGTTCCCATCGCTTGGGGTGCTGGCCGTTAAAGTGGTTGCGCCACAAAATCAGGGCAGTGCACTGGCGACCTATACGCTGTTTCTCGATTTGTCTCTCGGGCTGGTCGGTCCGCTGGCCGGAGTGATGATGGGCTACACCGGCGTAGGTGCTATTTATCTGGCTGCTGCTGTATTAGTGAGTGTCGGCTTGTTGATGACGCTGCGTCTGAGTCGCCGTGGCGTTACGCTGGCGCAGGAAGAGAACCTCTCGTCAGGGCAATAAGCGTAGCTACCCAATCGGCGATCTCCATGAGGTCTCCGGTTGGGGTATTTTGCCTGTCTCTCTCATTTCAGAAGATTCGCCACATTGGGCGACGCTTCACGTTTAATTCCTTACTTTTCATGATGAAATAGGCTATCACCGCCTACTCAAGGCGCGAGCGTTATTCTGCTGGCTCGCTGCACCACGCCAATTTTCGTTATCTTTTGATTGCACTGGATTTTTTCTCAGCTCGATTCGATGTTTCTGAACATGGAGATAATCTTATGAGTAAAAACACCAAGCAAGACCCAAATCCCCAGGGGCGCCGTCATTTCCTTAAATCTACCGGTATTATGATGGGCGCGTTAGGTGGCATGGCACTGTCTCGCCCTGCTGCTGCGGTTGCGCCACCAGCACCGGTGCCGCAGAAGTGGGATACCACGGTGGATGTGCTGATTGTTGGCTCTGGCTTCGCCGGATTAGCGGCCGCCATTGAAGCGCGTAATGCCAAGGCGAATGTGCTGATTATCGAGAAAATGCCGCTGTTTGGCGGAAATTCGATACTGAACGGCGGCGATCTGTCGGCGGCGGGTTCAAGTATGCAGCAGACGCTGGGGATCAAGGACTCCCCAGAACTGATGTATCAGGACATGATGAAAGCAGGCAACTGGCTGAATTACCCTGAATTGGCACGCACCGTCGCCGATCACTCTGTTGAGGCGCTTGAGTGGGCAAAAAGCCTCGGGGCTGAGTTTGACCGGGTCAATTATCATGGCGGTCACTCGGTAAAACGCGCTCACCAACTGAAGCAGCGCTCCGGTTCCGGGCTGGTGGTGAAACAGTACCAGAAGGCCAAAGAACTGGGCGTGGTCATCGAACAGCGTACCAAGCTGGAGCGGTTGATTATTGATAATAAAGGTCGCGTGCTCGGGGCGGAAGTGCGGCGTGGCTATAAGTTCCCGGACGATGCTTCCGGTTCAGTGGCGTTTATCCGCGCGACAAAAGGGGTCGTACTGGCATCCGGTGGTTTCTCTCAAGGTGTCGCGTTACGGCAAATGTACGATCCGCGCCTGACGGATGCGTTCACCTCCACCAACCAACCGGGCGCGACGGGGGAAGCGCTAATGGCAGCCAGCATGATTGGCGCATTGGCGACGCAGATGGATTGGATTCAGCTCGGTCCATGGACCAGCCCAGATGAACAGGGTTTCGGCTATATCCCGCAGTTTGTTGAACGCGTAGTCGGCTATGGTCTGATGGTCGATCCCGCCAACGGTAAGCGCTTCTTTAAAGAAACAGGAAACCGCAAAGAGCGCGCTGATGCCATTATTCAACTGGGGCATCCGGCGTTGATTATTGCGGATAAAACCAACACGCTGAAAATGGTGGACGAAGGGCAGATGAACGGCGCGCTGAAAAATGGCTCACTCAAGACCTACAACACTCTGGAAGAAGTGGCGCAGGCTTATGGTATGCCGGTCGCGCCTTTTGTCGAACAGGTGAAGCGCTGGAACGGCTATGTGGAGCAGCATCTGGAAAACGATCCGGACTTGGGTTGCATGATTTTCAAAGATGCCGCGCCTAACATCACTCCGCCTTACTATGTGGCGCGCCTGTGGCCGCGCGTTCACCACACCATGGGGGGATTGGCTATCAATAAAGATGCGCAGGTGATTGGTTTTGATTTGAAACCGATCGTCGGGTTGTATGCCGCCGGGGAGGCCGCTGGTGGCGTGCACGGCGCGGTGCGTCTGGGCAGCGTTGCCATGACGGATTGCATCGTGTTTGGGCGTATTGCCGGGAAAAACGTGGTGAAAGCGAGTTGAGCGTATTGAGAGAGAGGCCGCGTAAGCGGCCTCATAATAATTACTTCAATGTCAGCGTGTGAATGATGTTTTCTGCTTCAGTTTGCGCCGCTTGCTGGTTATCGGCGGGTAGCGTAATTTGCAGTGTTAACAATTGGTTAGCCACATTCCCCAACAGAACGGAAGAGTAAACCTGCTTGCCGTTACCACTGTTGGAGATACTGTCGAGTTGTTGCAGCGCATGGCCATTAATCTCAATGGATTTGTTGGTCACGACTTGCAAGTTGGCATCGCGGGCGCGCTGCTGATCTTCAAGGCGCTGCGCCAATACTGGCAGCGTTTCATTGCTACTGTCGCCGAGAATCACAATCACTGCGCGCTGGCCGTTATCGTTGGCATAGACATGCATATTGTTGGATTGCGAACCCACTTTCCCGCTTTGATCATGCATATCCGCAGGCAGCGTGAACGTGATATTGCCAGACAGCAGCGAGATGGTTTGACTGGCCGTTTGTGTGGCCGCCGCATCGTGTCCGGCGTGGCCCGCATTGTCGTCTTTCTTACCGTCGCAGGCGGCTAATAATGCGGCAAGCAACGTAATTCCAAGATATTTCACTAGATTCGGCATAAGCGTCCTTCTCTTTTATCAGGCATGCACGGGTAAACCGCTATATCGCACCCTATTCACTGGTGAAACTCAAGCGTTTTGTTGTCACAAAACCTATTTAGGACGGTTCCTGAGATAGCCCTTCCACACGCGGTGGAGGGGCTGTCAGCCATCAGCGCCATTGTTCAACCGACGGCGGCTTGCGCGATGCGGGATGGCCGTGAGATTCACTTAAACGCTTGAGTACCATATTGAGCATCACACCGTACATCGGCAAGAAGAACAACAGGCTAATCAGTAATTTGAAGGTGTAATCGACCAACGCGATTTCCACCCAGTTTGCTGCCATAAAGGGATCGGTACTGCGATAGAAGGCAATGAAGAAGAAGGCCAGCGTATCGCTTAAATTACCGAACAGTGTGGATACCGTGGGTGCGACCCACCATGCCTTACGTTGACGCAGGCGATTAAACACATGCACATCCAGAATCTGCCCAAGCACATAGGCCATAAAGCTGGCGCAGGCGATACGGGCAACCACGATGTTGACACTGGCGAGCGCACTGAATCCTTGCCATTCTCCCTGATAAAACAACGATGACACCACATAGGAGATCACCAGTGCGGGCACCATCACTGTCAAAATAATTCGGCGGGCCAGCGGTGCGCCAAAGATGCGCACAGTGAGATCGGTGGCAAGAAAGATAAACGGGAAGGAGAAGGCACCCCAGGTGGTATGGAACCCGAAGATGGCGATCGGCAACTGCACCAGATAATTGCTGGAGGTAATGATCAGGATGTGAAACAACGATAGCCAGACGAGCGCGCTAAGCCGCTGCTGGGCGGTAAAATGAAACATGGCAATGTGACCTTTTTAGTTATTGGGGTGAGGGAACCCAAGTTGTGCCGTTAACAATGACATTATGGCACGTAATTCATACTGCTTACTCAAAGCGACTGACGCAGGTAGCAGCGCGCGGCATGATACGCTGTTAGGCAAAGATTGCAATGGCGAATTTATGCGCAATCGATATCGTAGGTTGCGCAGGAAAATCTGCGGCGTAAAATAAGGCGGTTTTGACGGTAGCCACAGAGGGTGGCCGTTGTATATGCCTTTATGCTATTGCTGAGAATAATGATGACCGACACTTTCGCCAATCCGGATAAAACCCTTGATGCACAGGGGCTACGCTGCCCGGAACCGGTGATGATGGTGCGTAAAACCGTGCGTCAGATGGAGACGGGGCAAACGTTACTCATTCTGGCGGATGACCCGGCAACCACACGCGATATACCGGGCTTTTGTGTCTATATGGAACACGAGCTTCTGGCGCAAGAGACGGCATCACTGCCATACCGCTACCTCCTGCGCAAGAAGTAGCCTTTCTGACGTTATCCGGCGTTTTGTGTTTTTTCGCGCCGTAATAACCGCAGCGCGTTGGCAGTTACCAGCGCCGTTGCACCGGAATCAGCCAGCACTGCCAGCCATAACCCGGTAAGCCCCAATAGGCTGGTTACCAGAAAGATGGCTTTCAGCCCCAGTGCAATGGTGATGTTTTGCCGGATATTATTACGCGTGGCGCGCGAAAGCTGAATCATTCCCGCCAGTTCACTCAGCCGATTATGTGTGAGTGCCGCGTCGGCGGTTTCCAGTGCTACATCGCTGCCGCCACCCATGGCAATGCCAATAGCAGCAGACTTCATTGCCGGTGCATCGTTAATGCCATCTCCCACCATGGCTGTTGGTTGGGCCTGATTCATCTCGCGCACGGCATCCACTTTGTCCGCGGGTAGTAACCCTGCCTTATAGTCAATGCCCAGCGTCGCTGCGATGGCTGCCGCCGAACGCGGGTTATCACCGGTGAGCATGGTGCAGCGAATTCCCAGGCTGCGCAGTGCCTCTACCGCTTGTGGTGTATCTGGGCGCAAGGTGTCACGCAACGCCAGCAAGCCAATGACGTGCGCTTCTTCTTGTACCACCACCACCGTCTTCCCGTCGCTCTCCAGGGCATGAATGCGATCGTGCCAGTCGGCGTCGAGCGTATCAGGTGAGATTTTAGCGGGGGCTTTGACGCTGATGTTTTTACCTGCGATGACGCCCTCAACGCCCACGCCAGCCAGTGCGCGCTGTGCTGTTGCGACGGGCAGCATCGGGGAAACGGTACGAGCGTGCTGGACAATCGCTTTTGCCAGAGGATGGTGCGAACCTGCCTCGATCGCCGCAGCGCGCGCGAGTAGCGCTGCTGTGCTCATGCCCGGAGCGGGTATTGCATCGGTTACCTGTGGTTTGCCCTGTGTCAGGGTGCCCGTTTTGTCGAAGGCGATGGTATTGATGGTGCCCAGAATCTCCAGCGCGGCGCCGCCTTTAATTAGCGCACCGCGCCGGGCGGCGGCGGCAAGGCCGGACGTGATGGCAGCCGGGGTGGAGATCACCAACGCACAGGGGCAGCCTATCAGTAACAGCGTCAGGCCGCGATAAATCCACTCTTGCCAAGGGGCACCGAAGAACAGGGGGGGTACGACGATGGTCGCCGCTGCAAGCAGCATGATGGCAGGAGTATAATAGCGACTAAAGCGATCGAGAAAACGCTCTATCGGCGCACGGTGGCTCTCAGCTTCTTCAATCAAATGCAAAATACGGTCGATGGCGCTGTTGCCTGGTTCGGACATCACACGCAACTGAATCAGGCGATCGACGCTCAGACTGCCTGCCGATATCTTGTCGCCTTGCTCGCGTTCTACCGGAAGGGATTCTCCGGTCAGCGCGCTTTCATCAAAGCTCGCATGGGGAACCAGCAGTTCACCATCAGCGGGCAATCGACTGCCCGGCGCTACTTCGATCACATCGCCGGGGCGCAGTGTCGCAATATTGATCTGTACTCGCTGCCCTGCACGAATCACCGTTGCGGTTTCTGGCATGAGTGCCATCAATGCGCTTACGCCGCGACGGGCGCGCTGTGCTGCGTAGCCTTCCAGGCGCTCGCCCAGCATAAACAGCAGAATGACCATGGTGGCTTCGCTGGTTGCGCCAATCAGCAATGCGCCCAGCGCGGCGACGCTCATCAGTGTTTCGATGGCAAAGGGTGTGCCGCTGCGAATCAGTTTAATCGCTTGCGAGAGTAGCGGTATTAGCCCCAGCAGTGTGGTTGCGATAAAGGCTATCTCTGAAGCGCTTGGTGAAAATAGCGAAAGTACCCCACTGGCTGCTGTCAACACAGCAAACAGAATAAGAAAACCTTGTTCGCGCAAGAGACGGCGTAAAGGTGTTTCGGCAGGGGCGGATGATGTTTGGGCTGTTGAAGGAGGAGACGTATCTTGCCAGGTAAATCCAGCATGCTCTACTGCGCGTTGAATCTGTGTGCGAATGTCGGATTGTGCATCAACAATGAGTTTTTCGGTGGCGAATCGGACGCTTGCCTGAATGACGCCGGGAAGAGGGGTGATGGCGTTTTCGATTTTTTTTGCGCAACTTGGACAATCCATCCCGCGGATAATCCAACTGAAGCGCAAGCCGGAAGCGGGTGGGGCGTCACTGTCACTGCCGTCGGGGTCTCCTGAATCGCCGCTCTCTCCTCCGTCAGAAGCACTCTGTTCCGCGCTGGGTGAAGTACCGCATGCAGAGATTGTTGTGGTGCTGTGTGTAACCGCACAGCAACTGCGATCGGCATCACTGCTGTGCTGCGCATGGCGCTGGCAGCAAGCGTTGGCGCAATGATCATGGTGAGTGTGGTGATGAGAATGCATCATGCTCTCCTGTTTGATGATAGTGGTTCTCATCCACGACTTTACCACTGCTGCCAGAAGCTGCACAGCGCTTTTGACACTTAGCACTGATTAAAAATAGAGCGCCCGTACGATCAGAAAGTGGCCTGCGAAATAGCCAGCAGCAACAATCGCCTGATGGGCGCGAAACGGAAAACGGTAATGGTGAATCAGCCAGGTGCTGTGGGCGATAAACAACAGCATGCTGCCTGCAAACCAAGAAAGGTTATTGCTGCTGCCAAGTGCAAAGTACTGTTCACCAGCAACCCACACCATTACGGCATTCACCACAACAAATATCACTACCGGCCAACGCAGTGTGTCGAGCCGTGACCACAGTAGTGCCAACAGTATCGCGATAACCACCAGCAGCAACAGCGGTAACGGCCAGAAAAACGTGAGTGACGTTTTCGCCACCAGAAACCCGATGGTGTAGAGCAGGTGGCAGGCTGAATAGGCACCGATGGCGAACAGCATGCGCTGTGCTGGCAGCAACAGCAGGATATCAGCGGCTAACGTTGCCAGCAGACCGAGCACAATAAAATAACCTGTGACGCCCATCAGCGGTGTTTGCCAGGCCAGCGCGAGCAGTAGCGCGATGGTGATTGGCTTGAATAACCAGCGTTGCCAGCCTGGCCCACGGTAGCTGGCATCAACGTAGAGCCAACCTGAAAATAGAACGGCAATAAACGACCAGAGCATAGCGTATCCTTATCACCTTATTGGATTTTTCATCATTTAGTGTAGGAGATCGTACTCGGGATGAACAACACACTGTGTGACAAGTGCGAAGTGGCGCACTTCATGCTATGTTGACGGCAATAATGATCGTTTTTTTGTATATATATCTTCACGATGCAACTGAGGGAGACGGTTTTTGAATGAGCAATGAGTCAGCGCTCTACCGGATTCAGTTTATAAATAACGGCAAAAATTATCAGCTTTACGTGCGGGAGCTGGTGCAAAGCAGTCTGTTTGGTTTTATTGAGATTGCGGATTTTGTTTTTGACGGCCCCTCCACCCTGCTGGTGGATCCTTCTACTGAGAAGCTAAAAACTGAGTTTTCAGGTGTGAATCGCAGTTTTATTCCGTTGCAAGCGGTGATCCGCATTGATGCAGTGACGGAGAAAGGGGCTGCCCGTATTTCAGAACTGGGTGACAATGTGACCTCTTTCCCTTTCCTTCCAGGGAAAAAGCCCTGATGTCGTGGGAAATATCTCACTGGTGGTCTTTGGTTGTCAGCCTGATAGTGTTTCTGGGGTGGCGGCAGTTCCAGCGGCAACGACGTCAGCGCGAAGCGGATGAGGCAGCGCCACTGCGCACGTTAAAGGCGGAGATCGCCGCGCTACGCGCCATACCGTTGGCGCGCCCTACCCGTTCGCAGCCCGTGAATCCCGATCTTCCTGTGCGCTATGAAGTAACGTTTATGCTATTGCCCGCAGGGGAGAACATCATCTGTCGCGTGAGCGAGACGCAGTATCAGGCGCTGACCTTGGGTATGACGGGCATGTTGCAGGTACGGGGCTCTTGCTTTGTGTCCTTCATACCCGCATAGGGCTATTTTTTTGTCCTGCTATTGGGCTGGACACCCTTCATCTTTTTTTGCCACGCCAGCAGTTCAAATACCCCGAACAGAAAAATACGCACTTCTAGTGCTCGGCTCAGAGGCCCCTGCTCTTTGCCGTGGCTGGCGCGTAACAACAGCACCTGAAAACCGTGCATCAGCAGCGTAAATCCCATCGCGACCATCATGAAGATGTTCAGCGGGCGGGGAAAGGGCGAAATCAGGTTGGCGATTAAAAAGCCCCACACACCGATCATCAATAATCGGCCCAAATTAATCCAAATCATCTTCTACCTCTTCATGCTGTGTGGGTGCGGCCTGACGGGTATACAGCCTGTATGCCACTTGTCCTGCAACTTTTTCTCGGTGTAACGTCCAGGTCACGGGAATCTCGAGCTCGCCATGCTCCACTTCAGTTTCCACATAAATCCACGCCTCGGGTGCCAGCCATCCCTGCTGTTCCAGCAAGGTGAGCGTCTGATTCAATAAATCTCGGCGAAAGGGGGGATCGAGAAACACCACGTCATAAGGTTCACCGGCCTGTGCCAGCCAGTTTAACGTATTGGTATTGATGATGTGGGCATTGTCCGTTTTTAACAGTACAGCATTCTGTTCCAGTTGCCGGGCAATACTGCGTTCGTTTTCCAGCAGGGTGACATGTGCCGCATAGCGTGACAGCGCTTCAAATCCCAATGCGCCACTGCCTGCGAAGCCATCCAGACAACGGGCTTGCTGAATAACTGGCGCCAGCCAGTTAAACAGTGTTTCACGAACGCGATCGGTGGTGGGACGCAACCCGGGGCTGTCCGGGACAGGAAGTTTCCGTCCGCGCCACTGGCCGCCGATGATGCGGATTTGGCCTGCCTGTGCAGGTGCATTTTTTTTTGCCATCGTCTGTTTACTGCAGAACACCGGTTTGCCGGGTGCTGAGATTCGCTATCGATAATATGTAGGCGCTATTCTAACGGGGGTTAAGAGGGGAAGGAATGTTAATATTAGGTTTGTCTGCGGTAACGCGTAGTTTTGACATACCCGGTTGTCGAGATGACATATTTAGTTACCGTGATTGTTGCCACCTGCTCTGCCATGGTGCGTGTTGCTGCCGTGCGGAAAGTGGTAGACTCTGGGCTCGACCCTGACTGGGCTATTGACTTCAATTATTTAAGCGCTGCTGTGAGCAGCAGCATGGGGCGCGATTGCGATATGACAAAAGAGAAAAAACGCGGTTTCTTTTCCTGGCTGGGATTAGGGCGTCAGGAAGAGGAACGGACTGAGCAACCGCAAGAGGCAGAACAGCAGCAGGATGTGGCGCAGCCTCAGGAACGTGATGTGCCCGTGGTATCGGACGTTCACGCTGAGACGCCAAACGAAGTGTCTGACGTGCAGGCTGAGGTTCACGCAGAGCAAGTGCCACTCACGGGCAGCCAGGTGCATGAGGAATTCGCTGCAGAGCAGCCAGAATCATCTCTGATTGCTGATGAGGTTGAAATCGATGAGACGGTAGACGGTGCAGCAGCACAGGATATTTCTGAATCGCAGAATATTCTGCAATCACAAGACAGTGGCGATGAGCAGCAACCAGCTGAAGCGGAAGAGAACATTGCTGAGCCTGTGCCCGTCGCGCAAGAGCAGGAAAGGCCGACTAAAGAGGGCTTTTTCGCTCGACTCAAACGCAGCTTGGTAAAAACCCGTGAAAATCTAGGTTCCGGATTTATCGGATTGTTTCGCGGTAAGAAAATCGACGACGATCTGTTTGAGGAACTGGAAGAGCAATTATTGATTGCGGATGTCGGTGTGGAAACAACGCGCAAGATTATTGCCGATCTCACCGAACATGCCAGTCGTAAGCAGTTGAAAGATGCTGATGCGCTGCTGGTGAAACTGAAAGAAGAAATGGGCGCTATCCTCAATAAGGTAGACGAACCGCTCAACGTTGACGGGCAAGCCCCTTACGTGATCCTGATGGTAGGCGTTAACGGCGTCGGTAAAACTACCACCATCGGTAAGCTGGCGCGCCAGTTCCAGGCGCAGGGCAAATCAGTGATGCTGGCTGCCGGAGATACTTTCCGTGCCGCTGCCGTGGAGCAGTTGCAGGTGTGGGGCCAGCGTAACAACGTGGCTGTGGTCGCGCAGCATACGGGTGCTGATTCCGCCTCGGTGATTTTTGATGCCATTCAGGCGGCGAAAGCGCGTGGTGCTGACGTGCTGATCGCTGATACCGCAGGGCGCTTGCAGAACAAAGCGCATCTGATGGAAGAATTGAAAAAAATTGTCCGCGTGATGAAAAAACTGGATGAGTCTGCGCCGCATGAAATCATGTTGACGCTGGATGCCAGTACTGGGCAAAACGCGGTCAGCCAGGCGAAACTGTTTAACGATGCCGTCGGCTTGACGGGTATCACACTGACCAAGCTAGATGGCACCGCGAAAGGCGGGGTGATCTTTGCTATCGCCGATCAGTTTGGTATTCCTATCCGCTATATTGGGGTAGGAGAAGGTATTGACGATTTGCGTCCCTTTAAGGCTGACGATTTTATTGAGGCGCTTTTTGCCCGCGAGGACTGATGTCTCGCGAGGATGAACTGCTTGCCCGAGAGGATGAAAACGGATGATTCGCTTTGAACAAGTCAGTAAGGCTTATCTAGGTGGACGTCAGGCGTTGCAGGGGGTGGATTTCCATCTGCTCCCTGGGGAGATGGCGTTTCTGACGGGCCATTCCGGTGCCGGGAAAAGTACTCTGCTGAAACTGATTTGTGGCATAGAACGCCCGAGTGCGGGCCAGATTTTATTTAGCGGGCACAATATCAGCCGCTTGAAAAAGCGTGAGGTGCCTTTCTTGCGCCGCCAGATCGGTATGATCTTTCAAGATCACCATTTGCTGATGGACCGTACCGTTTACGATAATGTGGCGATGCCGCTGATTATTGCCGGGGCGAGCAGTGAAGATATCCGCCGCCGTGTATCTGCCGCACTCGATAAAGTAGGACTGCTGGATAAAGCCAAGAGCTACCCGATCCAACTGTCTGGTGGTGAACAGCAGCGAGTGGGAATCGCGCGCGCGGTGGTGAATAAACCGACTGTGCTGCTGGCTGATGAACCGACCGGTAACCTGGACAATGCGCTGTCCCAGGATATTTTGCGTCTGTTTGAGGAATTTAACCGCGTTGGCGTAACGGTGCTGATGGCAACGCACGACACGACGCTAATTGCCAGCCGTCAGTATCGCGTAATGACGCTGTCGCAAGGGCGTATGCTGGGAGGCGTTTATGGCGACTAATTCCCGTAACGCGAAACCCCGCGTGAGTAAGGAAAAGGCACTGCGCGGTGGCTGGCAAGAGCAGTGGCGTTATGCCTGGGATAATACGCTGGCGGACATGCTGCGCCAACCGTTGGCGACGCTGCTGACTGTGATGGTGATTGCCATCTCGCTGACATTGCCAAGTATTTGTTATCTGGTGTGGAAGAACGTCAGTCAAGCTGCGGAACAGTGGTATCCCACGCCGCAATTGACGGTTTATCTGGATAAAGCGTTGGACAATGATGCGGCGCAGGCGGTGATCAGCAAGCTTCAGGAGGAAGACGGGGTTGATAAGGTCAACTATTTGTCCCGTGATGAAGCGATGGGTGAGTTTCGTAACTGGTCTGGTTTCGGCGGTGCGCTGGATATGCTGGAAGAGAACCCGTTGCCTGCCGTTGCCATCATTACGCCGAAGCTGAACTTTCAAAGCTCACAGACGCTGACCTCACTGCGTGATCGCGTAGCGGCAGTGCAAGGGGTGAGTGAGGTTCGTATGGATGATAGCTGGTTTGCGCGGTTGGTGGCGTTGACTTCCCTGGTGGGACAGGTGGCAGCTACCATCGGTATCCTGATGATTGTTGCCGTGTTCCTGGTCATCGGTAATAGCGTGCGCCTGAGTATTTTCAGCCGCCGTGAGACCATCAATGTCATGAAGCTGATTGGGGCGACGGACGGCTTTATTTTACGTCCTTTCCTCAACGGCGGTGCGCTGTTGGGGGGCGGGGGTGCGTTGTTGTCACTGATTCTGTCGCAGGCGTTGGTCTGGAAGCTGTCCGCTGTGGTTGATCAGGTTGCGGCGGTGTTTGGTACGCGTTTTGCTGTGACGGGGCTAACCTGGGATGAATCACTGCTGCTGCTGTTGATTGCCGGGATGATTGGCTGGCTGGCGGCATGGTTGGCAACCGTACAACATTTACGTCGTTTTACACCAGAATGACTTTTTTTCTGGTAGGATTTTCTGATGTTTTGGCATTTAGAGCCTTGGGCGAAGTCATCGACAGGTTCGCCTTGATCTGTCGCCGTCAGGCGATAAAATACTGTCTGTCGATGAATAGAAGGAACTTGCGGCATCTTGTACGGTCCAAGTTCTGTGCCAGAGAATGGCAGAAGGTTCAGCGGTTTTGTTGTACTTAATGTGATGTTTAAAGTTGTACCTTATCCCATCACGCTAATTGAAGAGGGGTCGAATGACCAAAGATATGCAAACTTTCACCTTAGTTCCCCAGGGCAGTCTGGAAGGGTATATTCGTGCCGCCAACGCCTATCCGATGCTGACGGCTGAGGAAGAGCGGGCACTGGCTGAACGGCTGCATTATGAGGGCGATCTGGAATCGGCGAAAGCGCTGATCCTGTCGCATCTGCGCTTTGTAATTCACGTAGCTCGTACGTATGCTGGTTACGGATTGCCTCAGGCTGACCTGATTCAAGAAGGCAACATTGGTCTGATGAAAGCGGTGCGCCGCTTCAACCCAGAAATGGGTGTACGTCTGGTGTCCTTTGCTGTGCACTGGATCAAAGCCGAAATTCATGAATATGTGTTGCGTAACTGGCGTATTGTTAAAGTCGCCACCACCAAAGCGCAACGCAAGTTGTTCTTTAACCTGCGTAAGACCAAGCAACGTCTGGGCTGGTTTAATCAGGACGAAGTGGAACTGGTAGCCCGTGAGTTGGGCGTGACCAGCAAAGATGTGCGCGAGATGGAATCCCGTATGGCCGCGCAAGACATGACGTTTGATCCCGCACCGGATGACGAGGCGCATGATGGCCAAGCGATGGCCCCGATGCTGTATCTTCAGGATAAATCTTCTGATTTCGCCGATGGTATCGAGGAAGATAACTGGGATAACCACGCGGCGGACAAACTTGCCTACGCGTTGGAAGGGCTGGATGAACGTAGCCAGCATATTATACGTGCGCGCTGGTTGGACGACGACAACAAGTCCACCTTGCAAGAACTGGCTGATCAATACGGCGTTTCTGCAGAACGTGTGCGTCAGTTAGAGAAAAACGCTATGAAGAAGCTGCGAGCGGCGATTGAGGCATGATGCAGCTGTACTATCAGATAATGAAAAGGCCAACATATGTTGGCCTTTTTTGTCGCGCGCGCTGATGGATAAGTTGGGTGGAAAAGTAAATATTAGTCAGAGTAAGATACGATTTCATCCTTGATTGTTTGAGGTATAAATAATAAAGTTTCTGTTATTATAGAACAGTACTCTTTTTTTAAATCACAATATTCATTGTGAACTTTGGATATCATATATGTGAAATAAAAATCGTTTAATATTTTTATATCTAATGCGATTTTTTTACAATTTTTTCCATCAATCATTTTCAATAAAACTTCATTCAAAATAAACTCGGTGGATCTTGCGTTAGTAATGCTATTACTGGCGATTTCAGTAATGTTCAAATTATATTGATTATTATATTGAAATCCAGATGGTAAAAAATCTTTTTCAGGAGGCGTATCATAATATATCAGCTGAATAAGAAAATTGTATATGCAACATGACCATTTTAACTCAATGTGTTCTTGTTCAATATGTTGTTTCCGAGCCTCATCACACGTGACAATATAATTGTGTGATGTCATCATGGTTAGTATATCTTTGTATGTTGTTGATGCCTTATTAAATCTCTCCCATGTAATATATCCAGTTTCGATGATGTTCATTGCATATTTTATAATGAGGATTTGTAAGTATTCTATATCTTTTTGGGGGGGCTTTTTTGGTGAGGCATATTCATCAAGACATTGTTTGATTTTTTAAATGTTCAGTTTTTACAGTTAGCTCATCATTTAAATTGTTTATTTGCGTATTGCAAATGTCGTTTTTTAAATAGATTTTATTTTCTATGTTGAGCAAGTGAGCGTTGTATTCTGACACGCTGAGAATAGATTTTTCCTCGTTATAATATGATGGGTAAACATTTGATAATGTGATTTTCATTTTCTCTCTCTAATGCAGGCGTTCTTATTGGTGTTGAGTGCCATACTTTTATTATAAACATTCATGTGTCATAAAATGGTTTTTATGGGTGTTTATTATAAATATATTAATGTTAATGATGTTCTAACGAGATTTACATGGCGAGAACTAAAAGGATATTTGTTAACGTAGTGGAGTGAGAAAATATCATCATCAGTACCATGGGTTAACGGATGAGGTGTTTTATCGTGTAGTGGAATAAATCAGATCATTAAGGGGTTGATAGAGTTACCTGGCGTTACGGGGTACGTAGCGTAGAACATTGCATTCAACGCTGGACCGTTATCTGTTGTGAACCAGATGGACCGCAGTCATTCGTGCGCAATGAAGGCAATTTGTGTGCAAAACCATTTGTTTTTAAAAAATCAGAAAAAATATACGATAAGAGCATTCATTAGTATCTAATAATTAACTAGCATTACCAAGTTTTAATTCCAGCTTAAAATCAGACCAGCGTGGGCTGGCCTGATTAATTTAATAGTAATATGATTCATCTACAGCTGGAGCTGGCTGTTCATTACGACTCCAAATAAATATTGAGGAATTAATAAGCCAAAGGCTTAGTTCTATTTTATTATACCTATATTAGGAGCATTTTTTGTATTTATGGACAATAGTCTGTTTTTATCCATGCCCAGGTCCAATGGCTGCCAAACCCTGGCTCATACTGTGTTTCTGTTGGTGCCCATTGTACGCAATATCCACTGTTTGGAAATGGCCGGCATTGATAAATTCGTCCATCTCTTGGTTGCAGTACACGAGTACCAGCAGTATATGAACGCAGGTTTTCTGGAAATACATAATCAAAAAGAGCAACATTCATACTAACGGTATTACCTGAATCTGGCTTCTTATTATCATAATTAGCTATATCATTATTAGAGTAAGCGCTGAATGATAGTGCCATCAATATAGATAAACAAGCCAATGATTTGTGATTAATCATAAACACCTCGATGTTAATTATATGGTTGATTTTTTAATTATATTTAATCTCTTATTTGCTTTTTTCTGGTTTTGTTATTCTCCTATTCATGTTATAGATGTTGTATCTCATAAAAATGACGTAGTCGGCCATTCTTATAATTAGAATGATTATGTGTGCATATTTATTTTTTTGTGATCTATTACATTATTAAAAGTTATTTGACTATGTGTTTTATGCTATTTTTATTGTCTTATTTTTTTAGTGTAGAGTGTTTTTAAATTAATTTAATTTTTTTTTGTAGGAATGATGTCGGTTTTTTATTTTCCATGAAATATCATGAGTTTGGGTTTTATGAGATAATAAATATTTTTCAATCTTATATTTGACTCAATAATAATGTTTGTATGATTAAATTATTATGTATTGAGTGAAATGGCTTAATAATAGTAGAGGTACAACTCAGTGAGTAAGCACTAAAGTAAGAGGTGATTAACATGACAAAACCAGTATCAACTGGCAAGAAATCCCGTAAACAGTATTTTCTGGAGTTTCGCGATGATGCTCTGAAACTGGCTGAGTACACGGGAACCACTATTTTCGCAGGCGAACTTAATCGGTATGAGTCACAAATTCATTCCCTCGCAGAAAATAGAATGTATCTACGGTGAACATGTTGGTTCGCCGAGAAATAATGAGAACGGCAGTATTAAATTATATCGGGTGTGATGGCAGTCGCTGATGCCGCCACTTTGCCTGTGGCGGGCTCAGCCAGGAACAATTTGAAAACCAGAACCTCGCTTAAGGCTGTGCTCACATTACATGGATAGGTGCAGTTAGCGTTAAGTCCTGGTGTAGAGCCATCCTCCAGAGACCGGAAAGAATCCGCAGCTTTCCATAAAACGATCCAGCACGGCTTCGTTTACACCAGCATGATCTGCTGCTGTCAGCCAGAACTCTTTCACTTCCGGTAACTGGCGTACAACTTCCTGAATTAGGTGCAGGCCAACGCCTCGGCGGCGCGTTGCTTCTCTGACCATCAGGTCATCAAGCTCTGCGTATTCACCATCAATCTCAACCATGATCGCTGCCAGCAAGCGGCCATTAAAGCGCGATGCAAACAGACGTTGGTGAGCATCAAGGCTCTGTTGCAACAGGTCAAGATTCTGGTGAGGCCAAATCTTAGCGAGATCAATTCTATCCTGGTCGCTGAATAACGAGAGACATTCGACGGCGAGCTTCATTTCGATAACCCTCTCAATGTGTTTGCATAAGGCATAAAGGCGCCTAAAGCATAATGTAGTAGTGATGTAGATAAACAGTTGTGTAAGTTTTTCTGTACGGTTAATAGGGAAAATGTTTTCTTCATCGATGATTTTTCGAGTATTGAGTTGCTCCTTGCTGCACAAAGCAGCATAACTGACTATATATAAAATAAATAGTGGCTTTTCTGGCTGGTATTTTATGCTGTTTACACCGCTTGTTTCTGATTGAGAGAGTTGATTTGCAGCATAAAATTCCTGTTTAATGACATGAAAAATAACGCCTTATTAGTGAAGTATAGCTAATAAAACGCCTAACCTGTTCTTACTTATAAGAAAAAAATTGAGTAAGGCGGGGTGGTATAGGCTTATAGGCGAACTCCATAACGACAGATAGGGTGAATCGAATGAAAGTAGCTAAAGGTAAGGTCGTACTGTTGGGTTGTATGGCCGCAGCGTTCGCACACATGGCCAATGCAGAAGACATCAAGGTTGCCGTCGTTGGTGCTATGTCCGGCCCGGTTGCACAGTATGGCGACATGGAATTTATCGGTGCCCGTCAGGCGATTGCTGACATCAACGCCAAAGGTGGCGTGAAAGGCAACAAGCTGGTTGCCGTTGAATATGACGATGCGTGTGACCCGAAACAGGCCGTTGCCGTTGCCAACAAAGTGATTAACGATGGCATCCGTTATGTGATTGGGCACCTGTGCTCTTCCTCCACCCAGCCTGCATCTGATATCTATGAAGACGAAGGCGTGCTAATGATTACGCCAGCGGCGACCGCACCGGATCTGACAACCCGTGGTTACAAGCTGGTGCTGCGCACTACCGGCCTGGATTCCGATCAGGGCCCGACCGCTGCCAACTACATCGTGAATACCATCAAGCCGCAGCGTATTGCCGTGGTGCACGACAAACAACAGTATGGTGAAGGTTTGGCTCGTTCTGTTCAGGATAGCCTGAAAAAAGCGGGTGCAAACGTGGTGCTGTTTGAAGGTGTAACCGCTGGGGACAAAGATTTCTCCACGTTGGTCGCGCGTTTGAAGAAAGAGAACGTGGATTTTGTCTACTTCGGCGGTTACTACCCGGAAATGGGCCAAATTCTGCGTCAGGCACGTCAGGCGGGTTTGACCACCAAATTCATGGGACCGGAAGGGGTGGGTAACTCCTCACTGTCTAACATCGCGGGCGCGGCGTCTGAAGGTATGTTGGTTACTCTGCCTAAACGTTATGACCAGGTTCCTGCTAACCAGCCGATTGTAGATGCGCTGAAAGCTAAAAAACTGGATCCGACTGGGCCGTTCGTTTGGACCACCTATGCAGCGTTGCAGTCTCTGACCACCGCGATGGCGCGTAGCGGTATGGAACCTGAAGCCATCGCAAAAGACCTGAAAGCCAACTCCGTGGAAACCGTGATGGGCCCGTTGAGCTGGGATACAAAGGGTGACCTGAAAGGGTTTGAGTTTGGCGTATTCGAGTGGCATGCAGACGGCACTTCTAGCGCAAAATAATCGCTGCCGTCCACTCAGCACCTGAACACCGATGCCCCCACCGCCTTTAGGCCGTGGGGGCAAAATCTTAAGGTGTAAGGGCTAATTCTAAGGTAAAGGTATGTCCGAGCAGTTCCTCTATTTCCTTCAGCAAATGTTCAACGGCGTTACGTTGGGCAGCACTTATGCGCTGATTGCCATTGGCTACACCATGGTTTACGGCATTATCGGTATGATCAACTTCGCCCATGGTGAGGTTTACATGATCGGTAGTTACGTCTCTTTTATCGTTATTGCTGCACTGATGATGGTGGGTATTGATGTCAGCTGGGTGCTGATCGGTGCAGGTTTTATCGCGGCGATTGTGATCTCCAGCGCTTACGGTTGGAGTATCGAGCGGGTGGCCTATAAGCCGGTGCGTAATTCTAAGCGCCTGATTGCGCTGATTTCCGCCATCGGGATGTCCATCTTCTTGCAAAACTACGTCAGCCTGACACAGGGATCGCGCGATGTGGCGCTGCCGACGCTGGTGCATGGTCAATGGGTTGTTGGTGAGAACAACGGTTTCGCTGCCACGATTACCACCATGCAGGTGACCATCTGGGTTGTCACCTTTATTACTATGCTGGCGTTAACCACGTTTATTCGCTATTCGCGCATGGGACGCGCCTGCCGCGCCTGTGCGGAAGATTTGAAAATGGCTAGCCTGCTGGGTATCAGCACTGATCGTGTCATCTCACTGACCTTTGTTATCGGTGCCGCGATGGCGGCAGTCGCCGGTGTGCTACTGGGCCAGTTCTACGGCGTTATCAACCCCTACATTGGCTTTATGGCGGGCATGAAAGCCTTTACCGCCGCGGTGTTAGGCGGTATTGGCAGTATTCCGGGGGCCATGATTGGCGGATTGGTACTGGGGGTGGCGGAAGCCCTGACCAGCGCCTACCTGAGTACGGAGTACAAAGATGCAGTCTCTTTCGCGTTACTGATTGTGGTTCTGCTGGTGATGCCAACCGGTATCCTGGGGCGCCCGGAGGTTGAGAAAGTATGAAACAGCTCAACCTGTTAAATGCGGTGATATCGGCATTCACGCTGTTGGTGCTGGCGGCATTCCTGATGGGAATGCAACTGGGACTGGATGGCACTACGTTGGTGGTGCGCGGAGCAGATGCTGTGCGCTGGAATCTGATCGGCGTTGGTTGTGTGGTGGTGTTCTTCTTCCAACTGCTGCGTCCCTTCTTCCAAAGCGGAATGCGCAAACTGTCTGGCGGTGGCTCCTCACTGGTGTTACCGAGCTTTGACGGCAGCACGCCGCGCCAGAAAGTGCTGGCGGCGGTGCTGATTATTGCTGCGGTGGTCTGGCCGTTTGTGGTGTCGCGCGGTTCAGTGGATATTGCCACGCTGACGCTGATCTACGTCATGTTGGGCTTGGGTCTGAACGTTGTCGTGGGGCTGTCCGGTTTGCTGGTGCTGGGCTACGGTGGTTTCTACGCCATTGGCGCTTATACCTACGCATTGCTGAACCATTACTACGGGCTGGGCTTCTGGCAGAGCTTGCCGCTGGCGGGCATTGCGGCTGGATTGTCCGGCTTCCTGCTCGGCTTCCCAGTATTGCGCCTGCGCGGTGACTACCTGGCGATTGTTACGCTGGGTTTCGGTGAAATTGTGCGTATTCTGCTGCTGAATAACACCGAGTTTACCGGTGGCCCGAACGGCATCAGCCAGATTCCCAAACCCACCTTCTTTGGACTGGAGTTCAGCCGACGCGTCAGCGAAGGCGGTTGGGGTACCTTCCACGAGATGTTTGGCCTGAAGTATGACCCCAGCGATCGCATCATTTTCCTCTATCTGGTGGCTCTGCTGCTGGTTATCGCAACCCTGTTTGTGATTAATCGCTTGCTGCGTATGCCGCTGGGGCGTGCTTGGGAAGCGTTGCGTGACGATGAAATTGCCTGTCGTTCATTAGGATTGAGCCCTACCCGTATCAAACTGACGGCATTTACCATCAGTGCGGCATTTGCCGGTTTTGCCGGAACGCTGTTTGCCGCGCGCCAGGGGTTTGTCAGCCCGGAATCCTTCACCTTTGCTGAATCGGCGTTCGTGCTTGCCATTGTGGTGTTGGGCGGCATGGGCTCTCAGTTTGCGGTGATCCTCGCGGCCATTCTGCTGGTGGTATCGCGTGAATTGATGCGCGATTTGAACGAGTACAGCATGCTGCTGCTCGGCGCTCTGATGGTGCTGATGATGATTTGGCGTCCGCAAGGGCTATTGCCGATGAAGCGCCCTGAGATGAAGCTGAAGGTTGAGAAGAAGGAAGAGCAGGCATGAGTACGCAACCCTTATTGTCGGTTCGTGGCCTAACCATGCGCTTTGGCGGCTTGCTGGCGGTCAACAATGTGGAGCTGGACCTGAATCAGGGCGAAATCGTCTCTCTGATTGGGCCGAACGGGGCAGGTAAAACCACGGTATTTAACTGCCTGACCGGTTTTTATCGTCCGACCGGCGGCACCATTATGCTGCGCGATCGCCATCTGGAAGGGCTACCGGGACAGCAGATTGCCCGCATGGGCGTGGTGCGCACCTTCCAGCATGTGCGTCTGTTCCGCGAAATGACGGTGATTGAAAACCTGCTGGTGGCGCAACATCAACATCTGAAAAGCGGCGTGTTTGCTGGCCTGCTGAAAACGCCGGGCTTCCGTCGGGCGGAAGCCGAAGCGCAAGAATTGGGTGCCATGTGGCTGGAGCGCGTTGGTCTGCTTGACTTGGCTAACCGCCAAGCGGGTAATCTGGCTTATGGGCAGCAGCGTCGTCTGGAGATTGCGCGCTGCATGATGACGCGCCCGGAAGTGCTGATGCTGGATGAACCTGCCGCTGGGCTGAATCCGAAAGAGACCGAAGAACTGGATCACCTGATTGCTGAACTGCGCGATCGCCATCAGGTATCTGTGCTGCTGATCGAGCATGATATGAAGCTGGTGATGGGCATTTCTGATCGCATCTACGTAGTGAATCAGGGAACGCCGCTGGCGCAGGGAACACCGGTTGAAATTCGTAATAACCCGGACGTGATCCGCGCGTATCTCGGGGAAGGATAAGCACTATGTTGTCATTTAATCAGGTTTCGGCGCATTACGGAAAAATCCAAGCGCTGCATGAGGTGAGCCTGCACATCGAACAAGGTGAAATCGTAACGCTGATTGGTGCCAACGGCGCGGGGAAAACCACGCTGCTCGGTACTCTGTGCGGCGATCCGCGCGCCAGTGCGGGTTCCATCATCTATGATGGGAAAGACATCACCCAGTGGCAAACGGCGCAGATTATGCGTGAAGCGATTGCCATTGTGCCGGAAGGTCGCCGCGTATTTTCGCGCATGACGGTAGAAGAGAATCTGGCAATGGGTGGCTTCTTTGCCGACAAGGCGCAATATCAATCGCGCATTGCGCGGGTGTATGAGCTGTTCCCGCGTTTGTATGAGCGCCGTGCACAGCGCTCGGGCACCATGTCTGGTGGTGAGCAGCAGATGCTGGCCATTGGTCGTGCATTGATGAGTCAACCGCGTCTGCTGCTGCTGGACGAACCCTCTCTGGGGTTGGCGCCGATTATTATTTTGCAGATTTTTGATACTATCGCTCAACTGCGCGAAGAAGGGATGACCATCTTCCTGGTCGAGCAGAATGCGAATCAGGCGCTGAAATTGGCGGATCGTGGTTATGTGCTGGAGAATGGTCGGGTAGTATTGGAAGATACCGGTGCCGCTTTGCTGGCAAATGAGGCTGTGCGTTCTGCCTACCTCGGTGGATAATCACTGTCTCAGCGAACGGTCATAGGGCGGCAATCGTAGCGTATGGGTGGGCCAGCGATGTCTGGCCCATCGTGTTATCTGATGAATCAAGAGAATGAAAATGGCAACGGAAGGATTACTGTCTCAGCGTATGGCGAGACTAAAAAGCTCGGCGATTCGGGAATTGTTGAAACACAGCAAGATGGATCATGTGATTTCTCTGGCTGGGGGTATTCCTTCAGATGCCTTGTTCGATTTTGAAGGATTGAACCAGGCGACGCAGCGTGCGATTACCGAGCAGCCGAAAAACGCGTTTCAATACGGTTTGACGGAAGGCAGCGATACGCTGCGTGTGCGTATTGCTGAACTGTGCGCTCTACGCGGTGTGAAAACCCACGCCGATGAAATGGTGGTTACGGCAGGCTCACAGCAGGCGCTGGATCTGGTGATGCGTTCGCTGATTGACCCGAATGACGTGGTGGTGGTGGAACGCCCGACCTATCTGGCGGCACTGCAAACGCTGGAACTGGCGGAAGCGCGCGTAATGTCAGTTGCATCCGACAAAGACGGCATGGTGGTGGATGAGCTGGAAACGCTGCTACACACCCAGCGTATCAAAGCGGTCTATCTGGTGCCGAACTTTGGTAACCCAAGCGGTGTGGTGCTAAATGAAGCGCGCCGCCGCCAACTGATTACGCTGGCCGATCGCTATGGCTTTGTTATCATTGAAGATGACCCGTATGGAGAGTTGCGTTTCACCGATGAGCGCAATCCGACGCTGTTCCAGCTCGGGCAAGAGATGCTGGGTCACAACGATGCGGTGATCTACACCTCCACCTTCTCAAAGATTTTGGCTCCGGGCCTGCGCCTCGGCTGGGCTATCCTGCCTGAATGGCTGCTGCACAAAGTGGCGGTCATCAAACAGGCGGCGGATTTGCATGCCAGCTCGCTGTCGCAAACCATCGCGGAATACTATCTGGCATCGGGGCGTTTACCGACCCAAATCGACAAGATTCGCGAAGCCTACAAGCATAAAGGTGAACTGCTGGGATCGCTGATTGAGCAAGAGCTGGGCGGTGTGATCACCTTCAATAAACCTAAAGGCGGTATGTTCCTGTGGGCGCGCTTCCGCGAGCCGTTCAACACCACGCAGTGGCTGGAAAAAACGCTGGAACAGGGCGTGGTGTTCGTGCCGGGTGAGTTTTTCTTCCCAGAGCGGCCTGATTACGCCACGCTGCGTTTCTCATTTGCCACCGCAACGGATGAGCAGATGCACGAGGCGGTTGCTCGCCTTAAACGCGCGCTCTGAAAATCATCTCTTTGCGGCCGAAACCTCTGGTAGAAGGGATGCGTTTCCCTGTAGGGGGGCACGTTTACGCATAAGATGGCTCCCAGAGCAGCCTGGGAGCCTGTTCGCTAAAATTGTGTCCAGTTTTCCCGGCTATTCTGTTGTAGCGGGAGTACGCGCTCTGGGGGCGTTCTTTGGGGGATTGCGTGGGGCGGCAATGCCTTATCGTTTGAGGCAATGCGAAACATTTGCATCAGTGATACCAGGTGGGCAGCCTGATCGCTCAGGCTCCCAGCCGCGCTGGCAGATTGTTCGACCAACGCGGCATTTTGCTGTGTCACGCGATCGAGCTGATTGATCGCACTGTGAACTTGCTCAATGCCTGACTCTTGCTCCCGTGTCGTCCCTCCGATGGTGGCGATCAGGTGGGCGACTTCACTGGCCTGAGCAACCAGCGCCGCAATCGTGCTGCCCGTCTCCTCAACCAGCGTAGAACCTGCATCGACGGTTTCTACGCTGTTATGGATAAGTGTCTTGATTTCCTTAGCGGCGGAAGCGGAACGCTGTGCCAGCGAACGAACCTCACCTGCAACCACGGCAAAACCGCGCCCTTGCTCGCCAGCTCGGGCAGCCTCGACGGCGGCGTTCAGCGCCAGAATGTTGGTTTGAAAGGCAATGCCATCAATTACACCGATGATATCACTGATTTGGCTGGAACTTGCGGTAATGGCCTTCATGGTTGCCACTATCTGGTTAACGGCTTCTCCGCCTTTAGCTGCCGTGGCACTGGCCTGATTGGCGAGCTGCGCAGCACTGTGCACCGCATCAGCGTTTTGACGCACCGCCTGACTTATTTCTTCCATCGCCGCTGCGGTTTGCTGCAAATTAGCCGCCTGTTCTTCCGTTCGTTGACTCAGATCGGTGCTACCAGCGGCAATCTCGCTGGAGCCGGTCGCGATGGACTCGCTACTTTGTCGCACTTGCTCCACCATGGCGCTCAGACTGTTACGCATGGTGTTCATGGCAGCCAACATGCTGTTGCTGTCGTTAGCCCGCAAGGTAATTGCTGTGGCTAAATCGCCTTGAGCGACTTGCTGGGTAATAATGGTTGCGTAGGCTGGCTCTCCACCAAGCTGTTTTCTCAGGGTATAGGCTATCAGGAACGCGATCAGTGCACCCAATCCGGTTGCCAGTAGTGCCAGAATCAACATCAGGTTTCCGCCATTATTGGCCTGTGTCATGGCTTTTTTAGCGAGCTTTATCGCCTGATTTTTTTGCAGATCAATCATATCGTCCAGCGTTTCGAACACCGGTAACTGTGTGCGGCGCATATCGTCCAGCATCATTTTTTCTTCTGGGTTATCGCTGAGTTCCCGGGTTATCGCGTCTTTCACCGCACTCATATATGCTGGGCGAAGGTTGGCTAATTGGGCCAATAACGCTTTTCCAGCAGGGAGATTAGCGCGCTCATTGAGCTTCTCCAACAGTTCGGTATTACGGGCAATCGTAGTATCAATCACCTGCTTCTCTTCTAGTTTACGTTCATGGTCTTGATAGAGCGCCATATTGCGCACTGAACGGGCGACAGCATCAAATCCGGTTTTTAATTCCTGAGTAAGTAGAAGATTATTGAGAGATCGATCCGCGAGCAGTTCCATGTCATTGCCCAATGATATCAGTTGAGAGCGGCCGAGAATGGCCACACACAGGCTGATGATAATCACTGACGCAAAGCCCGTGCCCAGCATGGTGCTAATCTTCATGTTTTTTATAAATTGCATAAGCGTCCTTAGTCATTTTGTCTTCCTGAGAGGGGCGGAATTTTGGCTTTCTTACATAGGACGTTATTGGCAGGTTGGGATGTAATATAAGGGCAAGAAAAAAGCGAAAAAGAGTAGTGAGGATCTGTGGGATTCGTCTAATCACATCGGCATATTATGCCGTATTAAGTAAAATTTATTTTTATACTGGCAGTTTATATCAATAAATTTTGCTTAATAAGTTGCGATATAAAGTAGCAAAAAACGCGCTTTTTTATTGAGCGGCTGTATCGTGGTTTTGGTTAAGAAGGTGACTTTCAGAAGGGGCGGTGCAGTGGGCCATTGTGCCTGCTGCACCGTGTCAACGAAGTGAGATTACTTGTGCGCCAATACCAGCCGGGTAGGCGATGTTGCCGTGTAGTGTAATGACCCTCCCTCGACTTGAAATGCGCTCATCAGCTCGACCAGATGGCGCGCCTGATCGTTCAGGCTCTCTGCCGCACCGCTAGATTCCTCTACCAATGCTGCATTTTGCTGAGTAACCTGATCCAATTGGGTGATGGCATCATTGATCTGGTGTATGCCTGAACCCTGCTCCTGGGTGGCAACACCAATTTCATCAATCATATCCGCTACATGTCGTGACTGGCGTACCAATTCGTCGATGGTTTCTCCGGCATCAGTCACGAGCTTCGAGCCCGTTTCAACACGGCTAACGCTGTCCTGAATCAGCGTTTTGATCTCTTTAGCCGCAGACGCAGAGCGCTGTGCCAGAGAACGAACTTCTCCAGCCACCACGGCGAACCCACGGCCTTGTTCCCCTGCGCGTGCGGCTTCTACTGCGGCATTCAAGGCCAGAATGTTGGTCTGGAAGGCAATACCGTCTATCACAGTAATGATGTCGCTGATTTTATGGGAACTATCGCGAATTTCGGTCATGGTACGCACGATATTACCTACCGCCTCTCCACCCTTGGCAGCGCTGCTGCTGGTGGTGTTGGCAAGTTCAGTGGCTGAGCGTATCGTATCGGTGTTTTGCCGCAGCGTTTGGCTGATTTGCTCCATTGAGGCAGCCGTTTGTTGCAGGCTGGCGGCCTGCTCTTCGGTACGTTGGCTGAGATCGGTGCTGCCTGCGGCAATTTCACTGGCGCCGGTCGAGATAGATTCGCTGCTTTCCCGCACCTGAATAACCAGCTTGCTCAAGCTATCGCGCATATGGTTCATGGCGGCCAGCAGGCTGCTGTTATCTGTATCGGCGAGCGTTACCGGTACAGCCAGATTACCCTGCGCAATTTCTTGCACCACTTGCATGGCGTAGAGCGGCTCGCCGCCCAGCAGCTTTTTGATATGGCGGGTGATAAACCAAGCGATGATGGCGGCCAATAAGGCGGAGATTGCCGCCAGAATCAACAAGCTGTTGCCATCTTCTTCTGCTTCTTCTACGGCATTGGCGGCGATCTGCGCGGTGAGATCCTTTTGCAGTTTGATCATGGTATTGAGGTTGCCGAACATGGCGGTTTGCACCGGTTCCAACTGATTTTTTACCAGCACGGTAGCTTCTGCCTGACGATCGGTCAAGGTCATACCGATCGCCTCACGTCCCAACTTGGCAAAGGCAACACGGTTTTGCTGAAGTTCACTCAGAATAGCGCGCACCTCTTTCGCATGCAGGTTGGCCTCCAGTTGCTCCATCAGTTTGCCATTTTGTGCACTGGTTTTTTCAATCAATGCCTGGTTGTCGCTGAGTTCTTTTTTGTCTGTCATCAGCAGCATACGCAGTGTGGCTTTGATAGTGACGTTCAGGTTATCTTTCAGTTCCTGTAACACAAACAGGTTGTTCAGATGCTGCTTGGCGAGGCTGTCAGTCGTTTGGCCCAAACCGGCGAGATGCATGCGTCCAAAGCCTGCCACCAGCACGCCGATGATGATCACGGCAGCGAATCCGCTGCCGAGTAACGTTCCCAATTTGATGTTGCGTATGCGCTGCATATGTTCCCCATTTTTTTTCGAGTTTGTCGGTCAAGCTGGTTCGCCTCTGCACGGCATAAGAAGAGGTGAGTTACCCTGGCATTGCTCATTGCGTCCATTCGCGAGAACGGTGTTACGCACGCACAGTTATCTTTATGCTTGCATCATCAATGGTTTATTTACTTTATTATTCGCCAGCTTTGTGATTTCACGCGCTAATGAGTAAAAAAAACAGATGATTACCTTGGTATCGGCACCCTAACGGTAAACATTTATCCCGATTCACGACCTGAGCCACAAATCTTGTCAGTCATTCTGCTACGCGAGCTTTACGGGCTGGGTGTCATGCGGGTGTCATCGTTTGGTTATCTTGTTGTCATCGGCCCGTGCCATGTTACCCCTCGACTTAGAAACGCACCCCTTTGCACAGGTGCTCACCTTTATGGCAGGAGACAAGCATGTTTAACGCGCTTAATACACGGACGCTGTGTAATGCGGCGGTTCTAGTGGCGCTGACGTTGGCGTATCAGGCTAATGCTAACGCGGTTACCGAGATCCCTTTCTGGCATTCGATGGAAGGTGAATTGGGGAAAACGGTGGATTCACTTGCGACGCGTTTTAACCAATCGCACCCCGATGTCAAAATTGTGCCGGTATACAAAGGCAACTATGAGCAGAGCCTGGCGGCGGGGATTGCGGCTTATCGTACCGGCAATGCACCTGCCATCCTTCAGGTATATGAAGTAGGCACCGCCACCATGATGGCGAGCAAGGCGATCAAACCGGTATATCAGGTGTTTAAAGATGCCGGGATCAATTTTGATGAAAGCGTGTTTGTGCCGACTGTATCGGGTTACTACGCTGACGCGAAGACGGGACACCTGCTGTCACAGCCATTCAACAGCTCAACGCCGGTGCTCTATTACAACAAAGATGCGTTCAAAAAAGCGGGACTGGATCCAGAGCAGCCGCCGAAAACCTGGCAGCAAATGGCAGAGTATACGGCCAAGCTGCGCGCGGCAGGCATGAAGTGCGGCTACGCCAGTGGTTGGCAGGGCTGGATTCAGATTGAAAATTTCAGTGCCTGGCACGCGCTGCCGATTGCGAGCAAGAATAACGGGTTTGACGGTACGGATGCTGTGCTGGAATTCAACAAGCCTACGCAAATCAAGCATATTCAGTTGCTACAGGACATGAACAAGAAAGGGGACTTCACCTACTACGGTCGCAAGGATGAGTCGACTGAGAAGTTCTACAACGGCGATTGTGCCATCACTACCGCATCGTCCGGCTCACTGGCCAATATCCGTGCGCACGCCAAATTCAATTATGGTGTGGGGATGATGCCGTATGACGCTGATGTGCCGAATGCACCGCAGAATGCCATTATCGGCGGCGCCAGCCTGTGGGTAATGGGCGGCAAAGACGACGCCACTTATAAAGGCGTTGCGCAATTTATGCAGTTCTTGGCGCAGCCGGAAATGGCCGCTGAGTGGCACCAGAAGACCGGTTATCTGCCGATCACCACAGCCGCTTATGAGTTGACCAAGCAGCAGGGTTTCTATGAGAAGAACCCCGGTGCGGATATTGCGACGCGTCAGATGCTGAATAAGCCGCCGTTGGCATTCACCAAAGGGCTGCGTTTAGGCAATATGCCGCAGATCCGTACCATTGTGGATGAAGAGCTGGAAAGCGTCTGGACCGGTAAGAAAACGCCGCAGCAAGCGTTGGATACGGCCGTTGAGCGTGGGAATGTGCTGTTGCGTCGCTTCGAGCAGTCCACCAAGTAAGGTTGCTGACATTTTCTCGTCGTCTCCAGACTGATGACAAAGTCCGTTGTTAGGTGAAGTACGGCGATGGGGTCGTAGCGGCGTAAGCCGCCGACAAATTTGCTTGGAGCAAATTTGAACAGCGTGTGCGCTGGCCCGTAGGGTGGGGTACATGGATGTACCCCATAATGGCCCCTCGTCGTGATTCGCCGGGAAACACGGACATGCAGAAAAGGGTTTATCAGCAACCTCAGGGCGACATCTGTTGCCCTGTTTTCCCCTTCTTTGATTGAGTATGTGGCATGACGTCATCCCAACCTGTATTTGGCCGTAGCTGGTTGCCCTATGCATTAGTTTTTCCCCAGCTGGCTATCACGGTGGTTTTTTTTATCTGGCCAGCCGGTCAGGCATTGCTATATTCCACGCAACGAATTGATCCTTTTGGGCTCTCCAGTGAGTTTGTTGGTTTGGAGAATTTTCGCCATCTGATGAGTGACAGTTACTATCTGGACGCCTTCTATACCACCATGGTGTTCAGTTCTCTGGTAACGGTATGTGGTATGGGCGTGTCGTTGATGTTGGCGGCATTGGTGGATTATGTGTTGCGCTGTCGCCGCCTTTATCAAACCCTGTTTATCCTGCCTTACGCGGTGGCGCCGGTGGTAGCGGCTGCGCTATGGATGTTTTTATTCAGCCCTGGCGGACTAATCACTTATGGATTAAGTCAGTGGGGTTATGACTGGAATCACGCCACCCATAGCGGTCAGGCGATGTTTCTGGTGGTGCTGGCGTCTATCTGGAAGCAAATAAGTTATAACTTTCTGTTTTTCCTGGCAGCGCTGCAATCCATTCCGCGCTCTCTGGTGGAAGCCGCAGCCATTGATGGTGCAGGCCCGGTACGCCGTTTTTTCAATCTGGTGCTGCCGCTGATTTCCCCCGTCAGCTTCTTTCTGCTTGTGGTCAATCTGGTTTATGCCTTTTTCGATACCTTTCCCATTATCGATGCCGCCACGGCGGGTGGGCCGATGCAGTCCACGACTACCCTGATTTTCAAAATCTACCGCGAAGGGTTCGCGGGCCTGGATCTCTCCAGCTCTGCGGCACAGTCGGTGGTGTTGATGCTGCTGGTCGTTGGATTGACAGTCCTTCAGTTCCGCTTTGTGGAACGCAAGGTCAATTACTAAGGGGCGCACAGATGATAGAAAATCGTCGCGGGCTGGATATCTTCAGCCACTTGATGCTGGTAATCGGCGTCCTCGCCATTTTGTTTCCGCTCTATGTCGCCGTAGTGGCGGCCACGCTGGACAATCAGGCGGTGTTTCAAACGCCGATGTCGCTGATCCCCGGCACACAACTGTGGGAAAACCTGGTGTATGTCTGGCACCACGGTGCCGGCTCGAACAACGCGCCGTTCGGTAAGATGCTATTTAACAGCGCCGTGATGGCGTTAGCCATTACCTTCGGCAAAATTACCGTCTCCATTCTGTCCGCTTACGCCATTGTCTACTTTCGTTTCCCGTGTCGTGCGTTGTTCTTCTGGATGATTTTTTTGACGCTGATGCTCCCCGTGGAAGTGCGTATTTTCCCGACGGTGGAAGTGATCGCTCATTTGAATATGACGGACAGCATGACTGGCTTGACGCTGCCGCTGATGGCTTCGGCCACCGCGACCTTTCTGTTTCGGCAGTTTTTCATGACGTTACCAGATGAGTTGATGGAGGCGGCCCGCATTGATGGGGCCAGTCCGATGCGTTTCTTTTTCGATATGGTGTTGCCGCTCTCGCGTACCAACCTGGCGGCGCTGTTTGTGATTACCTTTATTTACGGCTGGAACCAGTATCTCTGGCCGCTGCTGATCGTTAACGACGTAAACCTTGGCACCGCGGTGGCGGGGTTGAAAAGCATGATCGCCTCTGGCGATGTCGCCACTCAGTGGAACCATGTGATGGCGGCGATGTTGATGACGTTGTTGCCGCCGCTGTTGGTGGTGCTGTTGATGCAGCGCTGGTTTGTGCGTGGTCTGGTGGATAGTGAGAAATAAGACAATATGGCAGGTTTAAAACTTCAGGCCGTCACCAAATCCTATGACGGTAAAACACAGGTGATTCAACCCATCGATCTGGATGTTGCGGATGGCGAATTTGTGGTGATGGTCGGCCCTTCGGGTTGTGGGAAATCAACACTGCTGCGCATGGTAGCCGGATTAGAACGCACCACCAGCGGTGATATTTATATCAATGACGAACGGGTGACAGAGCGAGAACCGAAAGATCGCGGCATTGCTATGGTGTTCCAGAACTACGCGCTGTACCCACACATGAGTGTCTATGACAACATGGCCTATGGTTTGAAGATCCGTGGTTTTGGCAAGGCGCAGATTCGCCAGCGAGTCGAAGATGCCGCGCGCATTCTGGAGCTTATTCCACTGTTGCAGCGTAAACCGCGCGAGCTTTCAGGCGGGCAGCGTCAGCGCGTTGCCATGGGCCGCGCTATCGTGCGCGAGCCCGCGGTATTTTTGTTCGATGAACCACTCTCTAACCTGGATGCTAAACTGCGTGTGCAGATGCGTCTTGAGCTTCAGCAACTGCATCAGCGGTTGCGTACTACTAGCTTGTATGTCACACACGATCAGGTGGAAGCCATGACGCTGGCAGAGCGCGTGATTGTGATGAACAAAGGGGTTGCCGAACAGATTGGGCCACCGACGGAAATTTATCGCCGTCCGGCTTCGCTGTTCGTCGCCAGTTTTATCGGTTCTCCGGCCATGAACCTGTGGGCCGGGCGAGTAAGCGATGACGGCACGCAGTTTATGTTCAGTGCGGAGTTTGTCTTACCACTACCGGTGGCAAAGCCCGAATGGGGCGGACAGGCATTGACGTTGGGCGTCAGGCCGGAGCATATTCAGTTGACCACGCGTGAGGCGGGTGGCATACCGCTATTGCTGACGACTCTCGAACTGCTGGGCGCGGATAATCTGGCGCATGGCGTGTGGGGAGAGCAACGGGTGGTGGTGCGCCTTTCTCATGAGCATTGTCCGGCGCGCGGCGACACCTTGTGGTTGGCTCTGCCACCGCAGGCGTGGCATTTCTTTGATACTGAAAGCGGATTGCGGGTGGAATAATGGAAAAACAGTGGCCTTACCCAGCGATTGTCGCCCACCGCGGCGGCGGTGCATTGGCACCGGAGAACACGCTGGCCGCCATCGATGTGGGTGCGCATCATGGGCATAGAATGATCGAGTTTGATGCCAAGCTCTCTCAAGATGGAGAAATCTTTTTGCTGCATGATGACACACTGGAGAGAACCACGAACGGCTGGGGGGTAGCGGGAGATTTACCATGGGACAAGCTGGTAGGGCTGGATGCGGGGGGATGGTACAACAAACAATTTGTTGGTGAGCGCTTACCTCTTTTGTCAGAGGTGGCCGCACGCTGTAAGCAGTATGGTTTAGCGGCCAATATTGAGATCAAGCCCACGACCGGACAAGAAACCATTACGGGCCGTACCGTCGCGCAGGCGGCGGCACAGCTGTGGCGCGACCACCCGATTGAGCCACTGCTCTCCTCTTTCTCTGTTGAGGCACTGGCAGCCGCACAGCAGGCGGTGCCTGCGCTGCCGCGTGGCTTGTTGCTGGATGAGTGGGAAGAAGACTGGCTGCGTTTGACGCGCGATCTCGGCTGCGTCTCCATTCACCTCAACCATGAGTTGCTGGATGCGCAACGCGTGGCGCTGCTGAAAGCGGCTGGGCTGCGTATTTTGGTCTATACCGTGAACGCACCGGCGCGCGCGCGCGATTTGCTGGCCTGGGGCGTTGACTGCATCTGTACAGACCGGATAGATTTGATTGGCGCGGAATTTGTCGCCGGCTAAATCCGCCCATATCCCCTGAGTAATGCTCAGGGGAGATAATAATTCGTCTAATAAGCTGGTGATTGCGCGCCTTTCCGTATGTGCGAGGTTGCCTGATGTGGCCGGGCTTGTTAGTGGGCGCTTACATTAATCAGGCTATCTGGCGCTGCTGAGTGAGGCATTGAAGGATTACCTATGCCCCCCTTTGTACTCTCCTTTTGGCACCAAGTGGTGATTTCATTACCACTGTTTGTATTGATTATTCTTGGCTACAGCCTGATCCGGTTTGCCAAATGGCCCACCGCGTTCACCGATGGCGTCAGCCGCTTTGTCTTCTCTGTCGCCTTGCCTGCCATGCTGTTCCGCATGATGAGTGATTTCTCCAGGCGCCCCCCGGTGGATGCTCGATTGCTGATCGCATTTTTCGGCAGTTGCCTGATCGTGTTCGTGATTGGCCGTATCGTTGCACGCAAGGTGTTTGATCTGGATGGCGTCTCTGGCTCAGTATTTGCGTTGAGCGGTATCTTTTCCAACAACGTCATGCTGGGTTTACCGCTGGCCACTACGATTCTGGGTGAAGAGGCGGTGCCTTCCGTGGCGCTGGTGTTGGTGTTTAACGGCCTGATTTTGTGGACGCTGGTCACTGTTTCGGTGGAGTGGGCGCGTAACGGTGCGCTGTCGCTACAAGGATTTGGCAAGACGGCCGCTGGGGTGCTGAAAAACCCGCTGATTATCGGGATCTTATCCGGCACGTTGTTCAGTCTGACCGGATTCTCCCTGCCGGATTTTATCGATCAGCCGGTAGGAATGCTTTCACAGGCGGCGGTACCGCTCTCGCTGATTTCACTTGGTATGGGGCTGGCAGAATATCGGGTGCGCGATGGTTGGCAAATCAGCGCGGTGGTGTGTTTTCTCAAACTGCTGGTGCAGCCGCTGGTGATCTGGGGGCTGGCGGTTATGCTCGGGCTGCCGGAAATGGAAACACGCGTGGTGGTTCTGCTAGGTTCGATGGCGGTAGGCGTTAACCTCTACCTGATGTCACGCCAGTTTAACGTGCTGGGCGGCCCCATTGCCGCCAGCCTGCTGTTATCTACAGCGCTGGCGGCGCTGACCACGCCGCTGATTCTGGCGCTGATGGGGGTTAGCCTGTAGCGGGTCAGTAACGCGGCTGGCTTTGATTCTGCTGCTGAGTCCGCTGCTGATTTTGCTGGAGTTGACGCCGCAGCTCCTGCTGCTGCTCCTGGCTACGGCGCTGAATATCCTGATTCAGCTGTTGTTGCTGCAACTGCTGGTTTTGTTGCATCTGCTGTTGCAGGCGTTGCTGGCTGGGGATGCCGTTTTCTATTTGCTGCTGCTGCGTTGGCATTTGTGCGCTGCCAGCCGGTGCGCTTAGTGACGCTAGGGCCAGGCAGAAAATAGGGATCAAATAACGTGTCATGATGCGTACCTCCTGTATACAGTGTACGCGTCTGGTTGAAAAACGTCGCGGCATGTTGTCTGAATTCCTGCCTAGGGCGCATGAGCGCCTTGTTATATACTGGCGGTCTGAGAAGCTTCTGTTGACGTACTCCCATGTTTCATATTGCGCTCTATGAGCCACAAATTGCTCCGAACACCGGTAATATCATCCGCCTGGTGGCCAATAATGGCTGCAAACTGCATCTAATTGAACCTATGGGTTTCGATCTCGATGAAAAAAAGGTGCGCCGCGCCGGACTGGATTATCACGATCTGGCGAATGTCAGCCGCCATAAAAATTATCAGGATTTTCTGGCCGCTGTAGCCGGACAGCGTATTTTTGCCTGCACGACTAAAGGCAGCCGCCCTTACGATCAACCCGCCTATCAGCCGGGAGATGTTCTGCTGTTCGGCTCGGAAACGGCCGGATTACCGGATGCCATTCGTAACGGTTTCTCTTCGGAGCAGCGTATTCGTATTCCAATGCAGTCAAACAACCGCAGCCTCAATCTCTCTAATGCGGTTGCCATCATTAGCTACGAAGCGTGGCGGCAAAACGGATTTGGTGGCGGCAGCTAACACAAGATCATTTACTGAGGGCAGCCCTTTCTGGCGGCGGGTTGATCAGAAATACTACGTTGCCACGGTAATAGGGGGAGGCGGCCAAACGGCGCTGCCAGCGTTCATCCCATTGTCCGTGTTGTACCAGACCAAGACGGAAGGGAATCTTCAGTTTCAGCAGCGCGGGCAGATACTCCGCATAGCGTGTTACGGTGGATCGCCCTTGGTAGGTCTGAACCACTAGCTCATCAATGACGCCGCCAAGCCGATTCAGTGTGCCGACGTCCCCGGTTTTTGCCCAATCCAGCAGCCCAGTGACACTGAGCTGCGTGTCTGCAGGCAGACGCTGGCGTAAGGTCTGCAAAAATTTTACGTAACCGGCCAACTGGTAGCTACGGGCGTCAAAATCGATCTGGATGCCGTTTACTTGGTTACCCAATGCGCGCCATCGCGCCTGCGCTTTGAGCATTCGGTTAAGGTGTTTTTCAGAGAGATCCAACATCGTAATACGGTAGGAGAGCCAAAGGCTGTCTACCCGCAGCGGGCTGGCGGGCAATCCCTGACGTAAAAATACCGTTTTCCCCTGACGGCGGGCGATTTCTCCCTGATGCAGATAGAGCGTGTGCGCCTGATGCAGCACTGGCTGTGGTTTTACTGCCGCCCATAACCAAAAATCTTGGTAATGGGCGGCGTTAACGCGTTCAGCATTGGCAGCGTTCGTGAACAGAACGCAGGCGACTACCAGTAGTATTTGAGCTGCGTGGCCCATTGGCTGCCTTTGAATTCGCTTTTTAGCTGTGTAAACCAGGCCTTTCGCGTTGTCTTACTAATCTCTTGCGTGCCACAATCGTTCATACCACTGGGCGCAAAACAGTAAATGGCGCGATAAAGTGCGTAGCTTTTATCTTCCGGCGGTGCGTGTGGATCGGCAATTACTTTCATGTAAGCGTCCAATCGGGAATAGGCTTGCCCTTTGAATTGACTGGGCGCGCTGGTTAAGGTTTCCAACTGGTTGCTTTCACCCCAATCAAACCCAACGTCATTTCCGGTACGGAAAAAGAATTCCCCCAGACAATTGGTTGCGTGGGCATCATTAGGTCGTTTATTCAACGTGGATACCACAGTTGTCAGCGCTGGGCATTGATACCCCTCTTCAGTATCGCTGCCATCCCATGCGAAAACGGTGAGATCTTCCATATTCCAACTGGCGTTTTCTGCGCTTTTCAACGGTGCGATGGTACGCAGCAACTCGCTGTCTTTGAGATAGGCAGCATAGTCACGGTGTATCAGCGATTGGGTCAGCAACGTATGCAGTGCGACGGCACGTTCTTCATGTGTTTGTTGCTCACCGGTTTGCTGGCGCAGCAGATCCGCGTTGGCAGAGGTTTTCAACACCGCCGATCTGAAACGCAGATTTTTGACTGGGCTGTCAGGTGCAAAAATAGCGTCAGGGCGGCCTGCTTTGACCAACGTTTCCGCCAAGGAAAGTTGCAGATACTGCTGCTGTGTTTCGTTAGTTTTTAGCGTCAATAGATGCCGCCAATGCGTTTCCGCTTCTTGCCAGCCATGTTCTGCCTCCAGCGCCAAACCGCGCAGTACCTGAAGACTGAAATTTGTGGTGTCCGTCAGGTCGTTGCCCGTTTCTTCTGGAATCAATGCCAGCGTGGCTGCGGCATCCCTCTGCTGATAATAGTGGAAGGCAGCGTGCAGATAGCGATACTGCTGCTGCATACCTGCATCGTCAAACATGGCCTGCTGGGCGATCAGCTCAGCCTCTGTTAACGCGGGCCACTGCATCCAACCCTTGTCGCTACGCAGTCGTTTCAGATCTTGTACCAGCATTAGCAATGGTGCTTCTGGCGTCTGAATAAAACTGCTGCTTTCCAGAAGCTTGTTGTCAATTTCATTATTGATTGTCTGCAATGCATCCAGATCTTTCTGCGCGGCTATCACCTGTTGATAGCGTGCCGACAAGGCGTTTTCATCACCAATCACCCAATACGCACGGCGATAGAGCCCACGGGCGGAATCGATATATCGGCCCTTCGGGTAAGCGTGCAGATAAGCATCAATGCGTTCGACAGCACGCCGTCCTTGTTCTTTGTCTGCCTTATTGACATTGAACATGTTGTATTCATCCAGGGCATTTTCCATCGCCTGATTCAGCGCAACGCGAATCAGCATGTAGCGTGCTGTTTCGGCCACCCAAGGCTGGTTGGCTGTCGTCAGCGCCTGAAAGCCACCGTTGGCCTGTTCAAAGACACCTTGGTAAAAAGCGACTGCATTGATCAAATACTGTTTGAGTTCTCCGGCATGACCGTCAGCGGGCAGGCTTGCGAGATCGCGGGTAAGCGTTGCCAACGTGGTTGAGGAGGAAAGCATGTTGATACGGGCCTGCGCAAGCAGGGTTCGCTGCGGTGCTGTGAGCTGGGTATCCGCCAGTAGCACATCGAAAAAGGCTTCTACTGCGTTGATGTCATTGGAGATGTGGCGGCCTTCGTTTTCCTCCGGTGCCAGCGTATCCATCTGCGCCTGAACGTCAGGAGGAAGGCCTAACTGTTTGGCTTTAGCCGTTAGCGGTGATGGTTGATTGGTGCTGTCCGCAGCGGTTTCGTCAGAATCTGTTTCGCTGGCTGTCAGCCCCATTACGCGATAGGCAGTAAACGGATTCACTCGCGTTCGCGTCTGATCGGGTAGCGGCTGTGGCAGCGGAAGAGACAAATGGTTGCGGCTGCTTTGCAGCAAGATCAGATTGACGCGGGTGTCGTTATTTGGCTCCAGATAAGGCAGTGCAGCAATACCACACTCCGCATCGGAAAAGCCGCATACGTCATCGCCTGAACTGAACGCCTGGCCGCTGAAGAGAAGTGCAAGTGCGCCAGCCAATAAGGAAATACCTTTCATTCTCACTTCCTGTTTGACGGACAAGGAGCAAAGCGGTTGCACAGCGCTTTGCTCAAACTGACTGCCCTGATGAATATCGGGAAATACTGCTCACTCTACTGGAGGAGCAGCAAAACACAACAGGCAGATGACTGAAATTCGAGTCTTGGCAAGCTTCTGTTTATGCTCAGTTAGGCATATTGAGAGGTTAACGTGCAGTCACAATTGCCACCTTGCTGATGCCCGCGCGTTCAATGCTAACCAGTGATCTTGCCACCAGGCCGTAATTTACCGTTTCACTAGCCCGCAATTGCACCTGAATGTGTTCATTTTCGTTACGTGCCGCGAGTAGACGAGACTCCAACTGTTCAAGGGGGAGCGGTGTCTGCGCGACGAACAGTTGGCCTTTGTCGTCGATACTGACGACCAGTGGCTGCTGCGTGTCTGGCGGTGCGGTAGCCGCCGTTTTTGGTAAATTGACTGGCACGGCGTTGGTGAGTAGCGGTGCAGTGACAATAAATACGACCAGCAGTACCAGCATCACATCCACCAACGGTGTGACATTGATTTCACTTTGCAGCTCCGATGTTGAGTGGGGAGAAAAAGCCATGTTGGTGCTCCTGTCAGGGATGTGATGCGATGTGAGTCGTGGGAGTGGGGCTGAAACCGTTCTTTTGCACCACATTGTAAAAATCGTGGGCGAAGTCATCCAAACGGGCGACGGCGTTTTTTACCCGACGCAAAAAGTAGTTGTAACCCAGTACAGCTGGAACTGCGACGGCGATACCAATCCCGGTGGCCAGTAAGGCGGAACCGACGGGACCCGCGACGGTTTCCAGACTGGCACTGCCTGCCTGACTGATGCTCTGCAACGCTTCCATGATACCCCACACGGTGCCAAAAAGGCCGATAAACGGCGAAATGGAGCCAATAGATGCCATCAAGGCCAGACCCGCTTCCAGGCGTTGGCTCTCGCGTTGAATTTGATGTCGCAGGGCACGCTCAAAGCGGTCTTGAAAATCGATGGACTGTGCCAGTCCACTGTTTGCGGGGCTATCTACCTCAAGGGAGGCGAATCCTGCGTGAGCGACGTTCGCGGCAGCACCCGTGTACTGAGGGTGTTCCACATGGACATCTGCCAGCGCATTTGCGTGCCAGAAAGCGTGCAGGAAGTGCCGGTCTCGGCGCTTCAGACGCGAGAACTGTACGCTTTTGATAATCACCAGTGACCAGGTGAGGGTAGAGAAGACGATCAGTAACCAGATTGTCAGCGTTTCTATGGAATATCCGCTGTTGTTGAGCTGGGTCATTTGTAACCTCGATAGTGTTATTTGTCAGGGGGCAGCCAAGTTGCCATGCAGCCCAGATTAAAAAGAGTGCCTGTTTGCACTATTGCAGTTTGAAACTGAGCGGAAAGCTGGCCCAGCTTTCTATAGGGGTTCCTCCCCGTTGTGCCGCAACGAATGACCATTGTCGGACTGCTGCCACGGCAGCCTGATCGAGAATGTCGCGCCCGCTGCTGCGCACGATTTGTATTTCACCCGGCCGTCCGGATTCCAGCACTTGTACTCGTAGCTGTACTGTGCCCTGCCATTTGCGCTTCAACGCCAGAGCAGGGTATTGCGGTGGTGGGTTATTCAGGTGATCCGCAGTGGCAGATGCTGGCGTAATTGCCCCTTCGGAGGCCGTTGACGCACTGGGGGATAGCGGGGCTGCCATGTGTGTAGTGGTATGACCATCCGATGTTGCATTGCTCCTGTCAGAGGTTTGCTGTGGTTCAGCGGTTGGTGCTTTACGGGTCGGTGCCTTAGCTACCGGTTTTTTCACCGGAGGTTTCTTCACCGCTTCTGGCGCAGGTGTTTCCTGTGACTCGGCGGTGGGCGTCTCTGGCTCGAGTGGCGGTGTGCTTTCTTGCGGTACGGCCTCTGCTTGCTGAGCGGGTGGAGCCGATGCTGCTGCTGTTACGCTCGTTTCGGCACTGAGTGCCAGCTCGACGCTGATAGCGCGAGCGGCTGAAGGCGGCATGACCACTACGGATGTCGCTGATAGGTAATAAATTACCCCTCCGTGCAGAAGTGCCGCTAACAGGACGGTGGCAGCCTGCTCAATGCGTATGCGCATCCCCCCGGATAACGTCATAGTCAGCGTGTTCATATCATGGCTCCCTGATGATGTGTGTTGTGGTCGTCAGGCTGGCCTGGGCAGACGGCAAGGGTGCTTGGTTTTCGACGGTCGAGGGCGATTTGGGTTCCGCACTGTTTCTGGGCTGGGCAATCACCTGCAATTGATGGTGATGCCAGTGCGCCAGATGTGCATGGTGCGTCACGCTGATCACTGTGGTTGCAGGAAGCGTATTGCGCAGCAATTGGTACAGATGGGTTTCGTTATCGCGATCGAGTGCAGATGTGGCTTCATCCAGAAAAACATAATCTGGACGCTGTAACAGGATGCGTGCGAATGCCAGACGTTGCTGTTCACCACCGGAGAGGTATTTATCCCACGGGTGTACTTGATCCAATGCATCAAGGATGTGCTCAAGCCGCACTTGTCTGAGCACCTCTCGGCAGTGGGTGTCATCAAATACCCCTGTGGGGTAGCACAGCGCTTCGCGCAGCGTGCCCACGGGAAGATAGCTTCTTTGTGGAAGAAACAAGCGGGTTCCGCTGGGCAGCGCAATGTTGCCGCTACCGTAAGGCCATAACCCAGCCAGTGTACGGAGCAGCGTACTCTTGCCGTTCCCTGAACCACCGACAATCATCCAGCTTTCCCCTGGGCGGATATCGGTATCGGGCAATGTGCAAAGCGTTGTGCCATCGGGCAGATGCAGTTGCAAATTGCGAATACGCAGAATGCCATCGTTGGCAGGAGTGGTCTGAATATCACTGTGTTGTGAATGGCATAGCGCCGCGTCGAAATCACACAGTCGCTGCAGCGCAGCGCGCAACAATGCCAGATCCTGATAGTTAAACAGGAACCACGAGAGCGCGGTGCGCAGCCGGGAAAAGCCGACGCTCATCTGCATTACTCCGCCAATGGTTATTTCTTTGGCAAAGTAGCGCGGGATAACAAACAGATAAGGCACAAAGCTGCTGGCATCGATATAGAGTGTTTCGGTAAAAGCGACACGTTTGCTGTAGGTCATCAAGCTGCGCCAGTTGCGGCGAATGGCGGCAAAGGCGGCATGCAAACGTCGCGCTTCCTCCTTCTCTCCGCGATAAAAGGCGATTTGCTCTGCGTGTTCACGTACCCGGACCAACTGATAGCGAAAGTCCGCTTCGTAACGCTGCCGCTGGTAGCTGAGAGCAACCAGCGGCCTGCCAACCTTCTCCATAATCCAGGAGCCGAACAGTGCATAGGCAATCGCGACCCACAGCATATAGCCGGGAATACGGATATCGTGTCCCCACAACGACAGTGACAGTGCACCTGACAGCCCCCACAGGATCACCGCAAAGGAGACTGCGTTAGCCAGATTGCTGAGCAAGCCCAGCCCTAGCGACAGGCTTTTTTCCGCCAACAGGGACAAATCCTCTGCGATACGCTGATCCGGGTTATCCGTTAACGCCTGACTTTCCAGCCGTTGGTAGGCGCGATGCTGTAGCCAACGTTGCAAAAAGATTTCCACCAGCCAGGTGCGCCAGTGCAGGGTAAGCAACTGGGTAAACCATACGCTGAAGGCTTTGCTCAGCACGGAGAGTGCCATCAGCAGCGCCAGTGTGAACATCAGTGTGCTGATGGCGGCATAGTGAAAATCCGCCAGCGCGTCGAAAAAGTGACGCTGCCAGTTACTGATCTCTACGGATGCGTACACCGTGCCCATTTCCAGCGTGATAATCAGCGCCAGTAATCCGGCTGCGCGCCATTTTTCCGCGCTGCGCCAGTAGCACAACAGCAGCGTGGCGGGTGACATGGGTTTGCTCATCATCAGTCAGCGTTAAAATTTGGCGCGCAGTGAAAGCGTGAAGTTACGCGGTGCGCCATAGATGTTGTAGGTATTCAGGCCGCCGACGCTTGCGTAGTACTTGCGGTCAGTCAGGTTTTCACCATTGAGCGATACCGTCAGGTGCTTGTTGATTGGGTAGCTGATGGCAGCGTTGAATAAGGCATATCCTCCCTGAGACCGGTCATCTGAATTATTGCGCACACCGCTGTAGGAACTGACAGCAATTAATCCACCGCCAATGCCGAGCCCATCAAGCTGGCCGCCCGCTAAGCGATAGTGACTCCATAGCTTGAAGCTGTGTTTGGGCTCACCCAGACTGAAGGTACCGGATTCGGTGTCGTCCTCGAGATAGCGGGTCAGCAGGAAGGTGTAACCTGCGGTAATGTCCCATCCTGGCAGCGGGCTGCCGCTGACTTCGGTCTCCCAACCTCGGCTGCGCACTTTTCCTGCGGCGATGTAGTAATCCGGATTGTTCGGATCGGCCAAAGGACGGTTGGTGTCATTGATTTGGAACAGTGCTACGGAGGCATTTAACGCGCCGTCGAAGAAGCTGCCTTTCACCCCGGTTTCATATTGCTTGCCTTTGCGCGGGTCAAGTGCGGAGCCATCGGCACGTTGCTCGTCTTGCGGGATAAAAATCTCAGAGTAGCTGCCGTAAAGGGAAATTTGCGGAGTAACGGCGTAGATCAAACCAGTGTAGGGGGTGATCTCTCCGTTGGCCGATGCCCCTTTGCTCCAGGCAGTGGGTGTGGAGGGGCTGATACTACGGCTATGAATGGTAAAATTGCTGACGCGACTCCCAACCACCCAGGTGAGTGGATCGAGCAGTTGCAGGCGCGTTTGGCCATAGACACCGCTTTGAATCGTTCGGGTCAGGTAACCGTTAGTAGGAGTGACATCGTATTCGCGTACCGCAGATGGATCGAACAGGCTGATGCCGGTTTGTCGCACGCCAGCCCGATTATATCCCGCATACTGATACTCATAGTCATCATAATTGTAGCCGATCAATGCCTGATGCTCGCGGCCTAGCAGTTGGAACGGACCACCCGCGTAAAGATCCAGACCGTAACGTCGGTATTCACTGTCGAACTGGCGGTTGTACCAATAGCTGACGGTGTGGGTATCTGGATCCACGCCGGAGGAAACGAAGCTGTCTTTGTAGCCGCTGTCCTTGTCGAGATAGCGGAATTTGCTGGTGGCGGTCCAGCCGTTATCAAAACGCTGCTCGATGCCTGCAACATACTCCTGCGTGTGGCTGTCGCTCCAGGCCCAGTCAGGCGTTGGATTGAGCGAGCGGGAGACATCCAGCAGCCCACCCGTGGTATAAGCGGGCAGGCCGTAGTAGGGCGCCTGAATGTGGTTAAGCTGATTGGCAAAGGTGACAGAGAGCGTGGTGTCTGGCGTCAGATCGTATTCCAGCACGCCGTAGAACACTTTTTTTTCCTGATGGGTTCGGTCATAGAAGAAATCGCGATCTTGCCAAATACCCACCGCGCGACCGCGTAGTGTACCGCTTTCGTTCAGCGGTCCGGTTACGTCCAATTCGCTGCGATAATTGTCCCAACTGCCTGCACTCAGGGTGCCGTTGAGAGCAAACCGGTCACGCGGTTTTTTGGTGACGACGTTGACTGTGCCGCCAGGGTCGCCGCTACCGTTGAGCAATGCCGTTGGGCCTCGCAGCACTTCCACTCGATCATAAATGGCGAGATCGAACTGCTCCGAACCGCTAAGGCCGCTATAAACGGGAACGCCATCAATCGAGCTGTTCAAGGTGTAGCCACGCGAGCGATATTGGCTGGTGTCCGTGCCGTTAGGGGTGACCGTTACCCCGGTAACCTGTTGCAGTGCATCTTCGAGCGTAGTGAGGTTTTGATCTTCAATACGCTGCCGGGTCACGACAGAGACGGACTGTGGAATATCCTTTAGTGCTACCGGCAACTTGCTGGCGACGGTGGCTTCCTGCGCGGTATAGGAGGTTGTATCTTCCGTACGCGCCTGTCCCCACACGGTAATACCCCTCAGATTTGTCCCCTCACTGTCAGTACTTACGGGTTGTATGGCAGGGGTATCGGTAGTGACTGGATCGGCAGCAAGGGCGTTTCCTATACCGTAAGTGAGGCTGGCAACGAAAATCGCTGCTGCGCTTAATCTAAAATGATGATACCGAAGATAATGAGGCCGCCGCCAAGACTGGGGTGCTGAGCGTGTCATGTGTTTTCCCTTATCCAAATTGGTTGTTTGTTAATTCATGGGGTTACAGTGCAAACAGTCAGCACGATGTCCCTCATTTTTATTTGATAAACCCATGGGGGGTATATTAAAAATCGATCTGATGCTAGAAAGGATGGCGGCGTATTAAAAATGATTTTTTTGGATATGGTTTTGTCAAAATTGGGACGATGTTATCTATCATATTGAAATAAATACATATCTAAATTTTTGCTATGTTTTGCTAATAAAAATACCCTTGTGGGGTATATAATTCAGTGACTCAGGGGTATGTTATTCCCTCACCGACAAGGCAGATATCGAAGCCTTTTAACGGAAAGTCTAAGGATAACAACGAAATGACTAATGGTAGCGATTCTCTCTCATTGAATCTCCCTATTAGCGGCATGTCCTGCGCGGCCTGTGCTGTGCGTCTTGAGCGCGTATTGAACCGATTGCCGGGTGTGGAAGCGAACGTCAACTTCGCCAGCGAGCGTGCGCGTGTTCGGCTGGAAAAGGAAAGTAGCACGGTGCAGGATGTGGTCGCGGCGATACATAAAGTTGGCTTTGACGTTGTTGAACAGAATCTGACTCTGGAGCTCTCCGGCATGAGCAGCGAACGCTGCGCCAAACGTATTCAGGCGGCACTTGAAGCCCTGCCGGATGTACATGCGACGGTACTGTTTGCCAGCAGCCGAGCCAGTGTGCGCTATCGCCCAGGTTTGGTTAGTCCAGAACAGATGGTTCACGCGATTGAGTTAGGGGGCTTTCAGGCTCATGTCGTCGAGGGCGGACAGCGCGGCGAGGAACGTGAACGGCGAGAACGCGCCTGGCAGCGTGAACGCCGAGAATTTCTGATTGCGGCAATACTCACTGTGCCGTTGATGGCAGAAATGGTCGGCATGTTTTTCGGCAGCGGGCATATATTGCCCGGTTGGCTGCAAGCTCTGCTAGCAACGCCGGTACAGTTCTGGAGTGGGCGTCATTTCTATCGTCGCGCCTGGAGTGCATTACGTAGCGGTACCTCCAATATGGACGTGCTGGTCACGCTGGGAACCAGCGTGGCTTATCTGTTCAGTCTGTTTACGTTAGTGACCACGCCGCACGGTCATCTCTATTTTGAAGCCAGCGCCGCGATTATTACGCTGGTGCTATTGGGTAAACTGCTCGAAAGTAGAGCGAAAACTAAAACCGGTGCTGCCATTGAAGGTTTGCTCAACCTGCAACCGCCCATTGCTCATGTGGAAGTGGAGGGTGAAATTGAAGATCGCGATGTGTCCAGCCTTCACAGCGGCGATATCTTTGTGGTACGCCCTGGTGAGAGTATTCCTGTTGACGGTGTCATTCTTGATGGCCTCTCGGAGGTCAATGAATCGATGCTAACCGGCGAGAGTGTTCCGGTGGTGAAAGCGGTGGGTGCTGAGGTATTTGGCGCGACACTTAACCAGAGCGGTATGCTGCGTGTCAAAGCGACCGGTGTGGGGAGCAATACGGCGCTGGCGCGCATTATTCGCATGGTGGAAGACGCGCAAGGGTCGAAGGCGGCTGTACAACGTTTGGCGGATAAAATTTCGTCGGTGTTCGTGCCAGTGGTGGTGGCGATCGCGCTGCTTACCTGGCTAACACATTGGTTTATCAGCGGTGATTTGGCATCCAGTTTGGTGAGTGCTGTGGCAGTGCTGGTGATTGCTTGCCCATGCGCACTGGGGTTGGCAACGCCGACGGCGATAATGGTTGGCACCGGGCAAGGAGCACGGGCGGGCATATTGTTTCGCAATGCCAATGCATTAGAGCAAGTGCAGCGCTTGCAGGTGCTGGTGCTGGATAAGACCGGTACCATCACGGAAGGTAAGCCCTCCGTGAGCGATGTACTGCCAGAGGCCGCGATAGCCGAAGCTGAATTGCTGCGTGTAGCCCTTTCTCTGGAACAGCATTCCGAGCATCCTCTCGGGCAGGCGCTGGTTCAGCATGCGCGAGAATCGGGTGTTGAAGCCGTGGAGGTGGGTGCGTTTCAAGCGGTGATTGGCCGGGGTGTAAAAGGTGAGGTAGCAGGTGAAAACTGGCTGTTGGGATCACCACGTTTTCTGAATGAAAATGATATCGCGCTCGATCAAGCGCAGATTGCCAAACTGGAAGCGCAGGGAAAAACGGTGATTGCTGTGGCTCGCGCCGGGCTTCTGCTGGGGTACATTGCACTGGCAGATAAGGTACGCGACGATGCGCGTACTGCGATTGCTGATCTGCAGCGCCAGGGTATCGAGGTGATGATGTTGACGGGCGATAACCCACGCGCGGCGGCAGTGATTGCCAAACAGGTGGGGATCACTAACGTCGTGGCTCACGTGTTACCTGAGCACAAAGCGGCTGAGATACAACGCCTTCAGGCCAATGGACGCTGTGTTGGTATGGTGGGGGACGGCATCAATGACGCGCCCGCGTTGGCTGCTGCGGATGTGGGTTTTGCCATTGGTGCGGGATCGGACATTGCACTGGATACGGCGGATGTGGTGCTGATGCGTAACCGCCTTGATAGCCTGCTGGATGCCATCAGCTTGTCGCGTGCAACGCTTGGCAAGGTGAAGCAGAATCTATTTTTTGCGTTTTTCTACAACGTGCTGGGCATTCCGCTGGCGGCGTTGTCGTTACTGAATCCGGTTATTGCCGGGAGTGCCATGGCGCTCAGTTCTATTTCTGTGCTGAGCAATTCACTGCTGTTACGTCATTGGAAACCGACCCGGCGCGACTAATATTCTGAGCTTTCAGGCTCTGCCCGGTGTCACACAATGTGAAATGGAGAGTATTTTATGTCCTATGCTACAATCAACGTCCAAGGTATGTCCTGTGGCGGCTGCGCCAGTAAGGTCAAAAACGCGCTGGAAGCGCTTAATGGGGTTCAGGGTGTGCAGGTCACGCTGGAAACCGGTCTGGTAAACGTGGAGTACAATGAGACAGAAAAAGCCAACCCAGACGTCTTCCGCGACACTGTCGAAGGACTCGGCTTTGACGTCGTCGCGTAAATGTGAATTTTGTGCCGCTGCCACTGAAGCGGCCAATTCTGCTGATGAGCCGGATGTTCGCCGTGTGGTTCAGCCGCGTAAAAAAGCGCTGCTGAACCGGCTCAATCGGATTAACGGTCAGGTTAACGGCATCGGTCAGATGATCGAACAGGACCGTTATTGCGTTGATATCCTTAATCAGATTTCTGCGGCCCGTTCTGCCCTTAATGCTGTTGCCAATCAATTGCTTGCCGATCACACCAACGGGTGCGTGCGTAAGGCCGTCCTGGAAGATGGTGGGGAAGCAGCCATCGCAGAGCTGTTGCAAGTCATTCAGCGTATGCGCTAGCGGGGCGGCGCATACGCGCCGTATCCCACGAGCCTCTTTTCTGCAGACTTAGCGTTCGTTCAGCGGCAGCCAAATCGTCAGACGTAACCCCCCTAATGGGCTATCTCCTGCTTTAACCCACCCTTTATGCTGAGTAATGGCATTTTCCACAATCGCTAACCCTAGCCCCGTTCCCCCAGATGCCCGATCGCGCGCTTCATCGGTGCGATAGAACGGGCGGAAGATTTGCTCACGATCTTCAGGGTTAACACCTGGGCCATCATCGTCAACATTAATGGTAATCCCTTGATTATCAACGGCAAAGGCGACGCTGATATGGGTGTGTGAGTAACGCAGGGCGTTGCGCACCACGTTTTCGAACGCGCTTTCCAGTGCGGAACGATTACCGAACAGCGGCCAAGGGCCAGGGGGATAAGGTACTTCCAGCGTTTTACCCATTTGCTCGGCTTCAAAACGGGCATCGTCCAGTACGTCTCCCCACAGCTCATCGGCGCGAATATACTCGCGCCCCAGCTCGTTTTTGTGCTGGTTGCGCGATAAAACCAGCAGATCGTTAATCATGCTGTCCAGACGCTGCGTTTCGGTTTCGATGCGGTTCAACTCGTTGCTTTCACCCTGGCGACGGCGCAGCAGCGCGGACGACAATTGCAAACGCGTTAATGGTGTGCGCAGTTCATGGGAGATATCAGAAAGCAGACGTTGCTGAGCCGTCACCATGCGCTCCAGCGCGCTGACCATTTGGTTAAAGCTGACGCCGGTGGCGAGAAACTCTTGCGGCCCTGCTTCCAGCTCGGGGTGCTGGCGCAGGTTGCCCTGAGCCACTTCATCGGCGGCAATTTTTAGCTTACGCGCCGGTTTTGCCAGGCTCCAGGCAAGCCATAGCAGCAGTGGTGTGCTGATAAGCATCGTGACGATAAGTAACAGCAACGGGCGATCCAGCAGCAGGTTGATAAAATCAGACTGCGGGCTGTTCGCCATCCGGATCAGATAAACCTGGTAATTATCCTCACCGTCGCGAACGGAAAAGGGGCCGAGCAACTCAAGCCGGCCATAATTTTTCTTCTGTGGGTGGTCGGCATTATCGGACTGGCCGATAAAGTTGCGCACAATCTGCATTTCGGTTTTTTGCAGCGTACCGAAAATGCGTCCTTCACTCGTGACGAAAACCAAACGCTGTCCCGGCGGTGACCATTTTTCGATCACGCGAAACAGGCGTCGCCACCAAAACAGATCGTTGGGGGGATCGGCGGCAAGATCGGCTTCGATATGCTGCTCCAACATCACGCCCTGACGATACTCATTTTCCAGCAGCGCCGTCATCTGGCGTGAGTCCAGCTTGGGCAACATCAGCACCAGCATCAGTACCAAAGCCAGCGTAAGCCAGAAAATGGCGAAGATGCGTGAAGTCAAACTGTCGATCATGCCTCTGCTACCTATTTTAACTTGTTGAGACCATTAAATAACCGCGCCCGCGCAGCGTCTTGAACCAGGGCTGCCCATCTTTTCTCTCCGGCAACTTACGCCGCAGGTTGGAAATGTGCATGTCTATCGCACGATCGAACGGCGTCAGACGTTTACCCAGTACTTCCTGGCTCAGATGCTCTCGGGAGACGACCTGCCCCAGCCGCTGTGCCAACAGGTAGAGCAGCGTGAATTCGGTGCCGGTAAGATCCAGAACTTCGGTGTCGAAACTTGCTTCCTGCCGCCCCGGATTGAGTCGCAATCCGTCGACTTCCAACGTCGGCGAACCGTTATCCGTGGTTTGCTGCTGCTCGGTCCATGACGAGCGACGTAAAATGGCGCGTATCCGCGCCACCAGTTCACGATCGTTGAAGGGTTTGGGCAGATAGTCATCCGCCCCCAGTTCCAGCCCCAGAACGCGATCCAGTTCACTACCGCGTGCCGTTAGCATGATGACGGGCGTTTGGTGCTGTTGGCGAACTTCTTTTAAGGTGTCGATGCCGTTTTTCTTCGGCATCATGACATCCAACAGCAACAAATCTACCGTACTGTCCAATACGTTTAATGCCTGTTCGCCATCGTGGGCAACGACAACGTTAAAGCCTTCCATTTCGAGCAACTCTTTCAACAAAGCGGTGAGCTCTTTGTCGTCGTCCACTAACAGAATCTTGTTCATTATTAGGCTACCTCCAGGGGCAAAATACGTCATAGATCGACGGTATTCCATGACTTTACGTAGTTTTACATCCTCTGACGCATGTTTGCAGCAAGGTGTTTAGACTTGTGTTCATTGATTCACAGATTGGCGCATTACACTGGGGGGCGATGATGCAACGGCGCATAAAAATCTCTCTCATTTCATTGCTGATGTTAGGTGTAGTCAATGTATCAGTAGCCGATAGCGACAGTGCGTCACTGCCCGGTTGGCATCACGGTGATGCGGCCTTGCGAAACGCCATCAGCCAGCGCGGTCTGTTTGACGGTGTAAAACTGACGGAACAACAGCGTCAGCATATGCGTGACCTGATGCAACAGGCAAGGCAAGACGCACCCGTACTGCACTTAAATGATATAGAAAAAATGCATACTTTGGTGACCGCTGAAAAATTTGATGAAGCGGCTGTCAGAAAACAGATTACGCAGATGATGCAGGCGCAAGTTGAGCGCCAGATAGAAATGACGCGCGTGCGTAATCAGATGTATAACTTGCTGAATTCAGAACAAAAATTGATTCTTGAACAGCGTTATCAACAACGAATGAACGAGATGCGGCAGCAGTTATCCCAAGCTGAAGCATCCATGTCCCCGCTTTGGGGGGCAGAACAGTGAGCAAAATCCCAGAGTAACCCTGTAGTGAGTAGTGTGTAGTGAGAGTAGTAAGACGTTGATTTCCTTGCCATAGACACCATCCCTGTCTTTTGCCCGCCTTGATGGCGGGCTTTTTTTTTGCGATTTTTTAGGAAAAAGCTTTCAAAAACAGTCAAGTGTTATGGGACGAAACGCTAAATAAAACAATTAAATTCATCATCAGATGAGGTATTGCACACAAACTGAGATCCAAAATCCATTCTGCTCGTCGCTTAACTGCCTAAAAAAAGTACCACAAGGCGCCTCGATTCAGCGTAAAATGTGATCTGCTTTGCAGAATTTGTGTTGGTGCAGATATTGTCTTTCATACAGCCCGACCTTCTGTTCGCGTGCAGCGTTCGATGTCCCGGCGCGCTGCCGATTTTCTTTCTACGTTGTTGATATCTGGTAGTGTGTAGCCCATGACCCTTTCATCCCGTTCGATAGCATGGTTCCGTGTTATCAGCCTCGCTATGGCAGCGTTTATCTTTAATACCGCTGAATTTACGCCCGTAGCCTTACTGTCCGACATCGCCGTTAGTTTTTCGATGAGCGCCGCGCAGGTTGGATTGATTATCACGATTTATGCTTGGGTGGTGGGCACCATGTCGTTGCCCTTCATGTTGGTGTGCAGTGATATGGAACGGCGTGGGCTGCTGATTAAAGTGTTCATCCTGTTCGCCGTCTGCAACATCATTTCCGGTTTGGCCTGGAATTTCTGGGTGCTGGTGGCGGCGCGTATCGGTGTGGCATTGGCACATGCCATCTTTTGGTCCATCACGGCCTCTTTGGCGGTGCGTCTGGCGCCCCCGGGTAAGAAAGCGCAGGCGCTGAGCCTGCTGGCAACCGGTACCGCACTGGCAATGGTGCTGGGGCTGCCGTTGGGTCGCCTGATCGGTCAATACATGGGGTGGCGCGTTACTTTCAGTGGCATTGGTGTTGTAGCCTTTGCGATTCTGCTGGTCTTGATGAAGCTGTTGCCTACGCTACCCAGCAGCCACTCAGGTTCGCTGAAAAGCCTGCCGTTATTGCTCAAACGGCCTGCGCTGTTGTGCATTTATGCACTGACGGTGTTGGTGGTGACGGCCCATTTTACAGCTTACAGCTATATCGAACCTTTTGTGCAGCGAGTCGCGGGGTTGAGTGAGAATTTCACCACCGTATTGCTGCTGATTTTTGGCGGTGCCGGTATTATCGGCAGCATGCTTTTCAGCCGCTACAGTAACCGCTATCCAGCCGGTTTTCTGGTGGCTAGCATCGCTGCGTTACCGTTGTGTATGGCCCTGTTGCTGCCGATGGCAAATAACCCACTGGGATTGTCCATCGTCTGCGTGCTGTGGGGAATTGTTATCATGGCGCTGAGCCTCGGTATGCAGGTGAAAGTCCTGGCACTGGCCTCAGATGCTACAGATGTTGCTATGGCACTGTTCTCCGGCATCTATAATGTGGGTATCGGCGGTGGCGCGTTGCTGGGTAATCAGATCATTACGCATGTCGGCATGAACGAAATTGGTTTTGTTGGGGCCGCACTGGGCGGTGTTGCGCTGCTGTGGTGCCTGTTCATTTTTCGGCGCTATGCGCTTGTGTTTAGCCATGCTGTAATGAAGTAATGTCATGATCAGATAAATGCTTAGTTGGGGCGAGGTGCGTGATGGATTCGCAGTATGCGCGTTTGGTAACGCGCGCCGCAGTGGTTGCGACAACCGTGGCGCTGTTGTTATTTATCATTAAAGTCTTCGCCTGGTGGTATACCGGTTCGGTCAGTTTATTGGCCTCATTGGTGGACTCACTGGTGGATATCAGCGCGTCGCTGGTGAATTTGCTGGCAGTGCGTTATGCCCTCCAACCCGCGGACGATGAGCATGCTTTCGGTCATGGCAAGGCTGAATCTCTGGCCGCCATTGCACAAGGCATGTTCATTGCGGGTTCCGCGTTGTTCCTGATTCTAACCGGGTTTCAACGGCTGAGTGCTCCGCAACCGCTGTATGCGCCAGAGGTGGGGATTGTCATCACGGTGATTGCCTTGGTGTCAACGCTGCTGCTGGTGGCTTTTCAACGTTGGGTAGTACGCAAGACCCAGAGCCAAGCGATACGCGCAGATTCGCTGCACTACCAGTCTGACGTGTTTATGAACGGTGCCATTCTGGTTGCGCTGGTCTTAAGTTGGCGCGGTATTACCTACGCTGATGCCCTGTTTGCGTTGGGGATCGGGGTTTATATTCTCTTGAGCGCTTTGCGTATCGGCTATGACGCGGTGCAATCTCTGCTGGATCGCGCTTTGCCAGAAAAAGAGCAGCAAGCCATTGTTGCACTGATTCGTGGCTGGCCGGGCATTAATGGCGCACATCAGTTGCGCACCCGGCGTTCAGGGCCGACCCGTTTTATTCAACTGCATCTGGAGATGGATGACGCGCTGCCACTGGTTCGGGCACATGAGGTTGCGGACTCCTTGGAACAGGCGCTGCGTGAGCGCTTTCCCGGTGCCGATATTCTGATTCATCAAGACCCTTCCTCTGCCGTACCTGAAGAACAGCGCGGACGCATTGAGGTGTGATCCAGCCTGTATTTGTTTGAGAAATGTGATAGAAAATGGATTGTGCGGCATTATTTTGCCTGACCTGAATCAATTCAGCTCAGGACATTTGTTATAATATGCTTAAAAAGGTGAGCGATGGTTCGCCGCGGCGAACCGTCCGATAGAAACATCCTGCAAAACTACATCTACAAGTCCAGAGGTTGTCATGATCAAGAAAATCGGAGTATTGACGAGCGGTGGCGATGCGCCAGGCATGAATGCGGCGATTCGCGGCGTGGTACGCGCGGCGCTGACGGAAGGTTTGGAAGTCTACGGTATCTATGATGGCTATCAGGGCTTGTACCAGGATCGCATGGAGCAGTTAGACCGCTATAGCGTGTCTGATGTTATCAATCGCGGCGGCACCTTTTTAGGATCGGCGCGCTTCCCCGAATTTCGCGACGATCACGTACGTGAGGTCGCGGTACAGAACATGAAAAATCGTGGTCTGGATGCGCTGGTGGTGATTGGCGGTGACGGTTCTTATATGGGGGCTAAGCGCCTGACCGAAATGGGTTTCCCTTGTATCGGGTTGCCGGGCACCATCGATAACGATGTGGCGGGCACCGATTATACCATTGGGTATTTCACCGCGCTGGAAACCGTACTGGAAGCCATCGACCGCTTGCGCGATACCTCTTCTTCACATCAGCGCATTTCCATCGTGGAAGTGATGGGGCGCCACTGTGGCGATCTGACGCTGGCCGCGGCGATTGCCGGGGGCTGTGAGTTTATTGTATTGCCAGAAGAAGAATTTAAACCAGACGATCTGGTGTGCGAAATCAAGGCCGGTATCGCCAAAGGGAAGAAACACGCGATCGTTGCCATCACTGAACACATCTGCAACATTGATGAATTGGCCCGCTATATTGAAAGAGAGACCGGGCGTGAAACGCGCGCCACGGTGCTGGGGCACATTCAGCGCGGCGGTTCTCCGGTCGCTTATGACCGTATTCTGGCATCACGGATGGGGGCATACTCCATTGAACTGCTGCTGCAAGGCTATGGCGGTCGCTGTGTGGGTATCCAGAATGAAAAAATGGTGCATCACGATATCATCGATGCCATTGAGAACATGAAACGGCCCTTCAAGCGTGATTGGCTGGAAACGGCGAGAAAGCTGTTCTAAATTTGTCATCAGGTGTTATTGCGAAATGAAAGCCATCCCGCCATATAATGGCAGGGTGGTTTTTTTCTTCATGCGGCAGCCTGTCAGGAGCATGTCAGGAGCATGTCAGGTTGCTGTCAGGTCTCTGTCGTGTTCGCGGCAGCTGGCAGGGCGTAGGTTGAAGGCGTGTTTCATTCTTTGATAAAAACAGCCATGAGGAAAACAACCATGAATACCCATCCGATCAAAACACTGCGCCTTGCCCGAGCCTGGTCCCAAGAGCAATTGGCCGAGCTCTCCTCTTTGAGCGTCAGAACCGTTCAGCGTATTGAGAATGGGGAGCGTGCCAGCCTGGATACGCTCGGTGCCATTGCCGCTGCTTTTGGGGTTAATGTTACCGAGTTGATGACAGAAGAATGTGAGCAAACCGTGAGCGGAGAATCTCTTGAATTGCGCGTTCAGGCGGCCAAACGTCAGGTTCGACAGGAAAGCCGCTTCTGGCGTTCGCTTATCATTTATATCGTGGTCAATCTGGTGCTGTTTGTGGTGAATAGAATGACATCACCAGGCTCCCATTGGTTCCTTTGGCCGTTGTTGATCTGGGGCGGTTTTTTGACACTGGATGCGATGAAGGTATTTTGGCTACGCGATCGCTGGAAACGCTGGGAGCAGGCGCGTGTACAGCGGGTGCTGCGTAAGCCATAATAGCGTCGTACACTTTAACGGGTAGGGCTGGCTCTGAAGCCGGCGTAATAGAGAGATAATAGAGGTTTTCGCATGACAAAAGTGACCGTTGCCGCAACACAGATGGCGTGTTCCTGGGAGCTGCCCAAGAATATTGAGAATGCCGAAAAACTGGTGCGACAGGCGCACGCCAAGGGTGCTCAGATAATCCTGATTCAGGAACTGTTCGCCGCGCCTTACTTCTGTATCGATCAGAGCCCTGAGCACTATGCCTTAGCGCAAACGCTGGAAACCAGCCCGCTCATTAAACACTTCTCCGAGCTAGCCGCAGAGCTTGAAGTGGTATTGCCTCTAAGCTTTTTTGAGCGCGCCAATAATGCCTATTACAACTCGCTGGTCATGATTGACGCCGATGGCAGCGTGCTGGATGTGTACCGTAAAACCCACATCCCTAATGGCCCTGCTTATCAGGAAAAGCAGTTCTTTATCCCTGGTGATACCGGCTTCAAAGTGTGGCAGACCCGCTACGCCAAGGTGGGGGTGGGGATTTGCTGGGATCAATGGTTCCCGGAAACCGCGCGCAGCCTGGCTTTGCAGGGCGCTGAGTTGATTTTCTACCCCACGGCTATCGGCTCTGAACCGGCTTACCCAGATATCGACAGCCAGCCGCATTGGACGCGAGTGCAGCAGGGGCATGCGGCGGCCAACCTGGTGCCGGTGATTGCCTCTAACCGTATTGGTACCGAAGCAAGCAAATATATCGATGGGTTGGAAATGACCTTCTACGGTTCCTCCTTCATTGCCGATCAAACCGGTGCACTGTTGGCACAGGCGAACAAAACGGATGAAACCGTGCTGGTACACACCTTCGATTTGGACGCGATTGCTGCTCAACGTGCCAGTTGGGGGCTGTTCCGTGACCGCCGTCCCGAGATGTACACCGCGTTGGGCACCTCTGACGGCAAGACCCGGAGATAATCGATGCCGCATTTGACTCTCTCTTCAACACCTCGCGAGGACGGTTTTTTTATGCCCGCCGAGTGGGCGCCTCATGATGCGGTGTGGATGATTTGGCCTTATCGGTTGGATAACTGGCGCAACAATGCTCTTCCTGCGCAGCAGACGTTTGCGGCAGTGGCGCGAGCAATTGGTCAGAAGACGCCGGTTATCATGGGGGTGCCAGCGCAGCAGATGGCGCAGGCGCGTAACGTGATGCCTGCAAACGTTACGTTGATTGCTATGGAAAGCGACGACGCCTGGATGCGAGATACTGGCCCGACCATAGTGCTAAACGGGAAAGGTGAACGACGTGGCATTGACTGGCAGTTCAATGCGTGGGGCGGCGAACTGGGCGGGTTGTACGACGATTGGCGACAGGATGAACAGGTGGCTCAGCAGGTACTGGGTTACCACGGAGATGCACGCTATGCGGCACCGCTGATCCTAGAAGGCGGGTCTATTCACGTTGATGGTGAGGGCACGTTGTTGACCACGGCAGAATGCTTGTTGAACCCGAACCGTAATCCCAGCCTGAGTAAAACTGAGATTGAGCGGCTGATGCGTGACTACCTCAACATTTCCACCGTTATCTGGCTGGACGAAGGGGTATATAACGACGAAACTGACGGACACATTGATAACATGTGTTGCTTTGTGCGTCCGGGCGAAGTGGCACTGCATTGGACGGATGACGAAAACGATCCGCAGTATGCGCGCTCAGTTGCGGCATATCAGGTCTTATCTCAAACGCGAGATGCGCAAGGACGAGCTCTGAAGATCTGGAAGCTGCCTGCGCCGGGTCCGCTTTATGCCACAGAAGAGGAAGCGGCGGGCGTCGCATCGGGTGATGCGATTGAACGTTTAGCGGGTTCGCGTCTGGCGGGTTCTTACGTGAATTTTCTGATCAGTAATCAGCAGATTATCTTCCCGTTATTGGATGCGCGTACCGATGAAGCGGCATGTGACCTGCTGCAACAGATGTTCCCGGACTACGCCATTGTGGGCGTGCCTGCGCGCGAAATTCTGTTAGGCGGTGGAAACATTCACTGCATTACTCAGCAAATTCCGGCGGCTCGTTAAGTCGATTTCTCTATCATCAAAAAGGCTCCGGTAACATCCGGAGCATAACACAGTCATTCCCGCGCAGGCGGGAATCTCTTGCCGATGAAGCGCTTTTCTTCTAACAGAGATCCCCGGCTTGCGCCGAGGATGACGGGGGGTACTGGTTATTACCGGTGTCTTTTCCTTATCTGACAGCGATCTATTTGGTCGGCTCTTTATCCAGATTATCCGCAGGCAGTTCACCGGGCAGATAGCCGGGCAGCCGGCCTGCTGGAATGATTGCCATCATGGAAAGGAAGGCCATGATCAGCAGGCCAAATTTCAATGCTTTCAGGCGCGATTCCTCGTTAACGCGCACCGCTTCGGCCACTTGCTCCGGTGTTGCTGTGGTTTGCGACAGCACGGTGAGCAGGCGATCGTTACTGATAAAGTTAATATTATCCAGATTCACCTGTGCCTGAATTTCTGGGGTGAGCACTGGCGTTTGTACGATATTGCGCATAACGCTTGAACTGAGCAATCCGACTAACAGCGCACCGGCTACAGCGGTACCAATGGCATTCGCCAGATTGTTGGTGGTGCCGCGCAATGAGCCAACGTCACCTGCCAGATCTTTCGGTGAAGCACTCACCAGCACGTTAAACAGCAGGGTGACCAGCGATCCCTGACCAATGCCGAATGCCACCAGACCAAACAGTACCGCAAATTCGCTCCAGTTGTTGCGCACCACAAAAGCGAGCCACAGCAGCGAAAGGGTACAAAGGATAAAGCCATAGCGGCCAATCTTTTGCGGCGTCAGCTTGTGGTAAAAGCGTACGATAAGCGTAGCGGAGAAGAACACAGACAGGTTGAACGGCATCATGGCGATAGCAGTTGCCAGCGGCGTGCTACCCTGCACAATCTGGATGTAGAGTGGCACGGAAAAGTTTAGCATGGCTTCCAGCGCAACCACGGCAAACATGGCGACAACGGCTGCTCGTTCCGTGGGAGACGTAATAACTTCCAGCGCCAGCAACGGAGTTTTGCCCTTTTCTTTTACGCGTCGTGTCCACACCACAAATAGCTGACCGAGTACGATCCCTATCACGATCATAAAGGGGGCGGGAGAGAAACCAAGCAGATCGAAGGGCGCTGCGTCCCGTACCAGACCCATTCCCCAGCGGTTGAGGTTGTTAAAACCGAAAGAAAGCAGAATGATTGAGGTTGCCGCCAGTACCACGCCGACAATATCAATGCTGACTTCCGGTCGACCCTTATCTGCTTTCATGCGGAAGCTGAGAATGAAAATAACGGCAGACAGAACGATCAACAGGCCAAACGCTGGACGCCACCCGATATAGGTGCCGAGAACACCGCCGATCAGAAATGCTGCCACACCAGCACCGGCGCGTGCCGAACCCAGGGTGCCTAGTGCGGTGGCTTGCTGCGCACCACGATAATTTTCTGCAATCAGCGCGACAAGAGAGGGTACCAACGCTGCCGCAGTAAGGCCACTGAGTGCCTGTGCACTGATCATGATTGTGGCATTCGGGCTGAAGGTCATCATCACCTGCGCGACACCGAATAGGAGCACGGTAGCGCGGAATATTATCAGTGGGCCAAATCGCTGGTTGAGCTTCGCACCCAGCATGACGAAACCGGCGACGGACAGCGAATATACGACGATGCCCGTTGCAATAGTTGTGGGTGGTACATTGAAACTGTTCACCATACCGCCGAGCGCGACGGGGAGTGAGGCAACGTTGAATGACATCAGAATCTGGGCGAGTGCGATGGTGATCATCGGTACCCATGACGCCTTCTCGTCTGTCACTGTATGTGGTGTTGATTGATTCACCATAATGGTTATCCCCTATTATCCTTGTCTTTTTGTGAGTTTTTAAATCGTTGGCGTGCTAGCAATGATTAGCTTTTATCGGTGTAAGGTTCGGAGACGAACATGTCCATACCCAGGCTGCGGGAGAGAAAACGTGCTGCCAGCTGACCTTTGACGCTGTTGCCTGCGCCGTCAAGCAAGGGGGCAAAAGTGCCTAAACCGCCTTTACCGGGCGAGACCGTCACGATGCCGCCGCCAATTCCGCTTTTTCCAGGCAGTCCGATATCGTAGAGCCAGTCGCCGGATGTCTCATATAGCCCGGCGGTCACCATTACGGCCAGGGCATAATGGCAAACGTCGTTGTTTACCACGCGGTCGCGTGTGACGGGGTTTACACCACCATCAGCCAGGGTCGCCCCCATCACTGCCAGATCGCGTGCGCTGATGTTCAGCGAACATTGGCGGGTATACAAATCGACAGCGATAGCCGGATCGCAGCCGAGTCTCCCGTAGCTGTAAAGCAGATTGGCAATACCGCGATTGCGGAAATTGGTCTCACAGGCGGATTGATACACTTCCTCGTTGAGAGTGAGCTCTCTGCCTGCGAAGCCACATAACCCATTGTAAATAAAACGCCATTTCTCATCGCTGGTATTGCCGGGGATCAAACTGGTGGTGGCGATGGCACCTGAGTTAACCATCGGGTTAGTGCGACCATCTGCAGTAAATTCAACGGCAGTGACAGAGTTAAACGGCATACCGGTACTGTTTACGCCCAGTTTTTCGCGTGCGACGCGGGCGCCGAGTGCCTGACAAACCAGTGCAAAGACGAAGGGCTTCGATACGCTCATGATGGTGAACTCATAGTCCACATCACCCACCGCGTGTACAGCCCCGTTAGTGCCAACCATGCAGATGCCGTAAAGTGCGGGGGGGACGCGTTCAAGTGCAGGATAAACTTTCGAAACGACGCCCTCGTGGTTTTGCCCAAAACGGTGGTGGGCTTCTTGTATTAACCGCGTAACCGTGTCCTGGTCCGGCAGATGTCCGGTTGAAACATAGGGGCTGAATGTGTTGCTGGATTCGTCAAAGGGCATGGTGATATCTCCGTAATAAACCGCCATTTTCCTTACTTATCAATTTAATAGGGGCAGCATTGTTGGGACGCTTTCCCCCTTTATAGAGCGTAGTACAGCGCGGCGTTATGGTTACAGTGTGATTTGAGATTCATCTGTTTTGAGGCAGGAAGCAGATTTTATATAAAATAAAAAATATTCAGGGATTTAAAATATTTAATCCCGCAAACAAAGACTTTATTTTTCATAAATAAAATTTTTAATTTATAAGCGTGAAAAATTCACTGCGAATTATTCTGTCTCTGGCGCGAGACGAGGCAAGGTTTTCAGAAAAGGAGTACAGCGAATGTGGGGGTAAAAGAATAAAAAAAGCGCACCCGAAACCGAATGCGCTGTTGCTGTATTACGATTACTTACTTATTACACGCGCTTAGCCTCTGCTGCGGCTTTTACGATCACGGCAAAGGCATCGGCTTTCAGCGAAGCACCACCCACCAGTGCTCCGTCGATGTCTGGCTGAGTGAAGAGTTCTGCCGCGTTTGCTGCATTAACTGAGCCACCGTATTGAATGATGACCTGATCGGCTACCGCTTTGTCCTGCTTGGCGATATGGTCACGGATAAACTTGTGTACCGCTTGTGCTTGAGCTGGGGTTGCTGATTTACCCGTACCGATAGCCCATACCGGTTCGTAGGCGATGACAGCACCGTTAAACGCCGTTGCACCCAATGTGTTCAATACTGCATCCAACTGATGGGCCACAACGGCCTCGGTTTCGCCAGCCTCGTTTTCGGCTTCGGTTTCACCGATGCACAGCACAGGGATAAGCCCAGCTTCTTTCAATACGCCAAATTTTTTAGCAATAAATTCATCGCTTTCTTTGTGGTAAGTGCGGCGCTCTGAGTGGCCGATGATGATGTATTTTGCACCGATGTCTTTCAGCATGGTAGCTGAGGTTTCGCCTGTGTAGGCACCGGACAGATTAACATCGACGTTCTGTGCGCCGAGAGCAATACGGCTTCCGGCCAATTGATGATTTGCCTGATCCAGATACAGCTCGGGCGGCGCGATGGCCACGTTGCAGCCAGTAACCGTGCTGAGTTCTTTACGCAAACCGGCGATCAGTTCGATAACCATGTGCGTGCTGCCATTCAGCTTCCAGTTACCCATTACTAATGGATGACGCATCTTTTTTCCTCCGAATAGGGATAGCAAGTAATTTTATTTTTCAGACAGTATAGTGACCAAACCTGCGAGAAGCTCGGATTTTCATCACTCAATGCCAGCGCGATCACGGTTCAGATAGCGTTAGCTTAATCGGTTCAACAGCGAATGTTATCCCTTTTTCACCGTTATCTGCCACTACATATCGCAATGCGCCTTCCGTTTGTTGGTAAAAGCCCTGACGTTTGCCGATATCCAGCAATTCCGTGACCTTCTTGCTGCTTTGTTCCTCTGATAGCGATGGAATGAAATGGCGCAGCAGTGCGGCCATATACTGGATAGCCTGCGCGCGACGTGCTCCGGCCTCAGTATCACCCGCTTGGGATTGGTAGGTAAGCTGCATGGTTTTTATTTTGCCAGTACCACGTTCCAAGGCCGTTGAGGCGTAGAGCTGAGCATTGATTCTGCTCGCGGCTCGCGTCAGCGGTCCGGCGGGTTCCCCGGTATCTATCGCACGGAATTCACCAATCGGTAATGAGGGGTTACTGAGGTTATAGCGTGTGCGAAATTGTGGGATAGTCTGGTCGAACGTGGGTGCATCGGGCAGCAGATAAGGGGCCACGGCGGCGTCTTTTGACGGCACAAGGGGTTGCGCATGGACCTCCGGTCCAGACGTCAGTAAAAGCAGGAGTAGTGCAGGGGCAACGAGTCGTATAGTCATAGTTCCGCTGTTGAAGAGTTCCGTTTTCAAGAGAGTGCGCTGCCAGAGCGGGATCTGAGATGCTCTGGCAACAGGCGCTTGTCTGATTAAAGCGGGATTTGTGCTTGATTGTCAAAAGGCATGTGCTGGCATGCCGTTGCCAATCATGGGTATCAGTAGACTTCTTGCCGCCTTAATAAAAGAACGTTAGCCAGAAGAATATACAGCACCTTTTTATTGTTATCCTCGTATTATTAATTGTTGTTTATTTGTGGTTGCAACGTAAATAAATGACATCAATAAAAATGAGAGGTTATTAACACTCTTTGAATTATTTCGGATAATGTATCACGGTATACGTAAGTGATGATTTCTCTTGATATATAACCCGTTAAGAAGTGGGCTGCGTGTGCCCGTTTCAGAATAATAATATATAAAATCAAGGGGGACGAAATGAGAGTAAAATTGATTTTAACTGCCACTGTGCTCTCGTGTTTTGGGATGACCGCGAATGCAGAACAAGTCATGGAGACGGATGTCGTGGTGGTTGGTGCCGGAGCATCAGGGTCTGCGGCAGCTTATGCGTTAACTGAACAAGGTCTTAAGGTCATTAATCTGGAGAAACTTCCGCAGACGGGAGGAACCGGACAGTTCTCTGAAGGGATATTTGCAGTAGAAAGCAAAATACAGCGGGAAAATAACCATGTATTTACTCGCGATCAAGCGTTCAAGTTAGTTATGGACTACAGCCACTGGCGACCGAATGCCAAGCTGGTGCGTAATTATATTAATAAATCAGCGGATACGATTGATTGGCTGCAAGATCTTGGTGTTCATTTTGAGAAGCTAACCTCAAATTATCCAGGCGGTTATTATACATGGCATATTTATCAGGGTCGTGGGCGCGCAGTGATTGATGTTCTGCAACAGCACTTTGCTGAAAAAGGAGGCAAGCTGCTGGTTAAAACCGCAGGAAAACAACTCATCACCGATGAAAAGGGAAAAGTGGTGGGTTTAATGGCCGAGAGTTCTGGCGGTGATGCGATCCGTATCAATGCGAAAACCGTGGTTATTGCCACCGGTGGTTTCGGCAGCAATAAAGAAATGCTGACGGAGTATACGCGCTTCCCCGATGTGGAAGTGGTCGGAATCCCAGGGAAAGTCGGAGACGGCATTAAAATGGCATGGGCTGCGGGGGCGGCAAAAGATGGCCGCGAGTTTATCAATATGTCATACCGCCCAGGCCCGTCTAAAGAATCTACCACCAATCACTATGCGGCTTCTGCTAAGCAACCCCATTTATGGTTGAATACCAAAGGCGAGCGGTTCACCAATGAAGCCAATATTGAGCAGTGGCCTTTTGCTGGGAATGCCTTGGAAAATCAGGGTGGGACGATGTTTGTATTGTATGACGAAGACACCAAAAACTACATGATCGATCACGGTATTGATGTTGGTGTTGGCGTCATGGTTCCCGTTGCTACCAAGCTTACCAAACTGGAAGAGCACTTTGCCAAAGGCGAAGCTGCGGGAAAAGCGTTCCGCGCGAATTCTATCAAAGAGCTGGCGCAAAAAACCGGAATGGATTACCAAACGCTGAAAGACAATATTGAGCGTTACAATCAGTTTTGCAATGTCCGTCATGATGAAGATTTCGTTAAAGATGCGCGCTATCTACGCCCTGTTGCCAAAGCCCCTTTCTATGCGGTGAAGAGCGTTGCAACCTCGCTAGGCACCTTGGGGGGGGTTAAGGTAAACGAAAAATTGCAGGCGGTTGATGATAAAAATATCCCTGTTTCTGGCCTGTATGTTATCGGCAACGATGCTGGGGGAATGTACGGCGACAGTTACGATCTGGTTATGGCCGGAAGCACTGTGGGCTTTGCTATCAATTCAGCGCGTATCGCTGCAGAGAATATTGCGCAAGATCTAGGGGCTAAAAAACCGATGGTGATAAAGGCAGCGATAAAAAGATCTAATCGCCTCAAAAAAGTAACTCTGTGACAGATTCACTCGGGTTGATTTAGCCTGAGTGAATCAACCTCCGGTTGTCATCACGGTTAATCATTTCATAACATTGTTTTTAACAAACGCTTTTAATTTCACTTTCATCGATTATTTTATGCAACTCGTCAACGATGCTATTTATCCCCCTTTATTCCTGCTGTCTTTTGACGTAAAAAACGCCGAGTAAATTAACGCTGCGAAATTAGCAAAGTGTGGTTTGGTACGGTAGTAATTCCACACCGGAAGCGGCAAACTGATAAGCATAAGTTTACTCGATACTGGCTTGTTTTTTTCACAATGAATTATTTTTTGATGCGCTTATATCATCCCACAACACGGGAAAATAATAATGAGACACATTTTCCACCAAATACCCTGGATATATCCAAAAGACATTATTGAGCTTCGTGAGTTATATCAACGACATGGAACCCTGGAGCATTATAAGAAAGGAACAATAATCAAGAGCCGTGGTGAGTCGCAGCGATTGTTCTATTTGGTTGATGGGCTCTGTATGTATTATGCCAACTATGTTGAGAATAACCCAATGTCATTCTCCCTTGTACTTCCAGAACGCACGATGGGGGATATCACTTGTATTACCAAACAACATGTTAATGTGACTACTATCGTGATCCGGGATGCGGATATTCTCGTAGTACCGCCAGATATTTTACTGGAAGCCATGCGGCAGGATGCGGAATTGGCGATAAAAATATGCCGTCACGTTGTAGCTAAGCAAGAAAGTAGCCTGGAAGCTGTGATTACCAACATGAGTTGTGAGCCTGCACAACGTCTCAAGATTTTACTGAAAAGCATGTTATTGGAAAGTGGTGTTGAGATCAAAGAAGGCTGGTATCCGGTGCCGCTGACGTTGACCCATGAGGAATATGGTCAGATCATCAATGTTACTCGCGTCACCATTTCGAGAATACTCACTCATTGGCAGAGTGAAAGGCTGATATGTCGGGAAAATAAAACGATTATTGTCCATCATCGGCTGTTTGATGATGTGTATGACTGGCTTCAGTATTTTCCCGAAAACAATGGTTGCTCACGATATAAATAACAAATTATTTACCTAACTGCTTATCTCATTACGGCGGTTTTATTTGCCATTTTGGCCTGTGTAGGGTGCTAAATGGCAATGCATTAGATATTGCTCATATGCCAGTTATTCTTTATTTTTTCACCAATAATGCTCACTGGTAATATGTCCTGGGCGGCGACGCAAGTGCTTGGTCATTTGCCGTTGTTCTTTCAAGCATTGTTGTGTATCGCGCACCATTTGCGGATTACCGCACAACATAACGTGGCTGGTTTCAGCATTCAGCGGCAACCCAACTGCATTCTCCAATGCACCGCTGCTGATGAGCGCCGGAATGCGTCCTGTCAGTGAACCGGCCTGTGTTTCTCGGCTAACCACGGTTTGTATACACAGTTTGTCACCATAACGCTGCTGTAACTGTTGCATCTTGGGCAAATAGCTAAGGTCATTGGCAAAACGTGCAGCATGTACCAACACAATGTGCTGGAAACGTTCCAAATCCTTCCCTTCCTCTAAAATCGAGAGATAAGGACCGATAGCGGTGCCGGTCGCGAGCATCCACAGCGTGTCGCAGTCAGGCACTTCTTCCAGCACAAAGAAACCGGCTGCGTCTTTGGTTATTTCCAGTTGCATTCCTGGCTGCAAAGCGTGCAAATGTGGGCTAAGTTTGCCTTCCGGGACCGTCACCAAATAGAACTCAAGGTTAGGATTGCTGGGGGCATTAACGTAGGAATAGGCGCGCTGAATACGCTCGCCGTCAATTTCCAACCCCAGTTTGGCGTACTGGCCCGCAGTAAACGCAGCAATCGGTGCCTGAACCTGAATGCTGAAAAGGCTGTCCGTCCAATTTGTTACCTGAATAACGTTACCGGTTACCCACTCTGCCATAGTGCTGTGCTCCTGATGTTTTTTCGGCCACTCAGGCCATCCCCTGACGAAACAGTGTGTCAGGGGAGAGGGCCTTTACGATACGCGATTTCTTAACAACAGTGAAACAATCAATGCAATATCCCCGTCATACTTCAAGTTGCAGGCGTGTTGGCTGCTCTCGTGCACCCGAATCACTTACTTGTGTAAGCTCATCGGGATTCACTCACTTGCCGCCTTCCTGCAACTCGAATTATTTAGGGGATAGACCTTGTGAATTCATGCTATTACAGCAGGAAGTCATGCAGCGAGGGATCCTTGCGATCGAGGTAATGTGTAGAACGAATACGCCGAATGGTGCGTGATTTACCGCGAATTAGCAGCGTCTCTGTGGTCGCGATATTGCCTCGACGTGCGATCCCTTCCAACAGATCACCTTTGGTGATGCCAGTAGCCGAAAAGATCACGTTATCATTACGCGCCATATCGCTCAGCGTGAGCACACGTCCGGCTTCAATTCCCATTTCAGCACAGCGCTCCAACTCACGCTCGCCCAAACGGCGATTTTCCTCACTGTCCCCTTTAACCTGATGACGTGCCAACAAGCGACCTTGCATATCGCCATCTAACGCGCGGATCACCGCTGCGGAAATCACACCTTCCGGTGCGCCGCCGATGCCATAGAGCACATCGACTTCGCTGTCAGGCATACAGGTTAGAATTGAGGCCGCCACATCACCGTCGGGAATGGCAAAGACCTTCACGCCCAGTTGTTGCATTTCAGCAATCACCGCATCATGGCGTGGTTTTGCCAGTGTGATCACCGTAAGCTGCTGTAACGGCTTGCCAATTTTGATGGCGATATTGCGCAGGTTATCCGCCAGTGGCAGTGCCTGGTTGATAGCGCCTTTGGCCTGCGGACCGACGATCAGTTTTTCCATGTACATATCGGGTGCGTGAAGAAAGGTATCTTTTTCACCAACGGCCAGTACAGCGAGCGCATTGGCTTGCCCCATTGCTGTCATTCGTGTGCCTTCAATAGGGTCGACGGCAATATCCACCGCATCGCCCACGCCGGTGCCGACTTGCTCACCGATGTATAGCATGGGGGCTTCGTCGATCTCGCCTTCACCGATGACTATCTGCCCGTTGATATCAACCTGATTGAGCATGATGCGCATGGCCTGCACTGCCGCGCCATCGGCAGCATTTTTATCGCCACGGCCAAGCCATTTGTAGCCTGCCAGCGCGGCAGCTTCTGTCACGCGGGAAAACTCAATCGCCAATTCACGTTTCATGGATACCTGTCTGTTGTGCAATAGGAAAAAAGGGAATGGAGAAGGATTTTACCACACTCGCTGCGGGCGGGGAGCGGGATGATATCAAGGGAGTGGCGAATGCGCCCCTCTTCGTCATCCTCGGCGAAAGCCAGGGGTCTCGGGGCGAGGGCGATTGAGCGCCCCGAGTCGGGCGCGTGCGATGTACGAAGCAAATAACGGCGTGGGTTAACGCGCACGAAACATTCACTGCAACAACAAAAAGACTTGGACTAAATTTCTGGGGATTCCTCAGCGCCTACGCGGGAATGATTGTTTTAGGTCTATGGGGCCAACAACGTTGCGCCGCTCAGTAGAGCGGCGTCATTCGTATTAACGGTGTGAAGCGGCGAGTTGCGCTTTTTTCTCACTGCCCGGCGCTTTAACCGTAATGGTTAATACCACTGAGAGCAGTAAGGCTACGGCCATAAAGCTATAGGACATGCTCGGATTTCCGGTAATACCGTTGAGATAGCCGACCAGCCAGGCACCCAAGAATGCTCCCAATGCGCCGAAGCTGTTGATCAAACCAATCGATACCCCAGAAACGTTTTTAGGCAACAGTTCGGGAATCAGGGCGAAAAACGGGCCATAGGGTGCATACATGCAGGCAGCCGCAACCACTAACAGCGCATAAGAAACCCAGAAGTGTTGCGCGCCAATGGCGTAAGAGGTGAAGAATGCCAACGATGCGATCAACAGCAGAGGCCAGATATAGAGCTTGCGATTCTGCATTTTGTCCGACATCCAGGAAACCGTCAGCATCAACACAATAGCGGCGAAGTAAGGTAGTGCCGAGAGCCAGCCGACGGAAACGATATCCAAAGAGGCCGCAGATTTGAGGATCGAAGGCATCCACATCATAAAGCCATAAACACCAATGCTCCAGAAGGCATGTACTGCACACAAAATGATCACGTTACGTGAGCGCAAGGCTTCACCGTAGTTGCGTACAGGCTTGATGTTTTTCTGTTCGGCATCCATCACTGCCTGGAAATCCGCTTTTTCCTGAGCACTCATCCATGTGACTTCAGACGGCTTATCGCGCACCAGGAACCACCAGATAAACGCCCAAATAATCGCTGGAGCACCTTCGATAATGAACATTTCGCGCCAGCCGAATGCATTGATCAAGTAGCCGGAGACGATAGACATCCACAGCACGGTCACCGGGTTGCCCAGTACCAGAAAGGTATTGGCGCGCGAGCGTTCCTCTTTGGTAAACCAGGTACTGATGTAAATCAGCATGGAGGGCATCACCGCCGCTTCTACCACACCGAGGATGAAACGGATCACCATCAGCATTGGAATGTTATTCACAAGACCAGTGGCTGCGGCACACAAACCCCATAAGATCAGGCTGACAAAAATCAGTTTGCGCACGCTGCGCTTGACGGCGTAAATGGAACCCGGTACCTGAAAGAAGAAATAGCCGAGAAAGAACAACGCGCCAATCAGTGAAGACGTTCCCTTGCTGATGCCCAAATCCACCTCAATACCTGACGCTGCCGCAAAACCATAGTTGGCGCGATCGAGATAGGCGAGGCTGTAGGTAATAAAAATGATGGGCATTAAATACCACCAACGCTGAACAGCTAATTTTTTAGTCGTCATCATGGTTACCTGTTTATTTTGCATTATTATCATCTGCATCTTATCGTGCAGCAGGATAATGTTAAAAAACATTCCTGCATGCCAGATCAAGCGATAAGGCACATAATTTTATGTAAAAAGATTTACGTGATGCGTATTATTAGTGCGCATCATTTTTCGTTGAGAACTATTTTAGAAATAGATACTCCGAGTGAATATTAATTAATGGCAAAATAGATATTACTTGCTGATATTTATTTTGCTCTTTTCTGTCATCAGGCATTGTTGACGTTGTAAATATGAGAACCTTTTTCAGCTTTTATTTTTGTGACAAACATCACTGTAAATCATGTTAAAAAAAGATGTTACTGGTAACGTGATCGGCCTGACATTTGGCGGCGAGTCACGCCGCCTTTTAGTCACTATTGCGTGTTTGACAGACGATTACAGCGTACCGCCCAGTGAAAGACGATAGTGCAAATCGACATATTCTATTGTTGGTAATTTATTGATTTTTTTGATTAATATCTCTGTTGCCACTTTGCCCATTTCAAAGCGGGGGGTTACTACGCTGGCAATAGCTGGGGTAGTGGCTTGCCCAATATCCAGACCGTGGAAACCGGAAATCGCTATGTGACCCGGTATGTTAAGCGACAGACGAAGGCATTCTTGTAGCACCCCAACGGCGATATCGTCATTGGTACAGAAGATGGCATCCACTTGTGGATACATCTGACGTATCAGTGCCAGCATATCAGCGCCAATCGACACAGAAGAGACCTTGTTGGGCGAAATTTGCATCGGTTCCAGCCCAGCCTCCTGCATGGCGCGGCTATAGCCCTGATAGCGCTTACGGTCGCGCACATCGGACATCGAACCAAAGTAGAGCACATGACGTTTGCCGCTAGCCAGAATGGCGACCGTCATGTCGTAGGCGGCCTGTGTATTATTGAACCCAACCACAATGCGGCCTGGCAACGGCTCCAGATCCATCACTTGAGCGACGGGAATGTTGGCGGAGTCGAGGTATTTGTTGGCGCGAAGCGTGTGTTCGGAATCGGTGAGAATCAAGCCTGCAATGTTACAGGACAGCAGGTTGACGATCTGCTCTTCTTCTCGCGTTTTATCGTAGTTGTAATTGACCACCAACGTTTGGTAACCGTTCAATGCTGTAACAGATTCAATCCCGGCCAGCAGATCAGAGAAAATCTGGTTATTAAAAGAAGGAACCAGAATACCGATGCGTGGAGCGGGGACTTGTATCGCTTCCTTACGCTCATCGGGCGTGTAATTCACTTCCGCCATCACCTGGGCGATGCGCTGCGCAGTTTCAGGCGAGACTTTATCCGGCGTGCGCAGATAACGACTGACAGTCATCTTGGTGACGCCTGATAATTGTGCGATGTCCTGTAACGTAACGCGCTGGTTTTTCATGCAGGAAAGCCCGAGTGTCGCCTGATTTAAAACGAGGATTATGCACTGCCACTCTGGAAAAAGGAAAGCGTGTTACCGGAATACCTCTCGTAACATTGCCTCGGGATTGGAAATAATAAGCGTTTTTCGCGTGTTAGAGAGCGCGCAACGAACGGTAACCACTATTGCAGCGGAAATAAGTGCTGAGGATCACGTAAAAAGTAACGCCCTTTCGTAACATGATTTTGAGTGATCTTTGTCACAGTTTCGCTTGCAATAAACCGGTTTGATAATAGGACGTCTGGCATTGGCGATGTTATTTGCGCCGTCGTTATTATTACAGCGACGGCGTTCCACACGATCACTTATTAAGCCTTCTTTTCAGTGGGCTTTGAGTTTCTTATCGCTCTCAATAGGACGTCTCGTTCTATTATTTATCGGGAAAGCATAATGAAAGATCTCTTTTCGTTAACGAATAAAAAAGTCCTTATTACGGGTTCAGCGCAAGGTATTGGTTTTCTGTTGGCGAAAGGTTTAGCTGAGCAAGGTGCCGATATTATTATCAATGATATCACTGACGATCGTGCTCAACACGCTGCCAGTCAATTACGTGATGCCGGATTTGTAGCCTATGCTTGCGCATTTGATGTGACAAATGGTCAGGCTGTTAATAACGCTATCGCCGAAATTGAAGAAAATATCGGTGAAATAGATGTACTCATTAATAATGCCGGTATCCAACGCCGCCATCCTTTTACTGAATTTCCTGAAAATGAGTGGGATGCGGTAATTGACGTTAATCAGAAATCCGTTTTTCTGGTTTCTCAGGCGGTATCTCGCTTTATGGTGAAACGTCAACGCGGCAAGATTATTAATATCTGTTCAATGCAGAGCGAGCTTGGACGGGACACCATTACGCCCTATGCCGCCTCAAAAGGTGCGGTAAAAATGCTGACGCGCGGTATGTGTGTTGAACTTGCGCGCTATAACATTCAGGTAAATGGTATCGCGCCTGGTTATTTCAAAACGGACATGACCAAAGCGCTGGTTGAAGATGAAGCCTTTACCCAATGGCTGTGTAAACGCACGCCAGCAGCTCGCTGGGGCAATCCGGAAGAGCTGATAGGCGCTGCTGTTTACCTCTCCTCACGGGCATCTGATTTTGTTAACGGACATCTGTTGTTTGTTGATGGCGGTATGCTGGTTGCTGTTTAAACATACGGTGTAACAAGGAGCCGTTATGGCAGGAAAATGCGTGGTGATCATGGGTGTATCCAGCACAGGAAAATCGAGTGTGGGTGCGCAGTTGGCGCAACGTTTAGGTGCCAAGTTTATTGATGGTGATGATCTGCATCCGCGTCACAATATTCTTAAGATGTCACAGGGGCAGGCACTGGATGACGATGACCGCGAACCTTGGCTTGAGCGGTTGAACGATGTGATCTTCAGCCTGCAACAAAAGAATGAGACAGGCTTTCTTGTCTGCTCATCGCTGAAAAAACGCTACCGCGATCGGCTGAGGAGGGATAATCACGGCATCACCTTTCTTTGGCTGACGGGGGATTACGCGTTGGTGTTAGAACGCATGCGGCAGCGCAAAGGCCATTTCATGCCGGAAAGTTTGCTCAAAAGTCAGTTTATGGCGTTGGAAACGCCGCAAGCTGATGAACCGGATGTTGTGGCTGTAGATATCGCATCACCCGTTGACGGTGTGGTGCAGCGTTGTATCAATGCGCTAGTACCCGAGCGATTGCCTGTTGCCGGTTAAAAAAAAGGCGCAGCCATGGCTGCGCCCTTGATTGTTTCTCTGCGGGAATTATTCGTGATCTTCCCACGCTTGAGCACGCGCCACGGCTTTCTTCCAGCCGCTGTAACGGACGTTACGCTCTACGGTTTCAATGCTGGGGCGGAACTCACGTTCAACCGTTGCCTTGCTCTTCACTTCATCCAAATCATTCCAGAAGCCCGTCGCCAGACCTGCTAGGAACGCGGCACCCAGTGCGGTGGATTCGCGCACTTCGGGGCGTTCTACGCGAGTGCCGAGGATATCGGACTGGAACTGCATCAGGAAGTTATTGGCAACAGCGCCGCCGTCAACGCGCAGTGATTGCAGACGCGTACCTGAATCAGCCTGCATGGCATCCAGTACATCGCGGGTTTGATAAGCAATGGATTCCAACGTTGCGCGGATGATGTGGTTAGCGTTTACGCCGCGCGTCAGGCCGAAGATGGCACCACGGGCGTACGGGTCCCAATACGGTGCGCCCAGCCCGGTAAAGGCAGGGACAACGTAGACGCCGTTAGAATCTTTCACCTTGGTGGCGAAATATTCGGAGTCCATGGATTCACCGATCAGTTTCAGTTCATCACGCAGCCATTGGATAGACGCACCGCCCACGAACACAGAACCTTCCAGTGCGTAATTCACTTCACCACGCGGACCGCAGGCGATGGTGGTCAGCAGACCGTGTTTGGATTGCACCGCTTCTTTGCCAGTGTTCATCAGCAAGAAACAGCCTGTACCGTAGGTATTTTTCGCCATGCCTGGCTGAACGCAAAGCTGGCCGTAAAGCGCTGCTTGCTGGTCGCCCGCGATACCGGCGATAGGAATACGTGTGCCACCTTTACCGCCAATGTTGGTTTGACCATAAACTTCGGAAGAGGGGCGTACTTCTGGCAGCATATTGCGCGGAATGTCCAACGCTTCCAGCATGCGGTCATCCCAGTCCAATGTCTTGATATTGAACAACATGGTACGTGAGGCGTTGGTGTAGTCGGTCACATGTACGCGGCCTTGGGTCATTTTCCAAATCAGCCAGGTATCAATGGTACCAAACAGCAGTTCGCCACGTTTTGCGCGTTCGCGTGCGCCTTCCACGTTGTCCAGAATCCACTTCACTTTGGTACCCGAGAAGTAGGGGTCAACCACCAGGCCGGTGTTGGTACGGATATAATCTTCCAGACCTTGTTTTTTCAGCGTTTCACAAATGTCAGCGGTGCGGCGGCATTGCCATACGATGGCGTTGTAGACCGGTTTGCCCGTCTCTTTTTCCCACACCACTGTGGTCTCACGCTGGTTGGTGATGCCGATACCAGCCACTTCGTCAGAGTTGATATCTGCTTTGGCCAGCACTTCAACCAGTGTAGCGCTTTGCGTTGCCCAGATTTCCATCGGATCGTGTTCTACCCAGCCCGCTTTGGGGTAAATCTGGGTGAATTCGCGCTGGGAGATGGCGATGATGTTGGCATCATGATCCAGTACGACGGCGCGGGAGCTGGTAGTACCCTGATCCAACGCGACAATGTATTTTTTTTCCGGTGTCATAGGTTCTAATCCTGTTGTGTAGCGGGTAAAAAAGCGTATGCCGTGGCCGTCGCTTAGTGTGCTTCAGTGCGCTGCGTTTCTTTGTCTTCTACTGCGCAGACATCGCAAGGCAAATTACGGCCGATCAAGGCGCGGTAGCCGAAGGCTCCCAGACATGCCCCAACGATAGGTCCGAAAATAGGCACGAGGAAATAAGGAATATCACGCGCGCCAGTGAAGGCCACTTGTCCCCAGCCTGCCAGATAGGCAAACAGCTTCGGGCCGAAGTCACGTGCAGGGTTTAACGCAAAGCCAGTCAACGGACCCATAGAGGCACCGATCACCGCGATCAGGATACCGATCAGCAGCGGAGCTAATGGACCGCGCGGAACGCCGTTGCCATCGTCGGTGAGCGCCAGAATCAAACACATCAGCACTGCGGTGATAACGGTTTCAACCACAAATGCCTGGAATACTGAAATCTGTGGGTGTGGATACGTCGAGAACGTACCCGCCAGATTCAAACTTTCCACACTACCGCGAACGATGTTGTGAGTCTGTTCAAAATCTGAGAACAAATTGTGATAAAGTCCATAGACCAGAGCCGCTGCGCAGAAGGCTCCCGCTACCTGAGCAATGATATACGGAACGACCTTGCGTGCGTCGAAGCAGGCAAACAGCCACAGGGCGATGGTGACTGCCGGGTTAAGGTGCGCCCCGGAAATGGCAGCTGTCAGGTAGACCGCCATCGCAACGCCCAAACCCCAGACGGCGCTGATTTCCCACTGACCAAAGCTGGCACCGGCAAGCTTTAACGCTGCCACGCAACCCACTCCAAAGAAGATTAGCAGACCGGTGCCGAGAAACTCGGCGATACATTGGCCTTTTAAGGTTGGCACTCTTGATTGACTCATAATGGTTTCCTGTTTACGGGGCTACAGAGTAATGTTCAGGCCGCTGACATAGAGCGACCCTGTATAAATGTGTGGACGATGTGAATTTATCGTTAATGTTCGAAAACGAGAAATATCGAAATCAAAATGTGTGTTGTTCGTCATAAAAATGAGCGTATTCGCCTATCAAGGCACTGTTGTACGGTTACTTACGCCCGTTTCATGTTAATGATGGCGTTAACGTTGTTAACATGATTGCGGGTGGGGCAGAAGAGTAGCGCGCGAATTATTGTGCAGGCAAGCAAGGAATTTCAGTTTGTACTGATTGTAGCGGCAAAAAAAACGATCAAGACTTGCGCCAGAGTGGATGCCTGCTAGACAGCGTCCTGACGGCCCCATACAATTTACTGATACACTGAACGAAAGAGACGTGCTGGTGGAGTGCCATCCTCAACGCAAGCTTGATAGTGAGCGGAAGTTAGGTGGGATTGGCATGGGAAGGGGAGATAGTACGCCTCATTGGTGTCTTGCGATTAAAAGGGGTTTAAGAATGTCATTTGAAGTGTTTGAGAAACTGGAAGCCAAAGTTCAGCAGGCAATTGATACGATTACATTATTACAGATGGAAATCGAGGAGCTGAAAGAAAAGAACGGTCAGCTTAGCCAGGAAGTACAACAGGCCGCTGCATCCCGTGAAACGCTGGTGCGTGAAAACGAACACTTGAAAGAAGAACAGCAGGTCTGGCAGGAGCGCCTGCGCGCATTGCTGGGCAAGATGGAAGAAGTCTAAGCGAGAAACGCAGCAGCAAAAAGGGCGCATTGCGCCCTTTTTCATAAATACATTATTGCCCGACTACTCGATATCCAGAGGGTCTTCTGACAGAATAATGCCGGTATTGTCGGCATACAAATGATCGCCGGAGAAGAAAGTCACACCGCCGAAATTGACGCGAATGTCGCTTTCTCCAACGCCTTCACTGGCAGCACCCACCGGAATGGCAGCCATGGCCTGAATGCCAATATCCAACTCTTCCAGATCGTCTACTTGGCGCACGGCACCATAAACGACGATGCCTTCCCAAGCGCTTTGAGTCGCCAACCGAGCTAGCTCCGCATCGATTAATGCACGACGCACCGAACCGCCGCCATCCACCAGAAGCACTCGGCCTGCGCCGTTCTCCTCCAGTAAATCGTAGAGGATGCCGTTATCCTCAAAGCATTTCACCGTGGTGATTTTGCCACCAAAGGAAGTGCGTCCACCAAAGTTGGAAAACAGAGGTTCAACAACGTTCACCTCTTCGTGATAGATATCGCACAGCTCGGAAGTATCGTATTTCATCGGATTTACGTCAGTTTGCCGCCGGGATCCTGAGTATATCCCTTAAAGGCGAGTGTTGGCAAAATCATCAAATGTTAACTTGATGCGTGTCAGTAAATGCTTGCCGCTTAGCTGAGCATCACACCCACAGCAAACAGCAAATTCGTCAGTAGTGCACCCTTGACGGTTTTTTCCAACATAGGGCGCATACTGAACGGACTGATTTCACGGCGCACATACGCTGCCTGCTTGAGCAGCAGCGGCAGTGTCAGAATAAATAGCCAGCCAGCCAGAGTATGCAGATAGAACATGGCGAATAACGCCAGGCACAACGGCGCGGTCAACAGTAGCAAGGAATGGTAGCAGCGAGCGCGCTGTGCCCCGAGGCGAACGGCCAGGGTATTTTTCCCGCTAAGGCGATCGTTGTCTATATCGCGCAGGTTGTTAATGTTCAACACTGCCGTGGCAAGCAGGCCACAGGCAGTGGCGGGCAGCATAACAATGCTGTCAAAATGGCCGGTTTGCAGGTAATAGGAACCCGCGACGCTAAGCCAGCCAAAGAAAATCATCACCGAAACGTCACCCAACCCCATATAACCGTAGGGTTTGTTACCCACGGTGTAGGTAATGGCGGCCACAATTGCTAGCACTCCCAGAATCAGAAAACCGAAGATATCTGATGGCTTCTCGCATGCCATGACAACCAGTGAGAGCCCTGACACGATGGTCAGCACCACGGTCACGATCAAGGCGGTACGCAACTGAGACAGTGAGATGGCACCGGTTTGGATGCCACGCAACGGACCGATACGGGTTTCTGTATCGCTTCCTTTAACGGCATCACCGTAATCGTTCGCCAGATTGGAGAGGATTTGCAGCAACCCAGCCGTCAGTAATGCCAGCAGGGCGATACCCGGTTTGAAATTGTTGTGCCAACTGGCAATAGCGGAGCCAGTGACAATGGACGCAAACGCCAGCGGAAGCGTTTTTGGGCGCAAGCTGTCCAACCAGGCTTTAGTTTTGCTGCTTTTGGTTGATAATGTCATGATACGTTTCGTTTTTTCAATGCAATGTCTGTCGCATGCATGTGTTAATGAAAAGTCCAGTCCATGAGCGCTGGTCAGAAACGCAAATGGGAGGCATCAGCCTCCCATCATTTGCCAAACAGAGCGTTTGCGCAACAGGACAATCCGAATTGGAAGGATTATAAGATAAAACGGCTCAGATCTTCATCTGCTACGAGCTCATCAAGGTGACTGCGAACGTATTCTGCGTCAACGGTAACAGTTTGGCCGCCCATTTCGCTTGCATCGTAAGAGATCTCTTCAATCAAACGCTCCAAAACGGTGTGCAAACGACGTGCACCAATGTTTTCGGTACGCTCGTTGACCTGCCAGGCTGCCTCCGCAATTCGACGAATGCCGTCCGCTGTGAAGACGATATCAACACCTTCAGTCGCCAGTAGCGCTTTGTACTGTTCTGTCAGTGATGCACTGGGCTCCGTCAGAATGCGCTCGAAGTCTTCCGTTGTCAGCGCTTGCAGTTCGACGCGGATAGGCAGACGTCCTTGCAGCTCGGGGATCAGGTCTGACGGGCTGGAAACTTGGAACGCACCGGATGCGATAAACAGAATGTGATCGGTTTTCACCATGCCGTGTTTGGTGGATACCGTACACCCTTCCACTAATGGCAGAAGATCGCGCTGTACACCTTCGCGAGAGACATCCGGCCCGGACGTTTCCCCACGTTTACAGATTTTATCGATCTCATCAATAAACACGATACCGTGCTGCTCAACGGATTCGATAGCCTGTTGTTTCAGCTCTTCCGGATTGACCAGCTTCGCAGCTTCCTCTTCCACCAGTAGCTTGAACGCATCTTTGATTTTCATCTTGTGCGTCTTCTGCTTCTGGCCGGCCAGATTCTGGAACATTGACTGCAACTGGTTCGTCATCTCTTCCATGCCTGGAGGCGCCATGATTTCAACGCCAACGGGGGTTGCCGCCAGATTGATTTCAATTTCCTTGTCATCCAACTGCCCTTCACGCAGTTTTTTGCGGAACGCTTGGCGTGCTGCGGAAGGTTCTTGTTGCTCTTCCGGTTGGCCCCAGTTATTTTTTGCTGGGGGAATCAGCGCATCCAGAATACGTTCTTCTGCCATCTCTTCGGCGCGGAAGCGGTTTTTTTCCAGTGACTGCTGACGCATCATCTTGATAGCGGCATCTGTCAGATCGCGGATGATGGAATCCACTTCCTTGCCAACATAGCCGACTTCAGTAAATTTAGTCGCTTCCACTTTGATAAACGGGGCGTTGGCCAGTTTTGCCAGACGGCGGGCGATCTCGGTTTTACCGACGCCGGTCGGCCCGATCATCAGGATATTCTTGGGTGTCACTTCATGGCGTAACGCGTCAGAAAGCTGCATACGGCGCCAGCGGTTACGCAATGCAATTGCCACCGCACGTTTGGCCTTGTGTTGACCGATGATGTAGCTGTCGAGTTCGCTGACGATTTCGCGCGGGGTCATTTCAGACATAATGTAATTCCTTACGCCTTGGAGGCTAATTCTTCAATCGTGTGGAACTGGTTGGTGTAGATGCAGATATCACCTGCGATACCCAGAGACTTTTCGACGATCTCACGCGCACTGAGCTCTGTATTCTCCAGAAGTGCTCTGGCTGCAGCTTGTGCATAAGGGCCACCAGAACCGATAGCAATCAAATCGTTTTCCGGTTGAATCACATCCCCGTTACCGGTGATGATGAGTGACGCGTTTTCGTCTGCGACGGCCAGCAGTGCTTCCAGACGGCGTAACATGCGATCGGTACGCCAGTCTTTCGCTAATTCCACTGCGGCTTTGACCAAATGGCCTTGATGCAGCTCAAGCTTACGTTCAAACAGCTCGAACAGCGTAAAGGCGTCGGCGGTGCCGCCCGCAAAGCCAGCGATAACGTTGTCGTTGTAAAGGCGGCGTACTTTACGCACGTTGCCTTTCATAACAGTGTTTCCCAATGTGGCTTGGCCGTCGCCGCCAATCACCACGTGGCCGTTGCGACGTACACTTACTATAGTTGTCACGTGTCGATCCCCGCTAGATAAGAAAAAAGAACCCCACAGTAATGCGGGGCATATTGATCTTGTAGATGGGGACCGCTTAGGCGTTTTCAACCCCCGGAAGCGAGAGGAATGCAGTTCGCTGCGCCAGCATCTTTTAGACGGGATAGCATTTTGTCGGCTGTGGCGCGATCTTTATACGGCCCTAAGGTAATGCGGTTCCAGCCGCCGCTGCTGGCTATACGACTTTCAATACCGGCAAAGGCCAACTGTGCGCGTACCGATTCTGCTGGCTCCAGCGTTTTAAACGATCCACATTGCACCATCCAACGCTGTGTTTTTTCAGGCTTGGGAGCCTCTGGCTGCTTTGCGGTTTCCACCGGTTTCGGTGTTTCCTGTTTAGGGGCAGCAGGTTGCGTTACCGGAGCGGTGACTGGCGCTCGTGCGCTCACAGGCGGTTGGGTCACCGCTGGTGTTGTCGCCACTGGCGGCGTCACCACGGTTTTGGGCGCGGTGATAGTGACCTGAGAGCGAGGCACCGGTGTTTGATCATTATAAGGCACTTCTGACAACTGTGTCGGCGCACGGCGCATATCCGCTTGCATCTGCTCTAACAGTTGACGCTGCTCTTGAGTGAGCTGTACCGGCGATTTAATTTCACCACCGGAATTGGGGGCGGTTGGCGAAGGAACACCTAACTGACGATTTTCAAGTTCCTTAATATAACGCCAGCGTTCTTCCGGCTTTGGTGGCAAACCATTACCGTTGGTGGTGGCGCTATGCGGCAACACAGGAGAGTCCGCAGGCTTGTTGTTGGCGATAAAATAGAGCCCACCAGCAAACGTCACCAACACGGCGACAGCCAGCATTATCATGAACTTAGAGACGCCCGACGAAGAACCACTTCTTCGACTGGTTGTCTTTTTTCGTCGTGCGCTTGAGCGCCCACGGCTGACGTAATCTCGTTGTGCCACTGTCGTTTCGCTACAAATGAAATGAAAGATTTAGGGAGCATGTTACTGAACCCTAAAAACTTTGACCAGCACCGGAATTCTTAAACCCGATAACGGGCGTAATTTGGCGTGGCCGTGCTGTCACGAATAACCAGTTTGCTGTTGAGTAACCGTGAGCCGTTGGGAACCGGATGACCTTGCAATTGTTCCAGCAGCAGATGCATGGATTCACACCCCAATTCGTAGCGAGGTTGTGCTACGGTCGTGAGCGCTGGGAAGCAGTATTGCGCCTGCTCGATATCATCAAAACCTACTAGCGACAGGTCTTTGGGAACATCCAGTTTCATTTTCTTTGCCTGTGAAAGTACACCCATTGCCATCATGTCGCTATGACAGAATATGGCGCTCGGGGGGGCTGGGTGTTTCATTAGCGTAATGAGCCCATTGACGCCGGTTTCGTAACTGAAGCTCCCGCGATAGATATACTGGTTATCTACCTGAATGCCGCTGCGACGCAGTGCTTGAATATACCCTTGCAGACGATATTCGCTCAGGTGCATATTTTCTGGGCCTGCAATGCAGGCGATACGGCGGTGCCCAAGTCGGTGCAGGTAATAAACGGCATCGAAGGCAGCGGTAAGATTATCGATGTGTACCGTTGGCAATTCCAGGTCGGGTGAGAACTCATTTACCATCACCATCGGCGGCAGATTGCGCCGTTCCTCTTTGCTGGCGCTAAACGGCAAGTTGGCCCCGAGCAGCAACATACCGTCAATTTGCTTGGTGATGATCAAATCCACGAAGGACTTTTCTTTGTGATGCTGGTGAGCACAATCGCCAATCAACACCAGATACCCTTGTTTTGCGGCGGTCTCTTCAATACCGCGTAGGACATCCGCGAAGAAGGGATCGCAAATATCGGGCACGATAGCGAGCAGCGTGCGTGATTCGCTGCGTTTTACATGACGGGCAAGTGCATGCGGCGCGTAGCCGACAGTGAGGACGGCTTGCTCGACCCGTTTGCGTGTTTGGCTGGAAACCTTCTCAGGGTTCATTAACGTACGGGAAACGGTGGCCGTCGATACTCCTGCGACCTCTGCCACGTCTTTCATTGTCGCCGGCGTGGTGTCATTTTTATAGTCCAACGCGGTTCTCCTTGCATCATATGCGATTGGCGAACGGGACAGCGGCACGCGTACCGCCCTCTTTTTGCCCGACGGGCTTATACCACTATTTGTGCTAAGGATACTGTTTCTCTGCGCACGCTTAACAGATGGCGCGCAAGTTTTGCTGCTCAGATTGCATAAAAGATGTGATGGATGTCGTTTTTTCGGCACCGTTCGCACATTTTTAGGGTGAATTGGTGAGTCAGACTATCAGTTATCTGTCGGGTCTACATCCAGCACCCATTTCACTTTTCGTGCCTCAGGCAGCAAGGAAATTAACGGCAGTGACGCTTTGACGACACGCTGAAGCGTGGCGCGGGAAGGGTGTTGTAACAGTAGCTGCCAGCGAAAGCGCCCAGCGCGTTTAGGTTGCAATGCGGGAACCGGACCAAGCAGCCAGAGCGCATCATCTTTGAGTGGACTGCTTTCCAACAGGTTACGCAGTTGCTGAAGGAAAAGGGGGGCATGCTGATTATCGTGATCGTCGGCGCGGAACAGAATATGGCTGGTGTAGGGGGGCAGAAAGACACTCTGACGCTCTTTTAACGTCTGACTGGCGAAAGCGTCGTAGCCTTTCTGTAACAGCAATTGCAGTAACGGATGGTCAGGATGGTGTGTTTGCAGCACCACTTCGCCGCTCTTTCCGGCGCGCCCAGCACGCCCGGAAACTTGCGTATACAACTGAGCAAAGCGTTCTGTAGCGCGAAAATCTGCAGAGAACAGCGAACTGTCTACGTCCAGCAGTGCGACCAATGTGACATCAGGGAAATGGTGCCCTTTTGCCAGCATCTGCGTGCCGATAAGAATACGAGCGTCCCCTTGACGCACCTGTGCGAGCTGTTGCTCCAGCATGCCTTTGCGACTGGTGGTGTCGCGATCGATACGGGTAATGGGCACATTGGTGAACAGCGTAGTCAGCGATGCTTCCAGTTGCTCCGTGCCTAGCCCGACAGGCACCAGATGCGTTGAGCCACAGTGTGGACACTGTTGCGGCACCGGGCGTTGGCTGTCGCAATGGTGGCAGCGTAATACGCGCTGCTGTTGGTGATAGGTGTAATAGTGTTCACAGCGCTGGCATTCGGCGATCCAACCGCATTCGTGGCACATCACTACCGGTGAAAAACCACGACGGTTAAGAAACAGGATAACCTGATTGTTGTGTTCCAGATGGTGGCGGATGCGTGTGATCAGCGGCTGTGACAAGCCGCTGGTGAGCGGTAGTCCTTTAATGTCCAGAATATGTTGACGTGCGGGTTGCGCGTTACCTGCGCGTTTGCGCAGCGTAAGCTGTCGGTATTTACCGTTTTGCACGTTATAGAGTGTTTCCAGCGCGGGTGTTGCTGAGCCCATCACGATAGGGATGTTTTCCTCTCTGGCGCGAAACACCGCCAAATCACGCGCGTGATAGCGCCATCCTTCATGCTGTTTGTACGAGCCGTCGTGCTCTTCGTCGATGATAATCATTCCCAAACGGGCAAACGGAGTAAACAACGCTGAGCGGGTACCGATGACAATGGCGGATTCACCGCTGCGCGCACGCAGCCAAACGGCCAGGCGTTCGCTGTCGTTTAGCCCGGAGTGCAATACGTCCACCGGTGCGATGAACCGCGCGCGAAAGCGGGCAATGGTTTGTGGCGTCAGGCCGATTTCAGGTACCAGTACCAGCGCCTGCTTGCCCTGAGATAACACGTTTTCCAGCGCGCTCAGGTACACCTCGGTTTTGCCTGAGCCGGTAATTCCCGCCAGCAACCAGGCCGTGAAATGGCTGTCTTCGCTGCGAATGGCACCCACCGCTGTCGCCTGTTCAGTATTAAGACGGAGACGTTCATCGTGGGTGATAGCCTGTTGGCGCCAATCTTGTACATCGTGTTCGATGGCCTTGAGGTCACACAATCCTTTAGCGCGTAGCGCCTGCAATGCGGTTTCCGTCAGATCCGATTCACTCACCTGGTGACGGTACAGGGAGCCTTGTATCAGGGCGGCCAGCGCCTGTTGCTGTTTGCGCGCGCGGGCCAGCGTCGCAAGCGGTGTTGCTTTTCCTTGCTCGGTCGCGAACCACTGCCAGAGCGGAGCGCGATGGGCGGGTTTCCCCTGCCGCAGCAAAATGGGCAGTGCATGGAACAGCACTTCACCTATCGGGTAGTGATAATAGCCGACGGCCCAGATCAGTATGCGCCACAGACTGTCAGGAAAAAGTGGATGCGTATCGAGTATGTCATGAATGGACTTCAGCTGTTCCAACGGGAGTTCGCTGCGATCGCTGCATGCCACGACAATGCCAATCGCTTTGCGGTTACCAAAAGGTACGCTGACGCGCACACCTGGCGACGGCGTCATGCCTGCGGGCAGCAGGTAATCGAATGTACGAGCCAACGGCACGGGCAATGCGACCTGAACGATGGACATGCTTTCTCCAACTGATAACTCCGGCGCTGCGCTTTCTTCCCGACACAGACCAATCCTGCGGCCATATGCATTTGCCGCTCTAGGGCGTTGATGGGGGGAATATTTTGCACAGTGTGAGCCGCCAGTGTACAGGTTGCGGGCTAAAATGTGTTACCTGATTGCATCTTCTGGCTAATTTCTGTATGATTCGCCGCCTTTATACGACTTTGTATCGCGATAGTGTAATGAGCTGCGCGGTGGTGATATCGTATACTGATCGTAAATAGTCAATGTACGGCGCTGTGTTCACAGTGCTTAACTTCGTGTGGTGTCTGGCGAAACAGGGCTGGATAGCGACACGGCCTTAACAGAGGTTTGCCATGAAAAAAGGTATTCACCCGAATTATGTAGCGATTACTGCAACATGTTCTTGCGGTAACGTTATCAAAACCCATTCTACCGTGGGTCACGATCTGAACCTGGACGTTTGTGGCGAATGCCACCCGTTCTATACCGGTAAACAACGTGTTGTTGACACCGGTGGTCGTGTTGAACGCTTTAACAAGCGTTTCAGCGTGCCGGGCAGCAAGAAATAAGCGTCCCCGCATAAATAGCAAAGGCACCCTCGCGGTGCCTTTGTTGTTTCTGGCGTCGTTGTTTCTACCGTCAGATCAATATTCCCACGTATCCGGGTCTATCCCCATTTCGCGCATGATCTCTTTAGCCACTTCAGGAATCTCATCGCTGCGCTCTTTACGCAGATCGTTGTCATCCGGCAGCGGCTGTCCGGTAAACGCGTGCAGGAAGGCTTCACACAATAATTCACTGTTGGTCGCATGGCGCAGGTTGTTGACCTGACGTCGGGTACGCTCATCGGTCAGGATTTTCAGCACCTTAAGTGGAATCGAGACCGTAATCTTTTTAACTTGTTCGCTCTTTTTACCGTGTTCAGCGTAAGGGCTGACATACTCGCCGTTCCACTCAGCCATGGGATACCTTAAAAATATAGTCGTCGGGAAGATAAAACCGTCATGATATGAGGGTAATTCTAACGGGATTTCCGCTAATGCTCAATCTATACGCAAAGAAGTTTAGAAGTCTAGATGTATTGACGTCTGTTGAGCTTGGGATTACTCTTGGGAACCTGTACTCTGCCGCCAGTTAGGAAATGACCATGACGCGTAAACAAGCAACGATCGCCGTTCGTAGCGGACTTAATGATGATGAACAATACGGTTGTGTTGTTCCTCCTATTCATCTCTCCAGCACCTACAACTTTACCGGATTCAATCAGCCCAGAGCACATGACTATTCTCGTCGCGGTAACCCGACACGTGATGTGGTACAGCGTGCGCTGGCCGAGTTGGAAGGGGGGGCCGGTGCGGTGATGACCAGCAGCGGTATGTCGGCGATTTTGTTGGTGTGCACCGTTTTTTTGCGTCCCGGTGATTTGTTGGTTGCGCCTCATGATTGCTATGGTGGCAGCTATCGTTTGTTTGACAGCCTCAGCAAGCGTGGTGCATTCCGCGTAAAATTTGTCGATCAGGGCGATGCTGCTGCGTTGGCCGCAGCACTGGAAGAAAAACCTAAACTGGTGTTGGTGGAAAGCCCCAGTAATCCGCTGCTGCGTGTGGTCGATATTGCGTCAATTTGTCAGGCAGCGCGTGTGGCTGGTGCTGTCAGCGTAGTAGACAACACCTTCCTGAGCCCGGCATTGCAGCGTCCGCTGGCATTGGGCGCGGATTTGGTGGTGCACTCCTGCACCAAATATCTCAATGGTCACTCAGACGTTGTGGCAGGTACGGTGATTGCCAGAGATCCTACTGTGGTGACGGAACTTGCCTGGTGGGCGAACAATATCGGTGTGACTGGCGCGGCCTTTGACAGCTATCTGTTGCTGCGTGGGTTGCGCACCCTCGGCCCGCGTATGGCCGCTGCGCAGAAAAATGCGCTGCAACTGATCGATTACCTGAAAACGCAACCGCTGGTGAAGAAGCTGTATCATCCTTCACTGCCAAACAACCCGGGGCATGAAATTGCGCGCCGGCAGCAGTCTGGCTTCGGTGCCATGCTGAGCTTCGAATTGGACGGTGATGAAGACACGCTGCGCCGTTTCCTGGGAGAGTTGGAACTGTTTACGCTGGCGGAATCGCTGGGCGGTGTGGAAAGCCTGATTTCCCATGCTGCAACCATGACTCATGCGGGCATGGCACCCGAAGCGCGTGCGGCAGCAGGTATCTCCGAAACCTTGCTGCGTATTTCGGTCGGCATCGAAGATGGTGACGATCTGGTGGCAGATCTGGATCGGGCATTCCAGGCGGCAACTGAGGGAGTAGCATGAGTGCGTTAGGTGTATCAGCGGCGGTTTCTGGCCGCCAACTGCATAAATTTGGCGGCAGTAGTCTGGCAGATGTGAAGTGTTATCAGCGTGTCGCGGGAATTATGGCCCAGTACAGTCGCCCTGGCGATTTGATGGTAGTGTCTGCGGCAGGCGGCACCACCAACCAGCTTATCAGTTGGCTAAGACTGAGTCAGAGCGATCGTCTTTCTGCGCATCAGGTGCAACAGGCACTCCGTCGTTATCAAAGTGATTTGATTACTGGTTTGTTACCTGCGGATGCCGCAGAGCGGCTGACTTCTCTTTTTATTCGCGATCTGGAGCGTCTGGCGGCGCTGCTGGATGGCGGCGTGACAGATGCGGTTTATGCTGAAGTGGTTGGGCATGGCGAGATTTGGTCTGCTCGTCTGATGGCGGCGGTTCTGAATTTAAGCAATATCGATGCTGGCTGGCTGGATGCGCGTGATTTCTTACGCGCTGAACGTGCCGCTCAGCCGCAGGTAGATGAAGGGCGCTCCTGGCCGCTGCTGCAACAACTGTTGACGCAGCATGTGGGGCAACGGTTGGTCGTGACCGGCTTTATCAGCCGAAACGAAGCCGGAGAAACCGTGCTGCTGGGGCGTAACGGCAGTGACTACTCTGCAACGCAAATTGGTGCGCTTGCTGGTGTGGAACGAGTGACCATTTGGAGCGATGTTGCCGGTGTTTACAGCGCCGATCCACGTAAAGTGAAAGATGCTTGTCTGCTGCCTTTGTTACGCCTTGATGAGGCTAGCGAACTGGCGCGTCTGGCGGCACCGGTACTGCATGCCCGCACCTTGCAACCGGTGTCTGCGAGCGATATCGATCTTCAATTGCGTTGCAGCTACAGTCCTGAGCAAGGGTCTACGCGCATTGAGCGTGTGTTGGCCTCCGGCACGGGCGCGAAGATTGTTACCAGCCATGATGATGTTTGTCTGATTGACGTGCATATTCCAGCGCAGCATGATTTTGTGCGCGTGCACAAAGAGATTGAGCAGTACGCCAACCGTGCTCAGGTGCGACCACTCGCTATTGGTGTACATGCCGATCGTAATCTGGTGCAGTTGTGTTACACCTCGGAAGTGGTTGACAGTGCATGGCGTGCGTTGGAACAGGCGGAACTGCCAGTGACGTTCACTCTGCGTGAAGGGCTGGCGCTGGTGGCGATGGTAGGAGCGGGCGTATGTCGGAACCCGCTGCACAGTCACCGTTTTTATCAGCAATTAAAAGATCAGCCTATCGAATTCGTCTGGCAGTCTGAGGATGGAATCAGCCTGGTGGCTGTGTTGCGCGTGGGGCCGACGGAGCACTTGATCCGCGGTTTGCACCATTCATTGTTCCGTGCAGAAAAACGGATCGGGCTGGTGTTGTTTGGCAAAGGCAATATTGGTTCCCGTTGGCTGGAACTGTTTGCGCGTGAACAAGCGTTGATCTCGGCGCGTACCGGTTTTGAATTTGTGCTGGCGGGTGTAGTAGACAGTACGCGCAGCTTGTTGAACTATGACGGGCTGGAAGCTAGTCGCGTGCTGGCTTTCTTTGATGACGAAGCGCAGGAACGTGACGGTGAGGACCTGTTCCTGTGGATGCGGGCGCATCCCTATGACGATCTGGTGGTATTGGATGTGACGGCCAGTGAGTCTGTGGCCGATCTCTATCTCGATTTTGCCAGCTATGGTTTTCACGTTATCAGCGCTAACAAGATTGCGGGGGCATCCAGCAGCGATCGTTATCGCCAGATCCGTGATGCCTTTGCCAAAACCGGACGACATTGGTTGTACAACGCCACTGTGGGAGCGGGGTTGCCAGTGAACTATGCGGTGCACGATCTGCGAGACAGCGGTGACAGTATTCTGGCTATTAGTGGCATCTTCTCCGGCACCTTGTCGTGGTTGTTCCTGCAATTTGATGGCAGCGTGCCCTTTACCGAACTGGTAGATCAGGCTTGGCAACAAGGGCTGACGGAACCGGACCCGCGTGTCGATCTTTCCGGGCAGGACGTCATGCGTAAACTGGTGATTTTGGCGCGCGAAGCGGGCTATGACATCGAACCGAATCAGGTGCGCGTTGAGTCTTTGGTATCTGCGGGTAGTGAAGCGGGGTCAGTCGATCAGTTTTTCGAAAATGGCGATTCGCTTAACGAACAGATGGTACAGCGTCTGGAAGCAGCACAGGAGATGGGGTTGGTGCTGCGTCATGTGGCACGTTTCGATGTGAGTGGCAAGGCGCGCGTGGGAGTAGAGGCGGTACGGCCCGATCATCCACTGGCGTCGCTGTTACCGTGTGACAATGTATTCGCCATCGAAAGCCGTTGGTATCGTGATAACCCGCTGGTGATCCGCGGTCCGGGTGCCGGTCGTGATGTGACGGCGGGGGCAATTCAGTCGGATCTCAACCGATTGGCACAACTGCTGTAATAAACGCCTTACAAACAGGGCGGCTTTTGGCCGCCTGTTGTTCTTCACCCTGTCACTGAAATGTCATGGCGTTAACACGTCGTTGACATCATTACCCCGGACAATCTGCGTCATCGAAAGGTTAGTTTGGGTGCACAGGTGTGCAAAATAGAACATCTTCCTCTGTTTCGGTAACGCCGCACATTACGCTCTCGCATTTGCATGCCGGGTACGGTGCTACGCCTGTTTTAAATGATATTCATCTTGAGATTGCTCAAGGTGAATTTGTGGCGCTACTCGGTGCCTCCGGCTGCGGTAAGACCACTTTACTACGAACTATCGCAGGGTTCGCTGTACCGGATGCTGGGGCGGTTCTGGTTAACGGGCTGGATATCACTCACTATCCGCCGGAAAAGCGCGGTATGGCGCTGGTGTTTCAAAGCTACGCGCTGTGGCCGCATATGACAGTGGCACAGCACCTTGCCTACGGGCTCAAATTGCGACGCGTGGCGCGAGCGGAAATCCTCAACCGAGTGGCACAGCTTGAAAGCATGTTGGGCTTGACCGGACTCGGTGAACGCAAACCGGCACAGCTCTCCGGCGGCCAGAGGCAGCGTGTGGCGCTTGGGCGGGCATTGGCAATTCAACCCGATATCTTGCTGCTCGATGAACCTCTCTCCAACCTGGATACCCGTATTCGTTTGCAACTGCGCGATGAAATTCGAGCGTTGCAGCAGCGTTTGGGGCTCACGGCTATTCATGTGACGCACGATCGCGAAGAAGCCATGGTGATGGCAGATCGTATCGTTATTTTGCATCAAGGGCACGTCATGCAGGCGGGCAGCCCACAAGAGGTGTATCACCACCCGGCCAGTGCCTTTGTTGCTGCGTTTATGGGGGCAGAAAACCAGCTCATGCTGGAAGCTTACTATGACGGCGATACGTTGACGCTGCGCGGCGATGAGCAGGGCGCAGCGCTGGTACCGATGAATTCGACCTTGCAACCCGGCTCGGTGGAAGCGCGCTTTCGCGCCGAGGCTGCACAGCTCTACGATCCAACCCAAGCACCGCCGGCGACTCCTGGCATGCTGGTGCGCCAGGGTACCGTGTTGGCGCAACGTTATCCGGGCGGACATTGGCAGCACACGGTTGTCAGTGGTGTATGGCGGATGCAGGTACATACCTCTGTACCTTATGCCGTTGGTCAGCGCGTTGAGGTGCAGATTCCTGCGGAAGCACTGTTTCTATTTTCGGCATCTGACGCGCCAGCCCCGTCCGTTTCAACATCACCGGTTTCTGCTTCAGCTTCTTATGATTCGCTTCCCGGCCTGACTACCCAATCTTGTACTGGAGACCACTGACATGAAACGCATTTTTGCTGTAACGCTTATGATGGGCGCTTCACTTTCTGCTGCGCAGGCACAAGAGCTGACCGTGCTGACGGCTGGCGATCAAAACATGGTTGATTATGTGAATGACTATTTGGGACCGCTGTTTGAGCAACAACATCCGGGCGTCAAAGTCAGGGCGGTTGGCACTGGGCCGGGCGATGCTGGTTCGCAAAAGATCCTCGAACGCTTTAATGCGCAGCAAGCCGCAGGCAGCAAAGTGTGGGATACCGACGTTGCCGTGGTGCATGAAAAATTTGTCGGTCCGATGGTGAAAGAGGGACAACTGCAGCAATACCGTGATGCGATTGCGAGTGGAAAACTGGTGACCATGGCAGCGGCAGATAAAGCGTTAGGCAGTGATGTTAAAGGCTATGTGATGCCGATGTTCAGCAGCCAGACCGCGTTGGCGTATAACTCTGCGCTGGTGCCTAACCCACCAAAAAGTTATGACGAACTGCAACAGTGGGCGGCAGCACACCCAAAACAGTTCGGCTATAACGGCATTAAAGGTGGCGCATCAGGCGTCAGTTTCGTGATGGGATGGATCTACGCCTATGGTGGTGATGCTAACAAGTTGATGAATGGGCCGTTTGAAGAAACGGAAGCACAAAAATGGCAGCCTGCCTTTGAACGCCTGAAGGCATTCAATAAAAACGTTACGTTGACGCCGGGCAATGCGGGCACGCTGGATATGCTCAGTCGGGGCGAAATTGCTATTGGTCCAGTGTGGGTAGACATGTTCTATTCGTGGAAAGCAAACGGACAGTTACCGGATAACTTTAAACTGTTGTTGCCTGCGCCAGGTATGCCCGGCCAGCCGATGCACTATGTGATCCCGGCACATGCTCCCAACCGTGAACTGGCACAGCAGTTTGTGGCACTGGCCACCAGCCCGAAGGTACAGGCACAAGGTATTGTTGAGCGTTTCAACTGGTATCCGGGTATTGATGCTAAATATGTACAGTCGGAGTTGAAACCGGAAGTCTGGCAGCGTCTGTTTACCGATATATCGCCGCAGGATTTGGCAACCAAAGGGAAAACGTTCCCCATCGCCCCGTATAACACGGCGATCCTGAATGCCTATGAGCACGCAATGGCGCAGTAATCACCAGAATCATTGACCTGCATCCTTCCCGGCTGTCTGGCCGGGAAGGGGAGAGCCTCATGTTATCACTCCCCTCTTTTTCTTCTCGATTAGCCGGAATTGCGTTGGTGCTGCCTGCATTGCTGGTGGTGGCGCTGTGTTTTATCGCGCCGCTTGGGCTGTCCGTCGGTGGTGCGTTTGTCAGCGAACAGAGCGTTGGTGGAGCAAATTTTGTTACCGCACTGGCGCTCTATACCCCGGATATTCTGTTTACGTTGCTGATTGTTGGCATGTCCACATTACTGATTGGTCTTTTTTCCATTCTGATCGGTGGCTACCTGACGCTGGGCGAGAATCCACGTTGGGTCGCACTGCTACGCTGGGTTTATCGTTGGCCTCTGTTTATTCCGTTTATTGTTACAGGACAGATTTTACGCACTTTTCTGGCTAAAAACGGTTGGCTAAACGGGGCATTAGACATGTTGGGTATCGTCGATCTTGCCAGTGCCAGCAATTGGCTCGACTGGCGCGGTATCGTGTTTGCCTTTGTCTGGAAACAGACGCCTTTTGTGGCGCTGTTAGTCTCTGGGGCGATGGCATCTCTGGACCGCGCGACGATGGAGTCGGCGCGTAATCTTGGCGCGGGGCGACTGCGTATTCTGTTTGAGATTGTTGTGCCGCAAGTATGGCATACACTGCTGACTGGATTGATTTTATCCTTCGTCACAATGATGTCGGTGCTGTCGGTGCCGCTGATGATCAATGCGCAATCTCCGACGCTGTTAAGCGCCAATATTGCGTTTCGAATCAACGCGTATGGTGACTACGGCGTAGCGAACGCGCTGGGAACCCTCTCACTGCTGATGACGGCATTTTTTGCGGTTGTCTACCTGCGTATCAGCATGAGGGAGAAAGCATGAAACGCGTATTCGGATGGATTGCCCCAGCGCTTATTTTGGGAGCGCTGATTTTTCTCATCTTTGGCCCGCTGGCTAACCTACTGCTGTGGGCAGTGGCGGAAAAATGGTTTTATCCACACTTATTGCCTAATGAATGGGGTTTTGCCTTCTGGCGGCGCGTGTTTTCAGCACGCAGCGTTGCCTGGGAGGCACTGGGCAATAGTGTGTTGGTTGCAATATTAACCGTGCTGGCCTCGCTGGCGTTGGCTATCCCAGCAGGCTATGCGCTGGCGCGGCTAGCGTTGCCTGCGCGTGGCCTCATCCTGCTGGTTTTCCTGATACCACAAGCGTTTCCCAATCTGACGGTGTACGTCAATATCGCCCGCCTATTTTATCAGTGGGGGCTGAACGGCACGTTGTTAGGCGTGGTGCTGGTACACACGGTACACGGTCTGGTGTTTGCTGTGTGGATTGCTTCAGCCGCGTTTGCCGCCATCAGTCGCGAGATGGAGCAGGCTGCTCGCTCCATTGGTGCCGGACCGTGGCGTACGTTTATCGATATCTCCTTGCCGCAAGCGTTACCGGGATTGATGGCCGCCGCCATATTTGTCTTTCTGGAATCGTTGGATGAATTCACTGGCAGCTACTTTGTCGGTGCGCCGGATGTGCAGATGATGCCGCTGATGCTTTACAGCGCGGGGGCCGGCGGAAATTACCAAATTGCGTCGATAACGGCGCTGGTATTACTGGTGCCTTCTATTATTTTCATGCTGATTGTGGAACGTTTCTTGACAGCGGACGTGTTGGCGAGGATTGGCAAATGAGCATCAACAAACAGCGTTATGTCAGTGCCCAGGATGTGGCACGTCGTGCAGGAGTATCGCGCTCTGCTGTGTCGCGCAGCTTCACGCCGGGCGCCAGCGTCTCTGCAGTGACTTATGCCAAAGTGATGACGGCCGCGCAGGAACTGGGTTATCAGGTCAACGATCTGGCTCGCGGTTTGCTGGCGAACGGCAGTCGTCTGGTGGGATTGGTGGTCACGCAACCGGAAGTGGGGTTTCGTTCCAATCTCGTAGCGGCACTCTCTCAGGCGCTTATTGAACGCGGTTCGATTCCGGTGCTGATCAACACCGGGCACACGCGTGGTGCGATGGCGGCGGCGCGTTCGATTCTGTTCGGTCATCGCGCTGAAGCGACCATCGTTTTGTCTGGTTCTCCACCGCAGGAATTTGTCGAACTGGCACAGCTTAACGGCCAGCCGTTGATCGTTATTGGGCGTAATGAGGCCGCATGCGATAGCGTGCATATCGACAACGACACAGCAGCACGCTCGGCGGCGCGTTTGTTCGTTGCCGACGGCAGAAAGCAGGTAGCACTTATTGGCTCCGCGTCGGCGACACCCAACATTGTTGAACGTGAGCTGGCATTTTGCGATGAGGCGCGCACATTAGGGGTGGAGGTGAGCACGGTACGTGGCGTTGAATCAGACTATGCAGGTGGTTTTTGCGCGTGCCAATCGCTGTTCTCATTGCTGCCGGTGGATTGGCCGGATGCGGTGTTCTGCATCAATGATTTAATGGCATTTGGTGTTATTGATTGCGTGCGACAGCGGGGATTATCTGTACCTGAAGATCTGGCTGTTATCGGTTTTGATGATATTCCCGCCGCAGGTTGGGATGCCTACTCGCTGACGACTTTCCGTCAAGATCCGGCTGTGATGGCGGCGCAAGCATTATTGCTGCTGGAGCGTCGCCAAGCACAACCGCAGGCGCCAGCCAGCAAGGCTGAAGTCAGTGCCCCGCTGGTCCGCCGTCAATCTGCCTAAAGACCTTCCATGATGCACAGAGGGAAACCATGAAAATCATTCAGCTCTCCGACCTTCATTTAACGACCCCTGGTTGTATGTTGCACGGGCGTGATCCCCTACAACACTTTCGGGCCGCCGTTGCGGATATTAATGCTCATCATTCTGACGCTGCGCTGGTGGTTATTTCCGGCGATCTTTCCGATGATGGTAGCGCGGCATCTTATACTGCTCTTGCTGACACACTGGCCGAATTACGGGTTCCCTGGCGCATGACGTTAGGAAACCATGATGATCGCGAGGCTTTTTTGCGTGTATTTCCCACGTTGGCTGATGAATATGGTTTTGTTCAAAATGTCACGAACATCGGCGATCATTGTGTGATTCTGCTGGATTCACTGCACAGTGGTGATGTTGCAGGAAATCTGTGTAGTACACGTTTACAGTGGCTTGAAGCACAGCTGCGCCAGGCGCAGGGGAAATCGGTATTGTTGTTCTTGCATCACCCGCCGATGCCTATCGGCCTGCCGTCACTTGATGATGTGCGGCTGGCGCCGGATGCTGCGGATGCGCTGCATCAATGCTGCCTACGTTATGCCAATGTGCGACACATTGCTGCGGGCCATGTGCACCGTCCTGCCAGCGGTAATTGGCGTGGTATTACCTTTAACACCGTACGCGGCACTAACCATCAGTCTGCACTGCGTTTTACACCCGGCTTCGAGGTCAGCCAGGAAACGCCGCAATATGCCATTTTCTGGATATCAGCACAGGATCATACGGTGCATTTCAACGATTTTTCTCGTGTTTGATGCCGGGATAGACACATGATGAAAAAAATTCATTTACCTTGAGCAATCATCAACAGCTTTTAACCGAAATTCGTTGACTCTTGATTGAGATTCCGTCATTTTCTATATGGACGTCTAAACGTATAGACGTTCGATAAATAATGACGGTAACGCGACGACAAGGGTGGCAAGGGTATGAGTTTTTTTCACGCAAACCAGCGGGAAGCGCTGAATCAAAGCCTGGCGGAACTCCAGGGGCAAATCAATGTTTCCTTTGAATTTTTCCCGCCAAAAACCAGTGAAATGGAAGAGACGCTGTGGAACTCTATTGACCGCCTGAGTAGCCTGAAGCCAAAGTTTGTTTCTGTCACTTACGGTGCAAACTCTGGTGAACGCGACCGTACTCACAGTATTATCAAGACGATCAAAGAGCGTACCGGGCTGGAAGCTGCGCCGCATCTGACTTGCATTGATGCCTCTCGGGAGCAACTGCGTGAAATAGCACAGGATTACTGGCAGAGCGGTATTCGTCATATCGTCGCGCTGCGTGGGGATCTGCCACCTGAAGGGGGCAAACCGGATATGTATGCCGCTGATCTGGTCAGCCTGCTAAAAAGCGTCGGTGATTTTGATATTTCGGTGGCGGCTTACCCGGAAGTGCACCCAGAGGCGAAAAGCGCACAGGCCGATCTTATCAACCTGAAGAAAAAGATTGATGCGGGCGCGAATCGTGCGATCACCCAGTTCTTTTTTGATGTAGAGAGTTATTTGCGTTTTCGTGATCGTTGCGTAGCGACAGGCATTGATGTGGAGATTGTGCCGGGTATTCTGCCAGTATCTAACTTCAAGCAATTGCAGAGGTTCGCTACCATGACCAACGTGCGCGTGCCAAACTGGATGACGGCAATGTTTGACGGGCTGGATAACGATGCAGACACCCGTAAAATGGTGGGGGCGGCAATTGCTATGGACATGGTGAAAATCCTCAGCCGTGAGGGCGTGAAAGATTTCCACTTTTATACGCTCAACCGTGCAGAATTGAGTTATGCGATTTGCCACACGCTGGGTGTAAGACCTGCCGCCAACTGATTGTCCGTATTCATGGCAATGGGTGATTGTCACTCATTGTCATGAAACGCATCTTAGGCATATTGTGCTTACAGTGGTGCTTCTGACTCAAAGATCACATGTCAGAATCCAGATTCAGATTATATCTTTCCATTCTTCATCCCGAATCCAGTTATTGGCTTTCCCCTCCAGATGCACCCGTCGAGGATTTTGCTAATGCTATGCTTTTCAGGATTATTGATAATAATTTCTAAACATCTTTGACGTTTTTTAATAGGACTTCCCGTTTTTTTTGCCTTCAACGCTCGATACGGATGGCTCATCAGATATTGATTTAACACACTATAATCTCAGGGTTATTTCATTTACCCCACTGTTTTTAACATTCTTCTCTGTCAGTAAGTTGGGTGGTGAAGCCCTTTCTGCTTGTGTATTTCATTAATTTTTCTTCTCATTTCTTTGTTCCCCTCGGAGGATAGCGCACATGGTGTGAATGGTGTATTCAATTTCGTTCCTGCGTCAGACAATGCGATAGATGACTATCGGTTCCTGTTCAATTTCACGTTTTATTCAAGCTTCATTGATATGTTGCAGGGTAAAATAATTATGTCATTATTGATGCGCTATGTTATTACCACTACCTACGGTAACGCGTACTGGCTTTGTGTGTTTTTAATATTTGGCATCTTATGATGATCCAACATTGAAGGTTTTATAAAATTTCAATAGTGAAATAAATTTCATTTTCTTAACGCCGTCGCTGGTTATATTTTTTAACCGATAAGATACCGTTACTGTCGGGAACCAAACATCTTCTTTGTTGATAGGGTTTGCCATTGGTTGGTATTCTACCTATCGTTTTTGGCTATCGTGTTAAGGATAATGATAAATGAACATTCGGGATCTAGAGTATCTAGTGGCGTTAGCTGAACACCGTCACTTCCGGCGCGCGGCAGACTCTTGTCACGTCAGTCAACCGACGCTTAGCGGTCAAATTCGTAAATTGGAAGATGAACTGGGCGTGATGTTGTTGGAACGTACCAGCAGGAAGGTGTTGTTTACTCAAGCGGGTCTGCTACTGGTGGAACAGGCAAGAACCGTGCTGCGCGAAGTCAAAGTGCTAAAAGAGATGGCAAGCCAGCAAGGAGAAACGATGTCTGGTCCGTTGCACATCGGGTTGATCCCCACGGTCGGGCCTTATTTGCTGCCGCAGATCATACCTATGTTGCACCGCACTTTCCCTAAGCTGGAAATGTACCTGCATGAGGCACAGACTCACCAGTTACTCGCGCATCTGGACAGCGGCAAGCTGGACTGCGCTATTCTCGCGATGGTCAAAGAATCTGAAGCCTTTATCGAGGTTCCGCTGTTTGATGAACCCATGAAACTGGCGATTTACCAGGATCATCCATGGGCGAACCGTGAGCGTGTTGCCATGTCGGATCTGGCCGGTGAAAAACTGCTGATGCTGGAAGATGGGCACTGTCTACGCGATCAAGCACTGGGGTTCTGCTTCCAGGCAGGGGCAGATGAAGATACGCATTTTCGTGCCACCAGTCTGGAAACGCTGCGCAACATGGTTGCAGCAGGCAGCGGTATCACATTGCTGCCTTCACTCGCAGTACCCCATGAGCGTCAGCGTGATGGCGTTTGTTATTTGCCTTGCTACAAGCCAGAGCCGAAGCGAACTATCGCGCTAGTGTACCGCCCTGGATCGCCATTGCGCGGCCGCTATGAACAATTGGCGGACGCTGTGCGGGAACATATGCAACATCATTTTGATGATGCATTAAAACAAGCGGTTTAATCCATTGAGTGCCGCCACTCGGTAAGCTTCGGCCATCGTTGGGTAATTAAAGGTTGTATTAACGAAATATTCGATAGTATTTCCTTCGCCTTTTTGCTCCATGATGGCCTGGCCAATGTGGATAATCTCTGCTGCTCGCTCGCCGAAGCAGTGAATTCCGAGGATTTGCTTGGTTTCTCGGTGGAAAAGTATCTTCAGGCTCCCCACGTTCATACCGACTATTTGCGCCCGCGCCAGATGTTTGAATTGCGCCCGACCAACTTCATAGGGCACTTTCATCGCAGTCAGTTCCTGCTCGGTTTTACCCACTGAACTGATTTCCGGAATAGTGTAGATCCCCGTCGGGATATCCTCGATCAGGTGTGCGCTGGCATCGCCTTTGACGATGGCCTGTGCCGCCAACCGCCCTTGATCGTAGGCTGCTGAAGCCAGGCTGGGATATCCGATGACATCACCCACGGCATAGATGTGTGCCAGTGCCGTTTGGTACATGCTGTTAACTTTTAATTGACCGCGCCCGTCTGGTACCAAGCCTATCTTTTCCAATCCTAGAGTTTCGGTGTTGCCGGTGCGGCCATTGGCATACAGCAAACAGTCGGCCTTCATTTTTTTACCGGACTTAAGATGAACAATTACACCGTCGGCAGTACCTTCGATCGATTCGAACTCTTCGTTATGGCGAATGACAACGCCGTTGTTCCAGAAATGGTAGGACAAAGCATCAGACATTTCTTGATCGAGAAACGCCAGCAGGCGATCGCGCGTGTTGATGAGATCCACTTTCACACTGAGTCCGCGAAAGATCGAGGCATATTCACAGCCGATCACTCCAGCACCATAAATAATTACGTGCTGAGGCTCGTGATCCAGTTCCAGAATGGAATCGCTGTCGTAGATGCGAGGATGCTCAAAGTCAACATTTGCAGGGTGGTACGGGCGTGAACCAGTGGCAATGATTATGTGGGCAGCCGTGAGCGTATCTTGCATGTTATCGGGATACTGGACGGTAACCGTATGTTCATCGACAAAATGTGCCTCACCCGAAAATATCTCGCAGTGGTTACGTTCGTAAAAGCCTTGCCGCATACGGGTTTGCTGGCCAATAACGCTGTCAGCGTGGCGCAGAATATCAGAAAAGGAGGAACGAATGGGGCGTGCGTTATCGCTGTACAGCGGGTTCTGGTTGAATTCGATGATGCGGCTAACGGCATGACGCAGGGCTTTGGAGGGGATAGTTCCCCAGTGAGTACAACCGCCGCCAACATTGTAATATCTCTCGATGACGGCGACTCTGGCCCCCTGTTTTACCAGCCCCATCGCTGCACCTTCACCGCCGGGGCCAGATCCGATGATGATGGCATCGTAGTCAAACTGCCGCTGAGTTTGTGCTTGTTGTGTCATGGCAGGGTAATCCTTTTTTATACAAGCTGATAACGCTATTGTAACACTACCGAATTCATAACCCAATTCATCCCTTCTGTTGGTATGACAATTCTTTCCCATTTTCAATATGGCAAACTTTGTCTCAATATGTCGCAAGTAAAGTTTGCTATAGTGCTTTTCTGGAGAGAAAAGCTGATGGTGTAAGCAGAACATGGGTGTTGGAACACAACATATGGGTGTCAGAGCACAACAAAAAGAACGCACTCGCCGTTCCTTAATCGAAGCTGCTTTCAGTCAACTCAGTGCCGAACGGAGTTTCGCCAGCTTGAGTTTGCGCGAAGTCGCGCGTGAGGCGGGCATTGCCCCCACCTCTTTTTATCGCCACTTCCGCGATGTTGATGAACTGGGCCTGACGATGGTCGATGAAAGCGGCCTGATGTTGCGTCAACTGATGCGACAGGCGCGCCAGCGCATTGCAAAAAGCGGTAGCGTTATTCGCACGTCAGTCTCGACCTTTATGGAATTCATTGGTAACAACCCTAACGCTTTTCGGCTATTGCTGCGTGAACGCTCGGGCACCTCTTCAGCGTTTCGTGCTGCTGTTGCTCGTGAAATTCAGCATTTTATTGCGGAGCTGGCGGACTATCTGGAAGTAGAAAATCATATCCCGCGTGAATTTGCAGAGGCGCAATCCGAAGCTATGGTCACGATTGTGTTTAGCGCCGGTGCAGAAGCGCTGGATGTTGGGCTTGAGCAACGGCGGCAATTGGAAGAACGCTTGGTGTTGCAATTGCGCCTGATCGCGAAAGGGGCTTACTACTGGTACAAAAAGGAGCATGAGAAGGAGTTGAATGTTCCTGACGCGTAGTGGTGAGCCTGAGGCGAAGTCCTCTTTCTGTAGGGGCTGAACGCCGTGCGGGTTTCATCCTGTTCTTGAGTGCTTAACACTCTTGAGAGCTTAAAACCATGGGAGACATCATGACAAAATACCCTTATCAAGAAAAAGGTACCCTCGTTTTGGCATTGATCGCAGGTTTATCGGTCAATGGTTCATTTGCCGCGTTGTTCAGTTCGATCGTGCCCTTTTCTGTCTTTCCGCTGATTGCCCTTGTGCTCTCTGTATACTGTTTACACCAGCGTTATCTCAACATTGAGATGCCGGAAGGCATGCCGTTACTGGCCGCGGCTTGCTTTTTGCTGGGGTTGTTGCTGTATAGCGCGTTGGTCCGCGTTGAATATCCGCAGATTGGTTCCAACTTCTTGCCTTCATTGCTGTGTGTCGTTTTGGTGTTCTGGATTGGTTTGCGGCTTAAAAAACGCCGCCCGGTAGACGACGCGCCCGCATCCTGATGATTACGTTTTCGCGATGAAGAAGACGGTTACGCCTTCTTCTCTAACAGCACGCCGCATTCCATATGGTGGGTGTAGGGAAACTGATCGAACAGCGCCAGACGAGTGATACGGTGCGTCGTCGTGAGTTGGGTCAGATTGTTGCACAGGGTTTCTGGGTTGCAGGAGATGTAGAGAATATGCGAGTAACCCTGCACCATCGCCAGCGTTTGGTCGTCCAGCCCGCTACGGGGTGGATCGACAAAAATGGTGTCGCACTGATAGCTGAATAAATCGATACCCTGCAAACGCGTAAATTCACGCTGCCCCTGTAGCGCTTGGGTGAATTCTTCTGCCGACATCCGGATAATCTGTACGTTATCAATCTGGTTCGCGGCGATATTGAATTGTGCCGCGGCGACAGACGGTTTGGCGATTTCAGTGGCCAATACACGATTGAAATTACGTGCCAGTGCTAACGAGAAATTGCCGTTGCCGCAATAAAGTTCGAGCAGGTCACCTTTTGACCCCGTGGTAGCCTCTAGCGCCCACTCCAGCATTTGAATATTGATGGCAGCATTCGGTTGGGTGAAACTGTTTTCTACCTGGCGGTAGATCATTTCACGCCCGGCGATCGGCAGGCGCTCATCGGCATAATCTCTGTCCAAACAGATTTTGGTTTTCGTTGCCCGACCAATCAGTTGCAGGGCGAACCCTTTTGTACGCAATGTATCCCGCAGCGCTCGTGCCTGTTGTTGCCACTCCTCATCTAACGCTTTGTGGTAGATAAGCGTTACTACCACTTCGCCACTCATTGTCGACAGATAATCAATCTGAAACAGTTTGCGGCGTAATACCAGGTCGGCGCGTAACGCGGCAATTAACTCAGGCATCAGGCGATTGATCAACGCACTGGCGGCAGGAAACAGATCGACTCTGATGCGCTGTTTGGTCTGCTGATCGAACATGATGTGGTAGAGATCGTCACCTTCGTGCCAAATGCGAAACTCCGCTCGCATGCGGTAATGGCTGACAGGAGAACGAAACACCGCTGGCTCTGGTGCGTCAAACGGTACCATCATCTGCCGTAGACGTTCCGTCTTTTCCGCAAGCTGGTCGTCGTACTGTTCAATGGGCAGGTTTTCTGGCGTCATGGTGTTCTCGGCTACAAAACGATGAAAAGAAGTGTACTGGCCGGGATTGTAGGGGATCTCGAAGGGATGTCCAGCGTTGTCGCTGCGATAGCAATTTCACATCGTGGAAGTCTAGACATCCGTAAGCGACCATCGTAGCATAGCGTGCCGGTATCACAATGTGGTTGACACAGCGTGAGTTAAAAGGGAATCCAGTGAAAATCTGGAGCTGACGCGCAGCGGTAAGGGGAAGAGCAACGACAGCATTGAATGCAGACACTGCCTGCGGGCGGGAAGTCGTCGTTTCTGATTGCAACAGCAATGTCACCCGAGCCCGAAGACCTGCCGGTTTACGTCGCAATGTTCACGATCGTCGCGAGCTATCGATTGTGGTAATGCGGCATCCGCAATGTGATTTGGATGCTAACTACATGTCTTATAAAAAATTATCGCTGCTGGCGGCGCTCTCTGCCACGGCTTTTTCTGGCTGGGCACAGCAAACTGACAACAACACCATGGTGGTTACCGCTAGCCGTTTTCAACAGCCGGTGAATACGGTGTTGGCGCCTACAACCGTGGTGACTCGCGAAGATATTGACCGCTGGCAGGCGAAGAGCTTGACCGACGTGATGCGCCGTTTGCCGGGGGTGGACATATCACGGAGTGGGGGTTTAGGGCAGTTAAGCTCTATCTACATCCGTGGATCAGAAGCGAAGCATGCGCTGATTCTGATTGACGGCATTCCCTTTGCTAGGTCGGGTATTGTTAACGAAATTGATATTGAGCAGATACCTGTTGCATTAGTACAACGGATCGAACTTATTCGCGGCCCTCGTTCTGCAGTCTACGGTTCTGGCGCGATTGGTGGTGTTATTAATATCATTACCCGTGGTGGGGATGAAAAATCTCAGATTGGCGCAGGGCTCGGTTCAAAAGGCTACCAAGAATACAGTGGCACTACTCGTCAACGTTTTGGTGAAACATTAGCAACTTTGGCCGGGTCTTATCAAACAACCAAGGGATTTAACGTTCAACCTAATTCAAGCTATCCAGTTGATCACGATCGTGACGGTTATCGTAATAAATCGCTATGGGGGGGCTTGGAACACAAATTCAACGATAATCTAAACGGTTTCTTCCGTGGTTTCGGCTATAGCAATAACGTTGATTACGATGCCGGGTATGTGGATGGTAGCGACAAGCGTCAGTTTTATAATCAATCCTGGGATGCCGGATTAGAGTTCAATCAAGGGATATACTCTTCACAATTGATCGCTAATTATCAGACCCTGAAAGATTATAACTACGCGAGTGTCTATGGTCTTTATGGTACTGGTACATCTTTAGACAGTATGGAGCAGCGATATATCCAATGGGGTAATAATGTCGTTGTCGGTCAGGGCTCTGTCAGTGCAGGGATTGACTGGAAACAAGAGCGTCTCATTTCGTCCAGTCCCTATGGTACAGACCCTTATCAGCGTGATAATACGGGACTTTATTTGACTGCACAGCAGCAATTTGGGCGCGTCACGTTGGATGCATCCGGGCGTGAAGATCATGATGATCAATTCGGCTGGCATGGTACTTGGCAAACGGCTGCCGGTTGGGAATTTGTTGATGGCTACAGGGCTACGCTTTCCTACGGTACTGGTTTCTTGGCTCCCTCTTTAGGTCAGCAATTTGGTGCCGGGCGCTTTGGTATTGCAGCTAACCCTAATCTTAAGCCAGAAGAGTCAAAACAGTGGGAAGCTGGACTCGAGGGGCTCACTGGGCCACTTAATTGGCGTCTGTCGACTTATCGCCATGAGATTGAGAATCTCATTACATATAGTAATACTGCGTATTACAACGTGAAATCAGCGACTATCAAAGGCGTGGAGTGGACGGGAAGCGTAACCACTGGCATTTTCAGCCATAGCCTCACTTTGGAGTATCTCGATGCGCGTCAAGATTCCAACAACGAAGTGCTGGCAAGACGAGCGAAACAAAAAGCCAAGTATCAGTTGGATTGGACCATGTATGATTTCGATGTCAACATCGCTTATCAATACAACGGTAAGCGTTTTGACAACGCAACCAGTTCTTACAACCCAGAACAGCGTCGTTTGCCAAGCTACAGCACAGTAGACCTCGCTGTATCATATCCTGTCACCTCTCATCTTACAGTTCGTGGTAGAATCGCCAACCTGTTTGATAAAGAGTACGAGACAGCATATGGCTATCAAACGGCAGGAAGAGAGTACTATCTCAACGGAAGCTACACCTTCTAACCTGCCCGCCCGCCCCACGGTGTTGGTGTTTGACTCCGGCGTGGGGGGGTTATCTGTGTATAACGAGATTCGGCAGTTGTTGCCGGATCTTCATTATATCTACGCCTTCGATAACGAAGCGTTCCCCTACGGCGAGAAACCGCAAGACTTTATCGTTGAGCGTGTGGTTCACATCGTTTCTGCGGTACAACAACGCCATCAGCTGGCTGCCGTCGTTATTGCCTGCAATACCGCGAGTACCATTTCACTGCCTGCATTGCGCGAGCATTTTGCGTTCCCGGTCGTGGGTGTTGTGCCTGCCGTGAAACCCGCAGCAAAACTAACTCGCAATGGCATCGTTGGTGTTTTGGCGACGCGTGCCACGGTGCAACGCTCCTACACCCATGAACTGATTGCCCGTTTTGCCACAGACTGCCAGATATTGCTGCTGGGGTCGGCGGAGTTAGTGGAACTGGCGGAGGCTAAGTTGCAAGGGGATAACGTATCGTTATTGGCGTTGCAGCAAATTCTTCACCCTTGGCTGAAATTGCCTGAGCCACCGGATACTGTTGTGCTTGGCTGCACACACTTCCCGCTATTAGCTGAAGAGTTACAGTTGGTGTTACCCAGCGGCACGCGACTGGTGGATTCCGGGGCGGCAATCGCCCGAAGAACGGCGTGGCATCTCGCTAATTTGGAACAACCACCGGTACTGAGCACGGAAAAAAATCTGGCTTATTGCATGATGATTACGCCTAAAGTGGCGACCCTGTGGCCCGTTTTACAGCGTTTTGGCTTTGAATCGTTGGAAAAACTACCGCTTTAGAGGCTTTTTGGATGAATAGTAGACACTCAGAAATAAAATTGAAATTAGCCCTTGTCAGGGCGCGAGAAGTGTCTATACTGCGCCTCCACTGACACGGCAGCAGCGAATCGCGGTTGTGGTGGTGGTGAACAAGAAGTCAGAAAGTTAAGCGAAAGATGTTGACTTTCTGCCGAGAAAGCGTAAATTACGCAGCCCGCGCCACGGTAGATGTGGCAACGCTCTTTAACAATTAATCAGACAATCTGTGTGGGCACTCACAGGACTTTATCGCAAAGCCTACGGGCTTAAAAAATAAAAGTCTTGAAGAGTGAACAACAGTTAATTCATTACGAACTAACAGTATAAATTCTTTGAGCATCGCTTCTCGAGCAGAAGCAAATCAAACTTTAAATTGAAGAGTTTGATCATGGCTCAGATTGAA
>JADMXW010000059.1 GCA_015548865.1 Serratia marcescens | reverse complement strand
GAGTGTAGTCCCTCCGGTTTTTAGTACCACCGCCAATGAGGGTCTCCGGCTAGTTTTTGCCTTGCATAGATAACAGGTGGCATATCACCCAGTGAGCTATGCGGGCGTTCTTCGTTATATTCTATGCGCCAGTCTTCTGTGAGTACGCGCACTTCAGACAATGTTCTGAACAGATACATATCGAGTATTTCTGTTCGCAGCGTTTTGTTAAATCGCTCGATAAACCCGTTCTGCATCGGCTTTCCGGGCTGAATAAAATCGAGTATCACACCGTGACCTTCTGCTCATTCGGCTAAGATGGCGGCGGTGAGTTCTGGCCCATTGTCACTTCGTATAAAAGCCGGGTAGCCTCGTTCTGCGCTTAATCGTTCCAGAATTCGCACAACACGATGAGCCGGTATATTCAAATCAACGTCGATGGCCAGCGCTTCCCGGTTAAAGTCATCAACGACGTTAAATAACCTGAATCGCCGCCCGTCGCTCAAGGCATCACTCATAAAATCAACTGACCAACAGTGGTTCATTTTATGTGGAATAACCAATGGTTGTGGATGCCTGTTAGGTAAGCGTTTTTTCCCTTTGCGGCGAAGATTGAGTTTTAACAGACGATAAATCCGGTAAACCCGTTTTGCATTCCACTGTGATCCTGCCTGTCGTAACTTATTGAACATCAGTCCAAAGCCATAGGCCGGATACTGATGCGCCAATTTTTGTAGTGCCTCGACCACCGGCAGATCCCGTGTCGTGTTCGGGCGGTAATGCAACAGACTTCGACTAATACCGATAATACGGCACCCGCGTCGCTCACTGGTCTGATGTTCCGTCATGATATAACGCACCAGCTCACGCTTTTCAGGCACCGCTAAAGTTTTTTTGCTACAACATCCTTAAGAATTTCATGATCTAAGCTCAAGGATGCGTACATTTGCTTTAATCGGCGATTCTCTTCTTCCAGCTCTTTCATTCGCTTAATATCGGAGGACTCCATACCACCATATTTGGCTTTCCAGTTGTAATAGCTGGCTTCCGACACACCGTTTTCGCGGCAGACATCCTTCACATGCCGTCCACCTTCAACCTCTTTTAAAACTCGCAGGATCTGAGTTTCAGTGAAACGCGCTTTCTTCATGATGAGCCTCCGTTGGTTGTATTTTAACCAGAGAACTCTATTAAGCGGTAAGACTAAATTCAGGGGGGACTACA
>JADMXW010000058.1 GCA_015548865.1 Serratia marcescens | reverse complement strand
TTTGGAATGTTTCGCAAAAAGACTTACCTCACGGAACCGTTTTTTATGCATGTCTACCGGTTGAGGGGGAATAGATGAAAACCACTGCTGAATGGGCCATTCAGTTAAACGTCACCTGCCCTCACTGCGATGAACGTTTTGACCTAATGGAAGATGACGATTTCCGCACAGATGCATCATTCGAACCGCTGGAAAGAGACACGTACGCGACGCGCGATGTTGATGTCACTTGTCCGCACTGCCAGACGGAATTTACCTGCGACTTTTCATATTGAGGGGGAATAGATGTCAATCTTCATTTCATTGCGGTGCGAGAAGCGCGGCGAAGGTCGATCTGAATTTAGCGGAACTCGCTGCTGGTCAGATGATAACGAAGACCCTTGGGTTATGGCTGATGATTCAGTTAAATCCGCGCGGGAATGTCTGCCTGGACTATTCAAAGATGCCAAAAGTGGCGGATGGAAGCATATTCGCGGTGTCGGTTGGGTTTGCCCGAATTGTTTAGCGCATATGGCTGAACAGGCTGAGGGGGAATAGATGGCAGACAAGTTATCAATACGCGACCTCCAATACATAAAACCAGCAGTGATTTACGGCTGTAAGGTCGAGCGATGGCTCAATAGAAGCGGCAAGTACGCTTGGTATTGGGATGGCGACCCAATGTTTCCCTGCAGGGTTGGCACGACCATGGAAAAAATGGTTCGAATGGGTTTCATGGAGCGCGTAGACGTCGGGGTTTCGTGTTATCGCAGAACGGATGCGGGATATTCGCTGATATGTCGTTCATGCCATGGGAAAGGCGAACACTACGACGACGATGGTCAGGTGACAGGTGAATGCACGAGGTGCAATGGTTTGGGCTTAACTATTGGGACTGAACACCATGACTGATTTATTGAGCAAAGAAAGGCTGGAAAAAATAGCGGCGTGGCGTGAAACGTATGGCACTGACAGTAACGTGATGCTTCCGGCAGCAGAAGCTGAGGAATTAGCTCGGCGAGAGTTACAGCGCCGTGATGCGGCGGAGAAGCCGGTGTGTGTTGTTGAGTATAGCGACTACATGACAGCGGCGGAAATGGTCGGCGATGAACCTCGGCGTAAAGCCGTCAAAGAGCTATTTGAGGGTGCGTTAGTTGTCGGGGATAAGTTGTATAGCGGCCCGCCCCTCACCAGCGCCGAACGGGAAAGACTGGCTGCTTATGACAGGGCGGCGAAAGAGCCTGTGGTGTTGCCTGATTACATGCCGCGTATTAGTGATGCAACGCTGGACAA
>JADMXW010000057.1 GCA_015548865.1 Serratia marcescens | reverse complement strand
TGATCTTGACCCGCCATCTCCGGACAGCTTTTGTATCTTAAGTTAACGATGCCCGCTGCCGCCGGTATTCCCTTGGGGAGTGATATCCCAGCGCGCTGTGCGGGTGGTTTTCATTGTAATGCGTGAACGCTGCTGCAAGGTTTCGCAGTGCTGTTCTCACATCCGGTTTTGGCATGAACGCGATATAGTCTTCTTTCATCGTTTTCACGAACCGTTCGGCCATGCCATTACTCTGCGGGCTGCTCACCGCTGTTGTGCAGGGCTCCAGATTCAGCTCTCTCGCGAACCTCCGCGTTTCATTCGCGGTATACGCTGAACCGTTATCCGTCAGCCACTGCACCGCTGTGTCGGGCAACCTGTCGCCGAAGCGCTTTTCCACCGACCTCAGCATCACATCCTGCACGGTCGAACTGTCATAGCCTCCCGTGCTTGCTGCCCAGTCTATGGCCTCACGGTCGCAGCAGTCCAGCGCGAACGTTACCCGCAGTTTTTCGCCGTTGTCGCAGCCGAACTCGAAGCCATCTGAACACCAGCGCATATCGCTTTCTGCCACCGCGATTTTGCCCTTATGTTCACGCTTCGGTTGCTCTGGTTTGTCATGCAACAACAACAGGTTATGCTCGCTCATTATCCTGTAAAGCCGTTTGGCGTTCACAGGTGGCTGTCCCTCTGTGCGACGTTGCTTGCGCAGGATGCCCCACACGCGTCGATAACCATAACTCGGCATATCGCTGATAATGTTGAGGATAGCCGACAGTATTTCTGCGTCTGCTTCGTCATTACGCCGGTTACAGCGCCTGTCCTGCCAGTCGGCAGAACGCTTAATCCGCAGTGACAGTTGCGCACGCGACACGCCCATGGTGCGGCTGACCAGGGCTATTCCCCGTCCTTTGGCAACAAGGGCGCGTGCGCTATCCATTTTCGCGACTGACCGTACTCCACGGCTTCTTTCAGGATCTCAACTTCCATCGTCTTCTTGCCCAGAAGGCGCTGAAGCTCCCGGACCTGCTTCAGAGCAGCAGTAAGCTCAGAAGCAGGAACGACTTCCTCTCCGGCCGCAACAGCGGTGAGGCTGCCTTCCTGATATTGCTTCTTCCACTTAAACAGCAGGCTGGGCTGGATACCATGCAGGCGGGCGACATGGGAGACATTCATGCCCGGCTCCATCGTCTGCTGGATAATGGCGATCTTCTCCTGAGGAGTTTTACGTTTACGGACTTCTTGCCCTAACAGGATCCCGGTCATCTCAAAATTGGCGTTAGTGTTAGACATATATTCAAGACTATCTCTTATCTGGAGATACAGCTACTGTCTGGTGTTTCAGGGGGCTACATCA
>JADMXW010000056.1 GCA_015548865.1 Serratia marcescens | reverse complement strand
TACCAGCGTACGGCCCACAGAATGATGTCACGCTGAAAATGCCGGCCTTTGAATGGGTTCATGTGCAGCTCCATCAGTAAAAGGGGATGATAAGTTTATCACCACCGACTATTTGCAACAGTGCCAATTTTTGTACGTTAAGCGCATTATTTAACCAATCTTGGTTCGTAAGTGGTTGATTTTGCGTCAGTGGCTATCGCTTTTAAGTTGTCGCTCTTGCAGTATCGCATTTAGGTTATCCGATTAAGGTCAAACCTCTGAAAATGCCGTATAGCGCGGGAGTACACCCTATTGCTATAGGTAAGTCTGTTCAAAAAACAGGCTTACCGTACAATAATTCTCTATATCCAAACTGACCCCTACACGCTCGTAAGCGGCTCTTACGACCCGCTAACGCGGAGATACGCCCCAACTGCGGCTTCGCCTTGTTGTGACCACTCCGACCGCGCACAAAAGCCTCTGAGCCGCTTTTAGCGGAATATGGCTTTGCAGGGTGAAGGGATGGATAGGCGATCCCTTTCGATCCCTCACTGGTATCGGCGGCTAACCCTCGGTGCTACCTGTCATTTCATCCTGCCGCCTTACATGCGCTAACGCGCATAAATCCCCGTTCCTCAGTGGAACGAAAACTCACGCTAACAGGGTAGTGACCGGGTAGCCACGATAACTGCCAACAAAATTAGCTTATAGGTTAATTCTACCTTGTCTGAAATTAGCCTATAGGTTAATATTAATAGAAATGGGAGGTCACATGTTTAGCGTTGTTTATCACCCGGAAGCCAGGGAAGAAGCCACAGCATTACCCGTAAAAATCAGGGTGAAGTTTGACCGTCTCATCGGCAAACTGGAGTATGACGCCCGATTACTGCGGGAGCCGGACACGAAGCCCCTGGGCGATGGACTTTTTGAGATCCGCACGATGGGGACGGACATAGCCAGGGGAATCTGGGTATACCACAAAGGCAATACCATCATCATGCTCCGTGTTTTCATCAAGAAGTCACAGAAAACGCCAGCGAAAGAAATCGATCTCGCCAAAAAGCGGTTAGCGGAGGTACTTAATGAAACTGGTAAGCCATAAAGAACTGCATAACGAGTGGATGCAGGACGATGAATATCGCGCTGCATGGCAGGAAGAAGAACGTAAGGAAAAGCTCAGGGAGCTGCTTGCTGAATGGCGCAAGCATGACAACCTGACAAAAGCGCAGGTTGCTGAACGCATGGGGGTTACACCTCCGGTTATTTCTCGCCTGGAAAACAACATCACCAAAGCCAGCATCGACACACTGACCCGCTACGCTCACGCCTGCGGCATCAAGAAACCTGTCATTGCCCTGTACTGAATAGCCAGCCCTCCGGGGCTGGCCTTTTTGTTTCGGTCAGTCCCAAAATTTTGTTAAAGCAAGTTTAAAATGTCACCTGTTTCTCCAAAGTTGAAATGTCACTTCTAAGCCAATCTATTTATACATAATCTTTACATCTTTCCCCGGTGACAAAGTGCTAATTGGTCTGTAATGTTCAATGTGTGGCAGGCAAGCCGCCGGTGACTTAGGGAAGGTGCGAACAAGTTCCTGATATGAGATCATCATATTCATCCGGAGCGCATCCCAGAGGGACATCATGAGCCATCAACTCACCTTCGCCGATAGTGAATTCAGCACTAAGCGCCGTCAGACCCGAAAAGAGATTTTCCTCTCCCGCATGGAGCAGATTCTGCCATGGCAGAATATGACCGCTGTCATCGAGCCGTTTTATCCCAAGGCGGGCAATGGCCGACGGCCCTATCCGCTGGAGACCATGCTGCGTATTCACTGCATGCAGCATTGGTACAACCTGAGCGACGGTGCC
>JADMXW010000055.1 GCA_015548865.1 Serratia marcescens | reverse complement strand
TGCCAACGCCATCCGCGCACTCAGCATGGATGGCGTGCAAAAAGCCAAATCCGGTCACCCGGGCGCACCCATGGGTATGGCTGATATCGCCGAGGTCCTGTGGCGCGATTACCTTAATCACAACCCGGCTAACCCCCACTGGGCCAACCGCGACCGTTTCGTCCTCTCCAACGGTCACGCCTCCATGCTCATCTACAGCCTGTTGCACCTCACCGGCTACAACCTGCCGATTGACGAGCTGAAGAACTTCCGCCAACTGCATTCCAAAACACCCGGACACCCGGAATACGGCTACACCGACGGCGTGGAAACCACCACCGGACCGCTCGGGCAGGGCATTGCCAACGCGGTCGGCATGGCGCTGGCTGAACGCACGCTGGCGGCGCAGTTCAACCGCCCCGGTCATGATATCGTTGACCACTTCACCTACGTGTTCATGGGCGATGGTTGCATGATGGAAGGCATCTCCCACGAGGTGTGTTCGCTGGCCGGTACCCTGAAGCTGGGCAAGCTGGTGGCATTCTATGATGACAACGGCATCTCCATTGATGGCCATGTGGAAGGCTGGTTTACCGATGACACCGCGGCACGCTTTGAAGCCTACGGCTGGCATGTGGTGCGTGGGGTAGACGGACATGACGCCGATGCCATCACCCGTGCTATCGAACAGGCTCGCGCCGTGACGGACAAACCGTCCCTGCTGATGTGCAAAACCGTGATTGGTTTCGGTTCACCGAACAAAGCCGGCACCCACGATTCCCATGGGGCACCGCTGGGCGACGCCGAGGTGGCTGCTTCACGCGAACAGCTGGGCTGGAAATACCCGCCGTTTGAAATCCCGGCCGATATCTATGCCGCCTGGGATGCCAAAGCCGCTGGCGCGCAGAAAGAGAGTGCCTGGAGCGAGACGTTCGCTGCCTATGCCAAAGCCTATCCGGAACTGGCCGCTGAATTCAAACGCCGTACCGTCGGTGACCTGCCGGCCAACTGGCAGGCTGATGCCCAGAAGTTCATTGAAGACCTGCAGGCCAATCCGGCGAAAATTGCCAGCCGCAAAGCGTCACAGAACGCGCTGGAAGCCTACGGCAAACTGCTGCCGGAGTTCCTCGGCGGTTCAGCTGACCTGGCACCGAGCAACCTGACCATCTGGTCCGGCTCAGTCTCGCTGGATAAAGATCCGGCGGGTAATTACATTCACTACGGGGTGCGCGAGTTCGGCATGACCGCCATCGCCAACGGTCTGGCGCTGTACGGTGGCTTCCTGCCGTATACCGCGACCTTCCTGATGTTTGTGGAATACGCCCGTAACGCAGTGCGTATGGCGGCCCTGATGAAAATCCGCAGCATCTACGTTTACACCCATGACTCCATCGGTCTGGGTGAAGACGGCCCGACGCACCAGCCGGTAGAACAGCTGGCAAGCCTGCGCGTGACGCCGAACATGAGCACCTGGCGTCCGGCGGATCAGGTAGAAACCGCGGTGGCATGGAAATACGCCATCGAGCGTAAGGATGGCCCGACGGCGTTGATCCTGTCGCGTCAAAACCTGGCGCAGCAGACGCGTACCGCGCAGCAACTGGCGGACGTAGCGAAAGGTGCCTACGTGCTGAAAGACAGCGACGGTCAGCCGGACCTTATCCTGATTGCGACCGGCTCTGAAGTGGAGCTGGCGGTTGCGGCCTATGAGGTGCTGAGCGGGCAGGGTCACAAGGTGCGCGTGGTATCGATGCCATCGACCGATGCGTTTGACAAGCAGGATGCTGCTTATCGTGAAGCGGTGCTGCCGAAAGCGGTGAGCGCCCGCGTAGCGATCGAGGCGGGAATAGCAGACTACTGGTACAAGTATGTTGGCCTGAACGGGGCGATAGTGGGCATGACGGGCTTCGGCGAATCGGCTCCGGCGGAAAAACTGTTCGAGGTGTTTGGCTTTACGGTGGATAACGTGGTGGCAAAAGCCAGTGCGTTGCTGAAATAAGCCGCAGACTGCTGACAAAGCCACATAATTCCCTCATCATCCCCGGCGAAAGCCGGGGATTTCGGTAAGAATGAACGCGTTTCGCCGGTCAGAGA
>JADMXW010000054.1 GCA_015548865.1 Serratia marcescens | reverse complement strand
TGGCGAAACGGTGAAATTGATAATGATAAATCCGACATTACTAACTGAGTGTTGTGCCTAATTCAGGGGGCAGGTCAAGATAACTCTGTATCTATGTCGTTCAGCCGACAGGTGCCTATCAGGCCGAACAGCATTGCTCCCCGCCCACCTCCGTGATAAGAGCCGAAGAACAACCAGTTTTTTCGACCCAGATTCACCAGCCGTAACGCTTTCTTCATGATGAACCTCATCTGGTTGTATTTTAACCAGATGGCTCTATTATGCAGTAAGACTAAATTCAGGGGGGACTACACGTGCGATCACGCCCTGTTTTCAGTCGCGCCGGTAGTGGTAAAAGTAGCGATGGAAATCGCCTACCTGTGCGCGGCCCGCCAGGGGGATATTTTGGTAATGACCAACCAGCAACTACTGGATGATGGGATCTTTATCGCGCAGGGGAAAACGGGGAAAAAACAGATCAAAGCATGGACGGGCAGACTTCACGCAGCCATTGAAATGGCGCACCAGATTCCAGTAAACAGCGGTGTGTGTAGTCAATACATTATCAGGCAGTCAACCGGAGGACGTTACACGCGAGACGGTTTTAACAGTCGGTGGCGCAAGGCAAAGCAAGACGCGGCGATCGCGTTCCCGCGCCTGAATTTTGATTTCACCTTCCATGACCTCAAAGCAAAAGGCATTTCCGATCTTGATGGCACGCTTGCAGAAAAACAGGCCATTTCCGGGCATATGACGATCGGACAAACGGCACGGTATGACCGTAAAATCCCGATAGTTCCGGTGGTTGGGGGTCAGCATAAAAAATCGAAATAATTGCATGTTTACCAAACACGCAAAAATAATATTAGGAAAGATATTAGGAAAGGAGGCGCAAGAAACAAAAAAACCACCTTGCGGTGGCGTAATAATACTTATAACTAATTGTTTTTATTAACTTAAATGATGGTGCCCGGGGCGGGACTTGAACCCGCACAGCGCGTACGCCGAGGGATTTTAAATTCATCGCTTAATCTCAGTAAAACAAAGTGTTACGCTGATTATTCCTAATAAATTAAAAATCCCACGCTTTTACAATCAATACGTTACGCAACGAAACTGACGATTTTAGGAAGGGCCCTTACTCCTTACACGCATAAACTGCCGCCTCTAATTCCTTCTCGTAGCCAATGCGCTGGTGACGTTCTGCACGTAATGCGCGCATCTGCTGATCGATGGGCGCGCCGATTTTTAACTGGTCAACAGCGAACGCGGGTTTTGATACTTCAGCGGTTTTGCACGGTACCGGCACAGGCACTTTAACCTCGACATAAACAGGATACGGGCGCGGCGTTTCACTACATCCGGCCAGCAAAAACATTCCCACCAACATTACGCGATTCATTTCGAACGCTCCCGCCGTAGTTCATCATCAAATGCCGCTGACGCAGCCGCGCATGCTTCACCCTGGGTTTGTTCAGATAGAACAGCATTGGCGGCGGCATAGTCAGTCTGTGCCGATTTGCGAGCCTCCTCTTGCTTTGCTGTTGCGCTGGCTTCTCGCAGGTCGGCCAAAAGTTTTAACGCCGCCACGCCGTTATTTTGGGCTGAGATTGCCGCATCCTGCTGGCGTTTCTCTGTTTTGCAGGTAGTCAGTAACCCATTGAGTTTATCGATTGTGGGTTGATAGTGGCGCGCTGCCAGCCAGGCACCCGCGCCGACGATGGCCGCCAGCGCCAACAGAACAATGACAATCTGAGTGATCATTTTGACAGGCATAGCGCGCGCTCCTTCCCTCTGCGATCAACCAGACCCGGCAATATTTGCCCGCCGCCGTACACCCAGCGCGACAACTGATCGCATGCTGCGCTATAGGACGGTATCAGCAACAGCTTATACATCGTGCTTCCCAGAAACTTCGAGCACCCAGCATTGAAAATAAATGAGCCGATACCATCAAGGACGCCCTGAGGTAATCGGAATCCGAGTTTATTTTCAACATTCCGCTCAATGCAGTTTTGTGCCTCCAGCGCATCGTTAGCGAACCAGCGGGCGATTTGCGGATCATCGGCTATCGGATTCAGGCCGACGCCCTCCCCTGTATGCCCTATCCCCTGCGTTGCAATTCGGGCCGGGCAAAGGTACGGATCACGTCGGCACCCTTCGGCATTCGCCATAACTTCCAGCGCCTGCTGGCTGAACCGTAGCCCGTTCCCGTTAACAGAGCGCATATCTGGGGCGATAGACATCACCAGCGCGATGATTGCGCCGATGGCACAGGTGATAATCGGTTTACGCTTCATCGGCACCACCTTTTAAATTTTTGGTGGCCGCGATGAATTCTTTAGGTGTGATTTGTTGGTTATCGACAAGGCGCGCGAGTATTTCCGTTTGTCTTCGATTTGCCTCAGCAATCGCCTTGTTTTTTTTGTCGTTGGAAAGGTAGGTACAAACGGTGAATATTGCGGTAAAAACCGCACCAGCGGCAAAGATAATATCCTGTAGTGACAGCGCCGCCAGTACGCCCGTCAACCAGCCCCAAAAGTATGACCCTTTGTCATTCATTTGCATACGCATCCCGTGTCAGTTGGTAATGCGTATGCTCGTGGGTTATGCGTTCGGTTTCCTGACTAAAACTATTCACCGCTTGTACTTAGTTGAGCGTCTAGCTCGTTTAAAAATACTTTCATCCCATCAATGAAAACACTCACCATCTCCGCAGTTAATGGCGCGCCAGATTGATGGAAAAAATCTCTGCACTTCATCGCGGCATTCGCTATCTGCATTTCACTCGGCGTGCAGTTTAT
>JADMXW010000053.1 GCA_015548865.1 Serratia marcescens | reverse complement strand
AGGTGAATGGTCGGGGGTTTCGCGCGGAAGCTGTCACCAAAGGGGGATTTCCGGTGATTAACTCACCCGATAACGGTGAACGGGTGCACAGTTTACTGTGCGGTCGTGAGGCGTTGGCCAAGCCGCCAGGCGCGGCAGGAATATCGCCAAAGGGGTCGGATTTAACGAAGAGGAACCGGAGTACCTGGCGGGTGTCGGGCGGAGCCTGACCAGGAGGATTTGGCGTGCCGGCGGTACTCCAAAGACACATCTTGTCCCGCTGTTTTGTCGCCGGCGCGGAGCGGCGGTAATGACAAAACATTTCCTGTCCGCGTCAGTTACTGTTCGCCCTTTTCTGGTGATGGGCCAGTATCTCAGCACGCCCTTCGTCATAGCTGAGCTCACCAGAAATAATGCGCACCTTTACAGACTCATAAAGCGGGGTTCCGGACGGATCCATTCCTTCAAGCCTGAGAGAAGCCTCAGCCTTACGGAATCCTGTTACGCGCAGTTGCAGCGCCCGATCATCAGTCATGTTTTTTCCTTTGAGCAGTCATGCGAATAAGGCAGGCGTAAAGTTAGCTAACTTTACATGTCCTGCCCGGATGTTGCCCTTGTATAGCTGTGCAGGCAAAAGTGGAAACCGACAGGAAACGGTTGCAGCAGCATGTGTAATCAGGGAGGAAATGTATGCACGAGCGATAGGTGCCCAGTTAAGCATTACAGACATTACGCTTCCTCGGTCATTCGCTCACTTCGTTCGGTCATGACACTGCGGCGAGCGTTACTGGCTCATACAGAAAGCCATGAAAAAGGTCTGGAGGATTGCCGGTTTTCCATAGGCTTCGCCCTCCTGACGAGCTTCACAGAAACCAAGTGATTTCCGGCGCTCAAATCAGAAGTGGCGAAACCTGACAGGACTTAAAGATCCCCACCGTTTCCGATGGGTCGCTCCCTCGTGCGCTCTCCTGTTCCCACCCTGAGGTTTACCCGTTGCAGACCGCCGTAAGGTGGCGTTTTCTCATTCCTACCCGTGCAACTGGGTTCCTTGTAGGTGGTTCGCTCCAAGCTGGGCTGTATGCACGAACTCCCCGTTCAACCCGACTACCGCGTCTTTATCAGGTAACTGTTCTCTTGATTCCAACCCTGACAGACACGACAAAGCGCCACTGGCGGTAGCCACTGGTAACAGGTTTAGAGGAGGAGAGTATTGAAGTTTCGGGTGCGATAAGGCTACACTGAAAGGACAGTTTTGGTGACTGTGCTCCTCCAAGCCAGTTACCGCGGTTCAAAAGAGCGTCAACTCTTGCGAACCTTCGAAAAAGCCACCTTGCCGGGTGGTTTTTTCGTTTCTGAGACTACAGCTAGGGAAGCTGTAGTGTCAATCTTGATGATGCATCAACAAAAAAAGCTGCCATAGGCAGCTTTTTTTATGAGTCCGAGTGGCGTACGTGATGTCCGGTTATCCAGATTCATCATCCTTCTCGATGAAGGAGCCCACTCAAGTGGCTGCTTTCGCAGGGCGATCCACTATCAGCGCATGTCGCCTCGCCATTATATCGCCATGACGGGCAAATCGTCTTCTGTAAGACTCAATGCCAGTATGGTGACATATTGTCACCTTTAAAAGGTGACAATATGTCATTACATATGAATATACATATATAAATATATACAAGCACAGGGCGACATCTTATTTATAAGATGTCGCCCTGTGCTTGTTGTCACTTGTGAATTAAAAAATTTAAAAAGAGGTATCATGAAAGCTAAAACAGAGCCGTTGGAGAAGAAATGGGGAGAGCGAAGCATGCTCATGGGATGGACTGCCATTCCTACCTCTTTACTTTTTCTTCAGGCAGAACTTTCGATCACACCTTTAGGGTTTAACGTTTTGATAAACCTAGTTTCACATTGGTGGGAAACCAAAGAGCATCCCTATCCTTCTCAAGAGTCTTTGGCGAAAAGAATGGGTGTGTCTAAACGCTCGATTCAGAGGGAAGTAACGAACTTAGTTGAGTTGGGACTTATAGCAAAACAAGCCAACAAAGCAGGTAGTGCCAAGTACAAGGGAAGGAACACTTACGATCTTACTGGGCTAGTCGAACGTCTCAATGAGAAAGCACCAGAAAAGATATCAAGCATGCAGCGACACAAGAAAAGTGCCGAACAGCCAGATAACATACAGGAGCAATGAAAATGCCCAATTTTACTCAAACAGGGACAGGGCAATATGACTACTGGCTACTCGATGGCGGAAAGGCCTTTTCGACCATCCCTGCAAATACACTTCCCTCGATATCTGTAGACATGCCTATTCGTCTACAGGTAGGGAATGGTTATTTTGGTTCAACACACATTACAGCTAGGCATGGGAAATGGCTTGAGCGTTACCAGCCTGATGGTTGTGTTGCTACGTTCGTTCATAAAAAACTGAGTACTTCTGGGAAGATCCTGTTATTGGAGGAAAAAAACAAGATAGGGTTAGCTCTAACGCTAAATCCAAACTCTGCTTTAATCCTAAGAAATATTGGGGATTTCTTTTCCATAACAACAGTTTATTACAAGAAAAGCGGACTGGAAGGTGAAGTTGTAGGAAGATATACAGGATACCAATGGGCAACATCGCCACACATAGAAAGACGTCGTTAGCTTCAGGAAAAAATCAGAAAGACAGGTAGCATGAAAAAAACGATAACTACGGCATGGTATTACTTGTTGTATGGGTCCTGGTTGCCCTGCTTCTGGCTAAAACGACATCTTTAGGATTAACTCTTTCAGGGCTAACCGGATTGGCTTGCGCCTGGTTCACTGCTTCACGATTAAAGTGAGCTTATAGCCACTCGAATTTACCATAACATCCCTTGGCCGCACCCCCTGAGAGCCCCTCAGCGCGTTTCTGACGCGTGCGGGCCGTTTCCGGCACCTTTCCCTAGCCATAACCCTGAAAAACGCCCCTGATGATTTCTGCGCAGCTGCATGACTATGCACAAAGGTGAATGGTCGGGGGTTTCGCGCGGAAGCTGTCACCAAAGGGGGATTTCCGGTGATTAACTCACCCGATAACGGT
>JADMXW010000052.1 GCA_015548865.1 Serratia marcescens | reverse complement strand
AAAAATCGGCCCAGATCCGCGAAATTTTAATCAGCGAGTCAGCTTGGGAAGAAATGACCTGCTTATTCGCACCTTCCCTAATCTTTGAGATGTAGTACCCTCTATACAGTGCGGATTTTAATTAATGGAATAAATGATTATGAGTGAAAATGATACAATCCAAAAGAAGTCTAAAAGCCAGATTAACAAAGCGGTATTCTTTACATCTGCTTTGTTAATTTTCCTTCTTGTCGCCTTTGCCGCTGTATTCCCGGATGTCGCCGACAAAAATTTTAAACTACTTCAGCAACAAATCTTCACGAATGCCAGCTGGTTCTACATCCTTGCAGTGGCCCTGATTCTACTGAGTGTCTCGTTCCTGGGACTCTCACGCTACGGTGATATCAAACTGGGTCCGGACCATGCGCAGCCTGATTTTAGCTATCACTCCTGGTTTGCGATGCTTTTCTCGGCAGGGATGGGGATCGGCCTGATGTTCTTTGGCGTTGCTGAACCTGTGATGCATTATCTTTCACCTCCTGTCGGCACTCCAGAGACCGTTGCGGCAGCGAAGGAAGCAATGCGCCTGACGTTCTTCCACTGGGGCCTGCACGCATGGGCAATCTATGCCATTGTGGCACTGATCCTGGCCTTTTTCAGTTACCGTCACGGTCTGCCTTTAACGCTGCGTTCCGCACTTTATCCCATTATTGGCGAGCGCATATACGGACCTGTAGGCCATGCGGTTGATATTTTCGCCGTTATTGGCACCGTCTTTGGCGTTGCGACATCGCTGGGGTACGGTGTTTTGCAGGTGAATGCTGGTTTGAATCATCTTTTCGGGGTGCCTATTAATGAAACGGTGCAGGTGATTCTAATCGTTGTCATCACTGGTTTAGCGACGATTTCGGTGGTGTCCGGCCTGGACAAGGGAATACGTATACTGTCTGAGCTCAACCTGGGCCTGGCAGTGCTGCTGCTGGCGCTGGTCCTGTGTCTGGGACCAACCGTGCTTCTGCTGAAGTCATTTGTGGAAAATACGGGCGGTTATCTTTCTGAACTGGTGAGTAAAACTTTTAACCTTTATGCGTATGAACCTAAGTCGAGCAACTGGCTGGGGGGCTGGACATTACTGTACTGGGGATGGTGGCTTTCATGGTCGCCGTTTGTGGGGATGTTCATCGCAAGAGTCTCGCGCGGTCGAACCATTCGCGAGTTTGTCACCGGCGTGCTGTTTGTTCCCGCCGGCTTCACGCTCATGTGGATGACGGTGTTTGGTAACAGCGCAATCTATCTCATTATGCACCAGGGGGCGGCTGATCTCGCCAATACCGTTCAGCAGGATGTCGCGCTGGCCCTGTTTAATTTCCTGGAGCATTTCCCGTTTTCTTCCGTGCTGTCATTTATTGCAATGGCGATGGTCATTGTCTTCTTTGTCACCTCGGCTGACTCCGGGGCAATGGTTGTTGATACGCTGGCATCGGGTGGCGTCGCTAACACGCCTGTATGGCAGCGAATTTTCTGGGCCTCGCTCATAGGGATTGTGGCAATCGCACTGCTGATTGCGGGGGGACTGAGCGCGCTGCAAACCGTGACAATAGCGAGCGCATTACCTTTCTCAGTGATTTTACTGATATCCATATACGGATTATTAAAAGCCCTGCGTCGGGATTTGACCAAGCGTGAAAGCCTGAGCATGGCGACTATTGCTCCGACTGCAGCGCGTAACCCGATTCCATGGCAGAGACGCTTGCGCAATATCGCTTATCTGCCAAAGCGCTCTCTTGTGAAACGCTTTATGGGCGACGTTATCCAGCCCGCCATGACGCTGGTTCAGGAAGAACTGAATAAACAGGGAACGATAAGCCATATAAGTGATACTGATGACGAACGAATTCGGCTTGAAGTCGATTTGGGCAATGAGCTGAACTTTATTTATGAAGTGAGACTTCGTGGCTATAACTCACCGGCTTTCGCCATGGCTGCAATGGACAATGACGAGCAGCAGGCTGAGCAACATCGATATTATCGCGCTGAGGTCTATCTGAAAGAAGGCGGTCAAAACTATGATGTGATGGGCTGGAATCAGGAACAGCTGATTAATGACATACTGGACCAGTACGAAAAACACCTGCACTTCCTGCACCTCGTTCGTTAATACAAAAATGCCGTCCTGCCGGGCGGCATTTATTTTCCCGAACTTAATACAAGGATATGCTGAATGATTTCACGCTGGCAATGGATTCTCAGGCAGACACTTAAAAAGCTATGGTTCAGGGCAACGTTATTTGCAATGGTAGCAATAATAACGGCCCTTTTATCTATTCTTTTTAGATCAATGATCCCAGAGTCAGTATCAGTGAAGGTTGGTGCGGAAGCAGTTGATAATATTCTGAACATACTGGCATCGAGTATGCTGGCGGTGACCACATTTTCACTGAGTATCATGGTCACCGCTTACGGTTCAGCCACTACTAATGTGACGCCCAGAGCCACGCGTTTAGTTGTAGAAGACGTAACCACACAAAATGTACTGGCCACTTTTATCGGTTCTTTTCTCTTCAGCCTGGTAGGGATTATTGCCCTCAATATGGGAGCCTACGGAGAAAGGGGTAGAGTCATTTTATTCATTGTAACACTGGTTGTCATTGCCTTAATAATCAGCACATTGCTTCGCTGGATACAGCATTTGACCTCTCTGGGCAGGGTAGGTGAGACAACAGCAAAAGTAGAACAGGCGGCGATCGAGACATTTATTGCGAGAGCAAAAAGTCCATGTCTTGGCGGATATCCATGGCTTGAGAACAATGAACAACCAAAAGGAACTGTTGCCGTATATCCGGAGAAAATTGGCTATGTTGAATATATTGACATGGTCAAGCTCGGCAGTCTGCTGAGCAATGATCCTCGTCATGTATATCTTGTGGCGCAGCCAGGCAGTTTCATACATCCATCGATGCCAGTTTTGTACCTGAGTTCTGGTCAGGAGTCATCAATCTGTACCGATTTACTTGAAACGATCATTGTCTCGGATGTGCGTTCATTTGCTCAGGATCCCCGATTCTGTCTCAGCGTCATGGCCGAAATAGCCTGCAGGGCCCTTTCGCCCGCAGTAAACGATCCCGGTACTGCGATTGATGTCATTGGCAGAGGTGTTCGAATACTCTCCGCTTACGCGCAGAATAAAATAGATGAAACTGAAGTGATATATCCTTCAGTACATGTTGCGCCACTTCAGATCAAAGACCTACTGGAAGACTTTTTCTTACCTGTTGCACGTGATGGTGCGAGTATGAGGGAGATTCAGATAAGAGTCCTTAAAGGACTGTCTATGCTGAGTAAGGGTTGGCCTGGGATGTTTGCTGAAGCCGCACATATACTGGCATCTGAAACATTAGAGCATGCAACTCGTACTGGTCATATAGCCCATGACGAATATCTTATAAAATCAATTTATTATAATTTATTCAGTGGCGAAAATCCTAATAAAAAACCATAGTTGCGGGACAAAGGATTTGTCCTCTGGCAAGGTGAAAGCAAAGCATTCCAGTGAGAATGAGCGTCTACTTTGAGCTGTGATTTCAACTGATGGACGCAACACAATTATTGAACTCACAGCGTGAAGCGGACGTAGCTAATTTTGCACAGCCCTCGATTAGAAAATTTAAGAATCCAGCCTTCAATGGTGTCATGGCGACAGGCAATACCCCAGTCCAGTGGCATATGAAGCCACATTGTCGCTGCCGGGAATTTGTTTCACCCATTATCGCACCGGAGAACAGGCAGAAGACGAAGCAGCGCTTATGGCAGCGATCCTTGCAGATGCAATGAATGCCGGAGCCGAACGAATGGCACAGAGTTCACGGGATGTCACCATTCACCGGATGATGGTCATGGTGGAGCGTCATTTACGCGCTGCAATCTATGCATCTACCACCTCGGCCCGGTACAGATACGCCCAGCGGCCATTGACCTTCACGTAGGTTTCATCCATGTGCCACGGGCAAAGATCGGAA
>JADMXW010000051.1 GCA_015548865.1 Serratia marcescens | reverse complement strand
AGCTGATAGAAACAGAAGCCACTGGAGCACCTCAAAAACACCATCATACACTAAATCAGTAAGTTGGCAGCATCACCAAAATTCTGCGGTCCCTGAGATCCTGTTAAATAAGTCAGGTGATATTCTCGACTATATGATCCAGACTGAAGAAAATAATACTGTTTACCGCAGCATCTCACGTCGGGTTGCAGTGACTCCGGAACAGGGTAAAAGCAAACATTTCATCATTACGGTTGCCACGGATACAGGGTATCACACCCTGTTTATGGACAAACTCAGCACCTGGCTGTTCTGGTTCAATATAGGTCTGGTCTTTATTTCAATTTTTCTGGGCTGGCTGACCACACGTATTGGTCTGAAACCGTTACGGGAAATGACCAGCCTGGCTTCCTCCATGACGGTGCATAGCCTGGATCAGCGTCTTAATCCCGATCTGGCTCCGCCGGAAATCTCTGAGACCATGCAGGAGTTCAATAACATGTTCGATCGCCTGGAGGGGTCATTCCGGAAACTGTCAGATTTCTCGTCTGACATCGCGCATGAATTGCGCACACCGGTCAGTAATCTGATGATGCAGACGCAGTTTGCACTGGCTAAGGAAAGGGAGGTTTCGCATTACCGCGAAATTTTATTCGCTAACCTGGAAGAACTGAAAAGGTTGTCACGAATGACCAGTGACATGCTTTTTCTGGCACGTTCAGAGCATGGTCTGCTGCAGCTGGAGAAACATGATGTGGATCTGGCCGCCGAACTGAATGAATTACGTGAGTTATTCGAGCCCCTGGCAGACGAAACAGGAAAGACAATCACGGTTGAAGGAGAGGGCGTTGTTGCCGGAGACAGCGATATGCTGCGACGTGCTTTCAGTAACCTGCTCTCCAATGCTATCAAGTATTCTCCCGATAACACCTGTACAGCGATACGCCTTGAGCGTGACAGTGACTGTGTGAACGTGATGATTACCAATACGATGTCTGGCCCGGTTCCCGCTAATCTTGAACGTTTGTTTGACCGGTTCTATCGCGCAGACTCATCAAGGGTCCACAACACGGAAGGCGCGGGGCTGGGATTATCAATTACAAGGTCGATCATTCATGCTCACGGCGGCGAGCTGTCAGCAGAACAGCAGGGGCGGGAAATTGTGTTCAAAGTGCGCCTGTTAATGGATTAATCCCGTTATTCAGGAGAAACCTGAAAGGTGACAAAATTGTCATCATTCAGTCACGCGATAAACAGAGGCGGTTTTTTATAATCAGTCATAAATCAGGACCAGCGTGATAACCCAATCGCCCGGTTCCTGGAGTGATGATTAACCAGCCCTGTAATCAAATGCTTTAGCATTGATTGTTCGGGTATGAAAACACCGGAGACCCAACCATGAAAAAGATTCTTGTATCCTTTATTGCCATGATGGCTGTCGCTTCATCTGCCATGGCTTCAGAGACAATGAACATGCATGACCAGGTAAATAATGCCCAGGCACCGGCCCATCAGATGCAGTCTTCAACTGTTAAAAGCACAGTTGAGGGAGAGAGCATGAAAATGATGGATATGAATGACCACGATAAGGCAGCAATGTCCCATGAAATGATGCAAAACAGTAATTCTGCCGCTCACCAGGACATGGCTGAAATGCATAAAAAAATGATGAATGCTAAACCAGGGGCTACCAACGAAACAGCAAAGTCATTTTCTGAAATGAGCGAGCATGAGAAGGCCGCAGTAGTGCATGAGAAGGCGAATAATGGTCAGTCTTCCGTTGTTCACCAGCAGCAGGCTGAAAAGCATCGCAGTCAGATCACCCAGAATTAACCCGCAGCTCCACTTGTAAGACCCTCATTTGACGCCAAATTCACTGGCTTACGCTCCTGCCCGGGAGCGTTTTTTTTATGCTTCACTACAATGTAGCCGTGAAGCCAACAACGACTATTTGTCCCCCACTCCACAGAGCATGTTTTCTATCCTTACATGAAATAGCCCTCCCATATAGATACGAAAAAACATATGTGTTTTTTGACTTTTAGCCTCAGAAGCGCGAAACTCGCCATTCAAAGCAGGAGAGTATAATGACACAAATTTCATCCCTACAACTTTTCAAAATCCTATCTGATGAGACCCGTCTGGGTATCGTACTGCTGCTCAGAGAGATGGGAGAGCTATGCGTGTGCGATCTCTGCACGGCACTGGAACAGTCACAACCCAAGATCTCCCGCCATCTGGCGATGCTTCGGGAATGTGGACTGTTGCTGGATCGCAAACAGGGCAAGTGGGTTCACTACCGCTTATCCCCACATATTCCTTCCTGGGCCGCTCAGGTGATTGAGCAGGCCTGGTTAAGCCAACAGGACGACGTGCAGACCATCGCCCGTAAGCTGGCATCAGCCAACTGCTCTGGAAGCGGTAAGGCTGTTTGTATCTAAAAAATTTGCCTGAACATATATGATTTTACGAATGTGAGGTATCAAAGATGAAAACGTTAACCGTGTTTGATCCGGCGATGTGCTGCAGTACCGGCGTTTGTGGTTCAGATGTTGATCAGGTTCTGGTCGATTTTTCTGCTGATGTGCAATGGCTGAAAGGGCGTGGGGTTCAGATCGAACGTTACAACCTGGCGCAACAGCCGATGAGCTTCGTTGAGAACGCTAAAGCGAAAGCATTCCTTGAAGCTTCTGGAGCCGAAGGGCTTCCGCTGCTGTTGCTGGATGGCGAAACGGTGATGGCAGGGCGTTATCCCAAACGTGCTGAACTGGCTCGCTGGTTAGGTATTCCGCTGGAGAAAGTGGGCGTGGCTCCGACAAGCTGCTGTGGTGGTAACACTTCCTGTTGTTGAGTATGTCAGGAGAACATATGCATTTTTTACAGAATATCCCGCCTTACCTGTTTTTCACTGGCAAAGGAGGAGTAGGTAAAACCTCAATTTCCTGCGCTACAGCTATACGCCTGGCAGAACAGGGCAAGCGCGTCCTGCTTGTCAGTACCGATCCGGCTTCTAACGTTGGTCAGGTATTCGATCAGACTATCGGGAAAACTATCCAGCCCGTGACTGCTGTGTCTGGTCTTTCGGCTCTGGAGATTGACCCGCAGGATGCCGCCCAGCAATACCGCGCCAGAATCGTTGACCCTATTAAAGGTCTTTTGCCTGATGACGTTGTTAACAGCATCAGTGAACAGCTTTCAGGAGCTTGTACGACAGAGATTGCTGCGTTCGACGAGTTTACTGGCTTACTGACCGACGCTTCTCTGCTGACCCGCTTCGATCACATCATTTTTGATACTGCCCCAACGGGCCACACTATTCGCCTTCTTCAGCTTCCCGGAGCCTGGAGCAGCTTCATCGAAAGTAACCCAGATGGTGCTTCCTGTCTTGGGCCGATGGCGGGGCTGGAAAAGCAGCGTGAGCAATATGCTCATGCGGTTGAGGCATTATCCGATCCTGAACGAACTCGCCTTGTGCTGGTCGCGCGATTGCAAAAATCAACACTGCAGGAAGTCGCTCGTACTCATGGCGAATTATCAGCTATTGGCCTTAAAAATCAGTATTTAGTCATTAACGGTGTCCTGCCTGCGAGCGAAACAGAACGTGATGCACTGGCCGCTGCAATATGGCAACGGGAGCAAGAGGCGCTGGCAAATCTTCCTGCCAGATTATCTGATTTGCCGACAGACAACTTATACCTTCAGCCGCTGAACATGGTTGGTGTGTCCGCATTGAAAGGCCTGCTCAACGAACACGCTGAGATAACATCGCTTCCTGAACAAAGCACACAGAACAAGCCAGAGAATATGTCGTTGTCTGTCCTGGTTGATGATATCGCCCGCAGTGAACACGGTTTGATTATGCTGATGGGCAAAGGTGGTGTGGGTAAAACCACAATGGCTGCGGCTATCGCCGTCAGTCTGGCGGATAAGGGTTTTGATGTGCATCTCACCACCTCAGATCCTGCTGCACATCTCAGTACAACGCTCAATGGCAGCCTTAAAAATCTGCAGGTCGGCCGAATCAACCCTCACGATGAAACTGAACGCTATCGTCAGCATGTTCTTGAGACGAAAGGCAGGGATCTGGATGAGGCCGGGAAGCGGCTGCTCGAAGAGGATTTACGTTCTCCTTGCACAGAAGAGATTGCGGTGTTCCAGGCGTTCTCACGCGTCATCCGTGAAGCAGGCAAACGGTTTGTGGTCATGGATACGGCACCGACCGGGCATACGCTATTACTGCTTGATGCGACCGGGGCTTATCACCGTGAGATTGCCAGGAAGATGGAGGATAAAGGTCATTTTACCACTCCGATGATGCAGCTTCAGGACCCGGAACGTACCAAAGTCTTGCTGGTCACTCTGCCTGAAACCACACCTGTACTGGAAGCGGCAAACCTGCAGTCCGATCTTGAACGTGCGGGGATTCATCCCTGGGGCTGGATTATCAATAACAGCCTTTCGATGGCACTGTTGCAAAGTTAGCGATGAGGCAGCCTTTTGTCTTATTCAAAGGCCTTACATTTCAAAAACTCTGCTTACCAGGCGCATTTCGCCCAGGGGATCACCATAATA
>JADMXW010000050.1 GCA_015548865.1 Serratia marcescens | reverse complement strand
GTTTTTGCCAGAACGGTGGTGATCGCTGCGGTCAGCGTTGTTTTACCATGGTCAACGTGGCCGATAGTACCGACGTTAACGTGCGGTTTTGTACGTTCAAACTTTTCTTTAGACATCGACTGTCCCTCTAAGACACGGATAAATCGGTGATAGCACCACATTAACCAAGCTAACGCTTGACGAATATTTTACAGAAAGGAAATCAGGAGATGAAAAAGAAGTGGTGCTGATAGGCAGATTCGAACTGCCGACCTCACCCTTACCAAGGGTGCGCTCTACCAACTGAGCTATATCAGCACTTATTGGAGCGGGCAGTGGGAATCGAACCCACATCATCAGCTTGGAAGGCTGAGGTAATAGCCATTATACGATGCCCGCATCCTGAACTCGGCTACCTGATTTTCTCTGTTGAAAGCTTTCGCTTCCACCAACAGGATGATTGCCTCATCACGCTGGTCCAGCCATAGATTACCTGGCTTGAATTGGTGGTGGGGGAAGGATTCGAACCTTCGAAGTCTGTGACGGCAGATTTACAGTCTGCTCCCTTTGGCCGCTCGGGAACCCCACCAGATTGTGTACTTGAATGGTGCCGGCTGCCGGAATCGAACTGGCGACCTACTGATTACAAGTCAGTTGCTCTACCTACTGAGCTAAGCCGGCATCAAGTGCTGCGCATTCTAGGTAGAGCGAGCCACCTATGCAACAAAAAAATTGCTTAAAATGCGCTATCGCTTAGATTTTATCCAAATTTGGGCATGAATTCACGTACCAGACCCGAAAATGCATAAATAACGCCCAAATTCACGACGAACCCCGCAGAATAGCGGTCGCCATGTAGACGACTTTTTCCTCTAATCAGAACCCACTGCTGCACCAATAATGCACTTCTGCTCCTTCATAACGCATGAATAACACATGTCTATCACTCTAAGTGCGTTTTTATCGATGCAAAAAACGTGAATCGCGAATGGCATGTATTTTGCTTTATTCAGGTAAAAGGTCAGAAGGGCATATTTTAGTTGGAGGCAGCACGATGAAAATCGTTTTATTGAATGACACGACCCTTCCTGTTTACCGTACAGAACTGGCAGACCTGCTGTTAGACGCGGTAACACACGGAGCGTCAGTAGGCTATGAGATGCCAATTACCCACGAAACGGCAGCCAGCTACTTTCATGGACTGCGAACTTCTCTGGCTGAAGGGGAACGCTTGCTATGGATTGCCCGCGATCAGCAAGGTATCGTTGGTAGCGTGCAGCTTGAATTGTGCCAAAAAGGCAATGGATTAAACCGGGCAGAAGTACAAAAACTGCTGGTGCATAGCCGCGCCCGTCGCCAAGGTATTGGTCGTAAGTTGCTGTCAGTATTGGAAAGAACTGCCTTTGAACTCAATCGTGGTTTACTGCATCTGGACACGCAGGCAGGCTCACCTGCTGAGGCATTTTATCGCACACAGGGGTATCGTTACCTCGGTGAGATCCCAGATTATGCCAGTACGCCAGAGGGGTGTTACCACCCCACGGCGATTTACTACAAGCGTTTGTTTATCGCGAATAGGATGACACACGCGATGGCCAGTTAGCGGTTTCCTGACGCCTTTGCGTCAGGAAATATCATACTGTTGTCTTCTTTTCTGCGCTTCCAACGTGTAACCTGCCTGACATCTACTAATCGAATCACAACATTACCGTGTATGACCACCCGCGGCTTATACTTCCTGCTCACGCAGCGCTTGGGAATTTCCGCCTTCTGACAGGATGGTCTATAGGATAAATTGGACAGATGAGAGACAGCGAGCAACCTTTGGCCACACCCTACCTACAATTCGATCGCCGTCAATGGGCTGCATTGCGTAATTCAGTGCCATTAACGCTGACTGAAGACGAAATCATCCGGTTGAAAGGGATTAATGATGAGCTGTCGCTTGATGAAGTTGCCGAAATTTATCTGCCTTTATCACGTCTGCTCAATTTTTATATCAGTTCAAACCTAAGACGTCAGGCAGTATTGGAGCAGTTTCTCGGCACCAATGGGCAACGTATTCCCTATATTATTGGCATTGCGGGCAGTGTCGCTGTCGGCAAAAGCACTACTGCTCGCGTATTACAGGCGTTACTAAGCCGTTGGCCTGAACATCGTCGCGTTGAGCTGATCACCACTGATGGCTTTTTGCATTCCAAGCAGGTGCTTAAAGACAGAAACCTGATGCAGAAAAAAGGGTTTCCTGAATCTTACGATATTCATAGCCTGATGAAATTTGTGTCAGATATAAAGTCTGGAGCTAAAAAGGTCACGGCGCCGATTTATTCCCATCTGACTTATGATATTGTTCCAAACAGTAATAAAGTGGTGGAGCAGCCAGATATTCTTATTCTCGAAGGGCTAAACGTTCTGCAAAGTGGAATGGATTATCCACATGCACAGCCACGCACTTTTGTATCTGATTTTATTGACTTTTCAATATATGTAGATGCTTCAGAAGATTTATTAAAATCCTGGTATATAAACCGTTTCCTTAAATTTCGCCAAGGTGCATTCTCCGATCCTAACTCCTATTTTCATGAGTATGCTAAATTAACGGAAGAGCAAGCGGTGACGATTGCGACAAAAATTTGGCGCGATATCAATGAGCCAAATTTGCACCAAAATATTTTACCTACGCGTGAACGCGCCAGCTTAATTATGACCAAGAGCGCTAATCATGCTGTCGAGTATGTTCGCTTAAGAAAATAGTTGTACCAAATCATTTAAGTTGCAGGACAAAACGTTAACGTTTTGTCCTGCAACTGATAGTATGACAGATACAATGGGAGAAAATACCCTGTTCATCACTTCCCACGCAGTGATATTTCGCCACCAATATATGCTTTAATTTCACCGTCCTCTTCGAGTAACAGCGCGCCCTGCTCATCAATACCACGTTCAATACCGTGGATCTCACGCTCACCCATAATCAATTTAACCGGGCGATTATAGTAATTATCGATGGCTTGCCAGCGAGGTATGAATGAGCGTAGCCCTCCTTGTTCAAACACTTCCAGCGCATTGCTCAGCTCAGCGATCAGCGTAGCCGCCAAAATATTACGATCGATATCGATCCCCGCTTCTTGCAGATTGATCCACTCCTGTGTCACCCCTTGCCCAGATGAAGGACGCATCCGCAAATTGATACCAATACCGATCACTAGCTGTGCTGCATCTCCCGTTTTTCCCATCAGCTCAACCAGAATGCCGGCCAGCTTGCGATCGTGCATATAGAGATCATTAGGCCACTTTACTTTGACATCATGCGCTCCAAGGCGATGCAGTACTTCTGCAATCACGATACCAATAGCCAGACTAACACCTACCGCCGCAGCAGGCCCCTGTTCCAGTCGCCAGAACATGGAGAGATAGAGGTTAGCCCCAAACGGTGATTGCCACTGACGCCCACGACGACCGCGACCAGCGTGCTGGTACTCTGCTACACAGGCATCGCCAGAGTGCAAGCTATCCAGTCTATCTAACAGATATTGATTGGTCGAATCAATGACTGGCAGTACAGCAACGTTTCTCCCAGGGAGTGCGGCACGAATAACATTCTCATCAAGCAATTGCATCGGTTCAGGCAAGCTGTACCCTTTCCCCGTAACGGGAAACACATCCAACCCCCACTCTCTGATGGTTTGAATATGCTTATTGATGCCTGCGCGGCTCATTCCCAATAGCTCCCCCAAATACTCACCTGAGTAGAATTCACCATCAGAGAGAATTTGGATCAGCTTTAAAGGGACTCGAATATCTTTCATGACAGCACCTCTGTCGCGCTTACTTCACCTGTTGAAGCAATAAAGCGCACTTCTGGCTCAAGCCAGAGCGAAAATGTCTCTGCAACTTTATTACGTACATAGCGTGCCAGAGCAACGATATCACCACTCGTCGCCTCATTAACGTTAACCAGCACCAGAGCCTGCTGCTGATGAACCGCGGCGCCACCAATGCGGTGCCCTTTTAAATGGCACTGATCGATAAGCCATCCGGCAGCAAATTTAACCGAACCATCGGGTTGCGGGTAGTGTGGTGCGTTAGGGTAACGTACCAGGATTGTCTGAGCCTGCTCGGCGCTAACGACTGGATTTTTGAAAAAGCTGCCCGCATTTCCCATCAACGCCGGATCGGGCAATTTCTTACGCCGCATGGTACACACAGTGGTAAAAATAGCATCAGGCGTCACAGTTGCAGGATCGAGCTGCGCCAAATCACCATAACCTAGCACAGGCATCCAAGACTTGGTCAGATACAGACCTACCGCAATAATGGCAAATCCCTGACGGTACTCATGCTTGAAGATACTTTCACGATAGCCAAACTGGCACTGCTCAGCGCTGAGACGGATCACCTGATTGAGCGTAAGATCCAATACATCAACGTATACGCAAAACTGCTTAAACTCGGCACCATAAGCGCCAATATTTTGGATTGGAGCAGAGCCTACGCAGCCTGGGATCAGCGCCAGATTTTCCAGGCCAGGCACGCCCTGTTTCAGCGTGTATTCGACCAGATGATGCCAATTCACACCGGCACCGATATGAAGATGCCACCCACTGTCATCCTCAGTAATCTCAATCCCTTTTATGCGGTTAGCAATGACCGTTCCTGTAAAGTCAGCCAAAAACAGGACATTGCTACCTTCCCCCAGCATCAACACCGGTCTGCCCTGCTCACTCGCATGACGCCAGGAAGCGACTAACGAATCCGGCGTATCGGCGAATACAATTTCATCGGCATAAACGGGCAAAGAAAAGGTGTGATAAGGCTTTAAGGATATGGCACTGCTCATCATCAGAACGTACTCTCCAGATTGAATACGCCGTAGTTTACCCGATCCCGCACGCCAAATCTCTACGGTCCACAGCCGTCTTCAATCACTGAGCGTAAGAGGCATGGAGACTTGACCATTTCTGATGATAAAAATGACGCACAACAAAAAGGGCTGTCCTCTCGGACAGCCCCTTCGCTTTGTTTAAAGCCTGGCAGTTCCCTACTCTCACATGGGGAAGCCCCACACTACCATCGGCGCTACGGCGTTTCACTTCTGAGTTCGGC
>JADMXW010000004.1 GCA_015548865.1 Serratia marcescens | reverse complement strand
TGGCGAAACGGTGAAATTGATAATGATAAATCCGACATTACTAACTGAGTGTTGTGCCTAATTCAGGGGGCAGGTCAGCGCAGCAGTAGCCCGAAATTGAACAGATAACCACATGATTTATTTAATGAAAAATACAAAATAGCGCATTATTTAAGGGCAACGTCTAAAAAAAATTTATCCTTATAAAACAGTGCTCTACTTTGTATTTTACTGAACGTTTTTCCCTTCAAATTGATTACTTTTCACCCTTTAACACTTCTCACGAGCCGATAACATTCCATCCACTGCTTTCATTATTTGCCTGATTCTCGCTGCGGTTATGATGACCGTGCATCCGTTTTTTGCCGTGCCGTTTGGGATCGCCGCGTTGGTGATCACGCCTTTCGTTGTTATGAAGGCGAACAATGCACCGTAAATCCACTCGAATAAAACAATAAATAATGTTAATTGAATGGATTATTAAGAAAAGTTATATGTAATGGCATTATAATCCTGTCGTTTAAGCGTGGAAAGCTACGATATTTAATATATGCATACATATAAAAGGGGGTGGGTAATGGAAAAAATTTTATTTATATGTATTTTAGTTCCGTTTATAAATTACATCACTCCAAGATTTAAATTTATGTTATCTTCAGTTGTGCTGTTGTTTTTTATGTTTTTCGTTTTGTTTTTAGTTGATTTTTTAATTCAAAAACAATGGGACATCCGCTGCATAAATTTTTTACATGTATTTTCATACGCATTCATTTCTTCAGCTATATACCTTGCTTTTTTATGGTGTAAACGTTCAAAAAAGGAGTGATGAAAATGAGAGAGTTAACTGTCAATGAAATTCAATCAATTAGTGGTGCTGGTAATGATTCTTATGATCCAACCTCATTAATCGTTGGTATCGGGACTACACTTATGAAACTGCCAACGCCTGTTGGCGTAGGTGTAACTGTAGGTACTGAAGTTTTACTTCAAGCAAAACAACATTTACCAGTAAGCACCCCAGTCCCGGTTATGATTGGTCCAACCTGGAACGGCAGTGGAAATAACACTCGTATACCTGAAACGGTTGGCCCAACATGGAACGGTAGTGGCAATAGGCAAATACCGTGATTTTTTTACGTATTAGCTTGCTAAAATTGAACACAGGTTTCCTTTGCTTCTTCAAAGGTGTAGAAAGCCTCGGGTGTTTGCGGCACGCCGGGGCTTTCGCTTTTTAAGTTAGGGATTCAATCGAAGTACGGATGCACTCGCTCCACTGCCTGCTGATACAGCTTATTGCGCTGCCCCATCATGCGATCGATACGCTCGCGCTTCTCCTCCGCATTCAGCGTGCGGTCAATGCGCACCATCTCGATACGGTCATTCAACTGGCGGATCGCCTTCTGGGTTCGTGTCAGCGCCTGGCGTTTAGACAGTAACCCGCGATTGTCTTCTTGTAGCGCACGCGCATCATCACTACGCTCCTGCTCTCGGTAAGCATTATGGGCAATGCCATGCTGCTGGCGCTGGTCACCGGGCAGCGTTTAGGCGATATCGCTAACATGAAATGCGCGGATATCTGGGATGATCATTTGCATATCGTGCAGGAGAAAACCGGCACGCGGCTGGCAATTCCCCTTTCGTTGCGCTGTAAGGCTATCGGCTGGAGCCTGGAGGATATCGTTAAGCGCTGCCGTGATTACGTTGTCAGCCCTTATCTGGTTCATTTTTTCCATACCACCTCGCAGGCTAAGCGTGGCGATGGCGTCACACCGCGCACGCTGACCATGCGCTTTAGTAAGGCCAGAGATAAAACCGGGTTGCGTTGGGAGAACGGTACACCACCTACCTTTCATGAGCAGCGTTCGTTGTCCGAGCGGCTATATCGGGAACAAGGTGATGTCGATACCCGGCATCTGCTGGGGCATAAATCGCAGCATCAGACCGATGCGTACAACGACGATCGCGGTAAAGATTGGTTAACAATTCAGGTGAAGTCTGGTTGAAAGGCGATTACTGGCGCGGTGATTTTTTAATCTATTTTACTGAGGAATTTTACTGGGATTTTACTGAATGATTTTTTCGATGTTAAAAATCAGCGGAAGCAGTACGCCCCCGCCGATCTTTATCGCAACAAATCGATTACATGTTGTCGATGATGTCTTGCGCAAACTCGCTACATTTCCGCAGCTTAGCACCTTCCAGCTGACGTTCGAAATCGTAGGTCACAGTCTTGTTCTTGATCGCCCCTTCCATTCCCTTAACAATCAGGTCGGCCGCTTCAAACCAGTGCATGTGGCGCAGCATCATTTCAGCAGAAAGAATGACTGAACCAGGATTCACCTTATCCTGACCCGCATATTTCGGTGCTGTGCCATGCGTTGCTTCAAAAAGCGCGCACTCGTCACCAATGTTCGCGCCGGGCGCGATACCAATACCACCGACCTGAGCAGCCAGTGCATCGGAAATGTAGTCACCGTTCAGATTCATACACGCAATGACGTCATACTCCGCAGGGCGCAGTAAAATCTGTTGTAGGAAAGCATCAGCAATGACATCTTTGATAACGATTTCTTTACCGCTGTTCGGGTTCTTGATTTTAACCCACGGTCCGCCATCGATCAGTTCACCACCGAATTCATCACGTGCCAACTGGTAGCCCCAGTCTTTAAACGCGCCTTCGGTAAATTTCATGATGTTGCCTTTGTGGACCAACGTCACCGATTCACGATCGTTAACGATAGCGTACTCAATGGCCGCCCGCACCAGACGCTTTGTCCCTTCTTCAGAGCAAGGTTTAATGCCAATACCGCACTGTTGTGGGAAACGGATCTTGCTAACACCCATCTCTTCACGCAAGAACTTGATAACTTTATCAGCTTCTGGCGTGCCGGCTTTCCATTCGATACCCGCATAAATATCTTCGGAGTTTTCACGGAAAATCACCATGTCAGTCAGTTCCGGCTGCTTAACCGGGCTTGGTGTACCTTCGTAATAACGTACTGGGCGCAAGCAGATATAGAGATCCAGTTGCTGGCGTAAGGCAACGTTCAAAGAACGAATACCGCCACCGACCGGTGTAGTCAATGGTCCCTTGATAGCGACACGGTAGTCGCGAATCAAATCCAGCGTTTCTTCCGGTAGCCAGACGTCTTTGCCATACACCTGTGTTGATTTTTCACCGGTGTAGATTTCCATCCATGAAATAGCACGTTTGCCGTCATAAGCCTTTTTCACTGCGGCATTAACAACATTGATCATCGCAGGAGTTACATCCACGCCGATACCGTCGCCTTCGATAAAGGGGATGATCGGATTATTAGGAACGTTCAGCTTACCTTGGGCATCAACAGTGATTTTTTGTCCGTCTGTTGGTACAACTACTTTGCTTTCCATTAACCTCTCCTTCGAGCGCAATTTTGTTAATGATTTGTAAGATGCGCGTCAATACTACTTGAATATTTTGCCCGCGCCAATCGCAAACCATTTCGAGTATAATGCCTTTGTGACTCTCGGCTATAAATATGATGAATAAATTCTCGTTTAAAAATCACAACCTTAAGCGATTCAGCTCGCAAAGTTCTCGAGCGCGAGCGGTTTCCGCCGCGCCTCGCAGCATCGTTCTGTTCAACAAGCCTTATGACGTGCTTCCCCAATTTACCGATGAAGCGGGTCGCGCCACCCTGAAAGACTATATCCCTTTTCCTGATATTTATGCCGCAGGACGGTTGGATCGTGATAGCGAGGGTCTAATGATTCTCACTAATGACGGAAAACTGCAAGCCCGACTCACTCAACCGGGGAAAAAAACCGCGAAAATCTATTATGTTCAGGTAGAGGGCACTCCGACTGAGGCCGATTTGCAGCAATTTCGCCGCGGCTTGCAGTTGAAAGATGGTATGACGTTGCCAGCGGGAGCAGAGATTGTTGAACCACCTGATTGGCTATGGGCACGTGTACCGCCAATACGTGAAAGAAAAACGGTTTCAGACAGTTGGCTAAAAATCTCGCTGCATGAAGGGCGAAACCGTCAGGTTCGTCGCATGACAGCCCACATAGGCTACCCAACGTTGCGCTTGATACGTTACGGTATGGCTAATCAAACACTGGACAATTTACCGCCCGGCACCTGGAGAGAGATTCTTGATGTTTAAACCGCATGTTACCGTTGCCTGTGTGGTGCAGGCTGAAAACCATTTTTTAATTGTCGAAGAAGACATTCACGGAAAAGCCACCTGGAATCAGCCTGCGGGGCATCTTGAGGCCAATGAGACGTTAATTCAGGCCGCTCGACGCGAATTATGGGAAGAAACGGGCATTACTGCATCACCACAGTCGTTTCTACGCCTTCACCAGTGGATAGCACCCGATCAAACCCCCTTTCTACGCTTTTGTTTCGCAATTGATTTACCTGAGCGTCAGTCAACAACCCCGCATGACAGTGATATTCGTTGCTGCCACTGGCTTACTGCAGAGGAGATTTTGCATTCAACTCAGCTGCGATCACCGCTGGTAGCAGAAAGCATTCGTTGCTACCAAACACCAGAACGCTATCCTTTAGCCTTGTTGGGCGCCTTTAACTGGCCATTTGAAATCCCCATTACGCAGGATTAGCAATGCAGCCCCGGCAACATCATGATAAAATATGTCGCTTGTTTTTCATGCTGACGCGTTGATTCCCCGGTTCGTTCTGTCCTGACGATAGGATGGCGATAAAGAAATCCCAGAAGCAGCGCGTCAACACATCAGTTCGTGAGACGCCCATGTCAGATAACAGCCAGAAAAAAATCATTGTCGGGATGTCCGGCGGTGTCGATTCTTCCGTTTCCGCTTACCTGTTGCAGCAACAAGGTTATCAGGTCGAAGGCCTGTTTATGAAGAACTGGGAGGAAGATGACGACACAGAGTATTGCTCCGCCGCCACCGATCTGGCCGATGCACAAGCGGTCTGCGATAAATTGGGTATTGTCCTGCATACCGTCAATTTTGCTGCGGAATATTGGGATAACGTGTTTGAGCATTTTCTGGCGGAATACCGTGCAGGTCGCACGCCTAATCCCGATATCTTGTGTAACAAAGAGATAAAATTCAAAGCGTTTCTGGAGTTTGCTGCTGAAGATTTAGGTGCGGATTATATCGCCACCGGCCACTATGTCCGCCGCCACGACAGTGGCTGTGCAACGCGCTTGTTACGCGGAAAAGACGGCAACAAAGACCAGAGTTATTTCCTTTACACGCTAAGCCACCAGCAAATCGCGCAAAGCCTGTTCCCGGTGGGAGAACTGGAAAAACCAGAGGTACGCCGTATCGCAGAGCGTCTTGGATTGGCAACCGCACAGAAAAAAGACTCCACCGGCATCTGTTTTATCGGTGAACGTAAATTCCGAGATTTCCTGGCGCGCTATTTACCTGCGCAACCAGGGCCAATCCTATCAGTCGATGACGGCAAACCGATGGGGCAGCATCAAGGATTGATGTACCACACACTCGGACAACGCAAAGGCTTGGGGATCGGTGGCGTGAAAGAGGGCGGCGAAGATCCTTGGTATGTCGTTGATAAGGATGTTACCAACAATATTTTGTACGTTGCCCAAGGACATAATCATCCCCGCCTGATGTCGCAGGGGCTCATCGCGCAACAGTTGCATTGGGTTGATCGCCAGCCGCGTCTCGAACCTTTCCGCTGCGTGGTCAAAACGCGTTATCGTCAGGAAGATATTCCTTGCACAGTAACACCGTTAGACCTCGAACGTATCAGCGTGCGTTTTGATGTCCCCGTTGCTGCCGTAACACCTGGACAGTCCGCGGTGTTTTATCAAGGAGATGTTTGTCTTGGTGGCGGCATCATTGAAGAACGAGTACAGGAGTAACCTGTGGCTAAAAATTATCAGGACATTACGCTGGCGTTAGCGGGTGTCTGCCAATCTGCTCATCTGGTTCAACAGTTGGCACATCAAGGCAACTGTGATAATGACGTACTGCAAACGTCCCTTAGCAGTCTGTTGGATATGAACCCCAATTCGACCTTGGCGGTTTTTGGCGGGCACGAACGTAACGTAAAAATCGGATTGGAAACGCTCTTGGGGATACTAAACAGCAGTACCAAGGGCGTAGGTGCGGAATTATCCCGCTATGCATTTAGCCTGATCGCCCTTGAGCGTAAGTTAAGCGGTAATAGCGCTGCGCTCAACGAATTGGGCAGCCGTATTGGCCAACTATCGCGTCAACTCGAACATTTTGATTTGATGTCAGAGACGATTATCAGTGCATTGGCGGGCATTTATGTCGATGTCATCAGCGCATTGGGCCCACGAATTCAGGTAACCGGCTCACCCGAAGTACTGAAAAATGCACAGGTGCAGGCCAAAGTGCGCGCGGCGCTACTAGCCGGTATCCGCGCGGCCGTGCTCTGGCAACAAGTCGGTGGTGGGCGTTTGCAACTGATGTTTTCTCGTGCCCGTTTGGTGAAAGAAGCCAAACAGATACTGGCCCGTTGTTAATCCATGCGCAGCCGGTTGCTAATCAAATAGATGACAATGCGGTTGCGCCATACTGAACCACTACACCCGAACGTTGTTAAATTTATACGTTTTTAAACCTATACTTTGATAAATACTCCAGGAGTTGCTTGCGATGGAATTATCCTCACTGACCGCCGTATCCCCGATTGATGGTCGCTACGGTGATAAAGTCAGCACATTGCGCGCTATTTTCAGCGAATTTGGTTTACTGAAATTCCGCGTGCAGGTTGAAGTCCGCTGGTTGCAAAAATTGGCAGCCTGTGCAGAAATCAAGGAAGTTCCTGCATTTGACGCCGACGCAAACGCTTTCCTTGATAAGATTATCGCTGATTTCAGTGAGGCAGACGCCGCGCGTATTAAAACCATCGAACGCACGACCAACCATGATGTGAAAGCAGTAGAGTATTTTCTGAAAGAGAAGGTCGCGGCAGTCCCCCATCTACATGCGGTTAATGAATTTATTCATTTTGCCTGCACTTCAGAAGATATCAATAACCTGTCTCACGCCCTGATGCTGGATTGCGCGCGCCGCGATGTTGTTCTACCGTTCTGGCGCCAAATTATTGATGCCATTAAAACGCTGGCGCAGCAGTATCGTGACATTCCCTTGCTCTGCCGCACTCATGGTCAGCCAGCAACGCCCTCCACCATTGGCAAGGAGTTCGCCAATGTGGTTTATCGTATGGAGCGTCAATACCATCAACTGCAACAGGTGGAGATTCTGGGCAAAATTAATGGCGCAGTAGGTAACTACAACGCGCATTTGGCCGCTTATCCCCTGTTGGACTGGCACGCTTTCAGTGAAAACTTCGTCACGTCACTAGGAATACAGTGGAACCCCTACACCACGCAGATCGAGCCGCACGACTACATCGCCGAGCTATTTGATTGCATAGCCCGTTTTAATACCATTTTAATCGATTTTGATCGGGACATTTGGGGTTATATCGCACTCAATCACTTTAAGCAAAAAACCATTGCGGGTGAAATTGGTTCCTCGACCATGCCGCATAAAGTGAACCCAATCGACTTCGAAAACTCAGAAGGAAACCTGGGGTTGGCCAATGCAGTGCTGGGCCACCTGGCAACCAAACTGCCTGTATCACGCTGGCAGCGCGATTTGACCGATTCAACAGTACTACGCAATTTGGGCGTGGGTATTGGCTATGCGCTGATCGCCTATCAGGCAACGCTCAAAGGCATTAGCAAGCTGGAAGTGAATCGCGATCGTCTGTTGGATGAACTGGATCACAACTGGGAAGTGCTGGCAGAACCAATCCAAACGGTAATGCGTCGTTATGGTATCGAAAAACCTTACGAGAAGTTGAAAGAACTGACACGCGGGAAACGCGTTGACGGTGCTGGTATCCAGGCATTTATCGATGGACTTGCTCTGCCAGAAGAAGAGAAAGTGCGCCTGAAAGCAATGACGCCAGCGACCTACATTGGCCATGCCGTCGCGCTGGTAGACAAGTTAAAATAATGCATATGCGCGGGTGAAAACATCACCCGCCCCCGCTTTTGCGACCAATTATTAGTACACGTTAGGCTTTTTCTCTATTCCCTCTACGTTTGTTTACATTTAGTTTACTGCGATTGTGGATAATTCACATCGCCACCGCCAATGCTCAATTCTGCTTTTTTGTTAGAATTAAGGTGCATAGCCCGGATCGTCTGTAGTTCAATGAAGGATAAAGTCATGCGCGTATTAGTTGTTGAAGATAATGTGTTGCTGCGCCATCACCTCACCGTTCAGATGAAAGAAATGGGCCATCAGGTTGATGCTGCTGCCGATGCAAAAGAAGCGGATTATTTCCTGCATGAACATGCACCTGACATCGCTATTCTGGACCTGGGATTACCTGTTGAAGATGGTATGACGTTGATTCGCCGCTGGCGCAATCAGCAAGTGAAGCTACCCATTTTGGTGCTCACGGCTCGTGAAAGTTGGCAGGACAAAGTTGCTGTGCTTGAAGCGGGTGCCGATGATTATGTGACCAAACCGTTTCATCTTGAGGAGGTCGTTGCTCGAATGCAGGCGCTGATGCGACGCAATAGTGGGCTGGCATCCCAGTTGATTAGTTTGCCGCCGTTCGAAATTGATCTGTCGCGCCGTGAATTAATGGTTGCAGGTACGCCTATTAAGCTCACTGCGTTTGAATACACGATTATAGAAACACTGATCCGTAACAACGGTAAAGTAGTCAGTAAAGAGTCGCTAATGCTGCAACTCTACCCTGATGCAGAATTACGGGAAAGTCACACTATCGATGTATTGATGGGTCGTCTGCGCAAAAAATTGCAACTGGTGTATGATGCTGACGTCATCACTACCGTTCGAGGTCAAGGTTACCGTTTCGATTTGGTTGCCTCGTCATAACCATGCATTTAAAAAGACAGCCATTTTCCTTACGTGTTCGTTTCCTGCTTGCGGCTGTTGCTATTGTGCTGGCCCTATCCTTGTCGTATGGGGCCGTCGCTATTATTGGCTATAGCGTAAGTTTCGATAAGACCTCATTTCGCTTATTACGCGGTGAAAGTAACCTTTTCTATCGGCTGGCTCAGTGGAAAGACAATCAGCTTAGCATCAACATGTTGGCTGACATGGATATAAGCTACCCTACTTTGGTGCTGATTTATGACAAGAATGGCAAAATCTTGTGGCGCGAACGAGAAGTCCCAGAGTTGGAAGCGCTGATTAAACCGGAATGGCTCACAAGAACGGATTATCACGAGCTGGACACCAATACCCAAACCAGTAGCGCAGTGCTTAAAGGCGATACACAGGTTCTCAGTAAACTGACCAATTTCAGCAGCAGAGCGGAAGAAACGCCCCTCACCCATTCCATCGCAGTCAGTACCTATCCAGCAACAGAGAACCTGCCTGCATTGACCATCGTAGTCATTGATAAAATTCCGCAGGAACTACAACAGGCAGATATGGTATGGGAATGGTTCAGTTATGTGTTTATCGCTAACTTACTGTTAGTATTACCTTTGCTCTGGCTTGCGGCCCATTGGAGTTTGCACCCGATAAAAACGCTGGCAGAACAGGTTGCAGATTTGGAAAATGGCACCCGTGAGCAACTCGATGAGAATCCCCCACGCGAGTTATATAGTCTGGTGCGCAATCTCAATATTCTTCTGAATAACGAGCGCAAGCGCTACCAGAAATATCGCACAGCGTTAACTGACTTAACGCACAGTTTAAAAACCCCACTTGCCGTATTGCAAACTACACTGCGCGCGCTGCGCACAGATAAAGAAGTCCACATTGAACAGGCCGAACCTGTGATGCTGGCACAAATCAGTCGTATTTCGCAGCAGATTGGTTATTACTTGCACCGTGCGAGCATGCGCTATGAACACAATCTTTTGCTGCGTGAAGTGCACTCTGTCCCGGCATTGCTCGATGGACTTTGCTCTGCCCTTAATAAAGTGTATCAGCGAAAAGGTGTTGTTATCACGTTAGACATCTCCCCTGAATTAACCTTTGTAGGCGAGAAAAACGATTTTATGGAAGTGCTGGGTAATGTTCTCGATAACGCCTGCAAATATAGCCTGGAGTTTGTCGAGGTCAGCGCACAATACTCAGATCATCGCCTGCACTTACTGATTGACGATGACGGCCCAGGCATCCTGCACAGCCAGCGTGAATTGATTTTCCAGCGAGGCCAACGGGCTGATACGCTGCGTCCCGGTCAGGGCATTGGGCTATCCGTAGCACTTGATATTATCGAGCAATATGAAGGTGAAATTATCATCACCGACAGTATCCTTGGTGGAGCCCGCGTTGAAACCATTTTTGGGCGCCAGCACCCGCATCCCGATTAACCACGATCCGCTCACTTTCCTCGGCGCTGCAACTCCTGCGCCGAAATGGTTATACTCTTACTGCCCCCCTTTGTTGGAACACACGGTATGGATTATCAACTGAACCTCGATTGGCCATCTTTTATGGCTAATTACTGGCAAAAACGCCCTGTGGTGATTAAGCAGGGTTTTATCGATTTTATCGATCCTATATCGCCGGATGAACTTGCTGGTCTGGCAATGGAAAACGAGATTGACAGCCGACTGGTCAGCCACGAGGAAGGCAAATGGCAGGTCAGCCATGGTCCTTTCGATAGCTATGACCATTTGGGCGAACACAACTGGTCTTTGCTGGTACAGGCAGTTGATCATTGGCATGACGCCTCAGCGGCGCTAATGCGCCCGTTTCGTCAAATCCCTGACTGGCGCATTGACGATCTAATGATCTCATTCTCCGTGCCTGGCGGCGGCGTAGGACCCCATATTGATCAGTATGATGTGTTCATCATTCAGGGTACTGGCAAACGCCGCTGGCGAGTTGGGGAAAAAATCCCAATGAAGCAGCACTGTCCTCATCCTGATCTGCTACAGGTTGATCCATTCGACCCAATTATTGATGAGCTGATGTCTCCGGGTGATGTCCTCTATATCCCCCCTGGTTTTCCTCATGAAGGTTATTCATTGGAAAATGCGCTTAATTATTCGGTTGGTTTTCGTTCCCCTAATGGTCGAGAATTAGTCAGTGGCTTCGCCGATTATGTGCTAGCTCGCGAACTGGGAAGCTATCGCTATAGCGATCCTGACATCCCTCCCCGTGAGCACCCTGCTATTGTCTTACCGCAGGAGCTGGATGCTCTACAAAAAATGATGCTGGACTTGGTGCAACAACCGGAACACTTTCAACGTTGGTTTGGTGAATTCATTTCGCAATCCAGACATGAGTTGGATATAGCACCGCCAGAACCACCGTACCAAGCTGGCGAGATTTATGAATTACTTCAACAAGGGGCATCTCTGCGCCGTTTGAACGGGCTGCGTGTACTTTGTGTTGGAGAGCGCTGCTTTGTTAATGGCGAATGCATTGATACGCCGCATTTTGAAGCGTCTCTGGCACTGGCAGAACAGCTGACCATAGAACGCAGTGTGTTAGGTGAAGCGCTGGAGGATCCCTCCTTTCTGGCCAAATTAGCTGTGTTCATTAACAGTGGCTATTGGTACTTTATGGATTAAATAATACTGTTACCCCACACTTGATACCGATCATTTTATGGTCGGTATCAATATATACCTCATACTTCTTATCCCATCAGTTGACCACTGATTATTTCAACATCAATACATTACTGATATAATCCTATAAGATAAATCATACTCAAAAATAATGTATCGTAAGCAATATAGGGCAAACGGTGTATTGAAAATCACGCCGACATTTGTAAAATTCAATGAATTAGCTTTTATTTATAATCTAAGGATTTTATGAATAATTCAACGTATATTACACCTGTCACTGACTTTTTCATTCGGGACATTCAAAACCATGTAAGTAGTGATATAGACCCAACACCTTCCTGTCTAAATTGTTTCTTGGTCAAAATAACAGACATCATCACTCTAGGTTTCTTGAAAAAAAACAAAGCAGATGATTACAAAAAATTCACCATGGGTTTTACGCTTAATTTATTATATGAAATCCAAAAAAAACACATTAGAAATAATTCCTATCAAATTCCACACCATATAGAGCTTGAGTATTTGAATAATAAAGTTGTTTTCGAAAGTTATGGAGATAATTCTGATAAAAAAAACTCCACAAAAATCTTTGTCGCAACACGACAAGGAGAAACAGCTTGTCAGGAAATCCGCACTGCGATTTTTTCGCAATTTTGCAAAATACATTTAGCTATTCAACGGGATATTTTAACCGAAGATGAAATCAGCTTCACTGATGAAGGAGATCTCGATTTAACTAACATGGATGCTGCCACGAAATCATTACTTGACTACATTCTTTTCGATGCGGATTCTTTAGAAAATACATTGCACAATGACGTTCCAAAACATGCTCCTTCTAGCAGTTATAGACATTCAATACCGCTAAGTGAAAGCCACCACGTCTCGAAATTGGCCACCTTACAACGAAATGCCTCTTTTCTCTATCGTCAATTATTGGGGAAAACGGCTCCTGATAACAGTGCAACGAACACGGAAAACGTGTCCTTAAAAAAGGCAGTTTACTCTCCAGAACAGCAATACCTGGAAGATATCACTTGTAAAATAGTTGAGAAACTAAAGAAGTCTTATAATAGGGACAGTGCTCAAAAAAGAAGTGCTGAATGTGATGGTTTATTTAGGATGCAGGGTAAAAAGGTTGAAAATGATGCGGCAATAGCTGATCTTAAAAAATGCTCTCTTGATGTTGATAAAATAGAAAGAGATACTTTAACGCATGTTCTTAAAAAAGAATTTTTAAAAATAAACCCAATCGACCAAAAAACATTTTTACAAATGAAAGAAAATCCAGATAAATCACCTAAGATTCTCTATGAGACAATCAATACAATGCCAGCCCAAGAGAAAAAACGCTTTTTGATTATGCTGGAATTTTATTCTGATGCCTATCAGAATGCTGACGATAACACAACGTCATCTTTCAATAAAAAACAATTACTTACTTCTTCTTTACGGCCCATTATTCTACCCAATCTTTATGAGTGTGTAAAAATTGCCACATTAAGCCCATCTCTCATCAATGAGATAAATAGCTATGGTGATACTATAGCATCAAAAATTCTTACTTCATTTTCTTATGACAATGGAACCGTGCAATTGAAAACGCACTCTTAAGAGTCAGTAAGTTTAACGTGATAAAAATGATATTCACAGTTGAACATAATGCTGGGAACCTTTCCCAGCATCAACGCAATATCGCCCTATCTAACTGATGGTATTATAGCGCTTTAGCCCGTAATGCCGTCAGTTCAGCAATGCGCATAATCACCGACACCGCTTTTTCCATACCTTCCAGCGTAATAAATTCATGTTTACCATGGAAATTATAGCCGCCGGTAAACAGATTAGGGCAAGGCAATCCCTGGAAGGAAAGGTGCGCACCGTCTGTACCTCCACGGATTGGTTTCAGGCAAGGTTCAATATCACAATCACGCATTGCTTGCTGTGCAAGGCTAATCACATGAGGGTGCTGCTCGACCTGTTCACGCATGTTGTAATAAGTATCGGTAATGGTCACCTCGATATAGCAATCCGGTGGTAATCCCAGGCCCACTTTCTCAGCAATCTCGAACAGTGTCTTTTTGCGCTGTTCAAAACCCTTTTTTTCAAAATCACGCACAATATAGTGCATTTCGGCACGCTCAACCGTCCCTTTCATACTATGCAGATGGTAGAAACCTTGGTAACCCTCAGTCTGCTCAGGTACTTCCTGCACCGGCACTTCCTGATGAAAACGCGTCGCCAATGCCAATGCATTAACCATCACCCCTTTAGCACTACCAGGGTGAACATTATTACCAACAATTTTAATCCCGACAGAAGCCGCATTGAAGTTTTCGAACTCTAGCTCACCAACTCCGCCCCCATCCACAGTATAGGCCCACTGCGCACCGAAAGCTGCCACGTCAAAGAATTGAGCTCCTTTGCCAATCTCTTCATCAGGGGTGAAAGCAATACGCACCGTACCGTGCGGCGTTTGATGGTGTTTGAGGCGGACCATCGCCGTGATGATTTCTGCAATTCCCGCTTTGTCATCAGCACCCAGCAAGGTTTTACCATCAGTGGTGATTAAGGTATTACCCAACAGTTGATGCAGTACAGGAAACATCACGGGCGATAGGATTTCATCCCCGATACCAAGTGCAATGTCGCCACCACGATAATCTTCCAGAATCTGTGGGTTTACGTTTTTCCCACTGTAATCCGGCGAGGTATCCATATGAGAAATAAAGCCGATGGTAGGCACCTGCCATGCCACATTAGAGGCCAGCGTCGCCATTACGCACCCATGCTCACTCAGGGTCACCTGATCAAATCCGAGCGTCAGCAGTTCCTGCTGCAAAGCGCGCGCCAACTTGAGTTGGCCATCCGTGCTCGGCACATGCCTTACGCCCGGCTTAGACTGTGTATCGAAAGTCACATAATTCAAAAAACGATCGAGTAATTTTTCCATATTCCCGCCCCCTGGACCCTAATGGGTATTATGCGGATGGCTTTATCGGCAAATATTGCGTCAGGTCAGTTTTTACCATCTTAGCCAGCGAATGCATCAAAACCGTCTTTTACAGGCAGACAAATCATATGGTTCATGAAACAAAAGGACTTTACGATGAAGTTTTATTCGCGCCACTGTCGCATTATTTTAACATCACAAACATATAATGATTACAATTTCTTATCCTTATCCAAATAGGCTATACAGCAATCACTAATCTCATGATTAACGTGCTTTCTTCGTTGCAAGAGTGCGCGTATAAGTTGGCGTACACTGGGGTTTCCCGTAAAATGCCCCCCCTAACGACGCTCCACACGCAAAGGTGATAACCCTGGTCATGTATTGCTTTACACAACTTGCATGCACCAACGATGGAAACTGAGCACTACCACCATGAATGAAAACCTTTCCCCAGCATCAGCGCCAGTTGTTGAACTACGCGATGTACGTAAAGGATTTGATGGCAAAGACATCATCTCCCACTTCGATCTCACCATTAATCACGGTGAGTTTTTGACCATTCTTGGCCCTTCTGGCTGTGGAAAAACCACGGTTCTACGTTTGATTGCCGGGCTAGAAAATGTTGATAGCGGCACTATTCTGCTCGAACAACAGGATATTACACATCAGCCTGCCGAACAGCGCTATGTCAACACGGTCTTTCAGAGCTATGCGCTATTTCCCCATCTTAGCGTGTTTGACAACGTGGCGTTCGGTTTGAAAATGCAAAAAACTCCGTCTGCCGACATTGAGCCACGCGTTACGGAAGCGCTGCGGATGGTGCAACTGGAAGATTTTGCCCAGCGCCGCCCACATCAACTTTCTGGCGGGCAGCAGCAGCGGGTTGCTATTGCTCGTGCCGTGGTGAATAAACCCAAAGTATTATTGCTGGACGAATCGCTTTCCGCACTTGATTACAAATTGCGAAAGCAAATGCAAAATGAACTGAAAGCGCTGCAACGTAAGCTGGGTATTACTTTCATCTTTGTAACTCACGATCAGGAAGAAGCGCTGACGATGTCAGACCGCATCGTAGTGATGCGCGACGGCAGAATCGAACAAGACGGTACACCGCGAGAAATTTACGAAGAACCCTGTAATCTGTTCGTTGCCAGCTTTATTGGTGAAATCAACATTTTTGATGCGACAGTGATCGCACCGGAAGAGGGTACCCGCGTACATGCTACAGTCGAAGGCCGCACCTGCCCTATCACCGTCAACTTTCCCGTCAGTACTGGGCAGTCGTTAAAAGTATTACTCCGCCCCGAAGATCTGCGCGTAGAAGAAATCAATGATGACACAACTGCCGAAGGCATGATCGGTTACGTGCGCGAACGGAACTATAAGGGCATGACGCTGGAATCCACCATTGAGTTGGAAAATGGCAAAATGGTCATGGTCAGTGAATTCTTCAACGAAGATGACCCCGACGTCGATCACTCGCTCAACCAGAAGGTTGCTATCACCTGGGTAGAGAGTTGGGAGGTTGTGCTGCACGATGAAGCCACCGCGTAAACGTTTTCAAAACATCATCATCACCATCATCGTTGCCTGGCTGATGTTGTTTGTATTCATCCCTAACCTGATGATCATTGGCACCAGTTTTATTACGCGCGACGATGCCAACTTGATCACCATGGTGTTCACGCTGGAAAACTATACGCGACTGAGCGATCCACTGTATGCCTCGGTGTTACTGCATTCATTAAATATGGCTGTCATCGCTACGTTATGCTGCCTGATGATCGGATATCCTTTTGCATTCATTTTGGCCCGATTGCCGGAAAAGGTGCGCCCTCTGCTGCTGTTTTTGCTTATCGTCCCTTTTTGGACCAACTCACTGATTCGCATTTACGGGCTGAAAATCTTTCTGAGCACTCGGGGCTATCTGAACGAGTTTCTGCTATGGGCCGGAATCATTGATGATCCCTTGCGCATTATGTACACGTCACAGGCGGTCGTGCTTGGTCTGGTCTACATTTTGCTGCCGTTTATGGTATTACCGCTCTATTCCAGCATAGAGAAACTCGACAATGCTTATCTGGAAGCGGCACGAGATCTGGGAGCCAACAAGTGGCAATCGTTTATCCGTATTGTGATCCCGTTGACCATGCCCGGCATTATCGCAGGCTGCCTTTTGGTACTGCTACCCGCAATGGGGCTGTTCTTTGTCGCTGATCTGATGGGTGGCGCAAAAAACCTGCTTATTGGGAACGTGATAAAGAGTCAGTTCCTGAACATTCGCGATTGGCCATTTGGTGCAGCCACCAGTATTTGTCTGACGCTGGTGATGGGCTTGATGCTGTTTGTATATTATCGGGCAGCCCGCTTGTTGAATAAAAAGGTGGACCTGGAATGATAGGACGTTTATTGCGCGGCAGCTTTATGAGCCTCATCTACGCCTACCTTTACATCCCAATCATCATTCTGATTGTTAACTCATTTAACCATGCGCGTTTTGGCATTAACTGGCAGGGATTCACCTTTGAGTGGTATCGGTTGCTGTTAAACAATGACAGCCTGCTACAGGCAGCCAGCCACTCGCTGACCATGGCGGTATTTTCTGCTACCTTTGCCACGATCATCGGTTCCCTCACCGCTGTAGCATTGTATCGGTATCATTTTCGCGGTAAGCCATTTGTCAGCGGTATGTTGTTTGTCGTGATGATGTCACCCGATATCGTCATGGCAATTTCGTTGCTGGTGCTGTTTATGCTATTGGGGATATCGCTCGGATTCTGGTCGCTACTTTTTTCCCATATCACCTTTTGTCTGCCGTTTGTCGTTGTCACGGTATATTCCCGTTTGAAAGGATTTGATGTGCGAATGCTTGAGGCCGCGCGGGATTTAGGGGCCAGTGAAGTGATTATATTACGCAAAATCATTCTACCGCTTGCGATGCCTGCCGTTGCTGCAGGTTGGCTACTGAGCTTTACCCTGTCCATGGATGATGTCGTGGTGTCATCTTTCGTAACCGGCCCGGCTTATGAAATTCTGCCGCTGAAAATCTATTCCATGGTTAAGGTCGGTGTTTCCCCTGAGGTGAACGCACTGGCTACCATCTTGTTGTTGTTGTCGTTAGTGCTGGTGCTCAGTAGTCAGTTAATACTGCGCGACCGTACCAAAAAAACATCATTCCAACCTTTGGGACGTTAAGGAGGTCTATTGTGAAAAAACTGCCCTACCTGCTGGCCGCATGCGCTATGGCACTGAGTCTGAATATCGCCAATGCGAAGGATAACAAGACGCTCTATTTCTACAACTGGACGGAATACGTGCCGCCAGGATTGCTGGAACAGTTCACCAAAGAAACCGGCATCAAGGTGATTTACTCTACCTACGAATCAAACGAAAGTATGTATGCCAAACTGAAGACCTATCAGGATGGAGCTTACGATCTGGTAGTGCCCTCAACGTATTTTGTCTCAAAGATGAGCAAGGAAGGGATGCTGCAAAAGATTGATACCAGCAAACTGAGCAATTTTCATAACCTCGATCCTAACCTGCTGCATAAATCATTCGATCCCAATAACGAGTATTCCATCCCGTATATCTGGGGTGCCACTGCCATCGGTATCAACCGTGACGTTATCGATCCAACAACAGTAACTAGCTGGAGTGACTTTTGGGATGCGAAATACAAAGGCAGTCTTCTATTGACGGATGATGCACGCGAAGTCTTCCAGATTGCGCTGCGAAAACTCGGTTACTCGGCAAACACCACCGATCCAAAGGAAATCGAAGCTGCCTATAACGAGTTAAGAAAGCTGATGCCAAATGTGCTGGCCTTTAACTCAGACAACCCCGGTAATCCGTTTATGGAAGGTGAGGTCAATCTGGGGATGGTATGGAATGGCTCTGCTTACGTAGCCCGTCAGGCTGGTACACCGCTGGAGGTCATCTGGCCTAAAGAGGGTGGAATCTTCTGGATGGACAGTTTAGCGATCCCTGCTAATGCCAAGAACAAAGAAGGCGCCATGAAGCTCATCGATTTCTTGTTGCGTCCAGAAATCGCGGCGAAAGTTGCGGAAACGATCGGTTACCCGACGCCAAATCTGGCTGCAAAGAAATTACTGCCAGCAGAAGTGGCAAAGGACAACACACTCTACCCTGATGAAGAGACGATTCAGAAAGGGGAATGGCAAAACGATGTTGGCAGCGCCAGTTCGCTTTACGAAAACTATTTTCAACAGTTGAAAGCCGGCCGTTAATGCTCTCAAGGGCTAGCCGTGCAACGCGGTTAGCTCTTAGTGATTATACCTGCCATACTTCAAGTTGCCGATGCATAGACTGCGCTCGCTATTCGGCCCATCCCTGGGCCTTCCCCTAACAAGGCCGCCCAAACGCTATTCAAATCTGTGCTAAGCAGATTCTCAATTTGCGCTTTCCTGCAACTCGCGTTCTTTAAGGTACAAGCGTCATCCTACCCATTCGTAGTAAAGGCGTAACCCTTTCTCACAGGAGCAACACCCACTACAACCGCCGCTGGCATTTTCATGGCTGTGAATTTTTCCTTTTTGGATCCAGATCTCCATCATGCCTTCAACTACCCCTGTTTCAACATGAAATTTCTGGCTCACCTCTTGCAAGGAAACACGCCGTCTTTCCTTCACAAAGTTACGCAGCTCAATCAGTGTCATTTCATCCTCCTAGCCGACATGACGTAATACTTTCCATCGGATTACACCGCGCGCACAGCTACAGCCTGTTGCCGCAAATTACCATTACGACGCAGGAAGAACACGGTAATCGTCCAAACGATCAACACGGCAGCAATAGCACCCGTAGAATAGACAGGATGGTGGGTAAAACGACCCGCCTGATATACCAGTACCGCTGCGCCATAGCCCAGTTCAATCGTCCAAACAAAACAGAACAGTGCCCACGCAGTGCCCACTTCACGCCAGATAGCCGATAGTGCCGCGACGCAAGGCACGTAAAGCAATACCATCAGTAAGTAAGCTACGGCCCCCAAACGTCCGTCAAACAAATGGACGATGATATCCAGTGATGAAACAGAAAACTCGTTCTGTTCAGCTATCGTGGCGGTATCGCTCAAATCCCCAACGTTGATACCCAATGGATCGAGAAGCTCTCCTCCAAGTTTGGAGAAATTTTCCGGGATAGTCGCCAGTGCGCCCATAACACTGTCTCCCAGATTAAACGGCGTTTCCTCTTCTTGTGTACCGGTCTGATTCTCTGCCATCGCACCATAAAGTGAATCAAGCGTACCTACCACCGCCTCTTTGGCAAAGATACCGGTGAAAACGCCCACGGCGGCTGGCCAGTTTTCCGCTTTTATCCCCATCGGCGCAAACACTGGCACAATTTTCTGCCCTATAGAGGAAAGCACGGATTTATCACTGTCCTGATTGCCAAACGATCCATCTGTACCCATTGAATTGAAAAAGCTCAGAACGGTTACGACAACAACAATCAATTTACCCGCACGCAGAATAAACCCTTTCAGCCGATCCCAGGTACGGATCAGCACACTACGTAGTCCTGGCAAATGGTATGGAGGGATCTCCATGACGAATGCTGAAGCCTCCCCCTGCAACGCAGTATTCTTCAGCATAAACCCAGTGGCAATGGCAGCGAAAATCCCCACCAGATAGAGTCCAAAAACAAGATTCTGCCCACCGCTGGTAAACAGCGCTGTCGCAAACAGCACATAGACGGGCAAGCGCGCACCACACGACATAAAAGGCGCCATCATTACCGTGACAATACGGTCGCTGTGTTTTTCCATGGTACGCGTCGCCATTACTGCAGGCACGTTGCAACCAAAACCAACAATCAACGGCACGAAAGCCTTACCCGGCAACCCTATGCTGCGCATGAAACGGTCCATCACGAACGCCGCACGCGCCATATAACCGGAATCCTCCAGATAGGAAAGGAACAGATAAAGGCAACCAATGACCGGGATAAATGTGGAAACCGTTTGGATACCCCCGCCAATACCATCCGCTACAAGTGTCGCCAGCCATTCAGGCGTATTGATTGCACGCAGTAGCGTGCCTAAACCATCCACCAGCAACGCGCCGACAAACTGATCGAAAAAGTCAATAAACGCACTCCCCACCTTGATGGTGAAGATGAACATGAGATACATCACCAACAAGAAAATAGGGATGCCGAAAAAACGATGCAGTACAACTCGGTCAATTTTATCCGTGAGTGTCGCTGAAACATTGCTGCGCCGGATTACAGCCTGATTGGCAATAGACGAGACAAACTGATAGCGAGCATCGGCAAGAAAGATATCCAGTTCATCTTCATAGGTTTCCGTCAGCGTAGCAACTTGCGCATCCATTTCGGCTAAAAGCGGTGCAGGCAAGCGAGAGCGCACCGTGGTGTCCCCTTCCAGCAATTGCAGTGCTAACCAATAAGGGTGCGTTACGCTGGGAATGTCCGTCATGCGTAAGGCCATCTGCACTGCGGCATTTTTCAGTGGCGGGTCATATGGCACTTCAACATTGGGAGATCGGATATCTGCCAACGCGGACATACAGACCTGGCGTAAGACATCAATCCCTTTGTTTTGACTGGCAGTGATAGGCACCACCGGGCAACCTAACCGATTTTGTAGAGCAGCAATATCGATTTCCAGTTTGCGCGAAGAGGCAATATCCATCATGTTAACCGCAACAACCATCGGCACATTCATGTCCAGCAGTTGTGCCGTAAGATAAAGGTTGCGCTCAAGATTGGCCGCATCAAGAATATTCAACACCAGATGCGCTTCACCAGAAAGAATATAATCACGTGCGACACGCTCATCCTCAGCGCTTTCCGATGCGGGATTGAGAGAGTATACGCCCGGAAGATCGACAAGTGTAAATCTTTGACCTTTAAAGAGAAATTGACCAACCTTTTTCTCAACGGTGACACCAGGCCAATTCCCCACCGTCTGTTTCCCCCCTGTCAGCAGGTTAAACAGCGTAGTTTTGCCACAGTTGGGGTTGCCAACAACACCAATGACGGGATGTGCGACCATAACGGTTCCTTACTCGCTCGTGCTCTCAAAAGTCGGCATATTTCTCGTGCTACATGCCTTACAAATCAACATTGCTCCAGGATCAATATCTGAGCTTCGCTCTTGCGCACGCTGATAGCGGCGCCGCGCAACCGAAGTTCGATAGGATCTCCCAAAGGGGCTACACGGGTGACGGTAAAGGTCACCCCCGGCGTGACGCCGAGCGCCAACAACCGCTTACGATAATCGGCCGATCCTTTTTGATAACCCAGCACACGCCAGGTACTCCCTACGGGAAATACAGCTTCAATCATGACTACCTTTCCTTGCTAAATTGCGACCTTGTGACAACACACACTGCAGCCAGAGAGCATTAACCCTGTGTAACCTGGGGCGCTACCCAAACCTGTTTGCCCATATCCCAATTAATCGCGATACGACCGTCGCCCGCAGCTAACATCAAAGGCTGATTTACTTCACGCTGAATAACCCGAATTTCTCCCCCAACGCGAATTCCCAACTCCATTAAGCGTTGATGGTACTCACCGCTGAGACGAATTCGCGCCACTACGGCGCTGACATTAAGGGGAATATCAAGAAGGGTGTGTAGACCTGGCGTCATAGTTGGACTCTTAAAGAAAACCGGAAAGCTCATGAGTGCGCCTCACGGTATAATTGCTGTGAATGCTCAGAAAACAAACAAAACTAATAACTATTATCAATAATAAATGTACGTGTATAAGTCTACTTGATACATATCAAACAAAAATTAAATATCGCGCATTCCGACTTCTGAACAGAAGAAAACGTCAAAAAACGCTGCAAAAAAAACCCCGTCAACTGAAGGGTTGACGGGGTTTTTTACTGCGTGAAAATAGCTATTTCACACTGTGTGACAGGTCGCTGGCGATATGCGCCGTTTCTTCCAAATAAGCATCTGGAGCCTGATAATCCTTCGGTAAATCTTCCAAGGATTTCAACGGCTTTTTGCCTTCACGTTTAAAGCGTTCGTTAAGGCGATTCAAGCGCAACGCTTCATCATCATTATTCTCTTTTTCACGCTGGGCATAATTAAGAGAAACAATATTGCGTTTATCTTTGGTCGCGTTATAGCGAGCAACATCCTGAATGATGTATTGGAATTCAGGATCTTTAGCAATGCGCGCCAAATGCTGCTCCTTCAACCCGCTGATATAGGGTTTCATATCCCCCAATTTACCGTAGCGCGCCGCATTGATGCTGTCCCAGACCAGGGCGTTATCTTCAAATTTCTCGCCCGTCTCTACCGCTTCCGTTCCTGTCGGCATCAAGATATCTGGCGTCACTCCGCGCAATTGGGTGCTGCCACCATCAATGCGATAGAATTTTTGAATGGTATAAGAAACTGAGCCTAATCCAGGCCACGCCGGATGCAACATCTGATCGTAAATACGATTCAGGGAGCGATACTGTTGCACGGTGCCTTTTCCGAAGGTCGGTTCACCCACGATCAGCGCGCGACCATAATCTTGCATTGCCGCAGCAAAAATTTCCGATGCAGAAGCACTGAATCGATCGACCAACACGACGAGTGGGCCTTTGTAGTACACCACGCCATCGGTATCGCTGTCCTCGCGCACCTTGCCATTGTTGTCGCGAATCTGTACCACTGGGCCACTAGGAATAAACAAACCAGAAAGTCCAACAGCTTCAGTCAACGCGCCACCACCGTTACCGCGCAGGTCAATGACGATGCTGCTTACATTTTGTTTTTCCAGTTTTTGCAATTGCACTTTGACGTCATCCGTCAAGCCAACGTAGAAACTGGGAATATCCAATACGCCAATGGTTTCTTTGCCCACGGTCTTGACAGACATTTTCACCGCCCGATCTTCCAGGCGAATACGTTCACGCGTCAGGGTCACCGTTTTGGTTTTCGTACCTTTACCACCGGGCAAAATCTCAAGCCGTACCTTGCTGCCTTTGGGACCTTTAATCAGCGCCACCACGTCATCAAGTCGCCAACCGATCACTTCCACCATCGGTTTGCCGTTTTGCCCAACACCGACGATGCGATCGCCGACAGTAATACTTTTACTTTTTGCGGCCGGGCCGCCTGCCACCATAGAGTTAATGACTGTGTAGTCATCATCCATCTGCAACACCGCACCGATACCTTCCAAAGAAAGGCTCATATCTGTGTTAAATTGTTCCGTGTTACGCGGTGACAAATAGCTGGTATGGGGGTCCATTTCCCGCGCAAACGCATTCATGATGAGTTGAAAAACATCTTCACTATTGCTTTGCGCCAAACGACGAATAGCGAACTGATAACGCTTAGTGAGCGTTTCCTTGATCTCTTTGTCGCTTTTACCTGTTAGCTTCAACGTCAGCCAATCATATTTTACTTTGGCATCCCACAGACGGTTCAATTCTCCCACATTTTGCGGCCACGGCGATTTGCTGCGATCCAGCTCAATGGTGTCGGTTCCCGCCAAATCTATCGGTTTTTCCAGCACGGATAAGGCATATTGCAAGCGCTCAAAACGGCGTTTTTGCGCCAGATTGTAAAGCGCATAGGGCACATCCAGTTTACCGCTTTTAAGATCTTCCCCGAGTTGCCCTTTCTGATTGGCAAACTCAGCAATGTCGGAGGCCAACAGCACGTTATGGCTATAGTCCAGCATGTTAAGATAGCGTTTGAAAATCTTCTCAGAAAATTGTTCATCAAGTGCTATCTGCCGGTAGTGAGAGCGCAAAAAACGCAGCGTAATACGATCGCTCTCGGTGGCATGTTGAAGCTCTTGGTGCAGTTGGGGTATTTGATCTGCGCGGGTGATCATTTCACTGCGCGCAATCGCTTCACTGCGAGAGACGGGCGTCTCTTTGGCTACACTCACGCCTGCCAGCAAGGCGGCGGCGAGCACCGCCATTCGGATTAATGTGTTCATGCCCTGGTTGGCCCTCCGTATCAGAACTGCAAGTGTTCTGCGCGCACAATCATCGCCAGACCGGAAGCCAGTTGAACCCGAACTTCGCCTTTGGCAATCTCGAGCACAGTAGCGTCCATAGCATCTTTACCCGCTCTGACCTTGATCTCTTGACCAATTTTCAGCGCAGTAATATCCGTTACGCTAACACGCTGTGGTTGCGGCGCGCGCTCTGGGGCTGCTTTAGGTTGGCGAGGTGCGGAAGAAGGCCGTGGTGCACTGGCGCGGGGTTGGCGCGGCGCGCTGTCTGCTGCCGGACGGTCACGACGCGGGGCTGGCTTACGCGGACGAACCGGTTTATCAGTCGTTTCTCCCGCTGCACGACGCTTCGCCTGCTGTTCTGCTCTTTGCGCCTGAACGCGCGCTTTAGCCTCTTCCAGCTGCTTGCGAGCATGATCAACATGCTGCTGCTCCAATTCGCCACACGAATTGCCATCCAGATCCACACGTTGCGCACCCAGCTTGATGCCGTAAAGGTAACGCCAACTGGAGGTATAGAGGCGCAACGCAGAACGCAATTGCGTTTTACTCACACTGTCAGTTTCTGACACACGAGTGACAAGATCCTGAAAAATACCGATTTTTAAGGGCCGCGTTTCACCTTCAGTAGTGAAACAAAGCGGAAACCGTTCTGCCAAAAAGGCAATCACATCTTTACTACTGTTCAACTTAGGTTGATTTTCCATGAAATTTCCTGATTACAACGGGTTTGCCAACCAGCGCAGGCATGAACAGGCGACATTATAATGACGCCATCAGCAATTGCTACGTTATCCTTCTCTCGGTGTGAGAGAATTGATAAAAGTCAGCACATCGCTCTGTTGCAAGTGTGCGCAGAGCACGGCGACCACCGCCTTGAGACCTTCTTCGTCTTCAGCGTCGAAGCGCTCATAGGATGTGCTATCAATATCCAGCACCCCAATGAGTTGGCCGTTCACCGAAAGCGGTAACACAATTTCAGCATTGCTCGCAGCATCGCAAGCGATATGACCAGGAAACGCGTGCACGTCGCCAACGCGTTGAATACGATTTTCCTCTACTGCGCGGCCACAAACCCCCTTACCTGCAGGAATGCGCACACAAGCAACCCGGCCCTGAAAGGGGCCAAGAAACAGAGTGTCGTCATCCAGAAGATAAAAACCTGCCCAATTAACGCTCTCCAGGCGCTCAAACAGCAATGCACTGCTATTAGCCAAGAGGGTAATAAATCTGCGTTCGCCCGTAATCAGTGCAGTAAGGTCGCCGACAAGATCCCTATAAAATGCTGGTTTATTCATAAATAATAATTCAGTTTTCCTGATACTTTAGCCTGCCAGTATTCGAACTCATGATACAAGAACGCATCAATGGCCCAGTGGCATCATCCCATGATCTCAAACATCCTGCCTGACAACACTGGCGACGAATAACCTAAGTGAAGAAGGATATACGCTTTTGCGCTTTTATTCACATAAACGTGGCATGATGAATTGAGACATACAGCATGCCACAAGAAAATTCGCTTCGTCAGGGTATCACGCATATTTCATTCAACCTTCTGTGCATAATATTTTTCTGATGGCGGGTAAACGGATTCAATTACCGTGTCCGTACAGAATTAGGCTATTATGCTAACGACTTTCACAGTGCAACTCGGCGTAATGAGAATATACAGCATAGTGGGTTCTGCCACGCATAGCGCCCCGCGCCCGCCAGTGACCAAAGCACGCTCCATCGTTGCCTACAGACGCTATCATCGTTGCCATGGCTGCGACATGCTGTTTCTGCTTCCCGGAATGTCCAAAGGGGAGTATGCCATCTGCCCTCAATGTGCGACCAGAGTCGGTTTTGGGCGCGATTGGTCAATGACTCGGCTGGCCGCGATGTCCATGGCAATGTTGCTATTAATGCCCTTTGCTTATACCGCACCATTACTCGACATACGTCTGTTGGGCGTTGCAATCAATGCCAGTCTGTTTGAAGGTATATGGCAGATGACCAAGCAAGGGCACCCCGTTACCGCCAGTATGGTGGCTTTCTGTACTGTAGGGGTTCCTGTTACGTTGATGATCTCCCTGCTTTATCTCTTTTTTGCACCACGTATTGGCATGAATTTGCGCCCTATTCTGCTGTTACTGGAAAAGCTGAAAGCCTGGATGATGCTGGACATTTATTTGGTTGGACTGGCCGTTGCCGCCATCAAAATCAGGGAATTTTCCGATATTCAGTTGGGCCACGGCATGGTGGCCTATTTAACCTTGACCCTGCTTAGCCTGTTAACATTAATTCACTTAAACCCCGATCAGCTTTGGCTGCGTTTCTATCCACGGCAGTACCCGGTGATCAACCCAGAACGTTACCGGCTTTGTCTGGCCTGCCATTTTACCAGCGCACCAGACACGCGCGGCCGGTGTCCGAGATGCCATACTCCGTTACGAGCACGTCGACGTCATAGCCTGCAAAAATCCTGGGCGGCATTAATCAGTGCCATTGTGTTTCTCGTGCCCGCCAATCTGTTACCCATATCTATTCTCTACGTCAACGGGGCGCGTAAAGAGGACACCATACTTTCCGGTATTATTTCGCTTGCGAACGGCAACATTCCTGTCGCAGCGGTGGTTTTTATTGCCAGCATACTGGTGCCCTTCACCAAGGTTGTCGTGCTCAGCACATTGCTGTTGAGCATACATCTGCGCGCACAATGCGGCATCATAGTGCGAATGCGCTTGTTACGAGTCATGATTTGGATTGGCCGATGGTCAATGCTGGACCTGTTCGTAATCGCGTTGATGATGTCACTGGTAAACCGAGATCAATTATTGGCTTTTACCTTAGGCCCTGCGGCCTTCTATTTTGGTGCGGCCGTTATTCTGACCATTCTCGCTGCAGAATGGTTGGATAGCCGATTAATGTGGGATTCCCATGGAACAAGATTCAGCAACACCCATGTCAATACAAACAGCGATCAAGCATAAACGCCGTATCTCGCCATTCTGGCTGCTGCCTCTTATTGCGCTGCTGATTGCCGGCTGGCTGCTCTATACCAATCAGCAGGAACGCGGTACCACTGTCACCATTGATTTCATCTCAGCTGATGGCATTGTCGCTGGCAGAACCCCCGTGCGTTATCAGGGTGTTGAAGTGGGTACGGTACAAAACATCACCTTAAGCGAAGATTTGCGTACCATCCAGGTTGAGGCCAGCATCAAAAGCGATATGAAAGAGGCATTACGCAGCGGGACACAATTCTGGCTGGTAACACCTAAAGCGTCCTTGGCTGGCGTTTCTGGCCTTGATGCCCTGGTTGGTGGTAACTATATCGGTATGATGCCCGGCCCCGGCGAACCTCAAGAGCACTTTTCTGCGCTGGATACACAGCCTAAATACCGGGTTAACAGCGGAGAATTGCTGGTACATCTGCATGCTGATGATTTAGGGTCGCTCAATGCGGGCTCGTTGGTCTATTACCGTAAGATCCCGGTAGGGAAAGTGTATGACTACACCGTGGCTCCAGATAATAAAGGCGTAACGATTGACGTCCTTATCGAGCGGCGTTTTACCCATTTGATCAAAAAAGAGAGCCGTTTTTGGAATGTGTCCGGCATCAAAGCGGATATCAGCCCTAGCGGTGCCAGAGTGGAGATGCAAAGCCTGGCTGCATTGGTCAATGGTGCTATCGCTTTCGATTCTCCAGATGAAAGCGATAAAGCCACCGCAGAACAATCCTACCGCCTCTACCCTAATCTGGCCCAAAGCCAACGCGGTGTGGCGATTACCTTAACGCTTCCTTCATCTAATCCGCTGAAGGCCGGACAGACACCACTGCTGTACCAAGGATTGGAAGTGGGTAGCGTGCAAAAGCTGGAGCTCAATCCCAGCAGCGATAGCGTGAGCGGACAACTCATTATTGATCCCTCCGTCGTCCCCTTGATGCGGGAAGGCACGCGTATCGAGCTGACAAAACCACGTCTGGCCTTAAACGATCTTAATCTCTCTCATCTGCTAACTGGCCCAACACTGACGCTGATTCCTGGCGAGGGTGAGCCACGACAGATATTCCCGCTAATCGATGGTACTCAGGCATTGCGTCCCGGCACACTCACCGTACAGTTGACTGCCGCGCAAAGTTATGGGATTGATGTCGGCCAACCGGTGCTGCTGCATGGAATACAAATCGGGCAAATCATCCAGCGCACACTGACCGAAAAGGGCGTCACCTTCGATGTGAGCATCGACCCCGAATATCGTGCTTTACTTCACAAAGACAGCACCTTTATCGTCAACAGCAGGCTAAACATCAAGCTGGGTTTGGAGGGCGTACAGATGACTGGCGCCAGCCCGCAGGAGTGGCTCAGCGGCGGCGTGATGGTGTTACCCGGCACGCAAGGTGATCCTTCAACACACTATCCCCTGTTTAGCGATCGGGATAATGCCCAGGAAGGCATCAAAGGTAATACACCTAGCCCAACCTTAACGTTAGTGACAGAGAGCCTGCCAGACATTCAGGAAGGTTCAATCGTCCTGTACCGCAAGTTTCAGGTCGGCGAGATTATGCGCATTCGTCCTGGCACAGAAGCGTTTGAAGTGCAGGTTTATCTGCATCCGGAATATCGTAAACTTCTCACTGAACGCAGCGTGTTTTGGGCCGAAGGCGGTGCCCGCATTCAGCTAAGCACATCCGGGCTAACGGTTCAGGCATCCCCGCTCAACCGGGCAATCAAAGGGGCGATAAGTTTTGATAATCTCGAAGGTGCCCCCGAAACCAAAGGTGGAAAACGGCTGCTATATAACACAGAAACTGCTGCCCGTGCGATTGGTAGCCGTATTGTATTACGTACTTATGACGCCAGCTCGCTCTCCGCAGGGATGCCGATTCGCTACCTCGGCATTGAAATCGGCCGCTTAGACTCTCTCAAATTAGCTGAACAGCACAACGATGTACTGGCGCAAGCCGTGCTCTATCCTGAATACGTTAACGCCTTCGCCCGCGCAGGCACGCGCTTTTCAGTGGTAACACCACAAATTTCTGCTGCAGGCGTCGATCATCTGGAAACACTGCTTCAGCCTTACATCAACGTCGAACCGGGCAACGGTGCGCAACAGCGTCAATTTGAACTGCAACAGGCAACCATTTCTGATTCCCGCTATCAGGATGGGTTAAACATCGTTGTGGATGCGCCTGAAGCAGGTGCATTGCAAGTAGGAACGCCAGTGCTGTTTCGCGGCGTTGAGGTAGGTACAGTCACGGGTTTGTCACTGGGGCCATTGTCCGATCGCGTCATGGTGGCACTGCGTATTAGTAAGCGGCACCAACATTTGGTGCGCAATAACTCGGTATTCTGGCTGGCATCTGGCTATAACCTTGAGTTCGGCTTGGGCGGCGGTCTACTCAAAACGGGTACCTTCCAGCAATTTATCCGTGGTGGCATCGCCTTTGCTACCCCGCCAGCGATTCCGCTAGCGCCCATTGCCACACCCGGTAAACATTTCTTGTTACTGGGCGAAGAACCTAAAGAGTGGCGCCAGTGGGGCACTGCCATTCCTGAATAGGTAGGGTAAATGCTGCCTTCGCCCAGTGAGCGACGGCAGCCATCTATTGTGTTACACTATCAGAATATTACCCGCACTTTCCTGCTATTGTAACGAGATATTTCCACTGTGGTGAAACCCCTCTCTCCCGTCTTACCTTCAGCCTTTCTTGAAGCCATTCAGGACATCATGCCTACGCATTTGTCCCTCGATGAATTTATTGCTGCCTGTCAACGTCCGTTAAGGCGTAGCCTGCGCGTCAACACGTTGAAGATCAGTGTGGATGATTTCGTAACGCTGGTGTCCGAATGGGGCTGGCGATTGGAACCTATCCCCTGGTGTGCAGAAGGGTTTTGGGTGATGAGTCCTGATGAAACACAGTTGCGTTTGGGCAACACGGTTGGCCATTTGAGTGGGCTGTTTTATCTGCAGGAATCCAGCTCAATGCTACCGGTCAGCGCATTGTTTTACGCACGGGAAACGTCTTTATTATCACGAGAGAGAAACCAGGCACCATTGGTGTTGGATGTTGCCGCTGCTCCAGGCTCAAAAACCACACAAATTGCCGCAGCCTTGGGCAATAAAGGTGGGATCGTCGCTAACGAATACTCAGCCAGTCGAGTCAAGGTGCTACACGCCAATATCAGCCGCTGCGGCGTACACAATACGGCACTGACGCACTTTGATGGTCGTGTATTTGGTGCAGCCTTGCCTGAAACCTTTGATGCTGTACTGCTAGATGCCCCCTGTTCAGGGGAAGGTGTGGTTCGCAAAGATCCTGATGCGATGCGACATTGGTCACCTGAGAGTATGGCTGAACTGGCACAAACCCAGAAAGAATTGATTGTCAGTGCTTTTCACGCGTTAAAACCTGGCGGCGTGTTAATCTACTCAACCTGTACACTTAATGCGCAGGAAAACCAGCAGGTATGCCAGTATCTGCTTGATACATTCCCCCAGGCCTGTGAGATTGACTCTCTGGCAAACCTCTTTCCCGAAGCAAAAAATGCACTCACCGAAGAGGGTTTTCTGCATGTATTCCCCCAGATCTATGATAGCGAAGGGTTCTTCGTTGCACGTTTGCGTAAAACTGCAGCCATAGCTTCACTACCAACACCGCGTTTCAACGTGGGCAAGTTCCCCTTTACACCGCTTCATGGCAAAGACGGACAAGCTGTCACACGCCTTGCCAATCAGGCCGGTTTGGTATGGAATTCTGAGCAGCAACAGCTTTGGCAACGGGATAATGAAATCTGGCTGTTTCCCACCGCACTGAATGCAGTGTTTGGTAAGATCCGTTTCTCTCGCATCGGCATCAAATTGGCGGAGCGTTATGCTAAAGGCTATCGTTGGCAGCATGAGGCCGTCGTCGCATTGGCAAACCCTCAAGCTGAGCAGGTTTATGCGTTAAGTGACGCCCTCGCATGCGAGTGGTTTCAAGGTCGAGACAGTTACCCAGACATACCGCCTGCTGGCGACGAGGTTGTCCTTACCTACCAACACGCTTCAATTGGATTAGCCAAACGTATCGGCAGTCGTATAAAAAACAACCTTCCACGCGAATTAGTGCGTGACGGTGCCTGCCCACCCGAGGTTTAACATCGGTTGTTGCATTTCGCTTGTACTGTTTTCATCTACACTCTCACTATTGCTACTGCAATTGTCTGGGAGGGTAAACACCTATGTACGCACTGGTTGTCTTTATCTGTTATCTCGGGCATGGCTGCGAGAATCTGGTTGTAGACGCCTATGTTAACGAAGCGCAGTGCCTCAGCGCGATGGATGAGCAACATTTGCGTCGGGCGGGTTGTTTTCCGATAGAAGATTTTATTGACGGATATTGGATTCCGGCCCATGAGCGAGCTGAATTTTGACACGCATGCTCACGATAAGCATGCGCGCCATTGTTTCTACTTTTACCCCATCAGATCAAGGCAAACTCATGCTCTGTCATGCCTAATGATACCCCGGCAGCGACGATATTTGCCCACTCCTGATCGGATAACGCAATGCCCTTTTCCTGACGCTGCGTAGAGGAAATACGTTCCGGTTCACCGGCAATCAGTACGGGATGTTCATCGTCTGCCGCCGGACAAGTACGAACATATTCCAGCATGGCGTCATACTCTTTTTGCAACCAGTCTAACGACACCATCGCCGCCGGATCGATAACGATGGTCGTCATGTTATTCATGATCGCCCCTTTGCGCTCGTTTTCCGGCTGGATAGTGCCACCGCCAGAAAGCAATCCCGCCAGCATTTCCGCAGCCAGCACCAGCCCACCGCCTTTATGGCGGGCAATGGGCTTCAGCGCTCCCTGTTTTTCATCTTCCCACATCACTTTGGGATCATTGGTAGAGAAGCCCTGACTATCAAGCATGACGTCTTCATCAAACTTCTTGCCGGCGAGGTAGGCAACACGCGTTTTCCCCAATGCCACAATGCTGGTGGCAAAATCGAGGACAAACGGAGCATTGTGTTGACTTTTGGGAAACGCAATGCAGATGGGATTGGTACCAAAACGCGCTTCACGACCGCACCACGGAGCGACAATGGGATCCAAATCATTTACGTTGACGAAATGAATCGCAACCATACCCGCCTCTGCCGCCATTTCTCCATAAGTACCAATGCGTCCTAAGTGACATGTGGAAGCGAGCGTCATCAGGCAGACACCCGTGGTTTTGGCTCGGGCAATGGCCTGTTCCATCGCTTCCTTACCCGTGCGCTGTCCAAAACCACGGTCACCGCTGAACTGTAACACCGCACCACCATCACGTAACAAACGAACCGGCGTATTAGGATGCATAATCCCTTTGGCGATGAACGATACATAATGCGGTAACATGCCAACACCGTGGCTATCATGGCCTTTAAGGTTTGCATTAACCAGGTGGTCAGAGACACAACGTGCCTCTTCAGCTTGTGAACCCGCCTTCTGCAACAAAAGGCGCGTAACGTCTCGAAGCTGGCGCTCTGAGATTAACATAGGACAATTTCCTTGATTATTTTCCCTTCAGATCCCAAATATCAGATTTTCTAATACGTGAAAAAAGAGGAGGTTATCGGTGATTATTGTGTTTGCAGAACCATCCTACCGCTGAAACCTCATGGATTAAATGCCTCATAACGCGTTGAGCGCGATTACGTTAATCAAGATCAAAACGGCGGCGCATTGTCAGCATCGTTCCAGCCTCCCCCCACCAACGCATATACCCTAAATCATTCGAGTTACAGACTGGCGCGTTTCGATGAATCTACACCAGTAAGTGATTTGAATGAGCGAGTGTAATCAGCGTGCCTGCGACTTGACGTATGACGGGTATAACTGCGCTATAATGGGTAAGAAGGCAATGGTCACTCAAGGATCATCATGAACTCTCGCGTCTCATTTCCCTTATCCCTCTTGGTATTGCTTGTTACTGGCTGTTCATCCCCCCAGGGAATGCAATGTGAGGGCGAAGTGAAAATGCTTCCGGGTCATCCCATTGGAATGACATCTGCCGTGATCGTAGACAACACGTTCGCGTTCAGTGTACTCATGCCAAAACAGCGTATTGAAAGTGGTTTGCTGCATTCTGCCGACAGTTCGCGCTATGTACCTTCAGCCGTAACCAAAGAGGGCTATCTCGCACAGCGTCTGTCTAATAACACCTTCTGTATTATTAATCCCGAGAGAAATGAATACACGATTTACCATTGCCAATAGCGGCTGATCGCATCCAACTCAGCTTTTACGCATACGCCTTCCTCTCCAAAAGCTCAGTGACACCAAACAACTGGTATCTAAATATTTATCAAGTGTTAAAAAAACGAAAATCCGCCTTATGCCTATTTCGCTTTGTGTGACCTCCACGCAGAATTCGCTCATCTACTGAGAGGTGAACCATGAAAAGAATGCTCTGCGTGTTGATGGCGGTTGTGATAACAACATCCCTGAGTGGATGCATATGGCCGGGGCCCGGTTGGGGACATGGCGGTGGAGGCCCAATGCAAGGGCCTGGTGGCGGTGGCGGTGGCGGTGGCGGTGGCGGTGGCGGTGGCGGTGGCGGTGGCGGTGGCGGTGGCGGTGGCGGTGGCGGCCCAGGATATGGCGGACGTGGATAGTCTTCAAACAACGTAACTATCAGGGTGCTTATGCGCCCTGATATGAGACAGATTATAACCGTGCTGCGGCCCGTAGGGTCGCTTGTCTACGTTTCTCGATAAATTCTGTCTGCTTGAAACGCACGATTTGAACCAGTTCCGTTGATGCCGAACGTGGCGAGCCAGAATTAAATGGCGGCTCAGGATCGTACTCCAACTGTAATTGAATCTCTTGCGCAACTGTTTCACCGTAAAGCCCAGCAACAACGGTGAGCGCGAAATCAATACCGGAGGTTACGCCAGCACCACTAATACGGTTACCATCGTGAACGACACGCGCATCAACCGGTTGAGCACCCAGCAACGCCAACTGATCGAGCGAACCCCAATGTGTTGTTGCCTTATAGCCTCGCAATAAACCCGCCGCTCCCAGAACCAGCGAGCCAGTGCAAACCGAAGTAACCAGTTTTACTTCGTCCGCTTTTTGGCGCAGAAAATGTAAAATCGTATCATCCTCCATCAAATCTATCTGCCCCGGCCCTCCCGGAATGCAAATCACATCCAATACGGGGCAATGCTCAAGAGTGACCGTCGGCAAAATAGCCAGACCCCGATCGGAGATGACCGGCTCAATTTGTTTCCAAATCAAATGCACCTGCGCACCCGGCGCACGCACAAACACCTCATAGGGTCCGGTCAGATCCAATTGGGTAACACCGGGAAAAAGCAGAAAACCGATTGAGAGTGAAGGAGAATCAGCCATGACAACATCCTCTGTGATTAGGTGATAATCCTTAGCATGCGCAGGTTTTCAGCAGGGATTCAATCAGAAAATATGTGATGATGGGGCCCACTCTATCCTTGACTCGACTTCATTGCCCTCACCCTTTATGATCGCGCTCAGACTTATTTATGTAACTTGCTGATTAACGATATGTAATTTTGCCGCGTTATCGGCTTAGCTCAGGGATACCTCGATGAAAAAAATCATTTTAGCGTTAACCCTTGCCACCCTCGGTGCCGAGGCCGCTGCGGCAGCCCAACTGGTCACATTGAGCCGTCAGCAATACGGTGATCGTTGGGCATTTACTCGTGAAGAGGTCCAGTTAATTTGCCGCCCTGGTAAGGCTGTTTTTGCGCTGAATACTGGAACCCTGATGCAATACCCGCTTAACGCCGCTGCAAAGACGCAAATGAAAAGCGGCCAGGTTAATGCACAACCTATCGATGTCATATGGCTGGACGACCCCAATGCACCGGGCAAGAAGAAAGATTTACAACCTTTCATCGAGCGCGGTGAACAACTCTGCGCCGATGAGTGATCGAAAAAAAGATTATATTTCAGCCACATGTTAACATGCGGATAATACGGCGTTATCGACGGGTATGAAATGTGTTCACGTTATGAAACGAACGCCGCTGCAACACTGGTAATCAGTCAAAAGTTGGCTACGCTTTAAAGGGCAAGGCTGATTTAGCTTGCACAAATGCCAACTTTTAGCGCAAGGCTCTCTCCCAAGAGCCATTTCCCTAGACCGAATACAGGAATCGTATTCGGTCTTTTTTTAACTGATTAATTTAAAAGTATTATTTCGCCTGAGATTAATCTGAAAATTTATACTTAATGTTACTACAATAGGGAGTCTAACAACCTGAGAAAATGCTGATGCCAGCGCTTTCAATCTATTCTATGTCGCTGATTTTGGCCCATCATGAGCATGGTCTACGGTATGACGCTCATCTCCCCATGAATAGCGCTATAGTCAGCTAATTGATCACTGCCTGTTTATTTGTTCTCCGAAAACAATCGTAATCGTCATACCAATGCGCGGTTTATCTTTTTCATAGCGCCATTTGGAGATTGACTTGATTAATTGGTCCGTATCCACGCGATCTAACAAAAATTGAGTGATCTTTATGTTATGCGGTACGCCATCACTGTCTATATCGAACTGCGCTTCGACGCAGCCCGCGAGTTTAGCCACGCTGTTCTTGGTTGCTTGCATACACTTGGATATCACCGCAGACTCATTATTCACGCTTTCACGCTGAGAACAAGCGCAGAGAAGAGCAATAGCAGCCACAACCATTTGTTTTATCATCATAAATCCCTTTCTGATAATCGTTATCAATAAGATATCCTATCAGTTTCTCTTGCTGACGAACAATTCTCAGTAGAGAGGGTAAGGAGTTTGAATCGAATAACGCGTACAGCCAACGCACAGGAAACGTGAAGTATGACGGATATATATTCGTTAGCAGCACGCACGGCATTAATGATTGGTATTTTATTTTTACCTAATTACTACCAACAGCACTAGCGTAAGTGACTATGACATTATTATTTATAATCTATTTCACCTTAGCATTATTGCTACTTAATTTCATATTTCAATCCTAACTAAAAATAAAATACTGAGGCTACCTATACTCCTTGGTATTAATATTTTAATCAATAAATTGGAGAAACTATGAGCGTTGCATATGAAGCTAAACAAATAAAGACGATATCGTGGGGAAGTATCATTGCAGGCATCGTGACTGTTATGGCGATTTCTATATTGTTGTCTACCTTAGGCAGTAGTCTGGGTTTTGCTATGGTGGAACCGACCTCTGACGATCCGGTCAATGGCGCAGGCATGGCTGTAGGCGTGTGGACACTGTTCTCCATCGTGATCAGTTTATTCGCAGGATCGTTTATCGCGGGCCGCCTGGCTGGTTGCGATGGAATGATCCACGGTTTTTTGAACTGGGCCAGTGCGCTGCTGGTCGCCTCTGTGCTTGGGGCTATGCTAGTAAGTTCTTCGATAAAGACAGCGGGCAATGCGCTGGGAACCATCGCATCTGCAACAGGTTCAATGCTTTCAACCGGCAGTGAAGCGTTGGGTAGTGGCCTGTCAACAATGGGTAATGCAGGGCACAATCTGTTCGAGGAAATCATGCTGGATACACATTTACCCCCGGATGGGTTCCAGAGTGAAGTGGAAAGTGCCTTAATCAAATCAGGTATACCCACGTTACAGCCTGATTACCTCAAAGGACAATTACAGGGTGCTAAAGATGACATCTTGGCAGCGACACGCCTTATGGCGGTCGGGTCTGAGCCGAACGATCAAGTAGCCTCAGCCCTCGTCGAAAAACTTAAGCAACGCAGTAAAACCATCGCGGCTAATATTAATCGTGACGATATCAAGCGAGCTTTGGCTCAAAATACCGATTTTACCTCCTCAGAGGCAGACCGCATGGTTGAAAACATTCTTCGAACCCGCGATCGTGCAGTACAAGACGTTAGCGAGCGCCTCTCTGAGGTACAAGCTAATATTCAACAGGCGCAGCAACGTTATGAGCTCTGGAAGAAACAGGCGGCCGAGAAAGCAGAACAGATGTCCAAAGCAGCAGCCAAAGCGGCATTATGGTCATTCTTCGCGCTGCTAATCGGGGCTATTGGTAGTACCCTCGCAGGCTTTTGGGGGGCGAAAACCAAGCGTGATGTATAGACACAAAGGAGGGAGAACATGTTCAAACGCGGCGATATTGTTCAATGCAAAACTGGCGGACCGAGAATGCAGGTCATTAGCGTGCAGGATGACATGCTTTACTGTGCCAGAATTGATGACCCAATCGAAAAAGAGATAGAAATCAGCATTGACAGCGTCTCTTTCTACCGTGAAGAGGGTGATTTTGGCGTGTGCTAATTAACGAACACCCTTGTACCAGATATTCCGGTTCAAGGGTATCGCGTATTACGACAATTACGGTTGTGCTGGAGTAGCAGTCATTTTTTTCAAATCCTGATCGATAAAGAACAGGCCGCCTTCGGCCTTATTGACCAGCGCCAGTTTATCCAGGATAGATTTGAACAATTTTTCTTCTTCATGCTGCTCAGCAACATACCACTGCAAGAAGTTAAAGGTTGAATAATCCTGCTGTGTCATTGCGGCATGCGCAAGCTCATTGATTTTTTGCGTAATGAGTTGTTCATGCTCATAGGTCTGTTTAAACACATCAGCCAGTGAGGAAAAATCAACCGGAGGCGCGGCGATTGCGCCTAAAATAGGCATGCTACCCGTATCATCCAGGTAGTTAAAGAGGCGTTGCATATGCTCCATCTCTTCTTGCGAATGCGACTTTAGAAATGCCGACGCACCTTCAAACCCTTTATCGCCACACCATGCACTCATTTGCAGGTATAAGTTAGCGGAATAGAATTCCAGATTCAGTTGGTCGTTTAATTTTTCAATCATCTCTTTTTTGAGCATTTCGCAATCCTTCTCTTTGGCAGGCGAGTCAATTTTTTCTCATTATGCCCTGCTGTTAATAAATAAAAAACATTTTATTATCATGATATTTAAATCAATAAATAAATCATATGAAATCAATGCATTGAATTTAATGATAACAGTTTTCAATTTCATTAAAACGTAATTAAAGCCGTTTTTTTGAGAATGATTTCCATTTCTAAAATAGGAAAGAAATCACCATTAACAAAATTCGTTCTTTAATTTTAAATCTATATTCCATAAATAATTCTTATTTAGCCTTGTGCAGGAGGATCCCCCGTGAATGTCCACACCGCCAAAAAACTGCTATTATGTTCCCCCAAAGCAGCCTTGAGGATGATAACGATGGAATACAATCTGGCTAATCTCTCAGCGCAAGAGATGGAAAAAGTTAACGTTGATCTCGCGGCCTCCGGCGTGGCATTTAAGGAAAGATACAACATGCCTGTTATTCCAGAAGTGGTGGAAAGAGAGCAGCCCGAGCACCTGCGAGACTACTTTCGCGAGCGTATCGCGTTCTACCGCCAACGATCGTTGCAGCTCTCTCGCCTTCCCTACGAGCCCAAAGCGAAGTAGCCCTAAATTTGATGTCCGTTTTCCCTTTTTTCACTTGCATATTATGCCGAACAGGCGGTTAATGGTGGGGCACACCACCTTTTACCGAAAGAGGCAAATCAAATGAGTAAAGGCATGGACAGCAAGAAAAACAGTAAGAAAAAACCGTTGAAAACTGCAGCAGAAAAACGTGCGGATAAACGGTCCAAACGCGCTCAGCAAACAGATACTGTGAGCTGATAACGTAGTGCGCTGAACGGGTAATCCCGCACTCAGCGGGATTACTCAAGCAGACTAAACCTTATATTCCAACGTTCACTTTGTTTTTCACTTATCCCTGACCATCAGCAAAAATGCATATTCCAGCGCAATGTCTTCATAGCGCTTAAACCGTCCCGATTTCCCACCGTGTCCGGCATCCATATCCGTTAGCAACAGCAACAAATTATCGTCGGTTTTCAGTTCACGCAGTTTGGCAACCCACTTAGCAGGCTCCCAGTATTGGACTTGCGAGTCATGCAATCCCGTGGTGATCAGCAGATGCGGATAGGACTGCGTACTGACATTGTCATAAGGACTGTATCCCTTGATGTAATCATAGTAACGCTGTTCGTTGGGGTTACCCCACTCGTCGTATTCCCCGGTAGTTAATGGAATTGACTCATCGAGCATGGTGGTCAATACATCCACAAATGGGACCTGTGCTACCACGCCTTTAAACAGTTCGGGGGCCAGATTAATAACCGCGCCCATCAGCAATCCCCCCGCACTGCCCCCCATAGCATAAAGCTGCTTTTCACTGCCATATCCCTGTGCCACCAATGCGCGAGAGATATCAATGAAATCTGTGAAGGAGTGCATTTTATTGAGTAAACGACCATCGTCATACCATTGCTGCCCCAACTCACCACCACCGCGAATATGGGTCAAAGCAAACACAAATCCCCGATCCAACAGGCTAAGGCGGCTCACGCTAAAATCCGGTTCCATACTGCTGCCATAAGCGCCATAGCCATACACCAATAGCGGATTATTGCCCGGTTTATAGCTATCTCGCCGGTACACCAGTGACACAGGGACCTCGACACCATCACGCATGGTAAACCACAGGCGTTCGCTGCAGTAATCAGAGGAGGTAAACTGTTTAACTTCGGCCTGCTTGAGCAAGCGCTGCTCGTCACTGTCCAAATCAATCTCGTATAATGAGGTAGGCGTAGTCATTGACGAATAGCCATAACGCAACAATGACGTGTCGGGCGTAGGGTTATATGCAAGCCAAGTAACATAGCTGGGATCGTTGAAACGAATATTTTTTTCCGCCCCGGTTTGCCAATGAATCTGACGAAGGCAGGTCAACCCCCTTTCCCTTTCTTCGAGAACCAACCAATCGCGGAACAGCTCAAAACTCTCCAACACACGGCTGGCATGGGGAGCCACCAGCGTTTCCAGTGCAGATTCATCCCAGGTGGTGGTGCGATATAGGCCGAAGTTTTTGCCATCACGGTTAGAACGCAAATAGAACGCCCCCTGATAGTGGTCTACACCATATTCATGATCTTTACGACGGGGAATAAAAACGCGAGGATTTGCATCAAGATCGTGTGCATCCAGTAAGCGAACTTCTGTACTGGTCGTGCTACTCAGAAAGATAACGATATAGTCCTCAGAGGTGGTTTCCCCCAAACTAACGTAATACGTATCATCAAGCTCTTCGTATACTAACCGATCATGACTGATATCATCACCGAGGCGATGCAAGAACACCTGATAGGGAAGCAGCGTCTGCGGGTGCTTGCGTACGTAGTAAATAGTGGATGCATCCGCACTCCACTGCATGTTCGCCGAGACTTGCTCAATGACGTCAGGTAACCACTCCCCGGTGTCAAGGTTGCGAAAACGAATGTCGTACTGACGGCGAGATATTTTATCTTCTGCCAGCGCAAGTAACCGATTATCTGGACTGACGGACAACGCCCCCAGATTATAGAATTCACTGTCTGCGGCACGTTCATTCTCATCCAGCAACAGTTGCCAATGCTCTGTTTCCGACGCAAGTTGCCGCACGTAGAGCGCGTATTCTTTACCCGATTCGTAGCGTGTCTGATAGCGATAACCACGTTTAACATAAGGCACCGACGCATCTTGAGCTGGGATCCTTGCTACCATCTCCTGATAAAGCGTTTCTTTCACTGCATCGTAAGGTTGCATATGCGAAGCGCAATACGTGTTCTCCGCGTGCAGATAAGACAATACTGCTGGATCTTCACGCGTATCGTCACGTAGCCAATAGTAATTATCAATGCGGGTGTCGCCGTGGATCGTGAGGGGGTACGGACGTTTTTCTGCCTGAGGTGCTTTCATTGCGTGCCATCCTGTTTGCTGGAAAGAAAATCGTGGCACGATTCACGGGTAAAGCCAAGGGAAGTAACCTGCAGTAGCAAGTTTATTGCAGATTGATCTAGCCTTTCCCGATGCTAATGCGTACGCAAACGTTTTCGTTTATACTGCGCGCCATGTCAATACAGAGTGGGAATGCATGATGTTAACGGTTGGAACAGCACTACGAGCAGGTGCGACACGCGTAATGTTATTAGGTTGCGGAGAACTGGGTAAAGAAGTGGCGATAGAATGCCAGCGGCTAGGCGTTGAGGTGATCGGCGTCGATCGCTATGCTAATGCTCCTGCCATGCATATCGCCCACCGCAGCCACGTCATTAATATGCTGGATGGTGCAGCGTTGCGTGCCGTTATCGAGCTTGAGCGCCCCGATTACATCGTGCCGGAGATCGAAGCGATTGCCACGGATATGTTGGAGACGCTAGAACAGGAAGGCCATCATGTCGTACCTTGCGCTAAAGCCACGCGCCTGACAATGAACCGCGAAGGCATTCGTCGCCTTGCAGCCGAAACATTGGAGCTGCCAACCTCTCCCTACCGTTTTGCGGGAAATGAAACAGAGTTCCAACATGCGGTTGCCGATATAGGCTACCCTTGCATCGTCAAGCCAGTCATGAGTTCCTCCGGTAAGGGACAAAGCTTGATTCGCCAGGAAGAACAGCGTGACCTGGCCTGGAAATATGCACAGGAGGGTGGTCGTGCTGGAGGCGGAAAAGTCATTGTGGAGGGCTTGGTCAACTTTGATTTCGAAATCACGTTATTAACCATCCGTGCCAGCGACGGTATTCATTTTTGTGCTCCCATCGGACATCGTCAGGAAGATGGTGACTATCGTGAATCATGGCAACCGCAGCAGATGAGCGAGTTGGCTCTGGCCCGTGCACAGCAAATCGCAAGTGATGTGGTCATTGCACTCGGAGGTTACGGTTTGTTTGGTGTGGAATTGTTTGTGTGCGGCGATGAGGTTATCTTCAGTGAAGTGTCACCGCGTCCACATGATACAGGTATGGTAACGTTGATCTCGCAGGATCTTTCCGAGTTCGCCCTGCACGTCCGCGCATTCCTTGGCTTGCCCGTCGGTGCGGTAAGACAATATGGCCCAGCAGCCTCTGCCGTTATTCTACCCGAATTGGTGAGCGATAACGTCAGCTATAGCGGATTAGAAAACGCGCTGCATCCAGGTACACAAATACGGCTTTTTGCCAAGCCAGATATTCAGGGTAAACGTCGCATGGGTGTGGCACTGGCAATGGCTCAGAACATTGATGATGCAGTGAAGCTGGCTGTCTCCGTTGCAGGTGCCGTCAAGGTTACCGGATAATTCTCTGAGTCCCAAAAAAGAGCCACGCAATGCGTGGCTCTTTCGTATCGACACGACCTTACGCAGTAGCACCGGCAACAGCTTCACGCGCCAGCTCGGTAATGCGTGCATAGTCACCGCTTTCCAGCGCATCGTTCGGCACCAGCCAAGAACCGCCCACACACAGCACGCTTTTCAGTGCCAGATAGTCACGATAGTTTTTCAGTGAGATACCACCCGTAGGGCAGAAACGGATCTGGGAGAACGGACCAGCAATCGCTTGCAATGCTTTGACGCCACCGTTCGCTTCCGCAGGGAAAAATTTGAACTCACGCAAACCATAATCCATACCCAGCATCAGTTCAGATACAGTACTGATACCCGGAATCAACGCAATCGGGCCTTCCACAGCCGCTTTCAGCAACGGCTCAGTTAAGCCGGGGCTGATGGCAAACTGTGCGCCAGCAGCAATCACATCAGCCAACTGTTGTGGGTTGGTTACTGTACCAGCACCTACAATTGCATCAGGCACTTCTTTGGCAATGGCACGGATCGCGTCTATTGCGCAGTCAGTACGCAACGTTACTTCCAGAACGCGAACGCCACCCGCTACCAAGGCTTTCGCCATCGGCACTGCGTGTTCCAGTTTGTTAACCACAATCACTGGAACCACAGGACCCGTGGTCAGAATTTGCTCTGCGCTCGTTTTCCAGTTTTTCATTCGTCATCATCTCCAGTCATGCCCAGGGGCATCATTAGTCATATAGCGCGCCCCTGCCACAGGGATCTGCCAAAAGCAGACGTCCGACCGCACCGAGTTAGCCAAACATTATAAATTTCAAAAGGTAATGCGTTACCGTGCACTGCCGTACGCTGTTACGCACGGCAAAATGCAGTGATTTATTCCACTTCATTCCATGAGCGACCATCACGCGTGATCATGGCCACTGATGCCACAGGCCCCCAGGTACCCGCCTGATACGGTTTCGGTGCATCATTATCCATTGCCCAAGCCTCCATGATGGAATCTACCCATTTCCAGGCCTCTTCCGTCTCATCGCGACGAACAAACAGCGCTTGAATACCACGCATGGTTTCCAGCAACAGACGTTCATAAGCATCTGCCAGATGCTGCTGGTTGAAAGTTTCGGAGAAACTCAGGTCCAGTTTTACCGTTTGCAGACGATGCTTATGCTCTAACCCGGGAATCTTGTTCAAAATCTGGATTTCGACGCCTTCATCCGGCTGCAAACGAATAATCAATTTATTCTGCGGCAGTTGCTGATAAGAATCATGGAACAGGTTCAAGGCCGGGTTTTTAAAATAGACCACGACTTCCGAACACTTGGTTGGCAAACGCTTGCCGGTACGAAGGTAGAACGGCACGCCAGCCCAGCGCCAATCGTCAATATCGACGCGGATTGCAACGAACGTCTCAGTGTTGCTGCTTTTATTGGCGCCCTCTTCTTCCAGATATCCCGGCACTTTATGGCCTTGTACAAATCCACCGGTATATTGCCCTCGCACAGTCGTTTCATGCACGTTCGAGCGATCGATCCGACGTAGTGAACGCAGAACCTTCACCTTTTCGTCACGAATACGGTCAGTACTCAAGTCTGACGGTGGTGACATGGCAATCATGGTCAAAATCTGCAACAGATGGTTTTGAATCATGTCACGCATCTGACCAGCCTGGTCGAAATACCCCCAGCGACCTTCAATCCCAACTTCTTCAGCAACTGTGATCTGCACATGATCAATGGTGCGGTGATCCCAGTTGGAAGAAAACAGTGAGTTGGCAAATCGCAGTGCCAGCAAGTTAAGTACCGTTTCTTTGCCCAAATAGTGGTCGATACGGTACACTTGGCATTCGTCGAAGTATTCCGCCACTTGATTGTTAATCTCGCGCGAAGAAGCCAGATCCGAGCCCAATGGTTTTTCCATCACCACGCGCGAAGGTGATTTGTTAAGCCCCGCTTCACCCAGCCCACGGCAAATCGCGCCAAAGGTGCTGGGTGGCATGGCGAAATAATTAATGGTGGTGCGATTCTTTTGATCGAGCATTTTTCCCAATCGTTTGAACCCTGCCGTATCCTGCACATCCAGATTACAAAAATCCAACCTGCCGCTTAGCGTTTCCCACAGCCCCTCATCAATAGACTCCTTCATAAAGGTGTCGAGGGCATCGCGTACCACGCCAACGTATTTTTCCTTATCCCACTCTGCGCGGCCCACACCGATGATGCGCGTATCCGGATGAATATGACCGGCTTTTTCCAATTGATACAGAGACGGCAGCAATTTACGGCGCGCCAAATCGCCTTTGGCACCGAAAATAACCAGATCACACGCCTGGGCTGTTGAAGTTACCGCCATGTTCATCTCCTCGTTGCAGGATGCTGTAATTTTATTACAACAATAATGTACTCTTTTTGACTAGGACCCGTAAACCCGTCAATAAATGTCATTAAATTTCACCATGAGCATCACCTAATTGTGAAAAAAACCCACTGTATGAATGACTGAAACGGTTTAGGCACTCTTCTAAAAGAGAAATTTTCTGTCTTTTCTGACAGTCGATTACTTTTTTGAAAGTTAGACACACGTCATGTTCTTAGAAAAAAAGTGCGTGACCTCACGCAGTTTTCTCTGCCAACCCAACAAGGGGCGTAGTATATTCCCATGAATTCTGCATCGATTTCCCTCTGGTTGAAATCGACAAAACCGCACATGGTCTCATTATATGAACATGCTGGAAAAAATTCTGAGCCACCTTGAGCTCCTCAGCAAATCAGAACGAAAAGTAGCAGAGGTTATTTTGGCAGCGCCCCATACCGCCATCCACTCCAGTATTGCCACACTGGCTGGAATGGCGGATGTGAGCGAACCTACCGTCAACCGTTTCTGCCGCCGGCTGGAAACCAAAGGTTTTCCTGATTTTAAGCTTCATCTGGCGCAAAGCATTGCCAATGGCACGCCGTATGTTAACCGCAACGTTGATGAAGATGACAGCGTCGATTCTTATACCAGCAAAATTTTTGAATCCACGATGGCTGGGCTTGAGCATGCCAAATCGAATCTGGACATTACCGCGATCAATCGTGCGGTGGATCTCCTGACGCAAGCTAAGAAAATTTCTTTTTTCGGTTTTGGTGCCTCTGCAGCCGTCGCGCATGATGCAATGAACAAATTCTTCCGCTTTAATATTCCTGTCGTTTACTTTGATGACATTGTCATGCAGCGCATGAGCTGTATGAATTCCAGCGATGGGGATGTTGTTGTACTGATATCCCACACCGGCAGGACGAAAAGCTTGGTTGAAATGGCGCAGTTAGCGCGGGAAAACGACGCGACCGTTATCGCCATCACATCAGATGAAAGCCCACTCGCTCACGAAGCCTCCTTGACATTGCGCGTTGATGTTCCTGAAGATACCGATGTGTATATGCCGATGGTGTCTCGTATCGCGCAGTTGACGCTGATTGATGTTCTGGCAACCGGTTTTACGCTGCGACGCGGAGCAAAATTTAGAGATAACTTAAAACGCGTCAAGGAAGCGCTGCGGGAATCGCGTTTTGATAAAGGTGACCGCATGGGATCGTCATACAGCAATTAGCACACAAGGCATTTTTTATTGCTTTGTGTTTATATAAACAGGTGTTTTTATTAACATATTGTTTTTGTTAGCACAATGCGTTTGTATTTAATGATTTACCCAACATGATAACAATAACAAAGGGGAGGGTTGGCTATCCTTAAGGGATAATGGCTGCTATACATGAGCGATTACTTGGCATAGCCACCCGTACTCAACCACGGATGCGGACGGCACACTCACAGCGCATATGTTTGTCTAACGCGAGTAAGTGCTGTTCGATACTAATCACTTCACTATTGCTTCACAAGTCAACGGAGTTATACATGTCCAGACGGCTCAGAAGAACCAAAATCGTCACCACGCTCGGGCCAGCTACCGACCGCGACAATAATCTGGAAAAGGTCATTGCCGCAGGCGCTAACGTGGTCCGCCTGAATTTTTCGCACGGTACGCCTGAGGATCATCAGTTGCGTGCAGACAAAGTGCGCGAAATCGCAGCAAAATTGGGCCGCCATGTGGCAATTCTGGGCGACCTACAGGGACCCAAAATTCGCGTTTCCACGTTCAAAGAGGGTAAGGTTTTCCTGAATGTTGGTGATAAGTTCCTGCTGGACGCTAACCTTGGCAAAGGTGAAGGCGATAAAGAGAAGGTTGGGATCGACTATAAAGGTTTGCCAGCAGATGTCGTACCGGGTGACATTTTGTTACTTGATGATGGTCGCGTGCAGTTAAAAGTGCTGAGCGTAGACGGCATGAAGGTGTTTACTGAAGTGACTGTTGGTGGTCCCCTCTCTAACAATAAAGGGATTAACAAACTTGGTGGCGGTCTGTCTGCCGAAGCCTTAACGGAAAAAGACAAGGCAGATATCATTACCGCAGCCAAGATTGGCGTCGATTATCTGGCCGTGTCTTTCCCTCGTTGCGGTGAAGACCTCAACTATGCGCGTCGTCTGGCACGCGATGCTGGTAGCCAGGCCAAGATCGTTTCCAAAGTTGAACGCGCTGAGGCTGTAGCCACAGATGAGGCTATGGACGATATTATATTGGCCTCCGACGTGGTGATGGTTGCTCGTGGCGATCTGGGGGTTGAAATCGGTGACCCTGAACTGGTCGGTATTCAGAAAAAACTCATCCGCCGGGCGCGCCAATTAAATCGTGCAGTGATCACTGCCACGCAGATGATGGAGTCAATGATCACCAATCCGATGCCAACGCGCGCAGAGGTGATGGACGTTGCCAACGCCGTATTGGACGGTACCGATGCGGTAATGCTGTCAGCAGAAACAGCCGCTGGTCAGTACCCTGCGGAAACGGTTGCTGCAATGGCAAGCGTTTGTCTTGGCGCTGAAAAAATCCCGAGCATCAATGTTTCCAAACATCGTCTGGACGTGCAGTTCGATAACATCGAAGAATCGATTGCCATGTCTACCATGTATGCGGCGAATCACCTGAAAGGCATTACGGCGATTATTGCCATGACGGAATCAGGACGTACCGCACTGATGATGTCTCGTATCAGCTCCGGTTTGCCGATTTTTGCCATGTCACGCCATGAGCATACGCTGAATCTTACAGCACTCTACCGTGGTGTTACACCGGTGCATTTTGGTAGCTATACTGATGGCATAGCGGCTGCGAATGATGCTGTTATCCGCTTGCGGGATAAAGGTTTCCTGGTATCCGGCGATCTGGTCATCGTCACCCAAGGTGATGTGATGAGTACAGTTGGCACCACCAACACCTGCCGTATCCTGCGCGTCGAATAATCTTTTTCTACGCCAATAATAAAAGCCCCTGAATCAGGGGCCTTTAGGTTGCTGACAAACTGCACGGCTCTCACCGTCATTCCCGTGAAGGCGAGAATCTTTTGCAGGTGAAATGCGTTTCTTCTGGCTGAGCTCCCCGGCCTTCGCCGAGGATGACGAGGTAAAGTGACGTTGTCAGCAGTCGTTCCTTATTCGTTTTTTACTGCGAAGAGTTGCGTTTAAAACGTTTCCCAATTTCCTTCCGCTTTAGGGGGGGATTTTTTAGCGGTTAATGCTGGTACAGGATGAGTCACGGTAGATTTACGCACCGCAACGGCTTTAGGTGCTGCTCCCTGCGCCGCCAGTTGGAAGATAGAGACTATCTGATTTAGATAACGCGCCTGCTCTTCTAGTGAAGCAGAGGCTGATGCAGATTGTTCTACTAATGCCGCGTTCTGCTGTGTCACGCTGTCCATTTCCACCACCGCCTGACCGACCTGGCTAATCCCTTTGCTCTGTTCGCTAGAAGCAGAGGCAATCTCTCCCATGATATCCGTCACGCTGGTCACCGCTTTTACGATGTTCTCCATTGCGCTGCCTGCCAGCGCAACTTGATCTGAGCCGATTTTGACGTTATTTACGGATTCATCGATCAGGGTTTCAATCTCTTTCGCTGCTTGAGCACTACGTTGGGCCAAGCTACGCACTTCCCCTGCCACCACCGCAAAACCTCTCCCTTGCTCGCCAGCACGCGCAGCTTCAACGGCCGCATTCAGAGCCAGAATGTTAGTCTGGAACGCAATCCCATTAATGACGGAAATAATATCGGAAATTTTTTGCGAACTGCCACTGATTGTACTCATGGTTTTAATCACACCGTTGACGATGTCACCACCTTCATTCGCCGTTTGAGAGGCATTCTTCGCGACTAGGCTTGCCTGATTGGCGTTATCCGCATTTTGCTTCACAACCGCACTCAATTGTTCCATGCTTGCGGCCGTTTGCTCTAACGCAGAAGCCTGCTCTTCTGTACGTGATGAAAGATCGGTATTGCCCGATGCGATTTCCCCTGCACTGCGGTAAATTTCTTCAGCGCTGCCACGAATTTCTGTTACGGTTTTCACCCAGTTACTTTGCATTTGTTGGACAAATGGAGCCAGTTTACCCACACAGTTTTTTCCCATCTGCTCCAATGGGGTATGCAAAATGCCTTCAGCCAAAATTTGCAGATGCTGCTGAATACGATCCAGAGGGCGAACAACAAACGCGGCCAGATAACGATCTGTCAGTAATACAATCACCGCCCCGATGACCAATGCAGCAATCAAAATACGCTTACACCATTCAACCCAACCGCTAATACGCTGCTGTGCCTGCTCTTTTAAATCGGCAATAACCGCGTTGTATTTATCGATGGCGGTAGTGAAATCACGACGCAGATCGCGATACGCATTACTGGAAAGTTGCTGGAATAGATCCAGCCTATCGCCTTTTAACGCATCGTACATTGGCGTCATCGCTTGGCTGAACAACCGATATGAACTGTTATAGATCTCGTCAACCGTTGCGGCGTTAATATTAGCGTGATCGGTCACTTTAAACGTTTCCAACCCTTGTTTTAACCGGGCTAACTCTTCTTCAGCCGTGCGTAGTTCGGTAGCAAGCAGAGTTGAATTGTTACTGATTTTCGCTTCTGCTGCGCGATCCAGTGCACTTTTAGCACGATAATATTGACCACTGGCACCATTAATAATATCACCGTTAACTTGCTGTACATTGGTGAGGTCAATTTCATCGTTAAGCTGACTAAGTGAATAGAGTGCAAAGGCAGAAACACCGCCCCACAGCAATGAGAATAGGATAAGGATAAGCACCAACATGGTTCTTATTTTGGTATCGCGGATAAAATTCATAATTTCAGCCCTGGAAAGGTAATGATTAGGGGTTCATCGGAGTGAACCAAATTCATGCTTCCTTGCGTGGAAACCGCGCAAGTCAACCTGCGGGCTGTAATCGTCCATGCTTGTGTAACACATCATGCATATAGGTTATCGACATGTTATTGATGCACTTGAGGGCTGATGTTAAAATTTTCTTATTATAATTAAAAAAATCATGCAACCGAATAACGAGAGATCTGCGGAGGAAGAGTAAGTGACAGGCGCGTCTTACATCATGTTCTACGCCTGCTACCGTAGCAAAAGCAAGATTATATTCATAATTCAATTTACATGTGCGTTAGTGCTGCTGGCCCATCCTTGGACCTCGCTCATGCACACGAATTGTTTAGGGTTTATGGCCTAGTCGCGAAAAAGATCATCCCGACAATAGGGTTCAATTTCCCCCGGCTTGCGGGTTTTCAATATTTTCAAAATCCAGGTGTACTGCTCGGGATTAGGGCTCACCAACTTTTCAACTTCTTCATTCATACGACGAGCAATCTGCACGTCATCAGCCTCAAGTAAATCATCCATCGGTGGGCGAATTACTACGTCCATTACCCCTTCTGCAGCGTTATACACCGGAAATAACGGCACTACAGATGCTTTACAAACCTTCATCAAGCGGCCAATGGCTGGCAAGGTTGCCTTGTAAGTGGCAAAAAAATCAACAAACTCACTGTGTTCAGGACCATGATCCTGATCGGGCAGATAATACCCCCAGTAACCGTTGCGAATCGAGCTGACGAACGGTTTGATGCCATCGTTTCTCGCATGAACACGTCCATTGGTGCAAAGGCGTGCGCTGTTCCACAAATAATCTACCAGTGGGTTTTTCTGATTATGCATCATCGCCGCAATTTTTTGCCCTTTGGCGGAGATAAGCATCGCGGGAATATCCACCCCCCACGCATGCGGGACCAGAAAAATAATATTACGTTCTTGTTTCTGAAGCGTTTCGACCGTTTCCCAACCATGCCAGCGCAGCTTTTTCTGCACATGCTCGGGGCCACGTACAGCCACCTCGACCATCATCACCATCGCCTGCGGCGCAGTAGCAAACATCCTGTCGATAATGGCTTCCCGCTTCGATTCAGACAGTTCGGGAAAACAATAAAGTAGGTTTATACGAGCACGCCGCCTCGCCCCTTTAGCAAAGCGCCCCACGAATTTACCTAATTTCCCCAACACAGGATCGCGCCAACGTGCAGGCACATAGGCTGTTGCTGCCATGGCCCCGACAGCCAACCACACGCCCCAATAGCGTGGCAGATAAAACTCGCGTTTGAACTCAGGGATAAACTCGGCGGTATTTTTTTTCTCGGTATTCATGCCTTAACTCTTCAAATACAACATGGGGTAATGATAATTGTCCGTTCAGGTTTTGCAATCATCTTCCCTGTCAGCTTATGACAGCCATAAATAAAACAGCCGGCAGAAAGCTGCCGGCTGAACGTGAAAAGGTGAAGGTCTAATCAAACTTTAACTGCGGCATAACCTCTCTCACCTGCGCCAGATACTCGCGGCGATCCTGACCAGCCAACCCTTCGGAACGCGGCAGTTTTGCTGTCAGCGGGTTAACTGCTTGTTGATTGATCCAGAACTCATAGTGCAAATGCGGACCAGTGGAACGCCCTGTGTTTCCCGATAGCGCAATACGATCACCACGTTTAACTTTCTGTCCTGGTTTCACCAGCAGTCGATTTAGATGCATATAACGCGTTGTATACTGGCGACCATGGCGGATTTCAACATAGTTGCCCGTGTCCGGCCCGCGAGACGCGGCCACCACTTCACCATCCCCAACCGACAGCACCGGTGTGCCGACAGGCATGGAGAAATCGACGCCACGATGCGGAGTAACGCGCCCGGTTACCGGGTTGAGGCGGCGAGGATTAAAGTTGGAAGAAACGCGAAACTGCTTCATGGTGGGGAAGCGCATAAAACCACGGGTTAAACCAGAGCCTTCACGATCGTAGAATTTGCCATCCGCGGCGCGGATAGCAAAGTAATCTTTATCACCTGTATTAAGGCGAACACCAATCAATTCACTCTGTTCGTTACGACCATCGAGAATTTCCCGCGACAGCAATACCGAGAAATTATCATCCTTGCGCAGCTTCCGGAAATCAAGCTGCCATTGTAGCGCCTTGATCACCGCATTGATTTCGCTGTCTGTCAGACCCGCCGATTTGGCACTCGACACAAAACTGCCACTGAGACGGCCGTTAATCACACGGTTGTGCCACTCGCCTTTCTGCATCTCTACGCGTTCTTTAAAACCATTAGCATCACGCTCGTAGATGCGGGTTTCACGTCGCGACATCTGCCAGGTCAAACTTTGCAGTTCACCGTCATCGTTGACTGCCCATGACAACTGCTGCCCTATTTTGAGATTACGCAAGTCGTCATGTTTGTCTGCCAGCAGAGACACATCAGCCATATCAATGCCGTACTGAGTCAAAATACTGCTTAAGGTATCGCCAGTCGAAACCACATACTCATGCACGCTGCTGTCATCACTACCGGTTGTACCTAGCTCATCCGCAGGGATCTCCACCGGCGGTGTTGGTTGCTCAATACTTTCGCTATCCATAGGCTCACTGGCCTCAGGCGCTAGCGTCTGCGGTTGCGTAACGGTTTGTGTTGGTGTGGGGGCGATGCTTAAAGGGGCTTCTTTAACCGTAACAGGCGTATCATCAACGGGAGGGTAGACAACGGGCCGCCAAACGGCGACGGCCAGGGTGATGACACTCAACGACCCCAGCATAATGCGATGGGGTCGTGGCAAGTTGTTATACGCTATAGCGATAGTTCGGACTATCTGCTGCACTTATCGGCATCCTCATGATCTCTTCTCCAGGCAGCGGCTATACTGATCGGACAGTTGTAACAGAAACTCGGCATAACTGTCCTTACTTAGCGCGATGTTGCTTCCCAATGGATCCAGTACGCCAATGCGTACATCCGTTCCTTTGGCAACAGCGTTGATAACCGCTGGCCTGAATTGTGGCTCAGCAAAGACACATACGGCCCTCTGCTCAACCAGTTGTGTTCGTATTTGGTGTAAACGCTGTGCACCGGGTTGAATGGCTGGGTTGATAGTGAAATAGCCTAGCGGGCTTAACCCGAAACGCTTCTCAAAATACCCATAGGCATCGTGAAACACGAAGTAGCCCTTCCCTTTGACAGGTGCAAGCATATTAACAACTTTTTCTTCTGTCTGCGCGAGTTGATCTGTAAAATTAAGCAGATTCGCGTCTAGTTTGTCTTTCTTTTGTGGCATTAGTTCCAATAATTTTGCGTGAATTGCGATTGCTGCCTGTTTTGCCATCTCCGGTGACAGCCAAATGTGCATATTGTACTCGCCATGATGGTGCCCTTCATGCGCGTCAGCGGCATCATCCGTGCTATGCTCATGATGAGATTCAGCACTGCCGTGCATGTGTTGATGATCGGCCTCATCATGATCAGCTGAGTCATGGTGCTCGTGTCCCGCCTCATCAGAATGCTCATCTTCATCATGTTCACTCTCTTTTATCAGTGCGTTCTGAATGGCTGGTAAGCTAGCCAATGCAATCTGTTGCGATGTGGCATGGGATGCCAGCGGCTTTGTTAAAAAGGCCTCCATTTCCGGCCCAACCCAAATAATCAGGTCTGCCGACTGTAAACGCTGGACATCGCTTGGGCGCAGGGCATAATCGTGAGGCGATGCGCCATCAGGCAATAGCACTTCCGTGGATGTTACCCCATCTGCAATGGCAGCCGCGATAAACCCAAGAGGACGAACGGAACTCACGACTGCTGCCTGAGCGCTTTCTGCACTGATGCCAGCAAAGAATAGTGCACTAGCAACAAATAGAGCTTTCAATTTCTGTTCATTTAGCAATTTTTTCGGTTGATAGCGGGATTGCATGTACGTTTTCTCATTCATTTATCGTTAATTTTGTAATATTATAACGTCACAGGCACTCTGCAAACTGAATTTTATGTCTACACTCGTTTCGCTCGATCGCATCTCCGTCGCCTTTGGTGAACGCAACGTGCTCAGCGATATTTCGCTGAATCTGCAATCGGGCCGTATCCTCACGCTGCTTGGCCCCAATGGTGCAGGTAAATCTACGTTGGTGCGCGTAGTACTTGGGTTGTTAACCCCCACCGCAGGCACTTTGCACAAGCAACCTAATTTACGGATTGGTTACGTACCGCAGAAACTGCATTTGGATGCCACCTTGCCACTCACCGTTGGCCGCTTTATGCGTTTACGCCCCGGGGTAAAGCAGCAGGATATTTTGCCAGCACTCAAACGCGTGCAGGCCGCACATTTGTTAGATCACCCCATGCAAAAACTCTCCGGTGGGGAGACGCAACGCGTCTTGCTGGCTCGCGCCTTGCTCAATCACCCCCAGTTACTGGTGTTGGATGAACCGACACAAGGTGTGGATGTCAATGGTCAACTGGCACTGTATGATCTTATCAACCAATTGCGTCAGGAGTTTAACTGCGGCGTGTTGATGGTATCCCACGACTTGCATCTGGTAATGGCAAAAACGGATGAAGTTCTGTGCCTTAATCAGCATGTGTGCTGCTCTGGCGCACCGGAAGTGGTGTCTATGCACCCTCAGTTTCTCGCCATGTTCGGCCCGCGCGGCGCAGAACAACTTGCAGTATATCGCCACCATCACAATCACCGTCACGATTTGAACGGACGCATTATTTTAAAACGACAGGGCGGCAATGACGCATGATTGATATTTTGCTTCCCGGTTGGCTAGCGGGTATTTTTCTGGCATGCGCAGCGGGTCCGCTCGGATCATTTGTGGTATGGCGGCGTATGTCTTACTTTGGGGATACCCTAGCTCATGCCTCTCTACTCGGCGTTGCTATCGGTTTTCTGCTGGACATTAACGTCTATTACGCCGTGATTCTGGTGACACTGCTGCTGGCGCTAGGACTCGTATGGCTGGAGCGACGCCCTTATCTCGCTATCGACACATTGCTTGGTATCATGGCGCACAGTGCGTTGTCATTAGGATTAGTTGTGGTCAGCCTGATGAACAACATCCGCGTTGATTTGATGGCTTATCTGTTTGGCGATTTGCTGTCAGTAACCACTCAGGATCTTTGGCTGATTGGACCTGGTGTACTGGTGGTTATTGCTATCATGTGCTGGCAGTGGCGATCGCTGCTCTCAATGACCATCAGCCAGGAGTTGGCACATGTTGACGGCGTTAATTTACAGCGTACGCGTCTGATTCTGATGTTGGTAACCGCATTGACCATCGGGTTAGCGATGAAGTTTGTCGGGGCGCTGATCATTACGTCATTGCTGATCATTCCTGCCGCAACGGCGCGCCGTTTTGCACGCACGCCGGAGCAAATGGCAGGTTTGGCCGTCATTTTAGGTATGTGCGCCGTGACAGGTGGATTGATCTTTTCAGCGCTCTACAATACCCCTGCTGGCCCTTCCGTGGTCTTATGCGCTTCGTTCTTGTTTATGCTGAGTCTGGTTCGTAGGCAACCTGCCTAAAGGAATACGCACTACGTTCTATCAATACCGAAATGACGGTAAGCGTGTGCCGTAGCCATACGTCCACGCGGCGTGCGCTGAATAAAGCCCTGCTGAATCAGGTAGGGCTCTATTACATCTTCGATGGTTTCCCGCTCTTCACCAATCGCTGCCGCCAAATTGTCCAACCCGACTGGCCCACCGGTAAATTTATCAATAATCGCCAACAGCAGTTTACGGTCCATATAATCGAATCCTTCCGTGTCTACAGCGAGCATATCCAACGCCTGCATCGCTACCGCAGCATCAATCGCGCCATCTGCTTTCACCTCAGAGAAGTCACGTACCCGACGCAACAGCCTATTGGCAATACGTGGTGTCCCGCGAGAGCGGCGCGCAACTTCCAGCGCACCGTCGTCGGTAAGCGACAGCCCTAAACAAGCGGCACTACGGTTGACGATATGCTGTAAATCTTCAATTTTGTAAAACTCAAGCCGTTGCACTATGCCAAAGCGATCGCGCAGCGGTGATGTCAGTGACCCTGCACGGGTCGTCGCACCAATCAGAGTAAACGGAGGAAGATCGAGTTTGATCGAGCGAGCCGCTGGACCCTCGCCTATCATGATATCCAGTTGGTAGTCTTCCATCGCAGGGTAAAGTATTTCCTCTACGACCGGTGATAAGCGATGGATTTCATCGATAAACAATACATCGTGTGGTTCAAGATTAGTCAGCAACGCGGCCAGATCACCGGCCTTTTCCAATACTGGGCCCGACGTGGTACGCAAGTTTACATTCATTTCATTGGCGACAATATTGGCCAGCGTGGTTTTCCCTAAACCGGGTGGACCAAAAATCAACAGGTGATCTAATGCATCGCCGCGTTTGCGCGCCGCTTCAATAAAAATCTCCATTTGCTCGCGCACCTGGGGTTGCCCAACGTATTCTGCCAGCAACCGCGGACGGATCGCGCGGTCAATGCTCTCTTCTTCCGGTACTTCCTGCGCGGAGATCAAGCGGTCAGCTTCAATCATGGATACCCCTTACAGCGCTGCGCGCAGAGCGTCACGAATCAACGTCTCACAATCTGCACCAGGACGGGCAATTTTGGAAACCATACGGCTAGCCTCCTGTGGCTTATACCCCAGAGCTACCAGTGCAGAAGCGGCTTCCGCCTCGGGATCCTCTGCGGGAACGGCAGAAGGTGCTGAACTGCTAATGGGCACATCAATGGATGAAGGATTGAACAGGTCTCCACTCATACCTTTAAACCGATCTTTCATTTCTACCACTAACCGCTCTGCTGTTTTCTTACCTACGCCTGGCAGTTTGATCAACGTGGCTATTTCTTCGCGTTCAACCGCACTCACGAATTGCTGGGCGGACATCCCTGAGAGGATCGCCAAAGCCAGTTTTGGCCCTACACCATTCGTTTTAATCAACTCACGAAACAAAGCTCGCTCTTGTTTATCGTTGAAGCCAAATAACAGCTGCGCATCTTCACGCACCACAAATTGAGTGAAAATCACCGCTTCTTTATTTAATTCAGGAAGTTCATAGAAGCATGTCATCGGCATATGGACTTCGTAGCCCACTCCGTTGACTTCTAGCAGCACCTGCGGCGGTTGTTTTTCCAGAATGATGCCTCTGAGACGACCAATCACGTTGACCTTCCTTTCGTTACGTTAATACCTTTTTGCTAGCTTATAGCATAAAAAAGGCTGGATGAATATCCAGCCCGATATTTACCGCAGCCGCCCGCGCACTAAATTCAACCGACCAGGTCCCATTCGCGTCAAATTCTGACTCAAATGACAATGAGTGATGGCAATAGCCAGTGCATCTGCAGCATCTGCTTGTGGATTTGCCGACAGCTTCAATAAGGTACGCACCATGTGCTGAACCTGACTCTTTTCTGCCGCTCCCGTACCGACAACCGTCTGTTTCACTTGACGAGCTGCGTATTCAAAAATAGGCAACCCTTGATTGACGCCAGCGACAATGGCAACACCGCGCGCTTGCCCCAGTTTCAGTGCTGAGTCCGCATTTTTGGCCATAAATACTTGTTCTATCGCCAGACAATCCGGTTGAAACTGGGTAATGATCTCGCTCACCCCGGCATAGATTAGCTTCAATCGCGTCGGGAGATCGTCTACAGCGGTGCGTACACAACCGCTGCCGATGTAGCTGAGTTGGCGCCCCTGCTGGCGAATAATGCCATATCCGGTAACACGCGAACCGGGATCGATGCCGAGAATAATCGTCATAGCGCATCGTCCCCTGCACACACGATAACTGTCAGCGGAGAAAACGCCATTACAGCGTCGCCGCCACCTCGTCGGAAATTTCACCATTGTGGTAAACTTCCTGCACATCATCGCAATCTTCCAGCATATCGATCAAACGCATCAGCTTCGGTGCAGTTTCTGCATCCATGTCTGCGTTAGTCGATGGGATCATGGACACTTCTGCAGATTCCGCTTTCAGGCCCGACGCATCCAGCGCATCTTTCACCTGACCGAAGGTTTCCCACGGGGTAAAGACGTCAATCGCGCCATCGTCGTAGGTCACGACATCGTCAGCGCCCGCTTCCAGCGCGGCATCCATCACCTGATCTTCATCCAGGCCCGGCGCATAAGAGATAACGCCCTTCTTGGTGAACAGATAGGAAACGGAACCATCGGTCCCCAGGTTACCACCACATTTAGTGAATGCATGGCGCACTTCGGATACGGTACGGTTGCGGTTGTCACTCAGACACTCCACCATCACCGCCGTGCCGCCAGGGCCGTAGCCTTCATAAATGATGGTTTCCATGTTGTTATCTTCATCGCCGCCCACACCACGCGCAATGGCGCGGTTCAGGGTATCGCGCGTCATGTTGTTGGAGAGTGCTTTATCGATAGCCGCACGCAGACGCGGGTTGGAGCCCGGATCGCCGCCGCCCAATCGGGCAGCCGTTACCAGTTCGCGGATAATTTTGGTAAAGATTTTGCCGCGTTTTGCATCCTGCGCCGCTTTACGATGTTTTGTGTTGGCCCACTTACTATGACCTGCCATAAAAATCTCCGAAAAAAGCCTCTTCAGGCCGGATAAATAACAAATTCTTCAATCGCCTGCCGGTTGCTCCATGATTTGGTGAGTTGCGCCGCTTCAGGCGCAGCTAACCAACGATAGGCAAGATGTTCCGTGAGGATGACCTCACGTTCACCCGGTAACGCCAGACAGAACCAATGTTCCATATTGTGCGTGATGCCGGGGGCATAGCGACGTCTCAAATGAGCAAAAAGCTCAAACTCGACACAGCGCTGACAGTCAAAAAGTGATAACCCCTCAGCGGCGATATCAATGTTGACTTCCTCTTTAACTTCACGCTGTGCGGTAAGCGCCGCGGTTTCTCCGTCTTCAAGGCTGCCCGTGACGGACTGCCAAAAATCGGGGTCATCGCGACGCTGAAGCATCAGCACCCGTCCGGTATCCTGAGCATAAATGACAATCAGGGCCGAAACGGGACGCTTATAGGCCATCTGCTGTTACTCCACATCCTGCACAGGTTTCGCTTTCGCGACCACAGCAATAGACAGCTCTTCCAACGCCGCAGGATTGGCATAACTCGGCGCTTCCGTCATCAGGCAGGCAGCCGCAGTGGTTTTCGGGAATGCGATCACATCACGGATATTCTCGGTACCAGTCAACAGCATCACCAAACGATCCAGACCGAAAGCAAGACCTGCATGGGGCGGTGTACCGTATTTCAATGCGTCCAGCAGGAAGCCAAATTTCTCACGCTGTTCCTGTTCGTTGATACCCAGAATGCGGAAAACAGTCTGTTGCATCGCGCCATTGTGAATACGCACCGACCCACCACCGACTTCATAGCCGTTTAGTACCATATCGTAAGCATTGGCAATAGCAGAGACGGGGTTGCTTTCCAGTTCCGCTGGCGTCATGTCACGCGGTGAGGTAAACGGATGGTGCATCGCAGCCAATCCGCCTTCGCCATCATCTTCAAACATCGGGAAGTCAATAACCCACAAAGGTTTCCAACTCGTCAGATTAGTCAGACTCAAGTCGCGCCCTAACTTAAGACGCAGCGCACCCAATGCATCGGTCACCACTTTCGCGCTATCCGCACCGAAAAACAGAATGTCGCCATCCTGTGCCGCTGTACGTTCCAGCAATGCTGCCAGTACCGTTTCATTCAGGAACTTGGCTACGGGGCTGGAAATCCCCTCAAGCCCTTTAGCCTTCTCATTAACTTTAATATAGGCCAGGCCTTTAGCACCGTAGATCTCAATGAACTTGCCGTATTCATCAATTTGTTTACGACTCAGTTGCGCCCCACCCGGTACGCGAATAGTAGCCACACGACCTTTAACATCGTTAGCCGGACCGGAGAACACTTTGAATTCGATGTCTTTCAGCAGATCGGCAACATCCACCAGTTCCAGCGGGTTACGCAGGTCTGGTTTGTCGGAGCCAAAACGACGCATGGCTTCGGCATAGGTCATGATCGGGAAATCACCCAAATCAACACGTAAAATATCTTGCCATAGCTCGCGCACCAGCTTCTCCATCACCTCGCGCACCTGCGGTGCCGTCATGAAAGAGGTTTCAACATCAATCTGGGTGAATTCTGGTTGGCGATCTGCTCGCAAATCTTCATCACGGAAACATTTGACGATCTGGTAGTAACGATCGAAACCAGACATCATCAACAATTGCTTAAACAACTGCGGCGATTGTGGTAATGCGTAGAATTTGCCTTTATGCACACGGCTTGGCACCAGATAGTCACGCGCCCCTTCCGGTGTCGCTTTGGTCAGCATTGGCGTTTCAATATCCAGAAAACCATGGCTATCCATGAAACGTCGAACGAAGCTGGTGATGCGAGCACGGGCTTTCAACCGCGCAGCCATTTCTGGACGACGCAAATCGAGATAACGGTATTTTAAACGTGCTTCTTCCGTATTGGTTTGGTTAGCATCCAGCGGCAGCGGCTCTGAACGGTTGATAATGGTCAACGCTGTCGCAAAGACTTCCACTTCACCCGTGGACATGTCCTTGTTCACTTGGCTTTCAGGACGTGCACGCACGACGCCCGTCAATTGAATGCAAAATTCGTTACGCAGTTCTGACGCCAGAGTGAAAGCATCCTGCCGATCGGGGTCGAAAAACACCTGGACCACGCCATCGCGGTCACGCATATCGATAAAGATCAAACCACCCAGATCGCGGCGACGGTTAACCCAACCGCACAATGTCACTTCCTGGCCCACATGGGACGCGTTAAGTTGTCCACAATATTCAGTACGCATTACGATGTCCTTTTGAGCAATCACGACGAGAGAGAATCCCGATTCGATACAATTACACCTACAACAACCACACCTGAGAGCATCGGCCAGACCGCATCGTCATTTATGAGGCAAAACGCTGTTCGTTGTGCAAAACACATCGGTTTTGCCCCACACATTCGCTAACAACGGTGTTTTTTTGCGCGGTATGGTTATTCTGGATTGCTGTTCAGTAAAAAAAGGTGGCTATTATAAAGGATATTCCCCGGAACGATAAGAGTGAAGCGGTTTCCGGAGGTGATATGTCGCAAGAATCGTGAGAATTCCTTCTCGGTAAAAAAAATGTTTTACTGTCATCCACACTGTTAACGGGTTGCAACGGAATGTTTATTGGCTTACCTCAATGGCAACATCCCGCCTGGCACAAGTTCGGCTTGCGAGATTTGGCGGACTACGCACGCTATTTCAACTGTGTAGAAGGAAACACGACGTTTTATGCCCTGCCCTCGACCGAGAGCGTAATGCGTTGGCGAGACATGACACATGATGGTTTCCGCTTTTGTTTCAAATTTCCCGCCACCATCAGCCATCAGGCGGCCCTGCGCCACTGTGACGAAGATACTCACCAGTTTTTCCAGCGTCTACAGCCGCTTATCTCACGCGTTGGGCAATTCTGGTTGCAACTTCCAGCGGCATTTTCACCCGCACAGTTACCTGATTTGTGGAGCTTTCTTGATACACTACCACAGGAATTTAGCTACGGTGTAGAAGTTCGCCACCTTGAGTTTTTTGCCAAGGGTGAGGCTGAACGTCAACTGAATCAGGGACTTTCGCAGCGTACAATCAATCGCATCATGTTGGACAGCCGCCCAGTACACAGCGCCTTACCGAATACGCCAGCCATGCAGGAAGCCCAGAGAAAAAAACCGCGCTTGCCGGTTCATGCCCTGTTGACAGCGCAGCAGCCTTCTATTCGATTCATTGGAAATGAAGATATCGCAGACAATTTACGCTGGTTTACCCCTTGGATTGACAAACTGAAAAGCTGGCAAGAGCATTCTCCCTATTTATTTATTCACACCCCTGATATTGGCAATGTATTACCGCTGGCGCAGGCGATCTGGCCACTGCTGGAACACACCGTCTCGGCGTGTCCACCTCGACCAGACTGGCCGTTGCAGGATTCTTTGTTCTAGCAGTGATTAATACCTTGTCGTATTAACAGACTTTTTTTAGCATCTTTTATTATAAGCTCGCGTTTTGAACTGCCTTTTTTTTAAAAGGCAGACATTAGAGGCGACAGTATGACAACAGACAGTTATTATTCTGCCAGCCGAAATCGGTCAAATATTTTCTGTCAGGCGATTTTTGTCAGACAATGGAGTGGAACATGGTAAGCGCGCTCTACGTGGTGCTTGGCGCATTGTTGCTGGTAAAGCTGTCTCTCGATGTGGTTAAACTGCGGATGCAATACCGCGTGGCGTATGGGGACGGTGGTTTTTATGAATTGCAGACCGCCATTCGGGTGCATGGAAATGCGGTAGAATACCTTCCCATCGGGGCAATTCTATTGGTATTGATGGAAATGAATGGTGCACTGGTCATCATGATCCATCTGTGCGGCATGCTGCTGATTATTGGTCGTCTCTTCCACTATGTAGGTTTGCGTCAACGCGAGTTCCGCTGGCGTCGTACAGGGATGGCCGCGACGTATGCCTCGCTGGTATTGATGTCACTGTTCAACCTTTATTACCTCCCTTGGGAACTGGTATTAACGCTTTATTAGTCTCACTCAACGGCGCGTCATCCCCGCGCCGCAAGTACACAGACTTTCTCATCAATATTTGCTAGACTGTGCCACCTTTTTTATCAACTGCCCTGCTATTTTGTGTCCATCATGCCAAATCGCGATACGCTTTTTTCCGTTCCCATAGCTCACCTTGGTGACTGGACTTTTGACGAACGCGTCGCTGAAGTCTTTCCTGATATGGTTCAGCGCTCCGTTCCCGGTTATTCCAATATTATTTCCATGATCGGAATGTTGGCTGAGCGTTTCGTCAAACCCGATACCCAGATTTACGATCTTGGCTGCTCGCTTGGCGCTGCCACACTGTCGATGCGGCGTAATATTCAGGCATCAGGATGCCAAATTATCGCCGTTGATAATTCTCCGGCAATGATTGAACGCTGCCGCCGTCACATTGACGCCTTTCGCGCCGCAACGCCCGTCAATGTGATCGAAGCTGATATCCGAGACATCGTCATCGAGAATGCCTCCCTGGTGGTACTCAATTTCACACTGCAATTTCTGGCACCGGAAGAACGGCAGACGCTGTTGAATCGTATCTGTCAGGGATTGAACCCGGGCGGTGCGCTGGTGTTATCGGAAAAATTCAGTTTTGAAGATGCCAAGGTGGGTGAGCTGTTATTTAACATGCACCATGATTTCAAACGAGCAAATGGTTACAGCGAATTAGAGATCAGCCAAAAACGGAATATGCTGGAAAATGTGATGCTGACTGACTCGGTAGAAACCCACAAATCTCGTTTGGCACAAGCGGGGTTTGAACACAGTGAAGTGTGGTTCCAATGCTTTAATTTTGGTTCGTTACTGGCGCTCAAAGCAGAGGACAAGGCGTGATCGATTTCGGCAATTTTTACCAGCTTATCGCAAAAGGTCCATTAAGCCATTGGTTGAATACCTTGCCAGCGCAGCTGAGCGCATGGCAACGAGAATCACTGCACGGGAAATTCAAACAGTGGTTCAATGCCGTGGAACATCTGCCTGAATTAACGCCATCCACATTAGATTTGCAACAAAGCGTCACTGCCGCTTTGCTACCTGATATCAGCCAAGGTCAGCGTGAAGGACTCGAAGTACGTCTGCGTCAACTGATGCCGTGGCGTAAAGGACCGTATTCATTGTACGGCGTAAATATCGACACGGAATGGCGTTCAGACTGGAAATGGGAGCGTCTTGCACCCCACATTAGTCCGTTGCAGAATCGTTTGGTTCTGGATGTTGGCTGTGGCAGCGGTTATCACCTGTGGCGTATGGTCGGTGCGGGTGCTCAGCTAGCCGTAGGCATCGATCCAATGCAGCTTTTCGTCTGCCAATTCGAGGCGGTGCGTAAACTACTCGGTAACGATCAACGTGCGCATGTACTGCCGCTGGGCATCGAACAACTGCCAGAACTCGCAGCATTTGATACCGTTTTCTCCATGGGTGTGCTTTATCACCGCCGCTCGCCGCTCGACCATCTGTGGCAGTTAAAAAATCAGTTGGTTTCCGGCGGAGAGTTGGTCTTGGAAACGCTGGTTATAGAGGGGGATGAGAATGCGGTGCTGGTCCCAGGCGAACGTTACGCACAAATGCGCAATGTTTACTTTATTCCTTCTGCCCTGGCCCTCGTACGCTGGTTGGAAAAGTGCGGCTTTGTCGACGTACGTATCGTCGATCATTGCGTAACTACCCTTGAGGAACAGCGCAGAACTTCATGGATGACCACTGAGTCGCTGGCTGATTTCCTCAATCCCTCCGATCACAGTAAAACCAGCGAGGGGTATCCCGCTCCGCTGCGTGCCGTAATTGTAGCGCGTAACCCTTAGCATTTCCCCCGGCGCTATGGACACTCCATAGCGCCGGAGTTTTTACGGCAGCAGTCACCTATTACTGACGCCCTTCAAAACCATCCCAGTAAGTTTTGGTAAGGCCATCAATATGTATCCTTCGAGATTCTTCTGGGTTATCTACCGAATATTGCTGTGAGAAAAATTTCATTCTCATACTTGATTCAGGCAAAAAGTCCGGGGCTAGCATACTATTAACTCTCTGTTGGGCTTCATCGCGAGATAACCCCTGCACACGATCTTTTTGACCCAATTCATAGATTTTCTCAAATTCAGGAAGTAGCAATTTAGTTGTGCTATTAACATGAATACGCGTATTAGGGTCGAAATGTATGTGAGAAATTTGATAGGCCGTATGCTGCGCATGACGCATTGGACTGGGTAATGTATGGGTACACCCGGTAAACAACAATAGACTCAACCAAACAATCACAAAATGATATGATAATCGCATCCTAAACGTCCTTATCTTTATTGTGTAAACGTAATATAAATGTCCTGATAGCAATAACAGAATGCGTATTCATTATACAGTAGCGACGAACAATGTTTACTTGATAACTCACCACCGGCTTATACAATGTTAATAATCCAGACTCTAGTGCATAAGGATCCTTTTACATTTTTATGTAACCGCTATCATTCAATGCCGTATCTTTTTTCAGTAACGAATTTGGGTTCTTTCCAGTTTGGACCTCTTACTGGCAGTAATTCACCACTATTCTCCACAAGTCGTCCTTCCCTGATAAGTTTTTCATATGTAAATAATAACTCTCTGCTAGCGGCGACCTCAAAGTTGTACTTAACATACATCCTATCAATTCCTGGATAGGGGGTTTGAGGTGAAAAATAGAGAAGAACATCCTCAACACTCTCATTTTTATATATAGCAGCGATATCAATCATCCCCTACCTCCCTCTGCATCTAAGTATGCTTGATGAGCTTCTTCAGTATAAAATGACTCAATGTTCTCATTAATTTTAAAATCTTCTAATGTGGCTGTATGTGCATTATTCCAAGCATTCGAACGATTATCTGGAACAGTCCCATCGGGAACACCCAAAGCTCTGTAACGCTCAAGTTCTCTGATTTCATGAGTATAGAAACGTTTATTGGTTTCAGTAACTTCAAGTTCACCTGTTAGAATTTTTTCTAAGCGTTCAATCATCACGTTATTGTCTGCCAATTCACCAAACCGCCCTGTGTGCAACTTTACCTTATCTACCCCATCACGATCGATTTTAGCATCCCGCCAATTTAGATCGAGGATCGGTCCGCCTGCTTTATCAGGATCGTAGTAACGTCCACTGTATTTCCCCTTCACCGTACCACCATAGGGGTTACTGAACACAACATAGACAGGCTCAACACCACTTTCTTTTTCCGATGGTGTCCAAATAATATAGTCATCAAACAACACCGGTTCGGGGATCGGCGTGGTAGTGATCGAAAGGCGCTCAACGGGACGAGCCAGTGTACCAGTATGTTGGGGAATATTTAGGTTTGGCAGCGGATGCCCAGTGTGCCCGGTCTGCACCGAAGGTGGACGTGCTGGACTCTCTAACACAATGCGCGTCGGTAAGCCTTGAATATCTACACGAGAGGTTCCTGTCACACTGTCGCGCGTAGCGGTTAGCACTTTCACCCCGGCAGGGACTGATGCCGTGCCCGTTTTGAACACATTTAAAGCCAATCTGCCATTACGTTCTACAAACGTGGCACGAATGGGTAAATCAACCTTTTCATTGCGTACTGCCAATTCCACCAAATTATCTGGTAGCGTAACTCCTGGTAAATTTCTGAGTGGCATCGAAAACATAACCGTACGATCGCGCCCTGGAACCTGATCGCTTCCGAGACCCACTTTGGGTGAATAGGTTAATAACGACAGGGTAGCGGTGATTGGCCCTGCCGTAGAAGCAGTCGCAATACTCGATGCTGAAGACCAAAAATCGGAAAGTAATTTTGATAAACGACCTTGACCATCTTCAGTTAAAGCAATACCACCGCCGCCAGCGATAGCAAATTGTGCAGGTGCCGATACTGCCGATGGGGTTGTCGCAATACCGTGTAATGTAAATACAGCAGGTAACCGATCCTCCCTAATGGCGTGTTGTGCATTAAGAAAATGGGTTAATTTCTCACGCGCTTGCTGTTCAATATTCTGCCGCGCTCTTTTGCCCATACGAAAATGTTCATCGCCAGAACGACGTTGGACATGTAGCTCATCCCCTTTCCTAAATACTGAGCAGAGCTCGCGGTTAACCGCAACCATAAATTGATTTTGAATATTAGTGGCAATACCATCAGCGACAACGTTGCCACCCTTATTGATAAATTCCCTTACCTCGTTCTGGTGACCCACACTGATTTCTTCAAATGTATCTTTCTTAATTTGGTTGTTATTTTTATTGTTACTTTTCTCCTTATTAGCCGTTCCACCATAATGCCAATTAACTTGTTTTTCATCATTATCTTCGTCACCAGCAATCGTGCCGACATAGCGTAAACCCTCTCGATCAACAATAATTGGCCCTCCCGTGGATAAAAGCTTGGGTGAATTTGATGCGCCAGAAAGATGGGATAATACTGTGGAATTTCTCAGCCTGTCACTGCCTCTTCCCCCCCTATCTTCGCCAACAGGTGAACTCCATCCACCTCCGGCACTCACCGTCATCGAATCTCCGTCAATAGGTACACACAAGTGATATCTACGCATTAACATTATCTCCAGCCAATAGCTTTTCGATACACGCACTGTCGCACTTTACTTATGTGAAAAAACAAAGGAAATACATCAACCCTAAACAGATGAAGTTTATTAATTAAGATTAATTTATTAATGGAATCATTCTTAGGCCCACTGAAAAATCGCTCACCGACTCTTTATCACTATATACCCTAAATAATTCGAGTTGCAGGAAGGCGGCAAGTGAATGAATCCCGATGAGCTTACTCAAGTAAGTTATTCGGGTGAATGAACGTAGCCAACGCACCTGCAACTTGAAGTATGACGGGTATAAATAGGCTATTCGTCGGCAGCGAGTGGATATTATGAATGTGAAAGTGTGGTTTGACATCGATATATTTATAAATTCAACACTAATAAATATGAAAAAGCTTTCGTTAATGAGCTGAGGTATTTTATCAAGGCCTCAGTGGTAAGCATTAATAGCGTAATAGTCTTGATTGCTTCCACTGCGCTCACAATGTATAGTGCTGTTTCGGCGTGATCTGCGCCACCATCCGCGGAAAGGGCTGCGCCCAAGACAAGTAGGCAAATTCAAGGTTACGACTCCCCACCTGAATGCGGATAAGGTTCTGGAAAGGAGCTCGTATGTCTGTACATCTGGTTAGCAATGGCCATATCAACCTTGTTCAACAGCGCAAACGCGCAAAAGAACTGTTTCAGCGTCTCAAGGCAGGTTTAGAACCTGAACGCTCAGCGTTACTGCATCGTCTTAATCCTAACGCCAGCGTGACACTTGCAAGCTCGCAGTGGTTAATTGCTCGTGATTTGGGATTTGATAGCTGGCCCAAGCTCAAAGCGCATGTGGATGCCATAGAATTTGCAGCTCGCCATCCTCATTTTGCTGCGAACGATGAAGCTAGCACCCAGCATTGGCGTTGCGGCAATGATATTGAGCATAAATTGCGGCTCGCCGGTTTTCGTGGCGCGTTCCATACGTTTACGGACCCTCTCGCCATGGGACCCGTTGAAGATATACCGTTTTCACTCTACCGCACAGCACGGTGCTCCTATATTCAACAAGCGTTTCAGTTGGATGGTAATGAAGTGACTCGGCGCTTTGACGAGGAATATACGCAATGGCAGCGCTTGTCGGACACCAAACATGCTGTGTTGTGGTGCGAAGCCGATCCTTACGACCAACTGTTTTTGATCCGTACGCTCTCGGCAATAGAAAATCGGCTACAAAAACTCGAACTGATTGCTGTTTCAGCCATCCCTGGCGTGAAGCGTTTTATTGGGCTGGGGCAGTTATCGCCCGATGTATTGGCCTGGCTTTGGACGCAACGCCAGGCAGTACCTGCCGATGCATTTACACTGGCACGCCTTGCATGGTCGGCCTGGTGCGCCTCCTCTCCGACAGAGCTCTTTGCACTCGCTCAGCGTGAACACCCTACATTGCCTTATCTCTCTCGCTCCTTGCGCCGATTGCTGCAAGAATTGCCGGGCATCAACGACGGCCTTTCGCTTACTGAGCGCCTGTCATTACAGTATATTGCGCAATCGGGCCCCATCCCTCTCAGAGACGTATTCAGGGAGCTAATCACCCATCGAGATCCGCTACCTTACATGGGTGACATGATGTTTTATTCCTCCATCAGGCCCTTAATGATTGGGCCAATGCCTTTGCTCGGGGTTAAAGCAGCAGCAGATGAAGAAGCAATGCAAACAGTGGAATTAACCCCGCTTGGCCATGACGTACTACAAGGCCGGGCTTACTGGCTTGACTTTGCACCACAATCTCGTTGGGTAGGTGGGGTTTGCTTTACACCGGATGAGGGACACTGGGCTCTTGATCATAATGCGCGTCCGGTGTGGCGGGATAGGTAATGCAGCACTTCAGTACTCAACGCAGGTTTACGCAATCATCGTATTGATGGATTAACTGAAAAAAAGCCCCGGCAACACGCCGGGGTCGTACTTTTCACTAAAAAATAAATAATTATTAAATTCAAAAAGATAAACAAACACACCTGTTTATACAAACAGTAATATTTTAGTGTATTTTACTCCGTTTGGGTGTATTAATCTCTTCTCAGCACCCCACCCAGCCCCCCCAAAAAAGGGCATGAAATGGCGTTTTTTACTATAGAGAAGAGACTTCGCAGCGACGGCACCGCTCGTTATAGATGTACTGTCGGGATTAAAAAGAGTGGCGTGTATGTCTTACAGAGAGAATCGGACATTCATGAAACAGACTCTTGCCAAAGCTTGGGGGACCAAGAGGGTTGCGTATATAGAAGAATTTGGCATGCCTGAACCGTCATCCAGTTCGTCAGAAAGCATCACTATAGAAACGTTATGACTGGTTGCGAATGACCCCGCCAAAGCGCCGGCTACACCCGCAGCAGTGGATTTTGCTGAAGCGAGTTGAGCATTCACTTCCGCCAATGCTTTCTGACTTTCACGGGAAGCCACAGCAACCTGTCGCCCACCGTTTTGCATGGTTTTGTAGTAGTCACTACCCATGCGCGATGCTCGCGTAATCTCTGACTGAAATGATTGTGAGTTGGCGGAAATTTTGATTATTAACTCACGCAGCGTTGCCATTTCTTGTCCTCCGGGAATAAAAAACCCAGTACTTAGACTGGGTTTATACGGAACCCGAAAATCATATTCTTTGATCTTTTATTATTCTTGATGGATTTCCATAAAGAATAAACACTTTGTCTCCAACTAAAAACTCTGGTTCTCGCCCCTGAACAATGGTCATTAAATTTCCATTATCCGTTTGAATGACGTACTCCTTCCCTGACTGTTTCATTAACCCCTCTTCCACCATCGCACCAGCGATACCACCAACAACCACACCACCTATCGCGCCAGCAATATTAGATCTAGTGCCACCACCAAGCGTAGAACCAGCGACAGCCTCTGTTGCTGCGCCCGTAGTGCCACTAACTCCTGTGGTACCTTTTATTTGAACTGTCCGAGCGCTGATGACCACACAAGAAACCGTTCTGTTTACAGCACCAACGGAACCAACAGAATAACTATCGGGGGATACATTTGGAGCACATGCCGACAAGAACATTAGACTTGAAAATAACAAAATAAGTTTCATTTCAGCGCTCCGGACGGGAACATAGGCTTGTTAACATCCACAGTTTCTAGAGCCTGCAAAAATTGAGCGATATTATTCCGCACAGGCCTATTTATTGACTCTCTGGCTCTGGTTACCCCGGCAAATGCATACCCCGCTGGAACAGTGCCAGATGATGATACATCTTGTTTATATATTACCGAACCCGTGCTTCTATCGATTATTTCATATCTAGCAACTGTGTTTGTGGTAAAAGAGAATCCAGCGGCAGGAACATCTAATGCTAAAACCTTAACGGACAAATTAACTTTTTTTGGAGATTCATCCCTAAATATAACCATTCTATTTAACGCTTCTTCCAGTGAGGATTTCCAAAAAACCGGCACCGCCTCCATTCCTGCTAGTATATCTCCTTTTTGTTCATCTTGTTGTGGCAGCACAGCCACGTTTGCTGCAGGCTCGGGGGAGTAATGCTGGCATAGTCAATCCAAATAGAAGTCATCACTCAACGTTCGACGGCGGGCGCTGGTGGCATTGTGCGGGCATGCGCTTGAGGTATGGCCCTGACAACCACAGTAACCGCAGCGCGGGTTAGCACGTCGCGCTAACCCCCCCTGTCTCCTTGTAAAAACCTTGGCTGACGGGCAAGCAAACCCTGTCTGCCCGTGAGCTTTGCTATTTATTCTCGCTCAGTTCAAGATAAGAAATTTCGACAGGATTGATGTAGATAATATTTTTCATGTCAATTGTTTTTGATATGGTTACCCAACTCCCAACTATGTTATAGCCCTGTTTTACAAATCCGTTCAATGTAACGCCAGTTCTTAAACGAACCTTTACAGCGTATATTTCCCTTACATTTGACATTTACTCTCTTACCTTAAACAGCCAAGCAAACTCCACAAATGCACTACACTAACAAGGTATCTTCCTGTTGATACGGATTTTTTCGATATGATTACACTACGATTGTGATGTTAGCCACACTCTCGCAGTGGCTGTGCTCACGCCTTTGAGTTCTCGCCGCTCATTAGGCCACTGATAACCAGTGCACGTATGGCGTCTGTGTTGCTTTACCGGAGCACTACCCCTTATTCAATCTCACAACAGTATGCTAAACCTGCTCACCATTATGCGACTCGAGTCAGCATCATTACTGCTGCATTGCCTTTCGGCTGCGGTCAACCGCATTGCTACTTCATGGACTTTTCTCCAGGCAACAAAAAGCCGCCAGATGCAGCGGTAGCCAAACGCCTTCGCTCCAATGCCAGCTCAGTGATGCGCCCTGATAAATACGCATCAGCAGATGGACGCTGAACGTCATAGCGGCAGGTCGACAGGGACAAACCTGTGAGTCAGCAGGCACGACGTTGCGACAGACCGGTCGCATCACACATCAACACCACAGCTTCCCGCTTCTGGTCTGTCGTCAGAACTTTCGGCCCAGAGCTACCTGAAGCGCCTCCTTATCCAGCATGGCTTCGGCGAGCAGCTTCTTAAGGCGGGCGTTCTCCTCTTCAAGCGACTTAAGCCGCTTCACTTCAGGGACTTCCATGCCGCCAAACTTCTTGCGCCAGGTGTAGAAGATAGCATCGGAGATAGCATGCTTGCGGCAAAGCTCCCGGGCAGAAACCCCGGCTTTGGCTTCGCGGAGGATACTGATGATCTGTTCGTCGGAAAAACGCTTCCTCATGGTGATGTCCTCATGTTGCTAATGAAGACATTACTAACATCGCGGTGTATTAATCAACGGGGAGCAGGTCACACCCCAATAGCCCCCCAAAACCAAGCTAACTTATTGTATATAAGAAAAAAAGCCCCGGCAACACGCCGGGGCTTGGTACTCGCAAGCAGACCCACGGGAATGCTGCGCGGTAAAGGACTCGTTGAGCGGGCTCTCTACATCTCAGGGGACAGGAACCGGTTCACACCCGGCATTCAGCACGCGCTTCATTTCCGCAACGATGTCACCATCAACATAGTAGTGGCTAAACTCATCCACATCAGTTTCAGCGTCCGAACACATAGATACACCCACTTTGCGAAAACGCATCGCTGAAGGAAGCCAGTGCCCTGCTGAGCTGTGTAACTCCTGAATACCGCTGTGCTGAAACTTATGCAGGTTAGTTAAACGGACCCCTGCTCCCGCCATAATGATTGGACCACGACTTGCCCGTGTTAGTTCACGTAATAACGTCAATCCGTTTTCTGCCTGCTGCTGCTGACCCGATGTTAATACACGCGCCACGCCCAAATCAGTGAGTTGCTGCAACGCCACATGCGGATTCAGACACAAGTCGAAAGCGCGATGGAATGTCACTGCCATCCCATCACACAAGGCCATCAAGGTCTTCATTCTCGCCAGATTGATATGTCCTTCTTCATCCAGCACACCAACAACCACGCCGGGGAACCCCATCTCCTTAATATGCTGAATATCGTACTGAATGGTACGGAATTCACTGTCACTGTAGCAAAAATCCCCGCCGCGGGGACGTACAATAGGATGAACGGGTAGCCGCACCTTGCTGCGCGCTTCTGCCAGAACGCCATAACTGGGTGTTAGTCCCCCTTCACGCTGGCCTGCACAAAGCTCAATTCTGTCTGCTCCCGCCTGCTCTGCCGTGAGCGCGCAATCAACGCTATAACAGCACACTTCCAATTTTGGCATTTGTCATCTCCCACCTGCGTTACATTGCGCGGCTGCTATTGCAACATCAAATAGCATGCCATGGCTTAGGATAAATATTACATCTGAATAAAAATGCAAAGGAGAGCGGAGTCACAGAGGATAGGATTACCCTTGAGCTATCCATGACACGCTACACAAATTTTATCAAAAGTCGTCTAATGGTTGCGACAACACACCTCTGACATTGGCGCTATGCAGTGCTCACATATGCTCGCTGGCGACCACATCCCGAATAGAAAATGGATGAAACTTGATAGTGGTTTTGCCATCACTTACGGCTAATGTGGGGTTAGGTAACCGTTCTTTATCGCTGCCAGGTTGGCTAAACTTGAGGGTAATGTGTGGAGACGCTAACGCCTGGTCAGAAAGACACGCCAAAGCGCGTGCATGTAAAGTTTCCGGACTGCCCGCTAATACTAACTCAACGTGTTCCCACCCCTCATTTGGATAAAAGCGCTGACCAGGCCAGGGTAATTCAACACAATCAATATTTAACGGTCCCACAGTTATTTTTTCGTTAAGCGAAAAAAGACAAATAGTGCGCCCATTAATTTGATTTTCAGAAATTAATATGCCTAACGTTAATAACGTTTTTTTCCATTGTTCTGCTGTCGTGTTTTGATTACAGCGCAACGCAATGTGATCAGCTTCAAATTGCGACAAATCTAATCCCAACGTATCGGCTAACTGTAGCAATGCGCGTTCAAAGCGGACCAGATCTTGTTGAAGCTCAGGGGGAAACATTTCTGACATCGTACATCCTAACATGAACAATAATTAATTTTAGAATAGTAACATCTCGCACGTTTTTTGCGTGCCTTTCCTGAGCAGGCCAGATGCAACGCGCCCTGAAGCAAGGCCATAGCACAAAAAGCCTACTGGTACACGAAACCGCTACTGTAACATCCTGAAACATAAAGTGATAAAAATCACTTTATGCTATATCCCCTCACTGTCCACCACATCACCGTATTTGATAAGGATATCGAACGGCATTGGAATTTATAAACACAGTATCGTTATTGGTCCACAATAAGTCATTGCACTGACATCCTATGCAAATTATGTGGATTTAAGGAATATTCCTAAAAGAAAAGATTAATCTTAAACCTCTTGACCTACATTGTAACACCTAACAAAAACGGGTAATTTGTTATCGTATCGCAATAGTATACAGAGAAATAATTATGATTTTAGCCATTTTATCGGTTCTGCTTATTGCCATTGCGGCATATGCCATTTTCAAACATTTTAAAACAAGGGAAAGTCAACGTATCGGAACCCATCATCGGGGAAGAAAGCGTTAAACACGCCCATTGTAACACTGCTGTTCTTCTTCTTCGCTGTATCTGTTTCCGACTCGCTAACTCACCTCTTCGAGCGCCATCCCCCTTGCATTTTCTCAGGAAAATTCTCGCGGGGAAGTCTTGCCCTACTGACGTCTCAGCCCAAATATGATATAAGCGAGGGCTTGATTTTTTATTAAAGGTATCCAGGTGAATATTCAGGCTCTTCTTTCGGAAAAAGTCAGCCAGGCATTGGTTGCAGCGGGTGCGCCCAACGGCACAGACCCACAGGTGCGCCAGTCTGCCAAAGCTCAGTTTGGTGATTACCAGGCCAATGGCGTCATGGCAGCAGCGAAAAAACTCGGGCTACCACCGCGACAATTGGCAGAAACGGTAGTTCAGCATCTGGCGTTGGATGGCATCGTAGCCAAAACAGAAATTGCTGGTCCAGGGTTTATCAACCTGTTTCTGGACGCACAGTGGTTGGCACAACAAACCGAACGAGCGTTGAACACTCCCAAGCTGGGTATCACTCCTGTAACGGCGCAAACCATTGTAGTTGACTATTCTGCGCCTAACGTTGCAAAAGAAATGCACGTCGGCCACTTGCGTTCAACCATCATTGGTGACGCAGCCGTCCGCACGCTTGAGTTTCTTGGACACAACGTTATCCGTGCTAACCATGTGGGAGATTGGGGTACACAGTTTGGCATGCTGATCGCGCACCTCGAGGATATGCAGAAAGACACCTCTGGCGATCTGATACTACCTGACCTGGAAGCCTTCTATCGTGAAGCTAAAAAGCGCTACGATGAAGACGCTGTCTTTGCAGAGCGTGCCCGCCACTACGTGGTGAAATTACAAGGTGGTGATGTTTATTTTCGCGAGATGTGGAGCAAACTGGTTGATGTCACCATGACACAGAACCAGATAACCTATGACCGCCTGAATGTCACCTTGACAAAAAATGACGTGATGGGCGAAAGCCTCTATAACGATATGCTGCCGGGTATCGTTGCCGATCTGAAAGCCAAAGGCCTGGCCGTTGAGAGTGAAGGCGCTACGGTAGTTTTCCTTGATGAATTTAAAAACAAGGAAGGCGAACCTATGGGCGTTATCATTCAGAAAAAAGATGGCGGCTATCTCTATACCACCACGGATATTGCTTGCGCTAAATACCGTTATGAAACGCTTGGCGCAAATCGCGTTCTTTATTATATCGATTCCCGCCAGCATCAACATTTAATGCAAGCGTGGACTATCGTACGCAAAGCGGGCTATGTGCCGGAATCCGTTTCGCTGGAACACCATATGTTTGGCATGATGCTGGGCAAAGATGGCAAACCGTTCAAAACCCGTGCGGGTGGCACCATAAAATTAGCAGACCTGCTGGACGAGGCTTATGAGCGGGCATTAGCGCTGATTTCGGGTAAGAACCCGGATATGGAACAAAGCGAATTGCGCGAACTGGCGCGAGTCGTCTCGATTGGTGCAGTGAAGTATGCTGACCTGTCAAAAAGTCGCACGACTGACTACGTGTTTGATTGGGATAATATGCTGGCATTTGAAGGTAACACTGCGCCCTATATGCAGTATGCCTACACTCGCGTGGCCTCTATTTTCAAGCGCGCCAATATTGATAAAGCCACGCTGACAGAACCCGTAGTGCTCAATGATGGCCGAGAGACCGCACTCGCGACTCGACTACTGCAATTCGAAGAGACTATCACTACCGTAGCACGTGAAGGTACACCGCATGTCATGTGTGCCTATTTGTACGATCTTGCCGGGCTATTCTCCAGTTTCTACGAGCATTGTCCGATTCTGAACGCTGACAGTGATGCGGTGCGCCAAAGCCGCCTGAAACTGGCCTTGTTGACCGCAGAGACATTGAAACAAGGGTTAAGCACCTTGGGTATTGAAACCGTCGAAAAAATGTAATTCCGGTTATTCACACAAAAAACGGTGGCCTGAGCCACCGTTTTTATTTCTCGATTGAGCGATTACACACTACGACGGGCAAAATCACGCGGGCGGAAGCCAAGCAGCGCCAGCATAGCAAAGTAGGCTCCGGCTCCGGCCACCACGACCACCATGAGGCGTGAAATGCGTATTGTCATACCACCTATATCCCAAGCAGGCATCCACCATAATAACGCGATCAACACCGCAGACATTGTTAAAACCGCTACCACCAATTTGACAAGAAAAGAACCCCACCCCGGACGAAGTTGAAAAAGCTGCTGTTTACGTAGTTGCCAATAGAGCAACCCGGCATTGAGACAGGATGCTAAACCAATTGAAAGGGCTAGCCCTGCATGTTGTAACGGCCCAATAAATATCAGGTTCATAACCTGTGTCAGCGCAAGCGTAACAAGCGCGATCTTCACCGGCGTTTTGATATCCTGGCGAGAATAAAACCCAGGAACCAGTACTTTCACCACAATCAGCCCCATCAATCCAATGGCGTAGGCAATCAACGCACGTTGGGTCATCAATGCATCCAGCGCACTGAACTTACCGTATTGGAACAACGCAACAATCAGTGGTTTCGACAAAATGCCCAAAGCTACAGCACTGGGCAGCGCCAACAGGAAACAAAGACGTAATCCCCAATCCATCAGGTGCGAATAGGCTTCCTGATCGCCGCTGGCGACACTTTTCGCCAGTGATGGCAGTAATATGGTACCTAACGCGACGCCCAGCACACCGGAAGGAAATTCCATTAACCGATCGGCGTAATACATCCAGGACACAGCGCCTTCGTTAAGAAAGGAGGCAAATATAGTGTTGATGATTAGCGAAATTTGGCTTACTGACACACCTAAAATCGCGGGAGCCATCAATTTCATTACTCGCCCGACGCCAGGATGACGCCATTTAAAGCGCGGTAGCACCAACATACCGATCTTCTTAAGATGAGGAAGTTGGTAAACCAACTGCAGTACCCCACCCACTAAAACCGCCCAGGCCAGCGCCAATACAGGCGGATCAAAATAGGGCGTAGCGAGCAAGGCAAAGCCAATCATGCTGATGTTTAAAAAAGTCGGTGCGAATGCGGGAACGGAGAAACGGTTCCAGGTATTTAACACCGACCCCACCATCGAGGTGAGGGATATCAGCAGAATATAAGGAAAAGTAATGCGTAACAGCGCTGATGTCAGCGCAAATCGATCGGGTGTGGCAGCAAAGCCCGGCGCTGTCACCATAATAACCCAAGGTGCGGCGATCATTCCGGCAACGGTCACCAGTGCCAACACCAGTGTCAGCATACCCGACACATAAGCGAGAAACGTGCGCGTTGCCTCATCCCCCTGCTGGCTTTTATATTCAGCCAAAATAGGGACAAATGCCTGTGAGAACGCGCCCTCAGCAAAAACACGGCGCAACAGGTTGGGCAGTTTGAACGCCACAAAAAAAGCGTCAGTGGCCATCCCTGCACCAAATACCCGTGCGACAATGGCATCGCGGATAAAGCCCAAAACACGCGATAGCATGGTCATTGAACTGACCGCAGCCAATGATTTTAATAAATTCATCCGATTCGATTCTATTGTGTCGGGAGTTACGGCGGAACTCAGCCCGCCAAGCGTGGCGATAGTCTACGCATCAGCAGCAGAATAGCCACCCTTGATAAGGGTCAACGTACATTTTCAGCATGATGTGAAGAGCGTTTCCACCACACGCTGGGCCAAAATGGCCTGTTCGCCTGAGGTCTGCGGCTCTATCCCCCGATCAAGTGCGTCAACAAAATGGTGAACGGCACCGACAAAACCACGCTGCTCCAGAATACTTTGCCAAGATGGCACGGGTTGTCGAATCACAACACCATCGCGCTCTTGCCAGCAATCATTTAAATTATCAACGTGGTAGGTGGCGCCTTCCGTTATCATCTGAACCGACTCGCGCTGACTCCCTGCGCGCCGATGCATACTGGTGACAATCTGGCAGGTTGGTGAGGCAAACAGGTGTTCGGCAAAAACAAGCTGTCCTGCTGGGTTATTACGAATGACACCGCCTTGCAACACCGCGCCTTCATCTGCCAGCCACAAAGCCGTGTCAACCACATGAAGATAATCATCCAGCAAAGTGAAACGCACTGACTGTGGGCCAACACTGTCCGTCCGATGCTTTTCCATCCGAATAGACATTGGGATCTGCAACGACGATTTTAACGCCAGATAACCGGGGGCAAAACGGCGATTAAATCCCACCATTAACGTTTTGCCTTGGCGCTGCGCCAGCGCCAATAACGCTTCAGCCTGAGGCAGGGTTTCGGCCAAAGGCTTATCAACGTAAACATGTACACCAAGGCGCAGCAGAGTGCTTATGACATCATTGTGACTTGCGGTGCTGCTGTGCACCATCACTGCATCACACTTTCTCGCCAAAGTTTCCAGCGAAGAAAAACCCGACAAGCGATATTGCTGACATAGCGTATGCATTTTTTGCTGATCGGGAGAAAACACGCCGACAAACGTCCAGCGCGTTTCCTGACAAAGCACGGGCAAATACGCTTTTTGCGCAATAGAGCCCAACCCAACCATACCGATGCGGATACGATTTACATCCGTTTTCGCTGTGTCCATAGCGTCACCCGCAGTTTAAGTTACCGTTTCTTCAAGCAGCGCTCAGGATTATCGTGATAACAAGTGTGCCAGTTGCTGTTTTAATTCAGCGACTTCTTGCTCCAGGAGGGCCACTCGCTGAGTCAGATCTGCCGATACCACATCCTCTCTCTCTTCACGACTGTTATCCGCCGCCACGGGCCCATCGTCGCCAAACAGGTGCATAAATCGGTGCTCCCGCTTACCCGGCTCACGGGCCAGACGCACGACAAAGGGGCCATCTTCCCGGGATTGCAGTTGTTCCAATGTCAGCTCGACTTCATTAACATCAGCAAATTCATACAAACGCGCCGCGCGAGTACGAAGTTCACCGGGCGTTTGTGCCCCACGCAGCAGCAACGTGGTAACCAGTGCCACTTCTGGCGGGGAAAACTTCAGATCGCCAAACTCGGAGTTGCAAAAACGGTGCTCATACTTCATCACTCGATTGCCAAATCCGCTAAGGGTCCTGACAATGTGTTTCTTAACCAACAGATCGAGCGTTTGCTGTACATCACTTTCACTGAGATCTAATACAGGCTCACGGTTGGTTTTCTGGTTACACGCGGTTGCCACGCCGTTAAGCGACATTGGATACTGCTCTGGCGTGGTAATCTGCTTTTCCAACAAGCAGCCCACTACGCGCAGTGCTTTGGCATCAAACTGATATTTCATTGTCAGGGCTCCTATCGCTGAGGTGTCCAGTGTTCATTCGTCAAGGCAGTCAGAACGTGATCTTGCCACTTGCCGTCGATCAACAAATAGTTTTTTGCGTAACCTTCCCGCTCAAAACCGAGTCGGGTCAATAAATTACCACTACGCTGATTATGCGGCATGTAGTTTGCCATAATACGATGCATGTGCTGTTGACGCTGCATATAGCGCAGCGCTGGCTGCAAGGCTTCATACATCATACCCTGCCCCTGCCATTTCTCCCCGAGTGAATACCCCAGATAACATGCATGGAAAGAGCCTCGCAGCACGTTACTGAAATTAGCGACGCCACGGACCTCATTTTCGTTAGGATCAAGCAGCAGAAAATAATATGCAGACCCCTGCTTGTGCATGTCATTAATCACACTCAGCCGCGCTTGCCATCCTGAAGGATAACAATGGCTGGCATCACGCACGGGTTCCCAAGGTTTTAAAAAATCACGGTTCTCTGCATAGTATTCTGCCAGCCGCCAAGCATCGCGCTCATGGGCTAAACGTACGACTAGCCTGTCCGTTGTCATATATACCCGTACCGGGCTCGAACGATAGCCAAACATCTCTGCCTCGTTTTTTTTGAGTTGTTCGATAAGAAAAATTTATCGCTATAATTCACATTGCAGGTTTTACTGAAAAAACAGTATCAAACACAGCATTGCACACATAACCACGAAAAAACCCATACTCGCTACTATAACCGCATCAATTCTCTGGCGTAAAACCTCTAGCGCTGACTTATTGCGCAGTTAATTAACAGCTGACGCATTTTGGCCCAAAAAACAACCTCAATTGTCGCCTTCAGCGGCTAGGTCGATAAAAAAATATTGTCTTGCAAAGACTATCTTGGCATCAGATAAGAGTCCAAAATAGATGCGTTGTAGTTCTTTCTTTTTTCTCTTGTGGTGAAACATGCCTCTGATGTCACAAGCTCGGAGCCTCGGTAAATATTTCCTTTTATTAGACAATATGCTGGTGGTTCTGGGTTTTTTTGTTGTTTTCCCGCTTATTTCCATACGTTTTGTTGACGAACTGGGCTGGGCGGCCTTAATGGTGGGGATAGCACTAGGGTTACGTCAATTTATTCAGCAAGGACTGGGTATTTTTGGTGGTGCCATTGCCGACAGATTCGGCGCCAAACCGATGATCATCACTGGCATGCTATTACGCGCTGCGGGTTTTGTGTTCATGGCTATCGCGACCGAACCTTGGTTGTTATGGCTTTCTTGTGCGCTATCCGCGCTTGGTGGCACATTATTCGATCCGCCACGTACCGCGCTCGTCGTGAAATTGGTTCGCCCACAAGAGCGAGGCCGTTTCTATTCTTTATTGATGATGCAAGACAGTGCGGGCGCTGTTGTCGGCGCACTGATTGGCAGTTGGTTGCTACAATATGACTTTACTGTCGTCTGCCTGGGTGGCGCGGCCATGTTCTTACTGGCTGCTGCGTTAAATGCGTGGCTATTACCCGCATATCGCATTTCTACTGTTCGAACGCCCATTTCAGAAGGTCTGTTACGTGTCATCCGCGATCGTCGTTTTTTAATTTATGTGCTGACCCTGACAGGCTATTACATGCTTGGCGTGCAGGTACTGTTAATGCTTCCCCTTATGGTCAATGAAATTGCAGGAACGCCATCGGCGGTAAAATGGATGTATGCCATTGAGGCCGGAATTTCACTGAGTTTGCTCTACCCCATTGCTCGTTGGAGCGAAAAACGCTTCCGCCTTGAACAGCGTCTGATGGCTGGATTATTTATCATGGCATTGAGCTTGTTCCCGATCGGTATGACAAGCACATTACCTTCCCTTCTGATGCTTATCAGTCTGTTTTATGTGGGCTCTATCATCGCTGAACCTGCACGAGAAACCCTGAGTGCTTCATTGGCCGATTCACGCGCACGCGGTAGCTACATGGGATTCAGTCGGTTAGGACTCGCGTTAGGCGGCGCACTGGGTTACAGCGGCGGAGGGTGGTTGTTTGATACCGGGCACCGTCTTCATATGCCCGAACTGCCTTGGTTTATTTTGGGAGTTATCGGTCTATTCACGCTTGCTGCGTTGTATTGGCAGTTTAATCTGCGCAAGATAGAACCTGCTATGCTTGGAGAACACTAAAGCTTTCGGCGCTATCTGATAGATTACCGCGAGCCAATACGGCAGTGTGCACACCTGCTTCACAAAATTCCGCTGGGTTTTGCTGAGGCGGTGCTACAACATTCATGGCAAAGCCGTCATACCAAAGAAACACAGCAATCGCCGAGGAACTTCAATGAAAAAATCAGGGATAGCCGCCATTGCCACACTGGCGCTGACGTTACTTGTTAGCGGCTGCGATCGTCTTACGCAGTACTCACTCAGCGAGCAGGACGTGAATAGTTACCTGCAAAAGCATAACGATTTTAAGAAACAGATTGGCATTCCCGGCGTGGTCGATGCCACCATAGTGCTTAGCGATTTGAGTAGCCAGATTGGTCGTGCAGAACCGGGTAAAGTCACCTTGTCCGGGCACGCAAAGGTAGATATCAGTTCGCTGTTGGGTGCCCAATCTGCAGATGCGGTGTTAACCCTGAAAGCACAGCCGGTGTTTGATAAAACCAACAGCGCCATTTTCCTTAAAGAGATGGAATTGGTTGATTATCAAGTGACGCCTGAAAAGATGGACACCGTATTTAAGACGCTGACGCCCTATTTGAATCAGGCATTGAAAAACTATTTCGACCAGAAACCCGCTTATGTACTCAGTGATGAACACAGTAAAACTGAAGCGCTAGCCAAAAAACTGGCGAAAGGCATAGAGGTTAAACCGGGGCAGATTGCCATTCAATTGACAGATTAAGTTAATCACTGGGCGGCAAACACCGCCGCCCAGAATCAGCGCTCATTCATCACTATCACTGGCGTTTTGCTCTTCTTCATCTTCATCGGCCAGATCTTCTCGCAAAGCGTCCAACGCCTCTCTCGTCAGCACCGCCAGCGTGCGATAAAACGCAGTAGTAGCATGGCTCTCAACTTTTCCGAGAAAACGACCGCTCCACGGCAATAAGAATTCATCAAACAACGCGAGCTGGGCGGCGCTTTCATCTTCCTGAGCCTGATCTTCAAGCCATGAAGCAGCCAGCAACAACGCCCCAAAGTGGTCCACGGCACCTTCTTTAAGCGGCATGCCACGCTGTTGTAAAAAAACGCGTACAGTCTCTTCGGTGCCATCCTCGATGTAAGAAGAACGCCAAGGGGAAACTGAGCCCCCCTGTTCAATAAACAGAGCATGGTAATCAGCAGCCAGTGCACTGGCATCAACGCTGCGCTGTAAGCGTTCCAAGAGCGCATCCTGCTCCAATGGCCAATGCGGTTTAAGTTTACCCTGCTGTATCATCGCCAATAATGGCACCACTACGTCGTCGCCAGGAGCCCGATTGAATAGTGTACCCAGCAACCGACAAACCAATGAAAATTCGTTCATGTAATAACCTGTTATCGTTATGGTAGTTAAGAGATTATCCCAGTGGCGTAATTGGCACAGCCAGTGTGATCGCGGACAGCGCGCAGAAACCGAAACATACACAAAATGCGTGAGGAATTCGAGCACTGCCTCGGTCAAACGGCAAGTGACGTCGCCCTGGTGGAATAAGTTTAAGTGACAGCGTCACAATTTATCTTACAGTGCAGCCAACTCAGGAATAGTCGGACGACCGCGCCGTTCCAAAAAATCTAAAACGCGCCGTGGGCTCACATTTAACACGCGATCTTCAGGAAAATCGATCTCATGCAAAATACGCTCACAGTGAGTAAAATCACCCAGAGTGAACGCAATATGAGAATCTGAGCCAAGGGCCAGTCTTCCACCTGCGTCGCGCACTGCCTCAGCAATAGCGCGACAGTTTGGCCCACTGCCTTTTCGCGAATGCATGAATGAAGAGTTATTCAGTTCCAACGCAACGTCATAGTGCGCGGCGGCTTCCGCCACGGCAGAAATATCTATCGGGTATTTAGGGTTACCCGGATGGCTGATGATATGCACATGCCCACTGGCCATCGTTGCAATCAACGCCTCGGTGTGGGTAGCGAGATCTTGCGGAGGCAGAACCGGTTCGTGAAATCCCGCAATCACCACATCCATTTGTTCAAGCATAATCCCGGTGCAGTCGATCTCTCCCTGGCGGTTTTTGATATTTGATTCAATACCACGCAGGATCCCTATGCCATCAACCAGTCGCGGCCAGACACGCATATTCATAAAATGCCAATAGTGCGGAGCATCTGCCATGTCAGGGCCGTGATCGGTAATGGCAAACAGGCGAATGTTTTTCAGTTTGGCCTCTGCAATATAGTCATGCAGGGTGCTGTAAGCGTGGGTACTGGCGACAGTATGCATATGTAAATCGACGGGATACATGATCTCTCCTGGCTAGGCATTTCCCTCTCAGCATACCATTTCTCACCTTTACTAGCAGCCCGCACCGCCGTTATAACGAAAATTTAACACTTAAAAGATGTTGTGAATGCGTTCGAATTGGTGAGTAAATCAGCAAATTGCATTAAGTTTAACTAAACGCGCGTTTTGTTGCATAAACTCATTGACGCTGCCCAGCAATTTACCTACATTAGCGCCCGTTGCCGCAGCATACTGCTGGCAGCGATCCGGTGAGGTGTCCGAGTGGCTGAAGGAGCACGCCTGGAAAGTGTGTATACGTGAAAACGTATCGAGGGTTCGAATCCCTCCCTCACCGCCACATACCAAACAAACGCCTCTGAGAAATCAGTGGCGCTTGTTTATTCAACATCCTGACGTCCCAATGATCGCAAATAAGCGTCTTGTATATCTCTTGATCTTAATGCTGCAAACCCATCTAGCGAATGATGACCTCGATTCAACCATCGCTTCATCACTCTAGGCAGATTAGTTTTGGCATTCGCATCAATACGTTTTTGAAAATCAGAGGGATCAAAATCATTGTTATTCATTGCTTTTGATAACTTAGCATAAACAGTGTATGCAGAAAGACCGATAGGAGTCCTAATGCGATATTCAGTCACCTTTTTCACCATTTTTAATAAATCTCGAGAATAATTATATAATTTTACTCGCCTACCGTTTATGGAAACATTGCGTTCTCGCAGTAAATCATCATGATTCAAAAAAGATATTTGTTGTGCATTACGCTGAAGATTAGAGAGTAGTTTTTCCTCTAATGATAAACTAGATGTTGACTCACTCTCTACCACAATATCACCCACATTATTGTCGCTCTGACCTAGATTGCAATGCCTCTTTAACTCTGAGCTACACTGTTGAGCAGGTTCCATCTGTTGTGAAGTCTGACACGCCATATGCTCAGGGTCTTTAGCGGCGAAGGTATTAGATGGAATCGGAGGCGAATTTTCGATTTTAATGACAGAGTCAAATACAGAGTACGTATTGTGTTCGTGACATGTCTCTAATGAAGAGAGTATTTCCACTGTTTCATCGTAACTTAAATGAACTAATTCTGTCATTCTCATATAAATTCCGTTAAAAAAACATAAAAATATCATTTCGGCTTATCTAGCACTCTCGACTCTCAATAAAAAAGACTTGCACCATACTATCATTCACATCAAAGGAAATAACACTGCAGTATATCACCTCCCCTAAATTGGTTTATTATGTAACTACTCTACACGATACTATTCCTCCTCATCGAACGTAAAATATTTTTTGCACAGTGGATGAATTAAATGCTGAAAATGCACCTATTTTTTCTATCGTTGTCGCATTAGCATAAAATCGACTGATTCTTTGTTTGGCTTTAAAATTGATTCGTTGTTGAAAATCAATTTTGTCAAAATATTGTCCCAACTGACTTGCCACTCTTACCTCACGGCGTAATTGAGCATAAATCGTATGTGGGGAAAGTCCATCCGAAATATAAATCCCTTTGTTAGTAAGTATTGTTATTACGTTGGATAAATTTATTATGAAATTTTTGCCTTTTATTCCTCTTTTTGCTACAACAGGACCTGTTGATACGCCTACATACGGCAAAGTTTCTCTAGTAGACAATTCTTCATTTATTGTATTTTTCTGTGGAATACATTGTATATTCTGCTGCATACGAGAGTCTGAACAGACTCTGTCATTTGTCATGTAACAGCAGGGAGCCATATCGCCATAACTAATGACACGGTGATGAATAGAGTGAGTGTGTGTTTTCGTGGCATGCCTGTAACATTCTTGTGCTGATGATGGCATAGCAAGAAAATTTGAATCTTTAGCCCTCCCCCTATAAAGATACAATAATGAATTGCTTATATTATTTAAAGATCTCATCATTAAGTGAGGTGGATTTGAATTAGTATCATTTTTTGTTGTTACGAATAGATTATTTCCTTGGAAATAAACAGGGTGCGAATGTGGTATTTTCATATAAAATCCTTTATAAAAAAACAAAAAATACCATCACCACTTTAATAAGTTCTTCTAATTTCCAATCCGAAAATTTTTTATTAAGTTCTGTTACTCATTATTTAATTAAGTCATTGCAATTCTATACATCATTGAATATACATTTAGCAATAATAGTGGATGAGGCAATCATAATGCTTTATAACAAAAACCTCCGCAAATGTGCGGAGGTCATTTTAGGACAAATCACTGAGACCGACGCAGTTGGCACCGGTGCAATGCGGGACTACGCGGTAACCGCCCTGTCCTCCATGGCTTGCCGCCAGCCTCCCAACCATTCAGACCGGGCATTAATTGATTGATAAGGGCAAAGTTCCTTCGATTTTCCGGAAAGTCCTGCTTGATAGCCGCGCGATTGCGCCCGTTCCAAACGATCTCGTTTCTGTCTCTTCATGCCTCATTTCCCTCATTGTTCATCTGGTGGAAAGAAAACAGTGACTGCTTTTCGAGCACCCACAAGGTATCAATAGCGACTCTGGGCACGAAGGTCAAGGCTAAAAATTCACTATCCTGTCACATTTATGCGATAAGCTTCGTAGTGAACGTTCTCTCTTCTGCAGACAGAACTGTTGATCTTCGGGTAGCTTTTCCTCAGGTGTTCTCCTTATGGAGGAAGAATCATGTGCGATTATCCCTTCGCACGAACCCAAAAATAGGAATATTCTTACAGGTCAGAGGCTGCTTGCCAACAGCGAACGGCATCGGTTTCATTCAGCGGTGTCAATAGCTGTGGCTTCCCACAATCAGCACTTGCATAAGGACAACGCTCCCGAAAAAAACAGCCCAGAGGTAATCGACGATTGCTGGGCAACTCGCCCGTTTTCATTTCTTCACGGGCATTTTGCAACAGCGACGTGTTAAGACGAGGGACTGACTCCAACAGCAAACGAGTGTAAGGATGACGAGGTTGGCTTAGCACGTTAGGTGCAGCGCCCAGCTCAACAATTTGTCCCAAATACATCACAGCAACGCGGTCGCTCATATGGCGGATAACGGAAATATTATGGGATATCAGCACATAAGTGAGTTTACGCTGCCGTTGCAGTGCCACCAATAAATTCAGAATTTGAGCTTGTACAGAAATATCCAGTGCGGATGTGGGCTCATCTAATAAAATGATATCAGGCTGTGCAGAAAGCGCGCGGGCAATAGCGATGCGCTGACGCTGACCGCCGGAAAATGCATGAGGCAAGCGATCGAGATATTCGTGGCGAATGCCTACCAGCGTTGCCAACTCACATGCCAACGCTCTCCTTTCCGCTTCACTGCCATGCCCTTGTAACCAGACAGGCTCTGTTATGGTACGCCACACTGGCAATCTAGGATCCAGAGATGACAGTGGATCTTGAAATACCATTTGCATGCCGTTTGCCAGCCAGGAACCTGGAGAGCGAGCCCGTATGCACTCACCCTGCGATGGCGATAGCATTCCCATTAATACTTGCGATAAGGTACTTTTGCCACATCCAGATTCCCCCACAATCCCTAACGTTTCGCCATCGTCGATGGTAAGATCGAGACCATTGAGGGCATGAACCTGCTCAATCACCTTGCCACGCCAGTTACGCTTCGCCGGGAAACTAACGTGCACATCACGCAGCGTTAATAATGCGTCATTCATTTTCCACCTCCCACTGAGGATTCCAACAGGCTACGTGCTGTGAAGATGCCTCTAGCGCCGTCAGTTCAGGGCGTTGATAACAATGTTCAGTCGCTGCCTTACAGCGCGGACGAAAAGCGCAGCCTTCAGGCAATTGCGATAGATTAGGTACTGTGCCAGGGATTGCAGGAAGCTCGGAGCGTGGTGCAGCATCATCCGGCGCACAGCGTAACAGTCCCTGTGAATAAGGGTGCGCGGGATGCTTTATAACCGCCTGTGTGGCACCACTTTCAATAACCGTACCGGCGTACATAACATAGAGGCGATCGCACAATTGAGATACGACAGCCATGTCGTGGCTGATAAATAACACCGCAGTACCGCGCTCTTGTGCCTTCTGTTTTAACAAACGCAGCACCTGCCGCTGCACTGTTACATCCAACGCAGTAGTGGGCTCATCAGCAATAATCAGTTCAGGATTACAGGAAAACGCCAGTGCAATCATCACCCGCTGTCGCATGCCGCCAGAGAGTTCAAACGGATAGCGCATCATAACTTGTTCTGCATCGGCAATTTGCATTTCCGCAAGTAACGCTAACGCGTGCACATGTGCATCATGTTTATTCAACGGTTGATGTTGTTGGATAACTTCCCGCATCAAATCACCGACGCGCCGTGTCGGGTTAAGGGCCGTCATCGGTTCTTGGAAGATCATGGCAACCTTGGACCCACGCATCTGACGCAATCGATGCTCCGGTGCATTGAGCATATCCAGTCCCAACAGGGTAATGCTACCGCTATTGATGTTATAACTACCCGGCCTCAATAGCCGCATCACCAGCATGGATGTCACTGACTTACCAGAACCAGACTCTCCCACGATCCCCACAATCTCTCCGCGCTTTACGATCAGCGATACTTGATTTAGTGCATTCACCTCACCACGGTAGACAGGGAAACTTAACGCCAGGTTATCAATCTCCAACAGGATATCGTTCATCAGTGTCCTCCTGAGGTTTTTGGATCCAGCAGATCGCGGACACCGTCACCCAATAAGTTGAATCCGACAGCAGTGATAAGGATCGCCATTCCAGGAAAGGCGCAATACCACCATTGGTCGAGCACATAACTGCGTCCATTGGCAACCATCGCTCCCCACTCCGCCGTGGGTTGTTGAGCCCCCAGGCCGATAAAACCCAGCGTAGCGGCCATTAAAATCGCAGCACCGATATCCAGTGAGGCCTGTACCACCAGCGGTGGCAGCGCATTACGCAGTATGTGCCAAGTGATAAGATGCCAGCGATTAGCCCCGAAGGTTTTTGCTGCTTGAACATAGGCAAACTGGCGCACCACCAATGTTTGTCCCCGAGCTAATCGGACATAAAACGGAATACGTACAATGGCGATAGCCAGCATGGCATTAAACAAGCTGGGGCCTAATGCTGCCGCCAACGCCATGGTGAGTACTAACGAAGGGATTGAGAGCATGATGTCCATCGTGCGCATAATAATTGCATCGCCAACCCCCCCCAATACACCCGAGAAACAGCCAAGCAGAGAACCGATGATGGCCGCAATCGCCACGACGGCCAGCCCGGCAGCGACGGATTGCTGGCTCCCCATAACGACACGGCTAAACAAATCGCGCCCGACTTCATCAGTGCCAAACCAATGCGTTGATGATGGTGGTTGTAAGCGTGCAGAAAAATCTATGCTGTCAGGGTCATAAGGCACCAGCCAGGGAGCAAATACCATCATCAGCAAAATCACGGTGATAATCGCGCCGCCCAGCAGCGTTAGTGGACTGCGTTTCACCAACCACCACTGCTTTTTCCAATATTCGACACGCGGTGACGGTGTGCGCAGTTGGGCTACTTGTTCTTGCGGTATGCTCATCATGCTTCTCCCCGACCAATTCTTGGATCCAGCCACAGATAGAGCAGATCCACCACCAGGTTGACTCCGACATAGGCCATGGAAACCACTACGGCAAATCCCATCACCGCGGGAAAATCCAGCGACTGAATCGACGCTACAACATAGGCTCCCATACCTGGCCAGGAGAAAACCGTTTCCGTTAATACTGCGCCATAAAGCAAATCGCCCAACGCCAGCCCCAACACAGTCACCGATGGGATCAGCGCATTAGGCAGTGCGTGACAGACGACAATTCGCCACGGCGTTAACCCGCTCGCCCGCGCTGTGCGAATGTAATCTTCACTGAGTTGTTCTAACATCGCAGAACGAATCTGACGCGCCACAATACCCAGATGAACGAATGAGAGCGTAAGCGACGGCAATATCAGGTGCTGCAGCGCATTCCAGAACGCGTCATGCTCACCCGCCAGCAGGCTATCGATAAGATAGAATCCGGTAACATGCGCAGGCGGCTCTAGCCAGTCATCCAGCCGCCCGCCACCAGGCAGCAGATCAAGATGCCCATAAAACAGAACGATAACCCCCAGGCCGAGCCAAAATGCGGGCGTTGATATCCCGGCGATTGCCAATAACCGTACGCCATGATCTAACCAACGATCGCGATAGACTGCAGAGAGCACGCCGAGGGGAATACCCAACGCCAGCGCCAGCAGCAGAGAGCAAAACGCCAGTTCGAGCGTTGCAGGGAAAAAGGTACGAATGTCATCCAACACAGGACGTCCGGTGCGGATCGATGTACCTAAATCACCGGAAAAAAGTGCTGTTACATAGCGCCAAAACTGCACATAGAGCGGTTGATCTAACCCGAGTTGCTGGCGAATGTGGCGTACAATGTCATCACTGGCGCGATCGCCAGCCAACAGGCGCGCAGGATCACCGGGGATCAAGTGCGAAATAATGAAGGTAATGACACAAACACCTATCACTACCAGCACCAGCCCCCAGCAACGTTGCCGCAAAATACTCCAGAACGTCATAGTGTTACTCCACGCGATGTGAAACCGAACAGGGTCGACACATCGGGCTTATTATCGTGCGGCGATTCCCCGAGGCCTCGCCGCTTAGTGCTCTACTGACCTTATTTGGACATCGTTCCTATGTTGAACACCTGTTCCAGCATCGGGTTAAACACAAATCCTTTCACCGCGCTGTTCATTGCCACCTGATAATTTTTCTGGAACAGATAAACATAGGCGGCTTCATCTATCACGATGCGCTGCGCTTGCTGGTAATCCTCAGTGCGTGCTGTTTGATCGGTCGTTGCCATCGCCTTTTTCAGCAATGCATCAACCGCGGGGTTCTCATAGTAGGAACGATTCCCTGGCAACCCCTTTTTGTTGGACTCAAACCAGTAATTCATAAACATATAGGGATCGGCGAAATCCGGGCTCCAGTTACCAATGGCAATATCAAAATCACCCTTGCCTACCCGTTCACGCATAGTCGCGTTTGCCAGTTTTTCGAGGCTGACATTGACACCTAGGGATTTCAGCGTTGCTTGCGTCGAAATAGCGATGGGCTCCCAGGAGGGATCGTTATCCGAATAGAGGAACGTTAATTGCTGTGGCTTTTGCGCCACCTTACTCATCGCGGCCTGAGCTTTATCTTTGTCCAAGCTGTATTGCATAGCCTCTTTATCATAACCCCACATGCCTTCCGGGATAGGACCACGCATTTGCTTGCCGTTGCCGCCCAAAATCCCCTTCACCATGCCCTGATAGTCCGTTGCCCAAGAGACGGCACGACGCAGTTCAACCTGACTGAGTGGCCCTTTCGCGTTGTTAAGATAAAGGTAAGTCACCCGCAACGAGGGGTGTTCCTGTACCGACACGGTGTTTTTTGCCTTGAGCGTTGCAAGCTGGTCTACCGGCAAAGACTCGGCAATATCAATATCCCCACGTTCCAATTGCAGGCGACGTGTGGCACTCTCACCAATGATTTTGACCGAAACGCGTTTAAACGCTGGCGCGCTGCCGCTGTAATGGGGATTAGGCACCAGCACAACCTGCTGGCCTTTCTGCCAACGCTGCACTTGATAGGGCCCGGAACCAGCCGTATTTTCCGCTAACCACCCCTTACCTTCATCTCCACTGTATGTACTCAATACCGCCGGATTGATGATAGAAGCACCGTCATTGGCCAACGTATACAGGAACGGCGCAAAAGGTGCACTCAGGGTAAAGCGCACGGTATGGGGGTCTACCGCTTCAACTTTCATATCTTGCGGATAGGCTTCGGCGGGACCTTGACCTATTTTCAACAAACGTTCAAAGGAGATTTTTACCGCATCTGCGGTAACGGCGCTGCCATCAGCAAATTTAGCGTTGGGATCGAGTTTAAAGGTCCATGTTTTTTGGTCTGGAGACGCCTCCCAGCTCAGGGCCAAATCCCCGGTCACATCGGTAGCGCCTTTGCCGTTTTCCGTTTTGTATTGCACCAGTCGTTGATAACAGGGATAGGTAATCGTCCAGTCGTTATTATCGATGGTGACCGCAGGGTCCAACGTTTGTGGATCGGCGGCTTTGCCGATCACTAACATATCTTTCGGCACCGCAGCCCAAGCAGGCAATACGGCAGCCATCGCGGTAGCTAACAACAGAGGTCGTAACAATGCAGTGTGGTGCGTCTTCATGATTCTGCTCCTGGTGATAGTCAAACGGTGAGTGCATAGCGCAATAATCAAACAGCCGTCCGGCAATTCGGCAAGGTGCAACCGAACCGATCGGGCAACAAGGGGTAACGGTCAGCATTCGGCAGTTCAAAATGCCACCATTCCGTTTCAATTCCGACGAAGCCACCTGCCGCCATCACGGCATAGAGTTGCAGTCGGTTACGTTGCACGGTGATAGGCAGAGCCGCACACCAGGCATAGGACTTTTCATTCATTTCATCAAAGCCGGTACCCATATCCAGCGCCTTACCCTGTTCATCCAACAGAGTGACATCCACCGCCACGCCGCGGCTGTGGTGTGAACCCACAGCCAGCGATGCGACAAAGCGAGGATCGGGACAGGCATCCCAAAGCCGTATTTGCGCAGCATGTGGGCGATAAGCATCGTAAAGTTGCAACCGGTACCCGCTCTGCTCGGCGACAGCGACACTCCGCGCCAACCCTTTCGCGGCGTCCGGGTGCAACAGACAAAGCGCCTCGGCATAAATAGGGTGACCGGTCAGGTTATCCGCCGTGGCATATTTCATATCGATAATGAGCTGGGGTAGCGCCTGTGCCAGATCCACCAATTCGATAACATCCGTCATGTGTTGTCCTATTTACTGTTCAAATTGGCCAAATTCCGTTTGCAAAGCACGATTGAGCGCCAGTCTCGCCGACAGTTTGTCACCCAGTTGTTCCACCACTGCGGAGAGCAGCAGATTAAACAAACACGTGATCGGCGCCAGTGAATCCCAGAAATGGCCGGTATCGGTCTTTACTTGCAACAAATCCATTGGATAATCTCGCGCCCAGGGGCACCAGAGATCGGTGATCAGCGCCAACGGAATCTGCCTGTTACTGGCGGCATGGCAATATTGTCGCGCCACAGTGGAATAGGCTCGCGTGTCAGTCACCACAACATAAGGGCGTTGATACTCAGAATTGAGCGACTCCACCCAAGTGCCAGAAAGCCCATCCACATAGCTCACGCGCGGACGTAGATATTCAAGGTGGCTAAAAAATGCGTTGGCAATACCGCGAGTGGATTGGATACCGAGAATGAACACGGCCTCCGCCTCAGCCAGTTGTTGACTGATGCGCGCAAAAGCATCTGTTTGCGCAAGGCGATAAGCGTCTTGAATAGCATCCACCTCCAGACGCAGCGATTGACTCAAGCGATCCGGCAAGGCGCGCTGTTGTTGCCAGGCATCCAAGCGATCGGTCACCCCCCAAGGGCGATAAGGTGCAAGCGCATCAGCGCGCAGGCTCGCTTTGACATCTTCCAGATTGCGATAGCCCAATTTGCGTAAATAGCGCCCTACAGTAATCCCCGTGGTGCCGGTGTAACCGGCGATGCTATCAGCCGATTCAAAGGGTATCTGCGCCAGATTATTCAGTAGCCAACCGGCAATGCGCTTACCGCTGGGGGTTTGCTGACTGAACGACGCTTCGATATGTGCGATAAGATCAATACGCACATTGGCGTCAGGTCTAGCGGGAGAGGCATCGTCTTGCTGCATGTTATTGCCCTGTCATTTTCAGTCATAATGTTATGTGATTAACATTGCAGCATTCGTGCCAAAAAAAATAACCGTTTGATATTTAATGATAAGATGGGATTTTTGGGATATCTGTGAAGGGAGCAGTGCGCCATGATGGCGCACTGCTTACAAGCAAATGCATAAAAACGGTGCTAAATAACGACTAATAACACCTTACATTACAAACCGTTAGATAAGTATTTCCTATAAAGGAAAATCACTCGCTACGTTGAATCTGCGCTGCAATGGATAGTCCAACCTGCTGCCAACCTTGCGCCAGCGTTTTCACCAACGCATCGTAACCATCTTCGTTTACGGGCAGCACCAGACTAAACGGCTGACGCAGCAAACGATCGCCACGTTGCAACGTCCATTCACCTTGCACCACTGCTTTGCCATCATAACGACCATGGAAAGCTTTTACCGTAACAGCAAGTTCTGACGGCGCAGCCCCTAACGGTTGCGAACTCACCGTCCAGCCAGGTAAACCTGCATTCAGACTGCTTTGTAACGTCTGTTGCAGTTGTTGCTCCAATGGGCTGGCCCAGAGGTTATTACTGGCAATGACATACCGTACATCATTGGTCTGGTAAACCAGACCCGATGTGCTGAGATAATCCGCCAGCGAAACGTGAGAGAGCCACAACGTTCGGGCAGCGGTTAAATCCGTTTTCCCCGCGACCGCCGCTGGCTGCAACGGCAGTTGATAATAGGTTTTTGGCGCTGTACTACTGCATGCACTTAATAGCAACGCCATTCCCACCAGCCATCCTTTACTCATGGTTTCGCCCTCTTAGGTTGGGGATCTTCACTCGCAGGTGCCTGGAAGATCAGTGCATTGCTCTTATCATTTAGCGTACGCAATACCGGTTGCAACTCTCGTAATACCTGATCAAGACGCTGCATATTTGCCACCAATCGGTTATAGGCCGGTGAGCCCGGCTGCAAACCTTGCATACTCCGGTTCAGCTCTTGTAACGTTTGCTGCATGTCCTGCGGCAGCGACTGCATCGCTTTGCTGGACGTTATCTGATTTAAAGAGGATAAGGTTTTTTTCAGCTCACGTAGCGTTGACTGGCTTTCTGCCAACGTTTTAGTCGCCTCGCTCACCATTGGCGTTAACGGTAGATCGTTAATCTTATCAAGCACCGCCATTAGTTTTTGCTGGATTTGCGACAGACCGCCACCCATGGTCGGCAACACCGGATACCCATCAACTACACGCAGAGGTCCTGTACTGTTACCTCGAGCTTTCGGGTAAAAATCGAGATCAATAAACAAGGCCCCAGTCAACAGGTTGGCCGTCTTCAATGAAGCACGCAGCCCCATGGCCTGTGCATCAGCAAGCTGCTTCTGATAATCAAACTGTTTGCCGATGATCTTTTCAAAACGCGCAGGTTCAACCCGGATCAAAACAGGGATCCGATAATCCATATCCATATCCTGCTTAAAGTTGGTCGTCACCAGGGGAGCCTGAGCCACCGTTCCCAAGCGAATGCCACGGAACTCTACCGGTGCACCAACCTGCAACCCACGGATAGACTCATCAAAGAACATCACATATTCTTTGTAATCCGTGTAGAGCGAATCCTGGATACTGCGCTCATTATCAAAAAGCTGATACTGCGCACGGTCTGTTGCGCGCTCACCCAACTCCCAACCCGCTGGCACATCAAAGCTCACACCGCCGCTGAACAAGGTGGTCAAGGAGCCCATTTCTACCCTCATGCCCTGTGCCGACATATCCAATGTGACGCCACTGTCTTTCCAGAAACGGACATTGCTGGTCACCAGGCTATCGTAAGGCGCAGTAATGAACAGTTGGTAACGCATTTGCCGCGCTTTGGTATCGAACTCACTGGTCTCAACCGAACCGACACGGTAGCCACGGAACAGAACCGGATCGCCAGCGTTCAACTGACCCGAGCGCTCGCTGTCGAGCAAAATACGGATTCCTTTTGCATGCGGCGGGGCCAGAGGCGGCGAATCCAGCAGCGCAAATTCACTGCGCGCTTCGCCGCTCACACCCGGCTGAAGTTCAATAAATGCACCAGACAGCAACGTCCCTAACCCAGAGACCCCTTCGCGGCCAATCTGTGGTTTGACGACCCAAAATACAGAATCGTGGCGTAGCAGCTTGCCCATACCCGTGTGCAAACGCGCCACAATCTCCACTTGGCGCAGATCGTCACTCAGCACGACACTTTCCACCACGCCTACATCAACACTGCGGCTTTTAATGGTAGTTTTTCCTGCAACAATACCTTCAGCACTCTGCGTTGTGAGCGTTATCTGCGGTCCCAGATGGCTAAAATGATAAAACAAAATCCAGGCACCAATGAGCACCGTCACAATGGGGACAATCCACACTGGCGACCAGCGCTTAATCGCTTCCACGTTCGCGACTGAATAATTATTTTTTTCCAATGGCTGACTCCTCCTGGTCATCATCCCGCTGGCGATCCCACAACAAACGGGGATCAAAAGTCATGGCAGCAAACATGGTCAAAATGACAACCAGCGCAAATAACACCGCGCCGATTGCCGGATAAACACTCATAAGTTGGCCAATGCGAACCATGGCCGAGAGAACCGCTATAACAAACACATCAATCATCGACCAGCGTCCGACAAATTCAACCATTTCATACACCACGTGCAAGCGTTCATTATCCTGACGTCCTTTGCCCGCCGCACTCCAGCATAACCATGCCAGCGCCAACATCTTCAGTGAGGGCACCATAATACTGGCGATAAAAATCACCATTGCCACCGGGTAAGACCCCATTCCCCATAGCAAGACAACACCGGACATGATAGTAGATGTTTCACTGTTGCCTAGCGCTTCGGTGATCATGATCGGCAACAGGTTGGAGGGAATATAGAGCAGCACCGATGTCAGCAACAGTGCCAGGGTCCATTGCAGACTGTTTTTACGTCGAGCATGACCGTGGCGATGGCAACGCGGACATTCCCATTGGTCTGCGGGCAAAATTGCCGTGCAGCAGGTGCAGGAACGTAATCCTTGCGCCAAGCCAGATTGCCCTGCACGCGGTGCAAACGGCAAGCGCGGCGCGGAAACAACCTCATTCCATACACGACGCCTGTCAAGACTCTGATAGGCCAGCAATTGCAGCAGACAAAACAGCACATAGGGGACAAAACCTGTGCCAACGCCAATATCACCATAAGACATCAGCTTAACGAAACTCACCAGCACCCCGGCGAGAAAAATCTCGGCCATACCCCAGCTTTTCAACCAAAACAGCCAGGTTGCCATTAGCCGTTTTATCAGCAACGGCATAGCAAATTTCATCGACAGCAGGATAACCATCACCATCGAGAGCGCAGGGATCACCTGCACAAACAGCAAAAACAGAAAAGCGACGCTGGCATAGTTATCAGACACCATCACTTGCGGGATCTCAAACAGCGATATCTCACTGGTGATACCCGCTACGCGCATATAAACAAAAGGAAACGCGTTCGCCAGTGCCAGCATCAGCAACGCGCTAAAGGCATAGCCGATTGACCGCTGGTGCATCTGATTCTGCCGGTGAGTCAAGGTTGATTTGCAGCGTGGACACACCGCTTTTTGCCCATGGCCCAAGGAGGGTAATTCCACTAGCATATCGCACTGTGGGCACAGCATGTAGTCATCATGTTGCGCATTATGATCGCACACGCACCGTCTCCTTTATCTTTCACCGCACGGCACCCCGCAGGAAGCGCCACCGCCGTTAACCTCTAGAAGGCACGTGTTCCACTGCCGCACAATATATGCCCACAATGGATTACCGTTAGAAGGCATTTACCTTCTGGTAATATACGCAACGTTAGCCGTTTTTCTGCGTTTCCAGCGCTTCCCAGCGCTCAAAACACGCTTCAAGCCCCTGCTCCGCTTCCGCCAGTGCGTTCAATACCTTTTGCGTTTCATCATGCGGACGGCTAAAGAAATCAGCATTGCTCATTTGCGCTTGTAGCGCCGCAATGGACTGTTCCAGTTGCTCAATTTTCTGGGGCAACTGCTCAAGTTCACGCTGCTGGTTATAGCTGAGTTTACCTGTTTGCCGTTTAGCGCTAGGTGCGCTCTGGGCCACTTCTTTAACTTCCACGGATTTTTCCGCCACCACAGGCATGGTTTTACGCAGTGGTACCGCTTCTGCACGCTGTTGCTGTGCATCATAATAACCGCCCACATAACGGTTGATACGCCCATCTCCTTCAAATATCCAGCATTCGGTTACCGAGTTATCAACAAATTGACGGTCATGGCTGACCAGAAGCACAGTGCCTTGATAGCTGTCGATCAATTCTTCCAACAACTCCAGGGTTTCCACGTCAAGATCGTTAGTCGGTTCGTCGAGGATCAGCAGGTTGCTAGGCTTGAGGAACAAACGCGCCAGCAGAAGTCGGTTACGTTCACCGCCCGAGAGAGCCTTTACTGGCGTCATCGCCCGCTTTGGATGGAAGAGAAAATCTTGCAAGTAGCCCAACACATGGCGTGAACGACCATTGACCATCACTTCCTGTTTGCCTTCGGCAAGATTATCCATCACTGTACGCTCAGGATCGAGTTCTGCGCGGTGCTGGTCAAAATAGGCGACTTCCAATTTGGTGCCACAGTGAACACGACCGTGTGTCGCTTGCAGATCGCCCAATAGCAATTTAAGCAGCGTCGTTTTACCGCAGCCGTTTGGCCCAACCAGCGCTATTTTGTCCCCACGCAGCACTTGCGCAGAGAATCCCTGCACCAACTGTTTATCACCAATGTGATAATCAACATTTTCCAGTTCAAACACAATTTTGCCGGAACGGGCCGCCTCCTCCACCTGCATTTTGGCAGAGCCCATCACTTCACGGCGTTGTGAACGCTCCTGACGCATGGCTTTCAACGCACGCACCCGGCCTTCGTTACGGGTACGACGCGCTTTTATGCCCTGACGAATCCACACCTCTTCCTGCGCCAGTTTACGATCGAACTCGGCATTTTGCAGATCTTCTACGCGCAACGCTTCTTCTTTGCCAAGCAGATACTTATCATAATTGCCCGGCCAAGAGACCAGTTTACCGCGATCGAGATCGACAATGCGAGTCGCCATATTGCGAATAAAGGAGCGGTCATGGGAGATGAAAACAATACTGCCCTGGAACGTCTTGAGGAAGCCTTCCAGCCAGTCAATCGTTTCAATGTCCAGGTGGTTGGTAGGTTCATCCAGCAACAAGACCTTCGGTCCACTGACTAACGCGCGCCCTAACGCAGCCTTACGCAGCCAGCCGCCAGAAAGTGAAGATAATGGCGCATCCGCCGTCAGTCCCAATTGTGCTAGCACATCGTGGATGCGATTTTCCAGTTGCCACAATCCTTGAGTCTCCAACGTTTCCTGAAGCACCGCTAACTGATTGAGATTCTTATCGCTGGGATCCTGTTCAACCAGACGTAATGCTTCATGGTAACGTTTGAGGTAATCCGCTTGCTCTGCGACCCCTTCAGCCACGAAGTCAAATACGCTGCCCGCCACGTCACGCGGTGGATCCTGTTGCAAACGGGAAACGATCAAATCCTGCTCATAAACAATACGCCCATCATCCAAGCGCACTTCACGTGCCAGGATCTTCAGCAGGGTAGATTTTCCTGCACCGTTACGCCCAACCAGGCAGACGCGTTCATTTTCTTCAATATGCAGTTCGGTGTTGTCGAGCAAAGGCGCATCGCTGAACGACAGCCAGGCATCCGAGACGCTAATTAATGACATGACTTACTTATCCTCACCCACATGTCGCACCAGCCAGCAGTTGTGGATCTGGCGATTGCGGGCAAAATCTAATGAAAGGGTTTTCTCGCTGATTTCCGTGGCACTCAGCCCAAGGGCAGCAATGCCGGCCGTATCCATCTGGAAACCGCGTTTGTTGTTGGAAAATAAAATGGTGCCGCCACGACGCAACATACGCTGTAAATCCTTCATCAGCGCCAGATGGTCACGTTGCACGTCAAAGGCATCCGCCATGCGTTTCGAATTCGAGAACGTGGGAGGATCGATAAAAATCAGATCAAACTGCTCGCGTGTTTCGCGCATCCATGTCAGGCAATCGGCCTGAATAAGGCGGTGCTGACGCCCTGCCAACCCATTGCTGCTCAGGTTCTTCTCCGCCCACTCCAGATAGGTGCGCGACATATCTACCGTGGTAGTAGAACGTGCTCCCCCCAGACCCGCATGGACGCTGGCCGTGCCGGTATAGGCAAACAGATTCAGGAAGTCTTTACCTTTACTCATCTCGCCCAACATCTTGCGCGCGATACGGTGATCGAGAAACAGCCCGGTGTCGAGATAATCCGTCAGATTAACCCACAGCTTGGCGTTAAATTCCTGCATCAGCAGGAAATCGCCTTTTTGCGCCAGTTTTTCATACTGGCTCTTGCCTTTTTGACGCTCACGCGTTTTCAGCACTAAGCGATTGGCGGGCAGTTCCAGCACATGCAGCGTAGCGTTGATGATATCAAACACGCGTTGACGCGCTTTATGCGGATCGACCGTTTTCGGCGGTGCATACTCCTGCACCACTACCCAGCTACCGTAACGATCGATAGCCACGTTGTATTCTGGAAGATCGGCATCATACAGGCGATAACATTCTATCCCCTGCTGTTTGGCCCATTTTTCCAGCTTGCGGCAGTTTTTACGCAGGCGATTAGCGAAATCGGGGGCAATCTCAGCGCTGATACGCGGCGCAGTGGTTTCATCCTCAGAGGTTTCGGGCGCCGCGCTAATGCGGTAATTTTTCTGTACGCAATCCAGCGGCCCGTTCTTGGCTTTAAACTGGCGCTCAGCACGTAGAGGCAGGCTGGTTAACAGCTCGGGTGACGCACTGAACAATGACAGTGTCCAACCGCCAAACTCACTTTTAAGCTTGCGCCCCAACATATTGTGCAGCGCGATCAGCGCAGGCTCGCTTTCTAAACGCTCTCCGTAAGGTGGGTTACTGAGTACCGTTCCCGTCGGTCCTTGCGGCAGCGGATTACGCAGTTGCACCGCATCCTGTACGGAAAGCGTTATCAATTCACTGACACCCGCTCGGCGCGCATTTGCCCGCGCCAGTTCAATGACTCGGCTGTCATTGTCTGAACCGTAAAAGCGGGATGTGGTGGTTTGCAGGCCTTGCTTCGCCCTCACCTGCGCCTCGGCCACGACATCACGCCACAACTCAGCGTTATGGCCTGACCAGGCACTGAATCCCCAATGATTACGGCGCAGACCTGGCGCACGATCCGATGCCATCATGGCTGCTTCAATCAGCAGCGTGCCGGAACCACACAGCGGGTCTATCATCGGCGTGCCTGGCTGCCAGCCAGAACGTAGGACGATAGCTGCCGCCAGGTTTTCTTTCAATGGCGCAGCGCCGGTTCCTTCACGATAACCACGCTGGTGCAAGCCTTCACCGCTGAGATCCAGCGCAATACTCGCCGTCTCGCGTTGTAGAAAAACATTAATCCGGATGTCCGGCTGCTGCTTGGTCACACTGGGCCGCTGGCCGATTTTACGCACAAAACTGTCCACAATGGCGTCTTTAACTTTCTGCGCGCCGTACTGTGAGTTACGAATTTCGTCGTTAGTACCGGTGAAGTGGACCACAAATGCGCTATCTACCGAGAAGACGGAAGTCCAGTCAATAGCCTGAACACCCAAGTACAGATCCAGATCGCTGTATACTTTGCATTCACCTAACGGCAGTAAGATACGCGATGCCAGACGACTCCACAGCAAACTGTGATACATCAGACGGTCGTCACCCTGAAAATGCACGCCGCCTTGAACCAGGCTGCATTCCTGCGCACCTAACGCTTCGAGTTCGCTTTTAAGCAGTTCTTCCAGACCACGCGCCGTGCTGGCAAACAGAGAATTCATAATACAACGACCACCCAGGTAAGAGGGTATACCCTCAATAATTCGAGTTGCAAAAAAGCGGCAAATGAGTCAACCCCGAGGGGCTTACTGAAGTAAGAAACTCAGGTGAACGGGCTCAGCCAACGGACATGCAACGTCAAGTATGACGGGTATAAAACAGAAAATTGAGGCGCATTATAGCTAATCTAAGCGACTTGTCATAAAGTTGCCGCGTTAAATACATTTGAGCTGATAGGCACTCTTGATGATTGGCGTTTCCCAACTGTACGTTCACCCGGTTAAATCCCTGCGCGGCTTGCAACTTTCCCATGCACTGGCAACCCCGAGTGGCCTGGCATATGACCGTTCATTTATGGTGACTGAACCTGATGGGACGTTTGTTACTGCGCGTCAGTTTCCCGAAATGGTACTGTTCACACCGGCATTATTGCCTGACGGTCTGTTTCTTACTGCACCCGACGGCGAACAGGCGTTAGTTCGTTATGCGGATTTCACCACCGCACCACAGCCTACCGAAGTCTGGGGTACCCACTTCTCTGCATGCATTGCGCCAGAGAAAATCAACCAGTGGCTGAGTGTTTATTTCAAACGTTCGGTGCAGTTGCGTTGGGTCGGCGATATGCCCTCTCGTCGCGTGAAACGCTTTCCCGAAATCCCGTTGGGTTTCGCTGACGGTTACCCTTATCTGTTGGTCAATGAGGCTTCTTTTCAGGCGCTGCGTCAACGTTGTAACGCTGGCATCAAACTGATTCAGTTTCGTCCCAATATTGTTGTAACCGGTGCTGACGCCTTTGCGGAAGACAGTTGGCAGACGCTGCGTATCGGCGATGTGACCTTTGATGTCGTCAAACCCTGCAGCCGTTGCGTATTGACTACCGTGAGCACAGAGCGTGGACGCAAACATCCCTCAGGGGAGCCGCTCGCTACACTGCAAACCTTTCGTACAGCGGAAAATGGTGATGTGGATTTTGGCCAAAATATGGTTGCTCGGCAAAGCGGTATCCTTCGCGTAGGCGATACCGTAGAAGTGCTGGCGACCAAGCCACCGCGTCCCTATGGCACAGGTACGCCCACCGTAGCACTGGACGCACCGGTACAGACACAACAAGATATTACCCTGCAATACCAAGGCAAAACGCTGTCAGGTAACAATCAACAGATTTTGTTGGAGCAGTTGGAGCAACACGGCGTACGCGTACCGTATTCGTGTCGAGCTGGCGTGTGCGGCTGTTGCAAAATGACGCTGGTGAGTGGCACTGTTTCACCCTTAAAGCAAGGTGCCGTGCGCGAAGATGGCACTATTCTGGCGTGCAGCTGTGTGCCGCAAGGAAACCTTGTGCTCGCCTGACAATAACAGGCTACTGCGCGCCTTTCTAGACCACCTTCGCATAGGGGAAAGATGCAGATGGCATCGCCCCTGCCAGCGTGCTCTGATGGGGCAACAGACGATCATGCATGATTTTAATCGCTTCACCTAGCTGCATTGTTTTGCCGTTAAGCGTAAGCGTCTCTTGCGCCAGCACGCAAAGGCTGGCTTTTTCACCGTGTTCCACCACCATAAAGCAAGCTATTTCCTGACTTTCTGCCAGCATGACCCAAACCGCATCGCCCATTTGTGGTGTTTGCTGTTCATGGGGTTGTTGAGCAAAATACCAACTCTTTGGCATCAACGGTTTTAAGTAACGGTGAGCCACCAGCGCATTTAATAACAGTTCTGCCTGCAATTCATGGCGCAAGGAAATAGGCTGACATTTTTCCTGAAAGGTAAAAAACAATGCGGCATCATCAACGCAAAATGATACTGGGGCAAACGCATCAGGCGTGAGCATTTTGGCCGAAAAACGAGAACGAAATACCATGCCGTTGGCTAAGTCCAGCATCATACGATCGTGTTCCGCGTCAAAATACCAGCGCCAATTATCGTCAGGTTTTAACTTCATATTATTCACCTTCCCCCTGAATTATTCATCGACGCAATCGCGTCTGCACGACACATACCCTTGCCATTTTTGCCGAAAAAAATCCTGTTTATACCCGTCATACTTCAAGTTGCAGGTGCGTTGGTTGCGCTCATTATTCGGCCCATCCCTGGACCTCACCTCTTACGAGGCCGCCGCATGCGGCGTTCAAATTTGTTCCAGACAAATTTGTCACCCGAATCACTTACCTCAGTAAGCTCCTCGGGATTCCTTCTCTTGCCGCCTTCCTGCAACTCGAATTATTTAGGGTATATACCCGCCATACTTCATGTTGAGGGTATGTCTGTCGCGTTTTTTTGTAAAACAGAAGATTAATTGCACAAACGAGTAAAATATAGACTAGCTGGGGGAATAAATAAACCCCCAGTAAGAAATGATGTGATGAAAGGATTAAATATGCGTAACGATATCTTTAATCAGCCTTGGGCCGTGAAAAATAAAACCGGAATATATCTGCACCAGCGATGCGCCTGCGGCTATTTTTTCTCGTGCAGCCATCAGTGAATCTACTCCACCGACACCAATAATGGGCAAGCGACCATTCAATTCTTGCGACAGGCGACGAATAACTTCAGTGCTGCGCTGTTGTAATGGCCGTCCGCTTAATCCCCCTGTTTGACCGCAATGATTCAATCCCTGAATCAAATCACGATCCAGCGTAGTATTGGTGGCAATCACACCATCAATGTTATGGCGCATCAAACTGTCAGCAATTTGGATCAATTCTTCTTCAGAAAGATCCGGCGCGATCTTCACCGCCACTGGCACATATTTCTGGTGCTGCCGCTGCAATGCTTCCTGTTTATTTTTAACAGCCTGCAACAGATCGTCCAACGCATCGCCATATTGCAAAGAACGTAATCCCGGTGTATTCGGTGAAGAGATATTGATCGCAATATATCCGGCATGGGCATAGATCTTGTCCATACAGATCAAATAGTCTTCTTTACCCTGTTCGACGGGCGTATCTTTATTTTTACCGATATTAATTCCCAGCACGCCGCCAAAACGAGATTTCTTAACGTTCTCTACCAGATTATCAACGCCGTGATTATTAAATCCCATGCGGTTAATTAACCCTTCAGCTTCCACTACGCGAAACAGACGTGGTTTCTCATTACCTGCCTGCGGACGCGGTGTTACCGTGCCTACCTCAATAAAACCAAAGCCCATTGCACCCAACGCATCAATACAGTCACCATCTTTATCCAGCCCGGCGGCTAAACCGAGTGGATTTTTAAATGAAAGGCCCATGCAGGTAACAGGTTTGGTGGGAACAGATTGGCGAATAAGAAATTCAAACGGTGTATTCGATAGACGACGTAACTGCTGGAAGGTAAATTCGTGAGCCCGTTCTGGATCGAGCTGGAAGAGTGCCTTCTTGATTACGGGATAGAACATAGTGTCTCCTGAGATCCCAAAAGTCATGCATGCAAAAAACAAGAATAAAGCGGGTGACTTCCCGACGCACGGCGGGGAATGGTAATGAGATCGCGAGGGAAAGTAAAATACTTATCACTAAAACAGGTTCCCGCATCACGCGGGAACTGTTTGGACTGGCTTAGCTTTGCAGCGCCTTACTGATTTTTTCGAACAGATCGCCAGACAAGTTATCCAGCGTTTTCAATTGTTCCAGCGCCTGACGCATCAACGACTGGCGTGGTGCATCGTAGCGTTTCAAACGGATCAATGGCTCGATCAAGCGTGCTGCCACCTGAGGATTACGCGTATTGAGATCGGTGAGGATCTCAACCAGGAAGCGGTAGCCTTCACCATCAGCAGCATGGAACGCCGCTGGGTTGGCACTGGCAAACGCCCCGACCAACGCACGCAGGCGGTTGGGGTTATTCAAGCTAAACGAACGGTGCTGTAGCAACTCTCGCACCCGAGATAGCACATCATTGGCAGGGCTGGTGGCTTGCAAGGTAAACCACTTGTCCATCACCAAACCATCTTTATGCCAGCGATCGTCAAACTCCGCCATCAACGCATCGCGCGCGGGAAGTTGTGCACTGACCGCACTGGAGAGGGCCGCCAGAGCATCTGTCATATTGTCCGCTTGCTGATACTGCGCGGTCACAAGGGCATCTGCCTGCGCCGTTTCACCAAACGCCAAATAATAGAGGCAGGTATTGCGCAGCGCACGCTTGCCGATGTCCGCATGCGCAATACGGTACTCTGGTGTCGTGTTGACCCGATACACCGCCAACCATTCATCGGCCAGTTCCACCGCCAAGGTACGAACCATCGCTTCCCGCACCGCTGCAATGGCTAAAGGATCGATAATATCGAACAGTTCCGCCATTTCGTTTTCGCTCGGCAACGTCAGAATCTGGGCGGCCAACATAGGATCCAGCGCAGCATCTAACAGCACCCCGCGAAATGCATCAGCCAGATGCAGTGGCAGCGAGAGCGGTTGTTGTTGCCGGTAACGCGCGACATTCAGGCGGATATGGTTTGCAAGCAGGCTTTGTGCCGCATCCCAGCGAGAGAAATCATTGCGCGCATGACGCATCAGAAAAGTCAGTTGTGCATCGCTCCAGGCGTAGTTGAGTTTGACCGGTGCGGAAAACTCCCTTAATAAAGAGGGAATCGGCTGACTTGGCACATTATCAAACACAAACGTCTGTTCCGCTTCAGTCAGATTCAGCACCGAATCAATGGGTTGTCCGGCATACTGCAACGGAATGATGTTACCCTGCTGATCGTAGAGCTCAATATCCAACGGGATATGCAGCGGATGCTTTTCCTGACCATCTGCCCCCACCGGTGTCTTCTGACTGACTGACAGCAAATATTGGTGCGTTGCGGCATTATAGTCGTCGCGCACTGTTACAACAGGCGTACCCGACTGACTGTACCAGCGCCGAAACTGCGTGAGATCGACACCAGAGGCATCTTCCATTGCCTGAACAAAATCATCGCAGGTGGCCGCACTGCCATCATGACGCTCGACATAAAGGCGCATGCCTGCCTGAAATTTATCCTCACCCAACAGTGTATGCATCATGCGGATCACCTCTGACCCCTTCTCATAGACCGTCAGGGTGTAGAAGTTGTTCATTTCGATGACTTGATCCGGGCGGATCGGGTGGGACATCGGGCTGGCGTCTTCGGCAAATTGTGCACCGCGCATCACACGCACGTTATCAATACGATTCACCGGGCGCGATCCCAGATCAGAGCTGAACTCTTGATCGCGGAACACCGTCAATCCTTCTTTTAAGCTGAGTTGGAACCAGTCGCGGCAAGTGATGCGGTTACCCGTCCAATTATGGAAATACTCATGGCCGATCACCGCTTCAATATTCAGATAGTCTTTATCGGTAGCGGTTTCCGCTTTGGCAAGCACGTATTTAGAATTAAAGATGTTAAGACCTTTATTCTCCATCGCCCCCATATTAAAGAAGTCCACCGCAACAATCATATAGATGTCGAGGTCATACTCCAGGCCAAAGCGGGTTTCATCCCACTTCATCGCATTTTTTAGTGACGTCATCGCCCAACCTGCACGGTCGAGATTGCCGCGATCGACATACAACTCCAGTGCTACTTCACGCCCTGAACGGGTGGTGAAGCTGTCGCTCAGCACATCGAAGTCTCCAGCCACCAGCGCAAACAGATAACATGGTTTCGGGAAGGGGTCTTGCCACTCAACCCAATGTCGGCCATCGTCCAATGTTCCCTGTGCTATGCGGTTACCATTGGAGAGTAAGTAAGGATAGCGAACCGGATCTGCCGTGATGCGGGTTGTAAAGCACGCTAACACATCGGGGCGATCCAGATAATAGGTAATATGGCGGAACCCTTCTGCTTCACATTGGGTACAAAGCGCACCGCCAGATTGATATAGTCCCTCAAGTGCACTGTTGGCTGCGGGATTAATTTCTGTTTCTATGCTGAGCGTAAAAGCGGCTGGTAATTGCGTTAACACCAATCCGTCATCCTTAACCTGATAGTGGGACCACGTCTGATCATTCACTTTCAAGCTTAACAGCGTCAGCCCTTCACCGTTCAGTTGTAGCGGCGCATCCGCTTCTCCCTGACGAACCACTTGGCTTACTGCCGTGACGTGCGTCTTCTCTGCATCCAGTACAAAATCAAGCGCGATATCGCTGATGGTATAGTCCGGTGCGCGGTAATCATGACGGTATTTTACTTGCGGCTGTTGATTCATAGGATGTTTACACCTCACTCTTTGCTTTGACAGTTCAGTTTATGCCTGTTACAACGATGTTGCCACGACTAAGTGAATGAGAACAATAACCATGCCTAAGCACGAATGGTCCTCCCTTTTCTGGCTAAATTATGCTGTTATGCCTTAAATAATTTACGTTGCAGGACAAAACGTTTACGTATTGAACAGTGCTGCCCAGCAAGGTGAATTCCAGGATGAAACGCATTATTCCCAATCAACTTGCAAAGGTAAGTGATTAGGGCTAATACCGGCATCCAACAGACAGGCAGCGTGAAGTATGCTGGGTAGATGAGTGATAGCGACAATTGAGTGAGATTCAAGGTATACTCATCGAACGTTGCTGATGATTTTGATAGTGGAAACGCGTCTGACGAGGATGCTGTAACGCATTATGACTTTACACCCTTCCCCGATTTTGAACTCATTGCTGGATACTGATGCCTACAAGCTTCATATGCAGCAAGCGGTGTTTCATCATTATTATGATGTGGACGTTACAGCGGAATTCCGCTGCCGCGGAGATGAGCTTTTAGGGAGTTATGCTGAAGCCATCAGCGCGCAGATTGCGTTGATGAGTCAGCTGTCACTCAGCGACGACGAGTTCGCTTATCTCTCTACGCTGCCGTTTTTTACAGCGGATTATTTGCTGTGGTTACGTCATTTCCGCTTTAACCCGCAGCAGGTTACCGTAAGTAATCATCACGGTAAGCTGGATATTCGCATTCGCGGTCCCTGGCGCGAGGTGATTTTGTGGGAAGTTCCACTCTTGGCGGTGATAAGTGAAGTGGTACACCGCTCGCGTACGCCCGACATAACCGCCGTACATGCCGTTGCACAACTTCGTCGTACACTGGTGCAATTTCGTGAACGCAGTCAGGGTATCGATCTAAGTCATTTCAAACTGATGGATTTCGGTACGCGACGTCGCTTCTCTCGTGAAGTGCAACACGAAATAGTGAGCGTGCTGCAGCAAGAATTCCCTTACCTGATTGGCACCAGTAACTATGATCTGGCACGCCGACTGAGGCTAACGCCGGTAGGTACGCAAGCGCATGAATGGTTTCAGGCACATCAACAACTCAGTGCAACGCTTGCCAACAGCCAACGTGCAGCTCTGCATGCCTGGCTGGTTGAATACCCGGACCAGCTCGGCATCGCCCTAACGGATTGCATTACCATGGATGCATTTCTACGCGATTTCGATCTCGATTTCGCCAATGCCTACCAAGGGCTGCGTCACGATTCCGGGGACCCCATCGATTGGGGCGAAAAAGCGATTGCACACTATCAGCGATTGGGTATCGACCCAATGAGTAAAACGCTGGTGTTCTCCGATAATCTGCATCTGGAGAAAGCGCTCACGCTTTATCGTCATTTTTCTCAGCGGATTAACCTGGTGTTTGGTATTGGTACGCGTTTGACCTGCGATATTCCAGGCGTGACACCGTTGAATATCGTTATCAAGCTGGTGGAATGCAATGGTCGGCCGGTTGCAAAGCTGTCAGATAGCCCAGGCAAAACCATCTGCCATGACGCCGCTTTTGTTTCTGCATTGCGTAAAGCCTTCGATTTGCCACGCGTCAGAAAAGCCAGTTAACCCTTTCACTGCTCATGATTTAACCCAACGTTACCGGAATGCGGAAAACTTAACGCATTCCGGTGATTTCTGCTTGTGTCCTGCCAGACGGCAAGTAACATAGCAAATTACCCCTATGGGGTTGACCCGTTAAATATCATTCATTGAAAAGAGAGAATTTTATGAGCGTAGTGCCTGTAGTCGACGTACTGCAAGGCCGTGTCGCCGTTGACAGTGACGTCACCGTGCGCGGCTGGGTACGTACCCGGAGAGATTCTAAAGCCGGTATCTCCTTTATCGCCGTCTATGACGGTTCCTGCTTTAATCCGTTACAGGCGGTCGTAAATAATAATCTTCCCAATTACCAGAATGATGTTCTGAAATTGACCACCGGATGTTCTGTCATTGTGACCGGCAAAGTTGTTGCCTCTCCGGGTGAAGGACAATCGTTTGAAATCCAAGCGACTGCCGTTGAAGTTGTGGGTTGGGTAGACGATCCCGATACCTACCCGATGGCGGCAAAACGCCACAGTATTGAGTACCTGCGTGAAGTCGCGCACCTACGTCCGCGCACTAACCTGATCGGTGCAGTTGCGCGTGTGCGCCACACGTTGGCCCAGGCCATTCACCGTTTCTTTCATGAAAACGGCTATTTTTGGGTTTCCACGCCGCTCATCACCGCATCCGATACCGAAGGTGCTGGTGAGATGTTTCGCGTATCAACGCTGGATCTGGAAAACCTGCCGCGCACTGATGCCGGCAAAGTGGATTTCAGTGAGGATTTCTTCGGCAAAGAGGCTTTCCTGACCGTTTCTGGCCAGTTGAACGGTGAAACATATGCCTGTGCCCTTTCCAAGGTATACACCTTTGGTCCAACGTTTCGCGCAGAGAACTCCAACACCAGCCGTCACCTGGCTGAATTTTGGATGATCGAACCGGAAGTGGCCTTTGCGACATTGGACGATGCTGCGGCACTAGCAGAAAGCTTGTTGAAATATGTCTTCAAAGCGGTGCTGGATGAACGTGCCGACGATATGGCGTTCTTTGCTGAGCGTGTAGATAAAGAAGCAGTGAACCGCCTGAAAAACTTTATCAGTGCTGATTTCGCGCAGGTGGATTATACCGAAGCCGTCGAAATCCTGCTTAACTGCGGCCATACGTTCGAAAATCCGGTGTTCTGGGGCGTCGATCTCGCTTCCGAACATGAGCGTTATTTGGCGGAGCAGCATTTTAAAGCGCCCGTGGTAGTAAAAAACTACCCGAAAGACATCAAAGCGTTTTATATGCGTATGAACGAAGACGGTAAAACCGTGGCGGCCATGGACGTGCTGGCACCGGGCATCGGTGAAATCATCGGCGGTTCTCAACGTGAAGAGCGTCTGGCACAGTTGGACAGCCGTTTGGAAGAAATGGGGCTTAATAAAGAAGATTACTGGTGGTATCGCGATCTGCGCCGCTACGGCACCATTCCGCACTCCGGTTTTGGGCTCGGATTTGAACGTTTGATTGCCTATGTTACCGGTGTACAAAATGTGCGCGATGTTATCCCTTTCCCACGTACTCCGCGCAACGCAAGTTTCTAAATACGCATTAAACATAAGTAAAACAAATAACTAGAAAAAAAGGCCGCGAATAAATCGCGGTCTTTTTTTTCTTTCGGATAAGCCTCACAAAGTTCCCTGAAATTTACAACTTGAAACATAATCTTTCTTTTTGTTACCTGATTACGAACTTAGTATCATTTTTAGGGTGGATTAACGGGCGAGTGAATGGAACACTGCGTTCAGACACAGGAGGACACCAAACTTCCAGTGATAGTTCCGTAAGAGTTTTATTACTTTTTTCGAGAATTGTTAATGGCAGCGGCGGGTGTCTTAAAACACCAATGAGGGTAATAACGATGAAACGCAATATTCTTGCAGTAGTAATCCCGGCTCTGTTAGCTGTTGGCGCAGCGAACGCGGCTGAAATCTACAACAAAGACGGCAATAAACTGGATCTGAACGGTAAAGTTAACGGCCTGCGTTATTTCTCCGATGACAACAGCAACGAAGGCGACAAAACCTACGTTCGTCTGGGCTTCAAAGGCGAAACTCAAATCAACAGCGACCTGACTGGTTATGGCCGTTTTGAATATGAATTCAAAGGCAACCGCGCTGAATCCAACCAAGGCGGCGACAAAACCCGTTACGCTTTCGTTGGTTTTAAAGTTACTGACTTCGGTTCTCTGGACTACGGCCGTAACTTGGGCATCGCTTACGACGGTATCTCCTACACCGACGTTCTGCCAGAATTCGGCGGCGACCAAGCTTACACCGACAACCTGACCCAGCGTGTGTCTGGTGTTGCAACCTACCGCAACAAAGGTTTCTTTGGTTTGGTTGACGGCCTGAACTTCGGCCTGCAATACCAAGGTAAAAACACGGAAAGCACCAACAACGCACGTTCTGACGTAAGCACCCAGAATGGCGATGGCTGGGGTACTTCTCTTGAGTATATCTCCCCAATCGGCGTAGGTGTTGTCGCGTCTTACGCAACTTATGATCGTACCGTTGCACAACGTGGTTATGCCGTCGGTGGTAATGGTCAGAACGCAGAAGCTGCCGCTGTTGGTCTGAAATATGACGCAAATAGCATCTATGTTGCCGCAACCTACGGTGAATACCGTAACCTGACCTTCATCAGCAACGCAGCAGGTTTTGCTGACAAAACTACCGTATTTGAAGCTGTTGCTCAGTACAACTTCGACTTCGGTCTGACTCCGTCTCTGGCCTATGTTGCAGGCAAGGCTAAAGATGACACGTCTGCTATCAAAACCAATGACTACATCACTAAATACGTGAGCGTTGGCGGTACTTACGCGTTCAACAAAAACTTCTCTACCTATGTTGATTACCAAATCAACCTGCTGAAAGACGACAATGCTTACGGCATTAGCGATGATGACGTTGTTGCAGTTGGTCTGACCTATCAGTTCTAATTACCCGCTATCACCACTGCATTACGCAGTCTGATAGGGTGAAAGACAGGGCTTTATGCCCTGTCTTTTTGTTTTTTGTGTCCCAATTATTAACGCCATTTATACCGACTGCCCCTGCCACAAATTTTCCTGTTATTTCACTCGCATTTTGATCGCAAACGGTTGGCAAAGCTTATGGCTAGCGGTAACCTGAAGGTTCTTGCCTAACCTCTGTCATGGAATAGCCATCAATGTTTGAACATATTACTGCCGCTGCCGCTGACCCTATCCTTGGACTGGCCGATCTGTTTCGCGCCGACCATCGTCCACAAAAAATCAATCTGGGTATCGGCGTATACAAAGATGAAACCGGAAAGACACCGGTGTTGGCCAGCGTAAAAAAAGCAGAACAATTTTTGCTGGAAAATGAAGCCACCAAAAACTATCTCGGGATCGATGGTCTGCCTGAGTTCGCTCTTCGCACACAGGAGCTGCTGTTCGGCAAGCAGAGCGCCATTATCAGTGAGGAACGCGCACGCACGGCACAGACACCGGGTGGCACTGGCGGCCTGCGTATCGCTGCAGAATTTATCGCGAGCCAGACATCAGCCAAACGTATTTGGGTAAGCAACCCAAGCTGGCCAAACCACAAAAACGTATTCCAGGCTGCCGGGCTGGAAGTGCGCGATTATCAATACTATGATGCGGCTAACCACGCTCTGGACTTTGATGGTTTAGTGAAAAGCCTCGAAGCCGTGGAGGCGGGTGACGTTGTGCTATTCCACGGCTGTTGCCATAACCCAACCGGTATCGATCCTACTGCGGATCAATGGCAAACGCTGGCAGATCTTTCCGCTCAGAAAGGCTGGCTGCCACTGTTTGATTTCGCCTACCAAGGCTTTGCACGCGGACTGGAAGAGGATGCCGAAGGTCTGCGTATTTTCGCCGCTTCCCACCCAGAACTTCTGGTATCCAGTTCCTATTCGAAGAACTTTGGACTGTATAACGAACGTGTTGGTGCCTGCACCCTGGTCGCGGCCAATACGGATGTGGCAGATAAAGCATTTAGCCAAATGAAATCCATCATCCGCGCCAACTACTCCAACCCACCGGCACACGGTGCGGCGGTGGTCGCTACCATACTGAGTAACGATGCGCTGCGTACGCTATGGGAACAAGAGTTAACCGCTATGCGCGAGCGCATCCAACGCATGCGTCACCTGTTCGTCAATACATTGCAGGAAAAAGGGGCAACGCAGGATTTCTCTTTCATCATTCAGCAGAATGGCATGTTCTCATTCAGCGGCTTGACCAAAGATCAGGTGTTGCGTCTGCGCGATGAATTTGCGGTCTATGCGGTGAATTCTGGACGCGTTAACGTGGCGGGGATGACGCCGGAAAATATGGCTCCGTTGTGCGAAGCCATTGTGGCCGTACTGTAATACAGTTTGATACATCCCCTGTTACGCGGGGGATGTATACCTGCCATACCTCAAATTGCATGCGTATTGGCTACGCCCGTCATTCGCCCCATCCCTGAGCCTCACCTCTTCAGAGGCCAGCGCAAGCGCTGTTCAGAACGTTAACGTTTTGTCCTGCAACACGAGTTTTTAGGATAGATTTGCATTAATCATGCACAAAAGGATTGGTCTTACGCTCCTGCCCCAACGTCGACATCGGGCCGTGTCCAGGAATAAAGGTGATATCGTCCCCGAGTGGGAACAACTTGGTACGAATCGACGTAATTAATGCCTGATGGTCGCCCTGCGGGAAATCACTGCGCCCTACACCACCGTTGAAGATCACATCCCCCACCTGCGCCAAACGCGACACCTTGTCGATGAATACGACGTGTCCCGGCGTATGTCCTGGACAATGCAACACAGACAGAACCGTATTACCCACAGTCACGGTATCCCCTTCTTGCAACCATCGTGTCGGCGTCAACGGTGCACACTCTGTCAGGCCGAACATGCGGCTCTGGGCGGGCAAACCATCAAGCCAAAAAGCATCCGCAGGGTGTGGGCCGATAATTGGCACCTGATAGTGATCGGCCAGTTGCTGCGCAGCACCGACATGATCGAGATGACCATGCGTCAACAGGATTTGCGACACCTTAATGTCACACTGCGCAACGGCGCGTTTGATTTTTTCCGCTTCACCACCGGGATCAACTATCGCCGCGTCGCGCGTTTCTTCACACCACAACAACGTGCAGTTTTGGCTAAACGCCGTCACGGGAACAATCTGGTATTTCATAGCACTCCACTTCACGAAAAAGAACCCTTATGTGACCGTAATCATGACACGGCCAGACCTCAGGGTCCATTAGCATGAAGGATTACCAGCTCCGCGCTGGCCCGGTATCAATGTGCACGAAATTACTTTTGGGATAGTAACCTACGCCGCCCGCTTTGAGTTTCAGCGCTGCCTTGCGGATATTCGCCAGCTGCACGCCTTCGATATGAAAATCCATCGCCTGGCCTTTAGTGTGGTAGCTCTGTTTAGCCACCCCACGCGAATGGCTACGCATCTCATTGTTGGTATCTACAGAACGATAACCCGAGATCAACTGTACCGGCTTATTTGTGCCTAACATCACCTGCAAACGATAAAGTTGGTCAAATAGCGCAGGGTCAATAGTTTTGATTTTATTGGCGCGATAATCACGGAAGAAGTGGTTCAGCCGGGATAATTCATCTTTATTGTAGCGGCGGCCATCAAAGAATTCAGTTTTAAGGTATTCGCCAGTATTGAGATTTGCCAAGGTTAAAATGCGTGGGCGCGGGGTTGATAGTGTCGCAAACGCCTGACCCGGCAGCATGGCCGCACCCAACGCAGCTCCGCCCAACGCCAACCATCTGCGGCGATGATGATCGATGAATTCCATAAAACATGCCCCGGTTAAAAGGTGAACATAACGGCAGTAAAAAATGTGCCGTTTGGCACCATAACCGTGCAAAGCATCCTAGTCAACACGCTTTACCCTAGGATATGCGGAGGATCTCGTTGATCCTCCACCCTGACGCAAACCCTGTGACAGCGCTAACTTCCCAGAATATCAACGGTTACTGCAGCAGTTGTCCTGCTTTTCCCCGTATCCCAGCGCCCCGTTTTACTGTGTCATCATAATTGTAAATATCTGTACGAAATTGAGGTTTGCCATCATCCGCAACCCAAGCCGTCAAATAGTACAGATTGACAGGAATACGTTGTTTTACTGGTACATAGGTGGTATTTCCCTGTGCCAGAGTGGAAGAAATGCGCGCATCATTCCACCCCGCGTCCTGCAACAACAGTCCAGCAAGTTCGGAAGCTTTATTCACTCGCACACACCCCGAGCTGAGCGCTCGGATATCGCGCTGGAACAGTCCATGATTCGGCGTATCGTGCAAGTAAATGGCTTCGGAATTAGGCATATTGAATTTATATCGCCCTAGGGAATTATTTGCACCAGGCGCCTGACGAATGCGATACGGAAAACGATCGGCCGACACCACTGACCAGTCGATCATACTCGGATCGATGGTTTCTGCTTCAGAGTGCCAGCCAGACAGCAACGTGTAGTTATTCCGTTGCAAGTAACTGGGATCCTTAATGACCTTGGGAACAATATCCTGCCGAATCAGCGTCGTCGGCACATTCCATGGCGGATTAACCACAACGTTATAGAGTGAGCTGCTCATCAGCGGTGTTTTTCGCTTCGGTTGGCCGACAATCACACGCGAAGAGAGTCTCTGCGTACCGTTCTGGTAATAGTTCAACGAATAATCGGGAATATTCACCATGATGCCAGTAGTCACGTTATCAGGCACCAATCGTAAGCGTTGAATATTCAACGCCAGCAACGCCGCACGGGTTTGCGGAGAAACACTCAACCAATCTCGTGTCCGCTTACCAATCACGCCGTCCGCGTCCAGTCCTTGCCATTGTTGGAAGCGTTTCACCGCATCAACCAGTTCTCCGGTATAGATATCTGGGGTTGGTACACTATTACCGGAAGCAGCGGTTTGCTCATTAAATAGGGGAATATTTTCCGATTCGGCTAACATGCCATTACGTTGCAATATTTCACGCAGCACACCAAGATCCTGGCTTTGCTGCTCAGGACGTAAGCTCTCTGTCATCGTCAATATCGGCCAGGGGCGCGTATCTGCCAACAGTACTCTCAGTGCTTGATGCATTTTGGCATATTGTGAATGATGCGGCGCAAGCGAAGTGACAAACCCGAGACTGTTGCCGGTGGCTATCGACTGTTGCCATTGCTCTATACGCTCTGCTGACGGCGGCTGCAAGCGGTAAGGTACGCTGCTGTAGAGCCAATCCGTACCGTTGCGTTCAACGCCATCAACAAATTGCAGATATCCCAGCATGGCATCCGACAAAATAATGTCACGCGCCATCCCCTTTATGCTCGCATCGGTCAACCAGGTTACCCATTGTGTAAACTGCGGCTGTACCCCTGATAACGCAACTTCTGCCAACTGCTGCTGAAGTTGCACCACGGCGCGTTCATCCGCCCACAGCAGTTGTGTCGGATGCTTTGCATAGAGTGCTGTTATTTCGAAAAGATAATGAGGTTTAACACCTTTCGCTGATAGTGCTTGTAGCGCCGTCGAGATTTTTTCATGAGAAACAGAGCCTGCGGAAAGCGAAGGGACGCTCGGTGGTGCATGGGTTATTACCGTCATCTGCCCGGTCGCAGACAATACACAGGAAGAAAACAGGCCCAAAACCCACAGCGTGCCAATACGACACAGCTTGGTCTGCGCTTTTTGCTCACATAACAACATCCATTTATCCCCTGTATTCAATAAACGCAATATCAGCCACGATATTTTTATCAGCAATGAAAGCCACGAGGTCCAATGGATATGACACCCCAATTCACGTTATGCAGAAACTGATTGTCATAAATAACGCAAAACGGTGAGATGACGTCTCACTTTATCCTAACTCACACAGATTGCCGTCTTGCTGCAACCATAAGTACGACAGGTATACAATTATTCGCTCATCGTTACCGTTATTATATAAAGAGGCAAAGTTTTTTGCGCCACTTCCTTCAGAATTATTTCACTGGTCCGTCATGTACTCTGTATTAATTTTGGATAGTAAGAGACAAAAAAGAGACTGTTTCACACGACCTAAAGCTGCTGATAAAATCACCTTACTGCTCGTCATCCTCGGCGAAGGCCTGGGATCTCGGTGAGAAGAAACGTATTTTGACTGTAAGAGATTCCCGTCTTCGTGGGAATGACAGGAATAGGTAAGAGTGACTGTTTTAAGGCGGGTTGTCAGTACGTTAAGGCCGTTTAACACGGCCTTTTTGTTTTACATAACAAAATTATCTTTACGACGCCTGCACCTGCGGCGTTTCATTCTCATTGCCAAAACCACGCAGACCCACTACGTGTACATGCTCGTGATTTTGGAACACTTTACGCACCAGCTTGTAAGTGGTGCCTTTTTCCGGGCTGATATTTTCCGGTGCGGCAATCACTAACTGCATTTCCAATCGTTCACACAGTTCAAACAAGGTGGCAATAGATTTCGCATCCAGGCGTGCCGCTTCATCAAGGAACAGCAGGCGACAAGGGATGATATCTTTTCCGCGCAAGCGCTTGGATTCATCTTCCCAGCTCTGCACCACCATGACCAGAATCGACATCCCAGTACCGATCGCTTCACCGGTAGAGAGCGCACCACTCTCTGCACGCAGCCAGCCGTCAGCACCGCGATTAACTTCCACTTCCATCTCCAGGTAGTTACGGTAATCCAGTAGTTCTTCGCCGATGGTTTGCGGTGTGCGCTGGCCCATATCCACTTCAGGATTAAGTCGTTGGTACAGTTTCGCCAGTGCTTCCGAGAAGGTCAGTCGGTTACTGCTGAACAGATCCTGATGCATCTCTTGCTGTTCCGAGAGCACGTTGAGTAACGTAGTATGCGTTTCACGCACATTGACATTCAGACGCACACTTTTCACCTGCCCAAAGGCGACCGATTGCAAACCCTGGTTCAGCATGCGTATACGATTTTGCTCACGCTGAATAGTTTTACGGATAATATTCGCCACGCTCTTGGAGCTGATAGCCAACGTTTTTTCACGCGTAGTCAGCTCTTCCGTCAGACGATTAAGTTCAATTTCCATCTGCTCGATAGCTTCAACCGGGTCATCGGTGCGAATAATATCCTGGCGGATACGCTCACGCAGATGCTGATAGACGGCAATATAGAACTGCACCTTGCGCTCAGGCCGTTTCGGATCTTCCGATGCACGCAACACATCGCGCAGATGTTCGTTATCCGCGACCGCCAGTCGCAATGCCCCCAACGCTTTATCCGACATGGAACGCAATTCATCAGCATCCATGTAAGCCAGTTCACGCCGATGTAAACGGCGCTCTACACCGTTGTCTTTCACCAGTCGCATTACCGCACACCAACCCGCTTTGGCCGTCACTACCTGTTCGCGCATCTGGTGGTAATCACGCTCGACTTTGCGCAATTTCTTCTGCAAGCCATCCATTTCGGCTTCGCAGAAGGTAATCTGCTTCTCTAGCTGATTGCGGCGCGCTCGGTTCGCACTCAAGGCAGCATGCAGTTCATCACGCCGCGTACGTGCACGCGCTTCGGCATCCGCATCAGCGCGCACGCCGATCGCCTGCAACTCCTGGATCAGCTCTTTGAGCATCTCGTTTTTAGCCTCGTACGCACTGCGTAACGAGGCCTGTACCTGACTATACTGCGTTAACTGTGCCTGATGCTGGCGCAGTTGTTCACGCGAACGAGTTCGTTCCGTTTCAGCCTGCTCCAGCCTTTGCCGCAGTTTGTCATTCAAATCGGCATTTTCTCCCAGCATTTCTGCTGAGTCGCTATAGCCAAAATGGGTGCGACGTTGTACCACCTCTGTCAACGCAAACGCCTGCTGTTTTGCCTGTCGCTGTGCGCTTTGTGCTTGCGTATATTGCTCGCGAAGCTGTTCATGCTGCTCTGGGTCGCTTTGTAATACGGCCACCAGCGGCTCCAGTTTCAGCAACGATGCACCGTGCTGCGCAATGAAGTGTGCGGACTCTTCTGCGGCGTCCAACTCATCACGAATCTCCTCTACCCTGTCGAGCAACGTGTCATCACTCAGCAGGCTGATTCGCGGAATCAAACGGTTCAACAGCGAGAGACTCTCTTTAGCCTGATCGTATTGCTGTCTTTGCTGCTGATTTTCAGCATCAAAGTTATTGATAGCACGTTCCAATTCGCCACGGCGAGAACTCAAGGGGCGCAATGCAGCTTCAGGGTCACTATCAAACGCAATAGCAAGGTGGGAGCCAATAAACCGGCTGAACGCCTGGTGTAAACGCTGGATTTTCTGTACATCAAACGACAGAGTCGCATATTGTTCCGCAAGGACTTCACGTTCCTCACGCAAGCTCTCCAGGCGACTTTCCCGCGCTGCGCGGCCAAACAGGGGAACCTCAGGAAAACGCGAGTAGCGCCACTGCCGATCGGCAATTTTAACCACCACCGCTTTTTCTAGCTCTTCTACGGCAAAGACACTGTCATCAAACGATTGTGGATCTCCTTCAATCAGATAGAGATCTTCCGGGCAGTCATCCAGCCCTTCAAGCTGCTCACGCACCAACGACAGGTCAGCCACGACAATACCGTGTCGTAACGGGCCGTAGAGCGCAGAGAAGTAAGGCGCATCATCCAGTGTGACGTCATCATAAATTTCGGAAAGCAACACACCGCCAAAACGCTCTGCCAGTGCAGTCATGCGCGGATCTTCCGCACCACCAGGCTGGCTCAATCGTTCGATTTGATCATCGATGTGCCGTTTACGCGCCGCCACGTCATCGCGTTCTACGGTGATTTCGCGCTCACGCTCCAGTAATTGCTGCAAATACTCGGTCACTTCCCGACCATCGGCAAAGGTTTCTCCACTTTGCTCGCACAATTGTGTCAAGGCTTCCTGCGCCGCCAACCACACCGGTGCTCGCGCCGTTAATGTCTGGATTTGCTGCTGAATCTGTTCCAGTTCCTGGCGCAACGCCAGACGTCGCTCTCCCGCTTCCGCAACCAGCACGGAAAGCGTTTCAATCTTCGCATCCAACTCCTGCTGTAAACCGTCCAAATCCTCAGGTTCACAAGGCTGGCCATAACGTTTGCCAAATTCCTGTAATAGGCGTTCCGCTTCCTGCTGTTCGCGCAAACGCTGCTCCAACTCGGCCAAACGGCCGCGCAAAGGTTGCACTCGTTCTGCCTGATAGCGCTGAGAGGTACTGTCGCGCAAGGCATCACGCGCCGCCTGCCAGGCACCGCTACGCGAGACGTTACCCACAACCTTGCAAACTAACTGATATGCTTGCTCAAATTGATTATACGCCGCATCGGAAACGCTCAGAGTTTGTTCCAACTGCAGTAAAAGCTCAGTGGCTTCCTGCTCCCGTGCGTGGAACGTTTCAAGCCACTCGTCGGCGTTGTCCGCCGTTAAGTCCGGCAACTGACACAATGCTCGAGCACGCTCTAATGCCTGCTGAGCCTGTTGATACTGGATCGCGCGTGTCTGCTGCACGTCCAGCGCCTGCTGATAGTCGGCAAGCTGACTTTTCAGCTCATCCACTTCCTGTTCTGCGGCCTGCGCTCGCGCATCGTTCTCTTCCAGTTGCTCGCGAGCCTCTTCAACGACAATGTCCTGCTCTTCGAGACGTGAACGCAGCTCTTCCAGATCGCCATCATAGCGCTCGATCTTTTCCTGCTGGCGTAACGCGGTTTGTACCAGGTTGAGGTGGTCACTGGCGGCCTGATGGTCGGTTTCCAGGCTGCTTTCTGCTTCTGTTTGCTCCGCCAGTTCGCGGGCCATTTCCACATGGCGATATTGCTCATGCACCAACTGCTTGCGACTACCAAACAGGTCATGGCGCAACGCTAACGCATTGTCCAAGTGAACACGCCGCTCGTTAGCATGACGCATATAGTCGGCGGCCACATAGGAAGTGGCTTCAGAAATCAGGTGTTTGAAGAGATCGCGATCGGATTGGGTAACACGGATAGCTTCAAGCGTCATACGGTTTTCACGCAGAGCCGCTTCCATGTCCTGAAACGCTTTACGCACACCGCTGTTTTCAGGCAGCAGGTAATCACGCAGTGAGCGGGTAATCGCACTGGAGATCCCGCCGTAGAGAGAGGCTTCAATCAAACGATAAAATTTGCTGCGATCGGAGGCTGAACGCAAACGACGCGGCACCACCCCCAGATCGAACATCAGCGCATGATAATCGGTTATAGAGTTGAACTGCTTGAACAGTACCCCTTCCATCTCTTCTACGCGTTCTTTCAGTTCTTGCAACGCCAGCACCCGAACCTGGCGTTCCCCCAGTGACTGGGTCAGCACCTGTGTCGGCTGCAATGCGGTCGGCAATCCTTGAATCGCGAAGGGTTTGATATCAACTTTTTTATCGCGTCCAGCCACCTGTTGCAGACGCACCCCCACCAGCACACGCTGATGGCGGGAATTCACGACGTCTAATGTGGCATAACAAACGCCAGCGCGCAGCTTACCGTGTAATCCTTTATCACGCGAGCCGCTGGTTGCGCCAGCTTCGGTCGTATTACGGAAATGCAACAGCGTCAAATCGGGGATCAATGCGGTAATAAAGGCCGCCATTGTTGTCGATTTTCCCGCACCGTTGCCGCCGGACAAGGTGGTAACCAGTTCGTCCAAATCGAACGTCCGGGCAAAAAAACCATTCCAGTTAACCAGCGTCAGTGAGCGAAATTTACCGCGTTCAATCATTGTTATTCTTCCTCTCCACTCTCAGCCGCATTGTCTTGCGCACTTTCGCCCTCTTCAACTTCATCGTTCAACGACAGGCCGCTGTCTAACGGCAGCGCTTCGCCATCACGGATCATGCGCAGTTGAGCTTCACGCGCATCATCACCGCTGCGCACATCGGCACCGAAACGGAACACAGCTTCGGTTATACGAAATTTGCTGCTGTCATTGCCCATGAAATAGACCATGCCCAAGCGCCGCAAGCGGTTTAGCGAGGTTCTGACCTTCTCCTGCAATTTTTGTCGGTCAAGATCCGATCCCGTTGAACGTTGATTTACCAGCTTGAGGAGTTTGGTTTCATCGGCCAGCCCCAGCAGTTCTTCATAGAGCTCTTGCTGGCTAAAAATGCCCTCTTGCGCCAGTCGTTCCGGGCTGAGATAGAGATAGCAAAGAATTTTTCCTACCATCATGTCCAACTCGGACAGTACAGATCGCGGAATCAGCGTGGTCGAACGTGGCCGTAGATAGAAGAAACCTTCCGGCGCACGAATCAGTTCTACGTTATAGCGTGCATAGAACTCTTCCAACACGTCCTGAAAATCCATCAGGTACGCATGGTTCTCCAACTCTTCCACACCGATATGCCGCCCCGCTCTCAGTTGGCTATCCAGTGCAGGAAACAGGGTATTGGCTAACGCCGTTGCCAGTTTAGCTGGCATAATTTTATCAATAGTTGTCGATGACATGGGCCTGTACCTTGGCTCCGTAATCATTGATTGACTGCCATAGCGCAGGCAATCCGGTGAAATCAGCTTCGGCCACACCCAGACGTACCGCCTGGTCGACCACGATTCGTGCCACATCAAAATGCTGCGCCCGAGGATAATTCGTCAGGTAATCTCGTACCACGTCCGCCAGGTTAAGCGGGATGCGTTCGGTTTTATATTTTTGCAGCGCAACCTCTACCAGCGTGGCGATTTGTTCACGCATTTCGCTGAATTCTTCATACTCCAGTTCCGGCGGAAGCTCACCGGTTACTTCATCGCTGCGCAGAGCCAACTCTTCATCACGCATATCCAGCAAGCGATCGGCGTTGGCAAAGGTCAGCGCCCACGGCTGGTCAAAATAACTTTGCACTGACTGGCGCAGGCGCTGGGCAAATACGCGGTTCTTATCCATATCAATAGCGGTACGGATAAACTTGTGGACATGCCTGTCATAACCAATCCACAGATCGATGGTTTGCTGACCCCAGCTAATGATGCGGTCAAGTTTGGCTTGTAGATCGAATACCAGCTTATCGACAAACTCCAACTCAGGATGTTGCATTGTCGCTTCCTGAATCTGTAGCAAGCTGGTTTGTAGCTTATCGCCTGCCGCTTCCAACGTGTCTTGCAATTCGCGCAGGATACCAGACGTTTCTGTCAGCAAGTGTTCACAGCTGGAAATTGCCGCGCGCCAGTCTTGCGTCAACAAGGCTGCAATATCATCTTTCACACCCTGTTGCTGCTCGTCCATCACGCGTTGTGAGAGATCGATACTGTCAAAAATTTCCGCAACCGAATATTTGAGCGGCGCAAACACATTACGGTGCCAGTGGAACTCATCGCCCCCCTCCTCTGCAGCCTCCGCAGCGCGCAACAATTCTTGTGCCACGATCGAAAGTTGCATCGAGAGACGCAGCGTCGAAAACTCGCGCTGGCGGATGTAGTAGTCGGTGATGCCAATGCCGAGTGGCGTGAGTCGATAGATAGCATTGCCGTCCGCCACCTCGCTGACAAAGCGATTAACCAAGCGCTGGCGCACCAAATCATTGATGGCGTTGTTGGCACGCATTGCCACGGTTTCGTGGGTTTGTTCAAATCCCTTGCTGACGTGACGAAAGGCATCTACCAATTCCCCTTCGCTCATTTCACCATCCATTCGTTCACCGTTCAGAGTGGCGATCGCCAACAGAAACGCCAGGCGTTCGGTGGGGAGTGAAAGGGAAAAATCATTTTTTCGCGCCCAGGCAACCAGTTCCGGCACTGTCTGGGAAAAATCACTCATAGTGCATCCTTTATAGGGCGTTTACGCGCAATGACATGAATATAGCGTCCCAGGCTGACAAAAGGCTCCTGGCGACAATAGCGCTGTTCCAACGCTAACAATTCCTCGAAATTATCGATTTGTTGCTGCTTGTTCTGCAAGTAGTCATGAAACACCCGTACTCCGGTTTTTCCTTCAACAGTCATTCCCAGTGCCTCAAGCCACCCATAAACCTGCTGAGGATCAAGAGGATGATCCGGCGAGAGTGACCGCCGTTTGCGCTTTGGCATGCCAGCTTGCACATAAGCAAAATTACCCAGCACCACATTGCGCAACAAAAGCGCATGATGATTATAAAACATCAGCGAAAAGGCGCCGCCCGGCACCAGACAATCCGATAGCACCTGCAATACGGCCTGTGGCTCGGCAACCCACTCCAATACCGCATGAAACAAAACAACATCCGCAGGCTGTTCCATATAACCCGCGATATCCTGCGCAGCACAGTGAACAAATCGCATGTTATCTGCCACGCCTTGTTCTTGGGCTATCGTTCTGGCGCGGTGAATCATCTCATCTGAAACATCACACAACAAGACCTGATGTCCTAAAGCTGCCAGGCGGCATGCCATGTGTCCTTCGCCCCCACCGGCATCCAGAATCCGCAGAGGCCGTGCAGGCAACGTTGCCAGCAGCGCTTCCAGATCCTGCCACAGCACTGCCTGGCGAACTTGGCCCTTGGTGGTGCCATAGATATTTCGGGCAAATTTTTCAGCGATATCGTTAAAATTACGATCTTGCATTGAGCTGCGTTCCACGTCATCGTTAAGGCGATTGTGCGGCACGGTGTGCCTTATATACCCTGTCTTCGGGTATAACGCCATATTTCCTTCAACCCGTTATTCTGGCACAGGCTGAACGAGAATAAACCGCTTGACCGCACGATATTTTGCCGGATGCCGTTTTTTCACCCAAAGGGAACCTGAATTCATGTTGTTCACCCTCAAAAAAGTCGTTGGCGGCCTGCTGCAACCGCTCCCGCTGTTACTGTTGCTCATGGGCATTGGCCTGGTGCTACTCTGGTTTTCTCGCTGGCAAAGAGGGGGGAAAGCCGTTATTTCTTTCGCATGGTTAGCGTTACTGCTGCTGAGTTTACAACCCGTGGCAGATAAACTGCTGCTGCCGCTAGAAACACAATATTCAACCTGGCGTGCAAGCGCAGCGCCATTTCCGTATATCGTGGTGCTAGGCGGCGGTTATACTTTTAATCCAGAGTGGGCGCCGAGTGCCAATCTGATTAGCAACAGCCTTTCACGGGTGACCGAAGGCGTGCGTCTCTACCATGCCAACGCAGGTGCGAAACTGATTTTCACGGGTGCGGCAGCGCAGGGAAACCCAATGACCAGTGCACAAACCGCAGCATTAGTCGCGGAGAGTCTGGGAATTCCGCGAGAGGATATCATCACGTTGGACACACCGCGCGACACGGAAGAAGAAGCCGCCAGCACCGCAGCGATTGTCGGACAGCAGCCTTTCCTGTTGGTCACTTCAGCCAGCCATCTGCCACGTGCCATGGTGTTCTTCCAAGCACAGGGACTCCACCCAACACCTGCCCCCGCCAATCAGTTAGCGATCACCAGCCCGCTGAATCCGTGGGAGAAGATATTCCCTTCCGCATTATACCTGTCTCACAGTGAGCGCGCCTGGTATGAAATACTGGGTTTAGTGTGGCAAAGGTTGAAAGGCACCGAGACGCCGCCAGAAGCGGCATCACACTGAGAGGATTATTCCAGCCAGGGAGTCAATTCACGCGTGGCGCGATCAAACAGTGCACGATCTAATTGCCCCGTATGAAGGTAGCGGGAAACGGCTTCCCAAATGACATAGAGCCAGCGGCGGTAAACAAAATTTTCTGCCAACGGCGCTTTTTGCAGATAGCGGTAGAGTAACGTTTCTGGCATGCCCGGCTCACACAGGCGAAACATGTCATATTCTCTGGGTGCCCATAGCATCATACCGGGATTGATCATGGCCAGTAACTGATCGCTGCGCGGATCTTTTAACATACTGCGCAGTGATAAATTACCATGTACCAACACACATCCGTCATCAAAATCATCAAACAGCGCATCAAGACACTGACGAGAACGGTACAATACGCTACGATCTTCCTGCGTCAATAACGGTGCTCCAACGTTCAGCAATGTTGACCAAAGCACCTCCAGACGTTGTGTGTACCAACTGAGCCAATCGTTATCCTGGGTGCTATCAACACTGCCTACACAGCCGTGACTGTCGATGCGGTGCCACAACAACACGCTTTCGACAATGTGATCCATCAGTGATGTCCAACGTTCGGGCGTACGGGTAGGCGCTTCAACTGAGACGCCACGTAACCGTTCAATGAGCAACAATTCCTTGTATGGCGCTTCTTGGGTAATAACCACACCATATACCGTTGGCAGGCGCACGTCCCCTTCTCTAGCCAGCATAGAAAGCTTGTATGCTTCCTGCTGAGCGATCCCTTGACATACATAGCTTTTTGCTAATAGCGGCATGGCATTACCGTTATTATCATACAGCGCATACAAGTGGGCATAAGGCTGTTCACTGATACGTTCGAGCCGGCTTAACTTTTCACCCAACACCGTGCTTAATTCAGCCTTCAAATGTTCCATACTTTGCTAAACCTCGCTCCTGCTTCAGGATCCCGCGTGTCATCATGCGGTGGACCGCGGTCAATTTCTTCAATATAGATCAAATAAAGTGCCATCGGCACGGTGTATCCCTATTTTGGCGAAAAGCAAGATGCGACATTACGTCTGATTGATTGTATTAGATAAAAAAACCCCGTAATAACGGGGTTTTCAGTACAACCGTATGACAGCTCCGTGGTGGAACAGCGTTACACCATCGCAGCGCGCACGCGCTGTAAATCTTCCGGTGTATCCACGCCGACGCTGGGCACGGCCTGTGCTACCGCAACATGGATTTTTTCGCCGTACCACAGAACACGGAGTTGTTCGAGTAATTCGATTTGTTCCAGACTGCTGGGCTGCCAGGTAACATAACGCCGAATAAAGCCAGCACGATAGGCATAGATACCGATATGGCGTAAGAAATGATCGCCAATCGTCTCCTTGCTTTGGGCAAAACGCTCACGATCCCAAGGAATGGTCGCGCGGGAAAAATAAAGCGCGTAACCTTGCGCATCCATCACCACTTTCACCGCATTTGGGTTAAACGCTTCTTCTGCCGTAGTAATGGGCACTGCCAATGTCGCCATTCCCGCCTGACACACGGCTAAATTATCCGCAACCTGACGAATGATGACGGGGGGAATCAAGGGTTCATCCCCTTGTACATTGACAATGATTTCATCATCTGGGAACTGATAACGTTCAATGACTTCCGCCAAACGTTCGGTACCCGAATGGTGATCCGGGCTGGTCAGACACACTTCCCCCCCAGCCAGTTCCACTGCGTGCTGAACGTCAGGATGGTCTGTCGCCACAATAACGCGGCTTGCCCCTGATTCCAGGGCGCGCTCCATTACATGGACCACCATGGGCTTGCCGTTAATGTCTGCCAACGGTTTACCCGGTAAGCGCGTAGAGGCATAGCGCGCAGGTATGATTGCAGTAAAACTCATTGTGTAATCTCATCTGCAGGGATCTTGCGCGCTTCGTTTTCCAGCAGCACGGGAATGCCGTCACGCACCGGATAGGCCAAGGCATCCGCTTTACAAATCAATTCCAACTTATCTTTATTGTAGTAAAGCCGTCCGTTGCATACCGGACAGGCAACGATCTCAAGTAAACGGTGATCCATGCATCCTCCATTAAGGTGCTTACAAACAAAATTGGCAACCGCGTTATGGTCGTGGTGATGGCAACAATGACGTTATCTTCTCCAGCAACATCGACGCACCCTGCTCGGCAAGTTGCGCATCTACTGGCAAGTACCACCAGTTCGCCTGCGCAAAACCTCTGCACTTCACCGCATCTTTTTCCGTCATTAGCAATGGCTGATGATTATCCTCTGTCAGCGCCTGAATAGCTTCTGGCACATAAGATTGATGATCAGCAAACGTGACTTCACGCACAACGCTAACGCCTTGCGCTCGCAGCGTGGCAAAAAAACGGGGCGGGTGACCAATACCGGCCATAGCAACACTTTCCGTCAGTTGCGCAACAGGAAGGATTTTGCCTGTAAGCAAGTTGACAGCGTCACCGGGCTGCAAGTGCATGGTGATTTCGCCAGACAGGGGCCTTCCGCCATTAACCACGACGGCGTCAACGCTGCGCAAGCGCGCTGCCCGTTCGCGCATTGGCCCAGCTGGCAGCCACCAGCCGTTGCCAAATCGACGCTCACCATCCACGACCACGATCTCGATATCTCGAGCCAATGCATAGTGTTGTAAGCCATCATCAGTCACAATCACATCGAGCGATTGGCGAGCAAGCAGCGCTTCAATAGCATCACGTCGGGAGGGAGATACCGCCACCGCAGCGCCCGTGCGCTGGTAAATCAACACGGGTTCATCTCCCGCTTGCACGGTAGACACCGACGTATCCACTACCAGTGGGTAACGCTCCGCTTTACCGCCGTAACCACGGGACACAACCCCAACACGATAGCCCTGAGATTGCAGTTTCTCAACCAGCCAGATAACCAACGGCGTTTTGCCATTTCCACCGGCGGTCAGGTTTCCCACAACCACTACAGGCACAGGAGCACGCCAGACTCGACGCCAACCGGCGCGATAGCTATAACGAATGGCGGCTGTAATCGCGCCATAGATCAATGAAAAAGGGATCAGTAGCCAATAAAGCCGCGATTCACCTGACCAGATACGCGCAATCATTCGCCAAACTGCATTTTATGCAACTGTGCGTAAGCGCCATTTTTCGCCAGCAGCTCAGCGTGCGGACCGCGCTCAATAATCTGCCCATCCTCAACCACCAGAATTTCATCGGCATTCTCTATCGTGGACAACCGGTGCGCAATTACCAGTGCGGTACGGTCTTTTTGCAACTCATCCAATGCAGCCTGAATCGCCCTTTCGGATTCCGTGTCCAGTGCAGACGTTGCTTCATCCAGTACCAGAATCGGACAATCACGCAGCAATGCACGTGCGATGGCAATTCGCTGGCGTTGTCCACCGGAAAGCAATACGCCATTTTCTCCGATAATGGTATCCAGACCATTATCCATTTTATTGATAAAGTCCATCGCGTGTGCCATTTTTGCCGCACGTTCAATCTCTTCCCGCGAATAGCGATCGCCACAAGCATAAGAAATATTGTTGGCAATGGTGTCATTGAACAGATGCACATGTTGCGATACCAGTGCAACCTGACGACGCAGCGAGGCCAGCGTATATTCGCGCAGGTCATGCCCGTCTAGCAGAATCTCACCGGATTGAATATCGTAAAAACGCGTAATCAGATTGGCAATGGTGGATTTACCCGAGCCCGAGCGCCCGACCAGCGCGATTGTTTTACCGGGAGGAATGTGCAGGCTGATGTTCTTCAACGCCAACGTCTCTTTGGTGGGATAGGAGAACGAGACATTACGGAACTCTAAATCACCTTCAGCCCTTTCCAGCACGCGAGTACCTTCATCTTTCTCCTGCTCCATATCCAGAATCGCAAACAGCGTTTGACAAGCCGCCATCCCACGTTGGAACTGAGCATTAACGTTCGTCAGCGATTTCAGCGGACGCATCAGAGCAATCATTGAAGAGAACACTACGGTGATGGTACCCGCCGTCAGCGTGTCCATCACACTCGGGAAACTCGCTGCATAAAGTACAAACGCCAGTGCCAGAGATGCGATCAACTGGATAATTGGGTCAGAAATGGCAGACGCCGAGACCATTTTCATACCCTGGGTTCGAATGCGGTTACTGACTTTATCAAAACGTGCCACCTCCACTTCCTGACCACCGAAAATCAGCACCTCTTTATGGCCTTTGAGCATCTGCTCAGCGCTAGCTGTGACCTGCCCCATGGTGTTCTGAATATTCTTGCTGATATTACGAAACCGTTTCGACACCACGCGGATTGCGATAGCGACGATAGGTGCTATCACAATCAAAATAATCGACAGTTGCCAACTGTAGTAAAACATCAACACAAACAAGCCGATAATCGACGCACCTTCACGCACCAACGTAATTAACGCGCCGGAAGAAGAAGAAGCCACCTGTTCAGAATCATAGGTAATGCGAGAGAGCAGCGTTCCCGTTGATTGCTGGTCGAAAAAGCCCACAGGCATGCCCATGATGTGGCTGAACAAGCGACGGCGCATATTCATTACCACCTTGCCCGACACCCAGGATACGCAGTAGGCCGACACATAGCCTGTCACACCGCGCACCAGCATCAGCCCCATCACCACCAGTGGCATCCACAGCAAAATGCTGCGGTCAGTTTTTCCAAATCCTTCGTCCAGCAACGGTTTCAGTAGTGAGAGCATCAGCGTGTCGCCAGCCGCATTGATGATAAGCGCAACCGCTGCCGCCACCAAACCCGCTTTGAAGGGAGAAATCATCGGCCACAGGCGACGAAAGGTCTGCCAAGTGGAGAGGTCTTTATCATTCAGCATGCAATAAACCTGAATTATTTATAAATAGCCGCTTATTCTACTCACTATCACGCTTTACGCCAAACCACTGATGATACCAAAATGGCGATAGCTGCTCACGATAGCGTCGAACCTGCCAGCTTTCGTTGAAAAAACGCACACTGATCTGACCGGATTGCGCCGTATCAGCCCAATGATGTCCCCCCTTGCGATAACGGTCGATCACCGCAGCAGATGGCAGACGCCAAGGGTTGTAGCGCCCTGTGGAAGCCAATGCATATCGAGGATTCACCGCACGTAAAAAGGGGGCCGTGGACGAGGTCTTGCTACCGTGGTGAGGAATTTGTAACAAATCAGCAGACAGACCTTCCCGCAGAGCGCTCACCAGACGGCGCTCCGTTTTCATTTCAATATCTCCGGTCAATAGCACACTGTGTATGCCATCATCAATACGCACTACACAGGAATCATCGTTTCCTGCTCGCGCTACCCGCTTTGGCGGCCACAATACACTGAAGGTCAAATTACGCCACCGCCAGGATTCTCCTTGTATGCAGGCACGATGTCCCGACTGCACAAACGGGCTGTACACCGTAAGCGCCGGATAAGCTTGCAATAGAGAAGCCATACCTCCCGTATGATCCTGATGACTGTGACTGAGAATCACCGCTTCCGGTGTTAAGCCACGCCAGCGCAAATAAGGAAGGATCTCATATTGTGCCATGTCCCCCCCAAGCCACTGGGTACCTGTGTCATAGAGGATAGCGTGTCCATCCTGCTCAATAACGATAGCCAACCCATGCCCGACATCCAGCATATCCAATCGCCACTCAGGCCGTAGTGCCGAAGCACGTTGCAATACCAGATACAATACTAATGCCGCCACGCTGGCCGGATATATGCGCCACCAGCCAAAACGCCAGATAATTACGCCACACCACCCTATCAGACTCCCGGCAATATAGTGTTCGTCAATAGCTATCCAGCCGTGCTTGAGCGGCTCAAGCACCCAAAAAACCAAATCCAACGATCGATCTGCTAGCCACCAGACGCTGTAACTTAAGGTGGGGAACAACGCCAGCGGCAATGCTAACAGCGCCAACGGTGTTGTAATAAAAGAAACCAAGGGAACAGCCCAGATATTGGACGGTAGCGATGTCAAGCTTATCCCTTGAAAAATCCCCCATTGCAACGGTAATAGCAGAATGGTAATACCAAACTGCAAATGTGCCACACGCAATAATGCCCAGCGCCACCCTTGCCGAAATTGATAGGGCAATGGCGCCCATTGAAACCAGAAAATCAACCCAGCGACGGCGACACAAGAGAGCCAAAAGCTGTTGGAGAGCACCATCACGGGTTCACTTAAAAAAATCATTGCGACACACCACAACCACACTTGCCAGGAAGTACAGATAACACCACGCCAACGAATCAACGTCCAAACACTAAATGCGAGTGCAGCCCGGATCGCCGGTGGGTTCTCACCTGCTAACCACGCATACCCCCAGGCAAAGGCTACTCCAGCCAGCAGAGGTAAATGCGGCGTCATCCAACTCAACGGCAATATGCGTTGAAGTGCACGCACTAATCCCCAACCAAACATAGCCGCCAGCACGATATGCAAGCCGGAAATCACCATCAAGTGCATGGTACCGGTCTGTTGTAATACTGCGCTCGTTTCTGGTGTTAACGTTTTCATTTCGCCAAAAACCAACGCCAACAAAATGGCATGCCAGCGCAGTGAGGTGGCGTGCTGCTCAACTTGCGTTAACAGACGTTGACGCGCACTACACTCAAGCGTAATCGGTGTTGCGTGCATAACGCGTGCGGACGCCAACTGCCGCTTGGCAATTCCCCACCGTTGTCTATCGAACCCACCTTGATTTAACCGGCTGTGTAACGGACGAAAGCGGGCCCGAAGCAACCAACGTTGCCCACCGCACCATGCCTCCATCGCACTCGGAACGGCTATCGTGGCGTAAAAAGCAGGAAAAACCCATTTGCCTTGTAGTTTTTCAACCTGAACCCGTATCTGTTGATCCTGATGACCGCTGATGCGCATATCCACTATCTTCACCTCGGCAGTCAACGTTTTACCATCAATGTCATACATCGTCTTCAGTAGTGAATTGGCATCAATGAGCGCAAAGGCCAAACAGATAAATGCAATACTCGTCACCCGAATCGGGCTTGCTCGACATGTCCCCAGTAACAATACGCACAGCATCAAGAGTGTGACGGACATCCAGCGCGGTGGTATCTGCGTCAGCCACAGTAATGGCAGCGTTCCAGCGATCACAGCACAGGATGCCACGCTGAAAGAAATTCTCGCCATCCCTGCATCCTTTCATGTTCAGAGGTAGTCAGCGTGACGCGATCGAATGCGATGGTACAGTTTCATACTTCAGCGTTGCAGGATGGTGCGCACCTTATAACCTCGATTTACATTACTGAACGCGACGGGGAGAGCACGTTCGCAATGGTCTGCAAGTGAAGGTACGCGCCAGAAAGGAACGACAGATAAGGAACATAAAAAAAGGCCGCACAAGCGGCCTCAGACTGATGACAAAGTCTGTGATTAGGCGAAGTGCGTCGATGGGGTCGTAGCGGCGTAAGCCGCCGACAAATTTGCCTGGAGCAAATTTGAACAGCGTATGCGCTGGCCCGTAGGGTGGGGTACATGGATGTGCCCCATAATGGCCCCTCGCCGTGATTCGCCGGGAAACACGGACATGCCGAAAAGGGTTTGTCAGCAATGTCCCTTATGTAAGAAAAGGGTGACGCTTACGCGTCAGTACCCGGTACAGCACACTTCAATTCACCCATTTCTTTCAATTTCTTCGAAAGCTCGCGACGCTCTTTTGACAGATCGGCGTTCTTGATGATGTATTCATCTACGCGATCTTCATAATCACCGCGCATAGTAGCGATAATGCCCTGTACATCTTCAATACTCATACCCGGTTTCAGGTATTCGCTCAGGTTATCCAACAGCAATACACGCTTCTGGTTATCACGAATCTTCTTTTCGTTATCAACAATTTCACGTTGCAGCTTGTTTTTACGGCGGAAAATTCGCACAAACTCGAGCACATCCTGGAAACAGGGTTTGGTGGCCTTATCCATTGTTATCCCCTTACGTGGATCAGTTAAATTTGAGACCAACGATACGTTGACCATCACTCCGCCCACGATACAGGGGAGTGACTATGCTCGACAAGTCGGTTTTTGCGTTACGGCGCTTATCCGCCAACCAAAGGGTCAAATCGGTCATGATATCAACGATAATAGACAGCAATACGCTGATTGCGCACCTGCTCAATCTCTACCTGAGTATCAAAAATGGACTCTAACACTGAAGAGACCATCACTTCATCCGGCTTGCCGTTATATACAATCTGCCCTTTGCGCATTGCAATAATGTAATCCGAATAGGCCGAAGCGAAATTGATATCGTGAATCACCAGCACAATAGTTTTGCCCAGTTCATCCGCCGCCCGACGGATTTGCTTCATCATTGCTACCGCATGCTTCATATCCAGATTATTCAGCGGTTCATCCAACAGAACGTATTCCGTATCCTGGCACAGTACCATCGCCACGTAGGCACGCTGGCGTTGCCCTCCAGAAAGTTCATCCAGAAAACGGTCTTTGAACTCGGTTAAATTGAGAAAAGCCAGCGCATCGGCAATGCGTTTATGGTCATCGGTATTCAAACGCCCTTTGGTATAGGGGTAGCGGCCAAAACCGACTAACTCTTCCACCGTCAGACGGCTGGTAAAGCGGTTTTCCTGGCGCAATACGGACAAACAGGTCGCCATCTGTTCGCCAGGCGTGGTGGCTATGTCCATGCCATTAACAGTAACGCGACCACTGTCTGCCGCCAACAAGCGACTGATCACAGAGAGTAGCGTTGATTTCCCTGCACCGTTAGGCCCAATAATTGACGTTACGCCACCACGGGAAATGGTGGCGGTGATGTCATTCAGCACCACTTGATCATAATACGCTTTGGTTAGATGCTCGATCTCAATCACACAGCAACCTTTTTCAATAACAACAAGATGAACAGTGTCCCGCCGATAAATTCAATTACGACGGACAGGGCTCCTGCCATATTCAGCAGATGCTCCAATATCAGTTGTCCTCCCACCAAGGAGATCACGCCAAGCAAAAATGCGGTGGGTAACAAAATACGATGCTGGCTGGAACCCGCTACCAGATAAGCAAGATTGGCGACCATAAATCCCAGAAACGTAAGCGGACCGACTAACGCGGTAGAAACGGCTACCAATACCGACACCAGCAGCAGAATCAGGGTTACGCTACGGTTGAAGTTGATGCCCAGATTAACCGCGCTGTTACGTCCCAATGCCAGTACATCCAGCTCAAAACGCCGCCGCCAGATAACGATCGCAACAATAATCACAATCAAAGCGGTCAATGCAATCAGCTCCGGGGCCGCACGGGTAAATGTGGCAAACATTCTCCCTTGCAATACAGCAAATTCAGTGGGCGTGAGTAGACGCTGCATCAGGCTGGAAGCGCTACGAAACAATGTGCCGCAGATGATGCCCACTAGCAGGACCAGATGAAGGTTGTCGCGCTTTCCCAGAAACAGCCAGCGATAAAGCACGGCAGAGAACAGCACCAGCAACAGCGCTTCACACACAAACTTGCCGCTAATGCCCACCCAGGGAATCCCTTTTGCACCAAACATAAAGATGATCAGCGTTTGGATAAGCACAAACAGATTCTCAAATCCCATGATGGACGGCGTAAGAATGCGGTTATTGGTCACCGTTTGAAATAGCAACGTTGAGGTACTGGCAGCGAACGCCACCAACAGCATGGTAGCTAACGTCAGGCCACGATGAACCAGAATGTACTGCAAATTGCTGCCAAGCTTGATGGTCATGAAAATAACGATCACCATCAGCGCTAATGCACTCAACAGCCACAATCGTCTTACGGGTGAGCGAACGGCAGCCATCAGTCCAGCATCACTTCTGGATATCTTAACCTCATTAACTGACATGGCGTTTTTGCCCCAACAACAAAATAAGGAACACCACCGCACCAATGACACCTAGAATGACACTCACTGGGATCTCAAACGGGTAACGAATCACCCGCCCAATGACATCACACAGCAACACCAATCCACCGCCAAGTAGGCAAACCCAAGGAATGGTTTTACGCACATTATCACCGAGCAGCATACTGATAAGGTTAGGCACTATCAGACCGAGGAAAGGCAGCGTCCCCACCACGACCATCACCACGCCACTGATAATTGCAATAATAGCCAGCCCCAGCAACATGACCTGACGATAGTTTAGCCCCACATTGACAGAGAACTCGCGCCCCATCCCTGCCACGGTAAAACGATCCGCCGTCCAGCACGCAATCAGAGTGAGAATGCCCACCAGCCACAATAGCTCATAGCGTCCACGCAGCACGCCGGAAAAATCACCAGACTCCCAGCCGCTCAATGACTGCAACAAATCAAAATGCATCGCAGCAAAAGTGGTGATAGCGCCGATCACTGCGCCCAGCATAATGCCCACCAGCGGCACCACCAGTGCCGATTTCAGCACAATGCGGCGCAATAACAGCATAAACAGCACCGTGCCTGCCATAGCAAACAGGCTGGCTACAGTCATTTTCACCAGCAGGGAGGCTGATGGCATTAACACCATCACCACCAGCAACCCAAGGCTTGCCGACTGCGTGGTGCCTGCCAGCGACGGTTCAACAAAGCGATTCTGCGTCAACAACTGCATGATCAAGCCCGCCACGCTCATGGCACTGCCCGCGAGCAACAGCGCCAGCGTGCGCGGAACGCGGCTGATCAAGAAGATATCGCGCATGATAGGATCGCGCCACACGGCATCAAAGGTCACCTGACCCGCACCAACAAACAGGCTGGCAACGATCATCCCCGCCAACAGGATAAACACAGCCGACAAATAGACAGGTTTCATGGCAAGCATCGTGCTATCAGATTACTTTTTGTCGAGTGCTTTATTAACGTCATCAAGCAGATGCGTGTAACTCTGCAAACCACCCGCGATATAGAGCGATGCGGAGTCAAGGTAAACCACATGTTGGTTCTGCCATGCCTTGGTTTTGGTCACTAACGGGTTATCCAGCACCTGCTGGGCCGGCAATCCTCCCGTGGTGCCAATGGCACTGTCACGGTCTAGCACGAACAGCCATTCAGGGTTAATGCTCAACAACAACTCAGCCGTCACAACATTGCCATGACGACCGGGATCAGGAAATTCAGTGGCAGGGGCGAATCCCAGTTCATCAAAAATGAAGCCAAAGCGTGATTTCGGACCATAAGCAGAAATCTTGCCGCCATTGACCATCAGCACCATGGCCGTGCCCGCCTGGCCCGCTTTTTCACGGGTTTGCTCAACGCGCTGCTTGAAATCCGCCAGCTTGGCTTTCACTTCATCCTGTTTACCGAAGATCTCCCCCAGTTGTTCAATACGGTGGATAAAACTCGGCATAAATTGCTGTTCGTCCACATCTAACGAAATGGTCGGCGCAATACCACTGAGTTTTTCATAAGCATCACGAGCACGACCACCGGCAATGATCAAATCCGGTTTAGCACTACTCAGCGCTTCATAGTTCGGTTCAAACAGGGTGCCAGCATTAAGGTATTCACTGCCGGCGTATTTTGCCAAAAACGGAGGCAGATGAGCGCTGCTCTGTGGCACACCGGCAACAGGGATTTGCAGTGCATCTAGCGTGTCCAGAATGGCCGGATCAAATACGATAACTTTTTTCGGATGCTGCGGTACTTTGGTCACCCCTTGAGCATGTTCAACGGTTAGCGTTGAACTCGCCGTAGATGACGTATCTGACTGATCGCACCCTGCTACTACCAGCAGAGAAGCCAAGAGCGTTGTTTTTATCGCACTGGAAAACCGCATCATCGTCTCCTTTTCAATTGTCTTCTTTCACCGCACTGCGTGTCAGAAGGAATTTAATTATCATTCGCATTAAAGTGCGAAATTGTAACGAATGACGATGCGTATGCATAGGGATTCCTGCCTATGCGGAATTGATGCATATCAGGAAACCCGCACAGAATCTCATTTCAATGGTATTCTTGATGCTTCAGGGCACAAACGGCACACAAAAGGACAGTCGAGCGACAGTGAATATGGCCGAGACCACGCAACCCACCTTTTTCATTCATGACTATGAAACCTTCGGCAAACATCCAGCCCGCGATCGCCCGGCGCAGTTTGCCGGTGTACGTACTGATATGGACTTCAATATCATTGGCGATCCTTTGGTGATTTACTGCCAACCAACGGATGATTATCTGCCCGAACCGGAAGCGGTACTTATTACCGGTATCACACCGCAAATTGCCCAGGCTAAAGGCGTGTGCGAAGCGGAATTTGCACGACAGATCCATGCAGCGTTTAGCGTACCGAACACCTGCATCATGGGTTACAACAATATTCGCTTTGATGATGAGGTGAGCCGCAACATCTTCTATCGCAATTTCTACGATCCCTATGCGTACAGTTGGCAACATGGAAACTCACGCTGGGATTTGCTGGATGCGCTGCGTGCCTGCTATGCCTTGCGTCCTGACGGTATCGAGTGGCCTCTCAATGACGATGGATTGCCGAGTTTTCGCCTGGAACATCTGACACAGGCCAATGGCGTTGCGCATGAACATGCCCATGATGCCATGTCAGATGTTTACGCCACGATTGCCATGGCAAAGTTGTTGAAACAAGCGCAACCTAAGCTGTTCCAGTATCTGTTTGCATTGCGAAATAAAAATAAAGTCAGTGCGATTATCGATATTCCGCAAATGAAGCCACTGGTGCATGTCAGCGGTATGTTTGGTGCCGCACGCGGCAATACCAGTTGGGTTGTTCCGCTTGCCTGGCACCCTGAAAATCGCAATGCGGTGATCGTGTGCGATCTGGCAGGTGACATCTCCCCGCTACTTGAGCTGGATGCTGATGCGCTACGGGAACGGCTCTATACCCCTCGTGAGCGTCTGGAACCAGGGCAAAAGCCAGCGCCTATCAAGCTAATACATATCAACAAATGCCCGGTGCTGGCCCCCGCCAACACGCTTCGTCCTGAAGATGCTGCTCGGCTGGGTATCGAACGCCAACGCTGCCTCGACAATCTGGCGGTATTACGCCAACATACCGAGGTTCGTGAAAAAGTGGTCGCGCTGTATGCCGATGCCCCGCCTTTCACGCCAGAAAATGATGTGGATATGCGGTTATATGACGGCTTTTTTGGCGATGCTGACCGGGCAGCCATGAACATTATTCAGCAGACGGCACCGCAAAATTTACCTGCGCTGGATCTTTCGTTTAATGACAGCCGTATCCCTCCCCTGTTATTCCGTTATCGCGCCAGAAATTTCCCTCGCACGTTGGATGACGGTGAGCAACAACGCTGGTTACAGCACCGAAAGGCCGTATTCACGCCTGAGCGCCTTGAAAGCTACGTCTCACATTTAAACGAACTCTACGCTTTATATGAAGAAGACAAGCGTAAAGCAGATTTGCTGAAAGTGCTTTTTTCTTACACTAAGGAATTGATTGGTTGAGCTTATTCCAGTGTCAGAGATAGCGCCCTATATAACGCGAGTTGCAGGACAAAATGTTAACGTTTTGCACAGCACTTGCGCTGGCTCGAAGGGTAAACGTCAGGAATGGGGTTTACCCACCTCAATAAGTTTACTCAGGTAAGTGATCCAGGTGATATACCCTAAATAATTCGAGTTGCAGGAAGGCGGCAAGCGGATGACAAATTTGTCTGGAACAAATTTGAACGCCGCATGCGGCGGCCTCGTAAGAGGTGAGGTCCAGGGATGGGCCGAATAATGAGCGTAGCCAACGCACCTGCAACTTGAGGTATGACGGGTATAAATACGCTGAGAGCAGATTTGAACGCAGCTTACGTCAACCTTGTTAGATGTGAGGACTAAGGATAAGCCATAGCGAATACCGCCGGCACAGAGATAACATACGTTATTTATTCCCTCCCTAACAACATTGCCAATTATTAATCACTTTTAAATAACGATCATTATTTCATTTGAAAAATAACTCACAACATTAATCGAACGGTATATAAAAGACTTTAGCGTTAAAATCATCAAAAATGAACATCAGCGACACTAAAAAATAAAACATGAAACCATCAACAATATAATTATCACTGCACAACACAGAGAGCCATCAACCGGTATGGAGAGCAGCACCATGTTAATAAAAAAACACAAGCATATGTTCCTTAATAAACAAAAACATTATCACGGAGCATTATCACAAAAGGGATTACTCACCGCGACTGTCACTATTTTGTTATTCTCTCAAAATACTTTCGCTGCATCTTCTAACACAATCACCTTTAAGGGAGAAGTCGCTGAGCAAACCTGCGAGGTAACAATTAATAATACCAACGCCCAACCGGTGGTATTATTACCTACAGTCACCAAATCAGACTTGGCCACTGAAAACTCAAGCGCGGGGCTAACACCGTTTACATTAAGTGTAAAAGGTTGTGCAGTCTCTAGCGACGCTGTAAATGTTAAAATGACATTTTTCGGCAATAACGTCAGCGCCGCGGGAAACCTGGCTAATATGGGTACAGCAGCCAATGTTGAATTGCAATTGTTGACAGACAGCTCAGGTTCCTCACCCATAGATCTGCGTGGAGGAGCTCCTGTCCCTGGCGTGATCATTCCCGCAGGGCAGACCGCAGGAGAGCATGATTATGCCGTTCAATACATTTCGCCAACAGGGGCTGCTTCAGCAGGTACCGTGATTGGTGCAGTACAATACGCTGTGACTTATTTATAAACATGAGTGTCGAGCACACATGAGGTTTTGGAGAAACGTACTGCTCACCTTGCTATCAGGTTTGACCTTCACGGCTGCGGCAAGCGTTGTGATAGTAGGGAACCGCATTATTTATCCTGCACAGAATCAGACGGTAAATATTCAACTGATCAATCGGGATAATTTCCCTAATGTGGTCCAAGTCTGGTTGGATAGCGGTGACGAACATTCAACACCCAAAACAGGGCGAGCACCGTTTCTCCTGACGCCCCCCATGTTTCGCATGGCTCCACACAGTGGACAAAATTTACGGTTACAATTTATTGGCACTGCGCTACCACAAGATAAAGAAAGTATTTTTTATTTAAATACACTGCAAATCCCCCCGATATACCATAGCGAGGAAACACGAAATCAACTGGTTGTTATGCACCGTAATCGCATCAAATTATTTTGGCGCCCCGAGACTCTGAAGGGATCGCCAGAGAGTATGGATAAAACAACACAGGCCAAAATCGAGCACAGCGAATTACAGGTAATCAATAATAGCGGCTATTTTCTTTCTATTTTGCAATTGGCACTTCCGGGAACTAAAAAGCGTGTTATTACGCATAGCGTAATGATTGCTCCAGGCGACACGTTATCTTTACCACTTCCTGGTGAGGGCATTAATGCAAAGACATTATCATTGAGTTGGATTAACGACCAGGGATCCGCACAACACGGGACGATACCCCTGTTGCGTTAACTAAAAGGGGATTTTAATGAAATCATGTCGTGGTCTGAAATTCATATTAACGATGGTATTATCCCCAGCCTCTTCCGCTTTGGCATCTACCGAGACTCCCCAATACAAATTTGATGATGCTTTATTTTTAGGCAGCGATTTCGGACACGGGTTAGATCGTTTCGAACAGCATGACACCCTTACCCAAGGGGATTATCTGGTAGATATTTGGCTGAATGGACGGTTTATCTCAAGAAAAAATGTTTTATTCCGCAAAAAAACACAACGCGTCGAACCCTGCCTGCCTCTGGCGTTTTATCAAAGCGTCAATGTCTTTCCACCCAAACGACCTTTGCCAGGCACAATAAAGTGCCTTGCGCCAGCTCAACGAGTGAAAGGTGCAAGCTGGGCATTTGACAATGCTCTGCTACGGCTGGATATCTCTATCCCTCAGGCTGAAATGGCACAGACTTCCCGCTATACGGTGCCACAAGAAGAGTGGGTATCGGGTGAAACGCTCTTGTTTGCCAACTACAGCAGCAACCTATACTACAGCCAGCAAAGTCAAGGTAACCAAAGCAAATACGGCTGGCTCGGTCTTTCAGCAGGCATTAATGCGGGGTTATGGCAATTCCGCCAGCAATCATCAGCCAATTACAGTCACTATGGCCATTACCGTCGTTCACATTGGGATAACCTGCAATCCTGGTTACAACGCCCGATAGCGTCTATTGAGAGCACGTTAAGCCTGGGGCAAAGCTACAGCAGCAGCCCTTTATTTAGCAGCATGGCATTCACTGGCATCAAGCTGGGTACCGATCAACGTATGTGGCCTCAATCTCGGCAAGGCTACGCCCCAGAGATACGAGGCACGGCATCAAGCGCAGCCCGCGTATCAATCAGCCAAAACGGACGCATACTCTATCAAAACAATGTTCCCCAGGGGCCATTTGTTATAAATGACTTGCCGAGCACCGCCTGGCAAGGTGATCTCATGGTTGAAATCAAGGAGACTGATGGTTCTCTGCATCGCTATACCGTTCCCTTCTCTGCACTGCCACTCTCCTTGCGGCCAGGCGCCTGGCATTACAATGCTGTATTAGGAAAAGCCCGAGATTACAGTGGTATCGATAATGCGTTTATGGATTTCACTCTCGAACGTGGAATATCTAACCCACTGACAGCAAACGGCGGTTTTCGGATCGGCAAGGACTATCATGCTGCAATCGCCGGAGGTGTCTGGACATCCTCCCTGGGTGCAATAGGCCTCAATATCACCGGCTCTCACACGATGACGAATGAGCATCGAACCTCGGGTGGACGTGTACAATTTTCATGGAGCCGCGCATTCCCAGAAACCAACACCCATATTGCCCTTGCAGGCTATCGTTATTCTACCGAAGGGTACCGCGACCTGAGTGACGTGTTGGGTGAGCGCATTGCCGCAAAAACCCACAGCGACTATATTTCCGACACGTTGCGCCAGCGTAATCAGTTGACTGTCACATTAAATCAGCGCTTAGGTCATTATGGCTCAGTCTGGCTATCAGGCTCCATCATGGATTATTACGGTAACCGAGCCCGTAATTCGCAGTTGCAGCTGGGGTATGCCAACACGTACAAGCAGATCAGTTACAATTTCAGCTTCAGTCGTCAAAAGCTTTTTTGGCAAACGCCTCTTATTCAGAATACTGGCAATCTGCCCGCAACCAGGGGGGGACGAACTGATGATATACTCACATTCAGCATTGCTATCCCCCTCAATTTTCGCCAGCAAAGCCATTTTCTCTCTCTGTCATCAAGTTATCGTCAACGCGGTGGGGCAGCCTATCAAAGTTCCCTATCAGGTACAGTCAACGAAGACAATACGTTCAATTATAGTCTCTCCGCGGGCTATACCCGCCCCACTGGGCAAACAGAAAATACCGATTGGAGTGCTTCTCTGCAAAAAATGGCACCGTTTGGCAACGTGAATGGCAGTTATTCACAAGCGAAAGCATACAAACAGTGGTCAGGAGGGGTTCGTGGTGCCGTAGTGGCTCACTCTCAAGGTGTGACCGTTGGACCATGGCTTGGGAACACCTTCGCACTGATCGAAGCCAAAGGGGCTGAAGGAGCGAGAGTCAGCAATGGCCAAGGGGCAAAAATCGATCGGAATGGCTATGCGCTGGTCCCTACCCTCATTCCCTATCGTTATAACCATATTCAGCTAGATCCGCAGGATATTGACGGACAAACCGAGTTGCAAGAAACGCAACAGCGCGTAGCGCCCTATGCAGGTGCAGCAATCAAATTGTCATTCACGGCACGACAAGGATATGCGTTATTAATTGATATCGACGCACGGCCAGGCACGATACCGCCTGGATCTGATGTTTACGATCAGCAAGAAAATATCATCGGCATGAGTGGACAAGGAAATCAGATATACGTCCGCGTGCCTGAAAAACGCGGCAGGTTATTCGTCAAATGGGGCAAAGACAACATCAATGTCTGCGCGCTGAATTGGGTCATCCCTGATGGTGGCGAAGACGCGCCACTTGTCCCACTGAAATCGGCCTGCTTACCGCATAAGGGAGAGTGACAAATGGGGCGCTACCTTTTTATTCACCTGTTAATGGTCATCAGTTTCTCTATTGATGCAGCTTGTGAATATATCATCTACCCCTATCAAAGCGGGATGAGTGGTGCAATGGGGACACATCGCCTCAGTGGACCACGTGACGGCATCGCCAATGACTGGCGTAGCGGGGGCGCAAATGATGGCTGGAATGGATTATTGCCAGGATTGACCCACTCGATAGATTTAACCAGCAATAATAGTTTCCAGCCATCGGGCGCGATACTCACCTCAGCAGGTGGCATACCTTTTACGACGTATGCGCGTAAAGGAGGAGGATATGCACCAGAACAGGTTTTTTTTCGTTGTACCCCCGATACAGCAGGACAACTGTTTGAAGCCTGGTCAACCAACGGTGATGACTTATATGCAGGCTGGAGTCAGGCCACCGATGTACCAGGTGCATTCCTCACTACGGTAAAAAACGTCGCATTGCGCATCACGAATGATGAAAGTGGGCGGCCTTTTTTAAGTACCTGGCAACAACGCCCATTAGAAAACCTTGATACTGATAGTGCAGGCAATTTCCTCATCAAAGCGAAGAACTTTTCATCAATCAGTGTCGAACTACTGAAAACAGTCGACACTCGCTTTTTTATTACGGATGCGCCTACCAACTTTGATCAATTTATCAATCCGAATGCTTATCTGGTATTTCGTGGGCCAGGGCTATTAACGTGGCTGATTAAAATAGGTCAGCCTCACTTCGGCAACTGGTCTGGCTGGCCCAATGCCTGGCCATCCGTTATTAGTCTTTATGGTAATAACATTGCCGTAAAACGCGCTGCAACGTGTCAAGTTATCGATTTCCCTCGACAAGTCGTTTTCCCGGTTATTACACGCGCTCAGCTAAACAGAAAAGAGTATGCAACCGCCTCTATACGACTCTTATTCTCCTGTGAATCAAACATTCTTTCAGGTATATATCCAAATAACCGAAACGTAGCTCTGGGTTTTCTTGCTCCGCTGAGCAGTATCGTTAGCGCATGGCAAAATGGATTAGACAGTGGCCTCCCCGTCAGTTGGTTGCTGGACACCGCCTACGGTACCCCAGGCCACTCTCGTGGCGTGGGCGTGCGGATTTATCGCTCTGGAAAAGCAATACGCTTTTTATTCGACAGCATTCCTGGCTCCGGGCCAGACTCGGGATGGATGCCTATTCTGGACGGCAACCAGCAGTTACTGGTATCCGCCAATGGCATCAACTACTTCGAGGATATTCTTGAAGCGCGGCTCGAAAATTTTAACAAAGAACCCGTAACAGCAGGGAGCTACCAATCTCATGCACAAATTTTATTGCGTATTCAGTAGCCTTTGGATGCTGAGTGCTTATGCTGCGGCTGCAGTAAACTTAAGCGCAACACGCGTTGTCTTCGAACCAGGAAAAACAGCCGCCAGCATTACATTGTCAAACGATGCGGAGTATCCGGTGCTGGTACAAAGTTGGATTGATGATGGTGTTCCTGAAAGAACACCAGCAACGGCCAACTCTCCTTTTATCGTTTTACCCCCGGTTTTCCGATTAGCTCCGCAAGCACAAAAATCACTGCAACTGCTCACCAGTGGCAAAACATTACCCCAGGATCGCGAGTCACTCTTGTGGCTCAACGTATATGAAATTCCACCTACATCCCCTTCCGCCTCTTCATTTGAACTTACCCTTGCACTACGCAGCCAAATCAAAGTGCTCTGGCGCCCCGTTACAGTGGGGAAGTTGCCTCAGAATATTGGCGATAACGTTCGGTTTCAAAAAAAACAGAATCGGTTGTCCGCAGTGAATCCAACACCATGGAATATATCCTTCTCTACGATATCGGCAACAACCTGTATCTGGTCGGGAATAACGCTGAGCCCCTTTTCTGAACAAGACCTGCCTACCGATTGCCACCTGCAAAATGGCGAAATAACCTTCAGCATTATCGATGATGCAGGGTTGACTCAGCGCTTTAGGAGCCGTATTGAGGGGGTTTAACCGCGGGAGATGCTGTCAGGAGCAACGAGAGGATATCGCATAACAGTGTAGAAGCGGGTTTGATGATCAAACCCGCTCTCTGTGTATTACATCAAAGCAGTTCTTCGCTGCACTGTGGCACTGGTTCACGGAAGGTGCGCGTCACAAACGCAAGATAGATCAGGCCGATAGAAGCCCAGATCAGGCCCAACGTCATGGAGCTTTTCTCCAGATTCAACCACAACGCACCTACCGCCAGCGCACCTAGCAGCGGCAACAACAGATAGTGGAAAGTATCTTTGAGTGTGCGATTACGGCCTTCACGCAGATAGAACTGTGAAATCACCGACAGGTTCACAAAGGTAAACGCCACCAACGCACCAAAGTTAATCAACGCGGTAGCCACTTCCAAATCGAAAGAGACAGCTGAGAGCGCAACCACACCGACCAGCAATACGTTCAGCGACGGCGTACGCCACTGTGGGTGGATGTAGCCAAAGAAACGTTCTGGGAATACACCGTCACGCCCCATCACATACATCAGGCGCGAAACACCTGCATGGGCAGCCATCCCTGAAGCCAGTACAGTCACACAAGAGAAGACCAGTATAATGGATTGGAAGAATTTACCCGCCACGTACAACATGATTTCTGGTTGGGAAGATTCTGGCGAATTGAATCGGGTGACATCCGGAAAATAGAGCTGCAAGAAGTAAGACACCACGATGAAGATCACGCCACCAATCAATGCCGTCAGAAAGATCGCTTTCGGGATCACACGTCCCGCATCCGGCGTTTCTTCTGACAGAGAGCTGATGCCATCAAAACCGAGGAAAGAGAAACAAAGTATTGTCGCACCGGTAATCATGGGCACCAGATGAGCGTTTTCAGACCAGAACGGACGTGTGCTGACCAACGTCCCTGCACCTTCGCCTTGCGAAACACCGTGAATCAGAAGCCCCAGGAAAACCACCATGATGGCGACCTGTACCACAACGATAATCGAGTTAAGGTTGGCAACGATATTGATACCACGCAGGTTAAACAGCGTCATCAGCCCAACCAACACGGCTACGAATATCCACGCGGGCACCCCCGGAAAAATCGCTTCCAGATAGGTTCTTGCCAACAGGATATTAATCATCGGCATAAAAAGATAATCGAGCAGCGAAGACCAGCCAACCATGAAACCAACGTGCGGGCTAATCGCCTTTTGCGCATAGGTATAAGCGGAACCCGCGGAAGGAAAACGGCGCACCAACTTGCCATAGCTGACAGCAGTAAACAGGATACCAATCAACGCAAAGCCGTAGGCAGTGGCGACATGACCATCGGTCAGATTGGTTACGATGCCGAAAGTGTCATAGATGGTCATTGGCTGCATATAGGCCAGCCCCATCATAACCACCTGCCACAACGTCAGGGTTTTTCTTAACTGCGCGCGTTGTGAAACCGGAGCGGCACTGTTAACGGACATGATAAGCCCCTCCTATTCCCACAACAGACAACGCCGGACCGACAAAAGCCGGTGCCCTATTGAGAAATTGCCCCATTTTCCTTTCCTCATCGTGGCCGTTTGGCACACACAATACTGATTATCTATCCGGATCGTTGTCCGGCCTCTTGGTTGAAAACACAGGTGTTGCGTCATTTGTTGATGCAAAAAAATAACCGACGCTAGTGAAGCGTCGGCTATTTACAGGGCGCGTATTCTGCCCTAGTCGGGTCATTCTGACAAGCTGTAGTGTTATTCTTTATGACATTTGGCAGAATTCACGCCGACCTAAATGTAATAAATTATTTTTTTGCTGTGTGCAGCCAGAAATCAATCCTGAAAGCGCTTTCTTTTTTGGATCTGCAAACGCTCCAGTTCGTAAATCACCTGCTGTAAATCGCGTTCCTGAGAAGCGGACAGCGCCGGGAACCTGAAACTGAGTCGCTTCATCACTTTTACTTCCCCTTTACTGTCAACGACTTTGCTATCAGCCTGACCGACAAGTTGCATATCAACGCAGAAAAAACCGTAATCATCCAGATCCATCTCGACATTTTCCAGAATATCTCCTGGAAAAATTACATCGCTCATGTCGCGCTCAGTAAACAAACCTAAACCGCCAAGAGAAATATCTTTAATTTCGAACTGGAATGGCGTCTTATCCGCCAGTTCACCGCGACACAACAGCGGCGGCCACACCGGCGTTGAAATGCGAAAATAGTTTCTACGCTGTATATAGAAGAGTTCGGGAGGAACCGGGGCCGTAAACGCGGGTAAGCCCTGAAAATCGACTGTACGGGCAATGCTTGATTTAAATTCAACTTTAGCGCCCGCGGGCTCAGCCACGAAAGCAAGATCGCCTGCGTACAATGCGCGACTGTTTTCGGTTTCAACCCCACCTAAATCGAAAACAAACAGATTATCGTCTGGCAATACATCAAGAATTTTACTGATAAATTGCCCGCGAGCATGGTTGACCATCACAGTGATATCATTTTTTTGCAAGTCGCGTAATGTTGCGCAGATAGCCAGTTTGTTACGCTTAACAAACTGCTCTTTGGAATTCTGTTCCACCACACCTATCCCCATCATGAAATGAATGGTCTATGCACATCGGCAGCCAATCGCATGAAAAAAACATCACATTGGTATCGGCAGCGGATAACTAAACTTTAGCTCAGGCGTAGCTACACCGTTATTACAGGGTGTAAGAAAAATGACGCTGAACACCTTAACGTTACGGTGCAGATGTGCCTGCCGTCAAGCCAATACGCATCGCGCGCTCAGGCCAGCAGGTTGTTCAGCACCAGCAGCGAAAGTGACACATTCAATGCACCACCAACGCGAGTCGCTACCTGAGCGAATGGCATTAAAACCATACGCTCTCCGGCGGTCAAAATCGCGACATCCCCCGTTCCACCTTGACCACTTTGGCAGCAAGAGATAATCGCGACAATAATGGGTAACACCAAGAAGAAAAACAGATGAAACGGCTCCATTCCCAACAGTATCCCAACGGTCATCCCCATTAGCATGCCCATAATCTCACCGCAGAGCATGGGAACAATAATACGTAAAAAACCCTGTATTAAAGTACGGCGATCCATACTGAGCGTACTGCCCACAATAATGCAGCAAATATAAAGATACAGGATATTAGTGTCGTGATAAAAAGCGCTTACCGATACCACCACAGCCTGCGGCAACAAACCGTAATAGACTAACGCAGAGGGGATGAACGTGGCACAAATGGCAGCAGCCCCCATTTTACCAACGAGAGGCAAGCGTTTGCCAAGTTCGCCACAGGCAAAACCAAAAAAAGCCAGGGTAACAACCATCACCACAATATCATTCGATAAATTATTATTGAAACAACCCCAGGCCACAATACCGCCTGACAATATAAACAACGGCAAGGGAATTACACCTATTTTATAGGAATCCAAGACATACCACCATTTCATCTTCACACGCAACAACCAGTGATTTTCATTCCCTCCCTTATCGTAATCAGGCTCATCTTGCACATTAACCACCATTATAGTAAAAATAAAAACAGGAATATTAATAAAAAGTATCTATTTAGAAACCCCATAAGTAACAATGCGAGTTACCTTCACCCACTCCCCTCATTTATCAACTGATTTTTGGAAAACAGTAGGATAAAAACACATTCATCTATCAATCAATGAATTAAAGATGTTAGTCATTATACCCCCCCCTTTCAGACCATACTGAAAAAAACACAATCAGTTATAAAATATATCAGCATTTGTTTTTTTCTTTCAAAAACGAATACTACACGGTGACAATAATGTCAAAAACAAGATACATCTTACGAAGAAGAAACTTCACACAATGAGGAATTCTACTCTATTCATCGTGTCATGATGCCAATGAGCATTCATCATCAATATAAAAAAATCGATTTTTTGAAAGACAAAAATAAAAACCCGTCACATAATGAGAAATATAAAAACCAAACAAAATGAAAATAATCAATGGACACAATCCCCTAATCAATTCAAAGATCAGAAGGGCGACAAGTGAATGACGTATTTATCTGGAACAAATTTGAGCCGTGCTTGCACTGACTCGAGAAATGAATTCACTAAAGTAAATAATCGGGTGAGCAAACGCAACCCAACGCACATGTCATTTGGCGCATGACAAACATGCAATTTATTAAATGGTACATTTAATATTGATAATTAAGCACACATAAAATTAAAAGCACGATGACGCCATCCATTTTCAGCCAAAAATTCAGGACTGCTTATGAAAACCGTAAAGTTTAATGACACACCATCAATACACGTATTAATTGATTATTCACCTGTCTCATTAGAAGGTCACATTGCAGAAGAGAACAATCTAAGAACAAGTCTTAAAAAAATCGCAAACACCGGGAATCATCAACATTTCACCGAAAGAAAAAACGTATCACGCCAAAAAACCTCACTAACAGAGAAAGACAATCATTCATGTAAGATGAAGATGAGATTGGCATATTTAATTACGGGAGTAGCCGCAGCGCTCTTGATAGGCAAAGGTATTTACGATGCAATCACTGAGGCGGAATGAAAAAATAAAACATTAAAAAAACATTCTTCTCCGTGTATCGACGCCCCAAAAATACGACCAATATAGCTATACCCGTCATACTTCAAGTTGCAGGTGTGTTGGCTGCGTTCGTTCACACGAATCACTTACCTGAGTAAGCTCATCGGGATTAATGAATCTCATCCTGAGATTCACCCTACGGGTCAGCGCAAGCGCTGTTCAAATCTGTTCCAGACAGATTTGTCATTCACTTGCCGCCGTCCTGCAACTCGAATTATTTAGGGTATACGAACCTAATAGGCAGCATTGGTTGACCCATTTTGCCACGGACAGAGCGCAGAAACCGGAGCGTATACGGAATATGTGCAGATTTCGAGCCCTGCCCTAGGCCAAAATGACAAATAAGTAAACGCGTCCTGATAGGATAAGCGCTATGCAATCCGTTTAGTGAAACATCACCAGGGCATCGTCATTGGATCGGGGTATTGGTATTCAAACCCCAGTTCACGGCAGATAAGCTGCCCATCAATAATACGCCCATGCCGTTCACTCTCGGCATTGAATTGCGGCACCTCAACACCGAGACGCTGCGCCTGCTCGGTGTAGAACTCACGCTTAGTGGGATGTTTCGGCGCGCAAAGATTATAGCGATGACCACCTGCTGGCAATTGCAGCAGCAATTGAATAGCTGCAATCACATCATCACGGTGGACCAGATTTACGCCGAGTTCACCATCGGGAAGGTGGGTTTTCCCCGCTAAAAACCGCCCAGGATGCCGCTCTGGCCCGACCAGTCCTGCAAGGCGCAGAATATCGACGGAGGTATTTGGCAATGCGTGCAGCCATTGCTCTAGCTGCACCAATACATAGCCCGCCGCCGTTTCAGGATGCAATGGGGAAGACTCACGCACATTACCCGCACCTTTGCCATACACCGAGGTTGAGCTGGTGAACAAAACTCGGGGGACACCGTAAGCCAGCGCGCTATTCACCAACTGCTGCACGGCCAACAGATAATTTTCCCTACCTTGTGCTGTTCTGCTGGCAGGAAGCGTAATCACTAACGCATCCACGTTCAACACGCTGTCAAGATCGTCGGCATCACAGACTAACTCCGGCGTTAAACGCAGCTCATAACAGGCAATACCGCTCATGCGCGCTGCTTCCACACCATCGGACGTGGTTTTCGTACCCGTCACCTGATAGCCACGAGCATTAAGCGCCAATGCTAACGGCATGCCTAACCACCCTAATCCTACGATTGACACCTTCTTCATCGACATCACTCCCAGCTGTCTGAGTTACTTTCTATTCTACTCTCGAAATAGACCCGCATGTCCGATAAGACAGCATTTTCCTTTCATCTGCTATCACCACCACTACGAAAAAATCCCTCTCCCCGTAAAACCATAGCATTGTTCTGGTCAGCATCGTTAACTGGCAGATTATCCTATTCAATACCTCACTTACCGACGATAATGTGACTATTTATAATGTCGGTTACAAAATCCGCTCACGCGTTCCGCTCAAAAATGCAAGATGATGCCGCGTGCAGCAAAAAAAGGGTTGCACAACAGCGGTGAGATAGTTTAGGTTTATTGCCAATGCACTTATCGCTGTATATTTAAGAGAATTTTCTATGTTACGCGTTCTGTTTAACCACCATCATCACCATCATCCTGATTAGTCTTTCAGGCAGTTGGTGCTGGAAGACGTTCGGATCTTCCAGTGGCGCAGAACCTAAAGAAAGCCCTCGGAAGATCAACTTCCGAGGGCTTTTTTATTGCCCGATGATTAACAAAAAGTGGTGGTCAGCAACGCATCCATTTTGACAGGTAAAAGAGGTTTCCATGCTGGATAAAACACGTTTACGCATTGCAATGCAAAAATCAGGCAGACTGAGCGATGACTCCCGAGAACTGCTGGCGCGTTGCGGTATTAAAATCAATTTGCAGCAACAGCGTTTAATCGCGTTTGCAGAAAATATGCCTATCGATATCTTGCGTGTACGTGATGACGATATCCCCGGTCTGGTAATGGATGGCGTGGTCGATCTAGGAATTATCGGTGAAAACGTACTTGAAGAAGAGTTACTTAACCGCCGGGCACAAGGGGAAGACCCCCGTTATTTTATGTTGCGTCGTCTCGATTTTGGCGCTTGCCGTCTGTCACTGGCCATGCCGTTGGATGAGGAGTACACAGGACCGCAGTGCCTCAATAACAAACGCATAGCAACCTCCTATCCTCACCTGCTGAAAAAATATTTCGATAAACAAGGGATCAATTTTAAATCCTGCCTGTTAAACGGATCAGTGGAAGTTGCGCCGCGCGCTGGATTAGCCGACGCGATTTGCGATCTGGTTTCAACCGGGGCCACGTTGGAAGCCAACGGTCTGCGTGAAGTTGACGTTATCTACCGTTCCAAAGCCTGCCTGATTCAACGCGATGGTGATATGCCGTCTGAGAAACAACAGTTGATCGACAAACTGCTGACCCGCATGCAAGGCGTTATTCAGGCGCGTGAATCAAAATATATCATGCTACATGCACCCAGTGAGCGCCTGGATGAAGTGATTGCGTTGCTGCCGGGTGCAGAACGCCCGACAATTCTGCCGCTGGCAGGCGATCAAAGCCGAGTTGCCATGCACATGGTCAGTAGCGAAACGCTGTTCTGGGAAACGATGGAGCGGCTGAAAACCCTGGGCGCCAGCTCCATTTTGGTGCTGCCTATCGAGAAAATGATGGAGTGATCGCGATGACCAGCCGCAATTTCGATATGCTTATCGAGTGGGAACAGAGCTCGACACAAGAACGCCAACAGTTGCTGACGCGTCCAGCCATTTCGGCATCCGATCGTACCACCCGCAGCGTGAATGAGATTCTCGATCGCGTTAAAGCGGAAGGTGACAGCGCGCTGCGCGCCTACAGCGCCCAGTTTGACAAGGTAGACGTAGAGACTATCCGCGTTACTCCCGAGCAAATTTCTGCTGCAGTTGCACGACTGGGCGATGAAATCAAACAGGCGATGTCTGTCGCCGTCAGCAATATTGAAACATTCCACAATGCTCAGCGTTTACCGCCTGTTGATGTAGAAACCCAACCGGGCGTGCGTTGCCAACAGGTCACTCGCCCTATCGATAGCGTTGGACTTTATATCCCTGGCGGCTCAGCCCCGTTGTTCTCCACTGTGCTAATGCTGGCAACGCCAGCGCGTATCGCCGGATGCCGCCGTGTGATTCTCTGTTCACCTCCTCCTATAGCAGATGAAATCCTGTATGCGGCCCAGTTGTGTGGCGTACAGGAAGTGTTCCAACTGGGTGGCGCACAGGCTATCGCAGCGATGGCATTCGGCACCGAAAGCGTCCCCCGAGTTGCGAAGATTTTTGGCCCTGGCAACGCCTATGTGACAGAAGCCAAACGGCAGGTGAGTCAACGTTTGGATGGTGCGGCAATCGATATGCCAGCGGGTCCTTCCGAAGTGTTGGTGATCGCCGACAGTGGCGCCACCCCGGCCTTTGTGGCCTCGGATCTGTTGTCACAGGCGGAACACGGCCCGGACTCACAGGTCATTTTAGTCACACCAGATGCTGTGCTGGCTAGCGCAGTCGCACAGGCAGTGCAGCAACAGTTAGCCCAGTTACCGCGCGCTGAGATTGCACGTCAGGCATTGGACAGCAGCCGCGTGATTGTTGCACGCGATTTAGCACAATGTATTGAAATCAGTAATCAGTACGGCCCGGAACACTTAATCATTCAAACCCGTGAGCCCGAAGCGCTGGTTTCACAAATCACCAGCGCAGGCTCTGTGTTCCTCGGTGACTGGTCACCAGAATCTGCGGGGGATTACGCCTCCGGCACCAACCATGTTCTGCCGACCTATGGATATACCGCAACCTATTCCAGTCTGGGATTGGCGGATTTCCAGAAGCGAATGACCGTCCAACAGCTAACCCCGCAAGGTTTTCTGCGTCTGGCCCCCACTATTGAGATATTGGCACAGGCTGAACAACTGGTTGCCCACAAGAATGCGGTCACTCTGCGCGTCGCCGCCCTGAAAGAGAAGGAGTCCCTATGAGTATTGACCAACTGGCGCGTGCAAACGTACGCACACTTACGCCTTACCAATCTGCTCGCCGCCTGGGCGGTAAAGGGGATGTATGGCTCAATGCCAACGAATACTTTCAGGCACCGGAATTTCATCTGACAGCGCAGACGCTAAACCGTTATCCCGAATGTCAACCGCCTGTTGTCATCGAACGTTATGCCGCCTATGCGGGGGTGAATCCTGAACAGGTGTTGGTCAGCCGTGGAGCAGACGAAGGGATCGAATTACTGATCCGCGCTTTTTGCGAACCGGGACAAGATGCTGTGCTTTACTGTCCGCCGACCTACGGTATGTATGGTGTGAGCGCGGAAACCTTGGGTGTTGAACGGCGCACCGTGCCCAGCAAAGCAGATTGGCAGTTAGACCTGCCGGCAATTGAAGAAAACCTGAGCAATGTAAAACTGATTTACGTATGCAGTCCCAACAACCCGACTGGCAATGTTCTTGACGCAGCAGACTTGCGCAAGCTGCTCACGCTGGCCGCAGGAAAAGCGCTGGTGGTAGTGGATGAGGCCTATATCGAATTCAATCCCGGCTCCACGGTTGCTGGATGGCTGGCAGACTATCCACATTTGGTCGTACTACGCACCCTTTCCAAGGCATTTGCGTTGGCAGGGCTGCGCTGCGGTTTCACGCTGGCAAATGCGCCGGTGATTGAGCTACTGCTGAAAGTGATCGCCCCCTATCCGCTCTCAACGCCAGTAGCAGATATCGCCGCACAAGCGCTCAACGATGCCGGGATCGCAATAATGCGCGAACGTGTCGCTGAGGTAGCAGAAAACCGCGCCTGGTTGATGGCTGCGCTGGCTCCCTTACCCTGTGTGGAACGCGTGTTCGATAGCGCAAGCAATTATCTGTTGGTGCGTTTCACTGCCACCAGCAACGTATTTAAAACGCTGTGGGATCAGGGCATTATTTTACGCGATCAAAACAAACAGCCTGGCCTTTCTGGATGCCTGCGTATCACCATTGGCAGCCGTGATGAATGCCAGCAAGTGATTGCGGCGCTGCGCGCTTTATCCGGCACTAACGAGTAATCTTCAGGAGCAGACATGGGACAGAAATTTCTTTTTATTGACCGCGACGGTACATTGATTGCCGAGCCGCCGCAAGACTTCCAGGTTGACCGGTTGGATAAGCTGGCACTGGAGCCTGCCGTCATTCCTTCCCTGCTGACTTTGCAGAAAGCCGGTTTCAAGCTGGTCATGATCACGAATCAAGATGGACTCGGTACACCGAGTTTCCCACAAGAAACATTCGATCCGCCACACCAGTTAATGATGCAGATCTTTAGCTCTCAGGGCATTCAGTTTGAAGACATTCTGATTTGCCCGCACCTCCCTGTAGATAATTGCGCGTGCCGTAAACCCAAAACGGCGCTGGTGGATGCCTTCTTGCAACAAAACCCGATGGACAGTGCCAACAGTTACGTGATTGGCGATCGTGAAACGGACGTGCAACTGGCGCAAAACATGGGGATCACCGGATTACGCTATCAGCGTGATGGCCTTGACTGGCAGACTATCTCCGACAGGCTCACTCAGCGTAACCGCCATGCAGTGGTGAATCGCGTGACGCGTGAGACGTCCATTAACGTGGAGGTGTGGCTGGATCAAGAAGGTGGCAGCAAGATCCACACGGGTGTCGGTTTCTTTGACCATATGCTGGACCAAATCGCCACTCATGGCGGTTTTCGTATGAATATTGACGTCAAAGGCGATCTCTATATTGACGACCATCACACGGTGGAAGACACCGGTCTGGCATTAGGTGAAGCACTCAACAGGGCGCTCGGAGACAAGCGTGGTATTGGTCGCTTCGGTTTTGTCCTGCCAATGGATGAATGCCTGGCACGCTGCGCGCTGGATATTTCCGGGCGTCCACATCTCGAATATAAAGCTGAATTTAACTACCAGCGCGTCGGTGATTTAAGCACCGAAATGGTCGAACACTTCTTCCGTTCACTTTCTTATGCCATGGGCTGCACACTGCATCTGAAAACCAAAGGCCGTAACGATCACCACCGGGTAGAAAGTTTGTTTAAAGTGTTTGGCCGTACGCTGCGTCAAGCCATCCGCGTGGATGGTGATACGCTGCCCAGTTCGAAAGGGGTGTTGTAATGAACGTGGTGATTCTTGATACCGGTTGCGCCAATCTCGCATCCGTCACCTACGCGGTACGCCGTCTGGGCTATGACCCGGTGGTAAGCCGCGATGCAGAGGTGGTGCTGCGTGCTGACAAACTGTTTCTGCCAGGCGTAGGTACCGCACAGGCAGCCATGGATCAGCTTACTACCCGTGACCTGATTCCCCTGATCAAAGCCTGCACCCAACCAGTACTCGGCATCTGCCTCGGCATGCAATTGCTCGGCTCTGCCAGCGATGAAAATGGCGGAATTGATACGTTGAATATCATTCCGTCGGCGGTAAAAAAAATGCAGGATCGCGGTCTTCCGCTGCCTCATATGGGCTGGAATCAGGTAACGCCACAAGCAGGACACCGCCTGTTTCAAGGAATTGCTGAGGGTGCTTATTTCTATTTCGTTCATGGCTATGCCATGCCGGTGTGCGCCAATACTATCGCTCAAGCAGAGTACGGCGAGGCCTTTACCGCCGCTGTACAGAAAGACAATTTCTACGGCGTGCAATTTCACCCAGAACGCTCTGGGGCGGCAGGCGCTCAGTTGCTGAAAAATTTTCTGGAGATGTAATCAGCATGATTATCCCCGCACTCGATCTTATTGACGGACAAGTGGTTCGTCTTCATCAGGGTGATTACGGTCAGCAGCGCCAGTATGGCAGCGATCCACTACCCCGTTTGCAAGCCTATCAACAGCAGGGCGCTGAAGTGCTACATCTGGTGGATTTAACCGGCGCGAAAGATCCGTCCGCGCGACAAATTCCGCTGCTAAAAACCCTGCTGGCCGGTGTCACCGTTCCCGTACAAGTCGGCGGCGGTATCCGTTCCGAACAGGATGTCGTAGCGTTATTGGAGGCGGGTGCAAGCCGCGTGGTGATTGGTTCCACCGCTGTAAAACAGCCTGAACTGGTGCAGCAGTGGTTCAACCGCTACGGTGCTGATGCATTGGTTCTGGCACTGGATGTGCGTATCGATACGCACGGCGTGAAACAGGTTGCCGTCAGCGGCTGGCAGGAAAACTCTGGCGCTACGTTGGAAAGTGTTATCGAGCAGTATCTGCCCGTCGGACTTAGACACGTGCTGTGCACGGATATCTCTCGTGATGGCACGCTCAGTGGTTCCAACGTCGAACTCTATCGAACAGTGTGCCAACGCTATCCCCAGGTGGCATTTCAAGCCTCTGGCGGCATCGGCGGGTTACAAGATATTGCCAACCTACGCGGCAGCGGCGTGCAAGGTGTTATCGTAGGTCGTGCGCTGCTGGAAGGAAAATTCAACGTAACGGAGGCTATCACATGCTGGCAAAACGGATAATACCCTGTCTCGATGTGCGTGACGGCCAAGTAGTAAAAGGTGTGCAATTTCGCAACCACGAAATTATCGGTGATATCGTCCCGTTGGCACAGCGTTATGCGCAGGAAGGCGCCGACGAATTGGTTTTTTACGACATCACGGCTTCGTCAGATGGGCGTGTGGTTGATAAAAGCTGGGTATCCCGCGTAGCAGAAGTGATTGATATCCCCTTCTGCGTGGCCGGCGGCATTAAAAGTGTCGAGGATGCCGGACAAATCCTCTCGTTTGGTGCCGATAAAATTTCGATTAACTCCCCGGCGCTAGCGGATCCGTCGTTGATCACCCGTCTTGCCGATCGCTATGGCGTGCAATGCATTGTGGTGGGCATTGATACCTGGTATGACAGCACGACCGGGCGTTATCATGTTAATCAGTACACTGGCGATGAAAGCCGTACCCGTGTCACCCAATGGGAAACGCTAGATTGGGTGCAGGAAGTGCAGCAACGTGGCGCAGGCGAAATTGTGCTCAATATGATGAATCAGGATGGTGTACGTAACGGTTACGATCTGGAACAGCTAAAGTTGGTGCGTGAGCGCTGCCATGTTCCGTTGATCGCTTCTGGGGGTGCCGGTACGCCTGAGCACTTTTTGGATGCGTTTGTTCAAGCGCAAGTTGACGGGGCATTGGCCGCCTCGGTATTCCATAAGCAGATCATCAATATTGGCGAATTAAAGCAATACCTTAAGCAACAAGGTGTGGAGATCAGAGTGTGTTAAGCCAACAACAGAAGGCCCAACTCGATTGGGAAAAAACTGGCGGGATGATCCCAGCCATTGTGCAACATGCAGTATCCGGTGAAGTATTGATGCTGGGCTACATGAATCAGGACGCGCTAGAAGCCACTGAGCAAAGCGGTAAGGTCACCTTTTATTCGCGAACCAAGCAGCGACTGTGGACCAAAGGGGAATCGTCCGGCCACTTCCTTAACGTAGTGAGCATCACACCGGACTGCGACAATGACAGCCTGTTGGTGTTGGCGAATCCCATAGGCCCGACCTGTCATCAGGGTACCAGCAGTTGCTTCTCACCCGCACAGCATGAGTGGCTTTTTTTACATCAGCTAGAACAATTGTTAGCGAGTCGCAAACAGGCAGCCCCTGCCAGCTCTTATACCGCAAAACTGTATGCCAGCGGCACCAAACGTATTGCACAAAAAGTCGGTGAAGAAGGGCTTGAAACGGCGCTAGCCGCTACGGTGCATGATACGGAAGAGCTCACTAACGAAGCCGCTGATCTGATGTATCACCTGCTGGTGTTATTGCAAGATCAGGAGTTGGATTTGGCAACCATTATCAGCCGACTGAAAGCGCGCCATACCAAATAGTCGTATTACCACAAGGGAAATTTCGGCCAACACCGAAATTTCCCTCATTGATAGCTTTATATACCCATCATACTTCAATTGCATTTGTGTCTTGCCGTCAATCGCGATTCATCCCACTCCTGAGTCTCACCTCTCACGCGTCCGCCGCAAGCAGTATTCACATCAGCTCCCGGCAGATTTGTCACACGAAGCACTGACCTGAGTAAGCGCATCAGGAGGAATGGATCTCACCCTACGGCCAGCGCAAGCGCCGTTTAAAACGTTAACATCTTGTCCTGCAACACGAATTATTTAGGGTACAGCAAATTACAACGAAGAATGCGCCAGCAGTGCCGATGACGGCAACGATGCGCCCGGCAATGGATTCGCACGTCGAACTTTAAACGTATCCATTGCCAGAATCAGTTGTTTTGATTGCTCTTCCAACGACCGTGTTGCCATCGTAGCTTCCTCAACCAGCGCCGCATTTTGCTGCGCAACCACCTCCATCTGAGTGACGGCAATATTTACCTGATCAATACCGTGACTCTGCTCTTGGGATGCTTGCGCAATCTCCTTCATCAACGCATTAACGTTAACTATCTGACTAGAAATGGCTGACATGGTTTCACTCGCCTGTGTTGTCAAATGTGACCCTTCGTTGACTCGCGCATTGGAATCTACAATCAAGGCATGAATCTCTTTGGAAGCTTGCGCACTGCGCTGTGCCAACGTTCTTACTTCGTTTGCGACAACCGCAAACCCGCGCCCTTGCTCTCCGGCACGCGCCGCCTCCACAGCCGCATTCAATGCCAATATGTTAGTTTGAAAAGCAATGCCGTCGATCACACCGAGAATGTTGCCAATACTGTTGGCACTGGTTGCAATCTCCTGCATCTTCGCCATTACTTCTTGCACAACTTTGTTGCCTTGCAGAGCTGTTTCCGCCACATTCTCGGCCAGAGCATGTCCTTGCCGCGCATTGTCAGCGTTGTTTCTTACGGTAGCTGTCAGTTGCTCCATGCTGGCGGCGGTTTCTTGCAACGAAGCGGCTGACTCCTCGGTACGGCGAGACAAATCTTCATTACCCTGCGCCAACTCTCTGCTACCTACATCAATCTGCTCGCTGGCTTCCCGCACGCGCACCACTGAATGTGATAACGATTGCTGCATATCGTGCAATGCGCTGTTTAATCTACCCAGCTCATTCCCTACCGACTCAGGCAACGTTTGGGTTAAATCTCCCGCCGCCACAAACTCCAAGTGGTTTATGGCGTTGGTCAATGGTTTGAGCAACAGTGAGCGCAGCATCAACCACGAAATAACAATCAGTACGACAACTGCAGCACAGCATACACCGATAAGCCACAGCATCCGCACCCGCCCTTCAGATGCCTGAGTGAGTTGATTTACTCCAGCCTGTTGCGCATAGTCAAAATAGGTTTTGTTTGCTTTGTCAAACACGGTCCCGAGTTGCTTAAGCTGGGTAACCTGATATTGATAATAACGCTCAATGTCCCGGTTTTTTAATGCATCCAGCATCGGTAAGATGCCATTTTCGTAATAATTTTTATAAGATTCTGCGATATCCCGAGCTAATACTTCTCCCTGTCCAGTACCTTTGGTTGCAGCAAAAAAACGGTCTAAATCTTCTTTCGCAGCCATGGCATATTGTCCAGAACGGCCAGCAGCAGCCATGGCATCATCCCACTGTTGTGTTTCTAATGCGCGAATAGCAAAAGAGGCGGCAACACGCACGCGCTGCATATTGGTATTACTGCTTGCCAAGTTTCCTAACTCCACGCCCTGAATACGATTTATCACCTGCAAAGCATCGTAGCTTTTATTGATGGCAATGATGCCCGTGGCGCTAACCAGTAGTAACAGTGCAGCCATCACTCCGAGTAAAGCCAATAGACCAGTACGAATCGATATATTTTTCAACATGATACCCCTTACAAAGTAGCCATACACTTAATGAGGTTATCGGCTGATGTAAGTGACGGGTTTATTGGCGCTTTACGCATTTGGCGGAAACCTCGCAATATTGGCAACGATTGCAAGATAGTTAAATTTTACGGCAATAAAAAAGGCATCCATTAAGGGATGCCTTTAAGAAAAGTCAAACAATACAGTCTATTGCAAGTAATACCACGGTCTCCCGTGCAAATTTATTTCAGCCTATCAGCCGTAAATATTTGCACGATCGCGCAGTTCCTTACCCGGTTTGAAATGGGGGACATATTTACCTTCCAGTTCCACCTTCTCACCCGTTTTCGGATTGCGTCCAACGCGTGGTGCACGGTAGTGAAGTGAAAAACTGCCGAACCCTCGGATCTCAATACGATCGCCATCAGCCAGCGTTGCCGCCATCTGTTCGAGCATCTCTTTCACTGCATCCTCAACCACCTTGGCCGGGATATGAGATTGCTGTCCAGCAAGTCTTTCGATCAGTTCAGACTTGGTCATAATTCCTCCAAGTGCGTGGTTATTTCAATATTGGATAGCCACGATTGACTTACTACCGTAACAGAGTGAGCCAGCCGAATGACCGGCTCACTCCACCCTATTACTCGCCTTTAGCTGCTTTGAATGCTTCAGCCATTGCGCTGGAGAAGTTGCCTTCTTCCTGCTTGTTGTTTACGGAAGCGATAGCATCTTTTTCGTCAGCTTCGTCTTTCGCACGTACAGACAGGCTTACTACGCGGTTTTTGCGATCTACACCAGTGTATTTCGCTTCAACAGCATCACCCACGTTCAGAACCAGCGTAGCATCTTCTACACGGTCACGAGAAGCTTCAGAAGCGCGCAGGTAACCTTCAACGCCATCTGCTAATTCAACTGTAGCACCTTTCGCGTCAACTGCAGTGACTTTACCCGTTACGATCGCACCTTTTTTGTTCAGTGACAGATAGTTATTGAACGGGTCTTCGGCCAGTTGCTTAACGCCCAAGGAGATGCGCTCGCGTTCTGCGTCAACCTGCAACACAACAGCGGCGATTTCGTCACCTTTCTTGTATTCGCGAACGGCTTCTTCGCCAGCCACGTTCCAAGAGATGTCGGACAGGTGCACCAGACCATCGATGCCGCCATCCAGACCGATGAAGATACCAAAGTCAGTGATCGACTTGATCTTACCTTCAACGCGGTCACCCTTGTTATGGGTTTCAGCGAATTGCTGCCACGGGTTGGATTTGCATTGTTTCAGGCCCAGAGAAATACGACGACGTTCTTCGTCGATGTCCAGAACCATAACTTCAACCACGTCACCCACGTTAACCACTTTGGACGGATGGATGTTTTTGTTGGTCCAATCCATTTCGGATACGTGTACCAGACCTTCTACGCCTTCTTCGATTTCTACGAAGCAGCCGTAATCAGTCAGGTTAGTCACACGACCAGTCAGACGGGTGTTTTCCGGGTAGCGCTTAGCGATAGCAACCCACGGATCTTCGCCCAGCTGTTTCAGGCCCAAGGACACACGAGTACGTTCGCGGTCGAACTTCAGCACTTTTACAGTGATCTCATCGCCAACATTGACGATTTCGCTCGGATGTTTAACGCGTTTCCACGCCATATCAGTGATATGCAGCAGACCATCAACGCCACCCAGGTCAACGAATGCACCGTAGTCAGTGAGGTTCTTAACGATACCTTTAACTTCCATGCCTTCTTGCAGGTTTTCCAGCAGTTGATCGCGCTCAGCACTGTTCTCAGATTCGATAACGGCACGGCGGGAAACCACAACGTTGTTGCGTTTCTGATCCAGCTTGATCACTTTAAACTCAAGCTCTTTGCCTTCCAGGTGCAGCGTGTCGCGAACCGGACGAACGTCAACCAGAGAACCCGGCAGGAACGCACGGATGCCGTTCAGTTCAACCGTGAAGCCGCCTTTCACTTTACCGTTGATAACACCGGTAACAGTCGCTGCTTCTTCGTAGGCTTTTTCCAGCATCAGCCATGCTTCGTGGCGTTTCGCTTTCTCACGAGACAGCAGCGTCTCGCCGAAACCGTCTTCTACCGCGTCCAGGGCAACGTCAATTTCGTCACCCACCTGGATTTCGAGTTCGCCTTGTGCGTTTTTGAATTGCTCTACCGGAATGGCAGATTCTGATTTCAAACCGGCGTCAACCAGTACGACATCTTTATCAATAGCAACGACAACGCCGCGAACGATGGAACCCGGACGAGTTTCGATTTCTTTCAGCGATTCTTCAAAGAGTTGAGCAAAAGATTCAGTCATGTTGTTAATCTTAAGGGTTTCAATTTAACGTCCATCTGGCATCCTGCTTGATGGGGTTGTTTCACATGCCCTGCTGTTATCCTTACAACAAGGTTAAAAAAACAATTCTATACCGCCCCTCAATCAACCCTGTGATTGAGCAAGGATTTTGTGCGCATAAGAGAGCGATTTCGCAATAACGTCATCGATCGACATATTGGTCGAATCCAATACCAGCGCATCCGCGGCAGGGACTAACGGCGCTACCGGACGACTCCGATCGCGCGCATCCCGTTCTTTTATCTCGGACAAAAGACGTTCAAAGTTAACATTAAAGCCTTTTTCCTGCAACTGTAGCATGCGTCGTTGTGCGCGTTCTTCCGCGCTGGCATCCAAAAAAATTTTCACTGGCGCATCAGGAAACACCACAGTCCCCATATCGCGACCATCCGCCACCAGCCCCGGAGCTTCTCGAAATGCGCGCTGACGGCGGAGTAACGCTTCTCGTACACGAGGAAAAGCCGCAGCCTGAGAGGCCGTGTTTCCGACGGTCTCATTACGAATTTCGTTACTGACATCCTCGCCTTCCAAAATCACTTTCAGTTGCCCTTCCTCAGCAACAAAGCGCACATCAAGGTGCGAAGCCAATGGCACTAACGCTTCTTCTGAACCGATATCAACCTGATGATGCAGGGCGGCCAAGGCGAGCACGCGATAAATCGCGCCCGAATCCAACAAATTCCACTGCAATGTTTCTGCCAACGCCTTGCATAGCGTTCCTTTGCCTGCGCCACTCGGCCCATCAACCGTTATTACCGGTGCCGTTACCGCCATCTCTTTCTCCTATTACTCGGGTCAACCGCGAGGTCTGTTACGACTTACGGTGCCTCATTATACGCGCCAACGAACAAAACCGTTAACCTAACACCAGGAGAAAGATAAAATTTCAGAAGATGCCTTGCAAAACAGAGGGCGTTCATATGCTCACCCTCTGAATGTTGACAAAGGCCGCTGTCAGATGAAGTGCAGCAATGGCGGCGTAGCGGCTCCCCAGTTTGATGCACTGGGAAACACGCCTATGCCAAACAGGTTTGCCCGTTATCTCATCGGTTATTGGTTATGACTTAAACGCGCCAACTGTTGGAAATAGTCTGGAAAGGTTTTTGCCGTACACTTGGGATCGAGAATGGTCACTGGCGTATCGGATAACGCCACCAAAGAGAAACACATCGCCATGCGGTGATCGTTATAGGTGCCTATCTCGGCAAAACGTAACTGGGGAGCAGGCGTAATGCGAATATAGTCATTACCCTCTTCCACCGTCGCACCGACTTTGCGCAGCTCTGTCGCCATTGCAGCAAGACGGTCAGTCTCTTTCACACGCCAGTTGTAGATATTGCGTAGCGTCGTAGTTCCGCCCTTGGCAAACAGGGCCGCGGTGGCAATGGTCATGGCCGCATCAGGAATGTGATTCATATCCATATCAATGGCATGTAACTCACCGCGCTGACACTCGATATAGTCATCACCCCAGCGGATAATAGCGCCCATTCTTTCCAGCACATCGGCGAAGCGAATATCACCCTGCACGCTGTTGCGCCCGACGCCGGTGACACGGACCGTCCCACCTTTGATCGCAGCAGCAGCGAGGAAGTAGGAAGCGGAAGACGCGTCTCCTTCCACCAGATAGTCCCCTGGAGCACGGTATTGCTGGTTACCTTTCACACTGAAGTGCTGATAATTCTCGTTGCGCACGTCCACGCCGAAATCTTTCATCATGCGCAGCGTGATATCGATATAAGGCTTGGATACCAGATCGCCTTTGATATTGATGCGGGTGTCTTTGCTCGCCAACGGCGCTGTCATCAGCAACGCGGTCAGGAACTGGCTGGAGACGCTGCCATCTACGGCGATCTCTCCGCCCTGAAAACCGCCGTGCAGGCGTAATGGCGGATAGTTGGTCTGCTCAAGGTAGTCGATGGTAGCACCGCCTTGGCGCAGCGCATCAACCAGATGGCCGATAGGACGCTCTTTCATGCGCGGTTCGCCGGTCAAGACGATATTGCCCTGCGTCAAGCATAACGCGGCAGCCAGCGGGCGCATTGCAGTGCCGGCATTACCGAGAAACAGTTCTAACGGTTGCGACGCGGTAAACGCGCCCCCAATGCCGGTAACATCGCACTCGGTGCGACTGGTTGAGAGCTGGTATTGCACACCCAGCGCTTTTAACGCGTCCAGCATGTGGCGAACGTCATCACTATCAAGCAGGTTTTTCAAGCGCGTCGTACCCGTTGCCAATGCGGCCAGCAATAAAGCACGGTTAGAGACACTTTTCGAACCGGGAAGGTTAATCACACCATCAATCAAGGAAATAGGCTGTAGGGTAAGGGATTCCTGCATGTAACACTTAACTCCGGTCATCAACAGAAGAAACCCCGGTGCAAACCGGGGTTTACTGGGAACAGGTTACCGCTTTAGCTACCGCGGTAACGATAAAACCAACAGTGTAACCTTCAACGCCGCAACCAAACCGCGACGTCTAGCGCCTCTGTATTAACCGTGGCGGCGTTCAAAATCAGCCATAAAGGCCGTCAGTGCCTGTACCCCCTCCAGCGGCATGGCATTGTACAGAGACGCACGCATCCCCCCTACAACGCGGTGGCCTTTAAGTGCATGTAACCCTGCGGCCTTTGACTCTTCTAAGAACAATTTATCCAGCGCATCGTCACCCAACAGGAATGGCACGTTCATGCGTGAACGATTGGCTGCCAGTACGTCGTTACGGTAAAAATCGCTGCTGTCGATAGCGTTATAAAGATGATCCGCTTTTTCCCGATTACGTTTTTCCATTTCAACCAAGCCGCCGTGCTCTTTCAACCACTTAAACACCATGCCAGAAAGATACCAAGCAAAGGTCGGCGGTGTGTTGTACATGGAGTCGTTGTCCGCCAGGATTTTGTAATCCAGTACGGAAGGCAGCACGCTGCGGGATTTACCCAGCAGGTCATCACGCACAATCACCAGCGTTAGGCCCGCAGGTCCAATGTTTTTCTGTGCGCCGGCATAAATGACGCCGAAACGACTGACATCGATCGGGCAAGATAGGATGCTGGAGGAGAAATCAGCGACCACAATTTTGTCGCCAAAATCCGGCATCTCTTCGATTGCCAGTCCATCAATGGTTTCGTTAGGGCAATAATGCACAAATGCGGCATCGTCAGAAAGCGCCCATTCACGCATCGGTTTGGCAGCGCGTAGGCCGTCAATACGTGTTTTCACGTCGATAACGTTTGGTTTGCAGTATTTTTCTGCTTCGTTAATCGCACTGTGCGCCCAATAACCGCCGTCGATATAGTCAGCTTTAGTGCTGTCACCCAATAGGTTCAGCGGCACGGCAGCAAACTGCGCGCGTGCACCACCTTGGCAAAACAGCACTTTGTAATTGGAGGGGATCTTTAACAGATCGCGCAGATCCTGTTCGGCTTCCGCCGCCACCTGCATAAATTCTTTACTGCGGTGACTGATCTCCATTACGGAAGTCCCCAGTCCACGCCAGTTACACAACTCTTGCTCTGCACGACGCAACACTTCAACCGGCAGCATGGCTGGACCGGCGCTAAAATTGAAAACTTGTGTCATTTCCCCTCACCACGTATTTAGTACGACTATTTTTAACGTTTTGTCTGTTTTACAGCGATCATTATGATTTATTGCAACAACTGAACTGGCTTTTTGCCATAGCCATCATCGTTTTTTGCAGCAACCGTTATCATTTGTTTTTATCACTGGCTCCTTCCCGCTGCAATCCTTATTACGCTTTCCCGTATAAAACCCGCACGGTGACAGCGTGGAGTTGTCAGCGAAAAGTCCGTATGATGCACGTCCCATAAAAGACAAAAGTGACAATTATGAGCCAAACGTTCATCCCAGGCAAAGACGCCGCCCTGGAAGACTCCATCGCCCGTTTTCAACAGCAACTCCGTGACCTGGGGTTCAACATCGAAGAAGCCTCTTGGCTAAATCCGGTGCCTAACGTCTGGTCTGTACATATTCGCGACAAAGATTGCCCGCTGTGTTTTACCAACGGCAAAGGCGCAAGCAAGAAAGCTGCCCTGGCCTCAGCTTTAGGCGAATATTTTGAGCGTCTTTCCACCAACTACTTCTTTGCCGACTTCTATCTGGGCAAGTCAATCGCTCATGGCGATTTTGTACACTACCCTAATGAGAAGTGGTTCCCGTTGCCGGACGATGACAGTTTGCCACAAGGGATTCTCGATGCTCACCTGCGCGCATTTTACGATCCTGAAAACGAATTGAGCGCTAGCGCACTGGTAGACCTGCAATCAGGCAATGCGGAACGGGGCATCTGCGCCCTGCCGTTTACTCGACAATCCGACGACACTACTGTCTATATTCCGATGAACATTATCGGTAACCTTTATGTCTCGAACGGGATGTCTGCAGGCAACACGGCCAATGAAGCACGTGTGCAGGGGTTGTCTGAGGTATTCGAACGCCATATCAAAAATCGAATTATTGCTGAAGCGATAAGCTTGCCAACAATTCCGGATAGCGTTTTACAACGCTACCCCGGCGTGGTTGAAGCTATCGCCACACTAGAGAAAGAAGGATTCCCGATCCTCGCCTATGATGCATCGCTGGGCGGCAACTATCCGGTCATCTGTGTAGTGCTGTTTAATCCCAGCAATGGCACCTGTTTTGCTTCTTTCGGCGCCCACCCTGACTTCGGCGTGGCACTGGAGCGTACCGTGACTGAACTGCTGCAAGGACGTGGGTTGAAAGACCTTGATGTCTTTACGCCACCGAGTTTCGACAATGACGATGTTGCCGATCATGCAAACCTGGAAACACACTTTATCGACTCCAGCGGTTTGATCTCCTGGGATTTGTTTAAAACAGACGCGGATTATCCCTTTGTCGACTGGAGCTTTAAAGGCAGCACCGAGCAGGAATTTGCTACCCTGATGGCTATTTTTCACAAAGAGAACAAAGAGGTGTATATCGCCGATTACGAGCACCTGTCTGTCTATGCTTGCCGCATTATCGTACCTGGGATGTCCGACATTTATCCGGCAGACGATTTGCTGTTGGCAAACAACAATATGGGGGTTCATTTACGCGCGACCATCCTTTCCCTACCCGGCAGTCAGTGGGAGAAGCAGGCGTATCTTGATCTGATCACCCAGTTAGATGATGAAGGTTTTGATGACTTCACGCGTGTGCGCGAATTGCTGGGATTGGCAACCGGTAAGGATAACGGCTGGCTTACACTGCGCATTGGCGAATTAAAAGCCATGCTGGCATTGGCAGGTGGCGACCTGGAGCAGGCATTAATCTGGGCTGAATGGACACAGGACTTTAACAGTTCCGTCTTCAGCCCATCGCGCAGCAACTACTACCGCTGTTTGCAAACGTTGTTAACGCTGGCGTTGGATGAAGAGCGTGAACCATCCCAGTATTACGATGCGTTTGTAAAAATGTACGGCAGCGACACTGTCGAGGCGGCCAGTGCCGCGATTGCCGGGGAGCACTGTTTCTACGGGCTGTTTGATGTCGATGACACATTCTCCACGTTACCAGCGCACCAGTCTCTTCTTGCCGCTTACGAGAAACTGCAAGCGGCGAAACGTCGCTTCTGGGGCTAAATTGCAGTATTGCCATTTTCCCCGGGTATGCCGGGGAAAATTTACCCCTCAGAGCACTGACGTAAATACTTTTTTCGATCATTTTTCAGTAATGCGGAGAATTTCGTCATCGCATTATCTTATGTCTGAGCAATTCGAATAATTCGGCATTTCGCTAAAAATGAAGAATAATGCACTTATTGTTATGAAACGGTGAATTTTTAATTAATTTGCAGCAACCAAGAACACTGAAATGATACAAAAACGCATTTCATTTAACTCTTTTCTACCGTATTTCACCCCCTGCATTCAACTCTTTTTATAATTTTTAAAATATTTTTTTATTATATATATCAACATGTTAATTCATTTTTAGTGCACTTTACTAGGGGGGTTAACCCCACTAAATTTTCACGATATGATCCAAGTCAAATTTTGCTTTATACTGCTTTGTTAGTATTCCCTCGCGGATAAATCTTGGAGAACGTTAGTGTGAAAGCTGACAACCCCTTTACACTTTTACTACCGGCAGCCATGGCGAAGGTCGCTGAAGATGCTGGTGTCTATAAAGCTACGAAACAACCCCTGACCACGTTTTTTTTGGCGATTACTGCTGGTGTATTTATTTCGATCGCCTTTGTTTTTTATATCACAGCTACAACGGGTTCCGCGTCCATGCCTTACGGTATGGCTAAACTGATTGGTGGGATTTGCTTCTCTCTCGGTCTGATGCTGGTTGTCGTTTGCGGCGCTGATCTGTTTACCTCAACGGTATTAACGGTGATTGCTAAAGCGAGCGGCCGTATCACTTGGAAACAGCTGGCATGTAATTGGTGCAACGTCTACATAGGCAACCTGTTTGGCGCACTTTTTTTTGTTGCGCTGATCTGGTTTGCCGGTGAGCACATGGTCGCCAATGGCGCATGGGGTTTGAACGTACTGCAAACAGCTGAACACAAAGTGGAGCACACGTTTGTCGAAGCTTTTTGCCTCGGGGTACTGGCGAATCTGATGGTCTGTCTGGCCGTATGGATGAGCTATTCTGGTCGTACGCTGACAGATAAAATGTTTGCGATGATCCTGCCTGTCGGCATGTTCGTTGCCAGTGGCTTCGAGCACAGTATTGCTAATATGTTTATGATCCCCATGGGGATTGTCATCAAGAATTTCGCGGCGCCTGAATTTTGGGAAGCTATTGGCAAAGCGCCGTCCCAATTTGAGCACCTTACCCTCCACAACTTTGTGGTCGACAACCTGATTCCTGTCACGCTTGGCAACATCGTCGGCGGCGGTTTTCTGGTAGGGTTAACATATTGGGTAATTTATTTGCGCGGTGGCGACAAACACTAATCTGTCGCCGACTGCAAATCGGGTTATGAATTCCAAACCAAAGGTAGGTGTAATATGACCGAACTGAATGAAAAATTGGCTAACGCGTGGGAAGGTTTCAGCGCGGGTGAATGGCAGAATGGCGTCAACGTACGTGACTTCATTCAGAAGAACTACACACCGTATGAAGGTGATGAGTCCTTCCTGGCTGGCGCTACTCCGGCAACCACCAAGCTGTGGGATGCTGTTATGGAAGGTATCAAACAAGAAAACCGCACTCACGCGCCGGTTGACTTCGATACCAACATTGCAGCGACCATCACCTCTCATGACGCCGGTTATATCGACCAGAGCCTGGAGAAGATCGTTGGCCTGCAAACGGATGCACCGTTGAAACGTGCGCTGATTCCGTTTGGCGGTATCAAAATGGTTGAGGGTTCCTGTAAAGTTTATGGCCGTGAACTGGACCCGCAACTGAAAAAAATCTTTACCGAATACCGTAAAACCCACAACCAGGGCGTATTCGACGTTTACACACCGGATATCCTGCGCTGCCGTAAATCTGGCGTGCTGACTGGTCTGCCAGATGCTTATGGCCGTGGTCGTATCATTGGTGACTACCGTCGCGTTGCGCTGTACGGTATTGACTACCTGATGAAGGATAAATTCGCTCAGTTCACTTCTCTGCAATCCAAACTGGAAAACGGCGAAGATCTGGAAGCGACTATCCGCCTGCGTGAAGAAATTGCCGACCAGCACCACGCGCTGGCTCAGATCAAAGAAATGGCTGCCAAATACGGTTGCGATATTTCTGGTCCGGCTACCAACGCGAAAGAAGCCGTTCAATGGACCTACTTCGGTTACCTGGCTGCGGTGAAATCTCAGAACGGTGCTGCCATGTCCTTCGGCCGCGTATCCACCTTCCTGGATGTTTTCATCGAACGCGATCTGAAAGCTGGTAAAATCACTGAGCAAGACGCTCAGGAATTGATCGACCACCTGGTAATGAAGCTGCGTATGGTGCGCTTCCTGCGTACTCCTGAATACGATGAACTGTTCTCCGGTGATCCGATCTGGGCAACAGAATCCTTGGCTGGTATGGGCCTGGATGGTCGTACGCTGGTAACCAAAAACAGCTTCCGTTTCCTGAACACCCTGTACACCATGGGGCCGTCTCCGGAACCGAACATCACGATCCTGTGGTCTGAAAAACTGCCGCTGAACTTCAAGAAATTTGCTGCGAAAGTCTCCATCGATACCTCTTCTCTGCAATACGAGAATGACGATCTGATGCGTCCGGACTTCAACAGCGATGACTATGCTATCGCTTGTTGTGTAAGCCCGATGGTTGTTGGTAAGCAAATGCAGTTCTTCGGTGCGCGTGCCAACCTGGCAAAAACCATGCTGTATGCAATCAACGGCGGCGTAGACGAAAAATTGAAGATGCAGGTTGGTCCGAAATCTGAACCAATCAAAGGCGATGTGCTGGATTTTGACACCGTCATGGACCGTATGGATCACTTCATGGATTGGCTGGCCAAGCAGTATGTCACTGCATTGAACATCATCCACTACATGCACGACAAGTACAGCTACGAAGCTTCACTGATGGCGCTGCACGATCGTGACGTGTTCCGTACCATGGCATGTGGTATCGCGGGTCTGTCCGTTGCTGCTGACTCCCTGTCTGCCATCAAGTATGCAAAAGTTAAACCTATTCGTGACGAAGACGGTTTGGCTGTTGACTTCGACATCGAAGGTGAATACCCGCAGTTCGGTAATAACGACCCGCGTGTTGATGACCTGGCATGTGACCTGGTAGAACGTTTCATGAAGAAGATTCAGAAACTGACTACTTACCGTGGCGCTACTCCGACGCAGTCTGTTCTGACCATCACCTCTAACGTGGTATACGGTAAGAAAACGGGTAACACCCCTGATGGCCGTCGCGCTGGTGCACCGTTCGGACCGGGTGCTAACCCGATGCACGGTCGTGACCAGAAAGGTGCTGTTGCCTCTCTGACTTCTGTTGCTAAACTGCCGTTCGCTTACGCGAAAGACGGTATTTCTTACACCTTCTCCATCGTACCTAATGCATTGGGTAAAGATGATGATGTGCGTAAGACCAACCTGGCAGGTTTGATGGATGGTTACTTCCACCACGAATCCAGCATCGAAGGCGGTCAACACCTGAACGTGAACGTGATGAACCGTGAAATGCTGTTAGATGCGATGGAACACCCGGAAAAATATCCGCAGTTGACCATCCGTGTTTCTGGTTATGCAGTGCGTTTCAACTCGCTGACCAAAGAACAGCAGCAAGACGTTATTACCCGTACTTTCACTCAGTCAATGTAATTTCCCTGACGGTTTGAAAAGTCGTAAAATAAAGGCTCCACACTGGTGGGGCCTTTTTCTCACTCGGTCCTCATAACCTGTTTTGCCAGCCGGCTCCGTTCTCCGTGGCGGGCTGGCAAAACAGATTCAACACGATATTGGCGATACGGTATGCCATTCGTTTATTACTCGTCCTACATAGCGATGATGACATACCGTTGCGTTTCCCCGTTCGTGTTAACACAGGCTGCTATTGATCGGCCTCATTTGGAGAACCACTTGCAATGTCAGTAATCGGTCGCATTCACTCATTTGAATCCTGCGGAACTGTCGATGGTCCCGGCATCCGCTTCATTGTTTTCTTTCAGGGATGCCTGATGCGTTGTCTGTATTGCCATAACCGCGATACCTGGGATACGCACGGCGGCAAAGAGATCACTGTCGAAGAACTGATGAAAGAGGTAGTGACCTATCGTCACTTTATGAATGCCTCTGGTGGAGGTGTTACGGCATCTGGCGGTGAGGCTATCCTTCAGGCCGAATTTGTACGTGACTGGTTCCGAGCTTGCCAGGCCGAGGGAATCAATACATGCCTCGACACCAATGGTTTTGTGCGTCGTTACGATCCGGTGATTGACGAACTGTTAGATGTTACCGATCTGGTGATGCTGGATTTGAAACAAATGGACGACGATATCCATCAAAATCTGGTGGGCGTTTCTAACCATCGTACACTGGAGTTTGCACGCTACTTAGCCAAGCGTAACCAACGCACCTGGATTCGCTACGTGGTAGTACCCGGTTGGTCAGACGATGATGCCTCTGCGCACCTGTTGGGGAGTTTCACCAAAGACATGACCAACATCGAAAAAATAGAATTGCTGCCCTACCATGAACTGGGCAAGCATAAATGGATCGCCATGGGGGAAGAATATAAGCTAGATGGCGTAAAACCACCGAAAGCTGATACCATGAATCGCGTGCAGTCCATACTGCAAAGCTATGGGCACAAAGTTATCTATTGATGTTATGTGCTCCCGTGCAATCACAGTACGGGAGCGTTTACTTTGTGCCTTGAGCGTTATTCCAGATTTCCTGCGGCCTTCACTTTCACCTGCACTGCATTGCCTGGCAAATAGGCTATCGGCACTTCAAGAAATTCGATAATCTCCACGCTTCCTTGTATTGCACCCGCCTCCTCAGCCAAAGCAATCGCTTCTTTTTCCAAGGCATCACGTACGCTAGCGCGATCGCGCCCAGCCATCATCACCACTTTATCGATTTGTCCACTAATCTGTCCAAGAGCCACACCGATGGCGTTAGCAGCATCAAAATTCGCAGGATTAATCACCTGGCTTACACCTTTTAACTTATCAGGTAGCAGAATACTGCCTCCACCTACTACGATAGCAGGCATTAACGCCACTGATGTCTTCATCCGGTCAATCGCCTCCTCTACCGTAGCAATCATAGTACGGTAGGCCCGTTGACAGAATGCTGTATCCAATATGGGTTGCGCCGTGGGATTTGGTCCCGGCCAACGGCCGGGATTACAGTTGATCAGTACATCGCTCAACGTTAACCGATCGCCACCGAAACTCATTGCCTGCTGCAGCAAGCGATAACCGACACTATCTGGCCCTATCAGTATCCCGCCCTCGATGGTTTCACACACAAGCGTGCCGCCACCAATCCCGATAGAGAGGATATCCGGCATTCGAAAATGCGTACGTATGCCTCCGATATTCACCGCGAGAGAGGACTCCCGAGGAAAACCATTGGTCAAAACCCCGATATCTGTCGTCGTACCGCCCACGTCAATCACTAGCGCCTCTTTCAGCCCTGACAAGTGACATGCGCCGCGAAGTGAGTTGGTTGGTCCACAGGCCATGGTCAGGATTGGATAGCGTTTAGCGGCGTCCATCGACAGAAGGGTTCCGTCATTCTGGCCAAAGTAAGGTCTGGCCGAGATACCATGGTGCCCTAACGCATCAATGAAGCCATTCACAAAACGATCCGCGGTGGTATGCAGTGCCGCATTAAGCACAGTGGCATTTTCTCGTTCTAACAACCCAATGTTGCCTATACGGTGTGACAGCGACAACACAACCCCAGGCAGCGCCTCACTGACCCACCGAGCGACCTGATGTTCCTGGGCCGCACAGGACGGCGCAAACACACCACAAATTGCGATGCAGTCTACCTGTCCGCGCATTTTTTCACAGGCAGTAATCACTTCTTCGTGAATGAGAGGATGAATTTCTCGCCCATCAATTTCATAGCCACCGTGTAACTGATAAAGGTGCTCTCCTACAATCGTTTGCCATGCGGCGTCCCATCCCCACAAGGGAGGAACACCATCGCTGCTCGGCAAGCTAAGCCGCAGCAAGCCTACGCGGTTCAATCCGCGACGCGATACTACAGCGTTGGTGCATTGGGTGGTGCCGAGCATCGCATAACGAATATGTTCTGGCGCCACCCCCGAATGGGCCATCACCTGTTCAATGACCGATAGGATACCGCCATACACATCCTCACTGGTCGGAGACTTCGCAGTAACCACACAGCGTAGATTTTCATCCAGGATTGCCGCATCGGTATGCGTTCCTCCCACATCGATGCCGAGACGATAGCGAACCTTTAACACCATGAGATCACCTTATCGGTTTGCTAACTGCTCAATCGCTACATAGTCTATGGGATAGCCAAAATATCTGGGGCCAGCCACAGCCAATCCTCTCGCACTACGCCACTTGGTGTGGCATGGCGATGCCATCACGACAACGCGTTGCCCATAACGGAGATACTCAGTTACGATTGGTTGACCTGTTTCACTGTCAAGAATCGAAATCAGGTCGGGCACCACTGCCAGTAGATTCTCCGGCGTGGGTTCCCGAGTGGCAGATGAGCGGTAGGCCAGTAACAACTCATTCTGAAACAGTATGTTAACGTGTTCACCCTTCTCGTCTCGCATGCCCTCGATAACCACATTGCCACGAGTAAAACCGCCCGAGGTCTGGCGCTGAACATCTATAACCTTGCCAGAGGCGATAACATGACCATTGAGTGCCTGAGCAATAGCCTGAATAGGATTATTACCCAATTGTCTTGCAAGACGTAACGTTTGCCCGATATTTTCGGCCTGGGTAAGAGTGCCGGGAATAGCGCTCTTTTTTAATTCGCGCCCCTCTAGTGGGTAATCGCACAGCGCCGCTGACGCCCCCATTTGCTCCGTGATTACGCGGGCGAAGCGTTCAGACCATACGCCATCAATCGGATGTAATACGAGAGTATTACCTTTTTCATCAGCAATGGTATTGGGTCCTGAAGGAACTTCATCAAGATAGAAGGTAACCATTTGTACTTCAGGGAACGCGCGCCCTATACCATCGCAATCAACCACAGGAATCCGCTTTTTCGCCGCCAAAATAAACGGAATCAACGAATTGATACCACCGACCTCGATCGGAAAAGTTCCCGATGCAGAGCGAGTAAGCGTCTTCTCCATCATCTCAAATGCGCGTATCACTTGTGATGGAGATATAATTTTCTCCATCGCAACCATCGGTGCACCAATTATGCTCGAAGGAATAAAAAGTGCGTTATCTGTAATCTCATTAATATCCCAGAGGTTAACTGGCCCCCACTGGCGTATCGCATGCTTTGCCATCAAAGAGCCAAGATAAGGATCCCCTCCTCCCCCAGTTCCTAACACCGCTGCACCTAACGCAATATCATCAATAATTTGTTCGTTAATATAACGGCCCATGAGTCATCCGATAGGGGAACTTTGTTAATGCAACCGCACTGATAACAATCAGCCTAACCTTTTCTTACAATGCGGTTCAGAGCAACATAAGTAATCATGCTGATAGAGATGCCATCAAGTGCTGATACCGTAGTGAGTGTTAATTTGGCACCAACCTCCGGCGACGTGAGCAAGCTTGCCCCACCCCCAATGAACCACGCAACGCAGGCAGATGCATTAACAGTCGGAGATGTGCCTCCACCCTGAATTATGTGCTTAGCACCCAACAGGTAGTATTCAGCTAAATAGACGCCCGCTATGGGTGAGATAAAGATGCCAAGAAGAGACAAAAAGGCGGTGAAATTGACCACCATGCCATTATAGGCAAGCCCCAAACCTGCCGTGGCAAGCAAGATAACCAGTATTGGGCGAGGTATGCTGCGAATGACTATTGAGAGTCCCAATGCCGCGGATATAAGGTTTGAATTATTGGTTGTCCATTGGGCAAAAATCAACACTATAATAGCAGATATGCCAAGACCTATGCTGAAAAACACCTCAATCAAATCATTACTTCCAACTAAACGCGTTAGAATTAGAGCAATAAGAATAATAATACTGTTACCGAAGAAAAATCCTATACCCGCACCTAGAATTGCGTCTTTTCGTGTTTTCGCATAACGCGCAATATCAGGGGACATAACGGCAGCCATAATCCAAATTGAAATCACATAAGAAATACCGCCCCCCAAGCTCAACGACGTTTCTATCGTTAACGGTACATCAACCATCCCCTCATTTCGGGCAGCGATACTGATACCTAAGATAATCAACATAAGCATCAGTGGAACACTGAATATACTAAGTCTGCCCAGCGCACGTATTCCCCAGATTGAGGTCACGGCCATTAGCAGCGCGCCAAAGCCTAAAATAACCATACGATCAATATATAATTGGTAGTAATACAATGACTTCTCAAGCATTTCACCAAAAAAGTCCAATTGAAATGCAAACCACCCGACCAAAGATATTGATAAAATAATATTAACAAGTCCCCCACCCCAACGACCAAATACTGCGACGCTCAATAATGCGGTAGAGAAACGGGAACTAAACCCAACGTTAGCACACAGTGCTGCCAATAAACTTAAAATAGCCGATCCAATAAATGTTACACTCACAGCAGAACCAAATGACAAACCGCCACTTAAATATGAACCCAAAAAAAGACCTGATATATCAATACCAACGGCCACCCAAATAAGTGCAATGACATACCATCGCTTTCGTACTTCATTCGGCACAGCCTCGTATTCATAATCATATATGTATCGATCCTTTTGTTTAATTTGAACGCATTTTTCGTGAGGCATGCTCTCTCCACATAAGTTAATCTTCATTATGGATAATTTACGTGATACTGTGATGTCGGCATAAACATATTATCACGCTGAACGTGATAATATGTTTTCCCTGGCGTAATACAAAAAAATGATACGTTTTCTTTTTAGTCGAGTGGGTATGTAACATAAATCGAATTCATCTCTATTAATAGCGATTTGTTTCGATGTTAACATTCATAATATTTAATGTATTGAATAGGATGATGATTTATGCGATTAGATAAACTGGAAATTCGTTGGCTAAAGTTGTTTTGTATCATCGTAGAAAAGCGTGGCATTACCAATGCACAAGATACAACGGGGCTAAGCCAACCCGTTTTAAGCCACTATCTTTCTCGTCTGGAGGATACTTTAGGTGTATTACTTTGCGAGCGTGGTCGCAGTGGTTTTAAACTCACAGGAGAAGGTGAGGTTGTTTATCAAGAAGCGAAATCTATTATCACAACGATTGATGATTTTGCCAACAGGTTAGCGAATGTTAAACATCAACTTATAGGTACCGTGAAATTCGGCTGTCTGGACAACACCGTAACACATCCAAACAATGTGGTCTCACACGCAATAGCTGAGTTATATCAGCAGAGTTCCGAAGTAAACGTAGAATTGCAGATCAGAGAATATACACCATTGATGGAGCACCTAAAAAATGGCAATCTTGACATTGTGCTGAGCGCATTAGCCGACGACATCCCAGCTGATATCTATTACGAACCGGTATTTATCGAGCACAGCTATCTATATTCCATCGCCAGTGAAGCAAAATGTATTGAAAAGGACTGGCGCAATGGCTCACTCACGTCAAGAAGACTGCTTATTGGTGGGTATGCAGTTCACGAAATCAGCAAACAACTAGGACCGGCCGCTAAACCCAGCTCTTATCAAACGGCCTGGAACCTCGAAGGCAGTCTATTGTTCCTTTTGGCCGGTACACATATTGGCTACTTACCCGATCACTACGCCGCAACCTGGGTACGACGGGGAAAATTGGCTGCCATCGCCCCCAAAGAACTAAATCTCACCAGTACCTTTTACCTGATTCGTATCGCTAAGCAACGCCTGAGCCCAGTAGCAGAGGCATTGTGGAATAATGTCGTGAAAGCAGGTAAAGCGCGTTAGTCGGCTTAAAGCCGTTTCAGGCCGCCAAGGGTTTTGGATGGCGATCGCTTTTCTTGAGTAACATAACCAGATAGACCAGCGATACTGCCGCAATCAGCACAAACAACACGCGATCGGAATAGGTTTCCATTAACAGCGCAGCCATGCTGGGGCCCACCAAGCTGCCGACAGTGTAACTCAGCAGCAATGACTGATTCATAGCGACCAATTCTTCATGGCGTACCGTTTCACATGCCCAGGACATCGCCACCGGATAGAGCGTAAAGCCCGCACCGCCCAGTAAAAATAATGCCGGTGCCATCACGCTATGCCCAACACTTAGCAGAGCCACACAAGCGACAATAACAGCAAAGACCTGCACACGCAGCACCAACAACCGACCGTACCGATCTGCCATCCGACCTACGGGCCACTGGCCAATAATGCCTGCACCAATCAACAATGCCATCCAATAGCCGACATCCGCATCGCTTGTACCACTGTGGGAGAGGTAAAGCGGCATAAGCCCATACAGAGAACCCAGGGTAATGCCAGAAATCACACATCCATTGATACCCAAACGTGCACTGCGATTACGCAGCATTTTGCCGATATGGACCGGTTGCTCTGGCGGTATGAGGTTTGGTAGACGAGTACAAAGCAGCGGTAATACGGCAAGCACAATCAACATCACCATCCAGGGAATAACACTCAACAACGCCGTAGGCAATAAGCCGACATAGAGCTGCCCGAGTACACTCCCTAAATAATATGCAACCATATATGCTGCCAGCAGTTGGCCACGATGCGCTGATAAGCCACTGCATAGTAGCGCGCTTTCCACTACAACCCAGATGAGAGCACAACCAACACCCGCAACAAAACGCCATACCAGCCAGCTAATGACGTCTGTAGACAACATCAGCCCAAGTGTTGCCACGCCAAACAACACCGCAGCAAAATAGTAACTGCGATTAAAACCGTGACGGAGAATCAGCCGCCCGGCCAGCAATGTGCCGAGCAGGTTGCCAGTAAAATAGGATGATCCCACAACACCCACCTGCCACACAGAGGCATGTTGATAGTTGAGCCATAACGGAACGAGCGTATTAAGGACGGCGATACAAACAGTCAGCAGCATAAGGCCGCAGAGCAATAACAGCACTGGGCGAGAGAAAGCAGACATAATGAGCGTGGGTAACCAATACAGCAAAGAAGAGTGAGCGCATCATGCCACTGCGCATGTAAAAGTCAATTGACGCACGTACTGGCCGCACGTTTTGTGATATCCACCGGCCTGTAATGTAAAAAAGCGCCCTGAAAGGCGCTTTTAACAACAGCATGGTGGCATCTTTAGCCGATAAACTCCAACCCACCCATATAAGGACGTAGCACTTCAGGAATGGCAATACGTCCATCCGCCTGCTGAAAATTCTCCAGAACGGCAACCAGCGTACGCCCAACCGCTAAACCAGAACCGTTCAGCGTATGCACCAAACGTGTTTTCTTATCACTCTTGTTGCGACAGCGTGCTTGCATACGACGAGCCTGAAAATCTCCCATATTGGAACAAGAGGATATTTCACGGTAGGTATTCTGGGCCGGCAACCACACTTCCAGATCGTAGGTTTTACATGATCCAAAGCCCATGTCACCCGTACACAACAGCACTTTACGGTATGGTAATTGCAGCAATTGCAATACGGTTTCAGCGTGGGTTGTCAATGTTTCCAGCGCATCCATGGATTCTTCGGGACGCACGATCTGCACCAACTCAACTTTATCAAACTGGTGCATACGAATCAGACCACGTGTGTCGCGCCCGTAGGACCCAGCTTCAGAGCGGAAGCACGGCGTGTGCGCCGTCATTTTCATCGGCAACGTATCTTCATCCAGAATCTCATCGCGCACCAGATTGGTCAACGGCACTTCTGCGGTCGGAATTAATGCGTAGTTGCTGCTATCAGCTTCTTCCGTCAAAGGACGTGTATGGAACAGGTCTTCCCCAAATTTCGGTAACTGGCCTGTGCCGTACAACGTGGCGTGGTTTACAAGATAAGGCACATAAGCTTCTTGATAACCATGCTGTTCAGTATGCAAATCCAGCATGAATTGCGACAGTGCGCGGTGTAGACGCGCAATCTGCCCTTTCATCACCACAAAGCGCGCACCAGTGAGTTTCACGCCAGCTGCAAAATCAACGCCTTTCGCCAACTCGCCTAAATCAACATGATCTCGCACAGGGAAATCATACTGACGTGGTTCCCCCCAGCGACTGATTTCCTTATTATCATGCTCATCTTTACCCAACGGCACGGAATCATCCGGCATGTTCGGAATGGTTAACGCCAGTTCACGAATGGCATTTTGCAACGCATCCAGTTCTGCTTTGGCGGAATCCAGCTTTTCACCCAGGACGTTAACTTCACGACGCAACGGTTCAATATCTTCACCACGGGCTTTAGCCGCACCAATCTCTTTCGATCGGGAGTTACGCTCTGCTTGCAGACTTTCCGTTTCTACTTGTAGTACTTTGCGGCGTTCTTCTTGTTGACGCAATGTCTCTACATCCAGTTTAAAACCTCTGCGAGCCAGTAGCTTTTCGGCAACTGCGTCTAGCTCATTACGCAGTAAATTGGGGTCAAGCATGCTAATCCTGTGTTAGTGATTTACCCATCATACTTCACGCTGCAGGTGCATTGCCTGCTCTCATATTCCCCCGAATCGCTTACCGTTGTCAGCTCATCGAGATTGATAAACCTCATCCCTGCGGTTTATCCTGCGGGTCAGTTCAGGCACTGTTCAAATCTGTTCCAGACAGATTTGTCCTTTGCTTGCTGCATTACGAGACTCACAAATGAGTCTCGCCCTAGAGGGCCAGCGCAAGCGCTGTTCAAAACGTAAACGTTTTGTCCTGCAACGCGAATTATTTAGGGTAACTTGGTAAAATATTACGTTGCGCGACACCCGTCGCGCGGCAGAAATAACCCTATAACCTTACCGCAACGCCTAGTTCAGCGGTAGCGTTTTGTCAGGCTATTTTGATCCTGTGCAGTCAGCCAGGCGAGCTTTTCGCCAATTTTGGCTTCAAGACCTCGCGAGGTCGGTTGGTAGTAGCGCGTTTGCGCCATAGCAGGAGGGAAATAGTTTTCACCCGCCGCATAGGCATTGGGTTCATCATGAGCATAGCGATACTCCGCCCCCAGCCCCATTTCTTTCATCAATTTGGTAGGTGCATTTCGCAAATGCTCCGGCACATCATAATCTGGTTTCTCTCTGGCATCCTGCATCGCCGCTTTAAACGCGGTATAGACAGCATTACTTTTCGGTGCACAGGCCAGATACACGATCGCTTGCGCGATAGCGCGCTCGCCTTCCGCTGGACCAACACGCGTGAAGCAATCCCAGGCGGCAATCGCCACCTGCATTCCACGCGGATCGGCATTACCCACATCTTCGGAGGCAATGGCCAACAAACGGCGCGCGACATATAATGGATCACCACCTGCGGTAATAATTCGGGCATACCAATACAGCGCAGCATCAGGCGCTGAACCACGCACCGATTTATGCAGCGCAGAGATCAGGTCGTAGTAACGATCACCCTTATTATCAAAACGCGCGCTACGCTCACCAGACACTTCACGCAAGAGTTCAGGCGTTAGCACTCGGTTGCCCTGCGCATCCACCTCAGCCATGTCTGCCATCATTTCCAGGCTGTTCAGCGCTCGCCGGGCATCACCATTCACCAGTTCAGCCAGCATCCGCTGAGTTTCTTGCGGCAGTACAACATTTTGCCCACCAAAACCGCGAGCTGTATCCGTCATCGCCTGGTGTAACACGAGCTCAATGTCCTCTGCGGTCAGTGCTTTCAGCAAATAGACGCGCGCGCGCGATAGCAACGCCGAATTAAGCTCAAATGAGGGGTTTTCAGTGGTTGCACCAATGAAGGTAATAGTACCGTCTTCAATATGGGGCAAAAAAGCATCTTGCTGGCTTTTGTTGAAACGATGCACTTCATCCACAAACAGAATGGTACGCCGCCCGGCATCACGATTCTGTCGCGCACGTTCTATCGCTTCACGGATCTCTTTAATGCCGGATGTCACGGCAGAAATCCGCTCCACATCCGCCTGTCCATAGCGACCAATCAATTCTGCCAACGTGGTTTTCCCAGTTCCTGGTGGCCCCCACAAAATCATGGAGTGCAGTTGCCCAGCTTCTATCGCCCGTGGTAACGGTTTGCCAGCACCTAATAAATGCTGCTGGCCGATATATTGCGCTAACGTCACTGGCCGCATACGCGCGGCCAGTGGCTGAAAGCTGTTGTCCGAGAAATCCAGCGACAGGTTGCTCACGATGGCCTCACTGCCGTTGATCGTCCAGCGTTACACCTTTCGGCGGCGTAAAAGTGAATTTGCTGCTATCGACGGCTCCATTTTGCTGATTTTGCAGAGTGTAGTTGCTGCGTTGACCATCCTGCTCTGTTGCCGTAAAGCTCTTGATGGTGCCCGTCGCATTCACATTAATCGCAAACTGCTTCAAATTACCCTTGGCCGTTTTGGGCGTCAGCTCAAAATTGTCCCCCTGCTGACGCACGTTATACTGCCCCCATTCGCTGGCATCATTGCGAGTAATGAGCATAAAAGGCGTATTCCCGGTGGCATCCTTCAGCCAGGTTGCTGTCACCTGTTCTACAAACGGGTTATAGAACCACAGCGTCTTGCCATCAGAAATCAGAACGCTTTCATCCGGCGTAGTGGTTTTCCAGTTGAACAGGTTTGGTCGCTTTAACCAAAGCTCCCCTTGACCTTCCTGCACCGCCGTTCCTTCCGCACTAGTGACTTTCTGTGTGAACGTGGCATGGAAGCTGTTCACTTTATTCAGTCGGCTTTGTAAATCGCTCGCCGCATCGGCATAGACCGCACTGGACGTCATCCCGGCGATCAGCACGCCTGCCACTAAGCCTATTCTCATTATCTACATCCTTTGCTGTCGATTCAAAAGACCGCCATGCGGCCTCACTATCGTACTCTGCACATGCCGAACTACAACGCCGTGCTACAAATAACTATTGCCAGAGAATCACAAGATCCGGTAGGCGAATTGTCTGTAAATGGCATCACTCCATAGGCGGCGGGGCCAACACATCTCGGTTGCCATTATGCCCCGGCGCACTGACGATACCTTGCATTTCCATCTGTTCCACAATACGCGCGGCGCGATTGTAGCCGATACGGAATTGCCGTTGCACGCCAGAAATTGAGGCTCGCCGTTTTTCTACAACAAAGGCCACTGCCTGATCGAACAACGGATCCAAGTCTTCATCACCACCAAATTCAAGGTTATTCCCTTCACCGTCATCGCCTGCACTGGTGATATTTTCAATATATTGCGGGCGCCCACGCGCTTTCCAATCCAGCACCACAGCATGAACCTCTTGATCGCGCACAAAAGCGCCATGCACACGCACAGGAATGGAAGAGTTGGGTGCCATATACAGCATATCGCCCATCCCCAGTAACGATTCGGCCCCCCCCTGATCGAGAATGGTGCGTGAATCAATTTTGCTCGATACGGTAAACGCGATACGCGTCGGAATATTGGCCTTGATAAGACCGGTAATGACGTCAACAGAAGGCCGCTGCGTTGCCAGCACCAAATGGATCCCAGCAGCACGCGCTTTCTGCGCCAGACGGGCAATCAGTTCCTCTACTTTTTTACCCACTGCCATCATCAGGTCAGCAAATTCATCTACCATCACCACGATGAAAGGCAACTTTTCCAGCACTGGCGGCGTGGTATCCATGCTATCGCCAGGTTTCCAGAATGGATCCGGGATCGGACGCCCCATCGCATCCGCCGCTTTCACTCTCTCGTTGTAGCCTTCAAGGTTACGCACGCCCAATGCCGACATGAGCTTATAGCGACGGTCCATTTCACCAACACACCAACGCAGCGCATTCGCCGCATCTTTCATGTCGGTAACCACTTCAGTCAACAAATGCGGAATGCCTTCATAGACCGACAGTTCCAGCATTTTGGGGTCGATCATGATAAAGCGCACATCTTCCGGCGTTGCTTTGTACAGCATGCTGATGATCATGGTATTCACGCCGACAGATTTACCCGAACCTGTCGTCCCTGCGACCAGCAAGTGCGGCATGCGCGCCAGATCGGCAACCACAGGCTCACCCGCTATATCTTTCCCCAACACCACAGCCAGCGGCGATGGATTATCACGAAATGCCTTGCAATCCAGCACTTCTCGCAGATAAACGGTATGGCGAAGTTTATTCGGCAGTTCCAGACCCACATAAGGTTTACCGGGGATAACTTCCACCACACGCACCGCCACAACTGACAGAGAACGCGCCAGATCGCGCGACAGGTTAGAAATACGTGCGGCCTTCACACCGGGAGCCAAATCCAATTCGAAGCGAGTGATCACCGGTCCTGCGTCATATCCCACTACACTGGCAGTAACACGGTAGTCGGCCAAACGCGCTTCAATCAAACGAGCAGTCTGCTCAAGCTCAAAATGATCGACAGGAGCCTCACTTTCAGGCGGTGCTGTAAGCAACTCCAGCGTAGGCAGCGGCGTTGTAGGTTTTTGCAGCGGCTGATCGTTGCGCATCAGGAAAGGATGAATCAAACTGTCCATTAATGAAGGTGCAGCATCGTGCTCATTCTCATCATCATACCGAGAATGCGCGTCATGCAGATGATCCGCCATCTGATGGGAATGTGCTGCCGGGATATCCCTCTCATCGGCCAGAGCGCTCCCTGCGAGTGGCGATGCTTCAGGAGCGGGCGCGGGCTCGCTTATATCAGTAGGTGATAGCGTAAACACCGGCTCTTTGGGAGACTCATCCACTAAATCGTTAAACGGTGAGAACGAAAAAGCGGGCTCATCGGCGTCGGTATTGGCGGTCACACCTGCCATAAAGTCCACGGAATCTGGAGCACGCACAGGTGTAATATCATCCGGTAGAACAGGTTTTATTGCAGGAGTTGCAGTTACGTTTTCTGGCTCTGCGCTTACGCCATATCGTACTTGCTGCTGCTGCGCAAACGCCTGTGCCAATTGCGCTTGCAACAACGCGTCTTCATCCTGCTCACGTTCGGTATACGCTTCGCCATAACGTTGCTCTTGTTGTTCCAGATAAGCCTGACGTAAGGCAGCTTCTTGAGCGGCATCATCAACGTCATCAGAAACTGACGCAGCAGCTTCTGCGGTGGTGGGCAGTGAGTATGCCTGACGTTGCGCTTCCCGTTCTTGCTCTTCAGCCTGCCGCTGTGACGGCAACTTGATGCCATAAGAGGCCAGTTCGCGCCGCGTAGGAATACGCACCGGATTAGGACGCGGTAACTCCGGCCCCATCCCCTGCTTCACCTGAGGATTGTCCTCACCTGCGGCCGTAAAGGCGGGCATAAAGGGAGTAGAATCTGCAGCTGTCGTCGTGGGTGTAACCACTGCGGGAGCTTCCAACGCATGCAGAGGACCCAGTGATGGAGTGCGATCACGATCGGGCACTGACATCGATGAAAATGCCGACAGTGGCCTATTTTCTGCCACAGATGACGTCGTGGCACCAGGCAATTCAAAAGCATAAAGCGGCGGCAGGGAATCCTGAGCATTGATCTCATCACTCACAGTCGTTTCTCTCGGATCAGAATCGAATGCCTCTTCTTGGCGCACTGAATCAGCAGGGATCCGTTCATCAGTGTGAGTAAATTTATCCGTACTATCAGTTACACTTTCCGTAGCGCTTACCGCTATTTCATCAGGCACAGATTCACGCGCGGCAGGTGCAAGCAATATGTCATCCGCATCCACATCTTCGGTGGTCATTATCCCTTCGGAAGACGACGTCAATGTTTGTGACAGTTCACCATCACGAGCTTCATCGTCGCGGTAAGTCTCCCCCCCACGTGAACGGTTGGAAAAGAAGGTTAGGCAGCCTAATACTGCACCACCAATTTTTTCCGCAATAGTAAGCCATGACCAGCCAGTGAAGAGCGTCAGCCCGGCGGCCCAAACACAGAGCAGAATCAGCGTCGCTCCCATGCTATTGAAACGCGGCACCATGGAACTGCTCAGCAAACTGCCCAGTACACCACCCGAGGCAAAATAGTAAAGGTCGTCTACATTGAGTGCAGCCAGACCGCAGGAGGTCAGGATCAGTGCCAACGTACCGATCAGGCGCAAAGATAGGGTAAAGAGATCAACAGCATTCTGGTTATCACGTTGGCGGAAGGCCACCCAGCACAACGACAACATAATGGGTGGTATCGCATAAGCCAACACGCCGAAAATGAAAAACAGCGTATCCGCCAGCCATGCGCCAACGACACCGCCCAGATTGTGAATCGGTTCATGCCAAGCGGTTTGTGACCAACTTGGATCTGAAGGGCTGAAGCTCAACAACGCTACGCTCAAATAAACAGCAAATAGCGCTACAACGATAAGAATCGCTTCCAATAAACGACGGCTGCCGCTGAGTTTCTTCAGCGTCACATCTTTGTCTTCGGTATATTCCTGGCTCAAGCGTCTCTCCAGGGGTCCTGTTCATGTTCATGACAAAACGCCGAGGCGAACTCGGCGCTGTGACTGTATATATTCACAGGAGTGTAGCTGAAATTAATGGGCTTTGCACCCCTGCTTTTAACGCGTTCTGATCACCAGACGGTTGCTCTGTTTCACTTCTTCCATCACCACATAGGTACGGGTATCATTCACACCCGGCAAGCGCAACAGCGTTTCACCCAGCAGCTTACGGTAAGCAGACATATCCGGCACGCGGGTTTTCAGAAGATAGTCGAAATCCCCGGAAACCAGATGGCACTCCTGAATTTCTTCCAGTTTCTGTACGGCGGCATTGAACTGCTCAAAAACATCCGGCGCGCCGCGGTTTAGCGTGATCTCAACAAATACTAACAGTGAAGCATCCAGATAATGCGGGTTTAACAATGCAGTATAGCCATTGATAAATCCCTGACGCTCCAAGCGGCGAACGCGTTCCAGGCACGGCGTAGGAGAAAGGCCCACACGCTTGGAAAGTTCTACGTTGGAGATTCTGCCGTCTTTTTGTAATTCGTTCAGGATATTGCGATCGATGCGATCAAGATCTTTTCCCGGTCGTTTTTTCGTGTCTACCATTCTTATTGTCTCTCTTCACTACTTCCTTGCCCTTGCTACACTCCGACCCACATCAATGTATCAGAGCAGCCCTAAAAGAAGACGCGCTGGCTATTTTGTATATCAAGGGTCCTTTACGTCGCTTCTCTTTTACCGCCACAACACACTGCGATGTCATCCCGGCGTTCATAACACCCTGTCTGTCCTGTTACAAACGCACCATCGTCTGGTCGCACGGAAAAAGTCACAACATAAAGAAAAACCGAGCTTTCAACCATTCACATACAAATAGTTTCCTCTTCCCTAGATGTTTTCGCAAAACGGTAGCCGATTGTCAAAGCAAAACAATGAAAATCAGAAGAAACTGCCAAATAAAACCCTACTGCTCGCTGAGGAAGACCATTTTCAATCATTTTTCTAATAAATGACGCTGTCTCATCAGTGATTTGTATGGGTTATAGGCCTAACCGATTAAACAAATAGATAACAATTTTTTTGCCTACTTTTTTTAACCGGGTAATTTCCTTACAATCCCCTTAAAGTGGACCGTTGCGAAAAAGAGGAATACATGGGTACCGTCAAGCACCACAAGCTATTGATTCTAGGTTCTGGCCCTGCGGGCTATACCGCTGCGGTGTATGCCGCACGCGCCAATCTGCATCCGGTGTTGATTACCGGTATGGAAAAAGGCGGGCAGTTGACGACCACAACAGAAGTCGAAAACTGGCCGGGCGACGCAGAAGGACTCACAGGCCCGTTGCTGATGGACCGCATGCACGCTCATGCTGAGAAATTCAACACCGAGATCATTTTTGATCATATCCAGCGCGTTGATTTGCAGCAGCGTCCCTTCCGCTTGTTTGGTGACAGTGAAGAATACACCTGTGATGCTCTGATCGTTGCCACTGGCGCATCTGCACGATATATCGGCTTACCCTCTGAAGAGGCGTTTAAAGGCAAAGGAGTTTCTGCCTGTGCAACGTGCGATGGGTTTTTCTATCGTAATCAGCGCGTCGCTGTCGTTGGTGGTGGCAATACCGCAGTGGAAGAAGCACTCTACCTGTCCAACATTGCGCAAGAAGTGCATTTGATCCACCGCCGTGACAGTTTTCGTGCGGAGAAAATTCTGATCGACCGCCTGATGGATAAAGTGCAGAACGGTAATATCGTGTTGCATACCGATCGCACGCTGGACGAAGTGCTGGGCGACGAAATGGGTGTAACGGGTGTTCGTTTACGCAACCCCCGTACTGATGAGAGCGAAGAACTGGCGCTGGCTGGCGTTTTCATTGCTATTGGCCACAGCCCCAATACCGCGATTTTCGACGGTCAATTGGCGCTGGAGAACGGTTATATCAAAGTACAATCCGGCATCCATGGCAATGCGACACAAACCAGCATTCCTGGCGTGTTTGCCGCAGGCGACGTAATGGATCACATCTATCGTCAAGCCATTACCTCAGCAGGCACAGGTTGTATGGCCGCGCTTGATGCAGAGCGTTATCTGGACGGCCTCGCCACCAAATAATGCACTCCTATACTCTAAATAATTCGAGTTGTAGGAAGGTGGCCAGCGAATGACAAATTTGTCTGGAAAAATTAGAGCAACGCTTGCGCTGACCCGTAGGGTGAATCTCAGTATGAGATTCATTAATCCCGATGAGCTTACTCAGGGAAGTCATTCGGGTGACAAATCTGCCGGGAGCAGATTTGAACGCTGCTTGCGGCGGCCTCGTAAGAGGTGAGGCCCATAGATGGGCCGAATAACGAGTGCAGTCAACGCACCTGCAACGTGAAGTATGACGGGTATATCGCCCTTATTCAGACCAAGCAAGAGTGTCAGAATAAGGGCGATTTATTTTACGTCCTTTTAGGGAAAATTGATCTCTCCCCGCATTTTATCCTTCCTTTTGGTTTGCACCTGCACTTTAGCGCGGTAACATGAGGCCACACTGAATACCCGCCCGCTTTTTGTTGGATAACAGTTACATAAAGGTTGGCTTTTGGGTATTTCTTTTTTTCATTGTGCGGCCTGATACTCTATGAAACGGACTCGACAGCAACAACTTGCACGCTGGTTAAAACAACAGAGCAAACTGGCACAGCGCTGGCTTCGCCTCTCTCTGGTGCTGGGCTTTATCAGTGGCCTTTTGATCGTGGCGCAGGCGTGGGTCTTAGCGACATTGCTACACGCTTTGATCATCGAGCACATTCCGCGCCAAGCGTTAATCTCCGATTTTCTGCTGCTTATTGGACTGTTTATCGCACGTGCATTTAATCATTTTTTACGCGAACAGGTTGGCTTCCGCTGCGGTGAAGCGGTCCGGCGACAAATTCGTCATCAGGTGCTAGAGAAATTACAGCGTCTAGGGCCAGCCTGGGTGCAGGGAAAGCCAGCAGGAAGTTGGGCAACACTGATTCTGGAACAAGTTGAAGATATGCAAGACTACTATGCGCGCTATCTTCCACAAATGTATCTTGCCGCCTTGATTCCGCTACTGATTCTGGCTGCTGTTTTCCCGATTAACTGGGCAGCTGGACTGATTCTGCTGATTACCGCTCCGCTGATCCCGCTGTTTATGGCACTTGTCGGGATGGGTGCTGCTGATGCTAACCGCCGTAATTTTCTTGCACTGGCGCGTCTGAGCGGTCACTTTCTCGATCGGTTGCGCGGAATGGAAACATTAAGATTATTCCATCGCGGTGCTGCGGAAGTTGATGATATCCGTCGGGCATCAGAAGATTTTCGTAGCCGAACCATGGAAGTGCTGCGCATGGCGTTTCTTTCTTCTGGTGTGCTGGAGTTTTTTGCCTCGATTTCAATTGCCGTCGTCGCTGTTTACTTTGGCTTTTCTTATCTCGGCGAACTTGATTTCGGCCATTATGGCACTGGTGTCACCCTGTTTGCCGGTTTTCTTGTTTTGATCCTTGCACCGGAGTTTTTCCAACCCTTGCGCGATCTGGGCACCTTTTATCACGCCAAAGCGCAGGCCGTCGGCGCGGCAGAGTCTCTGGTGAGCTTTCTGACTGCCGAAGCGGAAGACGTCGGACTGGGCACTCAACCTTTTCATGCAGACACCGTTACTCTGCACGCAGAGCAATGCGTGGTGCTATCACCTACCGGTGCCGCATTAACCAAACCCCTCACCTTTACCCTCGAACCGAGAAAACGCGTGGCGCTGGTGGGTGTCAGCGGCGCAGGTAAAAGTTCATTGCTAAACGCACTGCTCGGTTTCTTACCTTATCGCGGCTCGCTGTGTGTCAATGGACAAGAGTTACATACGCTGGATGCAGATACCTGGCGTAAACACATCAGTTGGCTGGGACAAAACCCCCATTTGCCGGAGGAAACCCTTCGCAGCAACATTCTGTTGGGTAAACAAGAAGCCACCGAGCAAGAGCTACAAAACGCGTTGGAACAGGCCTATGTACATGAGTTTCTTTCATTGTTGCCACAGGGTCTTGATACCTCTGTTGGTGATGGTGCGGCACGCCTTTCTGTTGGCCAGGCACAGCGCGTTGCTGTAGCCCGAGCATTGATTAAGCCATCACAGCTGTTGCTGCTGGATGAACCGACGGCCAGTCTGGATGCTCATAGCGAACAGCGCGTTATGCAAGCGCTTGAAAATGCGGCGCATCATCAAACCACGCTGCTGGTGACTCATCGCCTTGATGACACGCGAGATTACGATAGCGTATGGGTTATGGAAAAAGGACAACTGGTGCAACAGGGGGACTATGACACGCTGAGCCAACAGCCAGGCCCCTTTGCCGATCTTCTGGCACAGCGTCAGGGAGCTTATTAATATGTCTCAGAATACCCCATTGCAGGTGCTGAAACCCTTTCTCTCGCTGTATCGACGCCATCTATGGCGTCTCAGCATCGGCGTCGTACTGGCGATCGTCACCCTGTTGGCAAGTATTGGGCTGCTGACACTCTCAGGCTGGTTTCTGGCGGGTGCCTCACTGGCCGGCCTTGCAGGGTTAGTCACGTTCAACTATATGTTGCCTGCAGCAGGCGTGCGTGGCGCGGCAATCCTGCGTACTGCCGGGCGATATGCCGAACGCCTGGTGAGCCATGACGCTACTTTCCGTGTGCTGCAACATCTGCGCGTTTTTACCTTTGCACGCATTCTCCCACTTTCCCCTGGCGGGTTAGCCCAGTTTCGCCAAGCCGATCTGTTGAACCGTTTGGTTGCTGACGTCGATACGCTCGATCACCTTTACCTGCGAGTCATATCGCCGCTGGTCAGTGCATTAATGGTTATTCTGGTGGTAACTTACGGGTTGAGCTGGCTTGACACCTCGCTGGCGTTGACCCTCGGCACCATAATGCTGCTGCTGTTAGCGCTGCTGCCCCCCGTGTTCTATCGTGCAGGCAAACCGATTGGCATACACCTTACACTTCTGCGTTCCCGTTATCGCACGGAGCTAACCACCTGGCTACAAGGGCAAGCTGAACTCACCTTGTTTGGCGCGCAAGCTACCTTCCGTCGTCAGCTTGCCGACACGGAGCATGCATGGCTAACCCAGCAACAGCAGCAAGCACGTTTGACCGGTCTATCTCAGGCACTAATGCTGCTCTGTACTGGCTGTACCATTACAGCTATTCTCTGGCTGGCCGCGGCAGGCATTGGCGGGGATACCCAACCCGGCGCGCTGATAGCCCTGTTTGTATTCGCCTCATTGGCTGCATTCGAAGCATTAGGGCCGGTTACTGGCGCATTTCAGCACATGGGACAGGTGATCGCATCCGCCACCCGCGTTGACCAGATTCTTCGGCAACAGCCCGCGGTAGTTTTCCCAATAACAACACCTTCATCAGCCTTGACCACCACCGCAGCGCTGTCATTACAGCAGGTTGGGTTCACTTATCCAGGTCAACCACTGCCCGTATTACAGGACATCACGCTGGATATCGCCCCAGGTGAACATATCGCGCTGCTTGGGCGTACCGGCTGCGGTAAATCAACGTTATTACAACTCATTACTCGCGCGTGGGATAACACTGTCGGCAGCATTACTCTTAACAACCAGCCACTCAATCAGTGGAGCGAATCGGCACTGCGGGATATGATGAGCGTAGTCCCACAGCGCATTCATATTTTTAGCGCGACACTGCGCGATAATCTGTTGCTGGCTGCCCCACAAGCCAGCGATGCCCAATTGAGTCAACAGTTAGATCGGGTGGGATTAGGCAATTTGCTGGAAACCCCGGAAGGTCTTAATGGCTGGATAGGTGAAGGGGGACGCCAGTTGTCTGGCGGAGAACAACGCCGTCTAGGGCTGGCGCGCGCCCTGCTCCACCCTGCCCCACTGGTATTGTTGGATGAACCTACCGAAGGGTTGGATGCCGATACAGAGCAAAAAATTCTGCATCTGCTGCGCGAAAACACCCAAGGCAAAACGGTGATCATCGTCACCCATCGTCTGTTCGATTTGGCAAGTTTAGATCGTATTTGCGTAATGGATAATGGTCGCTTGGTTGAACAGGGGCGACACGACGATCTGCTGGCTGCGCAAGGTCGCTATTGGCAGTTCCATCAACACGCCACCCGGCAGGTATAATGCAGCTATTTCAACTTTCTCCAAATACCACGCTTTTTCCTCCGGTTGAGAAAGCGTTAACGGACCCCAACGGCTTATTGGCATTTGGCGGCGATCTTTCCTCAAACAGATTGTTGGCTGCATATCGCCACGGTATTTTTCCCTGGTACTCTCCGGGAGATCCCATCCTCTGGTGGTCTCCGGATCCACGCGCAGTATTGTATCCGCAAGCGCTTCACATTAGCCGAAGCCTGCGTAAGTTCATACGTAAACAACCCTTTCAAATTACACTCAATCGGGCATTCAGCGCTGTCATACATGCCTGCGCCACTGCGCGACAGGAAGGAACCTGGATCAGCCCTGATATGATTGCTGCTTATTGCAAGCTACATGAGCATGGGCACGCACATTCCATTGAGGTATGGTGCGAAGGTGAGTTGGTCGGTGGACTGTATGGTATTGCACAAGGAAAGCTGTTTTGCGGTGAATCCATGTTCAGCATTAGTGATAACGCCTCAAAATGCGCGCTGGTTGCCCTGATAACGCATTTTATCCGCTGTGGCGGACAATTACTCGACTGCCAGGTACTCAACGCGCATACTGCGTCTCTCGGAGCCACAGAGGTGCCGCGTTCAGCGTATCTGTCGGCGTTACGGACATTACAGGATGCGCCCGTCGCTGCATCCTGTTGGCAACCGCAAACGCTCCCTCTTGCACCTATTGGCGAGTGATAAAGCGTGCTTTTGCCCCCTCCTTATCCGAAAGTTGCTGTAGAGATCATCAACGCTCCTTTACATAATGCCGGTTTTTCGGCATTATCGTGCCCGTTAAAAAGTAAAGGTAGTTAACCCTAGAGGATTCGATGGCCAAAGAAGACAATATTGAAATGCAAGGCACCGTGCTTGATACACTGCCTAACACCATGTTCCGCGTTGAGTTGGAAAACGGACACGTGGTTACCGCTCATATCTCCGGTAAAATGCGTAAAAACTATATCCGCATCCTGACGGGTGACAAAGTCACTGTAGAGCTGACCCCGTACGACCTGAGTAAAGGCCGCATTGTCTTCCGTAGCCGTTAATCGGTTCACCTGTCGCCGAAGCTGCGACACCTGAGGATGTTCCCGCCTTAATGCCCTTTCCTGTTTAGGTTAGGGCTTTTGTTTTTGATGAAAAATATTTATTATCAAACCACCATTAATTATTCACCCAAGAATTAATACTATGTAATAAATTATTAAATCATTTTACTTTATATGTTTCCATATTTATTTTTTGTTTGCTAATCATTTGGCATTAAATAAGAAACGCTGAATGAAATCAGTTTTTATAAAATAACCGCATCCACTTTTTCTTAAAATTTCATTTATCTTCACCATCTCATTGCTTTTCATACTGGATAATCTAACATTTCAACTTATACAAAGTCTTGAGAATTTGAGGCAATGTATATGGCTTCACTATTTATTTGCAATGAAATAAAACATATTAATTTATATAAAATATTTGATAAATATCCAAACATCAGCTACGAGGGTAACAACTATGAGCGAACCCAACTGGTTAGTAACACAAGGTTCTATGAGCGCACAGCTAGAGTTTTCCGCCGATACTGGCGACACATTGACAGGATTAGTTTTTTTTGTCGATCCTGAAAACAATCAGGATCGCAGGGTCATGGCTTTTCAAGCCAACTTCACTAATGTCGAACCGCCGGTACTGGGTACAGACAAATTAAAGATGGAGTCGGAGTGCACCATCAACAAAAACTTCCAGTATTCTTCGTTCTATTATGGCCGAATACAAATAGTGGATGGTTCTCTTCAGTTATTGATTTATCATAATGAAAACCCAGAAAGAATTGATGGTGTTATTTTTGGCTCTGTAACAACACTTGATGGTTCTGAATTACCAAATATTTGGTCGACTGAACGAGTCCAATTATCATGGGGTGGAGTATCTCCCGCATAATAATGCATCAATGATTTATTTGAAATAATAATATTTCCAATTGTATTTCATCTACTGAAATATATTATGGATTACTTTTTCATAAAAAAAGCAGTGCTTTCGCACTGCTTTTTCCTTTACTGCTCAGTGACACACTCAGTGCACCGTGCCTTCCGTTTTTAGCTTTTGCGCACTGTGGAAGCTATAAGTCAGTGCTTGCGCTGCGCTATCCAGTTCCACCTTCACAGAGCCACCGTTCACCAGCGAGCCAAACAGCAGTTCGTTCGCCAGCGGCTTCTTGAGGTTTTCCTGTATCACGCGCGCCATTGGGCGCGCACCCATGGCCTTGTCATAGCCTTTATCGGCCAGCCAGTTGCGTGCGTCTTCACTGACTTCCAGCGAAACACCCTTGGCATCCAACTGCGCTTGCAGTTCCACGACAAACTTATCCACCACCTGCTGAATAATCTGCGTTGACAAATGATTGAACCAGATAATGCCATCCAGACGGTTGCGGAACTCCGGCGTGAAGATCTTTTTAATCTCTTCCATCGCGTCAGTGCTGTTGTCCTGTTGAATCAAACCAATAGACTTACGCTGCGTCTCTTGCACACCCGCATTGGTTGTCATAACGACAATCACGTTGCGGAAATCTGCTTTACGACCATTGTTATCGGTTAACGTACCGTTATCCATCACCTGCAACAGCAGGTTAAAGACATCCGGGTGCGCTTTTTCAATTTCATCGAGCAACAATACGGAATGCGGATGTTTGATCACCGCGTCCGTCAACAGCCCGCCCTGATCGAAACCGACATAACCCGGAGGGGCGCCAATGAGACGGCTCACGGTGTGACGCTCCATGTATTCTGACATATCAAAGCGCAGCAGCTCGATGTCCATCGCTTTGGCCAATTGTACGGTCACTTCGGTTTTCCCTACCCCGGTCGGCCCGGCAAAAAGGAAAGACCCTACCGGCTTGCGCTCACTCCCCAAACCAGCGCGGCTCATCTTAATGGCTTCAGTGAGTGCTTCGATGGCCTTATCCTGACCGAACACCAGCATTTTCAAGCGGTCGCTCAGGTTTTTCAGTACATCTCGATCGCTTGCCGAAACGGTTTTCTCGGGAATACGGGCAATACGCGCCACGACCGATTCAATATCGGAGACGTTGACGGTCTTTTTGCGTTTGCTGACCGGCATCAAGCGGCTACGCGCTCCCGCTTCGTCAATCACGTCGATGGCTTTGTCTGGTAGGTGGCGATCGTTAATGTACTTAACGGATAGTTCAACGGCAGCACGCACCGCTTTCGCCGTATAGCGTACATCATGGTGAGCTTCGTATTTCGGTTTGAGTCCATTGATGATCTGCACGGTCTCTTCCACACTCGGCTCAGTAATATCAATTTTCTGGAAACGACGCGCCAAGGCACGATCTTTCTCAAAGATAGTGCTGAATTCCTGATAGGTGGTCGAGCCGATAACACGAATCTTACCGCTGGACAGCAGCGGCTTGATTAGATTGGCAGCATCAACCTGCCCACCCGAAGCGGCTCCCGCACCAATGATGGTGTGGATTTCATCAATAAACAGAATACTGCTGTGATCTTGCTCTAACTGCTTAAGCAGCGCTTTAAAGCGTTTTTCAAAATCGCCGCGATATTTGGTACCTGCCAGCAGAGAGCCGATATCCAGTGAATAGAGGGTGCAACCCGCCATCACTTCCGGCACGTCACCTTGAACGATGCGCCAGGCCAGACCCTCAGCGATAGCCGTTTTACCCACGCCAGACTCCCCAACCAGCAGCGGGTTGTTCTTGCGCCGACGGCACAGCACTTGGATCGTGCGTTCCAGTTCTTTTTCACGGCCAATCAGTGGGTCTATTCCCCCCACACGCGCCAACTGGTTAAGGTTAGTGGTGAAGTTCTCCATACGATCCTCCCCTCCAACCGGCTCTTCGTTGACAGGATTTTCCGCATTCGGTGCTTGGCCAGACTCTTCTTTACGCGTGCCGTGGGAAATAAAATTCACAACATCCAATCGGCTCACATCATGCTTGCGTAACAGGTAAGCAGCCTGAGACTCTTGCTCACTGAAGATCGCTACCAGGACGTTCGCACCAGAGACCTCACTGCGGCCAGAAGACTGAACATGAAACACAGCACGTTGCAGTACGCGCTGAAAACTCAGCGTCGGCTGCGTTTCACGTTCTTCATTGTTCTGCGGTAACGTCGGGGTGGTCTGTTCGATGAACGTTTCCAGCTCCTGGCGCAATGCTGCCAAATCTACCGAGCAAGCCTCCAACGCCTCGCGCGCGGCAGGATTACTGAGCAACGCTAACAACAAGTGCTCGACGGTCATAAACTCGTGTCGGCGCTCACGCGCTCTGGCGAAAGCCATATTGAGACTGAGTTCCAGTTCTTGATTGAGCATAGGCGCCTCCCCACAATAAATTACCTGATATCAGGCCCTTTCCAGCGTACAGAGCAACGGGTGCTCATTTTCCCTTGCGTAGTCATTCACTTGTGCCGCCTTGGTTTCAGCCACCTCTGCACTGAAAACACCACAGACAGCCTTCCCTTCATAATGAACCGTTAGCATAAGTTGCGTTGCGCGTTCAATATCATAAGAAAAGAACTTTTGCAGAACGTCAATAACAAATTCCATCGGGGTGTAATCATCGTTGTTTAAAATCACGTTATACATCGACGGAGGCTGCAATTTTTGCTGCTGCTTTTCCAACAGTTCATTGTCAGAATGCGTCCAGGGACGGCTTTCCATCCGTGTTCCCGACGATGTATCAAGGTGGGGTTGTTGCACCCACACATCTTTAATCCTTAAACTACTGTTACTCATTATTTATCCATCTTCATTAGTGCTACGGCACGTTGATTGCGCCACACCCATCATTTACTCTTTATTTTATCACCTGCTCGCGCGCTGTGTTGCCAGAAAGCAAGAAATCATCAGGTGACGACATCAGTAGCAGCACACGTATTGGCGCAACAACCGTGCACGAAAACCACCAATTGCGTTACCTGCATCAAACTTTGACACACTGCTCTGCACTCCCGGTATGGGATGGCTTGACGCTCTTTTCGATTTCACTAGAGTGTACAGGTGAATTGACTGGGTTTTAATCAATTCGTATGCATGTCAACCAAATAACCTCACCTCTAGTTTTGATAACACTCTTGCGAAGGACGTAAATGCATGGAGACAGGTACTGTTAAATGGTTCAATAATGCCAAAGGCTTTGGGTTTATCTGTCCCGAAGGCGGGGGTGAAGATATCTTTGCTCACTACTCGACGATCCAAATGGACGGTTATCGCACGCTGAAGGCAGGCCAGGCGGTCAGATTTGATGTTCATAAAGGACCTAAAGGAAATCACGCCAGTTTGATCGTCCCACTGGTAGCCGAAGCGGTGGTCTGAAAAGCAAGTCCCCCTCATTATTTACAGAAGAAAATGCTGGTTTTACGACCGGCATTTTTATTTATTCTCCCTTCTATCCCCTAAATAATTCGAATGGCAGTACAAAACGTTTACGTTTTAAACAGCGCTTGCAGTGGTCTCGTTAGAGGTGAGACTGAGGCCCAAGGATGGGCCGAATAACGATTGCCGCCAACGCCCCTGCAACTTGAAGTATGACGGGTATAAATGAATAGCAAACGCAGCTAAAACCCCTATAGCATGAAGAATGATGAATAGAAATGTCATTGTGAAAATGCCTCAGTCTGCCCGTCCACGAGCCAGCCACAGTACTCGCGAGAAAAGCGTGCGAATCAACACAGGAATGGCATCATTACCACGTTGGGCGGCGGTCATCGCAACGTCAATCGCCAGATCCGGTTTTGAGGCGCGATGAATCGCCTTTACAATCACCTTTGCTGCCGAGAGCGGCACATTTTCCGGCACCTGTGCAACGCGATGAAAAACGTCCTTGTAACCGTTGCGATACATAAAATGTTCCATATCAGGTGCAGAAAGCATGGTGATGTGGTCCCGCTCGGGTTCTCCCCGCTGGCTTAGCAGGCTACGTGCCGTCGCAGCATATTTTTTGCCCGCATCATCGCCATCCACCAGAACATGCCACTCGATACCCATCCGGTGAGCAAATTTCAGCAGTGGTCGCAGTCCGGATTGTGCAAACTCAATAACACGCACCCCTTCCGCTTCAAAATGATGCCCACATTGGCGCGCAAGTTCACTCAGCATCCAGACTTCCGTCTCCCCTTCTACCAACAGCCAACAGCGCGCAAAAAGCGATGACGGCCGGTTAAAACGGATATGGAAGGCAATACGACGACTGTCCTCAGGGCTCATACCTTGCTTACCGATACGGTAGGTCGCCACACGCGAAGACTCACGCACCAAGCGACACACCTGCTCTACCGGCACCAGCGACAAAAGATCGCCCGAGTTGGTGGTAGTGATTTTTTGCAAAGGCAAATGCATCAACAATTCCCAGGCCACCGACAGCATGATCGGGTGTAACCGTGTTTCAGGGTCTTCTACCAGCAGAAATGGGCGTGATTCCGCATCCAGTGAAACCGCTCCCTTTGCCTGCAACAATGTTGAGAACAGTTCCAAAAGAATAATACGGCGGCTGCGGCTATTGGGATCACTCAGAACCCGGTTGATATTATCGAGAGAACGCCATGATTTTCCATTGTGAGCTCGTGCATGCCGGTGGTGGCGCGGTGAAAAATCTTCATCACTTTGCTCTGCAAAATAGTGCTCCAACAATTGCCGCATCGCCACAATCCCTTGACGCAGATCCTGGTCAGTCAGCCGCTGTGGATTACGGATCAGTTCCTGCATCAACTGGTTTAGATGTTGGCTCAAATCTTCGTTATTGCTATCCCTTACGGGCACTTGCACCACATCAGGTCGTTTACGTCTCATAAAACGCGCATCACGCAGACGCAACACTGGGTGCAGGCGAATGAGCTCACGCGCCAGTACATCAATGTTTGCCAGAGCGAGCGGTTGTCCATCAACATCGAGGAAGCTACGCCAAGTGCACACCGCGCCGCTTTCATCGACTTCACCTTCCAGTCGATAGAAAATGCGCTGCAATCTCCCTTCACCCTTAACCCAAACTGATGTCAACCCGCGGTAACGCGGCCCGAGGTGATGCCCGACACCGCTTTCGCAAAATGTAAAAATAACCTGCAAGTGGCGTTCCCGGCTGGTTTCATCGCCAGGAGTAAAATGGAAATCTTGCAAAGAAAAGTGATAAAGCGGCAATGCCGGTGACAGCAGCAGAGAAAGAGCATCTAGCAGGCTTGATTTTCCCCAGGCATTCTCACCAATCAATACTGTATTATGATCCAGTGCCAACGACAGGCGGTTGATGCCGCGAAATCCAAGAATCTCCACATTTTCAAGGTACATGCACACCTCCTGATGTTCACGCGACGCGGCTGAGCGATCTACTTTTCATTTTAAACCATAACAAGCGTGCTGTACCAAGACAGATGTGTCATCCACAAGATGTCTTTTCTGTGATCCCTTGCGGTTTAGTGCTTGTTTTAGTGGGATTGTTTATCTTCATTTCCATACATTTGGTCAATACATCGTTCCCTGAGCGCAGCAGCGTGACATACGTGCGGATTACCTTATCCACCGCCTGTCTATCCAATCCGGTTGGCGGACATGCTTGCCAGAACTGTTGTAATTTGACCATCATCGCTGCCAGGAAAATACGCTGCGCGATAGTGAATTCGCCATAGAGTGCGTACGCACAGGCATACAGATCGTTAATCTGGGACAATTTGCGAATATCACTCGCATGAAAAATTACTTCGGCGAGTGTGTCCAACGTACCCAGTTCCGTGCGGGCGTGAGCTTCGCTCTTGTAGCTAGGCATCGAACACGATGAAGCTTCATTGCGCGTCGTCATCTTCACCAGCCGATGACATAACGCCTCCACAATGTCCAAAATGCCGTCGTTCAACGTCAGATCGTCTAATGGATATTCGAATTGAATCGACACTGCGCTGTGCCATTGCGGTTCTGGCTGCACGCGAATATTAAGCAATGTATTGATTTCATCCTCAGTCAATGCGTCACAACGGGCTGCCAGATGTTTAGCCTCTACACAGGTTTTATAGAATGCCCCCAGCGCACCATTGCAGTTTTTCTCACTAAGGGCATCATGCATGCCATTGATAGATATCAATGCGTGACGCAGTGTCCTGTTAGTTGCTCTCAAGTTGTCGTAGTCTTTCGTTGAGAGAAAAGTGGCAATCTTTTGAATCATTTCCACCGGTAAACTGTCGACAGTAAGCACCTGTTTCGTGAAACCAGTATTCATCGATACACACGGAAGAAATGCGCTACCCGGATCTTCACTATGCATCCTGACGCTGTTCTCTTTAGAAATAATACCGATCATATGCCGCAGGAACTCCAGTACCGATGGTTATTCAATGTCAGTTACTCTACGGGAAAGCCTTCACAGACCCTTTCATAAAATACTCTTGCCACCATCGAGAGTGGAATACGCAGTACAAATAATCTGAATTGAGACGTATTTTCATCCACTAAGGTGAAAATTGCGCTATATCAAACTTACCTAAAGTTGCATGCAAAAAGCCTTTTTAACTCTAGGCGAAGTCTCTATGCTTCAAAACAAGCATTATAAATGCAACTTTAAAAAAGGATAACGTTATGTTTTGTGTGCAATGTGAGCAAACTATCCGTACCCCGGCTGGAAACGGTTGCGCCTATGCGCAAGGCATGTGCGGCAAGACCGCTGAAACTTCCGATTTACAAGACCTGTTGGTCGCCGTGTTACAGGGTCTATCAGCCTGGGCGCTGAAAGCCCGTTCACTGGATATCATCGATCACACGGTAGATAGCTTCGTACCTCGTGCTTTCTTTGCCACGCTGACCAACGTCAACTTCGACTCGCAAAGAATTATCGGTTACGCGCAAGAAGCTATCCAACTACGCCATGGCCTAAAAACACGCTGTCGCCTGCTTGAAGCTGATGCCCGCGTTGATCACCCCCTATCTGAACTGCAACTGGCGGGGAACGATATTCCGACATTACTACAGCAGGCGAGCCAATTCGCACTGGATCACGATAAAGCCGTGATCGGTGCCGATCTACACGGTTTGCGGATGCTGTGCTTGTATGGTCTGAAGGGCGCTGCCGCCTATATGGAACATGCACATGTACTCGGCCAATATGATGAAAATATCTATGCCGAGTTCCACGCGCTGATGGCCTGGCTGGGAACACAACCGAGCGACATGGATACGCTTTTGAATAATGCCATGGCGATTGGCAAAATGAACTTCAACGTGATGGCTATCCTCGACAAAGGTGAAACCGATGCCTATGGTCACCCTCATCCGACACAGGTAAATGTGCGCCCAGTGGCAGGCAAGGCAATCCTGATCTCCGGTCACGATTTGAAAGATTTGCGGATGCTGTTGGAACAAACCGAAGGAACTGGCGTCAACATTTACACCCACGGTGAAATGTTACCTGCGCACGGCTACCCCGAGTTGAAAAAATTCTCGCATCTGGCAGGCAACTACGGCAGCGGCTGGCAGAACCAGCAGGTTGAATTTGCCAAGTTCCCCGGTCCTATCGTGATGACGTCTAACTGCATCATCGACCCGAATGTCGGAAACTACGGCGACCGTATCTGGACGCGTAGCATTGTCGGCTGGCCGGGCGTAAACCATCTGGAGGGGGATGACTTCAGTCAAATTGTTGCTCAGGCGCAAAGTCTGGCTGGCTTCCCATACAGCGAAATCGAGCACAACATCACCGTGGGATTTGGGCGTGAGACGCTGCTTGGCGCTGCGGATACCGTGATCGATTTAGTGGCCAAAGGTAAGTTACGTCACGTTTTTCTGGTAGGTGGCTGTGACGGTAGCCGCAGCGAACGCAGCTATTTCACCGATTTCACCCGTAGTGTCCCAGAGGACTGCCTGATCATGACGCTTGCGTGTGGCAAATATCGCTTTAACAAGCTGGATTTTGGCACGTTGGAAGGATTGCCGCGTCTGCTCGATGTTGGTCAGTGTAACGATGCATACTCAGCCATTATTCTGGCGGTGAAACTGGCGGAAAAACTGGGTTGCGGAGTGAACGATCTTCCGCTGAGTCTGATTCTCTCCTGGTTTGAACAAAAAGCGATCGTCATTCTGCTCACGCTACTGTCCCTTGGCGTGAAAAACATCAGAACCGGCCCCACCGCGCCTGGGTTCCTGACGGATAACCTGCTGGCCGTGCTGAACGAAAAATTCGGTATGCGTTCAATTACAACCGTAGACGAAGACATCAACACCATTCTGTCCGCCTGAGAGCAATAGGATAACAAGCGGCGCGGCAACGCGTCGCTTGTGCTGTTTGGAGAACACACATGACACAACCAACCTCTGCATGCCCGAACCGTATGCAAGTTCACTCCATCCGTCAGGAAACGCCCGACGTTTGGACACTCTCACTGATTAGTCACGATTTCTATCCCTACCTTCCTGGGCAATATGCACTGGTTTGCATTGCCAACAACCCCGAAACTTTGCGCGCCTATACCCTATCGTCAACACCTGGGCTAAGCCCATTTATCACTCTGACGGTACGGCGGTTGGAAGATGGCACTGGCTCTCGCTGGCTGACGCAACAGGTCAAACCCGGTGACTATCTGTGGCTTTCTGATGCTCAGGGTGATTTTACCTGCGCCAATCGGGACCATGGGGGGCAAGAACGTTATCTGATGATGGCCGCAGGCTGCGGCGTAACGCCGATCATGTCCATGAGCCGCTGGTTGTTAGCACATCGCCCGAACGCTCACTTGCAGGTGATCTTTAATGTCCGCAATCCACAGCAGGTGATTTTCGCCGAAGAGTGGCAGCGCCTTACGGAACAATATCGAGAGCAGTTAACGCTAACGTTGGTCGCTGAATTTAATGCTGAGCCCGGTTTTCTCACCGGGAGACTAACACCTGAATTGCTGAAACATGAGGTGCCAGATCTGGTACAACGCATTGTGATGACCTGCGGTCCAGCACCTTATATGCAGCAGGTTTCTACACTGGTTGCCGAAGCTGGCGTCCCGGCAACACGCTTCTATAAAGAGCAATTTCATATTGGCACAGCATCATTGGATGAAGATGGAGAGACGTTGACGCTGACCATTCGTCAGCCGCTTAATGCGCTACGCGTTCCTGTTGGCATCAGTCTGTTAGCCGCGTTAGAAAGCAACAAAATACCGGTTAATGCCGCCTGCCGCGCAGGTGTATGTGGCAGTTGCAAAACAAAGGTGCTTTCCGGTAACTACACCACCAATAGCACGATGACATTGACAGCAGAAGAGATTGCACAAGGTTATGTGCTCGCGTGCAGTTGCCAACTGCACGGAGATACGGTACTGGCGTAACACACAGACGGTTTGTAGCATGCAATGTGTACGCACATACGTTAAGGGGTAGCCACACCTGCGACCGTAGGTGTTGGCTCCTTATGGGCCAGTGCGATAATCTTTCTCACGCAAGCATCAATAGAATAACGCAGCACGACGTCATCGCTGGCATAATGCGCCATCTGTCGATAACGCTCAGGATGCATGAGAAAATCGGCTATAGTACTTTGCCAAGCGTCAACATTGTCGCAAGGGAGCAACACGCCATTTTCCTGGTGACGAATAATATCAGGGATGCCTCCCACGTCGCTAGCCATAACCGGGACGTTAAAAAACATCGCTTCGACCAATGCCATCCCAAATGACTCATTGCGTGAAGGCATCAGCACCAGATCCGCATGCCGATAGACGGCCGATGCAGGGAACACCTTTCCCGCCATCATTACGATATCTTGCAAACCATAGCGCTCAATCAGCGCTTCAATACGCTTATTTTCGGGGCCATCACCAACGATCAGGTAGCGAAACGCATAGCCTGCTTGTTTGAGTGCAGCTAACGCAGCCAACGCAGTATCATGCCCTTTTTCACCGCGTAGCATGCCGACTTGCGCAATTATCGGTGATGTGTCGGCCTCCAGCCAGCGTTGCAGAGTTACAGGCAACGCCTGCTCGCTTTGGCTATTTAATGTGGCAAAGTCAAATCCAGGGGCTACCACCTCGATCTTTTCATCTCGACACCCGCCAGCCACCATTGCTCGCTTCATGCCACTGCTGGGAACCACGACCAGATCCGCCAGATAATTCGTGCTAAACGGTTTAATTCTGCTGGTCAGATACGTTTTTTGCCGCACTAATGTTGGCTTGTTCCAGACCAGCTTTGTTGCCAGCGCTGCAATATTTGCGTCATGTCCGCTATGACTGACAACAAATAGGGGATGATATTCATTAATAAGCTGTCTGAAGCGCCACAGAGAGGGAAAATGATAACTATTTCTAAATGTAATTGGATATATTGGGATATGTTTTTCTACGGCTAGTGTAGCAACTTCACTTTCAGGTCGACATGCCAACAACACTTCAAACCCCATGTGTTGCAGGGCATGTAATTGCATCATTGCCTGCAATTCTTGCCCACCTACATGCTTAGATGATTCCGTGTAGAGAATACGTTTTCTCATAAATAAACCCAATAAAAACAATCATAACCGCATCAAAAACAAGGAGCAGGAGTGGTGCGTGTAACTTTTCACGCAATTTTATGAGAACGAATCTAAACGGAAGGTAAATACTTTTTATACAAGAGACAGCTTTCAGAAAATAAATACAAAAAATGCCCAAGAACATTAATTTGGGCATGTTGTCATTATTGGTGAAAAGGAAAAATAAATCTGTCAGGTATAACGCTGACCTTTATGCAACGCAAATAATGAAGAAATAACCGGCGTAGTGTACATAAATAGTCGCCGCTTAAGCCAAGACGTATCTTCGCGTTCTTTGGTACTGATACGCCCTAAACGCCAGGTTAAATTCTGTCGCGTGTTCATTCGGCGCTCGGTGGTGTAGAGATAGTCAAACCCTTGCGCGTGCGCAATGGCGGCATAATCGTGGTTATAAAATCCCATAGGCCAGCAAAAATGGCGGCTACACGCGCCCAGTCGAGCAAGCAGTGTCTCGCGACAGAGACGAAGATCCGCTTCCAACGCGCGATGGCGTTCGGCGGCATCCGTAATTTGCCAGTCCCAGCGCTGATGTGTATGGGTATGCGCGTGAAACTCGACTAATCCACTTGCTTGCATCTCGTCAACCTCAGACCAACGCAACATGACATCGTCGGCATTGCCGCTGGCCACTTTTGCCTCACATTCTTTGTGAGAGAAAGCAACTTCGGCAAGATCACGAGCGGGCCCGTCGCCAATCTGCCCGGTAATAAGAAAAATATGCGCATGCAGCCCAAGACGTTTAAGCACCGGAAATGCATAAACCCAATTATCCAGATATCCGTCGTCAAAGGTGAGCATCACGCTTTTACGCGGCAACGCCTCTCCGCGGTAAAATCCTTCCAATTCCGCTGCGGTCACTGTCTTCCATCCGGCATGCGCCAACCAGGTCATCTGTTCAATAAAGGTATCGGGAGACAGCGTCACCAAGCCAGGTTTAGGACCAACGTGGTGATACATCAGGATGGGAATTGCACTCGCATTCATTCTATTAAGCTCTTTTCTGTACGCGCGTTCTCACAGGCACATCTTACCGTGGCAATGGATGAGGTAACGCCATAACCAAAAACACACAAACCGTTAATTTTGCCACAAACAACCTCAACCAATCATCACCGCATAACATTCATAACAGGTGATTTTTTGACGTTAGCGATGCGAAATCGCAGTATAACCGTAGGTGATACGGGCAGATTTGCTGTCTGTTATCCATCGGTCCCGACAATCACGGCCCCCCCGACTCTTAACCGATATTTTGTGCTATTATTTATGCATTAGTCCGCTAATCAGCAAATTTTAACCCACGGCGATTGCATAAGTATCCTGCCGACGTTAACATTCGCGGCATCAATGTCTATTCAATTCTTGCGCATGAGTATTCAACTAAACAGCATTAACTGTTTCTATGGCGCGCATCAGGCGCTATTCGATGTCACTCTCGATTGTCCGGCAGGCGAAACGCTGGTGTTATTGGGCCCCAGCGGTGCAGGGAAAAGCTCGCTGCTGCGCGTCTTGAACCTGCTGGAGATGCCCCGCTCTGGCACGCTTGCTATTGCAGGCAACCAGTTTACGTTTGCACAGCCGCCGAGTGACAGTGCCATCCGCGAACTGCGCCGCAATGTCGGCATGGTGTTTCAACAATACAACCTGTGGCCACACCTGACCGTCACGCAAAACCTAACCGAAGCACCTTGTCGGGTATTGGGATTAAGCAAAGACGAGGCACTAGCGCGTGCAGACAAACTGTTAACACGTTTACGCCTGCGCGATTTTGCCGATCGTTTCCCGTTGCATTTGTCCGGAGGGCAGCAGCAACGCGTAGCGATTGCCCGCGCACTGATGATGGAGCCTCAGGTGCTGCTGTTTGATGAACCGACGGCAGCACTCGATCCTGAAATCACAGCCCAAGTGGTCGGTATTATTCAGGAACTGGCGCAGACGGGCATCACTCAGGTAATCGTCACTCACGAAGTGGATTTTGCACGTAAAACCGCCAGCCGTGTGGTCTACATGGAAAATGGCCGTATTGTCGAACAGGGTGACGCGGGCCACTTTGCCGCACCGCAAACCTCTGCGTTCGCCAGTTATCTTTCTCATTGATGAACAAGATGGAAATGACAATGAAAAAATTAATCGTTGCAGCACTCCTCGCCAGCGCCAGCGTGGCCGCCAGCGCAGCGGAAACCATCCGTTTTGCGACCGAGGCTTCTTACCCTCCGTTTGAGTTTGTGGGTGACGACAATAAAATCCAAGGATTTGATGTCGACCTGGCCAATGCATTGTGTAAAGAGATGAACGCCACCTGTACGTTTAGCAACCAGGCTTTTGACAGTTTGATCCCTGGGTTGAAATTCCGCCGTTATGAAGCTGTCATGGCTGGGATGGATATTACGCCGGAACGGCAGCAGCAAGTGACATTCAGCAAACCTTACTACGATAACTCTGCGCTGTTTATCGCGCAGAAAGGCAAAGTGGCCGATATTGATGCCCTGAAAGGTAAACGCGTTGGCGTGCAAAACGGTACCACCCACCAAAAATACCTGCTGGACCAGCACAAAGATGTGACGACTGTGCCTTATGACAGTTATCAGAATGCCATTCTGGATCTGAAAAGTGGCCGTCTGGATGCAGTATTTGGTGACACCGCCGTGGTGAATGAGTGGCTGAAACAGAACGATCAGCTCGCCACCGTAGGCAGCAGCGTGACGGATAAGAACTACTTTGGTATCGGTTTGGGCATTGCAGTGCGTCAGGGCAACGATGCACTGGTCAAACGCTTCAATGACGCACTGGACAAAGTCAAACAGGATGGTACTTACCAGTCCATCTACAACAAATGGTTTCAGCAGTAATCTCGCTAAATGATTGAATTTCATCCTCTTGCAAGTGCCGCCGGAATGACCGTCGGCCTTGCCGTTTGTGCGCTGGTACTCGGTCTGATCCTGGCTATGCTATTTGCCGTATGGGAAATGGCGCGCTGGAAGCCGGTTGCATGGGGCGGTACAGCGTTGGTGACGCTGTTGCGTGGCCTACCGGAAATTCTGGTGGTGCTGTTTATTTATTTTGGCTCATCGCAGTTGCTGCTGATACTGGCGGATGGCTTTACGCTCAATGTTGGGGTAGCTGAACTTCCCATCAAATTAAACATTGAGACGTTTGAAGTCAGTCCGTTTCTCTGCGGTGTGATCGCCTTGGCACTGCTTTATGCTGCTTATGCATCACAAACGCTGCGCGGTGCTCTCAAAGCCGTTCCCCAAGGGCAACGCGAATCGGGGCAGGCGCTAGGCTTGAGTAAAGCGGCTATTTTCTTTCGCTTGATCATGCCACAAATGTGGCGTCATGCCCTGCCCGGTTTAGGCAACCAATGGTTGGTATTGCTGAAAGATACGGCGTTGGTGTCGTTGATAAGCGTTAACGACCTGATGCTGCAAACCAAAAGCATTGCAACGCGTACCCAAGAGCCATTCACCTGGTATGTGATTGCTGCAGTGATTTATCTGGTGATTACGTTATTCAGTCAATACGTCCTTAAGTGTATCGAACTGCGTACTACGCGCTTTGAGCGGAGGCCGTCCTGATGCTTGCCTATTTGCCTGAATTGCTCAAGGGCCTGCACACCAGCCTAACGCTTACGCTGGCGGCACTGATTGCCGCACTGGTGATCTCGTTGGTGTTGACGGCTATTCTTGCGTTAAAAACACCGGTATTGTCCCTGCTGTCCCGCGCGTACATCACACTGTTTACCGGTACACCGCTGCTGGTGCAAATCTTCCTGATCTATTATGGTCCTGGCCAGTTTCCGGCAATCCAGCAGATCCCGTGGTTGTGGCACTTGTTATCTCAACCTTGGCTGTGCGCCATGATTGCTCTGGCATTAAACAGCGCGGCGTATACCACGCAACTGTTTTACGGTGCGGTTCGTGCTATCCCTTCTGGGCAATGGCAATCTTGTGCTGCGCTGGGTATGTCTCCTGCACAAACATTACGCATTTTGCTGCCCTATGCCTTCAAACGCGCCCTGTCGTCCTATTCAAACGAAGTGGTGTTGGTATTCAAAAGTACCTCGTTGGCCTATACCATCACGCTGATGGAGGTGATGGGCTACAGCCAGCTTATGTATGGCCGCACCTATGACGTCGCCGTTTTTGGTGCCGCAGGGATTATTTACCTCTGCGTCAATGGGTTGCTAACATTATTAATGCGCATTATTGAACGACGCGCACTGGCGTTTGAACACCGTAACTGACTCATCATGTACGGTAAAAGGCAGGCTCCGGCCTAATGCTGATCGTCTAAGAATCAGTTTATAGATCTAATACCTGGTGCAAAAAAGGGTTCATGTAGAAAACATGAACCCTTTTTAAATGGAATTTTCCCAGTTTACAGTATTATCAATCCTACGCTGAGAATAACCTTCGACCATTTGCTGACCTGCGACTATTTCCCTCACTATTATTTAGTTACCCCATTTCACAAACTTTACGGTTTGCTAAAAGCCAAACTAGAGAGATGCCTAAAACAGCGGTCATACAAGCAAATGTGTTTTCTATCGACGTAGCGTCAAGCAAGACGCCGAAAAACACCATGGACAAGGGGATAGTGGCAAATCGTAGAGATGAGTATACGAGAAAAACCCGCCCACGGATGCGTTCAGGTGCATTGGTTTGCAAGATAGTATCATCCAAAGGTCCCATCACCCCCACGCTAAGCCCAACAAAAAACAGAAGGACCATGATCACGTAGACACCTCCAGCAAATATAGCGAGAAGAAAACAGACAGATAGGGTCAGCGTGCAAGCAATCAATAACCACGATTTTGAAAGTCGTTCTCCAACGGCGGTATATATCAATGAAGACAACAGTGCACCGCAAGCAAAAGCAGAAATCATAAAACCTAAATCGATGGCACTATTGAAGCTGGTTTTCACCAGATAAGGCAGGATGAGAGAGAGTAACGGAACAATGAGAAAGTTTACTAAAATACTGGGAATGACCACATAACGGGTTTCGGGATGGCGAAAGATAAATGAAAAACCCTCTTTCAATCCATCTAAAGCAGACTCCTGATCGTTTCGGTGTTGAGTCGCTGGAATACATTTAATGAAGACAAATAAAGTACATGATGAAACAACAAAAGAGATGCCATCCAGAATGAGCGCTATGGTACTGCCAGCAAGGGCGATAATAAGCCCCGCCAGAGGGGGACCTACAAGATCGCCAAAATTGTGCAAACTGCCGATAATGCCGTTGAGCCGTTCGTTGGAAATCGACGCTTCTTTTAAGATATCGGGAACCATTGCCCCCAACCCAGCGTGATTAACCTGTTCAACAGCGGTCAGGGCACAAATCAACAATATCAGTAAACCCAAATTAAGCATGCTAATGGAATAGAGTGCTGGTAGGGCTAACACTAGGATGGCAGAGAACAGATCCGACACGACGCATATGTTTTTTTTGCTATACCTATCAATGAACTTCACTCCGAAGAAAAGGCTTAGCGAGACGGGGAACAATCGAATGCCCAAGATCATCGCGGTATATTTCACATCACCCGTTATCTCCAGTAAAAACCAAGGGAGCGCCAGCATAGAGAGCGAACTTCCCAGAAGCGAAACTAGCAGTGCGATCAAATATCCATAAGATTGTGAGTTCATTGAAAATCTCGGTTACGCTTTCTTTTGCTGGCAAGCGGTCTATGGGAAAATTCACTATGTCTCAAAACCGTACTGTTAAATATCATGTTTGATGCGTCCGGCAGAAATTGGCCACAGATTGAACGTTTTTCAAAATATCGCTCTGATTCATAGAGCGTTAATTCACCGTTATAGCGGTGCGGGCTGAATTGTCTATTTCATCGACACAAAAACGTATTTTTACTCATTTTATTTGCATATAAATTCACTCAGTGGCAAAGTAAGCAACGTTGAGCGGGAAGCATGCCGCAGGAAAAGTTTAAAAAATCGCTGGAGCACAACATGAAAAAATTCGTGGTCGCCACGTTATTGGCAGGTATGGCATTTGGCGCTAGCGCCGCAGACACTATTCGTTTTGCAGCATCCGCTACCTACCCGCCCTTCGAATCTCTCGATGCCAACAATGAGATCGTGGGATTTGATATGGACCTGGCTAAAGCACTGTGTAAGCAGATGCAGGCCAACTGCACCTTCACCAACCAAGCTTTCGACAGCCTGATTCCTGCACTGAAATTCCGTCGTTACGACGCCGTGATCTCAGGGATGGACATCACACCAGAACGCAGCAAACAAGTGGCATTTACTCAGCCCTATTACGCCAATTCCGCTGTAGTGATCGCACAGAAAGGAAAATTCAGTGATTTTGCCGCGATGAAGGGCAAGCGTATCGGGATGGAAAACGGCACGACACATCAGAAATACATGAATGACAAGCACCCAGAAGTGCAGACGGTTTCCTACGATAGCTATCAAAATGCCGTACTGGATTTGAAAAACGGGCGCATCGATGGCGTTTTCGGTGATACTGCCGTGGTCAATGAGTGGATCAAGAATAACCCGGAATTAGCAACCGTCGGAGAACACGTAACTGATCCGGAATATTTCGGCACCGGTCTCGGTATTGCGGTTCGTCCTGATGATAAAGCACTGCTGGCAAAACTGAACGGCGCGCTGGACGCTATCAAAGCTGATGGCACCTACAAAGCCATTAACGACAAATGGTTCCCGCAATAAGGCTGCTGACAACGTCACTTTACCTCGTCATCCTCGGCGAAAGCCGAGGATCTCTGGCAAAAGAAACGCGTTTCACCTGTAGGAGATTCCCGCTTTCGTGGGAATGACGGGATAGGAACGGGAATGACCGTGGACGTGGCCCCTTTGTCAGCCATCTCAAGCGCCTTCAGCCGCTTTTTTGTCGCTTATCCCAGAGCCTTACTCACGCCGCAACAACGTAAGCACTTCATAGTGCGCCGTGTGGGGGAACATATCGAACAGTTGCACCTGGACAATTTGGTATCCCGGTAACAAGCTGATATCACTCACCATCGTCTGCGCATTACAGCTTGAGTAGAGAATATAGGCGGGAGACATCTGACTCAGATACTCACAAAGTGCGCGTCCTATGCCCCGCCGCGGTGGATTCACTAACACCAGATCCGGCGCGCTGACATTACCCGTGGCAAATTGCGTGGAATCCAATGCTTGAAATGCTACCTGCGTCAGCCCGAGCTGCATGGCGGAACGCTGCGCACAAGCAATCGCCTCAGCGCTAATTTCAATGCCCGTCAGATGCATATCAGGCGTTGCGCAGTGCAAACCAAAGCCACCGACACCACAAAACAGATCCCACATGCTGCTCACCGGCAACGCGGCAACCCAAGCGCGAGCAGTTGCATAGAGCGTTGCTGCTACTTGCGGGTTAGTTTGAAAGAAACCTCGTGGCCGCAAGAAAAGTGGCACCTGATTGAAGGCCTCTTCCAACATCTGGTTGTCCGTCAGCAGGATCTCCTCCTCGCCTTCCAAAATAGCTTGATGTACAGGTTGTATATTGGCAGAGATCACCGCCAACTGCGGCAGTTGCTGTTGTAACCAGGGAAGTGCCTGCTGAAGCTGTTCAAGCTTGGTTTTCGAGCGCATCACGAAGCGCAGCATAAACTCACCGTGCAGGCGACTTTCTGTCAGCAGCAAATATTTTAATTCACCGCGCCGCCGCGCCACCTGATAGGGTGTCAGCCCAGCACGCGCAATAAATGTTTTGAGTACAGAGAGCACCGGCGCAAACGATGGTGGATAAAGTGGGCAGTCACACAAATCAACTGCTGTGCCATCCTGATGCAAGATACCGAACACAGGGCGCTCAACGCTGCCACTTACAACCATTTTTGCCTTGTTACGAAAGCCCTGCTGCGCAGAGGAAACAGGTGGTTGCCACGTACCAACCACCTGTTTATCCAGTAGCGCGGCCAAATGTTGCTGCTTGTCTGAAAGCTGCTGAGTATAAGGCTTTTCCAGCCACTGACAGGAACGGCAACTTCCTTCGGTATATCGTGCACACTGCATAGGAGAAAATGAATCAATAATATTGGGGTGGTATTATAACACTCTCCGGCACAATGTCTTATGCCCTGCGAGATGCCCCAACCCTACGCTGTATGGCGTTGAAAAAAACGACGACTACGATGGGGTACAAAAAGCAAAAAAATTACCAATACGTCGGGTAGGCGCTGTGTTGCAAATTGGTGCAGAACGTCCCAGCTTGTCTCACCGCTGAAGCGGAAGATATCAGGCAAGAAATCGCTAAAAGACGCTAACAGCATGTAGCCTGAGACCAGCCCCTGACAGATAAGATAGCCCCAACGTCCCCAGTTGTTCCCGGCCATCACCGCGACGCCACAGCGAACTTCAACACAGAGGATCACCAGCGCTGCCAGCAATACCAGCGTTGAATCCCAAGACTCCGCGCTACTGCCAACCCAGCCACCGAAACTGCTCAATCCCAGATCCCACAGCAGCATAAAAAGGCTCAACACACAGGTGGCAATAATACCTATGCCCGCAACTGTCACCGCGACAGGGGCAAAATTGCCTTGTGCAACGAGCGTTTTCTTGCTTTGCAGCATCGTTAATCGATTTCCTTTTTTAGAGACAAGAGCGCCACCTGACAATGGGTGGCGCTGTCCAGTTAATGTCTTTACCCCTGCGCTCAGCCGTGCCTAGCTCGCTGCATGTCGCGAATGCGCTGCTTCTCCGCACGCGCCATGAACCACCAGGCAATCAAACCGATGACACCTACGACTAATAGTATCAGCGATGCTAGTGCGTTAATTTGCGGATTAACGCCCATTCGGACACTCGAGAACACCAGCATTGGCAATGTGGTCGCTCCCGGTCCGGAAACAAAGCTGGCAATCACCAGATCGTCCAGAGACAGCGTAAAAGCCAGCAACCAGCCAGAAACCAGCGCCGGGGCAATCATAGGAACGGTGATGATGAAAAACACTTTGAGTGGTGCCGCCCCCAGGTCCATCGCGGCTTCTTCAATAGAGCGATCCAGTTCGCGCAACCGTGCACTGATGACCACCGTGACATATGCGGTACAGAAAGTGACATGTGCCAGCCAAATGGTCAGCATGCCGCGCTCCGAGGGCCAGCCGATAGCATGACCTAACGCAACAAACAGCAACAGCAACGACAAACCGGTAATCACATCTGGCATCACCAACGGCGCGGTCAGCATAAATGCAAAGCCGTTAGAGCCACGAAAGCTACCAAAACGCACCATCACCACAGCAGCCAGCGTGCCGAGCACAACCGCCATGGTGGCAGAAGCAGCCGCGATCGTCAGGCTAAGTGCCACCGCGCTCATCATCGCGCTATCATGGAACAGCGCACTGTACCATTGCGTAGACCAACCCGCCCACACCGTCACCAGCTTGGAACTGTTAAAAGAGTAGATCACCAGCATCAGCATCGGCGCATAAAGAAAGGTAAAGCCAATGACTAAAATCAGGGTACGCCACGGGGAACGAACCACAGGTAAATTATTCATGCCTGATCTCCCGTACTTTTGTTCTGATGCTTGTGGAACCACATGATGGGTACGATCAGCAGCAACAGCATAATGGTCGCCACCGCAGAGGCCACCGGCCAGTCACGGTTGTTAAAGAACTCTTGCCATAGGATACGGCCAATCATGATACTGTCCGGCCCACCAAGCAGTTCAGGGATTACGTATTCCCCAACGGCCGGGATAAACACCAGCATCGAGCCTGCGATAATTCCACCCTTAGTCAGCGGTACAATGACATGGAAAAACGTTTTTAACGGGCGCGCGCCCAGATCCAGAGAGGCTTCTACCAGGGAATAATCCAAGCGGGTCAGCGCGGTATAAATTGGCAACACCATAAACGGCAGATAGGAATAGACAATACCGATATACACCGCCAGATTGGTATGCAGAATGATCAGCGGCTCATCAATCACGCCTAGCCACAACAGAAAGTTATTCAATATCCCGTTGTTCTTCAGTATCCCCATCCAGGCATACACTCGGATAAGAAATGAGGTCCAAGAAGGCAGGATAACCAACAGTAGCAAAATGTTGCGTGTGGAGGGCTGGCTGTGCGCCACCGCCCACGCCAGTGGATAGCCAATGATCAAGCAGAGCACTGTCGACACCGCAGCGACTTTCAGCGACTGCAAATAGGCTTCAAAATAGAGCGGGTCATCAAGCAGATGAAGATAGTTGCCCAGATTGAGGGTGATATCGAGTTTATCATCCGCCCAGGAGAGTAAATCGGTGTAAGGTGGCACCGCGCGTGCCATTTCTGCCAGACTGATTTTGAATACAATCAAGAACGGCAGCATAAACAGCAGGATAAGCCAAATATAAGGCAGCGCGATCACCAGTTTGCGCCCGTATTTCAGGTGCCACTGTGTCAGCAGCAAACGTAGCGGATTGCGCGGGGCATCCGGTGGTTCCGCCGCTTTACCGTCCGAAAAATTATGTTCTGGAAACATGGTCATTATCTCGCCCTATCACACCGTCAATACCACACAGCTATCCGCTTCCCAGCACAAGCGCACTTCATCACCCCAGGTGGGAGCACCTTTGCGGTAGCGGTAAGCATTCTGCAACTGGGCGCTAATGATCTGCCCACTGTTGAGACGCACATGGTAAATCGACAGATCGCCCAGGTAAGCAATATGCACTACTTCACCGACAGCAAAGTTACAGCCGTCTTCGGGCACTTCTTCACACAGCATGATTTTTTCTGGTCGCAATGCGACATGCACCGGTACGCCATCCACGACGGAAACATCGGTATTCACTTTTAATGGATGGATAAGACCAGGGCTTTGGATAATCAACGCATCGTCTTGACGCTCTTTCAGCAACCCTTCAAACATATTGACCGAGCCGATAAATTCAGCGCTAAAACGCGTTGTTGGGTGCTCATAAATTTCTTCCGGCTCACCGATCTGCACAAACTTGCCGCGATTCATGATAGCAATACGCCCGGCCATGGTCATAGCCTCTTCCTGATCGTGCGTCACCATCACGCAAGTCACGCCTACACGCTCAAGAATATCAACCACTTCCAGTTGCATACGGTCGCGCAGCTTTTTGTCCAACGCGCCCATGGGTTCATCCAGCAGCAACAACTTAGGCCGTTTAGCCAGACTACGTGCCAGTGCCACACGCTGGCGCTGACCGCCGGAAAGCTGATGCGGTTTGCGCCCGGCAAACTCCTGCATGTGCACCAACGTGAGCATTTCTTCAACCCGGTCCTTAATTTCAACACGGGAGAGTTTGTCCTGTTTCAGGCCGAAGGCAATATTCTTCTCAACGGTCATATGCGGGAACAGCGCATAAGACTGAAACATCATATTGATGGGGCGCTGATAGGGAGGCACCAAAGACAGATCCTGTCCATCCAGCACAATTTGCCCCTGCGTAGGGTGCTCGAAACCGGCCAGCATACGCAACAGCGTGGATTTACCACAGCCTGAAGCACCCAGCAGAGCAAAAATCTCACCTTTGTAGATAGTTAGACTCACATCATCCACAGCCGCCTGGCCATCAAATGATTTGGTCAAATTGCGCACTTCCAACAGTGGCGTTACGGCCTTTTGCGTTTTAGGCTGGGGACGGGAAATTGCATCATTCACTTAGCATTGCTCTCCGGCAAAAGCAGAACAAACGAATAACCCATGGTGAAAAAGGATGCACGATACGCACGCATTGCAACTCGCCCCCCTTCGCGACTCATGGGTTACACCACATACAGCACAAACAGGCGGGGATTAGCCGCCTGCGGATCGCATACTCTCAAAGCACTAACGCTTACTTGCCGCTTTTTACCTTGGTCCAGGCGCGTGTACGCGCGCGGTCAATCTGCGGTGATTGCACTTTAAGCGTAAACAGCTTGGCGCGTACATCATCCGGCGGGAAAATGCCCGGGTCATTACGCACGGCTTCATCGACCAACGGAACAGAAGCTTTGTTGCCATTGGCGTAAAACACGTAATTACTGATATTGGCAATCACTTCCGGTTTCATGATGTAGTTAAGGAACTGATAGGCTTCATCGGTATTTTTAGCATCAACCGGAATTGCGAATACGTCAAAGAACGCCATCGCCCCTTCTTTCGGAATGCTGTACCCAATATTAACGCCGTTCTTCGCTTCTTTGGCACGGTTAGCTGCCTGTTTCACGTCTCCGGCCCAGCCGATAGCCACACAGATATCTCCGTTGGCCAGATCGTTGATATATTGGGAAGAGTGGAAATAACGAATACTCGGACGCAGTTTCAGCAACAGGTCTGTTGCCCCTTTGCTGTAATCATCCGCCTTGGTGCTGTTCGGATCTTTACCCTGATAATTCAGCACGGTCGCAAAAATCTCTTCCGGGGCATCCAGGAATGCAACACCACAGCTTTTCAGTTTTTCCAGATTTTCTGGTTTCAGGACCAGATCCCAACTGTTAATCGGTGCATCCGTACCTAACGCAGCTTTGACTCTATCAATATTAAAGCCGATACCTGTGGTGGCCCACAGATAAGGGATAGCAAATTTGTTATCCGGATCGTGCTGAGAGATCAGTTTCATCAGCTCAGGATCGAGATTTTTGTAGTTTGGCAGTTTGCTTTTATCGAGCGGCTGGAAGACACCCGCTGCAAGCTGACGCTCCAAAAAGCTGGCAGAAGGCACGACCAGATCAAAACCGGTGCTGCCCGCCATCAATTTGCCTTCCAGAACTTCGTTGGAATCAAACACGTCATAAACGACTTTGATGCCTGTTTCTTTCTGGAAATTACTCAGGGTGTCCGGCGCAATGTAATCTGACCAGTTATACACATGCAGCGTTTTTTCTTCCGCAGATGCGGTGACGGACGCAGCCATCATTAAGCCGGCAACAACACCCGAGAGCCATGTTTTACGTTGGGTGAACATCCGTTCCTTCCTCCATACCAGGGGGTGAATCATGGAATAAAATCCGTATCAGGGCGATACCGGACACATACCTGAACTGATCGTACCGGCAGACGGGGCGTTGAATGGCTATGCACTAAAAATAATCATAGTACACACAGACATAAATACTTCACTATCGCCTGACAGTCACAGGAAGTTAGCATAACCGCCTCGTCTTCACGGTGCTATATGTGCAACGTAAAAAACGGCTTTTATCGATTAATTATGCAGGAGTTGGCGCGGTGAACGGGAAGTCTTTACTCTGACAGGTGGAATATATCGAAAAACAGCGTATGGGCAGCACAAACCAAACATCACCAGAAAATAAGAAAATGTGATTGCTGCCCGCAGGCAGCAACAGCGTCAATGCAGGCTGTGAGCAACACCGTGTGCAGGAGAGGCCTCTTCTTCTTCACCGAGAAACAGCATATTGTTAGCGCTGGCCTCCAGAATAACCATAGAGATCTGTTCCTCAGACTGCTGCATAAAGTGACGGAACTGTTCAATGGTGACCCCTGCCGCCACACTCACCGTCTGACACACAATAAGTTTCGGCAGATTATCGTCCTGCACATCAAGAAAGGCTTTCACCGTCAATGAACTGGCGTTGATCTGGCTCAGGTTGCCTGCCAGTGGAATCAATGCGCTGGGTTTCACCTCCGCCAGCGCAGAAAACAGAATGACACCATCGACCAAATCGACTTTTGCATCAAAAATACCATCGAAATTCTGCATATGAGGCAAATGCAATGCCTGACAAGAGTCGCATTCAAAATAAAGAATATTGAGTTGATCCAACCACCGCCGCAGCAGATTCAGATCCGGAACGATGAGTGAATCCATCATAATTTGCCTCATTTGCACCTGTAACGTAAAAATCCTTCTAGCTTACGGAAAATTCGCGCACGATACCAATAGAAAAGCGGGATTAGCCTATCTTGCTGGACTGTGCTTAGCCATGCGCGTGTTGTTCAATAAACGCCATCATCATATCGGCGATATCCCTCTGGGTTGTTCGTTCAATCCCTTCCAAGCCGGGCGATGCATTCACCTCCATCACCAGCGGCCCACGCGCCGCACGTAAAATATCTACCCCTGCTACGCTTAGCCCAAGCGTCTTGGTCGCTTTCACGGCAATCGAACGTTCACGCGCGGTGATAGTGACAGGCCGCGCCGTACCGCCGCGATGCAGATTGGAGCGAAAATCCCCTTCTTTGGCCTGTCGTTCAATGGCTGCAACCACTTTATCGCCAATCACCAAACAACGGATATCCCTGCCCTGCGCTTCGCGAACATACTCCTGAACCAGAATGTGCGCGTTAAGGCCGCGGAACGCATCAATCACACTTTCTGCTGCCTGCCGCGTTTCCGCTAGCACCACGCCAATACCCTGAGTTCCCTCCACCAGTTTAACCACCAGCGGCGCACCGCCCACCATATCGATAAGATCGCTGGTATCATCCGGTGAATGGGCAAAACCCGTGATCGGCAAATCAATACCTTCGCGCGCCAGCAGCTGCAGCGAATGCAACTTGTCACGCGCACGCGTGATTGATAGAGCGTTATTCAAAGGGAAGCTTCCCAGCATTTCGAACTGGCGCAACACAGCGGTACCGTAAAAGGTAATTTGTGAGCCAATGCGGGGAATCACTGCATCATATTTTGCCAACTGTCGGCCACGATAATGCACCGAGGGCGCAGCAGAGTTAATGTTCATGTAGCAAGAGAGCGGGTCAATAATATCGACAACGTGCTTTCGCGCCTCTGCGGCTTCACGTAGTCGCATGCAGGAGTACAGATTGCCGTCCCGTGACAAAATGGCGATTCTCATCAGTTCCTCACCCACATTTAGCGGATTGCCCACCCTTGCTGATGCAAGTAGTCCAGAATAAAAGGCCGCAGCTCTTTTTGCAGCGTGCGCTGCACATGCTCGCTCCAGGTATCGCGACGACGATTACTGCCACGCTGCTGGTAGTAATCCCCCAACTGCTGGTCATACTGTGCCAGTGCAGCTTTATCTAGCGGCCGATAGCAATTTTCATGCACCATCAATGACGCTGGCATGCGCGGTTTGATATCGGGAATAACCGCAGGGTACCCCAGGCAGAGACCAAACAGCGGCAAAACCTGCTGCGGCAACGACAACAGTGATGTGACCTCAGCAATGTGATTACGAATCCCCCCAATAAAAACGCCCCCCAGTCCCAGCGATTCCGCCGCAACCAGCGCATTTTGTCCCATCAGCGCCGTATCAACACACCCCAGTAGCAATTGCTCTGCCAGCCCAGTTTGTGCCTGAGGGAAGATCTGTAGGTGACGCTGAAAATCAGCGCAAAACACCCAGAATTCTGCCGCGTCAGCGACATGCTGTTGATCGCCGCAATAGTGGGCCACGGTCTGGCGCAAAGAGAGATCGGAGATGCGGATAATGGAACTGCATTGTAAAAAACTTGAGCTGGAAGCACTCTGAGCAGCAGCAATAATGGCTTCACGCGCATCCGGCGCGATAGGTTGTGAACTAAACGAGCGGATGGAGCGATGATTTAGCAGCAGATCAATGGTTGGTGTCACTCTTCCTGTCCTTCTGATGGTGTGTCCTGAAGATCGCGGGGGTGGCCCTTAGAACCGGACAGCCAGGCGCTTAACAGGCAGTATAAGCCAGCCGTCTCAGCTCACCAATGCCCTTCACCTCAGGTTATGAGGTTTGATAGCCATCACATATTGTTGCGACAGGGATTTACCGCTTTTTTTTCACAGCAGATAAGGGCATAGTAACCCACATAAAGACGAGGACAATATCGTTTTACCGACTTTTGTTTTGATAAGGAGTTAACATGTTTGCTGTTATTTTTGGCCGCCCAGGCTGCCCTTACTGTGTCCGCGCCAAAGCTCTGGCGGAAAAACTGACTGAACAACGTGACGACTTCAGTTTCCGTTATGTTGATATTCATGCAGAAGGGATCACTAAAGACGACCTGTCGAAAACCGTAGGTAAGCCGGTTGAAACTGTTCCGCAGATCTTTTTGGACGAAAAACACATCGGTGGCTGCACCGATTTTGAAGCCTATGCTAAAGCGAACCTGAACCTGTTTCAGTAAAGCAACTGGGGTAGATATACTCTGGATAATTCGCGTTGCGAGGCTAAGTGTTGACGTTTTAAACAGCGCTAGCACAGGCAAGAAGTATGATAGATATGACCAAAGGCGCGCACTGCGCCTTTGAGATCGCTGACAAACCCTTTTAGACATGCCCGTGTTTCCCGGCGAATCACGACGAGGGGCGCTCCGGCGGCTTACGCCGCTACGACCCCATCGCCGCACTTCGCCTAATTGTGGGCTTTGTCATCAGTCTGAAAGACGCGTACTGCGCCTTTGGTACTTTGTCTCTAGCGAAAATACCGCTGGCACGAGACATAAATAAATAAAAATCCCAGTGCCCCCATCAGGCTCCAAAATACTGCGCTCATGACATACGCCAATTCCTGCCAGAAAGCATTCATGGGAGTACGCCAGAAGTGCAGAATAATCAGGCACAGCGGCATCGCCGTTAGCGCACCGATAAAGGGATAACGCAAGCGTCCACGCGCAGACAAACCGCTGGCGATAACACCCGGCAGCAAGAACAACAGCATTCCAGGCTCCCCCCGAAATCCCGTTTCCGATGCGGTAAAAACGTCCATCTTTTGACTCAAAAACACCACGGTAAACAACAAAAAACAGCAGGTTGAACCGACCCACCCCTTATTGCTTCCCATATTCGCCTCTCTTTGCCTCGCTTCAACGCCAACAAGTGGCGCTGAAGAAGGTGTATTCAACCGGAACAACATCGGAATATCCCTGATATAACAGCAAGCAAGGCGGCATCACTTTTATAAAATAAAGGCTGGCTGTAACATGAACACCCAACTAGAATGGCAGTACTCTTGCTACGCTTCAGGCAATTTCTTTTCAGGAAAAGGATGGCACCCGTGTCGAATCGCGCGATTTTTCTGCTGAATTCTTCACGCCTTGTTCCTCGATTGCCCTACAGTGAGTATTCTGAGTGAATGGGAATAAATTTAGCCCTTACCTTCATTAATATCAAGAACTTACTAGTAAACAACACGTTACAAGCCATGAATATAAACGTCGCTGAGTTGTTAAACGGGAATTACATACTGCTTTTATTTGTGGTGCTTTCATTGGGGCTCTGCCTCGGGAAAATACGGTTAGGCAGCGTTCAACTGGGTAATTCCATTGGTGTTTTAGTGGTGTCTTTATTATTAGGACAGCAGCACTTTTCCATAAATACCGATGCGCTCAATCTCGGTTTTATGTTGTTTATTTTTTGCGTCGGTATCGAAGCTGGCCCTAATTTTTTCTCCATTTTTTTTCGTGACGGTAAAAATTATTTCGCATTGGCATTAGTGCTGGTCAGTTCGGCACTGTTACTAGCACTGCTGCTGGGTAAGCTTTTTGGGTGGGATATTGGTCTTACAGCAGGCATGTTGGCAGGGGCAATGACCTCTACCCCCGTGCTAGTGGGCGCTGGAGACGCGTTGCGTAATGCCAACAGCATCAATCCGCAGTTGAGCATGGAGTTGGATCATCTCAGCCTCGGTTATGCACTTACTTACTTGATCGGTTTGGTCAGCCTGATTTTTGGTGCACGCTATCTCCCTAAGTTGCAACATCAGGATTTGCCTACCAGTGCGCAACAAATTGCCCGTGAACGCGGGTTAGATCCCGACAGCCAGCGTAAAGTGTATCTCCCTATTATCCGCGCTTACCGCGTTGGGCCGGAGTTGGTTGCCTGGGCCGATGGAAAGAATCTCCGAGAGCTGGGTATTTACCGGCAAACAGGCTGTTCCATTGAGCGTCTGCGCCGTAACGGTATTCTTGCTACGCCTGATGGTGATGCCACCTTGCAATTGGGTGATGAGATCGCGCTGGTGGGCTATCCTGACGCCCACGCGCGCCTTAACTCCAACTTCCGTGACGGTAAGGAAGTCTTTGATCGTGACCTGCTGGATATGCGTATTGTCACCGAAGAGATCGTAGTAAAAAATAATAATGGTGTTGGTAAACGCCTAAGCCAGTTAAAACTGACCGATCACGGCTGCTTTTTAAACCGCATTGTGCGCAACCAGATTGAAATGCCTATCGATGACGGTGTGGTATTGAATAAAGGGGATGTACTACAGGTGAGCGGTGATGCCCGACGTGTCAAAAGTATCGCCGATCGCATTGGGTTCATTTCCATTCACAGTCAGGTTACCGATCTGCTCGCGTTCTGCGCTTTCTTTATCATTGGCATCATGGTCGGGCTTATCACCTTCCAGTTCCGTAACTTCAATTTTGCCATTGGCAGCGCCGCTGGATTGTTGTTTGCTGGGATCATGCTGGGATTCTTGCGTGCTAACCATCCCACCTTTGGGTATATCCCTCAGGGAGCGCTGAACATGGTAAAAGAGTTTGGCTTGATGGTGTTTATGGCTGGCGTTGGTTTGAGTGCGGGCAGCACCATAGGAACCAGCTTTGGCTCCGTGGGCATACAAATGCTGTTTGCAGGTCTGGCAATCAGCTTGATTCCGGTCATTATCTGTTTTCTGTTTGGCGCTTATGTTCTGAGGATGAATCGGGCGCTGCTGTTTGGTGCCATTATGGGCGCGCGCACCTGTGCTCCTGCCATGGACATCATCAGCGATACAGCGCGCAGTAACATTCCGGCGTTGGGCTATGCAGGTACCTATGCCATCGCTAACGTACTCCTGACATTAGCCGGTTCGTTAATCGTGATTATCTGGCCAGAATTGCCTTTTTAAGCGGGTTGAAAAATATTGTCACCATTCTTTAAAAAAAACCGAACTTTTTCTCATGCATAGCGTCTGAATAAGTGCCGCTGCTTTTCTTTGAAATCCCCTTATTGAGGAGCCCGTCGTTCCCGCCTTTTCAGGTTCAAGAATGATGGGCCTTTTCTTTTCTCGCTTACCTGACTTCCCTTTGCGACCCGATTCTATTGAATGGTACTATTCACGCCGGACTAACAGGGGATAACGACACGATGGAAACACGGCGCGCTGCACGGATCAACAAGCTCACTCAGGCCTTGAAAAATGGCGATCGGCTTCACTTGAAACAGGCAGCCGAATTGCTAGGTGTATCCGAAATGACAGTCCGTCGCGATCTTAACGCTACTTCGGCCAGTGTCATTCTACTGGGCGGTTATGTGGTAAACGATCCTCAAAGCAATGCCATTGGGCACTATTTTGTGTCCGATCAGCAAAACCAGCATGTGCAGGAAAAACGTGTGGCGGGTCATCTCGCGGCACAACTTGTTGAAGCGGGAGATACGGTTTTTTTTGACTGCGGTACAACCCTGCCCTTTCTTATCGATGCCATCGATGAGGAACTGCCCTTTACCGCCGTCTGTTATTCTTTGAACACGTTCCTCGCACTACAAACAAAACCCGCCGCCAAGGTCATCTTATGCGGTGGAGAATTCCATCCTGATAATGCCATTTTCACACCGCTGACAAGACAGAGTGAGCTTGACCCAATATGCACCAACAAGGCGTTTATCTCTGCGGCTGGCATTGATCTCAAGCGCGGAGCAACCTGTTTTAACTTTGCCGAGCTGGATATTAAGCACCGTGCAATGGCGTTAACGCAGCGCACGATTCTGGTGGCTGACAGCAGCAAATTTGGTCGCATACAGCCTGCCACTATCAGCGCATTGACGCAGTTCGATACGCTGGTTACCGACAGCGCCCCTCACGGTACCTATCAAGATTTTGCACTCGACAACGGCATCATGCTGATTTACTCCAGGTGTTAAAACCAGCCGCCAAACCATTTGGTCAGGGTTAATATCACCGCATCCCACAATCGACCAAACAGCCCTGCTTCAGGCACCTCATCCAGCACCACCAGCGGCCGTTGGGCTATCGTTTTACCCTCTAACTGAAAATCAATCATCCCTACAGCCTGATTTTTCGCCAACGGCGCCTGTAAATGGGGCTCCGTAAGGGTAAAACTGGCCTTCAAGTTACGCATTTGCCCTTTAGGCACGGTAAGTGCGACATCATCAGCAACCCCCAACCGCGCTTCACTTTGCGCTCCATACCAGACACGCTGCGTGGTAAACGTGGTATTGGCCTGCACTGGCGTGACCGTTTCAAAGAAACGGAAGCCCCAGGTCAGCAATTTCTCGCTGTCGCGGAAACGGATGGCATCCGTCGGCGCCCCCAGTACAACAGAAATCAGCCGCATGTTACCTTCGGTTGCGGATGCCACCAGATTATGCCCGGCACCGCTGGTGTGCCCGGTTTTGATACCGTCCACGTTAATGTTGCTACTCCACAATAAACGGTTACGATTGGGCTGTTTGATGTTATTGAAGGTAAACTCTTTCTCTTTATGCAGAGCGTACTCTTCCGGTACATCGCGAATCAACGCCTGCCCCAACAGCGCCATATCGCGCGCAGTACTGTACTGTCCGGCGGCATCCAACCCATGCACAGTAAGGAAATGGGTATTGGTGAGGTTAAGTGATTTGACGTAGTTGTTCATCAGGCTAACAAACGCATCCTGACTGCCTGCCACGTAGTCAGCCAATGCAATGCTGGCATAATTACCCGATTGGATCACAATCCCTTTATTCAGATCCAAAACCGAAATTTTATCACCAGGTTTCAAAAACATGAGCGACGACCCGCGCAGCGCCGGATTGCCCGTTGCCCAAGCATCTTTGCCAACCGTCACCAGATCGCCTGGTTTGATTTTTTCCGTTTTTATTGCTTGGCCGATAACGTAGCTTGCCATCATTTTCGTCAAGCTAGCAGGATCGAGCCGCTCGTCTGCCCGCTGTTCCGCCAGCACAGCACCACTGTGATAATCCATAAGAATAAAGGCCTTGGCCTCGATCTGCGGTGCAGCAGGTGCTTGTTCAGCGTGTGCATTTGGGGCTAGTGTCAGCCAAAGCAGCGTAGCACTGCACAGCATCAGGCGGGAGCACGCGGCCGGAGATAGTGGTATCAGGGGAAAATGGGCCGTGGTCTTCATGCGTCCTCCATGTCGTTAGTCGCGCGGTTAATCTGGTCAGATTTCGATATCTTTTGCAACGAATGGTAATGGCTGTAGACGTTACCGTCCGCCGCCCGACAATGAAACGCCCTACTCTGTAAAGATACTCAAAGAAATGCAAACGTCTAGAAAATACGCTGATTTATAAACACGTTATGGGATCTGGCCCAAGGAGGAAGGAAAAACCGGCAAGCAGCAACGCTACTCGCCGGGAAGAACATTTAGCGACGATCGCGTTTGTCTGCTCGCTTGGCAAACCAGTCACCCAGCATTTGTACCACTTGCACCAGGATAACTAGAGCTATCACCGTCACCACCATGACCTGAGTTTCATAACGGTAGTAACCGAATCGAATCGCTAAATCACCCACACCACCACCGCCTACGATGCCCGCCATGGCGGAATAGCCGATCAGGCTCACCAGGGTAATAGTCAGCCCACGCAGCAACCCGGCCTTGGCTTCCGGCAGCAGTACAGTTCCAATAATACGCATCGGGCTGGCACCAAATGCTTCAGCCGCCTCAACAATACCGGGGTCCACTTCGCGCAAAGCGCTATCCACCAGACGCGCATAAAAAGCCATTGCGGCGACAGACATCGGCACCGACGCCGCCACTGGCCCAATGGTGTTACCCAGCAAAATCTGGGTTAACGGCAGCAACAGCACCAACAGGATGACAAAGGGGATAGAGCGGATAATATTGACCAAAATGGTGCTGCACAAATACACCGCACGGTTTTGCCAAAAAAGATTTCTGTCGGTAACAAAAATCAGCAATCCCAGAGGCAAACCGCCCACAATGGCGCACAACGTCGCAATGCTGACCATCTGGAAGGTTTCGCCAAATGCAACGGTAAGGTCGAGCCAAAAATCACCCATGTAACACCTCCACGCGCGCAGTACGGGTTTGAACATAATCGATGGCGGCAGCAAGTTGCTCGCTGTCAGACGGGTGCGTCAGTAGCACCACCAGAATGCCTAACGCTCGGTTGCCGATATATTCAATCTTACCGTGCAAAATGTTGACCGAAACACCATAGCGCACAGCCACATCGGACAATACGGGTTGCTCGGCAGAATCCCCTACAAACAGAATTTTCAACAATGTCCCTTGCAACTCTTCTTTCAAGCGTGCAGGCAACTCAAGATTCAGCGTATGGGATACCAGTTGTTGGGTAAACGGGTGCTGAGGTGCGGCAAACACATCAAACACGTCCCCCTCTTCCACTACGCGACCTTGCGTCATCACAGCCATGCGATCGCACACGGTTTTGATGACGCTCATTTCATGAGAAATCAACACGATCGTGATCCCCAAGCGCTGATTGATCTCTTTGAGCAGCACCAGAATGGCCGCAGAGGTTTCCAAATCAAGTGCCGATGTCGGTTCATCACACAGCAACACTTCAGGATGGTTTGCAATGGCGCGTGCAATACCGACGCGCTGTTTCTGCCCGCCGCTCAAGCGGGAAGGATAAACATCCGCTTTATCAGACAAACCCACCAAACTCAGCATTTCTGGCACACGTTGCGCGATTTCCTGCGGAGATTTCCCGGCAGCTTTCAAACTGAACGCAACGTTTTCCGCCACGGTACGCGTCTGCATCAAGTTAAAATGCTGAAAAATCATGCCAATACTTTGGCGTGCTCGACGCAGTTCGCTGCCGCTCAAATCACTGATCGTGACACCATTTACTTTGACAGTGCCACTACTTGGACGTTGCAATACATTAATGGTGCGCAACAGGGTACTCTTTCCCGCACCGCTGGTGCCCACAATCCCGAAGATCTCCCCCTGGCGGATATGCAAACTGACGTTATCCACCGCCGACGTTGCACCCTGTTTCCCTTGAGAAAAATTCACGCTAATCGCGTTTAGCTCTATCATCACCGATTCTCTGTTTTATCTTGGACAAAAAGCAATATCCCGGCCAAAGGCCGGGATAATAACACGCTGGAGCAGTGGCTTATACCGTCTTACTGCGCGGTGCGTGCCTTCATCCATTCTGGCTTCTGAAACTCGCTGAAGACACTGCCCGGCGCGTTGATCGCAGCGGCATATTCTTCAGATTCCACCGCAGCTTTGATATCTTTGGCAAACGGCTTATCAATGTCATCTGCACGAACGGCAATCACGTTTTTCAGGTTTTCGTCCAAGGTTTCCAGTTTGATGGCGGTAGACAGCTTCAGCCCCGCGGCAAAAGCAAAATTACCGTTAACCAGCGATGCGGTTACGCTATCCAGCGTGCGCGGTAACTGCGCGGCTTCCAGCGGTTTGAATACCAGACCACGAGGGTTATCAACAATATCTTTTTCTGATGCTTTAGTGGCATCAAGCTCCGGTTTGATCGTAATCAACCCCAGAGATTGCAGGAAACGCAACCCGCGAGCCAGGTTGGTGGCATCGTTGGACAGCGTGATCACATCACCTTTTTTCAGCTCATCCAGCGAATGGATTTTTTTTGAATAGAATCCCATGCTCGCGGTAGGCACGATGATCAGCTTCGCCAGTTTTAACCCTTTGTCAGCCGCAAATTTTTCCAGATAAAGCGAGTGTTGGAACAAGTTGGCATCAATGCTGCCATTCGCCAGCGCCAGATTAGGCTGCACGTAGTCGCTAAATTCCCGCACAACGACTTTGTAGCCCTTTTTCTCCAGTTGCGGTTTAATGGTCTGGTTTACCATGTCGCCGTATGGACCCGGCGCTACACCAAACGTCAGCGTTTGCGGATCGGTACTGGCATGTGCCGTAGAAATACCCGCAAAAAACGGCAGTGCGGAAATAAGCGCAGCGCCCAGCACAGCGCGAAAACGATGGGTCAAAGTCATTGTGGTTTCCCTGTTTTAAATTGTGTACTGCATTATGAAAAATCCGCTTTGGGATGATAAAGATTAAATTGGCATATCTTTATGACGGCGACACGTTAGCACACGCAAGCTGGGATCAAAACAGTCGGTTATTCATGATGATAATTCCCTTTTCTTATCACCCCACGCGTTTGAAAAGCAGGTATAGTGGCAGGCGTAGTTGGCGCCAGGGTGTCAACGCACTTCCTCCCATTCGTCATCAGAGGTTAATCATGCTTACTTTATGGGGCCGAGAGAATTCGAGTAATGTCAAAAAAGTCCGTTGGTTAGCCGCCGAACTGGGCTTGGGTTATCAGCACATTCTTGCTGGCGGTCAGTTTGGCCGTAATCACGATGCGGATTATTTGGCCATGAACCCGAACGGTCTGATCCCCTGCCTGCAAGACGACGATGTGGTGTTATGGGAATCGAATACCATTGTTCGTTATCTGGCAGCCAAATACGGCCAACAAAGTCTGTATCTGGCCGACCATGGTCAACGCGCCAGTGCAGAAAAATGGATGGATTGGGCAATATCTTTGGGTGTGCCATTTGGCACCGTATTTATCGGTCTGGTCCGTACCGCCCCCGAACAGCGCGATGTTGCCCTGATTGCCAAACAGAAAGCGGAATGCGAACGCCTGCTGGCGATTGCTGATGATACCCTCTCTCGTCAACCCTGGCTGTCTGGGCAGGCATTCGGTATTGGCGATATCCCCTTGGGATGTATCGCTTATGGCTGGTTTAACATGGACATCGAGCGCCCGTCATTGCCACATCTGGAACGCTGGTATCAACAATTGACCGCGCGCCCCGCTTACCGCGACACGGTCATGTTGCCATTAACCTGATGTCATTTATCCGGCATTATTCTATACCCTAAATAATTCGAGTTGCAGGACAAAACGTTAACGTTTTGTCCTGCAACGTGAAGTATGACGGGTATAAACAGAGTACGCTGGTTATTTCAGCCCAACCCGCAGCAATTTGCCATCCCTGTCATCGGTTAGCAGGTACAGGTAGCCATCCGGCCCAGTTCTGACTTCACGAATACGTTCATTACGGTCCTGTAACAGGCGTTCTTCAGAGACAATACGATCGCCATCCACCGTTAAACGGATCAGATTGCGCTCTGCCAGGGCGCCGATAAACACCGAATTTTTCCACTGAGGAAAACGGTCACTCTGATAAAATGCGATGCCGCTGATACCCGGTGATTTTGCCCACACATGGACAGGATCGGCCATACCCGGTACATGCGTTCCCTTTGCTTCTGGGATTTTCAACCCGGAGTAGTTGATACCGTGTGTCGCCAGCGGCCAACCGTAGTTTTTTCCGGCTGCGGGAAAGTTGATCTCATCCCCTCCGCGTGGGCCATGCTCATGTTCCCACAGCGTTCCAGTGACAGGGTTGAATGCCAACCCTTGCGGATTTCGGTGGCCGTAAGACCAAATTTCGGGTCGCGCCCCCGCCTTATTGACGAAGGGATTATCGACTGGGACGTTGCCTTCTGCTGTCAGCCGCACGATCTTTCCTTGCAGCTTGTCCAAGTCCTGCGCTGTCGGGCGCTGATTATTTTCGCCCAGAGAGATAAACAGCATCCCATTTTTATCAAAGGCCAGCTTGCCGCCGAAATGATTACCACTAGAAAGCTTAGGCTGTTGGCGGAAAAAGACGGTGAAATGTTCCAACTGACGGTAGTCATCGGACAATCGGCCATAGCCTACGGCAGTACCCGCATTGCCATCATCACCCGCTTCGGCAAAACTCAGGTAGACTCGACGACTTTGCGCAAAATCGGGGGCCAAAACCACCTCAAGCAAACCGCCCTGTGATTTGGCAAACACCAGTGGTACGCCATCAATGGGTGCCGAAAGCCCTTTCCCCTCTTGCCAATGACGCAGTTGCCCGGCGCGCTCAGTCATCAGAATACCATCGTTTCCCGGCAAAAAAGCCAGTGACCAAGGGTGATCCAGCTTATCTTGTAGCACTGTCACGACAGGCTCCGCAGCTATTCCCGGAGTAGAGAGGGCAAGAACGAACAGCAATAACCCGTGTGCAGATGCAGTAAATATCCTGGTCAATGAAAACGACATAGCAAGACTCCCCGGCTAGGTATTTCTGTAACTGTAGGCATCGGTGCTGTGGCACGCAAAAAAAGCCGCGACGTTTTACTTTTCTTGACGTTAGCGCAGAGTGAAGCAGGATCCTGCCCTCTTTTTCCTTCCACCTAACACAGCATGACGCCACTTTCTCGCATTGCCCGTACACTTAGCTGTATAATTTTTACCGTAATGCCATTAAAATCCCGCGCCATTGATGCAAAGTGAGTAAAGTAGAATGTCCCACACAAAAACACCTGCCGCCGCACCTAAAGTCGGATTCGTGAGCCTTGGTTGCCCCAAAAACCTGGTAGATTCCGAACGCATTCTCACGGAATTGCGCAATGAGGGCTATCAGGTAGTGCCAACCTACGATGACGCAGAAGTCGTTATCGTCAATACCTGCGGTTTTATCGACAGTGCGGTGCAAGAGTCGCTGGAAGCGATTGGCGAAGCGCTGAATGAAAATGGCAAAGTGATCGTTACGGGCTGCCTCGGTGCCAAAGAAAACCAAATCCGCGAAGTGCATCCTAAAGTGTTGGAAATTTCTGGCCCACACAGCTACGAGCAGGTGATCTCACATGTGCATCATTATGTTCCCAAACCCGCACACGATCCCTTTACCAGCCTGGTGCCTGCACAAGGTGTCAAACTGACGCCCAAGCACTACGCTTACCTGAAAATCTCTGAAGGCTGCAATCATCGCTGCACGTTTTGCATCATCCCTTCCATGCGCGGCGATTTGGATAGCCGACCAATTGGCAGCGTGCTGGATGAGGCCAAACGACTGGTCGAGGCCGGGGTTAAAGAACTTCTGGTGATCTCACAGGATACTTCAGCCTACGGTGCCGATGTGAAGCAGCGTACTGGCTTTTGGAATGGACAACCGGTCAAAACCAGCATGGTAAGTCTGTGCGAGCAGCTTGCTTCACTGGGTGTGTGGGTGCGGTTGCACTATGTTTATCCCTATCCACACGTGGATGACGTTATTCCGTTGATGGCTGCAGGCAAGATTCTGCCTTATCTGGATATTCCATTGCAGCATGCTAGCCCCAAAATTCTCAAACTGATGAAACGCCCAGGTGCCGTAGAGCGCACGTTGGAGCGTATCAAACAGTGGCGTACGCTGTGTCCTGAACTGACATTACGCTCCACTTTTATCGTCGGTTTTCCCGGTGAAACGGAAGAAGACTTTCAAATGCTGCTCGATTTCCTGAGCGAGGCACGGCTGGATCGCGTAGGCTGTTTCAAATACAGCCCAGTGGAAGGCGCCACCGCGAATGAACTGCCTGACCAGGTGCCAGAAGAGATAAAAGAAGAACGTTTTCACCGCTTTATGGCACTGCAACAGCGTATCTCTGCTGAACGACTGCAGGAAAAAATCGGCCGTACTCTGCGGGTGCTGATCGACGAAGTGGATGATGAAGGAGCCATTGGTCGTAGCATGGCCGATGCACCGGAAATCGATGGCAGTGTTTATCTCAACGGTGAAACCGGCGTTAAGGTCGGAGATGTTGTACAGGTTGTCATCGAACACGCTGATGAATACGACCTGTGGGGTAGCAAAGTAAACTAACCCTGCCTTTCTTTATGACAGCCGGCCTGATGGCCGGTTTTTGCCTTTTTTTTGCGCAGTCACACAACGATCAATCAATAATCAGCCATTACTTTGGCTATGACTTGCTTACGCCTGGCGGGTCAAGTAGCCTTTACTCATGATTATTTTCTTCGCCTTGATACCCTTATGAACATATGGAAGCGCCTGATACTCGGCTTAGGCATTGTTCTTTGCGTATCATTATTGTCCGCATTTGCCTTGGATCGGTGGATCGGCTGGAAAACCGCACCCTATATTTATGATGACCTCACTGAACTGCCAGAGCGTCAGGTCGGTGTTGTGCTGGGTACGGCAAAATATTACCGAGTCGGCGTACTGAATCAGTATTACCTGTTCCGTATTCAGGGCGCTATCAATGCTTACAACAGCGGGAAAGTCAGCTACTTACTGCTGAGCGGCGACAATGCGCTGCAAAGTTACAACGAGCCGATGACTATGCGGCGTGATTTGATCGCGGCAGGCATTTCACCCAGTGACATCGTACTGGATTACGCCGGATTCCGAACGCTGGATTCGATCGTTCGCACGCGCAAGGTATTTGATACCAATGACTTCACGATTATTACTCAGCGTTTTCACTGTGAACGCGCGCTGTTTATCGCCATGCACATGGGCATTCAGGCACAGTGCTATGCTGTTCCCTCTCCCAAAAATATGATGACCATCCGGCTGCGTGAAGTGGGTGCCCGGCTCGGAACATTGTTCGATCTCTATATTCTCAAACGCGAACCGCGCTTCCTTGGCCCGCAGGTACCCATTCCGGCAGAGCATAAAATTGCCAAGGACGAACCGGATTATCCAGCAGTGCCACCAGAATGGATCTCTGCCTTAGACAACCCCTCAGCAGAGAAGGGGCGCGAAGACAGCGCTAAAGAAAACAGTAGCGCCACGCCACCGCGACCTTAAGCACAAAAGTTAGTGCGAACCGCTGGCTACCAGCCCCGTTAAGCGCCGCCACCCCCACTCCAACGGTCCTTGCGGGAAATAACGTAACCAATAGTGAGCCACCACGCCATTAATCACCCAGACTACAGGAACTATACCCAGTAACTGCAGGCGATCAAACCGCATAAACCCACCCCAGTGATAAAAGAAGGTAGTGCAAATTACCGTCTGTAACAGATAGCTGCTCAATGCCATCCGCCCAATATCGCCTATCCATATTGACGCACGCCACTGAGACAGCGTAGGCCAATACCCATAACAGAGCGTCAGATAGCCAATTGCCTGAATCGGTGCGGCAATATCGCGTGGAATTTGCAGTAGCAGACCACTCCAGCGATACTCCCATGCGACATGCCACTGCAACACAACACCGCTAGCGTCAATGACCAATCCCAGGCCAATGAGCCACCAAGCAACCTTGCGATAGTGCGTCAAACTAAATTCACCGCGCAACCAACCGCTGCGCATCAATCCAGCCCCAAGCAGCAATGACCCGCCTAACAGCCATCCGTACTGAACACCGAGTGATAGTAAGCTTTCTATCATCAAATCAACACGATTGCGCCACGCCTCCATACCGCCAAGCTGTAACCAATACGCTTCATAGGCAAGGTCAGCGTCCCCCGGTAACCAATAGCGCCCCGGTTCAGGGCTGATAATCTGGCTCAAGACCACCAGCATGCCAACCCCTACGCTATACATGAAAATACCCATACGCATCAGCATACGACTGCTGTCCGCCTGCCTGATCATGGTATAGCAGAGCAACCCGATAAGGCCGTAATCCAGCAATATATCGCCATCCCACAGAAAGATGCCGTGTAGCAATCCAAAGATCATCAACCAGAACAAGCGAGCATGAACCCAACGCGTACCGCGCGTCAGTAGCAGTTGTAACCCAGCGCCAAACAGCAGGGCAAACAGCGTGAGAAACTTTGCTTGCGCTATCACATCCATCAATGCCCATGTCAGAGCATCACGCAGCGAAGGATAGCCAGCATAGGCGGGATTGAGATAGGCCGCCTTGGGCAGACCAAAGGCAGTAATGTTGAGCAATAAAATGCCCAATACGGCAACGCCGCGCACAAAGTCCAGCGTAGCGATACGTTGGGACGATGTCGGGGATTGATGCATCATAGGTTTAGCGCCAACCCGATGGAAGTAAAACGGTCTGTCGGCGGTCACTGTATATGACCGCCGTAAAGGAAATCACTGTTGGTGGTGACGCACTGCACGCAGGAATTCCTGACGCGTATTCTGGCTCGATTTGAACAGCCCGCCTAATGAGGTGGTTGTCGTGGCACTGGTTGCATCACAAATGCCACGCGCTTTTACACAATAATGCACCGCATCAATCGACACAGCAACGTTGCTGGTCCCCAGCAACGTTTGCAGAGCGACAAGAATCTGCTGCGTCAGCCGCTCTTGCACCTGAGGGCGTTGTGCAAAGAACTGCACAATGCGGTTGATCTTTGACAGGCCAATCACCCCTTCTTTTGGAATGTAAGCGACGGTAGCCTTGCCATCAATGGTCACAAAATGGTGTTCACAGGTGCTGGTCAGCGTAATATCACGCACCGTTACCATCTCATCAACCTTCATTTTGTTTTCAATAATGGTAATTTTCGGGAAATTGGCATAATCAAGCCCCGCGAAAATTTCATCCACATACATTTTTGCGATGCGATTAGGCGTTTCTGCCAGACTGTCATCTTGCAGATCGAGGCTTAGCAGGTTCATTACCTCGGTCATGTGTTCAGCGATACGCGCCTTACGGGTAGCCGCATCCAGCAGCGCGCCGCGCAATGGGGTTTCCAGACCGCGCGCCAACAACGCTTCGTGAACCAGCGCCGCTTCGCGACTCAACGTGGGGGTCATTCTCTTTCTTCTCCGGCAGGTGTGACATTCCAAGCGCGTTCACTCTAGTGGAGTGACGCTGCATTATCCAGTGATTGTACTTCATGATGGGTGAAATAGGTTCAACTTCATGTCAAAGGAACGCGGGCGTATATACCCAAAATAATTCGAGTTGCGGGACAAAACGTTCACGTTTTGAACGCCGCCTACGGCGGCTTCGTAAAAGGTGAAGCCCAAGAATGGGCAGAATAACGTTTGCCGCCAACGCATCTGCAACGTGACGTATGACGGGTATAAATGAAAAAACGCCGGACAGCGATGCCCGGCGCAACAGAATCAAACAGCGTCTTACTCAGCCGAGGTAAGCGTCTTAGCGTTAAAACGTCTCCCAATTATCGTTTGCTGAAGCCCCTTTTTTGCTGCTACTGGCCAAAAGTGCGGTAGCCGCTGGCGTCGCGCTTTTACGCGGCAGTGCAACACTTTGCGACGGGCGTTTATCTTGCTCGGAGAGTTTGAACAAGGCCACTGCTTCGGTGAGCTGACGAGCTTGATCTTCCAACGATGCGGCGGCCCCCGCCGATTGCTCTACCAGAGACGCATTCTGCTGCGTCACGCCATCCATCTCCGCAACGGCCTGACCTACCTGACTGATACCACGGCTCTGCTCATCGGAAGCATTGGCAATTTCGCCCATCAGATCGTTAACCCGCGTAACAGCCACAATGATCGAGTTCATCACATCACCGGTTTGAGCCACCTGCTCGGAGCCTTTGCCCACCCGCTGAACCGACTCTGCAATCAGCGATTCGATCTCTTTGGCTGCCTGAGCACTGCGTTGCGCCAAGCTCCGCACTTCACCGGCCACCACAGCAAATCCACGCCCCTGCTCGCCAGCACGCGCAGCTTCCACTGCAGCGTTTAGCGCCAGAATATTGGTTTGAAAGGCGATACCGTTTATCACACTGGTGATATCAGCGATCTTCTTCGAACTGGTGGTGATGCTGGCCATGGTTTCCACTACATCTGACGCCACTTCCCCGCCACGCCGAGCAGCAACGGCAGCATCTTGTGACAATGTGCTTGCCTGATGCACATTATCGGCATTCTGCTTCACCGTGGCACTCAGTTGTTCCATGCTGGCAGCGGTTTCAGCCAATGCAGCGGCTTGTTGCTCGGTGCGCGCTGAGAGATGGTTATTGCCACTGCGGATTTCGCTGGAACCTTGATAGATAGCAGCAGAGCTGTCGCGGATAGTGGATACGGTACTAATCAGTTTGCTCTGTACATCTCTGAGGTAGGGGATAAGTTGCCCCACACAGTTACGACCAAATTCCTCTACCGGACTCCCCAGATCGCCATTTGCCATCACACGGAAATGCCCCTTGATGTCATTCAATGGACGAACCAGGTAGTTCACCAAATAACGATCGGTGAGCAGCAGCATCAGAGCGCCGATTGCCAATGCAGCCATAAGCACACTTCGTCCCCATGACAGCAATGAATAGACTTGCTGCAACGACTCGGTCGAACGCGATGTAATACTGTTCTGGTATTTTTCCATCGCGCCGCCAAAGGCAACGCTCAGTGGCGGGTAGGTGTTCATAAACAGTTGTTGGAACACATCTGGTTTGTTTTCGCGCACGGCGGCCAGCATCGGCTGCAACCCATTACTGATAACGGCCTGCCAGGTGTCCACCATGGCAGTGGCTATCTCAGGATCAACAATAGAATGGTCGGTATTTTTGAATTGTTCTAAAGCCTCACTGGAGTTTTTTAATGCGGTTGCGGCAGAAGTCAGTGTTTTTTCAGCATCTGCACTGTTACCCGCCTGCATAAAAGCCATTGACCGCACCATACGCGTCACGGTACGAAAATACTGGTCATTGCCTCTCGACAACATTTCTACATTTTTCTTCTGTATTTCACTCGCTTCAAGCAAGCCAGTCATTTTGCCTAATGATGACATGCTATAAAGGGATACTGACGCCCACAACAGCAAAAAAGCCCCCAAAATGATAAGAAGCATTGCCCTGATGGTGATATTTCTTAAAAAGTTCACGGATGACTCCTGTAACGAATTCAGCGATCTTCTTTTACGCTTTTTGTTTGTTTTCTGCGTATTCATCGAGATCGGCCGTCACTGCGTGACACATGAATCATGCGCCACAACGTATCAAACACTCCTTGTCGTGTAACAAAAAAAAACATTTACCGGTCTTAACTAACATCATCGGCAATAAACGACTCACCTTTACCCCGGCCGAGCATTAAACACGATAAAAACAGCGGCAACAATAGATACAGTCAATTGTTAGCACGAACTGATTTTTTTCGTAATAAATTCCGCTTTCACCTCATTTTTTTATTTTTACTTACCAAAGGCCATTAGTGGCCAGTATGTTTTTTGCAGCAAATATTTATTCAGAATACGCTGAGCGATAATAACTGTAGATATCCCTGACTTTTTAGTCATAAATATTAGATTATCTTCATATATAGCTAACTAATAATTAATTTAAATCACAGTTAAAATGGGGTATTACCTGTTTTTTTTGTTACCGATAACCAATCGCTAACATGGCAAAATACCTACTGTTTTTTGACATAAAACAAGTGCGGTGTTGTGTTCTTGTAACAAACATGAAATAGATTTGTCGCGCTTTAGCATCGTGCTAAATCCCCCCTTCTTCATAGACATTTTCTATCAGATGTAACAACAACGTTGCCAACTCAGGTAACAATCGCTAAACTTAGATAATCACAAAAAATGAACAAGTAACACAAAGTTAATCTCTAAATAAGAACGGTGTTTTTATGGACCTGACGCAGCTTCGCATGTTCTGCCTCGTGGCAGAAACAGGATCAGTGGCCCGCGCCGCCGAGCTGTTGCAGCGCGTACCCTCAAATTTGACAACCCGGTTACGCCAGTTAGAAGAGGAATTAGGGCGTGACCTGTTTATCCGTGAGAAACAGCGCCTACGTCTGTCTCCGGTCGGGCACAATTTTCTTTGTTATGCAGAACGTATTTTGGCATTGAGTGAAGAAGCGATCAGCATGACTCGCGCCGGAGAACCCACAGGCAATTTTGCCCTGGGGGCCATGGAAAGCCTCGCAGTGAGCCATTTACCTTTGCTGCTGGCGGCTTACCATGCACGCTATCCCGCCGTGTCTATTGCCCTCACATGCGCCGTGTCCAGCGATATCGTTGAGCGCGTAAGAGCAGGCACATTGGCTACGGCGCTGGTAGATGGGCCGATACATGCCGATGAACTTAATGGCTGTGCCGCTTTTGCAGAAACACTGGTTCTGGTTTCTGCCTTAGGGCATGCCCCTATTGCTCATCCGCAAGACGTTGCTGGCCGTACACTGCTAGCTTTTCGCGCTGGCTGCGCCTATCGGCATAAATTGGAAAGCTGGTTCAGTCAGGCTGGTGTAATGCCCGGCCACACAATTGACGTCACGTCTTATGCCGCGATGCTCGCCTCCGTGGCCTGCGGCGCTGGAATAGCATTACTGCCACTCTCTGTGCTGGATGCACTCTCAGCGCGCGATAAGGTACAGAGTCATCCGTTGCCCGACACTTATGCTACGGCGTCAACCTGGCTGATATGGCGGCGTGATGCCTTTGGCCCCAATGTTGAAGCATTTAAAAAACTCATTATCGAGCAGTTCGACACATAAGCGCACATCAGCCAGTCATCGCTGAACGCTACGATTTGCTCATTCCCCATTATTGCAACTGCACTCTCTATAGGAGCACACCATGAAGATGATCAAAACCCGCGCCGCTGTCGCTTGGGGCCCTAACCAACCTCTGTCCATTGAAGACGTTGATTTGATGCCACCACAAAAGGGCGAAGTCCTGGTACGTATCGTCGCGACCGGCGTGTGCCACACGGATGCCTACACACTGTCAGGAAAAGATCCTGAGGGCGTGTTCCCTGCTATTCTGGGCCATGAAGGCGGCGGTATTGTTGAAGCCGTTGGTGAGGGAGTGACCAGCGTTGCCGTCGGCGATCACGTAATTCCACTGTACACGCCAGAATGTGGCGAATGTAAATTCTGTCGCTCCGGCAAAACCAATCTGTGCCAGTCGATCCGCAGCACCCAAGGCAAGGGATTGATGCCAGATGGCACCACGCGCTTCTTTAAAGACGGTAAGCCGATTTTCCATTACATGGGAACATCCACCTTTTCAGAACTGACTGTGGTACCTGAAATATCACTGGCAAAAATCAATAAAGAAGCACCGTTGGAAGAAGTATGTCTGCTCGGCTGCGGGGTGACCACCGGGATGGGAGCAGTATTGAACACAGCCAAGGTGAAGCCCGGTGACAGTGTGGCCGTATTTGGTCTCGGCGGTATCGGCCTTTCGGCCATTATCGGTGCACAGATGGCTGGCGCTAGCCGCATCATCGGTATCGATATCAATACCAGCAAATTCGAACTGGCCCGGAAACTGGGTGCAACAGATCTGATCAACCCGAAGGATTACGACAAACCGATTCAGGAGGTGATTGTTGAACTGACTGATGGCGGCGTAGACTTCTCATTTGAATGTATTGGCAATGTTAACGTCATGCGTTCAGCACTGGAATGCTGCCATAAAGGCTGGGGAGAATCCGTTATCATCGGTGTCGCCGGTGCCGGAGAAGAGATTGCCACTCGCCCGTTCCAATTGGTGACAGGACGCGTGTGGCGCGGTTCTGCCTTTGGTGGCGTTAAAGGACGCAGCCAACTTCCCGGTATTGTCGATCGCTATCTAAAAGGTGAATTTCCGTTAAAAGACTTCATTACCCATACTATGCCGTTGGAGCAGATTAACGAGGCCTTCGATTTGATGCATGAAGGCAAATCGATTCGTACCGTTATCCACTACCGCTAATCTGCGCACAAGGAGGCATTCCCCTATGAATGAGACGCTGGAGTTGCTGGAAGAACACCGACTTTTTGGCGGGTGGCAGCAGCGCTACCGACATACCTCGAGCAGCGTGAATGGACCGATGACGTTCAGTATTTACCTGCCACCAACAGCTGATGATACACCGCCGCCGGTGCTCTACTGGCTGTCGGGATTGACATGCAATGATGAAAATTTTACCACCAAGGCGGGAGCCCAGCGCATTGCCGCCGAACTTGGGCTGGTACTGGTGATGCCTGATACCAGCCCTCGGGGTGATAGTGTCGCCAACGATCCTGGTTATGACTTGGGGCAAGGCGCAGGGTTTTACGTTAACGCCACTCAAGCGCCCTGGGCAGCACATTATCGCATGTACGATTATGTCAGCAGCGAACTTCCCGCACTGGTGCAGGCGCATTTTAACGTCAGCGATCGTCAGTCCATTAGCGGCCATTCGATGGGCGGCCACGGCGCGTTAATGCTGGCACTGCGCCATCCTGAACGCTACCGTTCCGCCTCAGCGTTTGCACCTATTGTCAATCCGAGCGAGGTGCCCTGGGGTCGTAAAGCATTTACCGCCTATCTGGGCTCGGATGAAGCGGCATGGCGTGAATATGACAGCTGCCATCTGTTGGCTCAGGCTACAAGCAAGCTGCCGCTGTTGGTGGATCAAGGGGACAGCGATCAGTTTTTACCCGACCAATTGCAACCGGCTCAATTGGTACTGCGCGCAGAAGAGTTTGGCTGGCCGCTAACCTTGCGCACGCAGTCAGGGTATGACCATAGCTACTACTTTATTGCCAGCTTTATTGAAGACCATTTACGTTTTCACGCCGGTTACCTAAACGCATAATCTGCGTCATTCGATGGGGCAGGCTCTTATTCTGCCCCATCACTATCCTCTCCCTCTTTCGATACTGGCAATCGGTGATAACACCACGCTTTGATAGTGTTTTTTGAGATATCGTGAGCGTGTTCGGATTGTTAAACTGCTTTTTTTGTCAGACAATCGATAAACAACTTGGCAATGCAAGAGACTGTTTCAGGAACCTGTTTGCTTGAACAAAACGTCTGGACTTCACGGCGTTTGCACAGGGTGATTTCACTGGGAGGGATTTGATTTGCAACGTAAACGAGTGGCCTCAAGCGAACTGTTTTCAGTCGGCTATGATGAAGAGAAAAAACATCTTGAAATTGAATTACTGAATGGCAGCATCTATCAATACAAAGGTGTCGCCCGAATGATCTATGAAGAGCTGCTGTCCAGCACGGCAAAGTATCGTTACTACACCCGCTACATTAAAAACTCATTTCCCTTCGATAAACTACAATAACGACGCGCACACCTTATGGGTAGCGGGCCAACCATGGCCCGCTGCGCTCGGCAAAACAGATTGCCCTTCCACAAGTAGGAATGCCCACCAACCACTACAGTCCTTGTTGCTGCACAAACTCATCAATATTGGCGATGGTTTTTTCCATCAGAATTTGTAATGCAGAAGCAGATGTCCACGCGATATGAGGTGTAATCAACAAATTGGGCATCGTTTTTGCTGCTTTCATGAGAGGGTTGTCTAATGAGGGTGGCTCTTGTGTCAATCCATCCAATGCAGCCCCGGCAATGCGGTGTTGCTGTAGCACCGACAGCAAAGCGGCTTCATCCACCAGCGCGCCGCGTGCCGTATTGATAATAAACACCGAAGGTTTGCACAGTGCCAGCGTCTGCGCGTTGATCAGACCCCGAGTCTCCTCCGTCAGAGGGCAATGCAGTGAGATGACATCGGCCGTTTGCATCACTTGCTCGAAGGGCAGATAGCCTGGTCGACACTGCACAGCACCGCGCCGTTCGGCAGACAGAACCTTCATCCCCACCGCACTGGCTAACCGAGCGACTTCTTGCCCTATCGCACCGGAGCCGATGATGCCAAGGGTTGAACCGGCGATATCTCTAACAGGATGATCAAAGTAGCAGAACTGATTCTGCCCAGCCCAGCGGTCGCTTAGCTGGTCGCGATACCACCCCATCAAGCTGTGCTTGAGCGAAAATATCATGGCGATAACATGTTCAGCGACGGATTGCGTCGAATAGGCCGGAACGTTACGCACCGCGATCCCTAATGCCTGCGCAGCTGCAACATCGATATTATTCACTCCGGTTGCAGTAACGGCAATCAGTTTCAGCGCAGGTAAAGCTTGCAGGGTCTCGCGCGTCAGCACCACTTTATTGGTAATGATGATATCGCACTCTTGCGCTCTTTCCACCACCAATTCCGGTGGCGTGTAGCTGTACTCGATCCATTCGTGTTGACATTGTGGTCTGCGAAAAAAATGCTTTTTCCAGAAAATGGTTTCAGGCAATGCCCCTTTATCCAGGAAAGTGATTTTCAACATGATGTCAGCCCCGATAGTTATCGTTGTGATTTATTCGATGATAATAACAAACGTTAAAAACGACAATGAATACTGTCTCTCACACCATAAAGGTTAATTTTTTTCATGTTGCCATTGTTTATTACTGCTCGACACTTTTTTTACTTTAAATAAATAGAGAGCTTTGTTAGCAATAACCACCAGCAATGTTAATTTGCACATCAAGTTAACTGCAATTAATATCGACTTTGTTAACATTTTTTTTGTGCCATACCTCACGACTAGAACACTGTCAGGTTCATTCCGCAGTGTATACACGTTAAATAGTTACTATGATGAACTATTTTTATAGTCCTTATATACCCTAAATAATTCAAGTTACAGTAAGGCGGCAAGCGGAGAAAATCTCAGGATGAGATTCATTAATCTTCATGAACATACTTTGGTAAGCAATTCAGGTGAACGAGTGTCACCAATGCATATGCAACTTGAAGTATGGCGGTATACATTATTCCAGCACAGAATGCTGCAGATACTGAATTACAGCATAAAAAAGGGAATTCTTTTACACGCTGCGAATTAACTACGTAACAGGATTAATTGGCGCAGATATCACGTTATAAAAAACGCCATTGGCAAACAGGTTGCCGATGGCGTTGTTTTGTCAATTTAGCGTCAATTATTTGTGAAAATCAGGGAAGGTCATCTCTTCATATTTCACAAAGCGCGTTCCTCGAGAAAGCTTATAACCAAACCAAATCACCAGGAAGAGTGGAATGCCAATATACGTTGCGGTAACGCCATACCAATCAATTTTATCCTGTAAGAAGGCTTGATAGTTCTGCCCCAACGTAATCATAAGACACAGAGCAAACGCAAAAATAGGCCCAATCGGAAAGAAGCCTGACCGGTAAGGTAGTGCATTCAGATCGAGCCCATGATGTACATAGCCACGACGGAAACGGTAATGGCTGATCGCAATCCCTAACCACGCAATAAAACCAGTCATGCCGGAAGTATTGAGTAACCAGAGATAGACTGTTTGGTTACCAAACATAGACGTCAGGAAACAGAGCCCTGCCACAACGGTGGTTGCATAGAGTGCATTACGTGGCACACCGCCTTTGGACAGTTTTGCAAACATACGCGGCGCTTTGCCTTCCTGTGCCAGCGTAAAGAGCATACGCGTTGAAGCGTACATCCCCGAGTTACCCGCAGAAAGCACCGCCGTCAATATCACTGCGTTCATTACAGCTGCAGCAGACAGTAACCCAGCATTCTGAAAGACCAACGTAAACGGGCTGACGCTGATGTCTTTTACATCATTACGCAATAAGTTCGGGTCGGTATAGGGAATGATCAGACTGATGATCAGAATCGCAAAGATGTAAAACAGCAAAATACGCCAGAATACCTGACGAATCGCGCGCGGAATATTCTGCGCCGGATCTTTTGACTCCCCGGCCGCGACACCGATAAGCTCAGTGCCCTGGAAGGAGAAACCGACAATCATCGCCACGCCAATCATGGCGGAAAATCCCCCCGCAAAGGGAGCGTCACCAATCTGCCAATTGTGCCAGCCAGCATTCTCCGCACCGCGCAGAATGCCAACAATCATCAGCACCCCAACGGCAATAAAGACCACCACAGTGACCACTTTAATCAGTGAGAACCAGTATTCTGCCTCACCAAAACCTTTCACCGAAATGTAGTTGAGCAGGAACATCAGTACCAGAAACAGCGCGCTCCAGATCCACCCTGGAACCTCAGGAAACCAGTAGCCCATAACCAACTGTGCGGCCACCAGATCAACAGCAATGGTCACGGCCCAGTTGTACCAGTAGTTCCACCCGAGAGCAAAGCCAAAACCTTCCTCTACGTATTTGGCGCCGTAGGTGGAAAACGATCCCGATACCGGCATAAATGCTGCCAGTTCACCCAGGCTGGTCATCAAAAAGTAGACCATCAACCCGATAAGCGCATAAGAGAGTAGTGCCCCGCCCGGTCCGGCCTGGGAGACAGTGGCCCCTGAGGCGACAAAAAGCCCGGTACCGATGGAGCCACCAATGGCAATCATGGTGAGATGCCGTGCTTTAAGCTCACGACGCAGCGTAGGCGCGCCCTGAGAAGTGCTATGTAATTCTTGCTGAGCCATAATATCCTGCGCTCTATCTAAAAATGAGGCGGGATTGTAGCAAATCGTTTTCTACAGAAGCGCTATCATTATCGAGTTATAAGAGAGCTTCATAACTGCCGCTCCATCATTAGAAATAAGAAAGTCGAATGGCAGGTTCTTCTATACCCAAAATAATTCGAGGTGCAGGACAAAACGTTAACGTTTTGAACAGCGCTTGCGCTGACCCTTTAGGGCGAGGCTCATTTATGAGCCTCGTAACGCGGCAAGGGAGTGACAAATTTGTCTGGAACAAATTTGAGCAGCGCTTGCGCTGACCCGTAGGGTGAATCTCAGGATGAGATTCATTAATCCCGATGAGCTTACTCAGGTAAGTGATTCGGGTGAGTGAGTGCAGCCAACGCACCTACAACTTGAAGTATGACGGGTATATACAGTCAGCATCAATCACTCAGCTTACCGTGCCGGGCTGACAATATTCCAAAAAGCGCTGTAATACGTTGGAGAGGTGTTTTTGCCGGTGATGCACCAGATAGAGTGTGCGCACCAAACGCGGCTGCGCCAGTTGCAATTCAACCAGTGTGCCAGCATCAAGTTGATCGGCAATGACGCGACGAGATAAACAACTGATGCCAATACCGTGCCGCACAGCATGTTTGATTGCCTCCGAGTTTCCCAACTCCATCACCAGTTTGAAATGGGGTAACTGGGCCAATAACTGGTGGTCCAGCACTTCTCTGGTGCCAGACCCACGTTCGCGCAGTATCCAAGGGGCATCAGCCAGCGTAGAGAGAGTGAGCGTCTGTTGAGCGAGAGGATTATCTGGAGAACAAAAAACAACCAACTCATCTTCCAACCAAGGTTGTGTCACCAGATCCGGATGATGACACGGGCCTTCGATAAATCCGAGATCGACGCTAAATTCGGCTACCGCCGTCACCACATCCTGAGTATTCCCCACATGCAACTCAAAAGGGATGGTTGGAAAATCCCGTCGGTAGCGAGCCATCATGACAGGCAGAAGATAGTTACCAATGGTGCTGCTCGCGTAAACCCGTAACGCGCCATTTTCCTGCTGGAACATTTTTTCAATCTCTAGCGATTGTTCCAGAATGGCTAGTGCTTTCGGATAAAGCAATCGCCCATGCTCATTCACCACCAGACGCTTCCCAACACGATCGAACAACTGTACGCCCAGTTGCGCTTCTAAATCTGATAAGGCGGCGCTCACGGCAGACTGAGAAAGGGCCAGCATAACGGATGCTTGTGTTGTTGATCCGCTTTTCAGGACCTCAGCAAAAACTTCAAGTTGTCTCAACGTGATGTGCATAGTAAGCCCTTACCGGAAATAGCAATAGGTTATAAGCATATAATCAATTTCTCTTTTAATACCACTCATCATAGGCTGTATCAGTCAAGTTATTCTGAAACAGGTGATGAAATGGCATCTCTTCTTATCATTCAAGGCGATAAATCGCACCACCCTCTTTTACGTAAGCTACCTGGCTTACTTTTTATCACGCTCATGACCTTCGTCTTTCTTCAACTGGCCTCCCTCCCCGCTGTTTCTCGCTGGGGACTCGGTTCACTGACACTGGCCATGGTGGGCGGTGCGTTACTCGGAAATACCCTTTACCCGTGGCTGCAACGCTATTGTGATGATGGCGTAAATTGGTCAAAGCATCATCTGTTGCGTTTAGGCATCGTGCTTTATGGCTTTCGCCTGAGTCTGCAACACATCGCCTCGCTGGGCATCAGTGGGCTCATTATTGACGCACTGGTGCTGACAACCACCTTTATTCTGGCCTGCTATCTGGGTAAAACCCTGTTCGGCCTCGATGACAAAACGGTATATCTCATCGGCGCAGGCAGCAGCATCTGTGGCGCAGCGGCGGTGCTTGCCACTGCCCCAACGGTGAAGGCCGAGGGAGATAGCGTTGCGATTGCTGTAGCCACTGTTGTCATCTTCGGCACTATCGCCATGTTTCTTTATCCTTGTCTGTATCATCTCGCGGTGACTGGCGACTATTTGCCCGTTTCGCCACAAATTTTTGGTGTCTATATTGGTTCGACGGTGCATGAAGTCGCCCAAGTCGTGGCCGCAGGCCACAGTATTTCGCCGGAAGTCGAAAACACCGCAGTAATTGGAAAAATGCTGCGCGTCATGCTGCTGGCACCTTTCCTCATCCTGCTTGGGGGACATCTGCAACGCTGCAATCGCAGCATCGAAACAGAAAAAACGCCGCTGGCCTTCCCCTGGTTTGCCGTTGGCTTTATCGCCGTTGCCGGGTTTAATTCGCTGCAATGGCTACCTGACACCTGGTTAACGGTATTGAACCAGATCGATAACCTGCTGCTGGCGATGGCCATGGGCGCACTGGGGGTGACAACTCGCTTCAGCGCCGTACGTCGCGCAGGCTTCAAGCCGTTGTTGCTGGCATTATTGCTGTTTATCTGGCTGATTATCGGTGGAGCTGGTATCAACCTTGGTGTCAATGCATTGTTGGGATAAACGGGTCGTTCCGCACATTGACCCCGTTAGCATGGTGTTATCCTTTTTCGGTCGAGTGATAACGTTTGGTTAATAACAGTGGCATACTGTGCACCAGAGCAAAAGGAGAACAGCATGAAATATGTAGGTGCACATGTCAGCGCGGCTGGCGGTGTGGATCAAGCGGTCATCAGAGCCCACGAACTGAAGGCAACCGCATTTGCCTTGTTCACCAAAAATCAGCGTCAATGGCAGGCCGCCCCGTTAACTGAAACAGTCATTGCACAATTCAAAGCGGCATGCCAGCAATATGGCTACCAACCTGCTCAGATCCTTCCGCATGACAGCTATCTGATCAATCTCGGGCACCCAGACAGTGAACCACTGTCGAAATCACGTAGCGCCTTTATTGATGAAATGACGCGCTGTCAACAGTTGGGCCTCTCGTTGCTTAACTTTCACCCCGGCAGCCATTTAAAACAGATTGATGAACGCGCGTGTCTGGCACGCATTGCGGAGTCTATCAACTTCGCTCTCGATGCAACCCAGGGCGTAACGGCAGTCATCGAAAACACCGCAGGCCAAGGCACCAATCTGGGATTCCGCTTTGAACATTTAGCCGCCATCATCGATGGCGTTGAAGATAAAACCCGCGTCGGCGTTTGCATTGATACCTGCCATGCCTTTGCTGGCGGTTACGATCTGCGCACCGAAGCGGCCTGTGACGACACGTTTGCCGAGTTCGAACGTATCGTTGGTTTTCGCTATCTTCGCGGCATGCACCTGAATGACGCAAAAAGTGCATTTAACAGCCGCGTCGATCGCCACCACAGTCTGGGGGCTGGAAACATCGGCTATGCTCCCTTCCGCTATATCATGCAAGACCCACGCTTTGACGGAATTCCCTTGATTCTGGAAACCGTTGACCCTGATATCTGGGCTGATGAAATTGCCTGGCTCAAGGCACAAGCTGCATAAAAAACGCCAGCCTTTCGGCTGGCGTTTGTTTTAGCATCAAGCTCGGTGTTCGCTTACCGCTTACGCCGCTTTCACCAGTTGCTCATCAGGACGTTTCAGCACGGCATACAGCAAACCTGCCACCACCGTACCCGCCACGATAGCAAACAGATACCCTAACACTGGCGTGATTGCTCCTGGGATCAACAGCACGAACAGCCCGCCGTGTGGCGCCATCAAGTGTGCACCCACTGCCATCGACAATGCACCCGTAATTGCTCCGCCCAGAATACAGCACGGCAAAACACGCATTGGGTCACGAGCAGCGTAAGGGATAGCCCCTTCAGAGATAAAGCACAGGCCAAGAACAAACGCCGCTTTACCACCTTCACGCTCAGAGGCACTGAACTTCTTCGCTGCCACAAGGGTCGCTAACCCCATAGCCAGCGGCGGCACCATGCCCCCCGCCATAACGGCTGCCATAGGCGCATAAATTTGGCTACTGAGCAGTGTAGTACCAAACACATAGGCCACTTTATTGACCGGACCACCCATATCGGTACACATCATACCGCCAAGAATGGCACCCAGAATCACCGCGTTAGCCGTCCCCATAGATTGCAACCAACTGGTCAAACCCGTCAGGATTTTTGCAACAGGTGTTCCTACAACATAGATCATGATAAGACCCGTGATGAGCGTAGCCACCAGAGGAATAATCAGTATCGGCTTAAGTGCAGACATACTCTGCGGCAGCTTGACATGATCACTAAGCGCTTTCGCAAGGTAACCTGCCAGGAAGCCTGCAATGATACCGCCCAAGAAGCCCGCGCCAGTACTCACTGCCAACATCCCACCGACCATCCCCGGCGCCAGACCGGGACGGTCAGCAATAGAAAACGCGATATAACCCGCCAGAACAGGGACCATCAGCGCGAAAGCAGAACCGCCCCCGATCTTCATCAAGTGTGCTGCCAGTGTGCCTTCTTGCTTAAAGGCTTCGATACCAAAAACGAACGAGAGTGCAATACACAGCCCGCCGGCCACCACCATCGGCAGCATGTAGGACACGCCCGTCAGTAAGTGACGATAAGGTCCAGTGCCGCCTTTTTTCTGTCCGGTACTGCTTTGCTGTGCACCGCTTTGCGCCGTTGGCTGGTACACAGAGGCCTCTACCTGCGCTTTATCCAGTTCCTGAGCGGTTTTCTTCAGTGCAAGCCCCGTAGAGGTGCGGTACATTTTTTTACCAGCAAACTTCGACAGATCCACTTCAATATCCGCTGCCACGATAACCAGATCCGCCTGTTCGACCTCTTCCGGCGTGATTGCGTTACCCGCGCCAACCGATCCGCGTGTTTCCACTTTCACCCACCAGCCACGTTTTTTCGCTTCCTGCTCAATGGCTTCTGCTGCCATAAAGGTGTGTGCAACACCGGTCGGGCATGCCGTCACCGCCACGATACGCGGCACTGAAGGCGCACTCACCGGTGCAGCGGCTGCAGCCTGATAAGGCTCGGCCTGCTCTTTTGCCTGTGTCAGGAATTGTTCTGGCTGGCTTGCCGCCAGTTCAACATCACCGACATACACCTTTTTGCCGTTTAGCGCGCTGTCAGCAGACAGTGCGCCGCCCAAGACAATCGCCAGTTCGCTTTCATCGATCTTGTCAGTCAGCGTCAGGTCCGCTTTCGCAGCCGCCGCGCCGAGCAGTTTCTTCACCAGGTGGCTTCTGGCAAGCCCCAGTGATTTATCTATTATCAGCAGCGTTTTCATGATCTATCTCTTGCTGTTAGTGATTGAAGGGTTTCAGGTCGACACGCGCCATCATCGCGGCCAACTGAGGTCGATCGGTAATGCCAACATTGCTTTGACTTACGGCCAGCGCTGACACCGCCGTTGCCAGCCGTAAAGTGTGTTCACTCGATTCACGCATTAGCAGGCCATAAATCAATCCGCCTACCATAGAATCACCAGCCCCCACGGTGCTGACAACATCACAAGCCGGAGGCTTGGCCAACCAGGCTCCTGAAGCATTAACCCACAGAGCACCTTCCGCCCCCAGCGAGATAACCACATGGGCAATACCCTGCTCACGCAGCGCGTGGGCGGCGTCTACAACATCCTCCAGCGCTGGCAACTTACGACCAGCCCAGATCTCCAACTCACGACGATTTGGCTTCACCAGCCAAGGGGCCGCTTTCAACCCGGCAACCAGCGCTTCGCGACTGCTGTCGAAAATAATGCATGGGCATTGGGTACGCAGGCGTGACATCCACTCGGTGAAAGCATCCGGATCAACGCCCGCCGGCAAGCTGCCACTGACGGCAACCATATCGAATTGCCCTAACCAACTGAGCGAATCATTAACGAATCGCTGCCAATCCTGCTGGGTAACATCAAACCCGGAAAAGTTGAAATCCGTTACATCACCTGACTTTTCCGTCAGTTTGACATTGATGCGCGTGCGTCCTGACACCACCTGAAAACGGTTGGCAATCCCCAGTTCACTGAACAACTGTTGGAAACCGTCTTGGTTGTCTTTGCCCAGAAATCCACCCACCGTGACATCAATCCCGAGATCTTTTAGCACCTTGGCAACGTTAATACCTTTGCCTGCGGCGTGAAGACCCGCCGTTTGCACCAGGTTGACTTCGCCCCGTTCAATTTCCGGGCAATATCCCACCAGGTCATACGCGGGATTCAGGGTAATGGTGGCAACTCGCCTGCTCATGCTGCGCCCTCTCCTAATCCAGAATTAATAGCTTCACCAATCGCAGCCAATGCTTGTTCAGCATCACTGCCCGCTGCGGTAAAGCGCAGCTTATGGCCTTTTTTAACACCCAGCGCCACGACCTTCATCAGACTGCGCCCATTGGCCGGTTTACCCGTGCCATCGAGATTAGTCACGGTGATTTCACTGGTGAACTGCTTGATAACATTCACCAACATCGTACCCGGACGCGCATGCAGCCCGTGTTCGTTACGAATGGTATAGTCCGCCGTCAACACATCGCTTTCTTCGGGCACATCGCTGGTCAGCAGCGCCAACAACGTGGCTGCATCGGCTTTCAGCAAGCGTTCAGCTTTCTGTGCAATCAGCAGGTTGCTCAAATAATCCATCGGAGCCAATGCTTGCTCATCTGCGGCCGCAACAGTAATCAGCAACGCAACCGGCTCATCATATGCGGTAAAGGCGGTGAGCGGACGGCTTACTGCAACGGCACTCGCCAGGTTGCCCTGCGCGTTATCGCTGAGCCACACCCCTTGCCCCAGATACAGCGGCTTTTGGCTGACAGCCGCGCTGACAAACCCGGCATCCACTGCGCCAATCTGCTGCAAACGCCCCGCATTCAGCGCCTGTAACGTCAGCAAGCTGTCAGTCGCAACATCAAGCGTAATCAACGAGGTATCAAAACGGAAATCAGCACCTTGCTGTTCGCCCATCAGCAAACTGCGCAACTCTTCTGCCGACGCCGTTTTTGCCATACGTTCAGCAACATTTTCATCGCTTAACACATGTGTGAGCTGACGTAATAATGCCAGGTGTTCATCCGAGCGTGCAGCGATGCCCAACACCACATAGGCAGTTTCCTCTCCCCAGGCAATCCCCTGCGGAAACTGAAACACCTGAACGCCCGTTTTGAGTACCAGATCTCGCGTATCGGTCGTACCGTGAGGGATAGCAATGCCATTGCCTAAATAGGTCGACGTTTGCAATTCGCGCTGCAACATACCGTCTACATAAGCCGGGCTGACACACCCCGCGGCTGCCAATGCTGCGGCCACTTGCTGGATGGCATCCTGCTTATTGCTGGCAGCTGCCCCTATATGTATATCTTGCTGTGATAACTGGAACATAACGCTCCTCTCCGCCATTGTTGAATCGTTTCAGCAAACAAGTGAAAACATAAGGCCACGGATGGCAAGCAATGCAAAAAAAGGGTGACTGAAACGTTTCACTGAGTCTGGGCCTATTGTTGCTTTTATGCAAATATTCCACGGCTTTTATGTGATGGATTTTTGACATCACGCACATTTTAGTCATTCGGAACGCTGAATTCACATTAAAAAACAGCAATAGCTGAAGGGATGCTGAAGCAAAAAAGATGAAACGTCTTTTCAGATCGTGCAAATCCAGCGTAGAATATGCGCGCTGTGTTCTCACTGCTGATTTTTTCTGACTCGAACAGTGCTGAATCTCATCTTGCACTTTTTTGCACACATGCATCTCCCATACGTTTTCTGACTAACAAACGCACTGCACTAGATTTTTATTATGCCTACATTGAACTCCGTGTTACGGCGTCAGCCCGATCTGACATCCTCTGCATTTCTGGTGGTTGCCTTCCTTACTGGCATTGCCGGGGCATTGCAATTGCCAACGTTGAGCCTGTTCCTCTCAACGGAAGTAAAAGTAAACCCGTTAATGGTAGGGCTCTACTACACAGGTAGCGCTGTTATCGGGATTGTCGTGAGTCAGATGCTGGCGACACGCTCCGACAGGCAGGGGGATAGAAAACGGTTAATTCTGCATTGTTGCATACTGGGTGCACTGGGATGCGTGCTCTACGCCTGGAACCGCAATTACTTCATCTTGCTGATTGTCGGTGTCATTCTTTCGAGCTTCGGCTCCACCGCCAACCCACAACTGTTTGCGTTGGCGCGTGAGCACGCCGATCGCACCGGCCGCGAAGCTGCGATGTTCAGCTCTATAATGCGTGCCCAGATCTCTTTGTCTTGGGTTATTGGCCCCCCGGTCGCCTTTGCACTGGCGCTGGGCTTTGGCTTTCCGGTGATGTACCTCACGGCGGCAATCGTGTTTTTGCTTTGCGGTGCGCTGGTAACCGTTTTGCTACCATCAATGCCTAAATCAGCTTTAAAAACAGAGACCACGTTAGCGTCGCCGCGCCAGAATCGGCACGATACGCTACTTCTGTTCTTCGCTTGCACAGCGATGTGGACCTGTAATGGGGTTTACCTGATAACCATGCCGCTGTATGTGGTCAACGCGTTGGGGCTGTCAGAGAAGCTGGCCGGGATTATGATGGGCACAGCCGCAGGGTTGGAAATTCCCGTCATGCTGATAGCAGGTTATGTAGCTAAACGCGTTGGCAAACGCTTTTTGATGCGCATCGCCGTTGGTGCAGGTTTGCTATTTTATGCTGGACTGGTGCTGTTTAGCACAGAGTGGGCGCTGTTAGGATTACAACTGCTGAACGCCATCTTTATCGGTATTTTGGCCGGTATTGGCATGCTCTATTTTCAGGATTTAATGCCAGGACAGGCAGGCACCGCCACAACGCTGTTTACCAACACCACTCGCGTGGGTTGGATTATTTCCGGATCGCTGGCAGGCATCGTGGCACAATTCTGGGGTTATCACTCAGTATTTTTTATTTCCCTGCTGATGAGCGTAGGGGCGGGTTACTGTATGTGGAAAATCAAGGATGTATGATGCGAAAGGGCCCCAATATGGGGCCCTGCGAGTTAATATTCATTAACAACAATTGCAATTTCGTGCTCGATGATACCTTGTTTATTATCTAAGTATCTATTACTCATCAGCATCAAAACTATCACTATCACTGCCCTCGCTCTCACTATACATAGCGTTATAGCGTGGCTTCAGGTACTGAGCGATGCTGTAATTAGTCTTATTGTGATTGGTATTATTATTAATCCCATTTATATTATTTAAACCCTTATCGAAGGTCTTCAAGACCGAAGCTTCCTCCCCCCCATATCCACCTTTTGTGTCATCCCGTGATACGGATTTGTTTAATGTTATACCCTTTCTGATTTGGGCCAATAACGCCCCACGCATATCAACCGTTTCCTTCACTTCACTCCCTTGCTTATCCTTTAAGGGAGTGGAGCTTGATGCCAGTGGTGCTGATGCCATTCTCGACACCTGAACATCTTGTTTCTCATTCATCGTTTCATCTACGGATGGCAACAGCGACGCGTTCACAGCAATAACTGGCAATGGCGGCGGCGATGGTATTCTTGACGCCGCAATATCTTGTTTCTCATTCACTGTTTCATCTACGGATGGTGACGGAGACGCGTTCACAGCGATGGCCGGTGGCCGAAATGAGTCTGCTGGCATTACATCATTTTTTACTTCACTCACAGACTCAAGGGGCGATGACATCGGTGATAACGGTAGTAGTTGCTCCTTCGTATCATCCATTGTGATGATTACGTCCGGCGAGGATACTTTTATATCCTGATACTTCAGCGTAATAACATTATTCCGTTCCACTGAACGGTATCGACTATCTGCCAGCATCCCTTGCATCGTCACACGCTGTGGGTCAAGTTGATTTGAAAGTGACTCTCCTATCTGATAACGCACAGAGAAACCTAAGCGGGTATCAGATTGTCCTTTATTAGGATGGCTACGATCCACATTGAAACTTAGCAAAGGAATTGGTGTATAACTTCCTCCCCACGATAAAGCATATTTATTTTTGGCGTTGTAGATGCGGCTAGAAGGCGAAAAATCATTACCAAAATACTGTTCAAACGTTACCCCTCCACTAATTTGTGGATATTTAGGGAGCCATATCTGTGCTCGTAAATCGTAACCTTGAGCAACACGCTCCTCACGCAATGCTAAAGAATCAACTTGATACCCCCCTGTCAGTCCGTAATAACCCGATCCCGAAAGGTGCAGGTAATCGCGCCATAACTCCACCCCGATACCTAATCGCTGATGCATATTTTCTGACGTTTGCACATCATAAAATGCATTATAACCGAGCATCCAATCGCCATAGCGGTGACGCTGACCAACCCCCAGATTGAGTATCTTTTTATTACTAGTAGTATAGTACATACCTAATTGTGTAAAGAGAACCTGAGCCCCACTGTCGCGTATGGGTAGCAGAAAATTCAACATTGTATTTTTTGAATGCTTCCCCATGACATCATGAAAAATCTGAGCTTCGCCAACCGAATCCCAGTGAACATGAGAAAATTTCCCCTTGCGAGAATCATTATTCTTTTTATATTGCGATACTGAAAGAACTTCCCGTGAATTATCTCCTGAAACAGTGGCTGCGGACAATTCAGAAGGGAAATACAATCGTTTATTTTGGTGGGCCACTGGTTTATGACATGCAGATAATAAAACAACAAGCGCTCCCAGCACAGGAAAATTGATTATCTTTATTTTCATTTTCTATCCATTGAAAAAAAACCATGAATTCATCTTTCATGACATAAGATTGACTTCATCATAAAAAGTGAAATTAAAAATGCAAACTTATAGTTGTACGAAATATCAACAAGAGATATTTTCCTTTTGAATTAATTTATTTTCCGACAAAAAGAAACAGCACTATAAATTAGCAGTGCGCAGTATACGTTTTATTACCTATGTTGCATTAAGGTGAACACCTTAAAAGACACATTTAGTAATGTATCTTATATACCCTAAATAATTCGAGTTGCAGGACAAAACGTTAACGTTTTGAACAGCGCTTGCGCTGGCTCTTTAGGGCGAGACTCATTTGTGAGTCTCGTAACGCGGCAAGCGAATGACAAATTTGTCTGGAACAAATTTGAGCAACGCTTGCGCTCACCCGTAGGGTGAATCTCAGGATGAGATTCATTAATCCCGATGAGCTTACTCAGGTAAGTGATTCGGGTGAATGAGTGTAGCCAACGTACCTGCAACTTGAAGTATGCCGGGTATAGACGGTATTGAATTGCAGTCGTTCTCTATATTACAGAAAAGATAATTAGAGTGGCCATATGAAGGGAGTCAAGATGTTGTGCATGGATACAAAGGCAGTTAGGGGGCTGTTTCAGCTTCCAGATGCAAAAGATACACCAGGGCTTCATCGCGACTCGTACCACACATCTCCGCCATCGGTTGTAATGTGGCGCACACAGCGGGCCGCAGTGGTGAACCAAACAGGCCGCACCGAAACGTCGCATCCAAATGCAGGCAGTTCACATTGGCAGGCTTTCCTTGAGGCATTCCGGGCAGTGGACTGGATATTGACGGGGCGATACAGCACGCCCCACAGCCTGAACGACATTCCATCATGGTTTTCCCAAAAGGCTGGTTGAAGTCTGTCTCAGCGTAGTAAATCCGTTCAATAACACCAGCTTTATACAGATAAATCCTCCGCATTCCTTCTTTTTATCATCATAACCGTTGGCTATTTCACATTTCATCGACAGATTACCAATTTACTTAATCATAAGTTTTTCATATCATCAAACTAGTACAATAACTTTTCACTGGATTTGCAATGTCAGCCGACGTTTTCCCGTCTTCCCGTTCTCGCTCTGCCTTTGGGGGAGCCATGATAATCACAGGTACTGCTGTGGGGGCAGGAATGTTTTCCATTCCAATTGTCACTGCCGGTGTCTGGTTTAGCGGCTCCGTGTTACTGCTGGTTGCCACCTGGTTTTGCATGTACGCCTCTGGGTTAATGATCCTGGAAACCAATTTACATTATCCCGCTGGCGCCAGCTTTCACTCCATGGTGAAAGATCTGCTCGGTAAACAGTGGAACGCGCTCAACAGTTTGTCTGTGGCCTTTGTACTTTATATTCTGACCTACGCCTATATCTCTGCAGGGGGGTCAATTATCACACACTCACTGGCAGACATTCTCCCCATAGGTCAGGCTACATCAGGTTTTTTATTCTCCCTGCTGGTCGCCTTTATCGTCTGGCTTTCAACGCGTGCAGTAGACAGGCTGAGCACCATTCTCATTGGGGGCATGGTGATTACCTTTGTTCTGGCAGTAAGCGATCTGCTCACCCAGGTTAATCATTCCCGTCTGATAATGAGCGCGCCTGCTGACGCGCCCTATTTTCCCTACGCGCTGGCGGCACTGCCCTACCTTTTGGCTTCTTTTGGTTATCATGGCAATGTGCCCGGTTTGGTGAAGTACTACCATAAGGATGGGCGCACCGTCGCGCGCAGCCTGTTGTATGGCACGTTACTTTCGCTGGCAATCTATTTGCTGTGGCAGTATGTGATCCAGGGCAACATCCCGCGCGAAGGGTTTAAAAAGGTGATTGCCGAGGGAGGCAACATTGGTAATTTACTTCAGCACATGGGCAATTCCGCGCAAAGTGCTTATCTGATGCCCTTGTTGAACGCATTCTCTTATATGGCACTGGCCAGTTCGTTTCTCGGTGTCTCTCTGGGGCTGTTTGATTATATTCACGACGCTTACTCACTAGCAGATACGCCCCGAGGGCGAACACAGGCCGCCTGTATCACGTTTATCCCGCCAACACTTGCTGCCTTGCTTTATCCTGACGGTTTTCTGCACGCCATCGGCTTCGCTGGCCTGGCAGCAACGCTATGGGCCGTTATTATTCCGGCCTGCATGGTGGTAGCTGCACGCAAGCGGTTTTCCTCACAGGAAAGTGATACCTATCGCGCTCCGGGAGGAAAGTTGCTGGTCTTTATCGTCCTGGCGTTTGGTGCCATCAATATAACGGCGCACCTGCTTTCGTTGTTGGGCGTCCTGCCGGTGTATGCCTGACCAACCTGGTATAAAATAGAATGACAGCAATGAATGCGCGAGAGGATGATAAAATGCCGCTTGCCTGAATTCAGTGGCGCGAGTAACGTGTCGCCACAAAAATGTCTTTTTCTTTATTACAGGGTTTTTTCATGGCAAGAGCGAACGAAATCAAGCGTGGCATGGTGATCAATTACGGTGGCAAGTTGCTGTTGGTTAAGGATGTTGATATCCAAAGCCCTAGCGCTCGCGGTGCCAGCACGTTGTACAAAATGCGTTTCTCCGATGTGCGTACAGGCTTGAAAGTTGAAGAACGTTTCAAAGGTGATGACATTCTCGATACCATCACATTAACACGTCGCTTTGTCACATTCTCCTATGTGGACGGTGACGAGTATGTGTTTATGGATGATGAAGATTACACGCCGTATATCTTCAAGAAAGAGCAGATTGAAGACGAACTGCTGTTTTTACCCGAAGGTGGGATGCCGGGCATTCAGGTGCTAACGTGGGACGGACAGATTTTGGCGCTCGAATTACCACAAACGGTTGATTTAGAAATCGTTGACACTGCACCGGGCATTAAAGGTGCCTCTGCCAGTGCACGTAACAAACCGGCAACCATGAGCACCGGTCTGGTGGTTCAGGTGCCAGAATATCTGAGCGCTGGCGAAAAAATTCGTATCCATATCCCAGAGCGTCGCTATATGGGCCGCGCCGATTAACTCTCTCCCGTGCCGGTTATTGACTGGCGCGCCTTCGCCTTCCCCGTTCACACTCATTTTCGGAGTCTGATGTGTTGACCAAAGTAAACCTCATTACTGGCTTTCTGGGCAGCGGAAAAACCACCACTATTCGTCACCTTCTGACACAAAAACCAGAAGAGGAAGTGTGGGCGGTACTGGTCAATGAATTTGGTGAAATCGGGATCGATGGTGCACTGTTGTCCGACAGCGGAGCCGTTTTAAAAGAGATTCCTGGCGGTTGCATGTGCTGTGTGAACGGACTGCCGATGCAGATTGGCCTGAACATGCTGCTGCAACAAAAGAAACCACACCGCTTACTGATTGAACCGACCGGGTTGGGGCACCCCAAACAAATCCTCGAGCTGCTTACCGCAGAAAGTTATCGGCCCTGGCTCAATTTACAGGCCTCACTCTGCCTACTGGATGCACGCCAGTTACAAGATCCGCGCTACACCGAGAACGAGAATTTCCGCGATCAATTAGCGGCTGCGGATATTATCATTGCCAACAAGCAGGATACCTACAGCGCGGACGATATCGCAGCGTTACAACGCTGGCAACAGACACAGGCTGACGACCGTCCTATCATTAGCGCGGCACAAGGTAAGATTGGTCTGTCACTGCTTAATGAACCACGCCGTAATACACGCGAGCTACCCAATGGGGCACACCATCACGCCCACGCATCGGAACGCGGACTGGCAGCATTGCGCTTGCCTGGGGGCGAATCCTGGCGACGCGCGCTCAATGAAGGACAAGGCTACTTTGCTTGCGGCTGGATTTTCTCACCCGAAACTCAGTTCTCCACTGCCGCCCTGTTAGACTGGGTTCGAATGACACCGATAGACCGCATCAAAGGTGTCATGCGCATTCCTGAAGGCACACTGATTATCAACCGACAGGGATTGGATCTTCATATCGAAACCAAACCCATTCCCCCATTAGATAGCCGTATTGAATTAATCCATACGGAGTCTGCGCCGTGGAATCAGTTTCAGGGCGAGCTGTTGAGCTCTCGTTTAAGTTTACAGGAATAGGATTAAAGGGTTTTTCCTTAATATTTTGAGTTATTTGCATGTCACAACGTCAGTTTTTTACCATTCTGCTACTCAATGCAGCAGGTGTGGTGTTGTTTTTTTCCTGGTATCTTCCTGCGAATCACGGATTCTGGTTTACCCTCGACAGCACCCTTTTCTTCTACTTTAACCAGCACCTGGCAACCAGCCCTTTACTGCTGTACACCGTTGCTATCACGAATAATCGTGCTTTTGATGCCTGTGCGCTGCTGGCAATGGGGTTACTCTATTTTTACCACTACCGGCGTGGCGATAGCGCAGAGCGTCAGCGTTTGCTGCTCATCGGCATGGTGATGCTTATCACTGCCGTGGTGTTGAATCAATTGGGCCACTTGTTGCCGGTGCAACATGCAAGCCCCACCTATTACTTTACGGATATCAACCGAGTTGGTGAATTAACCGGTTGGCCAACCAAAGACGCCTCACGCGACAGTTTTCCGGGCGACCATGGCATGATGTTGATGATCTTTTCCGCTTTTATGTGGCGCTACTTCCCGCGACGCTCATTTTTAATCTCATTGGCCATCCTGATTATCTTCGCCACTCCGCGAGTCATGATTGGTGCGCATTGGTTTAGCGATATCGCCGTCGGGTCGCTGTCTGTTGTTTTAGTCGCGCTAAGCTGGTGGTTGATCTCACCAGCCAGCGACGCAATGATTCATTTCTTACATCGTTCATTGCCTGCACGTTATCGTCGCTAAACGCATTTCTCTGGCGCGCCCGCCCCACTCCAGACCGGCATATTTGCCCGCACGGGCCGGGTGCCGGGCTGCCATCCCGATGTCATCTTTTTGCGTTATGGTGAGGCGTTTATTCTGGGATAAACGTCATTCGCCAATTTACGATTTATTACATCATTAATTCTTATAAAGAATTTCCATAAAAAGGCTCGCAATCGCCAGAGCGTTAAGGTAGTCTCGGTAAAGTTTGAGTTTTACCGAATGCAATAATCCTCGTAATGGAAGAAATTATGTGCGATTCCACACAGTTTCATCCTCAAGTGGTTGGTCCAGGTAAAACTCTGTTTTAGTCTGACTCTCGTTTCGTTTCGGCGTTTATATATGGCGTAGTTGCATACATGACGATGGCGGTCGTTAAGGAAATCAAGGGAACATAACGATAATGGTCAAATCTCAACCGAGTCTGAGATATATCTGGCGGGCAATTCCCGCGTTGGCGATGGCACTTGCGCTATCTGCTTGTACAAATACAGGATCTCATCAAGCACAAACTGATCGTTCTGCAATAAATGATAAAGACAGTCTTTTATTGCAGGCCTCTCAGGACGAATTTGAAGCCATGGTGCGTAACCTGGACATCAAATCCAAACTGATGGATCAATATGCCAGTTGGAAAGGTGTTCGTTACCGTTTAGGCGGTGACAGCCGCAAGGGTATTGATTGTTCTGCCTTTGTACAGCGCACCTTCCGTGAACAGTTTGGCATGGAACTGCCTCGTTCGACCTACGAACAGCAGGAAACGGGTACTCAAGTGCAACGTGGCAAACTTCGCCCCGGCGATTTGGTGCTGTTCCGTGCAGGTTCCACGGGCCGTCACGTTGGCATTTATATCGGTAATAATCAGTTTGTTCATGCCTCCACTCGTGCGGGTGTCATGATCTCCAGTATGGATGAAGTGTACTGGAACAAGCGTTACCAGGAAGCTCGTCGCGTTTTCAGCAAAAACGCCACCAGTTAATGGTCTGACCCGTTAGTCACATTTCCCTTGATGTGTAAAACGAAACGAAAAAAAGAGCGCCGCTTAATCAGCGGCGTTTTTTTCGTCAAGACAATGTCTTTGCACCACCTCTCACACTCAAATCTGCACACCACTATCGATGAAAAGCTGCTCAACTATCTGATATAGGGTAGGTTACACGTAATTTTCATGGTAAAAAGAGAAGAGTGTGCCTATTGTCCTTATGTGGCAACATCGGCTTCGCCTATATTCAAATGAAAACCACCGCAACTCTGGTCTGAATTCAGATCATTTGCACTGCTTTGCAGGAGAAACACAGCGCAATGCTAAAACGTGTGGCCACTCTGGCTTTGCTCGGTTCTCTCTGTTGGGGAGCCTTTGCCGAAACCATCCAACAAAACACGTCGTTCGCCTTGTTGGGTGAGCCTAAATACCCTGATGGGTTTGCGCATTTTGGTTACGTTAACCCAGACGCCCCCAAAGGGGGGAGTATTACGCTCAGCGCGTTGGGCACTTATGATAATTTCAATCGCTTTGCCTTACGTGGCGTAGCAGCCGAACGCACAGAGCGCCTCTACGACACGCTGTTTACTTCGTCTGATGATGAGCCCGGCAGCTTTTACCCACTGATTGCATTGCATGCGCGCCATTCTGATGATTTTCGTTGGATGGAAGTTGAACTGAATCCCAAAGCCACGTTTCATGATGGCTCACCGATTTTGGCCTCTGATGTCGCATTCACCTTCAATATGTTTATGACGCAGGGTGTTCCACAGTTTCGAGTGGTATATAAAGGGGCCACAGTAAAAGCGATTGGGCTGCGTACTGTTCGGCTGGAGATGCCTGAGCCAGATAAAGAACGGCTGCTGGGGCTACTGACGTTGCCCGTTATGCCTGAGAGTTTTTGGAAGAATCACAGTCTGGCTGATCCGCTCTCTTATCCCCCACCGGCAAGTGGTCCCTATCGCATCACCTCATACCGCACCGGCCAATACGTTACATACCAACGAGTAAAGGACTATTGGGGCGCTGACCTGCCGGTGAATCGCGGTTTGAATAATTTCGACCAGATTCGTTATGACTATTATTTGGATGACAGCGTCGCGCTGGAAGCCTTCAAAGCGGGTGCTTTCGATCTGCGTGCCGAGAGCTCACCCAAGCATTGGGCAACACAGTATGAAGGCGGTAACTTTGCGCGGGGTTATATCGTCAAACGCGATCAGGCGAATCAAGCGGCACAAGATACCCGCTGGTTGGTGTTCAATATTGGGCGCCCGTTGTTTCAGGATCGCCGTATCCGACAGGCCATCGCGCTTAATTTTGATTTTAACTGGATGAATAAGGCGTTCTATTACAATGCCTATCAGCGCGTCAACAGCCTATTCCAAAACACAGAATATGCGGCGCAAGGCACACCCAGTCCTGAAGAACTGAAATGGCTGGAGCCACTCAGAGACAAAATCCCTCCTGAGGTCTTTGGTCCCAGCTTTCAACCGCCGCAAAGCGATGGCAGCGGCTACGATCGCGCGCATTGGCAACAAGCGTTACAGTTGCTCGAAGACGCGGGTTGGGAATTGAAAAACCAAAAGTTGGTCAATCGCAAAACTGGGCAGCCTTTTACCTTCGAATTACTGCTGCCCAGCGCAGCCAACGTACAGTACGTACTGCCGTTCCAGCAAAACCTCAAACGCCTGGGTATCGACATGAAGCTGCGACTGATTGACAGCGCGCAGTTTACTAATCGCCTGCGTGCACGCGATTTTGACATGACTGCACGCCTTTACCCGGCAAGAATCTACCCGGATGGCAATCTCAAATTTGGTTGGCATACGAAATATCTGGACTCAACCTACAACACAGCAGGCGTGAGCGATCCAGCGATCGACGCACTCATTGAGCAAATCGATGCCCATCAGGGAAATAAGGCGGAATTGCTAGCATTAGGGCGCGCGTTGGATCGGGTGGTTACCTGGAATCAGTTTATGATCCCCATGTGGTTTTCCAATCATGACCGCTACGCCTACTGGGATAAATTTGCCATGCCAGCAACCCGCCCCGCCTACACGCTGGGCCTGGATAGCTGGTGGTACGATACACAGCGGGCGCAGTCGCTACCGCCCGAACGCCGTTAAGGAGCCATGGTGGGAACCTATTTACTACGCCGACTTTTGCTGGTGATCCCCACGCTGTGGGCCATTATTACCATCAATTTTTTCATTGTGCAGATAGCACCGGGTGGCCCGGTAGATCAAGCCATTGCAGCCATCGAAATGGGCCAAGGCAGCGGATTTGGTGCAGGTGGCGGAATGGATGGTGCCATGGCACGCGGCGGCGGTGGCGGAACGTTGACGGTGGAAAATGCTTACCGCGGCGCTCGCGGGCTCGACCCTGAAGTTATCGCGGAAATCACGAAACGCTACGGGTTTGATAAACCGCTCCACGAGCGCTATCTCACATTATTATGGAACTATGCCCGCTTCGATTTTGGTGACAGTCTGTTTCGCGGCTCCTCAGTGATGGAGCTTATCAAGCAGAGTATGCCGGTCTCTATTACTTTGGGATTATGGAGCACACTCATTATTTATCTGGTCTCTATCCCGCTTGGCATCAAGAAAGCGGTAAGGAACGGCACCCCTTTTGACACCTGGAGCAGCACGCTTATCATTGTCGGTTACGCGATTCCTGCGTTCTTGTTTGCCATATTACTGATAGTGCTGTTTGCCGGCGGTAGCTATCTGGATTGGTTCCCACTGCGCGGTCTGGTATCGAGTAACTTTGACACCTTACCCTGGTACAGCAAAATCACCGATTACCTGTGGCATATCACCTTGCCAGTGCTAGCCACGGTGATTGGTGGTTTCGCGACGCTGACCATGTTGACCAAAAACTCGTTTATGGATGAGATACGTAAGCAATATGTGGTCACCGCACGCGCCAAAGGGCTGGATGAAAACAGCATTCTGTATCGCCATGTATTCCGTAACGCTATGTTGCTGGTGATCGCCGGTTTCCCAGCAACCTTTATCAGCATGTTTTTCACTGGCTCGCTGCTGATAGAAGTGATGTTCTCGCTCAACGGTCTGGGCCTGTTAGGCTATGATGCCACGCTGCAACGTGACTACCCGGTGATGTTTGGTACGCTATATATCTTCACGTTGATTGGTTTGCTGCTGAATATTGTCAGCGACATGACGTATACGCTGGTCGATCCGCGTATTGATTTTGAGGGGCGCCAATGAGCCGAATGAGCCCAATAAATCTGGCGCGCTGGGCCCGTTTCCGCGCCAACCGCCGTGGCTACTGGTCACTGTGGATCTTTCTGGTGTTGTTTATCCTCAGCCTTTTCGCTGAGTTGCTTGCCAACGACAAGCCATTGCTGGTGCGTTATGACAATCGCTTCTATGCGCCACTTCTGGTGAACTATCCTGAAACGACCTTTGGCGGTCAGTTTGCCACTACCACAGATTTTCGCGATCCTTACATTGCGGCACATATTGCGGAACATGGCTGGAGCATCTGGCCTCCGATCCGTTATCGCTACGATACCATTAATTACGCCACTACCCAGTCATTCCCCACTCCGCCTTCTGGACAGAATTGGCTTGGCACCGACAGTCAGGGAAAAGATGTGGTGGCGCAAGTGCTGTACGGCTTTCGTATTTCTCTGTTGTTCGGGCTCTCACTGACGCTGCTCTCTAGCCTGATTGGCATTGTGGTCGGTGCAACGCAGGGATACTACGGCGGGAAATTCGATTTATGGGGACAGCGTTTTATCGAAGTATGGTCAGGCATGCCAACATTGTTCCTGATCATCCTGCTTTCCAGCGTTATTCAACCCGATTTCTGGTGGCTTCTGGGCATTACCATCCTGTTCGGTTGGATGAGCCTGGTGGGTGTGGTACGCGCTGAATTTCTGCGCACGCGAAATTTTGACTACATTCGCGCAGCACAAGCCATGGGGGTGAGCGATCGGGTGATTATGTTGCGCAGCATGCTGCCCAATGCCATGGTCGCAACGCTAACGTTTCTGCCGTTTATTTTGTGTGGCTCAATCACCACGCTGACATCTCTTGATTTTCTGGGTTTTGGGCTCCCGGTCGGCTCCCCTTCTCTAGGGGCGTTGCTGCTGGAAGGCAAAAATAACCTTCAGGCTCCCTGGCTCGGCATTACCGTATTCCTGGTGTTGGCAACGCTGTTGTCGTTACTGATTTTTATTGGCGAAGCTGTACGCGACGCTTTTGATCCCAGCAAGGCACATTGATATGAACCCAACTCCGCTGTTACAGATTCAGGATCTCAGCATCACTTTTCGTCAGGGAGATCAATTGCATCAGGTCGTCGATTCGGTTTCCCTCAATGTCGAACGCGGTGAGACGCTGGCACTGGTGGGAGAGTCCGGCTCAGGCAAGAGCGTCACGGCGCTGTCTGTGTTACGTTTGCTGCCATCCCCGCCGGTTATCTACCCTCAGGGGGACATTCTGTTCGACGGCGAATCGCTCCTGCACGCGCCAGAAACGCGGTTACGCGAACTGCGTGGCAACCGTATTGCCATGATCTTTCAAGAACCGATGGTGTCACTGAACCCACTGCACAGCATCGAAAAACAATTAATAGAAGTGTTGACGTTGCACCGCGCGATGACACAGGACGTAGCGCGCGGTGAAGTGCTTACCTGCCTGGATCGCGTTGGTATACGTCAGGCACAATCACGTCTGAAAGACTTTCCTCATCAACTGTCGGGCGGTGAACGCCAGCGAGTGATGATCGCGATGGCACTGCTGATGCAACCAGACCTGTTGATCGCCGACGAGCCTACTACCGCGCTGGATGTCACCGTGCAGGCACAAATTCTCAATTTACTGCATGAACTCAAGCAAGAACTGGGCATGAGCCTGTTGTTTATCACCCACAACCTTAATATCGTCAAACAACTGGCAGATCAGGTTGCCGTCATGCAGGCTGGGCGCTGCGTGGAGCAGAATGGTTGCCGAGAGCTGTTTGCCGCACCACAGCATAGTTACACTCGGCAATTACTGGATGCCGAGCCCTCAGGTTCAGCTCAGCCCTTACCCGACGATACGCCGACGCTGCTACGCGTAGAGCAGCTCTCGATTTCATTCCCCATTAAACGTGGACTTTTACGCCGAACGGCGGCGGAAAAAACTGTCGTTAACGCGTTGAATTTCACCTTACGCCGCGGAGAGAGCCTGGGTCTGGTGGGGGAATCCGGTTCCGGTAAAAGCACAACCGGTCTGGCATTGTTACGCCTCATCGCCTCACGCGGTAGTATTCTGTTTGAAGAAAAGCCGCTGCATCAATTTAATCGCCGCCAAATGCTACCGTTGCGCAGCCAGATTCAGGTTGTGTTTCAAGACCCTAATTCGTCCTTGAATCCGCGGCGTACAGCGCTACAAATCATCGAAGAAGGGTTGGAAGTACATCAAAAAATGAGCGCATCCGAACGCGAGCAACGAGTTATCGGTGTAATGCGCGAGGTGGGACTCAATCCTGATTTTCGTCACCGCTACCCGGCAGAATTCTCCGGTGGCCAACGGCAGCGTATTGCTATCGCGCGCGCGTTGGTGCTAGAACCCGCGTTGCTGATCCTTGATGAACCCACCTCGTCACTGGACAGAACTGTGCAGGCGCAAATTCTGACCCTACTGAAAGCATTGCAGCAAAAACGCCAATTGGCTTATCTTTTTATCAGCCATGATTTGCAGGTTGTACGCGCATTGTGTCATCAGGTCATCGTGTTGCGTCAAGGCGAGGTAGTAGAACAAGGAAGTTGTGAACAGGTTTTTTCCGCTCCGCAGAGCGCCTATACACAAGAACTGCTGCGCATGGCCACTCTGTAGAAGTACTCGCGCCATGTCTTGTCTTGGTATAGACATGGCGTTTAAAACGGATAGAGCGCACTCAGAGGTTCTGCGATGGCAACCCCCACGTTTTTAAGGCGGCACAACGCAGTACTTTCATCATCGCGGTGCAAAAACAGACAGGGTTCGCCTTCCCATTCCAACACCGCGCAATCGATCTGAATCTCAGCCAGAGACTGGTTTAATTGGCGTAAGATAACCCAGGCCATTTCACCATCATGGCTTAATAATTTAAAGCCAATCAGGTTATTGTCCTCATCCCGCCCCCGCAGGGGAATACCGCTCAGCGGAATCGGTTCCACTTTGATGCCGGCGAAACCCGATAACCAACGATAACTTTGCGGCAAACGATGCACTACCGAAAGTTGGAGAGTGTCCACTGTTACTTTCCCTCAGGTATGATGATGGTGAACAAGCGCGATGACGATGACGTCAAAGGAAGAACGTTTAAGCTCAGTGTCCGGCGATTGCGGCGTTGCTGAATTGTCATTTCTACAAGAATCCGCGTTGCAATAGTCATAGGGCACCCTTCTTAACGAATGGAAATGATTGCAATACTGATTAATGCCACGTTGATCACATTTTAAGATTTTTAGGCGTTACTCTATATTTAACGCTTTCTCCGTAATATCTCAACCCCTTTTATTTACATTGTTCACTTTTAAATCATACTTTTTACATTTATAGAACAACATTCCAAAAAAAGACAATGTGAAATCGATAGAGCTTGACCCAACAGGAAAATAAATCATCGGGCAGATGAAGGCTGGGAAAAAACATATCAGGTGTTTTCGTTTGCAACATCACAGCTGCAAACGAAAATGATGCAAGAGATCAGCGAGAGCGAGCGGCATAGCCGTACAACAAAAACGCAGCCATAGAACAGAGTGACATGGAGATTATCATCGGCCAGGCACTGGTAAAACTCATTAGCGACAGCAGGCTTCCGATCAATGCGCCCATGCCAAAGCGTAGTGTGCCCGCCAGCGAGGACGCGGTGCCCGCCATATGTGGAAAATCATCCAGTATCACGGCCATGGCATTAGACATCACCATCGCGATACAGCCGACATAAATAGCCACCCCCAGCACCAACGGCAAAAAACCCAGATCCAACGTATAGATAACCACCAGCGCGATACCGACAGCAAACTGTATCAGTAACCCGATACGAAACATCTGGTTCGCCCCCAATCGGCGCACTACGCGACTATTGGTGTAGGTGGTCAGGAATAGAAAGACCACGTTCAGGGCAAAGTAATAGCCGAAATGTTGGGGAGACACACCGTAGAGATCGATATAGACAAAAGGACCGGCGCTTAAAAAAGAGAACATGCCGGAAAACGAAAACCCGCTTGCCACCATATAGCTAAAGACTTTCTTGTGGCGAAACAACGAGGCGAAATTCCCAGCTGTGGTACGAAAATGAAACGGCTGGCGTTTTTCTACCGGCAAGGACTCTTTGACAAAACGCATCACCAACACCGAGGCTATCAGTGACAGCCCGGCCAGCGTCCAGAAAATCGCATGCCAGCTAAACCAGAGCAGTAACACGCCTCCCAGCATAGGCGCCAGCAGCGGTGCAACCGTCATCACTAGCATGACAAACGACATCATGCGCGAGAATTCGTCCTTGGCGAAGGTATCACGCATCAGTGCGTTGATCACCACGGCAGATGCGGCGGCTGACAAGCCGTGCAGCATGCGTAACACAGTAAGCTGCTCAATAGTTTGCGCCAGCGCACACGCTACACCTGCCAACATAAAGACAAGCGTGCCGCCCAATATGACCGGCTTGCGCCCCAGACTGTCCGCCATTGGGCCGTAGAACAGCTGACCGATAGCAAACCCCATGATATAGGCGCTCAGCGTCATCTGTACCTGCCCCGGTTCCACGCCAAACTCTTTGGCAATCACTGGCAACGCCGGCAAGTACATATCGATCGCAAACGGTGTCAACATTGACAACAAACCAAGAATGAATATCAAGCCAATATGTGATGGCGCTTTCCCCACTGCATGTCTCCCAGATTTTTGCCCGTAAAATAAAAAAAATTCACCGCCACGGCAGACCTCCACCACGGTGACAGTTTCAGTAGGCTCTTAACGGCCGACCTATGGCCAAAGCGTGTTTACATCAGAGTAATGGCAAGCACATGACGCTATATGAATGAGCATCAAATATGTCATGAAGTACTTCAACGCGGCATAACGCTGGTGACTTCCTCTTCAGTCAGTGCGCGATACTCTCCCGGTTCAAGCGTGTCATCCAGCGCAATCGCACCTATTCGTTCACGGTGTAACTCAACCACGCGGTTACCCACAGCGGCAAACATCCGTTTGACCTGATGGTAGCGCCCTTCTCCAATGGTTAGTCGAACCTGATAGTCATCCAGCTTTTCCAGTCGCGCCGGTTTAGTCAGCGATTTTTCACCGTGCAGTTGCACACCCTGTTCAAACTGCTGCGCGGTATCCTCTGCCAGAGGTTGCTCTAACGTAACCAGATACGTTTTTTCACAGTGATGCTTGGGCGAAGTGATGCGATGGGACCATTGGCCATCATCCGTCAGCAACACCAACCCCGTGGTGTCGATATCCAGTCGCCCTGCCGCATGCAGTTTGTGCGCGACCGGCTCATCGATAAAATAGAGAATAGTCGGATGATCAGGATCTTCTGTTGAACATACGTATCCCTGAGGCTTATTAAGCATAAAGTAACGCGGCCCACTCTGCTGCACCAACGCATTGCCATCGAACGCGACCTGATGTTCAGGTAGCAATTTGAATGCACCACTTTTAACCACTTCACCCTCTACCGTTACGCGTTGTGCGCGTAATTCCCGCGCAACCAATGCGCGGCTGATCCCGAGTTGCTGGGATAAAAATTTGTCCAATCGCATGAGAAAACTATGTGCCTGTCATTGTTAAGGAAGGGAAATCATGACGTAGTATAGCGAGTGATGGCGATTGCTCCTAGAATGTCAGGCGTTTTCCCCCAGATGTCCTAATGGATACGCACAAAATGTGCGATTGCTTCTTTTGAACTACAGGCGAGGGTTCGCCCTTGACGCATAAAAATATAGAATAAATGCATCTTTTATTTTCAGGATTATTATAGGAGCACACAATGTCATCTATTCATGGTCATGAAGTACTGCATATGATGCTGGATTCCGCCGAAGCGTACACCACAGAGGGGCTCATTTCCGCCATTGAAGCGCGTTTCGGCGCTGACGCACGCTTTCACACCTGTTCTGCATCCGACATGAGCGCAGCCATGCTAGTAGACTTTCTGGCAAACAAAGGCAAGTTTGTTCCCCAGGAAGCCGGTTTTACCACTGCTGCCAGCAAGATCTGCCAACACTAACCCATGGCGTTTACGTTACGCCCCTATCAACAGGAGGCAGTTTCCGCCACGCTGACTTATTTTCGGCAACATCAACACCCTGCGTTGATTGTGCTGCCCACTGGCGCAGGAAAAAGTTTGGTCATTGCCGAGCTGGCTCGTTTAGCACGCGGCAGGGTGTTGGTGCTGGCGCATGTCAAAGAGTTGGTTGAACAAAATCACGCCAAATACTGTGCTTGGGGGTTGGACGCCGACATTTTCGCTGCAGGGCTTAATCAGCGCCGCAGCGAAGGAAAGGTCGTGTTTGGCAGCGTGCAATCCGTGGCGCGTAATCTGCCCTCCTTTACCCAGTTCTCGCTACTGATTATCGATGAGTGTCACCGTATCAGTGATGATGACGACAGCCAATATCAGCAAATCATTACCCATCTGCGCACACAAAATCCTGCGCTGCGCCTGCTCGGCCTTACCGCAACGCCTTATCGCTTGGGAAAGGGCTGGATTTACCAATACCACTATCACGGCATGATTCGTGGTGACGAACAGTGTCTGTTCCGCGACTGTATCTATGAACTGCCGCTACGCTATATGATCAAGCATGGCTTTCTGGTACCACCACTGCGTTTGGACATGCCCGTGGTGCAGTATGATTTCAGCCGCCTTGCCGTACAACCACAGGGTTTATTCAGCGAAGCGGAACTCAACCGTGAATTACGACGCCAAAAGCGTGTTACTCCTCAGATAGTCAGCCAAATTGTCACCTACGCCGTTGAACGCAAAGGCGTGATGATTTTTGCCGCAACGGTGGAACATGCTCGGGAAATTCACGGTTTGCTCCCTCAGGGCAAAGCCGCATTTATCAGCGGGGAAACCCCCGCGGCAGAACGCGACGCGCTGATCGCGGCTTTTAAACAGCAACAGTTACACTATCTGGTCAATGTGGCAGTATTGACCACTGGCTTTGATGCCCCCCACGTTGACGTTATCGCCATCCTGCGTCCCACAGAATCCGTTAGCCTGTATCAGCAGATCGTCGGGCGCGGCCTGCGCCTGTCGCCGGGAAAAACGGATTGCCTTATCCTCGATTACGCAGGAAATCCACATGATTTATATATGCCTGAAGTAGGTAGCCATAAACCGCACAGTGGCAGCCAGCCGGTACAGGTGCTTTGTCCTCAGTGCGGTTTCGCCAATCTGTTTTGGGGAAAGACCACGTCGGAAGGCGATATCGTGGAACACTATGGCCGTCGCTGCCAGGGATTTGAAGAGAGTGCAGACGGTGTGCGTGAGCAATGTGATTACCGCTTCCGCTTTAAGGTATGCCCGGAATGTGGTGCAGAAAACGACATAGCGGCACGTCGATGCCACCAATGCGATCATATTATGGTGGATCCTGATGACATGCTGAAAGCAGCACTCAAGCTGAAAGATGCCCTGGTACTGCGCTGTAGTGGTATGCAAATAACAGCCGGACAAGACGAGAAAGGCGAATGGGTGGATGTCGTTTATATTGATGAAGATGGGTATGGCGACGGAGAGGGAAACGAAAACAAGAAGATAAAAGAGCGTTTTTACTTACGAACCCCCGCGCAACGCTGGGTATTTACCCAAAAATTTTTACGAGTACACCAACGTGCGCCGGGAATCCCTCTGGCATGGCACTCCGCGCACGACATCCTGCGCCAAGAAGCCCTCTTACGCCATCCAGATTTTGTCGTGGCACGTCGCCAAGGCAAGCAGCGGCATGGTTTTTGGCAAGTCAGGGAAAAACTGTTTGATTATGAAGGTCGTTTTCGCCGTGCCAATGAATTGCGTTAGCGACCGTAACACGGTTTCGTTTGCCGCCACGCGGATATTCCGTTAGAATGCAGCCCGCTTTTGTTATGCAAAAGCAAATCTGTTCCAGTGTGAATAACACATTCCATTGCGAATAATTTAACCTGTTGCTGGGTCGCCTGTAGCAGGTGCATTTTCTAAAGTAGAGAAAATCATGATCACTATCAACGCAGAAGTACGTAAAGAGCAGGGTAAGGGTGCGAGCCGCCGCCTGCGCGCAGCCAGCAAATTCCCAGCCATCATTTACGGTGGTGCAGAAGCGCCGGTATCTATCGCCCTGGATCACGACAGCGTTAAAAACCTGGAAGCTAAAGAAGGTTTTTACGGTGAAGTTCTGACCCTGGTTGTCGATGGTAAAGAAGAAAAAGTGAAAGTTCAGGCCGTTCAGCGTCACGCGTTCAAGCCTAAACTGACTCACATCGACTTCGTTCGTGCTTAATCGCCTGGGAGAACCCGTAGGACGCTGCGTGTTTTCCTAGCAAGTATGAATGTCGATAAGAAAAACGCCGCATATGCGGCGTTTTTCGTTTTCTGGCGGCTTACTTATCGCCACTGCTCAAACGGCGCTGTAACTGGTCGCGCAAATTAGGCGGCGTACCTTTGATGGTCAGCGTATCCGTTGCCGGATCCCAGAAGATTCGCTCGCCCAGCAGCAAGGCATCAAAGTTGATCGTTAATCCTCCACCACTGCCAGCAAACTTGGTTAATTGGCGCAGCGTGCTACGATCCGCTGGAAAACGCTCTTCCAATTCATAGCCCTGTTCCTCTGAAAAGGCATGGAAGGTTTTCTCTCCCAACGGGGGCAGTTCCTGCGACAACGCAGCCACCTCTATCTCTTCCCCTGCTTGCAACTGTTCATTACAGTAGCTGTACACCTGCTGACGGTATTGCTGACGTTCGTTTTTATCCAACGCCCCTTGTGCGCAGTAGTCATCCACAGCCTGCAATAGGCCGCGATTTTGCGCTTTGGTGTCAAGCCCGGCACTCGCGCCAAGGAAATCCATAAAGAAATCTGCAACCTTGCGCCCTACTCGCCCTTTCAGGAAGGTCAGATAGCGCAGAGATTCCGGGTTGGTTTCCCACTCGGTAAGATCGATACGCGCCACGATATCCGCATGGGGTATATCCAGATAGTGCGTGCTGCTGATATCCAGTTGTTCATTGACACGCATGCTGCTGCAACTGTTCAGCACCGCCACCAACAAATACTCAACCGCCAGATAGCGATATTGGCAGAACAGTACAATCCCACCCTCAGCAAAGGGATATTTTGCCAATTCATCACGTAGCCGTGCAGTGGCTGCGCGACTAAAGCCGAGGAAATCCTCCTCACCTTTACGGCAACCACGCAACGCCTGAGCTAACTCGCTCTGTTCATCGAACACGCCGTAAGCTTTGTTTTTCGCACTGTAGACACGGTGCAACTCAGCCATCATCTCGTCAACGGCGGGCGTGGCATCTAATAACGAATCCCGTAACACCAACTCCAGCGTTTGTTCATCCCGTTTGATAAGCTGATGTAAGGCAATCTGGTCGATATCCAGACTCATGATAAACTCTCCTTTTGGCAAGGAGCGTATTCAAACACCAAACGCGCGTTCCCTGCAAGAGAAAGCCGACGCCAGCCGATACGCCGACGGTTGACGCTATACCCAAAGTAATCCGAGTCACAGCCAATGCATCTGCAACCTGAAGCATGATGAGTATAAAATGATAAAATTGCGGAAAACCTCAGGTCGTTACGGTAAGATATTCCCCTTTATCAGCGTGAGAATCGCCCTTTTATGGCACAACTATCTCGTTACAGTGACGAACTCGTCGAACAGGTGCTTTCCGAATTGGTAAGCGTATTGGAAAAACACCATGCTCCTACTGATCTCTCATTGATGGTATTGGGCAATATGGTGACCAATCTTATCAACACCAGCGTGGCGCCGGGGCAGCGTCAGGTATTGGCTCGTTCTTTTGCTGATGCGTTACAGGCATCCATCACTACCCATAACGCGCACTAACACCGACCTGAGGCTATGGTAAGCAACCATCACAACTATCGCGAAAAAGTCTCCCAGATGATCAGCTGGGGGCATTGGTTCGCTCTGTTTAACATCCTGTTGAGCCTGGGGGTGGGAAGCCGTTACCTGTTTGTGGCGGATTGGCCCTCATCGTTGCTTGGCCGTAGCTATGCCCTTGTCAGCTGGCTGGGGCATTTTAGTTTTATCGTTTTTGCCGTCTACCTGCTGATTATCTTTCCCTTGACGTTCGTGGTGATGTCGCAGCGTTTGCTGCGTTTTCTTTCTGCGGCCTTGGCGACCGCAGGACTGACGCTGCTGCTGCTTGATATGGAGGTGTTTAACCGCTTTCACCTTCATTTGAACCTCACGGTATGGGAACTGGTGATCAATCCGGATCAAAGTGACCTTGCGCGTGACTGGCAACTGATGTTTATCGGCATCCCCGTGATTTTTATGGTTGAGATGCTGTTTGGCACCTGGTGCTGGCAAAAACTGCGCAGCCTTAACCGTCACCGTATTGGCATGCCGGTCGCAGCGGTGTTTATCAGTGCATTTTTTGCCTCTCATATGATGTATATCTGGGCAGATGCCAATTTTTATCGCCCGATTACCATGCAGCGCGCAACATTGCCGTTATCCTATCCGATGACTGCACGACGGTTTCTGGAAAAACATGGCCTGCTGGATGCACAGGCTTATCAACGCCGCATTGCGCTACAGGGCAACCCCGAGGCTATTACGGTAGAATACCCGTTGAACAATATTCAGTTCCGCGATGCCGGCAGTGGATTTAACCTGTTGATTGTGGTGGCCGACCAACTCCCGCTCGCCCGCATGCCGCAATTGATGCGTTTTGCTGAAGAGAATGTGCACTTCAGCAACCATTTTAATGTGAGTCAGAACGCGCAAAGCAGCTTGTTCAACCTGTTTTACGGCATCTCAACCACCTACATGGATGGAATATTGAGTGCACGTACGCCATCCGCGTTAGTGAGTTCGCTGAATCAACAGGGATATCAATTTGGTCTGTTCTCTTCCGACGGATTTGATAACCCGCTTTATCGTCAGGCGCTGCTGTCAGATTTTTCGCTTTCAGCACCCGTGATTCAGCGTGATACGGAGACAGTTCAGCAGTGGCAGACCTGGCTGGAAACCAACACGCAAACCACATCGCCATGGTTCTCTTATATTGAGCTTGGCACTAACGGCGCTCGCGGGCCAGCAGATGCAAAAGCCACCGATCAAAGCATCAACGCAATACTCAATACGTTGCAAAGCCAAGGTAAGTTGGATAATACCGTCGTGATTATTACGGCAAAATCCAGCGAGCAGGATAAAGGCAATCTCTACCGTCGATCACAATGGCAGATCCCGCTTGTGGTTCACTGGCCGGGTACACCGGCACAGACCATCAGCAAAATGACGGATCAAAAAGACGTTATGGTCACCCTCATGCAGCGATTGCTGCATGTAAAAACGATCGCCACGGATTATTCGCAAGGTGAAGACCTGTTTGCTGCCCAACGGCGTAATAACTGGCTGGTAAACGGTAACCGAGGGGCTCTGCTGATCACAACGCCGCAGCAGATCATCCAATTGGATGCCAACGGCAGCTACGATGCCTACAATAGCGACGGTGAAAAATTGCGTGATGAAAAACCAAGCTTACCGCTGCTGTTACAGGTGCTTACGAGCGAAAGGCGATTTATTGCTAACTAACTGCCTAAATCTAAAGCGATCGCGCCAGCTGGCTATTGCAATCGGTTCAGGAGACGGTAATATAGCGCCCCATAGCGTCGGCACGTAGCGCAGCCTGGTAGCGCACTGTCATGGGGTGTCAGGGGTCGGAGGTTCAAATCCTCTCGTGCCGACCAAATAATCCCAAGAAAACCAACCTTTTACGGTTGGTTTTTTTTCGTCTTGAGTTTATAGGGGGAATAATGGGGGAATTACGGGGGAAAAACCATAACGGGATTACTTCATTTTATAGGCTACAATCTGCAGATAGACGATCATAATGGACATGACGCTCACCCATGAAAATAACAGAGCTTAACGGAACAAGAATCTGCGTGCTCGCTGACAATGACAAGCTGACACAGTGCACAGAAGGCTCTTACGCAGTAATAGAGGATTCAGGTTTTTATGTGTCGCTACTCATTATGGGTAACGAAGCATGGACCATTCACACTGACCCACTCCCTACACTTGAGGACGCGCTAGACCTCATAGCCGAGCGGCGTAGGCTTTTCGTTTAGCTTAGGTGTTGCAATAAACATTACTGTGCATCACCTTTGGCTTGGGCTCCTCACGTTCCGGCATCTGCACTCGCACTATCGCGCGGGCATCATAGGGCACGTAGCATACTTACGTAGCGAGACACGCCAACATACTGATGTGAGTTATTTTGCGTTAACCGTTTTCCCTACAGGTTCCCCATCACATCCTTGGCATTCACACCGTTTGTTTTGCGCCATGGGTTGATCAGAATTGACATGTGTAAGCGGTGTTCAGGTTGTTAATCGCCGCTGTAGCGTGCCGCCTGAAATGAAAAACGCATTCACATAATGTGATAATGCGTTTTTTATAAAAGGAAGTGATTCATGCAGGCCAGAGAACAGCACGTCGGTTGTCCTTGTCCATTTTTTGAAGCCGTTTGAATGCGTCCACTATTCACAGCTTGTACTTACTTGAGCGTCAAGCTCGTTTAAAAACACTTTCATCCCATCGATCAAAAGACACGATTGTTCCGTGGTTAATGGTGTTCCAGAACTATGAAAAAAATCTCTGCACGCCATCGCGGCATTCGCTATCTGCATTTCACTTGGCGTACAGTTTATGGCTGAAACTTTCTCAGCTATACATTTAACCTCATACGCCCCAACGTCAGCGCGGATTTGAGATAGGGTCATACCGGAAACTTCCTGCATTCTTTCCATAAAGCCATTGTCATTTCTTGCCT